>NZ_JBWKQO010000004.1:360274-807373 GCF_059418825.1 Pseudomonas sp. GW821-FHT07F01
ATGACGCCTTCGCTGGCCAGCCAGCTCCTACGGAACACCCGACACCCCATGTAGGAGCCGGCTTGCCGGCGAAGAGGCCCTCAAGCCTTGCGCTGGCCAGGATGACGCCTTCGCTGGCCAGCCAGCTCCTACGGAACACCCGACACCCCATGTAGGAGCCGGCTTGCCGGCGAAGAGGCCCTCAAGCCTTGCGCTGGCCAGGATGACGCTTTCGCTGGCAAGCCAGCTCTTGCGATCCGGGGGGAAATTCTTTCATTGGCCAGGAGGCCGCATGTTTACCCGAACCTTGCTGTGCCTGGCGCTGGCCAGCCCCTGGGCCTTGGCCGACAGCCCCGCCCAAGCCCTGCACCAGCGCCTGATCGTGCTCGACAGTCACCTCGATACCCCCATGCAACTGGCCCGCCCCGGTTGGGACATCACCCAGCGCCATCGCTACCAGGACGACCTGTCCCAGGTCGATCTGCCACGGATGAAAGAGGGCGGCCTGGACGGCGGTTTCTGGGCCATTTTCACCCCCCAGGGGCCGCTCACCGCCGAAGGTCGGACCCTGGCCAGCGAACATGGGCTGGCGGTGCTGGCGCGGATCCGCGACCTGCTGGGTGCCCACCCCGATGATTTCGCCCTGGCCCTGACGGCTGGCGATGTACCGGCCATCGTCGCCCGTGGCCAGCGTGTGGTTTTCATCAGCATGGAAAACGCCCAGCCCCTGGCCGCCGATCCGGCACGCTTGCACACCTATTACCGCCAGGGCCTGCGCATGCTCGGCCTGGTGCACTCGGCCAACAACGATTTCGCCGACTCGGCCACCGCCCTGCCGCAGTGGCGCGGCCTGAGCCCGGCGGGCCGGGAGCTGGTGGCCGAGGCCAATCGCCTGGGGATACTGCTGGATGTCTCCCATGCCTCGGACCAGGTGTTCGACCAGGTCCTGGCGCTGTCGAGGGCGCCGATCATTGCCTCCCATTCCAGCAGCCGTGCAATCACCGCCCATCCACGCAACCTGGATGACCGGCGCCTGCGGCAACTGGCGGCCAGGGGCGGTGTGGTGCAGGTCAACAGCTTTCCCAGCGACCTGATCAACCTTGCGCCCAATCCCGAGCGGGACAAGGCCCTGGGGCCGTTGTACCGCGAGTTCCGCCTGGCGGCGAGCATGAGCCCGGAACAGGTGGCGGACCTGGCCGAACGCATTCGCCAGGTCGAAGCCCGCTACCCGCAGCCCAGGGCCAGCCTGGACGATTACCTGCGCCACCTGCTGCACATCCTGGAAGTGGTCGGCCCGGATCATGTGGGCATCGGCGCCGACTGGGACGGCGGTGGCGGGGTACAGGGGCTCGAAGATGTCGCGCAACTGCCACGGATTACCCAGCGCCTGTTGGCGGCGGGCTACAGCGAAGCGGACCTGGCGAAGATCTGGGGCGGCAACTTGTTGCGCGTTCTCGACGCCGCCCAGGCCGTGGGAGCCGGCTTGCCGGCGAAGGGGCGCTGATGCCGGCGCGAGCCGTGGGGCTTCTTCGCTGGCAAGCCGGTTCCTGGCGGGGCGAGTATGGCCAGGCACGGCCAGGCGCAGGGCTATGCGCGGAGCGCAGAATCTTTTGGCTTGAATATGAAACAAAGTAATATTTGCATATGCTTAAAATGTATTTCTCTTATTAAATAAGCGCCCCTAGGATGGCTTCACATAGACCCAAGTGACTGCATAAGTCGCCGATCTATAACCGAACGCACTATCCATCCGCAGCAGGGAGCGCTTGCATGCCACTGACCAGAAGACAATTGATCGCCCGTATTGCCGCTGTCGGCGGGGTCCAGGCGGCGAGTGCGGTCATGGGCCTGTTCGGCGCCAGCGCAACGGCCGAAGCGTTCGAGGAAAACTACGCGGCGCTGCCCACGGCGGCGCTGGGCAAGGGGGCCAGCGTGGTGGTGATCGGCGCCGGGATCGGTGGCCTGGTCAGCGCCTACGAGTTGAGCAAGGCCGGGTTCAAGGTGACCTTGCTGGAAGCCCGGGACCGGGTCGGCGGGCGCAACTGGACGGTGCGTGGTGGCGATCGGGTGGAGTACAGCGACGGCAGCACCCAGGTCGCGCAATTCGGGGAGGGGTTCTACCTCAATGCCGGGGCCGGCCGCCTGCCCAGCCACCATCAGTTGATGCTCGGCTACTGCCGCGAGCTGGGGGTGGAGCTGGAGGTGCTGGTCAATACCAGCCGCAACGCCCTGGTGCGTCCGGACCTTGACCAGCCGGCGTTGCAGATCCGCCAGGCGGTCAATGACAGCCGCGGGCATTTTTCCGAGCTGCTGGCCAAGGCCGTCAATCGCCATGCCCTGGATCAGGAGCTGACACCAGCCGATCGCAGCAACCTGCTGAGTTTCCTGAAAACCTGGGGTGATCTTTCCGACAAGCTGGAGTACCTGGGTTCGGCCCGCTCCGGCTACAAGGTCTGGCCCGGCGCCGGCGACCAGTTGGCGCAGAAGAATGATCCGCTGCCGTTGCAGACCCTGCTCAACCCGGCGCTGACCACGGCGTTGATGATCGACGAATACCCGGAGTTCTCGCCCACCATGTTCCAGCCGGTGGGGGGCATGGACCGCATTCCCCAGGCCTTTGCCCGGCGCCTGAAAGGCCAGTTGCGGCTGCACAGCGAGGTGCGCTCCATCAGCAACCAGGCCGACAGCGCCGAAGTGGTCTATCTGGACCGGCGCACCGGCCGCACCCACAACCTCAAGGCCGACTACGTGATCAGCAGCCTGCCCCTGCCGCTGCTGGCCAAGGTGCAGAACAACTTCAGCGCCCCGGTGCGCCAGGCCATCGGCGCGGTGCAGTTCGGCTACGCCAACAAGGTGGCCTGGCAGTCGCGGCGCTTCTGGGAAAGCCAGTACCAGATCTACGGCGGGCTATCGTTCATCAACCAGGAAGCCTCCGGGCTGTGGTACCCCAGCGGCGGTTTCAACCAGGCCGAAGGGGTGCTGGTGGCGGCCTACAACAACGGCGAAACCGCCCGACGGTTCGGGGAGAAAACCCTGGCCCAGCAGATCGAGATTTCCCGTCAGGCGGTGGAGCTCCTGCACCCCGGGCACAGCCAGGAACTGCGCAATCCGCTGGTGATTGCCTGGAGCAAGATCCCCTACAACTTCGGCCCCTGGATCAGCCATGAAGTGGCCGAGCCGGACTACGGCCTGCTCAACCAGCCCCAGGGCCGGGTCTACCTCACCAGCGACGGCCTGGCCCACAGCGGCGTGGGCATCTGGCAGGAAGCCGCCGCCGGCGCGGCGCGGCGGGTGGTGCGGCAACTTTTCCAACGGGCGCAAGGCTCGTCGCTACAGCAAACGGCCTGAAAAAGCCGAGCACTCACACAACAGCGGTAACCCATGCCGGGTAGCGGACCTCCGAGGCTGGCACACACAACCTTGGGAGCGTCTTTGCATGTCTTTGAAAAACACCGTCGTAGGGCTGGGGCTGTTGTTCGCCGCCAGCAGCAGTTGGGCCGCGGGAATCCAGCGCGTGCCGTCCAGCTACCCCAATTCGCCGATCCTGCAATCGGTGACCCTGCCCGCCAACAGCGAGGTGACCTACCTCTCCGGGCTGCTGCCGGACCCGGTGGATCCCAAGGCGTCCAAGGAGCAGATCCACGCCGAGGGCAACACCGAGGCCCAGGCCCGGGTGGTGCTGCGCAAGGTGGAGACGATCCTCGCCAGCCAGGGCCTGACCCTGGGGGACGTGGTGCAACTGCGCATCTACCTGGTAGGGGACCCGGCCCTGGGCGGCAAGCTGGATTTCGACGGCCTGCAAGTGGCCTTCCGCGAGTTCTTCGGCACCCAGAAGCAGCCGCTCAAGCCCGCCCGGACCACGGTGCAAGTGGCGGGGCTGGTGCTGCCCGGCGCCTTGATCGAAGTCGAAACCGTTGCCGCCCGAGCGCGCTGAGCCGCCTGTCAAAGGATCTGAAGTCATGAGTATTTCCTTGCATAAAATCCTCTTCGGCGCGGCCCCCCTGAGCCTTGGCCTGCTGGGCCTGGCGCTGCCCGCCGAACTGCTGGCGGCCGACGAAACCCTGGGCACGGTGGTGGTCACCGGGGTGCGCGGCAGTCAGCAACGCACGGTGACCGACAGCCCGGCGCCGATCGATGTGATCGACAGCGAGCAGTTGCGCAGCATCGGCCAGAACGGCCTGAAAGAAATGCTCGGGCGCTTGCTGCCGTCGTTCAACGTACCGACCATCAACGGCGGCGGCACGGCGTTCCTGGTGCGCGGGGTGAGCATGCGCGGCCTGGGCGGCGACCAGGTGCTGGTGCTGATCAATGGCAAGCGCCGGCACAATTCGGCGCTGATCAACAACGGCGCACGGGTCGGCAACGCCTCGGTGCCGGTGGACCTGGACCTGATTCCCACCGCCGCCATCGAGCGCATCGAAGTGCTGCGCGACGGCGCGGCGGCGCAGTACGGCTCCGACGCCATCGCCGGGGTGATCAACATCATCCTCAAGCGCAATGCCGAAGGCCTGACCTCCGACACCACCCTGGGCCAGTACTACGACGGCGACGGCACCACCGGCCACGAAGCCTTCAACTGGGGCAACAAACTGGGAGAGAACGGCGGCTTCATCAACCTGTCCTGGGACGCCAAGCTGCAGGAACCCTACGAGCGCTCCAGTGCCGCCAGCGGCCAGCTGTACTTCAAGCAGGCCGACGGCTCGCCGGACCCCCGGGAAAGCAATCGCCAGGGCTGGGGCACCGAGTACGGCCTGGGCCGCGATCGCACCACCAGCCTGGCCTACAACGCCGAGCTGCCTCTGGAGGACGACCTCAAGCTGTACTCGTTCTCGACCCTGAGCTACCGCAATAGCAACAAGGACCTGGGGCACCGCAAGCCCACCGACATCACCAGCCTGGCGGGCATTCCCAATGCGCCTTACCCCAACGGCGGCCAGGCGCGGCGGGAAATCCACGAGACCGATTTCCAGGTCGCCGGTGGTGCCAAGGGCCTGCTCGGTGGCTGGGACTGGGACCTGTCGAGCACCTACGGCAAGGATCGCGGCGTGCTCGACACGGCCAACAACCTGAACATTTCCAATGGCCCCTACAGCCAGCACGACTTCCATCTGGGCAACCTGGTGTTCGACCAGTGGACCAACAACCTGGACTTCTCCCGGGCCCTGGACATCGGCTGGAGCAGCCCGCTGGAAACCTCCTTCGGCGTGGAATACCGCTGGGAGAAATATGCGCTGGAGGAGGGCGAGGCCAACTCCTACAACCAGGGTAGCTATGTCCCCAACACCGGGCCTTTCGCCGGTGTGGTGCCGGACCCGGGGTTGTTCTCGGTCAACGGCACGACCCCGGAAGATGCCTACAGCCTCAAGCGCCACAGTGAGGCGGCCTATATCGACCTGGGCCTGAACATCACCCCCAACTGGTACGTCGGTGCGGCGGCGCGCTACGAGAAGTACAACCTAGGGGTAGGCGACACCACCAGCGGCAAGCTCACCACCCGTTACGAGTTCCTCCCCGGGTACGCGGTGCGGGCTGCGGTGAGCAACGGCTTCCGTGCACCGTCCCTGGCCCAGAGCGTCTTTTCCACCACCAGCACGGTCACCGAATTCGGCGCCGGTGGCACCACCACCTCGGTGCGTACCAAGCAGATGCGCCCCAACTCGCCGGAAGCGGTGGCCCTGGGCGCCAAGGACCTGGAGCCGGAAACCTCGCGCAACTACAGCCTGGGGTTCACCGCCGAGCCCACCGATCGGCTGCGCCTGACGGCCGACTTCTACCTGATCGACATCGACAAGCGCATTCTCCAGACTGGCATCCTCAAGGGCCCGGCGGTGTCGCAGATCCTGGTGGAGAACGGCCTCTCGCCGAACCTCGCCGGGCAGTACTACACCAACGCTGCCGACACCCGGACCAAGGGCGTGGACCTGGTGGCGGACTACCGCCAGTCCTTCGGCGAGTACGGCACGGCGAAATGGAGCGTCGCCTACAACCACAACAAGACCACCATCCGCGACCTGGCGGACACCCCGGCGGCCCTGTCGCGCCTGGGGGCGGGGTATGTGCTGTTCGACCGCCAGCAGCAGATCGACCTGACTAAATCCACGCCCAAGGACAAGTGGATCCTCTCCGGCAACTACAAGGTCGGCGACTGGACCACCAATCTGCAGTTGACCCGCTTTGGCGAGTACACCGAAGGCTCGAACATCCCGAGCAACGATCGCACCTACAGCGCCAAGTGGATCACCGACCTGGACGTGGCCTACGACGTGACCCAGAACCTCACCGTGGCCGTGGGCGCCAACAACCTGTTCGACGTATACCCGGACAAGATCGGCCTCAAGGCCTGGGCGGGAACCTATGAATACGGAATGTTCTCGCCCTATGGCCTGGGCGGCGGCTACTACTACAGCCGCGTCAGCCTGGCGTTCTGAGCATGACCACGATCACTCTCGCAGGAGCTGGCTTGCCAGCGAAGGCGGCCGCATGACCGGCGCAGGGTTCAAGGGCCATTCGCCGGCAAGCCGGCTCCTACAGCCGTTGCGTCCTGACGGTCGTTTACCTGGTAGGAGCTGGCTTGCCAGCGAAGACGGCGGCATGACTGGCGCAGGGTTCAAGGGCCATTCGCCAGCAAGCTGGCTCCTACACCCGTGGCGTCCTGCCGGTCGTTTACCTGGTAGGAGCTGGCTTGCCAGCGAAGGCGGCGGCATGAAGGGCGCAGGGGGCAGGGGCGGTTCGCCGGCAGGCCGGCTCCTGCAAGGGCTGGTGTTGTGTTTGTGGCTGGGCAGTGCACTGGCGCAGCCGCAGCCGGCGCTACGGGTGTCCAGCCAGAAGCAGTCGCTGAAGATTCTGCTGCAGGCGGCAGGCGAGCTGGAGCAGGTGCCGTACCCCATCGAGTTCGCCTCCTTCGCTGCCGCGGCCCCCACCGCCGAGGCCCTGGCCGCCGGGGCGGTGGATATCGGCAGCCTGGGGGATGCGCCCTTTGTGTTTGCCGCCGCGGCCGGGGCGCCGCTCAAGACCGTGGGGGTGATCAAGCTCAAGGTCACGCCGACCGCGGTGGCGATCGTGGTCAAGGAGGATTCGCCGCTGAAGCAGGCCGCCGACCTCAAGGGCCGGCGCATCACCACCACCCGGGGCTCCATCGGCCATTTCCTGGCCCTGGCCGCCCTGCGGTCGGTGGGCCTGCACGGCGCGGATGCGCAGTTCATCTTTCTCCAGCCGGCCGAATCCCGCAGCCTGCTGAGCAACGGCCAGGCCGATGCCTGGTCGACCTGGGACCCCTATACCAGCATGGTGCAGATGGAGGGCGGCAGCCGGGTGCTGGTCAGTGGCGAAGGGCTGTTCGCCGGGCACATGCTGCTGGTGGCCAACGACCAGGCGATTCGCGACAAGCCGCAGCAGATCGCCGACTTCCTGCAGCGCCTGGATCGTGCCTATGCCTGGGCCAACCAGCACCAGAGCGAGTTTTCAAAGATCCAGGCCGGCTACAGCGGTTTGCCGGTGGAGGTGCATGAGCGTTCCAATCGCTACTCGGTGCCCCGGCGTATCGCCGTAGGCCCGGCCGTGGTGGAGGACGTGCAGCACACCGCCGATCTCTACCGCGAGGAGGGCATTATTCAGAAGACTTTCGATGCCGCAGCTTACATGGATGCTCAATTCAATGAAGTTGAATGAGTGTGTGGCAGTTTTATTAATTGATCTCGGGAGGTTTTAAATAAATAAAGAACAATAATGTCCTTCGCTTAATTTAACTATCAGCAAATTTCATAATCTTCTCACAGTACTTTCAAAGTGCCTGTGTTGACCGCTATTTGCCTGATTTTCGATACATTTTTAAGTTTGGATATTAGAGATAAAGGATATTTCACAAGGCCATCGCAACTGCCTAAGGTGGCCCTGAAACAAATTATTACGTTCTACCGATGTTGTACTTCGTCGCTACTTCCAGGGAATTAAGGGAGCTTGCATGTTCACAGTCACTACGGCCGACAAACTTGAAGCGCGGCATATCCTCGATGTTGTGGAAAAACGCTCTTACGGCGTTCAGCTCAAAGGTTTCTGCCCACCGGATACCTTGCAGGTGGCGCGGGATCATCTGTATCAGCAGGAACTGCGCAGTGCCTTCAGCCAGCAGCAGGAGTTCGTCCGGGTCGGCAAGGCTTATATCGAGATCCAGGATGAGCAGAGCCGGGCCGAATACCACGCCCTGGCCCTGCCCAACATTCGCAGGATCCGCAATCTGTTCCGGCCACTGGCCTCGCCCATCGACGAACTGCGCCTGCTGCTGGACGAAGTCTGGCCGCAGGGCGCGCACCTGTTGCAGGTGGACGGGCAGAAGTGTTTCGTCGGCATTGCCCGCTTCCAGGGTTCTGGGGTCGATCTCACGCCCCACACCGACAAGCTTGAACGCAATGCCCCCGAGGGCCACAGCCCGCAGTTGCTGACCCAGCTGTCCACCAACATCTACCTGGAGATCCCCGAGGATGGCGGCGAGCTGGAGATCTGGGGCATCGAGCCGGACGAGCAGGAGTACAACCGCCTGAAGGGCGAACGGGCCTACGGCATCGAACGCCACCTGCTGCCGCCGCCGGATTTCGTGGTCAAGCCCGAGCCTGGCGACCTGATCCTCCTCAACCCGCGGCTGATCCACGCCGTGCGCCCTTCGGCCAGCAGCACCCGGGTCACCCTCGGGGTCTTTATCGGTTACTACGGCGAACACCAGCCTTTGGCCTACTGGAGCTGAACTCATGAGCAAGGTGCAGGAAATCAACCTCAAGGCCTACTTCAACAAGGGCGGCGAGGAGCACGAATTCGACGGCAAGCGCGTGGTACTGGCGGTCAGCGTCGGCCAGGAATATCACGAGGACCAGAAGCTGCGGTCCACCATTCACTTGATCAACCAGTCCGGCTTCAGCCACGTCAAGGTGGTGGTGGCCGATACCCTGCAACGCCACAACAAGCACGGCAAGTCCCCCGGGGAGGCGCTGTCGGCGGCGATCCGCGATGGCGATGCCTGGCTGGCGCGCAACCAGAGCATCCTCGACGGCCTGCGGGTGCCGTACCACATCACCCGCTGGAACCAGGAACTGGCCAGCGACCGCTATGCCGAGCTGCGCCAGCAACTGAACCAGGTCTACCAGCAGCGCGAGGAACTGCGCGACGCCATCGACAGCACCATCGGCGTATTCACCGAGCGCCTGCGCCTGCGTGACGAACACGCGGACATCGAGCGGGCGGCGGCCCAGTGCCGGGAGTACATCCTGGAAGAGATCCCGATCATCCTGCCGCTGTGGGCCGACGAGGGTTACCACTACGTGCTCTACCCGCAGCAGATGACCACGGCCATGGCCACCAGCCGCGAGTTGCTGATCGAACCCCACAGCCCGGACCGGGTGCGCTGGCTGCCCCTGAAGTTCAAGAAGCGGGGGATCCCGATTCCCTTCACCTTGCCCGGCGCCATTCACCCCAACTGGACCAGCGGCGCCATCGCCATCTGATCCGCCGCGATCAATGTAGGCGCTGGCTTGCCAGCGAAAGCGCCCCTGCCGGCGATGCCGTACTCAAGGGGCTGTTCGCCGGCAAGCGGGCTCCTACAGAGCGTTTTTTTATGACTGACAAGGAGTTTCCATGAGCGTTTTTGCGCAACAGCAACGCAAATGGTGGGCATTGCTCGGTGTGAGCATCGCCAGTTTTCTCGGCTGTGTGGATTTCACCATCGTCAACACCGCGTTACCGGCCCTGCAGGCCGACCTCGGGGCCTCGGTGGACGCCCTGCAATGGGTGATCAACGGCTTCATCCTGGCCCTGTCGAGCTTCATGGTGCTGGTGGGGCGCCTGGCCGACCTGCACGGGCGCAAGCGGGTGCTGTTCATCGGCCTGACGGTGTTCGGCCTGGCTTCCCTGGCGGCCGGGCTGGCGGGGCAGATCGATACCCTGATCGGTGCGCGGGTGGCCCAGGGGCTGGCATGCGCGGTGCTCTATACCGCCTCGGGGGCGATTGTCTCCAGCACCTTCGAGACCGCCGAGCAGGGCCGGGCCTTCGGCGTGCTGTTCGGGGTCAATGGAGTGGGGCTGGCGGTCGGCCCGGTGTTGGGCGGGCTGATAACCAGCGCCTTCGGCTGGCAGTGGATCTTTCTCATCAACGTGCCCTTCGTACTGCTGAGCCTGGGCATTTGCAGCTTCAGCGTGAAGGAGTCGCGTTCGGCCGAGACCGGGGCGCGCCTGGATGGTTGGGGCGCGCTGCTGTTGCTGATCGGCCTGCCGAGCCTGGTGCTGGTGATCGTCCAGGGCGGCAGCTGGGGCTGGGGCTCACCCCTGACCCTGGCCCTGGTGGCGCTGGCGGTGCTGGCCCTGGGCGCATTCCTGGCGGTGGAGCGGCGGGTGGCCGCGCCGATCATCGACCTCAAGCTGTTCGCCAACCGGCGTTTCGTTGCCGGAGTGGCGGCCAGTTTCGGCCTGGCGCTGTTCTACTGTGTGGCGTTTTTCGTCATGCCGCTGTACCTGGCGCAGATCCGCGGCGAAACGGTGCAGGCCAGCGGCCTGCTGTTGCTGCCCACCACCCTGGGGGTGGCGCTGCTGTCACCGCTGGTGGGGCGCCTGGTGGATCGCAAGGGGCCGGCGCTGCTGATCAAGACCGGGCTGCTGCTGTTCGTGCTGTCGGCGTTGTTGCAGGCCGGTTTCGATGGCCAGACTTCGCTGCCTTATCTGCTGGGCGCCTTTGTCGTCATGGGCCTGGGGTGGGCCAGCATTCTCGGGCCGTCCACGGTGCTGGGGATTTCCTCGGTGCCCCAGGAAGTGGGCTCGGTGGCCATGGGCTCGCTGATGACCTTGCACAACGTCGGTGGCGGTGTCGGGCTGGCGGTGGGGGTGGGGCTGTTCCATCACTTTTCCGCCACGCCGCTGGACGATGCCCAGGGCGCCTTTCTCAATGGTTACCGCGCGGTGATGGGCTTTCTGGCGGTGGTCACGCTGCTGGTCTGGGCCTCGGTGAGCCTGCTCTTGCGCACGGCCCCGGCCCCGGCCCCGGCGCCGGTGCCGACGGCCGAGGAGGGCACCAGCCGTGGCTGAGCGCGGCGGGCAGATGGGGCTGGGGGCCTTTCTCTCCGGCTCCGGCGCCCATGGCGGCAGTTGGCGCCATCCCCAGGCGGATGCCGATGCTTCGTTGAATTTCCAGCGCTACCGGCACTACGCGCAAACCCTGGAGCGGGGCTGTTTCGACGCCCTGTTTCTCAACGACAACGTGGCGGTGGGGGACCTGGACCCGCGGGTACTGGCCCGCAGTTCCTACAGCCTGCGCTGGGACCCGCTGACCCTGCTGCCGGCCCTGGCGGTGGTGACCCGGCATATCGGCCTGATCGCCACCGCCAGCACCTCCTACAACGAGCCCTACAACCTGGCGCGCAAGTTCGCCTCCCTGGACCACCTGAGTGAGGGCCGGGCTGGCTGGAACCTGGTAACCGGGCTGGTCGGCGGCGAGAACTTCAACCACCCCGAACCCCTGAGCCACGCCGAGCGGTACGCCCGGGCCGAGGAGTTCTTCAGTGTGGCCAGCGGGCTGTGGGACAGCTGGGCCGACGACGCCTTTCCCCGGGACAAGGCCAGCGGCCAGTGGCTGCGCCCGGAGCGCATGCACCTGTTGCAGCACCGGGGGCGGCACTTCCAGGTACAGGGGCCGTTGAATGCACCGCGGCCATTGCAGGGCTGGCCGGTGATCGCCCAGGCCGGGTCGTCCGGGCCGGGCTGTGAGCTGGCGGCGCGCTGCGCCGAGCTGGTGTTCACCGCCCAGACCGACCTGCAGCAGGCCAAGGCTTTCTATCGCGAACTCAAGGAACGGCTTCCCGCTTACGGGCGTCATGCCGGGCAGTTGAAAATCTTCCCCGGCATCGCCCCCACGGTGGGCCGCACCCTCAACGAAGCCGAGGAGAAGTACCAGCAATTGCAGGAACTGCAGGACCCCCAGGCACAGCTCAAGGCCCTGTCCTACCTGCTGGACCTGGGTATCGACCTGTCGCATCTGCCCCTGCATGCGCAGGTGCCGTTGCTGGACGATGCCGCCCCCACCGAGCGGCATAAAAGCCGCCGGCACCTGGTGCAGGAACTGATCCGCCGGGAGCGGCCGAGCCTGGCGCAACTGCTGCGCAGCCTGTCGGCCAGCGGGCACAAGGTACTGGTGGGCACGCCGGGGCAGATCGTCGATGAGCTGGCTACCTGGTACCAGGAATACGCCGCCGACGGCTTCAATGTGCTGTTCACCCATCTGCCGGGGGCCATCGACGATTTCGTGCAACTGATCACCCCCGAGCTGCAGCGCCGGGGTCTGTTTCGCCAGCGCTACACCGGCCACAGCCTGCGCGAACACCTGGGGCTGGCGCGGGTGGAAAACCGTTTCTTCAGCCACCGGGGCAATGGCTGAATGGCTGAAAGAGTCTTTACTCTCAAGGCGCAACGCCCAACGATCAACCCAGGAGCTACAGCATGTCCGGATGGTATGAGTTGAAGAAAAGCAGCAACGGTCAGTTTCGCTTCGTGCTCAAGGCGGCCAATGCCGAGGTCATTCTCAGCAGCGAGCAGTACACCACCCGCGCCGCAGCCGAGAACGGCATCGCCTCGGTGCAGGCCAACAGTCCCCTGGAAGAGCGCTACGAGCGCAAGAGCGCCAAGGATGGCAAACCCTATTTCAACCTCAAGGCGGCCAATCACCAGATCATCGGCAACAGTGAAACCTATTCCTCGGAAGCGGCCCGGGAAAAGGGCATCGCCAGCGTCAAGGCCAACGGCCCCAGCCACAACATCAAGGACCTGACGTCCGTTTAGGCCCGGCTCCACACACCCTCGACAGCACCGGGCCCGAACCCAAGCAGCGTTCGGGCTTTGTGCTGCCAGCGGGTTTTCACGAGCACCTGGCATTTGCCTGGAGGCCGGGCGAGGGCAGCGTATTGTGATCTGGCAGGCCGCCAGCCGATTGGCGACGGATTTATGGCGCAATGCCATCATTTGCCTTATCCTCCGCGCCCGTCACCGGGCGCTCGGCAGGCCTGGCACTCTGGTTGACGTTATCAATCATTGTCCAAGGGATCTGCGACCTCATGATTCGCCCTCTCGTATTACTCGCCGCGCTGCTGGCGTTGAGCGGTTGCTACAGCCTGTCTTCCACGAAAGTTGCCGAGAGCATGCGCCCCGACTCGCAGTCGGGGGTGGCCTATGTGGTGGGGGTGGTCGGCATCTGGCCGAAGGCGGTGCACACCGCCAACGAACAAATGCTGCTGATTCGCCCGCGCGGCGGTGACGGGTTCGCCTCGGCGCGCTTGTACAACCAGATCTACGGCCGCACGCCACGGGATGTGCGCGAGACCTGGCACGGCATCGGCAGCCTGTTCGTGATGCCGCTCAAACCCGGGCGCTACGAGATCTACAACCTGCACTTCGACCGCGGCAACGCCACCGCCTGGAGCCGCGAAGATTTCTCCATCCCCTTGGAACTGGAAGCCGGCAAGGCTTATTACCTGGGTGATTTTCGCGCCGGCTGCCTGTCGGCGTCGGGGGCCAAGTGCGTGTTTCTGCACAGCGACCACCTGGAGCGCGACGCCGCCCTGGTGCGCGCCAAATACCCGCAGGTGCCGAACCTGCAACGGGTCGATCTGGAGAAGATGGAGGAGGTCACGTCGTTGATCGTCAGGGAGCAGGGGCCCAAGGCGTCGATGCTCAAGGCCATGCTGTCGGGGGATCTGTAATGCGTAGTCAATTGTGGTTTTTGATGGTGCTGATGCTGGGGCTTGGCGGTTGCCAGACCAGCCACAGTCTCAAGCCGGCCGAGGTGGATTATCAGCAGCGGCTACCGGCGATCAGCGTCAGTGTGATGGGGGCCATCCCTGCCGGCCTGATCCGTGACGAACTGCGTCGTCGCGGCACCTTCGAGCAGGTGCAGCCGGGGTTCAGTGCCGATGGCTACAACGTGATCGTGATGGCCAATAGTGATTACTTCGGCTGGCAGAACATTCCCATGGGGCTGCTCAGTGCCATGACCTTGTTTATCGTGCCGGGCCGGACCACTTGGGACAGCCAGGTGATGTTCCATGTCAGCCGCGGTGACCAGGAGGTGGCCAAGTATCGGGTCAGCAACCAGACCCGTTCCTGGCGTGGTTGGGCCAACACTGATGGCGGCCAATACCAGCATGTGCGGCGCATCACCGACGACTTCATTGCGCAGATGCTGCAGGACCCGCAGTTCAAGGCCCAGGCCCCGGTGGCGCTGGACAGTCACTGAGCCACGCTTGAACGCGGCCCATGCCAAAGCCCGGACGATGTCAGCCGTCCGGGTTTTTTTTCAGGAAATCAACCCAGGCTCTGCAGCAGCGTCTGCAACTGTTGGCGACCGCCCTCGTTCAGTGCGAATACCGGCTTGCGCGGCTCGCCGGTGGGCAGCCCGGCGAGTTCCAGCCCGGCCTTGACCGTGGCCGGCAAACCGCCCTTGAGGATGAAGTCCAGCAGCGGCAACTGGCGGTAGAACAGCGCCCGGGCGCGGGCCAGGTCGTTGCTCAGCACGGCCTGATAGAGGTCGAGATTGAGCTGCGGGATCAGGTTCGCCGCCGCTGTGCACCAGCCACTGGCACCGGCAGCGAAAGCTTCCAGGGCCAGCGGGTTGCAGCCGTTGTAGAACGGCACCTGGCCTTCGCCCAGCAGTTGCAGCTTGTGCATGCGCTGGATATCGCCGGTGCTTTCCTTGACCAGGGTGACGTTTTCCACGGCGTGGAAGATCTTCAGGATCAGTTCCACCGACATGTCGGTGCCGCTGGTGGCCGGGTTGTTGTAGAGCATGATCGGCACGCCGATGCTGGCGCCGATGGCCTGGTAGTGAGCGAGGATCTCGGCTTCGCTGAGCTTCCAGTAGGAGGCGGGCAGCACCATCACCACGTCGGCGCCCTTGGCTTCGGCAAAACGCGCGCGGCGGATGGCCTTGGCGGTGGTCAGGTCGGAGACGCTGACGATGGTCGGCACACGCTTGGCCACGTGGCGGATGCTGAACTCGCTGACCTGGTCCCATTCGGCGTCGCTCAGGTAGGCGCCTTCGCCGGTGCTGCCCAGGGGGGCGATGGCGTGGACGCCCGCGTCGATCATGCGGTCGATGGAACGCCCGAGGGCGTCCAGGTCCAGGCCTTCGCCGTTGGGGCCGAAGGGGGTGACGGTGTAGCCGATGATGCCGTGGATCTGGGTAGTAGGCATGGTGCAACTCCTGCAAGGCATAAGGGGTGGATCAGTTCAGGCAGTCGGCGTGTTTTTTCAGGTTTTGCCGAGCGTAGTAGTTGAAGGCGGCGCTGTGGCGCTTGGGCTTGGAAATCCAGTCGTGGGCTTCGCGGCCCAGCTCCGGGAGGATCGGCTTGATGGTGCCGGCGGCCATGGCCAGCAGTTGCAGCTTGGCCGCACGCTCGATCAGTTGAGCGATCACGCAGGCTTCCTCGATGCTCGCGCCGGTGGACAGCTGGCCGTGGTGGGAAAGCAGGATCGCGCGCTTGTCGCCCAGGGCGGCGGAGATGATTTCGCCTTCTTCGTTGCCCACCGGCACCCCCGGCCAGGCTTCGAGAAAGGCGCAGTCCTCGTACAGTGGGCAGAGGTCCATGTGCGACACCGCAAGCGGCACTTCGATCATCGACAGCGCGGCGACGTGGGTCGGGTGGGTGTGGATGATGCAGTTCACGTCCGGCCGGGCGCGGTACACCCAGCTGTGGAAGCGGTTGGCCGGGTTGGGCATGCCGTGGCCTTCGAGGACCTCCAGGTCTTCGTTGACCAGCAGCAGGTTGCTGGCGCTGATTTCATCGAAGCCCAGGCCCAGTTGCTGGGTGTAGTAGGTGCCGGGTTGCGGGCCGCGGGCGGTGATCTGCCCGGCGAGGCCCGAGTCGTGGCCGTTCTCGAACAGAATGCGGCAGGTCAGGGCCAGCTTTTGTCGGTCGGTCCACGTATTATCCGCCAGGGTATTTTGCATCTGGGTCAGGGCTTGCTTGACCAGTTGGTCTTTGGGCAATGCTAGTGTCTTGGCCATGTCGAAGGTCCTTTGAGAAGTGCAATGGACGTCGGATCTGCGCTTCACCTGCTGCTTGCGACGGCGCTGGGTGAATCGCGATGACACTTAAGAGGCTATATGACACTTTGTGTCATTGGCAAGCGCCAATCGTTGTTTTCTAGATGGATTAACCGCTCTACATGTCTATCCGTTTGAAATTACTGAGAAAAAAACTGGGCGTGACCCTGGAAGCCCTGGCCGAGAAATCCGGGATGACCAAGAGCTATCTGTCGAAAGTCGAGCGCGGGCTGAACACGCCGTCGATCGCTGCCGCGTTGAAGCTGGCCAAGGCGCTGAACGTCAAGGTCGAGGAACTGTTCGCCGAGGACAGCATCAGCCTCGACAGCTACAGCCTGGTGCGCAGCGACCAGCGCCAGTCACTGGCGGCCAATGGGCAGGTCCCGGGTTATGCGGTGCTGGCCCATCAGGTCAGCGAGCGCAACCTGCTGCCGTTCATCATCTACCCGGCCCGGGAATTCAGTGACAAGACCTTCAAGGAACACCTGGGGGAGGAGTTCCTGTTTGTCCATGAAGGCCAGGTGGAAGTGGACTTCATGAACGAACGGGTGATTCTCAACCGCGGCGACGCGCTGCACTTCAATGCGCAGAAGCCCCACCGCATCCGTTCCGTGGGGGACGAGCAGGCGCAGTTGCTGGTGGTGGTGCACAGCAGCGAGGACTGAAGGCGTTCAGCACCGCCAGGAGCCGGCTGGTTGGCGAATGGGCACCAAGACATGCATCGCCCTGGCGGACGTCTTCGCTGGCAAGCCAGCTCCTACAGGGCGGGAGTGCTCAGCGCTCCACGGGCACCGACAGGGCCGGGTTGCCCAGGGCGTGGGTCTTGGAGTCGAAGAAACGCAGACTCAGGTCCAGGCCTTCGAACAGCTTGGCGTAGTGGCGTTTCTGGTGCTGGATGAACGCCGCGCTGCGCGGGTAGATGGAGATCGCCAGGGTCTGGGTCGCCGACTGGCGGATCGCCTGGACCAGGTGGCTGTCCTGGGGCCCCAGGTTGTGGCCGAAGATGCACAGCGCGCCGCTGTGATCCAGCAACTGCTGGTAGCAGAATGACAGGTAATCCGAGCTGCGGATGGTCTTGAGCTTGTCCGCCAGCGGCCCCTCGCTGACGAACAGCGGCACGTCGTCCAGGGTCTTGAGGGTGTTGTTGATGGCGAAGCTGCCCAGCAGGGTGCCTTCGGTGGAAGTCAGCTTGCGTGCGCTGCCGTCCAGGTTGCGCACCAGGTGCAGGCCGCCATGCAGGTAGAGGATGCGGGTCGGGGCGCTAGGGGCGCTGCCCAGTTCGAAGGCCGGATCGGCACCGTGGAACAGGTCGTCGATGCTTTGGCTGTCCTGTTGCACGGCCCAGTAGTTGAGCAGGTCATAGTTGCTGGTGAACACCGTGGGATAGCGCCGCAGTTCCTGGTTGATCGCCGCCAGGCTCTGCTCCTGGACCAGGCGCCAGGGAATGTGCACCGCGTGCACGGTGTTGATCAGCGCTTCCTTGATGGCGTAGTAGCGATTGCGCGGCGCCGCCGAGCTGACTGCCAGGGCCTTGTTGACTCGGCTGGTGGTTTTCAGGGCGCCCAGTACCTGCTCGAAACTGCGGGTCTGCAGGGCCTCGAATACGCTGAGCTCGGACTGGCTGAGGGGTTTTTCTTCCACTGTGCGAGCGTTTTCGAACAGTGAGTCGTAGGCAAAGTCTTCCCACACGGCACGGCTGGCGCCGTTGCCGATCAGCAGGCCACTGAACGGTGTGCTGGCACCCAGGGCGTTCCAGTCTTCAAGTTCGGCATCAAATTCCTGGAAATCCATCATCGCGGTCATCGGTCTCAAGGCTGGAGGTATTTCGGCTGGCGACTTTATCACGACCGACCCTTGAGCCAGATCAACAACGCCGGTGAGCGATCGGTCGATCCTGTTTGGCAAACATTGCATCGACACCGTGAAATCGGCATTCGCCGGGAGACCTTCTGATGAGCAGCACCTTTTTCATTCCAGCCGTGAACATCATGGGCATCGGCTGTCTCGACGAGGCCATGAGCGCCATCCGCAACTATGGATTTCGCAAGGCGCTGATCGTCACTGACACGGGCCTGGCCAAGGCTGGCGTGGCCAGCATGGTGGCCGAGAAGCTGGCCATGCAGGACATCGATTCGGTGATCTTCGACGGTGCCAAGCCCAACCCCAGCATTGCCAACGTCGAGCAGGGCCTGGCGCAATTGCAGCAGGCACAGTGCGATTTCGTCATCTCCCTGGGCGGCGGATCGCCCCATGACTGCGCCAAGGGCATTGCCCTGTGTGCCACCAATGGCGGGCAGATCCGCGATTACGAAGGCGTCGACCAGTCGGCCAAGCCGCAACTGCCCTTGATCGCCATCAACACCACCGCCGGCACTGCCAGCGAAATGACCCGTTTCTGCATCATCACCGACGAATCGCGCCACGTGAAAATGGCCATCGTCGACCGCAACGTCACGCCGTTGCTGTCGGTGAACGATCCGGCACTGATGGTGGCGATGCCCAAGGGCCTGACCGCCGCCACCGGCATGGATGCCCTGACCCACGCGGTGGAAGCCTATGTGTCCACCGCCGCCAACCCCATCACCGACGCCTGCGCCCTGAAGGCCGTGGAAATGATCAGCGCCAACCTGCGCCAGGCGGTGCACGACGGCAACGATCTGCTGGCACGGGAGAACATGGCCTATGCGCAGTTCCTCGCCGGCATGGCATTCAACAATGCGTCCCTGGGTTTCGTGCACGCCATGGCCCACCAGCTGGGCGGCTTCTACGACCTGCCCCATGGCGTGTGCAACGCGGTGCTGTTGCCCCATGTGCAGAGCTTCAACGCCACGGTATGCGCCCAGCGCCTGACCGATGTGGCCCACGCGCTGGGAGCGGACATTCGCGGTTTCAGCCCGGAAGAGGGCGCCCAGGCGGCCATCGCGGCGATCCGCACCCTGGCCCGTGATGTGGAGATTCCCGCTGGTTTGCGCGAGTTGGGCGCCAAGTTGCAGGATATTCCGCTATTGGCGGCCAATGCCCTCAAGGATGCCTGCGGCCTGACCAACCCGCGTCCGGCAGATCAGCGGCAGATCGAGGAGATTTTCCGCAACGCGTTCTGAGGGACGGAACCCTTCGCTGGCAAGCCAGCGAAGGGTTCATCCGCACGCCCGGCACCACAGACTCCCGAGCAACTGCTCCCGGCGTTGAAAGCGCCCGCGCCGCGGAGGATAGTGCGACCTGAAATGGCGCTCTATCCGCCTGTCACAAGGAGTCGTGAATGATCCGTTGCTCTTCCCTGGCCCCGCTTCTGGGCAGCCTGGCCCTGCTGGCCGGTGCCACATCCGCCGCCGCCCAGTGCCTGCCGCCGCCACGCAATGCCGAAGTCCCGGGCTTTTCCCTGTGCAAGGACTGGCCGGCCTTTGCCGACCAGAGCATCAGCCTGCTGTCCGAGCAGGTTCCGGACCCCAGCGACACCGGCACCGATGACGGCACCTACAACCTGCAACTGGCAGTGCTGGACCGCAGCAGCGGACAGGCCCTGGCCAGCTATGAGCAGCCTGCCGCCTTTGTCTCCGACGCCTTTCGCCTGGAGAGCGTGAAGCTCGATACCGGGCGCTTCCAACTGACGCCTCAGGTTCGAGCGTTCGGGGTCCGGGCCGCGTTCGAGGGTTCCTCCAGGGTCAACCCCTTCAATCAGACCTGGCTCAGCCTCTACGTGCGCGAGGGCAGTACCCTGCGCCCGGTGCTGGAGAAGTTCGTGGCCCATTCCTACAACGGCGAATGGGATGGCCAGTGCGCCGGCGAGGGCACTAAAACCACGCGCACCCTGGATATCGCCAAGACCCGCAGCCACGGTTACGCCGACCTGATCGTGCGTTCGGTCAGCGTCAGTACCCAGAGCAAAAAAGTCGGGGAAGAATGCCAGTCCACCTCCGTGGCCGCCAAACCGGTGGTCAGCACCCTGCACTACGATGGCCAACGCTACGTCCTGCCCAATGGCTTCAGTGGCATCTGATACCGGCGAGCGATAAGGAAGCTTGATGAACCTGCTTGAACAATCGACCCGCGGGCTGGTGCTGTGCGCGTTGCTGGGTGTGGCGACGATGGCGCTGGCCGAGTGCGACAACAGCCCCAATTCCCCGGGAGAACTCCATGTCTGCAAACCCTGGCCGGCGGAAGACGGCATCAACATCGGGGTTCGAGCAACGCCGATGCAAGGGGCCGAAAACGCCAAGGCACCTCGCTACAACCTGGATGTGGCGCTGCTGCTCGACGACAGCGGCTGGGCCGTGGCCAGCTACAACAAGGACCTGGCCCGGCGTTCCGATGGCTTGGCCTTGCAGGGGTTGCAGATCGATACCGGGCGTTACCAGTTGAGCGAGGAGGAGCGGGCCTTTGGCCTGCGGGCCACTTACCGCCGCGCCTCAAGCACCCACCCCCATGAGAAAACCGTGCTGACCCTGTTCGTGCGTGATGGCAAGGGCCTTCCGCCGAGGCTCGAAGGGCTGGTGGTGGATGAGCGCCGCGCTGAGCTCGGCCGGGGCAGTGAGTGTGTCGGGCGCAGCCGGACCCTGCACCGGACCCTGGAACTGGGCAACGGCCAGCGCAACGGCCAGACCGACCTGCTGGTGCGTACGCGAATCGTCGACACCGAGCATTTCAAGGGGCCGGCCGGTTGCGAAAGCCGCGACCTGGTGCCCAGGGACAGCCGTGTCACCTTGCACTACGACGGCCAGCGCTACCCCTTGCCGAAAACCTTGACGGGAGCGTGAACCATGCACAAGGGGCTCAACCACCTGAGCCTGGCCGTCAGCGATCTGGCCTCGCGATTGCTGGCCTGGCGCGATCATCCTTACCCGGGAATGCGCTTTTACTCCGCCGATTGAGAGACTGTTCCACAGGGGCAGCTGACGAAAGCGGCTGGTGGCAAGGTGCCTTGATCGTGCAGAATCCGCCACATTCCCCCTGTGCCTGGCGTTTTTGTCAGGCGCATCGTCCTGGAGTCTTGCTGATGACCTCATCGCTGTTGCTGGCCGTTATCGCCTCGGGTTTCATTTATGCGATCACCCCTGGGCCCGGAGTGCTGGCGGTGTTCGGCATCGGCGCGGCCCGCGGGCGGCAGGCGGGGGCCGGTTTTCTCTGCGGGCACATGCTGGGCGACGTGGTCTGGTGCAGCACGGCGCTGATCGCCATTGTCGGGGCCCGGGAGATCGGCAGCGATGCGTTCAATATCCTCGGCGTGCTCAGCGGCCTGTACCTGTTCTGGCTCGGCCTGCGGGCCATCCGCAGTAAACCGCGCGATGGCGACGAACCCCAGGGCCCGGCGCGCAACCCGTTCTGGCACGGGATCCTGTTCGGCCTGACCAATCCCAAGGCTTATCCGGTGGCGGTGGCAACCTTCACCGCGCTGCTCTCCAGCCGCGCGGAGCTGTTGACCTGGTCGATGCTGCCGGGGCTGATTGCCCTGAGTTTCCTTGGCGGCCTTGGCGCATACGCTATCCTCATCGGCATCGTCGGCGCGCGTAAGGTACGCAATTGGTACCAGCGCCACGAGCTGGCGATCACCCGGGTCTGCGGGGTGATGTTCATCGGTTTCGCGATCAATGCCCTGCTGCACGCAGTGCCAGGGTTGGTCGGCAACAAGGCGTGACGCGCCGCGCGGGTTGCGACGGTGTGCAGTTGCAGGCTTCGGCCTGCGACCGGGCTCAAGGGATGGGTACTCAGTGCATTTTTCATGGGTAGTAGCTTTCTCTGATGGCAACCAAGAACTCCGCGCCTCTGGCCAGTTTCATCGACCTGCTCCTGGACGCCGTGTGCGCCGTGGATGTCGAGGGTCGCTTCGTGTTCGTCAGCGCCGCCTGTGAGCGGGTCTTCGGCTACACCGCCGACGAGCTGATCGGCCGCCCGATGATCGAGCTGGTGCACCCGGCCGATCGTGAACGTACCTTGCAGGCCGCCCGGGAAATCATGGGCGGGGTGCCCAAGCCGAATTTCGAGAACCGCTACGTGCGCAAGGACGGGCGGGTGGCGCATATTCTCTGGTCGGCGCGCTGGTCGGAAGTGGACCAGTTGCGCATCGCCGTGGCCCGCGACATCACCGAGCGCAAGCAGGCGGAATCCCGGCAGGCGGCGCTGTACGCGATTTCCGAGGCGGCCCATGCCACCGAAGACCTGCTGGTGCTGTTCCGGCATGTGCATCGGATCATCGGCGAATGGCTGCCGGCGCTGAACTGTTCCCTGGCGCTCTACGACGAGCGCAGCGCCAGCCTGAGTTTTCCCTATCACGTCGATGACTGCGAAGGCAGCCCGGAACTGCCGGGCACCTTGATCGAACGCTTCTGTGTCGAGGTGCTGCAATGCGGCCAGCCCTTGCTGCTGGCGCCGGAGTGCCCGGTGAACCGGGTGCTCTGGAGCGAGTTCGCGGCTATCCAGGGTTCGCGCTGCTGGCTGGGCGTGCCGCTGAATTCGCAAAAGGGCACCATCGGCGTGCTGATGGTCAAGAGCGCCCCGGGCACCGAAAGCTACAGCGAACAGGACCAGGAACTCTTGCAGTACGTCAGTGCGCAGCTGGCCGCGGCCATCGAACGCAAGCAGCTGCATGCACGCCTGCACTACATGGCCGAATACGATCAATTGACTCACCTGCCCAACCGCGAACTGCTGCGCGAGCGCCTGCGTTCGGCCCTGGCCCGGGCCCGGCGCGAGTCGGGGCGCATGGCCCTGCTGTATGTCGACCTGGACAAGTTCAAGGAGGTCAACGACACCTGCGGGCACGCGGTGGGGGACATGCTGCTGCAAGCGGTGGCCAACCGGCTCAAGGGCTGCGTGCGGGAAACCGACACCGTGGCGCGGATCGGCGGCGACGAGTTCGTGATCCTGCTGGAGAGCGTGCAGCACAGCGAGGACGCCCAGCGGGTAGCGGAGAAGATCCGGCGGACGCTGGGCGAGCCGCTGCGCCTGGACGGCCACTCGTTGAACATCCTGCCGAGCATCGGCATCGGCCTGTATCCCGAGCATGGCCTGGAGGAAAAACAGCTTTTCAAGCACGCCGACGAAGCCATGTACGCGGTCAAGCGGGCGCAGAAAAGCCGCTCCAACGCCTGAGCCGGCAAGCACCGGATGAAGCCCTGGCCCGGCCGTGCCGGGGTTCACCGTTCGTCGTGCAAGCGAGGGTTTTTCTAAACCTTTGCGCCCCCCACCTTTCCCTATGCAGACGGGAGCCATGGCTTCCGGCAGATCAATTTGCAAGCGGAGAGCCACCTCATGAACCCCATGGCCACAGTCATGCGCGGTGCCGGACTGGCACTGCTCCTGGGCCTTGGCGCCACCAGCGCCCTGGCCCAGTCCCCCGCGGATTTCATCGACGACGCCTCGGCCAAGGGCATGGCCGATATCGAAGCCAGCCGCCTGGCCCACCAACAGACCTCATCCAAGGCGGTCAAGGAATACACCATCCAGGTGATCAACGACCGCACCACCGCCAACCAGCACCTGGCCAAGATCGCCAAGCAGCTGGACTTGCCGGTCGCCCCCCGGGAACAGGTGATGGACCAGGCCAAGCGCCTGATGCCCCGCGTACCTGAAGCCGAGGGCGAGGACTTCGATCGCGCCTACGCCGCCAGCCAGGTCAAGGCCACCGAAGAAGCCATCGAGCAGATCCAGCAGCAGGCGCAGACCAGCGAGGTGCCGGAGCTCAAGGCATTTGCCGAAGAGACCCTGCCCAAGCTGGAAAACCACCTGCAGATGGCCAAGGCCCTGCAGGCCGGGCGCCGGTCCGACCGGCTGGACGGTTGAGCCCCGCCGTTGCCCCATCCTTGCCCTTTAGTTGGAGAGCACCATGTCGACTCAACCCGTATCCAATCAGTACGCGATGCAGGATCCCCTGACCCAGTACCCCCAGCCGGAATTTCCCGACCAGCCGCAAACGGCGCCGGGCATCGACCAGGACATGATTCCCCGTCCCGACCACGGCGAGCACAGCTATCACGGTTTTGGCCGGTTGCTGGGGCGCAAGGCCCTGATCACCGGCGGCGATTCGGGTATCGGCCGCGCGGCGGCCATTGCCTATGCCCGTGAAGGCGCGGACGTCGCCATCAACTACCTGCCCGAGGAGGAGCGCGACGCCCGCCAGGTGATAGAGCTGATCAAGGCCGCCGGGCGCAAGGCCGTTGCGCTTCCCGGCGATATCAGCGACGAACGTTTCTGCCGCGACCTGGTGCGCCGTGCCCATGAGCAACTGGGTGGGCTGGACATCCTGGTCAACGTGGCGGGCAAGCAGGTGGCGCAGGAGGACATCGCCGACATCAGCACCGCTCAGTTCGACGCCACCTTGAAGACCAACGTGTATGCCTTGTTCTGGATCTGTCAGTCGGCCTTGCCGCTGATGCCGGCTGGCGCCACGGTGATCAACACCGCGTCGATCCAGTCCTACCAGCCTTCGGCCAGCCTCCTGGATTACGCCACCACCAAGGCGGCGATCGTGGCTTTCACCAAGGCCCTGGCCAAACAGGTGATCGGGCGGGGGATCCGGGTCAACGCCGTGGCGCCGGGGCCGATCTGGACCGTACTGCAACCCAGTGGTGGCCAGCCTCGGGAAAAGATCCCGCAGTTCGGCCTGCAAACCCCCATGAAGCGTCCGGGGCAGCCGGCCGAATGCGCTCCCCTGTACGTGCTATTGGCGTCGCAGGAATCGAGCTACATCACCGGCGAAGTGTTCGGGGTCACCGGCGGCAACCCTCTGCCCTAGGATGATCGGCGCAGGGGCCTGCCTTCGCCGAGCCGATCTCAGCACTGGTTGAGATCGGTCTTGTCCTGCTGGCTGGAGGTGCTGACGGACAGCTCGGAATCGCCGCCCTGGCCCATCTCGCGGTATTCGCGGCGCATCTGCTCCAACTGCTTGAGGTCCAGCCCGTCCAGGTTGAGCATGGCGTTGTGGGCCGCCTTGGTGGCCCGCAGCAGCTCGTCGATCTTCAAGTGCAGAATGTCGTTGTCGCGGTTCTGGGTGTTCTGGATCAGGAACACCATGAGGAAGGTGATGATGGTGGTGGAGGTATTGATGATCAACTGCCAGGTGTCGTTGAAGTGAAACACCGGCCCGCTGAGCCCCCAGATCAGAATCAGCAACAGCGCGCCGAGAAAGGTTTTCGGGCTGCCGGCCCACATCGACAGCGCTTGCGAGATCTTCGAGAACTTCATGGCCGTGTTCCTTATGGGGGAGTTGTCTGAAGCTGTGACAGCAGGGCTCTGGCGAAAGTGCTTTTTTTCCAGTGCCCGCTTACACCTCACAACACTCCTTCGCACAATAAAACAGGATTGTGCTGGAGCTGTCGGGGCGCTGGGCTTAACGTGGCCCGGGCCAGGTGCCCCATGGGGCGCCACGACGCTCAAGGAGGCAGCTTATGTCGGCCAGTACCGGTGCTTCGGTCATCGACCTGTATCACCAGGCGCAAGACTATTTCTTCGTTTCCATCTCCCAGTTCTATCGACGTTTCGGCAGTGGCCTGAGTGCCTATTGCACCGGGGTCGAAGCCAGCAGCCTGAACCTGTTGATGATGAATGTCTGCGCCGTCGACGAGCCGGGGGCGTTGGCCGAAGGCGTGGCGTTCCTGCAGCGCACGGGCATGCCGTTCTGTGTGGTGGTGCCCGAGGCGCTGGTGCCCCGGGTCAGCGGGCAATTGCACCAGCAGCATCTGCTGGCGGCGGACAAGACTACCTGCATGGTGCTCGATCTGACGCGCCATGAGCCCCGGCAAGCGCTTGCGGCGCAGGCCCAGGTGCGCTGTAGCGACCTGCGCCTGGAGGATTGGGCGCAGCCCGTGCAGAGTGCATTCGAGTCCGGCGAGGGGGGGATCGAGCAGTACCTGGCCCGGCATCGGGCGGCGCTGTCGGCGGGCCGGGCCCTGAGCCATTTCACCCTGTATGTCGAGGAGCGCCCGGTGAGTGCCCTGACCCTCTCGCTGCTGCCGGGGCTGGCGCGCCTGGATGACATCGGCACCGTGCAGGATTGCCAGGGCCAGGGCTATGCCACGGCGCTGATTCAAGCGGTGCTGGCGTTCGCCCGGGCCAGGGGCGCCAGGACCTGCGTGCTGGAAGCCTCCCTCGATGGCCTGTCGATCTACCGCAAGGCCGGCTTCGAAGCGCTGTTCGACTACCGCACCTTCTGCCAGGAATGAGCCTGCCCTAGCGGGCAGCGTTCTGCCGGAACTGGCGCGGGCTGAGCCCGGTCAGGGCCTTGAACTGGCGGCTGAAGGCACTGTGGTCGGTGTAGCCGCATTGCAGCGCGACCTCGGTGATGGGTTCTTCGGTGAGCAGCAACTGCGAAGCGTGTTCCAGGCGGACCTTGTGGATCATCTGCCGTGGCGTGAGGTGGAAGATGCGCTTGCAGTAGCGCTCCAGCTGGGCAGTGGACAGGCTGGCGATGCGGGTCAGGTCGTCCAGGCGGATGGCCTCGCTGTAGTGCTCGCGGATATGCCGGTCCACCGCTGCCAGGCGTTCATAGGCCGGATGGGTGTCATGGGCGGCCTGCAGGTCCAGGGAGATCCCGGCCATGCCGATGATCTGCCCGTCACGCCCGTACAGCGGCAGTTTCTGGGTCAGGCACCAGCCGGGCTCGCGGCTGCCATACAGATGCAGTTCCAGCTGGCCCTTGATGGTGATGCCCTGGCGCAGCACGCGCTGGTCCTGCTCGGTGTAGACCGGGCCGAGCACCGCCGGGAAGACTTCGGCGGAGGTCTTGCCCAGCAGGGGCCGCACATTCTTGAAACCGCAGCGCTGGGCCAGGGTCAGGTTCGCCACTCGGTAGCGGGCCTGCAGGTCCTTGATGAAGAACACCGCGCTGGGGATGCAGTCCAGCAGCGGGGTGATCGGCGCCATGTTGGCCAGCAGGCCATTGAGGTCCCGGGGTGCATGGGCGGCGATGGCCCGGGGCAAGTGGTGCAGCTGTGCGCCATCGATCATCGTCTGCCTCTCTCTATGGGGGCTTGGGGGATGGATCTGGGTCGATAAAGCCAAGGGGTTCAGGGGCCGCCGGTTGCATTGTCGGCGCCGGGGCGTGCCTGCTGGCTGTCGAGCAGCAGCGTGGCGATCCGCGCCGGCACCAGGGGTGCCCGTGGCGGGGTGGGTGCCCAGCCAAACAGGCGGTGGGCCGCGCTGGCACAGACCCGGCCCTGGCAGGCGCCCATGCCGCAGCGGCTCTGCAGCTTGGCCTGGGCCCAGTCGGGGGCTGCGGCCACGGCGGCGTAGGGCACATCCTCGCACCGGCACAGCAGAGTATCAGCTCGGGCCAGTTGCAGGACCTGCGGCTGCAGCTCGAAATGCCGCAGCAGGCGCTCGGCAAAATGCTGCCAGTGACGGCGCTGCTGGATCAGTTCGGCGGCCCGGTCTGCCTGCCCGCTGGCCACACAGCCGGCGATCCGGCCTTCGATCAGCGCCAGTTCGCTGCCACCGATGCCCGTGCACTCGCCGGCGGCCAGGACCTGGGGCAGGCTGCTGCGCTGTTGCTGATCGACCGCGATCGCGCCCTGTTCCAGGCGGCAGCCCAGGTGGCTGGCCAGGCGCACATTGGGCACCAGGCCGAAGCCGCAGGCCAGGTAGTCGCAGGGGATTTCCAGGGTGCGCCGGCCCTGGCGGATGCGCACGGCCTGCAGGTGCTGCTCGCCCAGCGCCTCGACCACGTGGGCGTTGCAGCGATAGCTCGGGGTGGCCAGGCTCAGGGCCTGGGCCAGCTTGTTCGGCCAGCGCCACAACTGGGCGGCAAAACCCAGCAGCGAGGCCGCCGGGGCCTGTTCCAGCACCCGCACCACCCGGCCGCCGGCGCGGCGCGCGGTGGCGGCGCTGGCCAGCAGCAAGGGACCGCTGCCGGCGATCACCAGGGTCTTTCCTGCCACCGCCAGGCCGTTCTTGAGCAGCGCTTGCAGGCCGCCGGCCCCGGTCACCCCGGGCAGGGTCCAGCCGGGGAAGGGCAGCAGCAGTTCCTGGGCGCCACAGCACAGGATCAGTTGTTCGAATTCCACGTGCCAGGCCTGCCGCGCATCTTCGAGCAACAGGCTGTGGGTGCCCAGGGTTGAGATGATGCGGGTGGCGCTGAGGTAACGCACCGCCGGGTGCTGCAGTACCTTGAAGTGCTCGGCCTGGGCGGCGCTGGGCGGATGCTGGGGGCCGTGGCGCCAGATCTGGCCGCCGGGGCGCGGGTTGTCATCGACGATCAGGATCGAGCTGGCGCTGTGGCTGGCGGCCTGGGCGGCGGCCAGCCCCGCCGGGCCGCTGCCGACGATGAGGATCTGGCACTGCAGGTGGCGGGCGGTCATTGGCTGCGCTCCACCTGCATGCCGTCCCGGCACAGGGTCTGGCAGGCCAGCTGGCGGCGGCCATCGATGGTCATCCGGCATTCCTGGCAGATGCCCATGCCGCAGAACACGGTCCGCGGCTGGCCACCGCAGGAGGTGCGGGTGCGCGGGTCGGCGCTGCCGGCCACGGCGGCGGCCACGCTGAGGCCGTCGGCCACCTGCAGGGCCTGCTGGTCCAGGTAGATGATCATGGCAAGTCTCCAGTCAGGGCGGCGAAGCGCCCGGGCAGATAGGGGCGCGGGTCGAGCGCCGGGCATTCGCCCAGCATCAGGTCCACCAGCAGTCGCGCGCTGCCGGGAGCGGTGGTGACTCCCAGGCCTTCGTGCCCGACCGCCAGCCACAGGCCCGGTTGCCGCGGGTGTTCGCCGAGGATTGGCAGGCCATCCGGCGTGGCGGCGCGAAAGCCGGTCCAGGCGCGGATGCCGTTGAGCTCGGCGAGCGCCGGCAGGTAGTCCACGGCGCGCCGCAGCATGGGCGCCAGTACGCTGGGTTCGATGGCCGGATCGAGGGTGTCGAACTGTCGGGACGAGCCGATCAGCAACTGACCGGTGGGCCGCGGCTGGACATTGAACGCCACCGAGGTGCCGTGGCTGGCGTGGGCGCTGGCGGCGTAACCCAGCTCCACCAGTTGGTGGCCGACCTGTTGCGGGTAGCGGTCGCTGATCAGCAGATGGCCCTTCTTCGGGCGCAGGGGCAGGGCCGGCAACAGTTCCCGGGCAGCGAAGCCGTTGGCCAGCAGCACCCGTTGTGCCCTCAGCACGCGACCGTCGGCGAGCTCCACCTGGTCCCCGGCGACGCTGCGCACCCGGGCTGCCTGGCGCCTGATCAGCGAAGCGTTGCCGAGCAGCCAGTGGGCAGTGGCCGGGGCGTAGAGGATCGCGTCGCCGGAGATCTTCAGCGCACCGGCCAGGCCTTTGCGCAACATCGGTTCCAGGCTCGCCAGCCGGGTGCTGTCCAGCAGCTCGCCGCTGATGCCGTGGTCGGCCAGGGCCTGCTGCTTGGCCCGCGCCAGGTCCCTCTCGTGGTGGTCGGCGGCCAACCACAAGGTGCCGCAGTTCCGGTAGGCGCAGGCCTCGGGCAGGCGTTCGCGCAGCTGCCGCCAGAGGCCGAGGGAGTAGTGACTCAAGGCCAGTTCCGCCGGGTTGTCGTCCATCACCACCAGATGGCCCATGCCGGCCCCGGTGGCACCGCCACGACCATCGTCGAGCACCTGCACCCGCAGGCCGCGCCGGGCCAGCTCATGGGCGCAGGCGGCACCGATGATGCCAGCGCCCACCACTATCACCTCGGCCTCGGCCACCGGCGTCACGAGCCGATGCCCCAGACGAACGGATCGCTGTCGTCCAGCAGCAGAGTGGCTTCGGCGCTGATGTGGGCACTGCCGCGAAGGATCGGAATCAGTTGCTCGCCGACCTTCTCATAGTGGGCGCTGAACTGGCTGCCGATGACACTGGCCTGGCGCCAGGCCTGGCCCGAGGCGAGCTTGCCGTCCGCCGCCAGGCACGCCAGCTTGGCGCTGGTGCCGGTGCCGCAGGGCGAACGGTCGTAGGCCTTGCCGGGGCAGAGCACGAAGTTGCGGCTATCGGCTTGCGGGTCGTCGGCGAACAATTCGATGTGGTCGATGACCCCGCCCTCGGCGCCGGTGATGCCGGCGGCTTCCAGGGCCTGGCGCACGTCCCGGGTGTAGTGGGTCAGGGCTTCGACATTGTCCAGGGCAATGCGCTGGCCGTGGTCGCTGATCAGGAAGAACCAGTTGCCGCCCCAGGCGATGTCGCCGTGCACCTTGCCGTGGCCGGGCAGTTGCAGCATCACCTGGGTGCGGTAGCGGTAGGCGGGGACGTTGCGCACGCTCACCGACAGGTCCTCGTGCAGGGTGGCCTCGACGGTGCCCACCGGGGTTTCGATACGGTGCACGCCCTGGTCGATGCGCCCCAGGTGATACAGCGAGCGCACCAGGCCAATGGTGCCGTGGCCGCACATGCCCAGGTAGCCGCTGTTGTTGAAGAAGATCACTCCGGCACAGGCGTCGCCGGCCTGCGGCTGGCACAGCAGGGCCCCCACCAGCACGTCGCTGCCCCTGGGTTCGAGGACGCAGGCCCGGCGCCACTGGTCGTGCTCGCGCTCCAGGATCTGCAAGCGTTCGGCCATGGAGCCACGGCCCAGGTCGGGAAAGCCGTCGATGACCAGGCGGGTGGGTTCACCCCCGGTGTGGGAGTCGATCACGGTTATTTTTTTCATGAGGGCACCTGAGGGCAAAGAGCTACAGAGTGGCCTTGGCAGGGGCGCTGCCGCTTGTGGGTTTTCGCTGTCGTGGATGACGAAATCGGCACAGTCCGTTCGGCTGTAGAGGCGGTGTGCGAGGAACATGCCGGTGAGCCGCGAGCGCCGGGCAAGTGTGCCGATTTCGTCTCCTTCGGGGGTGAAAAGTCTCAAGCTGCGACGGGGATAAAAGGCGACTCTGGATTTCGTATCCAACGCCTGTCGGCCCGGCCGACCTCATACAAGGACAAGACCATGAGCCGTAAAACCATCCAGTGGAGCGGTGTGTTCCCCGCAGTGACCACCCAGTTCAACGCCGATTTTTCCCTGAACCTGCAAGCCACCCACAAGGTCATGCGCAGCCTGGTGGACGATGGCGTCTCGGGGCTGGTGGTGTGCGGCACCGTGGGGGAGAACACCTCGTTGACCACCGCGGAAAAACTCGCGGTGATCGAAGTGGCCAAGGACGCCGCCGGCGGCCGGGTGCCGGTGATTGCCGGGGTGGCCGAATTCACCACCGAGTTTGCCCGCAACACCGTGCGCGAGGCCGCCAGGGCCGGGGCCGACGGGGTGATGGTGATGCCCGCCCTGGTGTACTCGGCCAAGCCCCATGAGACCGCCGCGCATTTTCGCGCCGTGGCCACCGGCACCGACCTGCCGGTGATGGTCTACAACAACCCGCCCATCTACAAGAACGACGTCACCCCCGACGTACTGATCGCCCTGCAGGACTGCGAGAACATCGTCTGCTTCAAGGATTCCTCCGGCGATACCCGGCGCTTCATCGACCTGCGCAATGCCGTCGGCGACCGCTTCGTGCTGTTCGCCGGGCTCGATGACGTGGTGGTGGAAAGCGTTGCGGTGGGCGCCGAGGGCTGGGTCTCCGGGATGTCCGTGGCCTTCCCCAAGGAGGGCGAGACGCTGTTCCGCCTGGCCAAGGAAAAGCGCTTCGAGGAAGCCCTGGCCCTGTACCGCTGGTTCATGCCGCTGCTGCACCTGGATGCCCGTCCGGACCTGGTGCAGTGCATCAAGCTCTGCGAAGAACTGGTAGGGCGTGGTTCGTCCATTACCCGGCCGCCGCGCTTGCCGCTGCAGGGCGAGACCCTGGCCGAGGTCAAGGCGATTGTCGCCAAGGCCCTGGCCACGCGCCCGAGCCTGCCCAACGTCGGCTTGTAAGGCGTTCACGGGCGCCCAGGGTGAAGGGCGCCCGCTTCCAAACAACAGCTCCGGGCAGCCACAAGGCACAGCCCGGGTGCAGTGCTGCAAGCGTCGGCCGGCCCCGCCGACGTGACATTCCATCTGCCCATTCCAATAATCCAAAACAGGCGCAGCCCCATGTCAGGCAAAGGCAAATTCAAGAAACAACTCTCTCTGGTGGACCTGACCTTTATCGGTCTGGGTGCGATTTTCGGTTCCGGCTGGCTGTTCGCTGCCAGCCACGTTTCGGCGATTGCCGGGCCGGCGGGGATCTTTTCCTGGCTGCTGGGCGGCTTTGCCGTACTGCTGCTGGGCATCGTCTACTGCGAGCTGGGGGCAGCCCTGCCCCGGGCCGGCGGGGTAGTGCGCTATCCGGTGTTTTCCCACGGGCCGCTGTTGGGCTACCTGATGGGGTTCATCACCCTGATCGCCTTTTCCAGCCTGGTGGCGATTGAAGTGGTGGCGGCCCGGCAGTACGCCGCGGCCTGGTTCCCGGCGCTGACCCACGAGGGCTCGAGCAACCCGACGATCATCGGCTGGCTGGTGCAGTTCGCCCTGTTGTGCCTGTTCTTCTGGCTCAACTACTACAGCGTCAAGACCTTCGCCAAATCCAACAACTTCATCAGCCTGTTCAAGTTCATCGTGCCGCTGCTGGTGATCGGGGTGCTGTTCACCTTCTTCAAGCCCGATAACTTCCATGTCCAGGGCTTTGCGCCGTTCGGTCTCTCGGGGATCGAGATGGCGGTCTCGGCGGGGGGCATCATCTTTGCCTACCTGGGGCTGACCCCGATCATTTCCGTGGCCAGCGAAGTGCGCAATCCGCAGCGCACCATTCCCATTGCCCTGATCCTTTCGGTGTTGCTCTCGACCCTGATCTACGGCCTGCTGCAACTGGCCTTCCTGGGCAGCATTCCCACGGAAATGCTGGCTAACGGCTGGAGTGGCATCAGCAAGGAGTTCTCTCTGCCGTACCGCGATATCGCCCTGACGCTCGGGGTCGGCTGGCTCGCCTACCTGGTGGTGGCCGACGCGGTGATCTCCCCCAGCGGCTGCGGCAACATCTACATGAACGCCACGCCGCGGGTGGTCTACGGCTGGGCCCGCACCGGGACCTTTTTCAAGATCTTCACCCGCATCGACGAAGAGTCCGGCATTCCGCGTCCGGCGCTGTGGCTGACCTTCGGCCTGTCGGTGTTCTGGACCTTGCCGTTCCCTTCCTGGGAAGCCCTGATCAATGTGGTCTCGGCAGCCCTGGTACTGAGCTATGCAGTGGCGCCCATCAGTGTCGCGGCCTTGCGCAAGAGCGCGCCGGAGTTGGCGCGGCCGTTCCGCGTGCGTGGTTTTACCCTGCTGGGGCCGGTGTCCTTCGTGATCGCGGCGCTGATCGTCTACTGGTCGGGCTGGGGCACGGTGTCCTGGCTGCTGGGGCTGCAGATCCTGATGTTCGTGATCTACCTGTTGTGCAAGCGCCTGGTGCCCACCGATCACTTGAGCCTTGGCGAACAGGTGCGTTCGTCCCTGTGGCTGATCGCGTTCTATGCCCTGACCATCGTCATTTCCTACCTGGGCAGCTTCGGCGGCATCGGCGCCCTGGCTCACCCCTTCGACACCCTGACCGTCACCCTCATGGCCCTGTGTATCTACTACTGGGGCGCCAACACCGGCGTGCCCGGCGCCAAGCTGGTGCTGGACGGCGATGAGGTGGAATGAGGGTGCCCACTTTCAAGCAGACGAGGCAAACCATGACTGTTACTGGACAGATGCTGATCGGCCAGCAAGCTACCTTGGGCACCCACGGGCATATCCATGGGCTGAACGCGGCCACCGGCCAGGTGCTGCAACCGGCTTTTGGCGGGGCCGCACCGGCCGACCTGGAGCGTGCCTGTGCCCTGGCCCAGGCGGCGTTCGAGCCTTATCGGCTGTTGCCGCTGGAGCAGCGGGCGGCGTTTCTGGAGAGTATCGCCAGCCAGATTCTTGAGCTGGGGGATGAACTGATCGAGCGTTGCCTGCTGGAAACCGGCCTGCCCCGTGCCCGCCTGGAAGGCGAGCGCGGGCGCACCGTTGGCCAGTTGCGGCTGTTTGCCGCGGTGGTGCGCAAGGGCGGGTTTCTCGGGGTGCGGATCGACCCGGCGCAGCCCGGGCGCCAGCCTTTGCCCAGGGTCGACCTGCGCTTGCGGCAGATTGGTCTGGGGCCGGTGGTGGTGTTCGGTGCGTCGAACTTTCCTTTGGCCTTTTCCGTGGCCGGCGGCGATACCGCATCGGCCCTGGCGGCGGGCTGCCCGGTGATCGTCAAGGCGCACTCGGCCCACCCCGGCACCTCGGAACTGGTGGCCCAGGCCATCGCCCGGGCGGCACGGCAGCAGGGAATGCCCGAAGGGGTGTTTTCACTGTTGTTCGACAGTGGCCGGGATATCGGCCAGGGGTTGGTGGCGGACTCGCGGATCAAGGCCGTGGGTTTCACCGGCTCGCGCAGCGGCGGGATGGCCCTGATGCAGATCGCCGCGGCGCGCGCCGAGCCGATCCCGGTGTATGCGGAGATGAGTTCGATCAATCCGGTGCTGCTGTTGCCCCATGCCCTTGAGGAGCGCGGCGAGCAGATCGCCCCGGCGTTTGTCGCCTCGCTGACCCAGGGCGCCGGGCAGTTCTGCACCAACCCGGGGTTGATCCTGGCCGTCGATGGGCCGGCGTTGCAGCGTTTTGAGCGGGCCGCCGCCGAGGCCCTCGGCCACGTGGCGGCGCAGACCATGCTCACGCCGGGCATTTACCGCAGCTACTGCCAAGGCGTGGCCAGCCTCGCGGCGCATGCCCGGGTGCAGCTCCTGGCCCAGGGCCCGGAAGGGCAGGGCCAGCAGGCGCGCGGGGCATTGTTCGCCACCTCGGCCGCGGCGTTCATGGCGTGCCCCGAGTTGCGCGGGGAGATCTTTGGCCCGGCCTCGCTGATTGTCCGCTGCGCCGACTTGACTGTCCTGCAACAGGTACTGCGCAGCCTGGAGGGCCAGCTGACCATTGCCATTCACCTGGGCGAGGGCGATCAGCCGCAGGTGCGGGCGCTGCTGCCGCTGCTGGAGAGCAAGGCCGGGCGCCTGCTGGCCAACGGTTTCGGCACCGGTGTCGAAGTGGCCCATGCCATGGTCCATGGCGGGCCGTTCCCGGCCACTTCCGACAGCCGCAGCACTTCCGTGGGCAGCCTGGCGATCCAGCGCTTCCTGCGCCCGGTGTCCTACCAGGACCTGCCCGAGTCGCTGTTGCCGGCTGAACTGCACAGCGCCAATCCGTTGCAGGTGCCGCAGCTGCTCGACGGCCAGGGCCCGGACTGACCCAAGGCGCGCCTGCTCTCCTCGGGAGTGCCGGCGTGCCTACTCATCCTTCTTGCCTTACCTATCCGCAAACTCTCCCACAGGAGCGTTCCCCACCTGCCATAGAGGTTCCTGCATGTCTGAATACATCACCCTGTCACTGGATGAAGTCTGTGCCCTGTCCTATCAGGTCCTCACTCGCCACGGCCTGTCCGACGCCCATGCCCGGGCGATCGCCGAAGTCATCACCCAGGGCCAGCGTGACGAGTGCCACTCCCATGGGGTGTATCGTCTGCTGGGCTGCGTACGTTCGGTGCGCGAGGGCCGGATAGACCCCCGGGCCGAACCCAGCCTGCGGCATGTTTCTCCCGGGGTGCTGGAGGTGGATGCCCATTACGGCTACTCCCTGCTGGGTTTTCATACCGGTTTGCCGATCCTTGCGGAAAAGGCCCGCAGCCAGGGCATCGCCGCCATGGTGATCAAGCGCTGCTTCCACTTTTCCGCGCTGTGGCCGGAGGTCGAGGCGATTGCCGACTACGGCCTGGTGGGGATGGCGATGAACCCCAGCCATAGCTGGGTGGCCCCGGCGGGCGGGCGTCATCCGGTGTTCGGCACCAACCCCCTGGCCTTTGCCTGGCCGCGCCCGGGGGGCCAGCCTTTTGTCTTTGACTTCGCCACCAGTGCCATTGCCCGGGGGGATATCGAACTGCATGCACGCCAGGGCAAGCCGATTCCCGAGCACTGGGCCATCGACGCCGATGGCCAGCCCACCACTGATGCCAAGGCGGCGTTGCAGGGCGCCATGCAGACGTTCGGCGGGCACAAGGGTTCGGCCCTGGCGGCGATGATCGAGTTGCTGGCCGGTGCCCTGATCGGCGACCTGACCAGTGCCGAGTCCATGGCCTTCGATGGAGGCGTGGGGGCTACGCCCTGCCATGGGGAACTGGTGCTGGCGTTCGATCCCAGGGTGTTTTTGGGGGAGGGCTATGCGCAGGGGCTGGAACGGGCGGAAGGGTTGTTCGCGGCGATTGCCCGACAGGGCGCACGGCTGCCGTCACAGCGGCGTTTTGCGGCCCGGGCCCGCAGCCTGGAGCACGGAGTGCAGATTCCCCGAGGGCTGCTGGAGGATATTCGCGGGTTGCTCTGAGACCTGTTCACCGGCAGACGGCTCCTGCGGATGAGTGCAGGAGCCGGCTTTACGGCATCAGAAGCGTACGTTGGCCGCCAGCTCGGCGGAGCGCCCCGGCGCGACGGTGGCGAACATCCCCACGTGGGAGGCGTCGTAGTAAGTCTCGTCGGTGAGGTTGAGCACGTTGAGTTGCAGGTCCAGGTTCTTGTTCACCCGGTAGGCGAGCATGGCGTCGTAGCGCCAGTAGGAATCGAGGCTGCGGGTGTTTTCATCGTTGGTATAGCGCTTGTCCACATAGTTGGCGCCGCCGCCGACCTTCCAGCGGTCGGTGAGGGCGTAGGTGGTCCAGACCGAGCCGCTGTTGGGGGCGATGAACTTGGCCTGGTTGCCATCGAAGTTGGTGTTTTTTCCGGACGCATACTTGACCGTCTTGGCATCCAGGTAGGTGTAGCCCGCCATCACTTCCCACTGCTCGGTGAGATGGCCGGTGGCTCCCACTTCAAACCCCTTCACCTCGACGTCGCCGTCCAGCGTGACCTCGTTGCTGATCGGGTCGTAGGTCCGGGCGTTGGTCTTCTCGGTCTTGAACAGGGCCGCGGTCAGGGACAGGCGTTCGTTCAGCAGGTCCCACTTGGTGCCCAGCTCGATGCTGCGGCTCTTTTCCGGATCCAGGTTGCTCAACCGCCCGCCCGCGGCGCCGTCGGCCCCCCCGGATTGCCCGGCGGTTTCCCCCGATGGGTTGAACGAGGTGCCGTAGGACAGGTAGATGCTGCCGTACGGCAGCGGCTTGAAGACGATGCCGCTCTGGTAGGTCCAGAGGTTGCTGCGGTTGCTCTGGGCGTCATCGCGCACGTGGTAGTTGTCGAAGCGTGCCCCCAGGTTCAGGTCCCACTGTTCATGCAGGGCCAGGGTGTCCATCACGTACAGGGCGCGGTTGTTGTGCTTGGTGACGCGATGCTGGCCATCGCCGCGTGGCACCGGGGTGAAGGGATCCTTGGGGTTGGGGTTGTTCAGGTCACCGAGGTCGGCGCTGCCCGCGCTGCCATAGCGGTTTTTCTCGTCGATCCGTTCCCGGGAGAATTCCAGGCCGGCGCTGTAGCTGTGGCCGATGGAGCCGGTGTCGAACTTGCCGAAAATATCGGTCTGGTTGATCAGCGAGGTATTGACCACGTTACGTGGGCGAGCGGTGCGTTGTGCGAGGTTGTTGAGCTCCTGGGCCGGTGTCGCAATCGGCCGGCTCATGATGTAGTCCTGCATGCTGCGCCCCTGGCGTGTGGTGTTGCGCAGGGTCAGCTGGTCATTGAAGTCGTGCTCCAGTTGCAGGGTGAAAAGATCGGCCGAGGTCTTGCGGAAGTCGCGTTTGCTGAAGCCGTAGAAATTGTCCCGGTCAACCTTGACCGGCTTGCCGCTGATGGCCGATACCGGAACACCCTGGTCGGGAATGTCGTCGCTCTGCATGTGGTAGTAGCTGAGGGTGCCGCGGGTATCGGTGTTCAGGCCGAAGGAAAAGCTCGGCGCCAGGCCCCAGCGGGTGACTTCCACGTCGTCGCGCCCGGGGGTATCGGCTTCATGTTTCATGGCGTTCAGGCGCAGCGCCATGTTCTGTTCGGGCAGGTACTGGTTGAGGTCGACGGTGGTGCGGCGCAGTTGATCGGTGCCCAGGGTCAGGCTGCCGGCGGCGAAGGTTTCCTGCTGCGGCACTTTGCTGACCAGGTTGATGGTGCCGCCGGTGGAACCGCGCCCCGCGTAGGCCGAGCCCGGGCCCTTGACGATCTCGATCTGCTCGACGTTGAAGGCTTCGTGGGTCATGCGCCCGACATCGCGAATGCCGTCGATCATGATGTCGGTGCTGGCTTCGAAACCACGGATGAAGGGCCGGTCGCCCAGCGGCGTGCCGCCTTCGCCCGCGCCGAAGGTGATTCCCGGCGTGGTGCGCAGGGCATCGGCCAGGGTCGACACCGCACGCTCCTGCATCAGGGATTCGGTGATGATGGTCACCGACTTCGGGGTTTCGCGCAGCGGTGCGGTGAACTTCACCGAATCCGATGTTTCGCGCTTGTATCCCGGCTTGTGTTCGCCCTTGACGTGGGTGGTGCCGAGGGTGACGGATGCCGGGTCGGATGGGCGTTCGGTGGATTGCTCGGTGGCGCCGAGGCTGGCTTCGCTAAGGGCCATCAAACCGAGGGATGTGGACCACAACTTCCATGGGTGTGGGCGGGCAGGACTAGACATTTCAGATAGAGCCTCCGTTTTATTTGGAATGGATTCTCATCTGCGAATTAATATCATTCAATCAGAACTATCTGAACAATCATGTCGAAAAGTGTATGCGTCGCTGTATGCGCGATAGCCGGGCCCTCCTCAGGACCGCTACCGGGGGGCCGTGGCCTGTTGCTGAACCGGAGGGTTCTTTTTTTTCCGGCGTTGCGGTTTCATGAGCGCCCCCTTTCAGGAAGCTCACGGATGAACCTGCATTTCGAAACCGCCCGCCTGTTGCTGCGCCCCCGTACCCTTGAGCACTTCCAGGCGTGCCTGGGTATGGATCAGGATCCCGAAGTCACGCGCTTCATCCCCGGGACCTGGGATGGCGGGCAGTGGCACAGGGACTTTTTACAGGGGCGCATGACCCAGGATTTCGGCCCGCGCTGCGGGTATTGGGCGATCTTCGCCAAGGACGCGCCGGATGAGTTGCTGGGCTGGGTTTCCTTCATTCCCTTCGATGCTGTGGGGCCCGAGCTGGAAATGGGCTGGCGCCTGGTGCGGCGGGCCTGGGGGCGGGGTTTTGCCAGCGAGGCCGCGCGGCGGATCGTCGAGCATGCGTTTGCCGACCCGGCGGTGCAGCGCATAGTCGCCGATGCCCATGTCGACAACGAGGCGTCGTTGGCGGTGGCGCGCAAGGTCGGTTTTCGCTTCACCCACAATGCCGATTTCGAAGGCTTGCCCTGCCGCTTCTTTGCAATGACCCGTGAGGATTTTTGCCAGCAACGGCCGGCTGGCTGAGGCGGGGGGGCACGCGTGGGGCGCCGTTGGTGGCGCCCCGTATGGTCCATGCCTGCCGTCAGAGGTGGCGGCTGACCCACCACAGCACCAGGAAGGCAATGACGGCTACCAGGGCCGCGAACTGGAACAGATTGATCAGCCACTTCAGGCCCAGGGGGAATTTCCTGTAGTCCTTCACGTTCAGGCCGCCGTTGCGCAGGAACAGGTGGGGCATGGCGAACAGTGCGCCGATGCACAGCAGCATGAAGAAACGGCTAAGGGGGTCCTTGCCCAGGAGTGGCATGCGGATGGCAATGACCCGGCAGCGCGACAGGTGCTTGACCATGTCATCAAGCCTGAAATAGCCCAGGTAGACCTGGATCGCCAGGGACACCAGCCCGGCCATGACCACCAGGACCCAACCCGCGGTATAGATATCTTTTGCGTTACACATATCTCTTCAGTGACCTCCTCAAGGTGGCGACCACGCGCTCAGCGTATTGCTCCTCCAGTGAGCCCTGGCAGGCAGGGCAGCCGGCCACCATAGCACTTTGGGAGCCGTGTCGGGCGCAGGTGCTCCGGCCCCCAGGGGCCAATGAGCGCCGCATCAGGGCTGTTTAGCGCGGTCGTAGCCCTGGTCGGAGGCTGGGAGAGAGGGGGGCAGGGCGGCCCTAGAGCTTGGCGCAACGTTCCACATCGGCCTGGGTGGTGACCTGGGTGTCGATGCCCAGGCGGTATTTGCAATAGTCGATGATCATCTGGCGCTGTTCATCGGTGAGCTTTTCCACGCGCCGGTAGTCGCCGTCATTGGCGTGGATGTTGAAGAATTCCAGGCGCAGGGTCGGGGATGTCTTGATAAACCAGCGGGTATGGGTTTCAGCCTCTTCAAGCTCGGTGTAGTAACCGAGGTTGAGCACCATCAGCAGGATGAGGGAGAGCAGCAACAACAGTGTTTTCAAGGCACGGCTCCTTCCGTGGGGGGGCGCCAGGGGCGCGGGCTGCGAATGCTTCAGGTTTTTCCCCGGCTTGGCAAGCGCCCGGGCAGGAGGGGGACAGCATCGATGGCGGGATTGGCTTCAGGTTCAGCAAGCAGACAGTTGCGCACTGGTAAAAATATCGGCACGCCTGGCAGGAGCCGGGCGGTGACAGGGGGCAAATGGTTTCAAGCGGATTCACGGCAGGTTGCCAAGAGTCTGCCGGGGCGAATGGCCCGGTGCATCCGTTTGCAAACCGCAGAGCGATCGTGGGCTCTGTACGAAAACTACCTGCGCTTCGATCAGACTGCGTTAAAAACAGGCTCGGAATGCTCATTTAGGTTCCTAAACTCCGCTTCCTCGCCTGTTTTTGCCTTGCCTGATCTTTGCTCGGCGAGTTTTCGTACAGACCCTGGGATCGCTCTTTTTTTGCCTGCACCCGGGCGTTTCAGCAACGGCATCAGACCAGGCCCAGGGTCGCGGGCCGGGAACCGGGGAACACCGCCTGCACCTGAGCGCGGGAAAGCCCCCAGGTAGCGCCCAGCAGGCCGCCGAGCAGATCCCGGTAGTTGTTGAGCACCGGGTAGTCGCGGTTCTGCAGCAGGCTTTGCGCGTTCACCGTCACTTGCTCGCCGGCCAGGCGCCCGCCGCGAATGCTGCCGCCCAACACCCAGTACGCCGTGCCATGGCCGTGGTCGGTGCCCCGGGCGCCGTTCTCGCGAAAGGTCCGGCCGAATTCGGAGACCACGACCACCAGGCTGTCCTTCCAGTGCTCGCCCATGGCCTCGGCATAGGCCGCCAGCCCTTGCCCGAGGTTGGCCAGGTTGCTGGCCAGTTGGCCCTGGGTGCTGCCCTGGTTGACGTGGGTATCCCAGCCGCCGACATCGACGAAGCCCAGGCGATACTGCTCGCGCATCAGGCCGGCCATGCGCCGGGTCTGGGCGGCGAAGCTCTGTGCATTGGCCGCCCCGCGACTGGCCGCGAGCATCTCTTGCTGCAGGTCCCGGGAGACCTTCTGGCGCAGGGCCAGTCCATCGCTGGCCGCGGCGGCATAGGGCGTGTGCTGGTACATGGCGGCCAGAATCGCTGCCTGGCGCTCATCGAAGGGCGTCTTGCCGGCGCTGCGCAAGGACAGGTTGGGAATCTCCTGGCCGCCCTGGAAGCTCAGAGGCAGGGCGTCGGTAAAGGCGATAGGCGCGCTGTCGGGCACCTGCCGCGCCAGGCGTGCGAGGAACCCCGAGTCGTAGCGCCGGTGCTGCTGGCTTGGCTGGCCGGCCTCGATAGTGTCCTGGGTCTGGAAGTGGCTGCGGGACAGGTCGTCGGTGCCGGCAAAGGGCACGAAGGCGAGTTCCTGGCGCTGCCACAGCGGGTACAGCGAATCGCGCAGCAGCGGGTTCAGGCCCCAGTGGCTGTCCAGCGCGATGGCGCTCTGCGGGTTGTGCCCATCGGGCCGGGCTATCGCCAGGGTCGGGCGCGACTCGTAGTAGAAGTCGCTGCTGTAGGGCACCAGCAGGTTGTTGCAGTCATAGCCGCCGCGCAGGAACACCAGCAGGGTGCGCGGCGCCGAGGCCGGTGCGGCGAACAGCCGGGCACAAAACGTCAGGCTGGGCAGGGCGGCGGCTGCGATCAACAATTGGCGACGATTCATGACGGCTCCTGGTCAGGTGGGGCGCTCTCAGCGATTGTTGAAATCCGGCGAGGACAGCAGGAAGGTGTTCCATTCCTGGGGGGAAACGGCCTGCTCCAGGGCGTTGCGGGTGGTGCTGGAGAGGTAGGGGGCGATCGCCTGGTAATACATCGGCGTGGTGATCATGGGAAACCCCGGCCCCGGGACCTGGCTGCCCTCGGCGGTGAACAGCCGGTTGTTGCCCGAGCCCATGGCCCGGGCGATTTCAAAGCGCTTGGCCATCTGCCCGGAACTCGACCAGCCACTGGCTACCAGCGGCCAGCCGTCGGGAGTGATGCGCCCGAACAGCGGCTGGCCCATCTGATTCAGCCAGTTGAGCAGTGGTCGCGGGTTGGCCAGGGGCTTGCCGTCATAGGTCAGGCGCAGCGCCGAGACCACGAACTGTTGCGGGTCCTTGAATTTCCTGCCGGCCGCATGCAGCAGCTCCGGCGATTGCATCAGGGTGGCCATGACCTGGGCGATGTCGCCATCGCTGTCACTGAAGCTCTTGGCCATGCGCGCCACCAGCGCCGGCGGCGGCTCGTCCGCGACGAAGTACTGGGCCAGCTTGCGCGAGATGAACCGCGCGCAGGCCGGTTGCCGGGTGATGAGGTCCACGGCCTGGGTGATCTCGTCATACCCGCTGCCCCTGATGGTATGGCCCAGCAGGTGCTTGTCGCTGAAGTCGTGACGTTTGGGGTTGAACTGGAACAGGCCCTGTTGCACCACCAGGGGCTGCAGGTTGCGGGGAAAGTGCTGCTCGCGACCGTCCAGGGGCGCCAGCCCGGCTCCGGTGAGAATCAGCGCCAGCTGTTGCACGTCTTCCTGGCTGTAGCCGGCGTCGACGCCCAGGCTGTGCAGTTCCATCAGTTCACGGGCGTAGTTCTCGTTGACCTTGCCCCTGGCGTTACTGCTGTTGTCCAGATATTCGAGCATGGCCGGGCTTTGCAGGGTGGCCAGCAGCAGGTCCTTGAACTTGCCCAGGGCGTGGGGGCGGAGGGTGTTTTCAAGGTAATCGGCGGTCAGCAGCCGCACCCTGCCCTTGCCCTGGAACACGCTGAAATGGTTGAGCCAGAACAGCACCAGTTGTTCCTTGAGCTGGTTGGGGCCGTAGACAGCTTGCAACAGCACACTGGACTGGGTCTGTTCAGCCAGTTGGGCGGCGTACTGGCGCAGGTCTTTTTGCGCCTGGTTGCGCGCTTCGCCCTCGGGCATTGCCTTGATCTGTTCCTGGCGCTGCCGGAACTCCTCCAGCAGGGAGCGGGGCGAATCGTTCAGGGCCGGATAACTGCGCAGCAGGGTGTCGATGGCCGGTGGCAACGGATCGTGCAGGCGATCGTCCAGTTGCGCCCTCAGCAGCTCATTGCGCCCCAGGGTGCGCAGGCGCTGGAGTTGCGCCGCGTCCAGGTCGAAGCCGTCACGCCGCAGCCATGCGATGTCGGCGGCACTGGGCGCTTGAGGTTGTGCGGCGTGGGCCAGGATTGGCAGCAGCACAGCCAGGGCAGTCGACAGGTACAGGCAGCGGGGCAACGGGGAAAGCCTTGGCATGGGCGGTTGGTCCGAAGTGAGAGGTCGCGGCCGATGGGGATTTTCGCCGTCTGTCGCCAGGTTCAGGGCAGGGCGTGAAGCCTGTCCCGGCTCCCTGGGCAGCACAGCGGTATAGCGTCGCAGGCTACCAGAGGGTTGTTCCGGCTTTCAGTCGGCAATGCTCTAGGACAAGTGTTTCAACGCAGGGTTGGGGGGCTTGCCGTCGACCGTTCGTCCGACGGATGGAATTGGCAAGCACTAGTCACTGCGTCATGCTGTCGATGGATGTCGTAGTGCCACTACTTCAAGGCCCGACCCGGTTTCCGGGTGTCGTTCCATCCCTGCGTTGGTGAGATAGATTGGTGATGAGTGTGTTGATCCTGCCCGAGGCGCAATATGCCCGATAAGGCGCTGGCCGAGGAGCAGCGCCTGGCTGCCCTGTATGCCCTGGAACTGCTGGATACGGCCCGGTGCGAGCGTTTTGACCGCATCTGCCGGCTGGCCGCAGAGTACTTCAAGGTGCCCACGGCCCTGATCACCCTGGTGGACCGTGATCGGCAGTGGTTCAAGTCGCGGGTGGGCTTTGCGCCCGAGCAGACCCCCATCGAGCAATCGTTCTGCGCCTATACCATCAAGTCCGGTGATGTATTCGAGGTGGAAAACGCCCGCCAGGATGTGCGTTTCCACGCCAACCCACTGGTGACCCAGGACCCGGGCATCGGTTTTTATGCCGGCGCGCCGCTGATTACCTCCACCGGGCATGCGATCGGCAGCCTGTGCGTCATCGATCGCCAGCCCCAGCGCCTGAACGCTGCCGAGCGTCAGCAACTGCGCGACCTGGCATCCCTGGTGATGGAGCAGGTGGAGCAGCGTCAGCGCCTGACCCGGCGCGACCCGGTGAGCAGGCTGCCCAACCGTGAGCAATTTCAGAGCGACCTGTACGACCTGGCGGATGAGAACCCGGGAGAACGGCGCGTGCTGGTGCTGGTGGACGCGGTGGACATGACCGTGGCCCACGAGCTGACCCTGGCCATGGGCCTGGCGCCGTTCGAGACCATCGTGCGGTTCCTGGCCCAGCAACTGCTCGCCTACCTGGGGCGCCATGTGCGGGTGTATCACGTATCGGTCAAGCGCTTCGGCTTCCTGCTGCCGGCGGCTCCCGGGATCGAGCGCTTCCTGGAAGGCCTGGTGCGGCGCCTGCGGCGTCAGCCGCCAGGGCTGGAACTGCCGATGATTCCCGGGGTGTGCGCGGGCACGGTGGAGTTCTCCACGGACCGCGACGCCGTGCCCGACGTGTTGCGCAAGGCCATGTTCGCCCTGGAACTGGCGACCCTCAACCGCAGCACCTGGGCGCCTTACGACGTGGTGCGGGACCAGGCCTACCGGCGAGCCTTCAACCTTGCCTCGGATATTAGCGAAGCCCTGGACAGTGGGCAGATCTACCTGATGTTCCAGCCGCGTTTCGCCCTGCCCGACGGCGCCCAGGTCAGCGCCGAGGCGCTGATCCGCTGGGATCACCCCTGGCTGGGGCCGATTTCACCGGCGGAGTTCATTCCGGTGATGGAGCGCAATGCGTTGATCCACCGGGTAACCCACTGGGTGATCAATGCGGTGCTCGGCAAGCTGCAGGCCTGGAGCGACGGTGAAGTGCAGCGCCTGTCGATCAACCTCTCGCCCCAGGATTTCGAGGACCAGGACATCGCTGATGTGCTCAAGGCGGCCTGTCGCCGCCACGGCATCGAACCCCATCGCCTGGAAGTGGAAATCACCGAGGGTGCCTGGTTGCGTTCCAACCCGCGGGTGCTGGACCAGTTGAGCAAGATCCGCGCCCTGGGCATGGATGTGGCCATCGACGATTTCGGTACCGGCTACAGTAACTTCGCCTATCTGCATCAGATTCCGGCCAATGTGGTGAAGCTCGACAAATCCATGGTCACCGACCTTGAGAGCAGTGCCCAGCACCAGAAGATCACCCGCTCGGTCATCGCCCTGGCCCGGGAACTGGGCTACCGCACCGTGGCCGAGGGCATTGAAAGCTTCAAGTGCCTGCAGATGCTGCGCACCTTCGGCTGCGATGAGGCCCAGGGTTATTTCCTGGCCCGGCCCATGGTCCAGGAAAAATTCCTGGCCCGCAGCGCGGCCCAGCGCTTTCCACTACAGCAAGGCTACTGACTGCGGCTTCTGTAGCCGCTGTCGCAGGCTGCGAGCGGCCCGAAGGGGCGTTAAAAAACCTTGAGGGCGCCGCACCTCCTCACCGCTGCGCTGCCACCAGCAACAGCATCGGCCGCTCCCGCTCCTCTGCCAGCGCCGGAAGGTCCTCGATCTGCTGCGCCGTGGGGCCCCACTCCTGCACATGGCGCAGGTTGAAGCCGGTATCGATCAGCGTGTTGAGCAGCGTGCCCAGGGTACGGTGTTGCTTGATCACCCCTTCGGCCAGCCAGTGGGTCACCCGCTCGCCTTCCTGCTGGTAGCTGTCCACCGGCCAGGACTGGCGGCCCTGCGCGTCCACCTGCCAGCCCGGGTTGCGCGGTGCCATGAAGATCGGGTGCTCGATGGAGAACACCAGGCGCGCCCCCGGTACCAGGGCCGCATAGACCTGGGCGAACAGGCCGGGCAAATCCTTTATGTAGTGCAGGGCCAGTGAGCTATAGGCCAGGTCGAAGCTGCAGGCGGGCAGGCGCAGTTGCTCCAGGTCCTCTTGCTGATACTGCACGTTGGGTGCCGAGGTGGTGGCGCGGGCGGTGGCCAGCATCTTCTGCGAAACGTCCAGGCCGACTACTTGGCGGGCACCGTGCTCGCTGGCCCAGCGGCTGAACCAGCCATAGCCGCAGCCCAGGTCCAGCACCCGCAGGCCGTTCATCGGTGGCAGCAGGGCTTGCAGGGCCGGCCATTCCGGCGCGGCGTCGAGGCCGCCGAGGGAGCGGCCCATCTGGCTGTAGGCCTGGAAAAAAATCGGGTCGTCGTAGATGTTCTGAGTCATGTCGGGAGGCTCTATCAGGTTCGTGTGCAGCCCTGGTGGGCAGGGAATGTCATGCAGTTGAAACAGCTGAGGGGCTTCTCCCTCGCAGGGCGCGACGCAGGTATCGTCGATGGCCGGGCAGGTGGTGCAGCAAAACAGGTCGGATGTCTTAGCCAGTTTTGCGGGCCGGGCCATCGCCGGATGCTTTGCACGCCAGGATCTTCATCGGCACAATCGCCGGCCGGGAACACCGAGTGTCCCCGGCCCCGAATTCGTACCCCAAGAGAGGCATCATGGGCAAAGCGAGAGTGACAGGCACGACGATCGAGGCGATCCGCGCGGCAGAGATGGCATTGGGGCGTACCTTGCCCTGCTCGTTCGCGCGCTGGTTGCTGGAGCACAACGGCAGGGCCCTGGGGGCGCTGGAGGTGTTTCCGGTCTTCGATGCCCGGGATCCGCGCAAGACCTGGGAGTCGATAGTCCGCCATTTCGAAGGCGGCTGGCGGGCCTGGCAGGACAACGTCTGCGCTGACCCGGCGGGTTTCTCCAGCCTGCTGCCGTTCGCCCAGTTCGGCACGGGCGACTACTACTGCTTCGATTACGCCGTGCTGGGGGAGGCCGGTGAGCCGGTGGTGGTGCTCTGGTCCCATGAGACTGGCGCCACGTCCGTGGTTGCCGATGGCTATGCAGCTTTTCTGGCCAGCGCCGATCGGCCCGGGTAGGCACAAGGCTTGGGCTTGAATGGTCAGGTCTGGAGGGAGAGATCGCTGCAGTTCAACGACTGGGAAACTGCTTGGAGCTTCTGCGTGGGCACGCAGATTGGGGAAGTGGAGCGGGTGAAGGGAATCGAACCCTCGTTATCAGCTTGGGAAGCTGGAGTAATGCCATTATACGACACCCGCTCGAACGGCTGACTTTGTACCAGATGTGGCCGTGGATTTGAAGTTTTTCTTTAGCTGACTTGCGCTTGCGCGCCGCTGACCTTCATCGCCAGCCCGCCCCATACCGTGAAAACCGGGGTTGTCACGGTGTGCAGGCGGCCTGCGAGGAGGGCTTTTCAGAGGGCTCGTACATGCTGCTCCTGGACATGCGGGGCACGCGAACGGTTGTCGTACTGGCCCGGTTTGAGGAACCCCATCAGGGCCTGGCGGGTGTCGCGGCAGGCGGCCTTGTGCTCCATGTCGAGAAAGTGCCCGGTGGCCTGGATGGTGCTGAAGCTCGACTGCTGCACATGGTTGGCGAACAGCCGGGCATCGTTGGCCGAGGTGTACTCGTCCCATTCGCCGTTGATGAACAGCACCGGGACCTGGATGTTGCGTGCGGCCCTGAGGTAGCACTGGCGATCACCATGGAGCACATGGCTGATGTGGAAGTGCATCTGCCCGTACTCATGTTCCGCCAGGCTGCTGACGTGGCGATAATTGAAACGCTTGAACAGCGACGGCAGGTGCTTGCCGATGGTGTTGTTGACCAGGTCGCCGACGCGATGGCCATCGCGGCTGCCGAGGTAGTCGACACCGCGTTCCAGGTAGTCGCGCATCGGCTCGTTGATCACCGGCGAGAACGAGCTGATCACCGCCTTCTCGATGCGTCGCGGGCGCTGGGAGAGCGCTTGCAGGGCGGCGGCGCCGCCCCAGGAAAACGACAGCACATGTTCGGCGGCGAAGTGCTCGATCAACTCCAGCAGGATCTGCCCCTCGACTTCCTTGGTGAGCATCCGTTCGTGCCTGTTGTGGGCCTTGGAGCGACCCGCGTAGGGCTGGTCGTAGAGCACCACATTGAACTGCGGGTGGAGGTTCTTCACGGTCTGGGCAAAGGACGCAGTGGTGGCCAGTGAGCCGTTGACCAGAATGATGGTCTTGTCTGCGGCATCTGCGCGATAGAACTCCGTGTAAACCCGATACTGACCCTGTATATCCAGCACAGCGATTTCTGGCCTCATGTCATAAGACTCCTGGCAAGCGGGTATGCGCGCAACGTGAGTGTGCACGGGCAATGTGACAGGTAGGCATACGCCTGGAATCGGAGCCCATGTCGATCCGGTAAGGCAGGTCGACGGGTGTTGTTATAGGCGGGCGATTTGCCGGGGGAAGGCAGAGCAGGCAGGGCTCAGGCCGGCAAAGGGTTTCTTAGATGTGTGGTTGTGACTCGTCGGTCACAATTCGGCCGACGGACAGATTCAAGCAGGGCAACCGGGAACCTGCAAGGTCATTGGGCAAATTGTTCGACAGCTTCTGCCCAGCGGTCGTGTGGCGCGGCGCAACGCTCAGATCAGGCGTATTTCGGCGTCGCTCAGAGCACGGTATTCACCGGGGGCCAGGCGTTCGTCCAGCAGCAGCGGGCCCATGCGTTCGCGGTGCAGGCGCAGCACCTTGTTGTTGAAGTGGCCGAACATGCGCTTGACCTGGTGATAGCGCCCTTCGACGATGCTCAGCCGGGCGCTGCGGGGGCCGAGGATCTGCAGTTGAGCGGGCAGGGTGGTCAGGTCCTCGAAGGCGAAATACAGGCCACGGGCGAAAGTCTCGACGTATTCGGGGCCGATCTCCTGCTCGGTTTCCACGTAATAGAGCTTGGGCAGTTTGGTCTGGGGCTGGGTCAGGCGCCGCGACCAGTTGCCATCGTTGGTGATCAGCATCAGCCCGGTGGTGTTGTAGTCCAGGCGCCCGGCGATATGCAGATCCTGCGGGTCCGGCTCATGGATCAGTTCGAGCACGGTCTTGTGCTCGGGGTCGCGGGTGGCGCTGACGCAGCCCATGGGCTTGTGCAGCATGAAGTAGCGCGCCGGCTTGCCGGCCTGCAGCACTTCGTCGTCCAGCTCCACCCGGCTGAACTCGCGGACCTCGGCCTTGGGGTCGCTGACCGGCTGCCCATCGATGCGAATGCGTCGTTGCACCAGCAGCACGCGAACTTGCTGGCGGTTGAAACGGGGCAGGTTGCTGAGAAAACGGTCAATGCGCATGGTAATCGGTGGCTATCGGCTGGAGGGGCTCAGGGACGGGGCAGGGTAGCGGCGCGCAGCTGCGCGTCGACCCCGGCACAGCGCGGGCACAGGCAGGCCTGGTTGCGCAGCTCCGGCGCCAGGGCTTCGATGATCGCCGGGTCGATGTCCACGCTGTAGCACCAGCAGGCCTGGCCGGCGCGGCGCGGGTCGGCCAGGGTGCAGTCGTTGCGGGCACCGCAGGCGGGGCAGAGTTCAGGTTCATTCATGGCTGGAGTCAGGCATTTCCACGCAGGTTCGATTGCGTCCGGTGTGCTTGGCACGGTACATCGCGTGGTCGGCACGGGACAGCAGGCTGTGCAGGGTGTCCTGGGCTTGCAGGCTGGTCAAGCCGATGCTGACGGTCAGTTGCAGCGGCTGCCCTTCATAGTGATAGCGCTGCTGTTCGGTGAGCAGGCGGATCTTCTCGGCGATGCCCAGGGCCACGCTGCTGTCGGTGTCCTTGAGCAGGACGATGAATTCTTCGCCGCCCCAGCGGCAGACGATGTCGGACTGGCGCAGGCAGCCCTGCAGGTCGCGGGCGAAGCCACTGAGCACCTGGTCCCCGGCCAGGTGGCCGTAGGTGTCGTTGAGGCGCTTGAAGTGGTCCAGGTCCAGCAGCATGGCGCACAGCGGCGTCAGGTCGCGCCAGGCCTCTTGCAGGGCCTGGGCCGCCAGCAGGTCGAACCCGCGGCGGTTGGGCAGACGGGTAAGGCTGTCGAGGGTGGCCTGGGCTTCGATCTTGCGCTGATAGCGGCGCACCACGGCGCTGAGCAGGACCAGCACGATGGCGGTGATCACCAGGCAGATCAGCAGGTTCAGGTACAGCGACTGGCGGATACTGTTGAGGGCGCCGTCTTCGCGTTTGTCGACGAACAGGTACCAGTTCAGCTCGGGAATGAAGCGCACATTGAGAAAGTGCCCCTGGCCCTGGGAATTGTATTCATAGCTGCCGCTGTGGGGCTTGGGCAATTGGCTCAGCAGCTCCTTGAGGCTGTCCAGCTCATGCAGCGACTGGCCGCTGCGGGCGCCCTGGGGGCCACCGTCGGCACCGGTGAGGACGATGCGGCCAAAGGCGTCGACGAAGTACACGCTGCGCTGGTAACGCTGCTGGTACTTGTCGATCAGCTTGATCACCGCATCCACGGTCAGGCCGACCCCGGCGGCGCCGATGAAGCGGTCCTGGTAGTCGTAGACCTTGTAGTTGATGAAGAAGGTCAGCTTGTCCTGGTTGGCCAGGTCCGGGTCGACGTTGATCTCGTAGGGCGTGCTCATGTCGCGTACGCGAAAGTACCAGGCGTCCCGGGGCTCATCGGCCTTGACCTTCTTCAGCACGCCCTTGGCCTGGTAGTAGGTGAGGCTGGTGTTGGAGACGAAGAACGCGGTGTAGGCGTCGTAGTGGGTCATGACCTCGTTGAGGTAGCGGGTCATCTGGCTCGGGTCGCGCTCGCCGGCCACCACCCAGTCGCGCATGAAGGTATCGCGGGCCATCATCGAGGAGATCAGCACCGGCCGCACCAGGTCCTTCTGGATTTCCGAGTACACGGTATCGGAGGTCAGGGGCAGTTCGGTATTGACGATGCTGTCGCGGATCGAATCCCGCGAGGCGTAGTAGCTGAGCAGCGAGGTGGCGAGAAAACCGCTGCCCAGCAGGGCGATCAGGACCAGAACCAGCGAGCGCTGGGAATACAGGGGAGAGCGGCGCGGCATGGTGATTCCGTGATAGTGGCCCGATGACGCATTCTAGTGGCACGGCGCGCAAATAACTCGTTCATCACGCGCCTGAATTGTCTCGACTTCGATACGTTTGCCAGGCGCTGGAAGGCCAGCGGGGGGCTCGTTGCAACTGGAGCCTGCAAGGCCGCCGAGCAGGCCCCGCCACTGGTCGGTGAAGTCATCGGGGCGCTGCTGCGCGGCGCACCGCAAAGGCTTTTTGCGGTCCTATGCAATGCCAGTCATGCCGTTTCGATTGGCGTCGTCCAGCGTCGCTGGTACGGCTTGCACGCGGTCCGGGAGGCCGCCATGTTCCGTCGAATCTTGCTCGGTGTTGTGCTTGGTTTGAGTCTGTCCGCCTGTGTGCCCTATTACGTCGAGCCGGGGTACTACCGCACTGACGTGTATGCGGTTCCAGGCCCCTATTACTACGGTGGCTACCCCTACTATGGAGGCGGCTACAGGCCTCACTACTATTACCGGCCCTACTATCACGGGGGCTACGGGCCGCACTACTACGGCGGCTACCGACGTTGGCACCACTAGCCGGCACCAAGGCCCGTACAACAGGCCACCGCCTCGGATGACAAGAGGCCAAGGGCCGAGAGTCGTTGCCCACAGCGCTGCCTTTGCCTGAGGCAGCGCTTTTTCGTGGGCGTGGAAAACCGCGGGAAAGGACGTCAGCAGCACTTGTTTCAAAGTGTTGCGCAAATCGCACCACAAGCGCTTTTCACGGTCAGATATTGCGTCAGTCAGCCTGTTGCTGATTGCCGCCTGCCAGCGTCGCTGGCGAGGCTTCTTCGCGGTCCAGGAGGCCGCCATGTATCGTCGACTTCTACTGATTGCCTTACTGGGTTCGAGCCTTGCTGCGTGTGCCCCTTATTACGGTGGAGGCTCCGGCTACTACAGCTCGGAGGTCTACAGCGCTCCCGCGCCGGCCTATTACTACGGTGGCGGGTCTTCCTACTATTCCACGGGGCGCAGTTACTACCCACCGCGCTACTACCAGCCCGCGCCGCGCTATTACCAACCGGCCCCGCGTTACTACCAGCCACCGCGCGCGGTATACCGGCCTTATCCGAGCCAGGGTTGGGGTGGGCATGGCCGGCCGAACAACTGGAGCAACCAGGACTGGGGCGGCCACGGCGGGCGTGACAATGGCGGGCGCGGCGATCACGGGCGCGGCGACCATGGCCACGGTGGCCGCGGTCATTGAGCCGGTACTGAGCTGAACCCCGTAGCCGCTGCCGCAGGCTGCGACAAGGTCCGCAGGACCTTCGGCGAGTCCACTGTCGCCGGGTCCTTTCGGGCAGTGCGCAGCCTGTGACGATCTAGTAATCCGTCAGGTCCGCCAGGGGATGGCGACCTTCCCAGGCCTTGTGGAAATGCGCCTCCACCACGGCCTCGGGCACGCTGTTGATATCCGCCCAGTGCCAGTGCGGCTGATGATCCTTGTCGATCAGCCGCGCGCGCACGCCTTCGGCAAATTCCGGATGCCGGCAGCAGTTCAGGCTCAGGGTGTACTCCATCTGGAACACCTCGGCCAGGGACAGGTAGCGGGCGCGGCGGATCTGTTCCCACACCAGGTGTGCAGTCAGCGGGCAGCCTTCGACTAGGGTCTTGGCCGCACGGCTGTAAAGGGCATCGCTGTGGTTGTGCAACTGGCTGATCGCCCGCCAGGCACAGCCCACGTCACTGACATCCAGCCAGTTGTCGATCTGTTGCCGGCGCGGCAGCCATTGAGCGTCGGGCATCTGCTCCAGGGCTTCCTGTTGCAGGGCCTTGAGCAGGCTGTTGAGCTGCCTTGGGGTCTGTTCCTGCCAGTTCAGTTGCAGCAGGCCCTCGATCAGCGCTTCCTGTTGCTCATCGAGCAGGAAACGGTCGGCAAGGTTCAGGTCCAGAGCGTCGCGGCCGTTCATATGGGCGCCGGTAAGGCCCAGGAACAGCCCGAGCTTGCCGGGCATGCGCGACAGGAACCAACTGGCGCCCACATCCGGGTACAGGCCAATGCTGATTTCCGGCATCGCCAGGCGGCTGCTGGGGGTGACGATACGAATGCCAGCACCTTGCAGCAGCCCCATGCCGCCACCGAGGACATAACCGTGGCCCCAGCAGATCAGTGGTTTGGGGTAGGTGTGCAAGCGATAGTCGAGGCGGTATTCCGCGGCGAAGAAGTGCCCCGCCAGCGGCGGCACTTCGCCGGGATGGGCCAGGCAGGCCTGGGCCAGGCTGCGCACTTCGCCGCCGGCGCAGAAAGCCTTGGCGCCGTTGCCCCGCAACAGCACGCACACTACCTGCGGGTCCTTGGCCCAGGTGTCGAGGTGTTCGCTCAACTGCTGGATCATGGGCAGGGACAGGGCGTTCAGGGATTTTTCCGCGTCCAGGGTGGCAATGGCGATGCGTGCACCATCGGTGCCGGTGAGTTCTTCGACGTGCAGGTTCATCGTGACCTCGATGGGAAATTTAAGCGGTCAGTATGATCGCTGTAAGGGAAAGTGCCGGTTCTGTGTCAGATCAATTGACAAGCGAAGTGGGCTTTCCTAGGGTGCGGCCATTGTTTTTTCACGGGCATGGCCATGACTGCTGACGATCGTATCAAACTCGAACCGAGCTGGAAGGAGGCCCTGCGTGCCGAATTCGACCAGCCCTACATGAGCGAACTGCGGGAGTTCCTGCGCCAGGAACATGCCGCCGGCAAGGAAATCTACCCGCCGGGACCGATGATCTTCAACGCCTTGAACTCCACGCCGCTGGACAAGGTCAAGGTGGTGATCCTCGGCCAGGACCCCTACCACGGGCCGGGTCAGGCCCATGGGTTGTGCTTCTCGGTGCAGCCCGGGGTGCCCGCGCCACCGTCGCTGGTGAATATCTATAAAGAGCTCAAGCGCGACCTGAACATCGACATCCCCAACCATGGCTACCTGCAGAGCTGGGCCGAACAGGGCGTGCTGATGCTCAACACCACCATGACCGTGGAGCGGGCGAACGCCGCTTCCCATGCGGGCAAGGGCTGGCAGTTCTTCACCGACCGGATCATCGAAGTGGTCAGCGAGCATCAGCCGCACCTGGTGTTCCTGCTGTGGGGCGCCCATGCCCAGAGCAAGCAGAAGCTGATCGACGCCACCAAGCACCTGGTGCTGACCTCGGTGCACCCTTCGCCCTTGTCGGCCTATCGCGGCTTTCTTGGTTGCGGGCATTTCAGCCGCACCAACAAATACCTCGAGCAGAACGGCGAGACGCCGATCGAGTGGCGCCTGCCGCCGTTGTAACCAGTGCTCGATGGGGAGGCTGCTTGGCGGCCACCCCACTCGCGACTTGAACCAAGGCATATCTGTAGCCGCTGCCGCAGGCTGCGAACGGCCCGTGGGGACGCGGCGGTGGTTCGGCCACTGAAGGTCCTGCGGACCTTGTCGCAGCCTGCGGCTACAGGGGGCCTTTGTTCCAGTGGCGGAACAGGGGCTCGGCGAGAAACAGCACGAACAGCAACCTCATGACCTGCATCGCCGTTACCAATGGCACCGACAGTTGCAGGACCTCGGCCGTCAGGCTCATTTCCGCAATGCCGCCGGGCATCATGCCCAGGGTCAGCGAGCGCAGGTCCAGGCGGGTCAGGGCGCTCAGGCCTAGGGCTGCGAGGCCGGCGATCAGCATGGTCAGGGCGGTGCCGATCAGGGTGCGGCCCATGAACGAAGGGGCCCGGCGAAAGAACTGGCGGTTGAAGTGGCAGCCCAGGCCGCTGCCAATCAGCCACTGGCCCATCTGGCTAGCGCCGTCGGGCAGGCCGATGTGCAGGTCCCAGGCGATGCTCAGTGTCGCGCTGAGCAGCAGGGGGCCGAACAGCCAGGGGTTGGGCTGGCGCAGGCGCTGCCAGAGCCAGGCCAGCATGGCACCGGCCGGAAACAGCAGGGCCAGCCAGCGCCAGTCCACCGTAGCGGCATGCAGGGCGGGCGTGCCTTCCCCCAGCAGGTACTTGAACGCCGCCGGCACACAGAGCACCACCGTCAGTACCCGCAGGCTCTGCCCGGCCGCTACCCGGCTGAGCACCGCGCCGTTGCGCGCGCCGAGGTTGACCATCTCCCCTGAGCCGCCGGGCATGCTGGAGAAGAACGCGGTGGCCCGGTCCTCGCCGGTGCGCCGCAAGAGCCATACCCCGACCACGCTGGACAGGCTGGTGACCAGGGCACCGAAGAAGATCAGGCCGAAATGGCTCAGCACCTGCTCCATCACCTGCGGGGTGAAGTGCAGGCCGATGCCGATGCCCACCACCCATTGCCCGCATTTGCGCCCGCCGGGGATTTCCGCCAGTTGCCAGGGCGTCAGGCAGCGCACCAGGATGATCGCCAGCAACGAGCCGACCATCCACGGCAGCGGCCAGCCGATCTGGCTGGCGAGGTAGCCGCCAGCCAGGCCCACCAGGGGCGTGCCCCACCACTGTTTCCAAGTGGATTCAGACATCGGCCACGGCACGTTGCTGGGCCGCGCGCTTGCGCCAGATACGCAGCAGCGGCATCAGCAGCATGATCACGGTCAGCACCCAGACCCCAACGGTGATCGGGCTCGACCAGAGGATCTCCATGGCGCCGTTGGAAATCGACAGCGCCCGGCGCAGGTTCTGCTCCATCAGGCCACCGAGGATGAAGCCCAGCAGCACTGGCGACAGCGGGAAGTCCAGCTTGCGCAGGATGTAGCCGAAGATGCCGATGCCCACCATCAGGAACAGGTCGAAGGTGGTGGCGTGTACCGCATAGACGCCGATCCCGGTAATGATGGCGATCACCGGCACCAGGGCCCAGTTCGGCACCGCAAGGATGCGGGTGAAGATACGGATCATCGGAATGTTGAGGATCACCAGCATGATGTTGGCGATGAACAGCGAGGCGATCAGGCCCCAGACGATATCCGGCTGTTGCTGGAACAGCAGCGGGCCGGGGGTGATGTTGTACAGCGACAGGGCGCCGATCATCACCGCGGTGGTGCCGGAACCGGGCACGCCGAGGGTCAGCATTGGTACCAGGGCGCCACAGGCCGAGGCGCCGATGGCGGTTTCCGGGGCTGCCAGGCCGCGCTTGTCGCCCTGGCCAAAGGTGCCGCTGGCACCGGCGATGCGTTTCTCGGTCATGTAGGCCACGGCGCTGGCCAGGGTCGCGCCGGCTCCGGGCAGCACGCCCATGATGAAGCCCAGCAGGCCGCAGCGGATGTTCACCACGAACACCGAGGCCGCTTCCTTGAAGTTGAACATCATGCGCCCGGTGGCCTTCACCGCTTCCTGGCCGCGATGGGTCTTTTCCAGCAGCAGGAGAATCTCGCTGATGGAGAACAGGCCCAGCACCAGCACCACGAACTGGATGCCGTCGGTGAGGTGGATGTTGTCCCCGGTGAAGCGGTACACGCCGCTGTTGGCGTCGATGCCCACGGCCGACAGGAACAGCCCGATCAGCGCGGCGATGAAGGTCTTCAACGGTCGGTCGCCGGCCATGCCGCCCAGGCAGACGATGGCGAACACCATCAATACGAAGTACTCCGCCGGGCCGAAGGCGATCGCCCACTTGGCCAGCAGCGGGGCGAACAGCACCATGCCGCAGGTGGCGATGAAGGCACCGATGAACGAGCTCCAGGCCGACAACGACAGGGCTACGCCCGCCAGGCCCTTGCGTGCCATGGGGTAACCGTCGAGGGTGGTCATCACGGTGGAGGCTTCGCCGGGAATGTTCAGCAGGATCGAGCTGATCCGGCCGCCGTATTCGCAGCCCAGGTACACCGCTGCCAAGAGGATCAGCGCCGATTCCGGCGGCAGGCCCAGGGCGAAGGCGATGGGGATCAGCAGCGCCACGCCGTTGATCGGGCCCAGGCCCGGCAGCAGCCCGACCACGGTGCCGATCAGGGTGCCGGACAAAGCGGTGACCAGGTTGTAGGGGGTCAGTGCAACGCCGAAGCCCTGGCCCAGATAGCTGAGGGTATCCATATCAATTCTCCAGAACGTCGAGCAGGCCGAGGGGCAGGGGGACGTCCATGACCCGGTCGAACAGCCAGTAGAGGCCGACACTGAGCAGGCAGATGATCACCAGGCTGGGCAGCCAGCGGCCGCCGTACAGGCGGGCCATGGGCACGCCGATGAGAATGCTGGCGACGATGAAGCCCAAGGGCTCGAAGGCCCCGGCGAAGACCAGCAGCAAGGCCACGCAGAGGGCGATCTTGGTCAGGGTCTGCCGGTCCAGGGGCGGTTCTTCTTCGCTGTGCTTGATCGGTGCCGGGCGAAACAGCATGTACAGCAGGGCCAGGCCCATCAGCCCGAGCATCAGCAGGGGGAAGGCCCGCGGGCCCACCGGTTCGTAGGAAAAGGCCGCCTGGTAGGGCCAGGCCATCAGTGCCAGGCCGGCACAGGCCAGCAGCAACACCGCGGCGAAGAGACGTTGAACGAGCATGGCTAACTCCCGGGCCCGGCCCCCGATGCGCGAGGGCCGGGCCGTCAGAAAGGGACGGTCACTGGATCAGGCCGAACTCTTTGGCCAGGGTCTTGTAGTCGGCTACCTGCTTCTTCACGTAGGTATCCAGTTCCGGGCCGGTCATGGCGAAGGGGAACAGCTCGCGCTGGTCGCGCAGCTTGGCGAACTCTTCGGAGGCCAGCAGCTTGTCGAAGGCCTCTTTCCACCAGGCGTACTCCGCATCGCTGACCTTAGGCCCGAGGTAGAAGCCGCGTACCACCGGCCAGACGATGTCGTAGCCCTGCTCCTTGGCGGTGGGGATGTCTTTCATTTCCGGCTCGTCCAGGCGCTGCTCGGAGAACACCGCCAGCAGGCGCATGTCGCCGGCCAGGATATGCGGCATGGAGTCGGAGATGTCGGTACTGCCAACCTGGATATGCCCGCCCAGCAGGGCAGTGGCGATCTCGCCGCCGCCTTCCAGGGCGACATAGCGCAGGTCCCGCGGGTTGATCCCGGCGGCCTTGGCGATCAGCGCGGTCTGCATCCAGTCCTGGCTGCCGACGGTGCCACCGGAGCCGATCACCACTTTGCTCGGGTCTTTCTTCAGGGCCTGGACCAGATCGTCGAGGTTCTTGTAGGGCGAATCGCTTTTCACCGCGATGGCGCCGTAGCTGGTGCCCACCGCCGCCAGCCAGCGCACCGCGCTTTCATCGAAGCGGCCGAACTTGCCTTGGGCCAGGTTCAGCAGCGAACCACTGGACCAGGCCACCAGGGTCCCGGCATCGGCCGGACGCTGGGCCACCACCGCGTTATAGGCCACGGCCCCGACACCGCCGGGCATGTAGGTCACGCGCATCGGCTTGGAGAGGAGTTTCTCGTTGACCAGGGCGCTTTGCGCCAGCTTGCAGGTCAGGTCGAAACCGCCGCCAGGGGAGGCCGGGGCGATGCATTCCGGGCGCTTGGGCTCGGCGGAGGCTGCCAGCAACTGGCCGGCGAACAACATGCAGCCGGCGGCGAGGGCGAGTTTGCGCAGTGAAAGGTCCATGAGCGTCTCCACAGGAGTTGTTGTAGGTATGTCCGGGTCATCCCCGACCCGTTTTTCGTAGGAGCGTGATAGGGGGGCTTACCACAGCGCTACGCTGTAGCTCACCAGCAGGCGCACTTCATCCGCATCGCGTGCCGAATAGTTGGAACGGTAGGTGGCGTTGCGCAGGCGCACGGCGACGTCCTTGAAGGTGCCGCTTTGCACTACGTATTTGACCTCGGTGTTACGTTCCCACTCTTTGCCGGTGTCGCCGTTCTTCAGGGCAATGTTGTCGCCGCTGAGGTAGCGGGTCATGAAGCTCAGGCCGGGCACTCCCAGCTTGGCGAAGTCGAAGTCGTAACGGGCTTGCCAGGAGCGCTCCTCGGCCCCGGCGAAGTCGTTGATCTGCACGAAGTTCACCAGGTATGGGTCGCTGCCATCGACGTAGGGGAAAGCGCTGTCGCCGGACATGTGCTGGTAGCCGGCGCTGAGTTTATGCCCGTTGAGGGCGTAGCTCACCAGGCCGTTGAGGGATTTGTTGTCGATCTTGCCGCCGCGGGCCTGGCCCTGGTCGTCGCTGATGGCCAGGCGCAGGTCGGTGCCGAAGGTGCCCGGGCCCATGGGCTGGGAGGCTACCAGGCCGAGAAAGTGCTGGTTGTAGACATCGTCCAGTTGGGCGAAGTGGTAGCTGCCGGTGATCTTGTCGGTGAACTTGTAGTCCAGGCCGCCGAAATTGAAGTGCTTGCCGGCCACGGTGCCGGCGAAGCGGCTGTTCTTGTTGTTGAGGCGGATATCCTCGTAGTTGCTGTCATCGCGGTCCTTGGCCTTGTCCAGGCGACCACCAGTGAAGGTCAGGTTCTTGATCTCCCTGGAGGTCAGCAAGCCGCCCTCGAAGGTCTGCGGCAGGATGCGCCCGTCGTTGGGCTTGAGGATCGGCAGTTCCGGAATCAGGCTGCCGATTTTCAGTTCGGTGGCGGAAATCTTCACCTTGCCGGTCAGGCCGAGCTTGGAGTACTCGTTGGCCGCGCGCCCGTCATCGTGGGTCGGCAGCAGGCCGGTACCGGTGCGGTCGGGGCTGGAGTCGAGCTTGACCCCGAGCATGCCCAGGGCGTCCAGGCCGAAGCCCACGGTACCTTCGGTGTAGCCCGACTGCAGGTTGAGCATGAACCCCTGGGCCCATTCGTCGCGCTTGGACTGCTGGGCGCTGGTGCCGTCGCGAAAGTCGCGGTTGAAGTACATGTTGCGGGTTTCGAAGGTGGCGCTGCTGTCTTCGATAAAGGCGGCCTGGCTCAAGGGCGCGAAACCGGCAAGGGTGGCGGCGCTGGCAAGAGCAGTCGGGGTCAGACGGGAAAAACGCGCGGGCTGGACAGCCTGAGGGTGCGTGGATGGCATCCTGGAGTACTCCGTTATTGTTCTTATTTTGACGAAAACGCTTCGAGGCGTTTTGCGGGTCAGCGGCCTTCACGGCCAGGGCAGTCGAGACTGTCCGTGGCGGGACTCTAAAGGGCCAACCTTTCGCTAACCTTTCAGTGCACTTTCGTGGCTTTCGGGCTTCACAGCGGCGGTTGCGGCGGTACACTCCGCGCCAAAGAGCGGCGTCGATCCCCCCTGAAACGAGGTAAACAGCCATGCGAGTCCTGCTCGTGGAAGACCACCTGCAACTGGCCGAAAGTATCGCCCAGGCGCTCAAGAGCACCGGCCTGACCGTGGATGTGCTGCACGATGGGGTGGCGGCCGACCTGGCCCTGGGCAGCGAGGAATACGCCGTGGCGATCCTTGATGTCGGCCTGCCGCGCATGGATGGTTTCGAAGTGCTGGCGCGCCTGCGGGCCCGCGGCAAGAACCTGCCGGTGCTGATGCTGACCGCCCGCAGTGACGTCAAGGACCGGGTCCACGGCCTGAACCTGGGGGCCGACGATTACCTGGCCAAGCCCTTCGAGCTGACCGAGCTGGAGGCCCGGGTCAAGGCCCTGTTGCGCCGCAGCGTGCTGGGGGGCGAGCGCCAGCAGCGTTGCGGAGTGCTGGCCTATGACCTGGACACCCGGCGTTTCACCCTGGGCGAGGAGTTGCTGACCCTGACTTCCCGCGAACAGGCGGTGCTCGAAGCCTTGATCGCCCGCCCCGGCCGGGTCATGAGCAAGGAGCAACTGGCCTCCCAGGTGTTCGGCCTGGACGAAGAGGCCAGCCCCGACGCCATCGAGATCTACGTGCACCGCCTGCGCAAGAAGCTCGACGGCCATGCGGTCGCCATCGTCACCTTCCGCGGCCTGGGCTACCTGCTGGAAAGCCGCGATGCATAAGCCCAGCAGCCTGCGCTGGCGCTTGCTGTGGAACCTCGCACTGCTGCTGGTGGTGCTGATGCTGGCCAGCGGCCTGAGCGCCTACTGGAACGGCCGTGAGGCCGCCGATACCGCCTATGACCGGACCTTGCTGGCTTCGGCGCGAACCATCGCCGCCGGCTTGTCCCAGCGCGATGGCAGCCTGAGTGCCAACGTGCCCTATGTGGCCCTGGACACCTTTGCCTACGACAGCGCCGGGCGCATCTACTACCAGGTCAACGACATCCATCAGACACTGATTTCCGGTTATGAGAACCTGCCCGGGCCGCCGCCCGGCACCCCGCGAACCGATGATTACCCGGCCCTGGCGCGCTTCTACGACGCCCGCTACCAGGGCCAGAACGTACGGGTGGTGAGCCTGCTCAAGGCGGTCAGCGAGCCGAACATGAACGGCATGGCGGAAATCCGCGTGGCGGAGACCGACGAGGCGCGGGTGGCCATGGCCCGCAGCCTGATGGCCGATACCCTGCTGCGCCTGGGCATGCTGGCCATCGGCGCCCTGGTGCTGGTGTGGTTTGCGGTGAGTGCGGCCTTGCGCCCCCTGGAACGCCTGCGCGGGGCGGTGGAAGAGCGCCAGCCGGACGACCTGCGGCCGCTGCCCCTGGTCTCGGTGCAGCGCGAACTGTGGCCGCTGGTACGCGCCTTGAACCATTTCACCGAGCGCCTGCGCGGGCAGTTCGAGCGCCAGGCGCAGTTCATCGCCGAGGCTGCCCATGAGTTGCGCACCCCGCTGGCTGCGCTCAAGGCCCGCCTGGAACTGGGCTTGCGCGCAAGTGAGCCGGATACCTGGCGCGCCACTCTGGAAAGTGCGGCCCAGGGCACCGACCGCCTGACCCACCTGGCCAATCAGTTGCTGTCCCTGGCCCGGGTGGAAAACGGCGCCCGGGCGATCGCCGAGGGCGGGGCGCAGTTGCTCGACCTCAGCCAGCTGGCCCGTGAACTGGGCATGGCCATGGCGCCTCTGGCCCATGCCCGGGGCGTGGCCCTGGCCCTGGAGGCCGACGAACCGGTGTGGCTCAGGGGCGAACCGACCCTGCTCAATGAACTGCTCAGCAACCTGGTGGACAACGCCCTGGCTCATACTCCGCCGGGTGGCAATGTGGTGCTGCGGGTGTCACCGCCCGGGGTGCTGGAGGTGGAGGACGATGGGCCGGGCATTCCCCTGGAAGACCGTGACCGGGTCTTCGAGCGCTTCTACCGGCGCAATCAGCAGGGTGCGGGTTCGGGCCTGGGGCTGGCGATCGTCGGTGAGATCTGTCGCGCGCACCTGGCACAGATCAGCCTGCACGATGGCGAGCCGTCGGGGTTGAAGGTGCGGGTGAGCTTTACAGCCGGCTAGGGGATGCTCAATAGAGCATGGAGCGGGATTCTTCCAGGTCCAGGCACATGGCCTTGTTGTCCGGGTCTATCCCCAGCTTCTTGAAGGCCGGCACGCTGAAGGCGTCGATCCGCGACAGCGGGTGCTCGGTGTCCTTGTGGCAGTACAGGGTCGCCACCTGGGCCAGGTCGACGTAGTCGATCCGGCTCGACTGGCGGCTGAAGTCCAGGTATTGCCCGGGGATCTCCACCAGTTGCTCGGGGAACTCCCAGACCCGCAGCAGCTTGTCTCCCAGCAACGGGTGGATGCGCTCGATCACGTGATTGAGGCTGACCGGGTCGGAGAGCAGTTCGTAGTGGTCTTCGGCGTAGGTAAGAATCGGCAGCACGCCAATCTGGTGCACCAGGCCGCCCAGGGCCGCCTGGTCCGGCTTGAGCTGGCTGTAGCTGCGGCACAGCGCATAACTGACCCCGGCCACCTCCAGGCTGCGGCGCCAGACATCGCGCATTTTCTGTTCCACCACTTCGGAGCGGGCGTTGAAGATCTGCTCCATCACCAGGCCGATGGCCAGGTTGCTGCTGTAGTTGACCCCCAGGCGGGTGATTGCCGTGTGCAGGTCGGTGACTTCCTGGGCCGCCCTTAGCAAGGGGCTGTTGACCACCTTGATCAGCCGCGCCGACAGCGCGGTATCGCGGCCTATCACCTTGCTCAGGGTACTGACGCTGATTTCCGGGTCTTCGGCGGCCTGGCGAATCTGCAGGGCCACCTCCGGCAGGGTTGGCAGAACCAGGTCATCGTTGCCGATGGCCTCCAGCAAATCCTGTTGGACCTTTTGCGCCAGCTCAGTCATGTAAGTTCTCTAGGGTGTTGCAAGAAAAGGCAGGCAATCAGCGCTGGATCTCGCGGTCGCGATCCAGCTGGTACGGCAGGTCCAGCAGTTGCAGGGTTGGCCCTTCGAGTGTTTCCAGGTGCAGTTCGCCCCCTTCCACCGCTTCGGCCTGCAACACGGCCAGCAGTTCCACGCCCTGCTGCGCCCGGGCGGCCAGGACCACTTCGCCAATGGCGCTGTTGTGGCTGGGAGCGAACAGCGCAGTGCCTGGAACGGGGAGGGCGTCGCCAGGCAGGGCCAGGCGGTACAGGCGACGCTTGAGCTTGCCCAGGTACTGCATGCGGGCGACGATTTCCTGGCCGGTGTAGCAGCCTTTCTTGAAGCTGACGCCGCCAACGGCCTGCAGGTTGAGCATCTGTGGAATGAACAGTTCACGGGTCTCTGGCATGACTTGGCCGAGGCCCGCGCGGACTTGCCCCAGCAGCCACTGGTTCAGCTCGCCCTCGGGCAGTTGCGCGGCCAGTTGCTGGCGCAGGCTGGCGGCGCGCTCGGCCGGCACCCAGAGTTCGGCGCGCTGGCTGGATACGCGCAAGGCGATCAGGCCATCGGCGCGGGCCACGGAGCCGTCTTCCTCGGGCAGCTCAAGGCCCAGACCGCTCAGGGCGACCTGGGCATCGGCCAGGCCGAAACGCGCCCAACTGGCGCTTTCGTCGGCAAGCTTGGCCTTGGAGAACACCGCGTACTTCTTAAGGTCCGCCAGTTGCGGCTCGATCAGCTCGCGGGCCATGGCCAGTAGGCAGCCGTCGCCTTCCAGAAGGATGCGGAAGCTCGATTGCATGCGGCCTTTCTGATTGCAGCGGGCGCCGAGGCTGGACTGGCTGTCACTGAGGTAATTGAGGTTGCAGGTCAACTGACCCTGAAGGAATTTGCTGGCGTCAGGCCCGCGGACAGCGAGCACGCCTTCGTGGGAGAGGGGGCAGAAAAAAGCGGAGTCAGCCATGGTTCATCGCAGGGTAAAAAGTCTGGAGCACATCATAAGGGGGCGCCCCTGAAATGGATAGTTCACAAAGGATGGGTGGCCACCGACCAAAGCCGACTGTTCTCGTCTCCCCCGGGCTGTATACTTGCGCTCTATTTGAGGAGCGCTCCATGGTTGAAGATGTTGAACTGAATCGCCTCTACTGGCACAGCCGCCGCGGCATGCTTGAGCTGGACGTATTGCTGGTGCCGTTCGTCAGGGAGGTGTACCCGCATCTCAATGAGACCGACCGCGAGTGCTATCGCAAGCTGTTGGAGTGCGAGGATCAGGACATGTTTGGCTGGTTCATGGAGCGCAGCGAGTCCGAGGACCCCGAGCTGCAGCGCATGGTCCGCATGATTCTGGACCGTGTCCAACCCAAGTAGGTTGTTCGAATGCCGCTGGCGTGCCTCACGGCAACTGCTGGCGGCCTACCTGCTGGCCCAGGCGTTCGCCCTGGGCGCGTTTTTCCTGCTGGATCTTCCGTCTGTCGCCAGGCTCGTGGGGCTAGGGTTGTGCCTGCTGCACGCCGGCTGGGTGTTGCCGCGGCAGATTCTCTTGAGCCATCCACGGGCCTTCACCGGGTTGCGCCATTCGCCCGACGGCTGGCAGCTGTGGAGTCGATCCGAGGGGTGGCAGGCCGTGCAGTTGCGCCCCGACAGCCTAGCGCTGCCATTGATCGTGGTGCTGCGTTTTCGGCTGCGGGGGGAGCGCTGGGTGCGCTCTGTCTGTGTGCCGCGGGACGCGCAGGCCGCCGACCAGCATCGGCGCCTGCGGCTGCGGCTCAAGTTCAGCCGGCGTAGGTGGGCGGCACCAGAATAGTGTCCCGGGCCTCGGGCAGCATCTGCGGGTAGTCCAGGGTGTAGTGCAGGCCGCGGCTCTCCTTGCGCTCCATGGCCGAGAGAATCATCAGCTCGGCCACCTGGGCCAGGTTGCGCAGCTCGATCAGGTCACGGCTGACCTTGTAGTTGCTGTAGAACTCGTCGATCTCGTCCAGCAGCAGGCGCACCCGGTGCTGGGCCCGCTGCAGGCGCTTGTTGGTACGCACTATGCCTACGTAGTCCCACATGAACCGCCGCAACTCGTCCCAGTTGTGCGCAATGATCACGTCTTCATCGGAATCGGTGACCTGGCTGGCATCCCAGGCGGGCAGGGCGATGGGGATCGACACCTGGGGCAGTTGCCGAAGGATGTCGGCCGCCGCCGAACGGGCGTAGACGAAGCACTCCAGCAACGAGTTGCTGGCCATCCGGTTGGCGCCGTGCAGGCCGGTGAAGCTGGTTTCGCCAATGGCGTACAGGCCCGGCACGTCGGTGCGGCCCTGTTGGTCCACCATCACCCCGCCGCAGGTGTAGTGCGCGGCCGGCACCACCGGGATCGGCTGCCGGGTGATATCGATGGAAAACTCCAGGCAACGCTCGTAAACGGTGGGGAAGTGGCTCTTGATGAAGGCTTCCGGCTTGTGGCTGATGTCCAGGTACACGCAGTCGATGCCCAGGCGCTTCATTTCATGGTCGATGGCCCGGGCCACGATGTCCCGTGGTGCCAGCTCGGCCCGAGGGTCGAAGCGCGGCATGAAGCGTTCGCCGTTGGGCAGCTTGAGGTGGGCGCCTTCGCCACGCAGGGCTTCGGTAATCAGGAAGCTCTTGGCCAATGGGTGATACAGGCAGGTGGGGTGGAACTGGTTGAATTCCAGGTTGGCCACCCGGCAGCCCGAGCGCCAGGCCATGGCGATACCGTCGCCGCAGGCACTGTCGGGGTTGCTGGTATAGAGGTAGACCTTGGCTGCGCCGCCGGAGGCGAGGATCACGAAGCGTGCGCCGAAGGTGTCGACCTGGCCGGTGCTGCGGTTGAGCACGTAGGCTCCCAGGCAGCGGTCGCCTTCCAGCCCCAGGCGTTTTTCGGTGATCAGGTCGACGGCGACCCGTTGTTCCAGCAATTCGATATTGGGGTGTTGCCGAGCCTGGGCCAGCAGGGTCTTGAAGATGGCCGCACCGGTGGCGTCTGCCGCGTGGATGATCCGCCGGTGGCTGTGGCCGCCCTCGCGGGTCAGGTGGAATTCGAAGCCGCTGTCGTCGCTGCTGGAGTCTTCGTCGCGGGTAAAGGGTACGCCCTGGTCGATCAGCCACTGGATGGCCTCGCGGCTGTGTTCCACGGTAAAGCGCACCGCATCCTCGTGGCACAGGCCGCCGCCGGCATTGAGGGTGTCATCGACGTGGGATTCTACGGTGTCGGTATCATCCAGCACGGCCGCGACGCCGCCCTGGGCCCTGAATGTCGAGCCGTTGGCGAGGTCGCCTTTGCTCAAGACGGCAATACGCAGGTGGCTGGGCAGGGTCAGGGCCAGGCTCAAGCCGGCGGCACCGCTGCCAATCACCAGAACATCGTGTTGAAACTGTTGGCTCATTTGAAGGATTCCGCTCAAAGCGACCCGGGAAGGGGTTGGCGCAAGACGCCTGAATCGGCAAGTCAAAGCAGCCACACAGCCCACTAGTATATAGAGAGGGGGATCGGCACAATAGTCGCGCCTTCATGGCATTGTGCGACTTCACCGAGCAAAAGCGTTGCTCTCGGCCAGTCCGATATTCGGAGCATTCCAGCCTCTGGAGCGGCTGATCGAAGACATAGGGCGGTTTTTCTTGCCACCGTTACACAATCTTCGTCTGGCGCAGCTATAAAGATTGGGAACTTTTGCCAAGGCCCCAAACTCAATAGAAGGTTGCCTGAAAGAAGGGACAGCGTCGGTTATATCCAAGGTTTACAGTGTGTCCCTTGTGACAGAATTCGACGACAGGATTATTCGCGCAGCCGGCCTCGCCCGTGCTGCGTTTTTCGTGCGTGCCGGATCAGAGCCCGCAGGAAACTTGCTTGGAGGGGGAGAACTTTTGCGAAAAGCCCGAGTCTATGTTTGCAAGCCTGATCGTTTAGTGATGCAAGCCTCCTCCGAGCTTATCGAGGAGTGTTCATGCTAACCCAGGAAGAGGATCAGCAGCTGGTCGAACGCGTTCAGCGTGGCGACAAGCGAGCGTTCGATCTGCTCGTGCTGAAGTACCAGCACAAAATTCTCGGGTTGATCGTGCGTTTCGTGCACGACACCCATGAAGCCCAGGATGTTGCACAAGAAGCTTTTATCAAGGCTTACCGTGCGCTAGGTAATTTTCGGGGTGACAGCGCGTTTTACACGTGGCTGTACCGTATCGCCATCAACACGGCGAAAAACTATCTGGTTTCACGCGGCCGCAGGCCGCCGGATAGCGATGTAAGTTCTGAGGATGCGGAGTTCTATGACGGCGATCATGGCCTGAAGGATCTCGAATCGCCGGAGCGTGCGTTGCTGCGGGATGAGATCGAGGGCACCGTCCATCGAACCATCCAGCAACTGCCTGAAGATTTGCGTACGGCCTTAACTTTACGTGAATTCGATGGTCTGAGTTACGAGGACATTGCCAGCGTCATGCAGTGTCCGGTGGGTACCGTGCGCTCCCGGATTTTCCGCGCTCGGGAAGCCATCGATAAAGCCCTGCAGCCGTTGTTGCAGGAAACCTGAGACAGCGGCGACAGCCAAGAGAGGAACCGCCATGAGTCGTGAAGCCCTGCAGGAATCGCTGTCCGCGGTGATGGATAACGAAGCGGACGAACTGGAATTGCGTCGGGTATTGAATGCCGTCGACGAAGTGGAAACCCGTGAGACCTGGGCCCGTTATCAAATCGCCCGGGCAGCCATGCACAAGGAGTTGCTGCTTCCGCGTCTGGACATCGCCGCTGCCGTTTCTGCAGCTCTGGCTGATGAGGCCGTGCCGGCCAAAGCCTCCCGCGGACCTTGGCGCAGCCTGGGCCGTCTGGCAGTAGCTGCCTCGGTGACTGTGGCCGTGCTGGCCGGTGTTCGCCTGTACAACCAGGACGAGATCGCAGGTGTCGAACTGGCACAGCAAACCGGCCAGCCCACCCTGGCGACTCCACAAGTCAAAGGGCCGGCAGTACTGGCCGGCTACAATGAAAGCTCGGAAGCTACTGGCCCCATGGCCAATGGCGTACTGCAAGGGCAGCCAGGCTGGCACGATCAGCGTCTGCCAAGCTACTTGCGCCAGCATGCCCAGCAAGCTGCACTCAAAGGCACTGAAAGCGCTCTGCCTTACGCACGTGCGGCAAGTCTGGAAAACCGCTAAGGAGGATCATGCGCGCCATACCTCTACTAACGCTTCTGCTCAGTGGCTGGTTTGTGGTTCCAGCCCATGCCGACGAAGCCCAGGACTGGTTGCAGCGTCTTGGGCAAGCGGAACAGCAGCAAAGCTTTCAGGGCACTTTCGTTTACGAGCGCAACGGTAGTTTTTCTACCCATAACATCTGGCATCGCGTCCAGGATGGAAAGGTCCGTGAGCGGTTGATCCAGCTCGATGGGTCCGCTCAAGAGGTGGTGCGTGTCGATGGTCGTACCCAGTGCGTCAGTGGCGAGTTGGTGGCAGGGCTCGGGGATTCCCCGGACGGTGCCGCCCGAGCCCTGGACCCGCAAAAACTCAAGAATTGGTACAACCTTGCTGTCATCGGCAAGTCGCGCGTGGCCGGTCGCCAGGCGGTGATCGTTTCGGTCACGCCCAAGGACCAGCATCGCTATGGTTTCGAGCTGCACCTGGATCGTGAGACCGGGCTGCCGCTCAAGTCCCTGTTGCTCAACGACAAGGGGCAGTTGCTGGAGCGCTTCCAGTTCACTCGCCTGGATACTGCGGATGTGCCTGACGACGTCGAGTTGCGTCCCAGCGCTAGCTGCAAGCCGGTGTCTCTGGACAGCGACAAGGCCTCGGCGGTCAAGACTGTGCAAACCTGGCATTCCGACTGGCTGCCTCCGGGCTTCGAATTGACCAGCAGCAGTGCCCGCAAGGATCCGGAAACCAAATCCATGGTCAACAGCCTGCTGTATGACGATGGTCTTGCGCGCTTTTCGGTGTTTCTCGAGCCGCTCAACGGCGCGACGGTCACCGATACCCGCACTCAGCTCGGACCTACGGTGGCTGTATCACGCCGCCTGACTACCCCCGATGGCGAGATGATGGTCACGGTGGTCGGGGAGATCCCCATTGGTACTGCTGAACGTATTGCGCTGTCGATGCGTTCCGATACCACTGCCAAGCAATGAGCCTTTGTTGGTTGTGTAAGAGGTCAGTGATGCCCGCTCCACAATTGAGAAGATGAAATGTTTGGTCAGCAATTTCATTTGCAAAATTCCCAGAGTTTTTCTATAGGTCAGAACCCCCTCGGTTCTGACCTTATTTGTCGTTCCTGGAACAAAGATGCCGCCCCTGCAGTTTCGGTATTTGCTGTTCCATATCGCTTAACCACGCTCGTCGTAACGGGAGCCGTATGTCGATACCACGCTTGAAGTCCTACTTCACCATTCTTGCCACCGTGCTGGTGCTTGGGCAGGCCGTTTCTGCCCAGGCGGCCGAGCTGCCTGATTTCACCCAACTGGTCGAGCAGGCCTCGCCTGCGGTGGTGAACATCAGTACCACGCAGAAACTGCCGGACCGCCGGGTTTCCAATTCGGCTCAGATGCCCGATCTCGAAGGCCTGCCGCCAATGCTGCGCGAGTTCTTCGAACGCGGCATGCCCCAGCCACGCTCTCCGCGCGGGGATCGTCAGCGCGAAGCGCAGTCGCTGGGTTCCGGGTTCATCATCTCCGCGGACGGTTACATCCTCACCAACAACCACGTGATCGCCGATGCGGACGAAATTCTTGTGCGTCTGGCCGATCGCAGTGAGCTGAAAGCCAAGCTGATCGGTACCGACCCACGCTCCGACGTAGCACTGCTGAAAATCGATGGCAAAGACCTGCCGGTGCTGAAACTGGGTAAATCCCAGGACCTCAAGGCAGGCCAGTGGGTGGTGGCCATCGGCTCGCCGTTCGGCTTCGACCATACCGTGACCCAGGGCATCGTCAGTGCCATCGGTCGCAGCCTGCCGAACGAAAACTACGTGCCGTTCATCCAGACCGACGTGCCGATCAACCCGGGCAACTCCGGTGGCCCGCTGTTCAACCTGGCCGGTGAAGTGGTGGGGATCAACTCGCAGATCTACACCCGCTCCGGTGGTTTCATGGGCGTGTCTTTCGCCATCCCGATCGATGTGGCGATGGACGTTTCCAACCAGCTGAAAACCGGTGGCAAAGTCAGCCGTGGCTGGCTTGGCGTGGTAATCCAGGAGGTCAATAAGGACCTGGCTGAATCCTTCGGCCTGGAGAAACCGGCCGGCGCGCTGGTTGCACAGATCCAGGATGATGGCCCGGCGGCCAAGGGCGGCCTGCAAGTGGGGGACGTGATCCTCAGCCTCAATGGCCAGCCCATCGTCATGTCAGCCGACCTGCCGCACCTGGTAGGCGCGCTGAAGGCCGGGGCCAAGGCCAACCTGGAAGTGATCCGCGACGGCAAGCGCAAGAATATCGAGCTGACCGTCGGCGCTATTCCTGAAGAAGACAAAGACCTGAGCATGCTGCCCAAGTCGGGTGTCGAGCGCAGCAGCAATCGTCTGGGTGTAGCGGTGGTCGAGCTCAACGATGAGCAGAAGAAAGCCTTCGACCTCAAGGGCGGGGTAGTCATCAAGGAAGTCCAGGACGGTCCTGCGGCGCTGATCGGCTTGCAGCCGGGCGACGTGATCACTCACCTGAACAATCAGGCGATCACTTCGGCGAAGGAGTTCACTGAAATCGCCAAGGCATTGCCGAAGAACCGCTCGGTGTCCATGCGGGTACTGCGTCAGGGGCGAGCCAGCTTCATCACCTTCAAGCTGGCCGAGTAATTCGCCAGCCCCTGAGGTTGCCCAATAAAAAGCCCGCCTCGTAAGAGGCGGGCTTTTTTGTGGCTTGCGTCAATGTCAGCGCATCATGTCCTTGACCATCTGTTCCTGGTCCATCATCTCGCGCTGGCGAGCGTCGATCCTCGACGACAGGGGGAAGTTGCTGCCGGCCCGGCGCTTGGCGAAGTCCAACTGCTGGATGGCCTGGCGATAGTCGCCCACCAGGGCGAAGTACTCGGCCCGGGCCTGGTGCAGGCCGATGATATTGCCCGACAGGCCGCGGGTTTCCGCCACCAGGTACCAGACATCCGGGTCGTCCGGGCGGCTTTTCAGCAGGCCTTCCAGGGCCTTTTCGGCATCGGCCGGGCGGTTCTGCTTGAGCAGCAGGTCCACGCGGATCTGGTTCAAGGGGTAATTGCCCGGGTACAGGTTGAGCATCCTTTCGACCCGAGTCTGCGCGTCCGGCAGGCGGCTGTTGGCCATGTCCAGTTCGATCTGAGCCAGGTTGTAGGTCACGTCGTTGGGCGACTTGGCCAGCAGCGGCTTGAGGTTTTCCCGTGCTTCGTTCCACTGGCTGCCCTTGATCTGGGCGATGGCCAGGCCGTAGCGAGCGATGTCGTTCTTCGGGTTCTCATCGAGCTGCGCGCGAAAGCGCTTGGCGGCCAGCCCTGGCGATTCCTCATAGGTCAGTTGCACCCGGGCGCGGATCAACTGGTAGCGCAGGCTGTCTTCGGTGCCGCCTTGCCGGGCCTGTTCCGCGCGGTTGCGGGTGTCGGCGATCCGCGATTCGGTCACCGGGTGAGTCAGGAGAAATTCCGGCGGCTTGGCATCGAAGCGGTACTGGCGCATCAGGCGTTCGAACATGGTGGGCATCGAGCGCGGGTCGTAGCCGGCCTTTTCCAGGTTGAGGATGCCGATGCGGTCGGCTTCCTGCTCGTTCTGCCGGGAGAAGCGCCGCTGTTCCTGGATGGCCGCGGCCTGGGTGCCGGCGATGGTGGCGATCCCCGCGTCCCCGGCGCCAGCGGCGGCAATCACGATCCCGGCCAGCAGGGCGGCCATCATCGGCACCTGCATGCGCTGCTGGGCTTCGACCCCTCGGGCGAAGTGGCGCTGGGAAAGGTGCGCCAGTTCGTGTGCCAGCACCGAGGCGTACTCGCCTTCGGTCTGGGCATTGAGGAACAGCCCGCCATTGACCCCGATGATTCCCCCGGGAGCGGCGAAGGCGTTGAGCTGCGGGCTGTTGATCAGGATGAACTCCAGGCGCCGGTCGTTGACCTGGCTGGTCTCCACCAGTTTGTAGACGCTGGTTTCGACATAGTCCTTGAGTTGCGGGTCGTTGAGCTGCGAAACCTGGCTGCGCAGCAACGCCAGCCAGGCACGGCCCAGTTGGTATTCCTGTTGCGGAGAGACAATGGCTGAACTGGCATCACCAAGTGACGGCAGGTCGTCGGCGAAGCCCGGTGAGGCGAGCAGGCAAGCGAGCGTCAGCAGGGTAGGGCGCAATACATTCATGCACAAAGCCTTAATCGACAAAGGCTCTACTGTAGCTGGACACCTGGCCGGGGACCAGACAAAGCCAGTGAAAACTCTGAGGATAAAAAGTGCTTTTGGGTAAATTCCGGCGTCTACCTGATCGTGGCTTCGGCAGCGCGCGGCAGTGCTCTGGTGTCGGGCTTCTTTATTGCCGGCGGGCCTGGCTTGCAGGGTATTCTAGACGCCTTGAATTGATGATCGGAGTAACCCAATGACCGATGTTGTCGCCCATGATGCCGAGCTGGACGCCAGCGGCCTGAACTGCCCGCTGCCGCTGCTCAAGGCCAAGATGGAACTCAATCGCCTGGCCAGTGGCGCGGTACTCAAGGTCATTGCCACCGATGCCGGCTCCCAGCGTGACTTCCGCACTTTCGCCCGTCTGGCCGGTCATACCCTGCTGCGTGAAGAGGATGAAGCCGGGGTGTATCGCTACTGGTTGAAAAAGGCCTGAGCGCAGTCTGCCCTTGAGGGCCTTCATCTAAGGAACATCGATGTTCAAAGTGCTACGTGACTGGATTCAGCGCTACTTCTCGGATGAAGAGGCGGTGGTGCTGGCCGTTCTGCTGTTTCTGGCCTTCACTGCCGTCCTGACCCTGGGCGGCATGCTCGCGCCGGTGCTGGCGGGGATGGTCCTGGCCTACCTGATGCAGGGGCTGGTGGTGAGCCTGGAGCGGCTGCGCCTGCCTGGCGGGGCGGCCGTGGGGCTGGTGTTCGCGCTGTTCATGGGGCTGCTGCTGGTGTTCATCCTGGTGGTGGTGCCGTTGCTCTGGCATCAGTTGATCACCCTGTTCAACGAGCTGCCGGGCATGCTCGCCAAGTGGCAGTCGCTGTTGCTGCTGTTGCCCGAGCGCTACCCGCATCTTGTGTCCGACGAGCAGGTGCTGCAGGCCATCGAGGTGGCCAGGGGCGAGATCGGCAAGTTCGGCCAGTGGGCGCTGACCTTCTCCCTGTCCAGCCTGCCCTTGCTGGTGAACATCATGATCTACCTGGTACTGGTGCCGATCCTTGTGTTCTTCTTCCTCAAGGATCGGGCGATGATCAGCCGCTGGGTGATCAGCTATCTGCCCCGCGAACGTACGCTGATTACTCGCGTGGCCCATGAAATGAACCGGCAGATCGCCAACTACATTCGCGGCAAGGTCATCGAGATCGTCATCTGTGGCGGGGTGACCTACATCGCCTTCGTCGCCCTGGGCCTGAACTATGCGGCCCTGTTGGCTCTGCTGGTGGGGGTCTCGGTGGTGGTGCCCTATGTCGGCGCCGTGGTGGTAACGGTACCGGTGGCGCTGATTGCGCTGTTCCAGTGGGGCTGGAGCGATCAGTTCATCTACCTGATGGCGGTCTACGGGATCATCCAGACCCTGGATGGCAACGTGCTGGTGCCACTGCTGTTCTCCGGCGCGGTGAACCTGCACCCGGTGGCGATCATCTGTGCGGTGCTGCTGTTTGGCGGGCTGTGGGGGTTCTGGGGGATATTCTTTGCGATTCCCCTCGCGACCCTGTTCAAGGCAGTGCTGGATGCCTGGCCCAGGAAGGACCCGGTGGTGGCACCTCTACTCTAGATAAACGGGGCGGCTGATACAGCCGCCCCGGTCATTTCAGGCCTTGTTCAGGGCCTGGGCCGCGGCCAGTACGGCGTCGACGTGCCCGGGTACCTTCACCCCGCGCCATTCCTGGCGCAACACACCGTCCTTGTCGATCAGGAAGGTGCTGCGGTCCACGCCCAGGTATTCCTTGCCGTAGAGCTTCTTCAGCTTGATCACGTCAAACAGCTGGCAGACGGCTTCGTCCTTGTCGCTGATCAGCTCGAAGGGGAATTCCTGCTTGCACTTGAAGTTCTCGTGGGACTTCAGGCTGTCGCGGGAAACGCCGAAGACTTCGGTGTTGGCAGCCTGAAAGGCGGCGTATTGATCGCGAAAGCCCTGGCCTTCGGTGGTGCAGCCCGGGGTGCTGTCCTTGGGATAGAAGTAGATCACCACTTGCTTGCCCTTGAGGTCGGACAGGCTGACGGTCTGCCCGCTGGTGGCGGGGGCCTGGAAATCGGCAATAGGTTGATCGATAGCAACGGCCATGGGGCTTCCTTACATAGGGTTCTGTGGGCGCCAGGGTTCGATCAGCGCGTCGAGGTTCATGGCATCGGCAAAGTCCAGGAACTGGTCGCGCAGCCAACTGATCTGGGTGCCGGCGGGCAGGGTCACGGTAAAGGTGGCATTGAGCATGGTGCCGCCGGTCTGTGGAGCCTGGTAGGTATCGCAGGTGAGGTTTTCCAGCTCGACCTGATGGTCGATGAAGAACTGGCACAGCTCATTGACGATGTCCGAGCGGTACGCGGCGCTGACGTAGGCCACATAAGGCAGGGCCTGGGGGCGGCTTTCCAGGGCGGCGCTGCGCACCACGTTGACCGTGAAGGCATGCTTCTTGGCCAGGAACGGCAGGCTGCTTTCCAGGCGCGCCAGGGCGTCCCAGCTGCCGGAAATCTCCAGAACCAGCGCGCTGCACTCGCCATGCCGGGTCAGGCGCGACGTCACCACGGCGCAGCGGTTTTCATGGCTGGCGCGGCACAGGACGTTGGTCAGCTCCATGGGGTTGGCGCCGAGGGCACTGATGACAAGGAATTGTTCGCGAACTGTGGGGGTGGACATGCAGCATTCCTAAAGCGATGAGCGGTCGGTACTTTTTGACAAGCCAGTACCCGGCAAGCGTCGCCGGCGGAACTTCAAGGCCTCGGACCACAAGCCGGCGACTGGCCCCGAAACGCTCGGAACACAGGCTGGCAACGCGGGAATGGGGCTTTGCAGATCCAACAGGCAGGCGATAACCCGGTCTACACGCTTATCAGTAGCGATCAAAGCCTGAAGGGTAGCGAAAACCATCGCTCAGGGGAATGCTCATGGCGCGGGACTTCGCTTGTGCAAGGAACTTGGCGCCAGTACCATTACCGCTCTCTTTTTCCGGCAGGAGCGGTTGCATGATTGCGGGCAGTATGGTGGCACTGGTCACACCCATGGATGCACAGGGAAATCTCGACTGGGACAGCCTGAGCAAACTGGTGGACTTCCACCTGCAAGAGGGCACCAACGCCATCGTGGCGGTCGGCACCACAGGTGAGTCGGCCACCCTGGATGTGAACGAGCACATCGAAGTGATTCGTCGGGTGGTCACCCAGGTTGCAGGGCGCATTCCGGTGATCGCCGGTACCGGCGCCAACTCGACGCGCGAAGCGATCGAGCTGACCACCAATGCGAAGATCGCCGGCGCCGATGCGTGCCTGCTGGTGACCCCGTACTACAACAAGCCGACCCAGGAAGGCCTGTACCAGCATTTCCGCGCCATTGCCGAGGCCGTGGACATCCCGCAGATCCTCTACAACGTTCCGGGCCGCACCGCATGCGACATGCAGGCCGAGACCGTGATCCGCCTGTCCAGCGTGAAGAACATCATCGGGATCAAGGAAGCCACCGGCGACCTGCAGCGCGCCAAGGCCATCCTGGCCGGCGTGCCCGGCGATTTCCTGGTGTACTCCGGCGATGACGCCACCGCAGTCGAGCTGATCCTGCTGGGCGGCAAGGGCAATATCTCGGTGACCGCCAACGTCGCGCCACGGGCCATGAGCCAGATGTGCGCCGCGGCCATGGCCGGCGATGCCGCCAAGGCCCGGGAGATCCACGAGACCCTGATGCCGCTGAACAAGACTCTGTTCATCGAATCCAACCCTATTCCCGTGAAATGGGCCCTGCACGAAATGGGCTTGATGCCGGACGGTATCCGTCTGCCGCTCACCTGGCTCAGTGCCGCCTGTCACGAACCGCTGCGGCAGGCCATGCGCCAGTCCGGCGTCTTGGTTTAATTGAGGAAGTACAACGCATGAAGCGAATGGCCGGACTTTCCGCACTTGCCTTGATTATCTCCAGCACCAGTGGCTGCGGTTGGATCTGGGGCCCGGAAGGCTACTTCCGTGACCGGGGTAGCGATTACCTGCAAGCGCAACAAACAGCACCGATGCAATTGCCGCCGGATGTACAGACCGCCAAGCGTCTGGACCCTCTGCTGCCGATTCCGCGCAACGTGGCCGACGACAACGTCAAGGGCGAGTACGAAGTGCCTCGTCCCCAGCCGCTGTCGGCCATTGCCGATGCCAGCGACTACACCCTGCAAAAGAGCGGCGATTCGCGTTGGGTCATGGCCCAGCATCCACCGGCCGAAGTCTGGCCAGTGGCGGTGCAGTTCTTCCAGGACAACGGTTTCCGCCTGGATCAGCAGCGCCCGCAAACCGGTGAGTTCACCACCGGCTGGCAGCGTTCCGACGAACTTTCCGCTGCCGTGGCCAAGCGCCTGAGCAGTGCCGGCGTCGCCGCCGACAGCGAAACCCGCGTACGGGTCCGTATCGAGCCGGGCGTGCAGCGCAACACCAGTGAAGTCTATGTGGTCAGTGCCGAGCGTCCCGCCGGCAGCACTGCCGACGTGGAATTCACCAACCGTTCGGTCAACACCGGCCTGGACGCAGCGCTGGTGGACGACATGCTGGCAAGCATGAGCCGCACCTCCGAGAAGGGCGGTTCGGTGTCTCTGCTGGCGGCCCGCGATTTCGATACCCCGAGCCGAGTCAGCCTCAGCGAGGATGGCAGCGGCAACCCGGTGCTGAACCTGGGCGCCGACCTCGATCGCGCCTGGTCCAGCGTTGGCCGTGCCCTGGAACAGGGCGAATGGCGGGTTGAGGACATCAACCGCAGCCTGGGCCTGTACTACATCAACCTGGCGGAAAAAGCCGAGAAGAAAGACGACGAGCCGGGCTTCTTCGGCAAGTTGTTCGGCAGCAAGCCGGCCAAGGAAGAGATCGAAGCCCGTGCCGAGCGCTATCAGGTTCGCCTGAGCAAGGTAGGCGAGAACGTCCAGGTCACCGTCGAGAAGAACATCAACACCGTGGCGCCGGCCGATGTGGCACGCAAAGTGTTGGGCGTGATTCAGGACAACCTGGGCTGATCCGATGCGTTTTGCCGTTCTCGGCAGTGGTAGCCAAGGGAATGGCACGCTGATCGTCAGTGCCGACACCTGCGTTCTGGTGGATTGTGGTTTCTCCCTGCGGGAAACCGAGCGGCGCCTGCTGCGTCTGGGAGTCGATCCCGCGCAGTTGAGCGCCATCCTGGTAACCCACGAACATGCCGACCACGTGCATGGCGTGGGTTTGCTGTCTCGGCGCTACAATCTACCGGTCTACCTCAGCCAGGGCACCTTGCGCGGGATGCGCAAACCGGTGGAGGTCGCGGGTTTTGTCCGCGGTGGCGAGTCGCTGCAGATCGGCGCCTTGCGCATCGACGTGATTGCCGTGGCCCACGACGCCCAGGAACCTACGCAATTTGTCTTCAGTGATGGCCAGCGGCGCTTCGGCCTGCTGACCGACCTCGGCTCCTACTGCGCCGGGGTGCTGGACGGCTACCGTGGCCTGGATGCCTTGATGATCGAGGCCAACCATTGCCGGGATCGGCTGGCACGGGGTTATTACCCGTACTTTCTCAAGCAGCGGGTTGGCGGCGACCTGGGACATTTGAACAACCATCAGGCCGCAAGCCTGGTGGCCGAATTGGGATGGCAGGACCTGCAGCACCTGGTCCTGGCTCATCTGAGCAGCAAGAACAACCTGCCGCAGCTGGCCCGGCAATGTTTTGTCGACACCCTCGGGTGCGACCCGGACTGGCTGCAACTGGCCGATCAAGATTCAGGGCTCGACTGGCGCCACATCGCCTAGCCCACCTACTTAGCAAGCGGAGCCCATCATGGAAAAACGTGAAGAACTCTACCGCGGCAAAGCCAAATCGGTTTACAAGACCGACGACGCCGACCGCTTGATCCTGCTGTTTCGCAACGACACCTCGGCGTTCGACGGCAAGCGCATCGAGCAGCTGGACCGCAAGGGGATGGTGAACAACAAGTTCAACGCCTTCATCATGCAGAAACTCGAAGCCGCCGGCGTGCCGACCCAGTTCGACAAGCTGCTGGGCGACAACGAATGCCTGGTGAAGAAGCTCGACATGATTCCGGTGGAGTGCGTGGTGCGCAACTACGCCGCCGGCAGCCTGGTCAAGCGCCTGGGCGTGGAAGAGGGCATGAAGCTCAACCCCTACACCTTCGAGCTGTTCCTCAAGGACGACGCCAAGGGCGACCCGTTCATCAACGAATCCCACGTGGTGGCATTCGGCTGGGGCACCGTCGAGCAACTGGCACGCATGAAAGAGCTGTCGCTCAAGGTCAACGAAGTCCTGAGCAAGCTGTTCGATGACGCTGGTCTGCTGCTGGTGGACTTCAAGCTGGAGTTCGGTGTGTTCAGCGACGGCTCCATCGTCCTGGGCGACGAGTTCAGCCCGGACGGTTGCCGTCTGTGGGACAAGGACACCAAGAAGAAGATGGACAAGGACCGCTTCCGCCAGGGCCTGGGCGATGTGATCGAAGCCTACGAAGAAGTGGCCCAGCGCCTCGGCGTACCGCTGTAATCGACGCAAGCATCTGATAGCACGGAAAAAATTTGCTCGGGGGGCTTCGCTTCGAGCAAAGGTGCTGTTATGATGCGCGCCGTTGGAGAGATGCCAGAGTGGCCGAATGGGACGGATTCGAAATCCGTTGTACCTTCACCGGTACCTAGGGTTCGAATCCCTATCTCTCCGCCATTATTGAACAAGACTAAGCCCCCGTAATCATTGAAGATTACGGGGGCTTTTTCGTTTCTATGGTATTTGTTAGGGCATTCTTAGGGCATCTAGCAGTCTCCGTAGGCCGCAGTGGGGCGCGCTAGGCCGGTAGGGGCGTCACCACAGCCTGTGGAGGAGATAGCGCCAGCGAGGGCGCAGCAGTGCCTTTGTAGTGTCTATGTGCCTTAGGGTTACGACGGTCTGGTAGGGCACCTATCGATTCCTCGTTTGGTTGCAAAAAATACTATGGCGGTGCGGCGTTGCTTCGGCTAGATTCTGTCTATCGAAATGTTCCACAGCGTGGAACGTATCGAAGGACATGGCGGTCGTACTTACGTTCGTCGCCTTTTTCGATGGATTTGATGGGTTAGCTTTCAACGCGGCTATCGTTTTGCTAGCATACGGACCCAATTTTTCGAGGTTTCCGTGGTGGGAGCTTCGCTGGAGCAGAGCATGCAGACCAATCGCACTGATTTCGAAGCCGGTTTCGCACTTTTGGGCGTGAATCCCCGTCCTGGGACTCAGTATCCTGGTGCAATGGCCTATGCTCGTCAGTTCAAAAAATGCTCGATTTTGACCGACGTAAATATTAGTTATTCCACTAATACCTCTGAGAATAACGTAATTAAGAAAGTCGACAACAAGTAAAGTTTTTGTTGTTTGGAAGCCCGGTTTTTCCGGGCTTTTTTATGGATGATGACATGCCTAATTGGACTCAAGTTTTAGAAGAAATCATCGGTGCCCAGCAAGGTGGTCACAGCGGTATAGATATTGTACGTAAAAAATATCTGGGCTTGCTGCAGCAAAAAACGCAGCGCAATGTCATCGCTTACTATTCAGGCTTTCTTCAAAAGCCAGGTTACGCTTTCGGTCATGTCAATGATGATGACAAGAACGGCTTGATGAATGCTGTCCATGGTCTTGACCGTAATCGTGGGTTGGACTTGATACTTCATACACCTGGTGGTGACTTATCGGCGGCTGAGTCGATAGTGCATTACCTACGCCAAATGTTCGGGACGAACATTCGGGCGATAATTCCTCAGATCTCAATGTCTGCGGGAACGATGATCGCTTGCGCCTGCTCGTCCATTGTGATGGGTAAACAATCGAACATAGGGCCTTTTGATCCTCAGTTCGGTGGTATCCCAGCCTACGGTGTTCTAGAAGAATTTGAGAAGGCGATTGAGGCCGTTAAGGCTGACCCTGCTACGACTCCGATTTGGCAAACGGTAGTTAGCAAATACCACCCATCATTTTTAGGCGAGTGCGAAAAGGCGATCGAGCTGGCGGGGGCTATCGTCAAAGGGTGGCTTGTTGCTGGTATGTTCAACAACGATCCACAGGCAGTGGACAAAGCTGATCGTATTGTTGCGGCTCTCAACGATCATGCTGGCACCAAGACTCACTCACGCCATTTTCACATCGAAGATGCAATAGGTTTTGGTCTGCAAGTCGAGAAGCTTGAGGATGACCAGGATCTGCAAGAGCTGGTACTGACTGTGCACCACGCCTATATGCACACGTTTGCCAACTCACATGCCGGTAAAATCATTGAAAACCATGAGGGTGCTTGCATAGCTCTTTTGGCTCAAGGTTCAGAGAATTAAGCTATTATCTCTGCACCATTCTTGAGTAAGACTAAGTCTCCTGTAATCGTTTAGGATTATGGGGGGCTTTTTTGTTTCTGTGCTATTTGCTAGAGCGTTCTCAGGGCAGAATCGATATCTCCAGAGCCGCTTCAGGTCATCACGGGCCACCATATATGTTGCCCATCCAGCACTCAGTTCTGTATTTTTCGATACATCTGCAAGGTAGGCGCGGGTCCTGCTTCGATTGACCTGCATTAAGTTTTGAGGATTTTTCAATGTGGGGATACATTGTCGCTGGCGTCGTAACGGGGCTGTTTATTGCGTTATTGATGCTGTTGTTTGTTTTTTCTTTTTCACCAACTATCGCTAGTTTAATTGATCCAGTCGTCGTGTCGTTTCTCAAAGATGTAGTTGGGCCTGTTTCTGCTGGCTTTGGTGGTGCTGTTGCTGGTGCCTATGCTGCTTTCTATTTTCAACAAAAATCACAGAAAGATAAAGAATTTCAGGACTCTGCCCGTACACTGAGTTTGGCAAAGCTACATTATGTACAAATGCTAAATGATCTTACTTCGATCAAGAAAACATCATTTCTTCCTTATAGTGCTCACGAAGCGCGCTTTACGATAATCACATATCTTCCAGATAGCCCCCTGACTGAGCAGCCGTTGGATATGAAGTTGATCGATATGCTTATGGCTCAGAAGGCGGGGGAGGCTATCAATAATGTTTTATTAGCAGCCAAAAAATACGAGGCGTGTTTTGATAATTTCAAGTCAAGAAATAGGGCTTATGATGATTACAGAGCGGTAGTTAATGCTGCACATACAGGGAAAGGCTTCAAGACTAGTCTCATTGAGCTGTGCAGAGTGGTTGAGCCTGGAAGAATGATGGCGCTATTTAATAATACTGAAGATCTAATCTCATATGTTGATGAGACTATTGTGTTTATTGCAAATACAATTGAGGAAGTAGGTGGTATCCTAGATCCTCAATTCAAAGAGAGAGGAGTTAGCATTATTAATATCGGCGCTCCTCCAGAAATTGAGATGGAACCTATAGCAAAGCCTTTCTTCACAGAAGAAACTTTGGAAGAGTTTCTTCGACAGGTAAGACCTGAACTGTAATTTCTTTAATTTATGCTGACTCTTATTATCTTTGAAATAATTTCAACTATGCTTTGGGTGTCTTTGGACACGCTTTCCAGTACTTACTCCACTCTAAATCCAAGCATTCTTGAAACGATGCCTGCCATGCTCTTGGTGTCCTTGGGTATCCAGCGGCCATAGTGCTTTCTCACCATGGTTGTGTCAGCGTGGCCCAGTTGGCGCGCCACCCACTCGACTGGAACGTAACTCGACAGCATCTGGCTCGCGAAGGTGTGGCGGCATTGGTTGGCGCCGCGATGCCGAACCCCGATCTTTCTCAAGTGGGCGGTAAACCATTTGCTAAGGGTCTTGCCGTTCCAAAGCACGGCGCTTCTTGAGTTGCGGAAAAGGAACCGGACCTTCTGCTTTTTCGCTGTGATGTTATCGCGCTGCATGACTTTGATTTCAACGGCTGGTGCTGTCTGCGCAGCAGCGACAATCTCGCGCATCAGGTCGAGGGCTGGATCTATCAGCTCCACGATCCGTATCCGTGATCGCTCCTTGGGTACTTTGAATTCCCCCACGACCAGAGCGCGGCGTACATGAACAGTGCCGGCGGCGAGGTCTACATCTTCCAGGGCCAGGGCGATGACTTCGGACATTGACAGGCCGGTCCAGCAGTTGAAAGCGAGCATGCGGGCATCCTCCAGGCGCTCTGGGTCGCCCGTTGCAATTAGCTCGATTTCCTCGCGACTGAAAGGGTCGGCGTGTTCCGAGTCTGAATCGGTACCGACATTGCTGATCCGCTCCAGCGGGTTTGATTTTAGTATTCCGTCGCCAAAGGCGTCGGCCCAGACCCCACGGACTACGGTGAAAATATCGTTTACGGTCTTCGGTGATAGGCCCTGCTTGAGCAGTTGCGCCTGGAACAGTTCGATATCGCTTTTGCTGATGTCGACAATGCGCCTTTTGCCGAATTTGACGCCGACGTGTTTCGATTTACTTGCGTAGTTCGCGACTGTGCTTGAGGCTCGAAGTGCGCGCTGTACCTCAAGCCACCTATCTATCCCTTCCTGCACTGTTCGTTTCGTCGAGTGGCCGCCGGTACCCGAGAACATGGCCGCCCTAGGTGAATCGGGGAAGTGGGCGGCGTAGTCAAAGCGCCCCTCTTTGATCTCTGTAAGGATCGTCCGGCGCTTGTTGTCGGCATAGGCAATCGAAGCTTTGTTGACGGCAACTATGCCGGGCAGCGGTTCGCGGCACCGCTGCCCGTGTAGCATGAACACAATGCGGAGTTGCTTGCCGTTCATCTCGACGCCTGTTGGCATTTTCTCCTTCATGGTTGGCCGGCCATCCACTTTTCAATGGCTTCCTTGTTGTAGACCAGCACGTTGGCCGGATCTGTACGGTAGTGCTTGCCCTCCAGCCAGATGCCACGAGTGCGGTACTTGCGGACCGCTTCGGTACTTAACCCAAACACCGGGTACAGCAGGTCTTGGCGGAACCAGGCGCCTGGCGTGATGTGAAGATCGATTTTCTCTGCGGCGCTCATGCTGCCTCCGTTGTGTTGTCGCTGACCTGCTGCGCGGATGAGGCGCAGACCTGTTGAGTGAATGTCTCGCCTTTCTTGCGGCTGACGGTGAGGTATCGGCGCTGGCCCTGGCGCATTTGCTGGATCTTCTCTGGATCAGCCCAGCCAACGAGTGGTGCGCTTGGGCGAGTAAGGTCCTGCCGGGTATGCAGCTTCTCCAGCTCTGCCAGTACGTCTTTGAGGTCGAGCGTCGAGACGGTCAGTGACTTGTCCCCTTGGTTTATCGCGCGGTGTAGGCTGGCTCGAAGGTAGTTGATTGCGTGGTTCATGGCTGCCCCTCGATGATCATGCCGTAGTGGAACCACCGACTTTTCTGTGTCTTGTGGTTAATCCCGCGCAGCTCCCCACGACGCGACCAATGGTTGCCGTGACCGGTCACCTCGATATCGCTTTTGCCGCGACCGACACTCACGCGCACGAGGCAACCTATCGGCCACGCTTTTTTCACGGCCGTTGCCAGTGCGAGATTCGCTTCCTCGACGGCGTTCTGGCATGCCAATACATCATCGCGCTTGCTCATGCGGCCTCCTTAAATTGCTCGGTTTGGCGCCAAGGGTCATTTGCGCGGGCGATGGCTGCCATCGGCGGTGGGCTGACGCTGTTGCCGCACATGTGAACTTGTTGGGTCTTGGTGAATGGCTTGCCGTCAGCGCCGTGGCTGATGATGTAGTCGTCGGGGAACCCCTGGGCCTTGTACAGCTCGGAGGGCTGCAGCATCCGCAGGCAGATATCGACGATCACATACGGTGTTCCCTTGATCGTGACGGTGACCAAGCCGAGGCGATCCTTGGTAGTTACCGTTGGGGCAGGCTCGTTGACAGCACTCACGTTCTCAGTGCCGTAGTAGCTGATCAGGAATGCCGCGACCCGCAAGGCTCCCTCTTCGTGTTCTGGCGATAGGGTGTACTCGACCACGCCGTGATGGGTGCCAGCTGCGCTGACGGTGTGCAGTGGTTCGGCACAGTCCTTCGCATCACAGTTGCCGCGCAAGTGCAGCAGGTTCGCCGTAACCAGCTGCTGCTGGCTGCCTGAGTTGGTCACCGTGGTCATTGGGGCCTCAATGCTCTTGGCGGCCGTGGTGTTGAAGCCGCCGTTCATCTGGGCCATGAGCGCAGTCACCACTGATCGGTGGTTCTGAGTCATCAAGGTGCCAGTAGGCTGGTCAATTGGCGCCGGCTTGCCGGAGTACTCAGGGCCGCCAGTACCCACCAGCACAGCGCCGGCTATGGCGTGCTTGACGCCGCCGGCAACAACTGTGCCCAGCGGCTGGTCGAGGCCAGGCACTCTGGGTTCCTGGCCGGTGCGCTCGCCGTATCCGGTTTGGATCAGGGTTGGGCTGATCAGCGTCAGCTCACCTCGATTCGCGCAGGTCACAGTCGGTAGCGGGGCGGACGGGTCGTTGATCCGGTCGCTGCCCTGGTGCGTTGCTGGCGCGATGATCGGGCTGGCCATGGCGAATGATCCGCCGCGGGGCCAGGACGTCACGGTCCGCAGCGGCTCATGGGCTGACTGCACGCTGTCGCCCGACCAGTTAGCAATTGGCACGATGAACGGGTCAGCAGCATCGAGGACGAATTTCTTCATGCCCTTTGCGATTCGCCGCAGGGTTGCAGGTGCCAGCGGCTTCGGCCGGTCGAAAATGCTTTTGCTCGGGATCGTCCAGTCAATGCACTCGGCGGCGGCGCGCCACTTCTTCTGGCCTTTGGCCGGATTCTTGGCATGGGTTGGCTCTGGCCACACGATGGGCTGGCCGTCGCAGCGGGCGATCATGAATAGGCGTTCTCGGCTGGTCGGCGCGCCGAAGTCGCACGCCTTGATCACGCGCCACTCGACGGCATATCCCAGGCGCTGCAGCTCGGCGACGAACACGGCCCAAGTCCGGCCGCGCCGGGCTGGGTCTGGTACCAGGAACTGCTGGTGAACCGGCACAACCTCACCAGGGGCAGCCACACTGCCACCGAGTTTCACTACCCGGCCTGTAGCCTTGTCGCGCTTTGCAACGAGGGGTCCCCACTGCAGAATCTGTTTCACGTTCTCCAGGCTGATAACGCGGGGTTTCTTCTTGCCTGCCCACTTGAGGCCGATCCACGACAGGTTGCGGATCTCGCGCTTGCGTGGCTGGCCGCCGGCAGCCTGGCTGTGGTGTGTACAGTCTGGCGACATGTGGAACCAACCAACGGCCTTGCCGCTACATTCGGTGTCCGGATCACCCTCAAACACGTCGGTGGTGTAGTGCTTTGCGCCTGGGTGGTTCACGGTGTGCATGCTGATCGCTGCAGGGCTGTGGTTTTTCGCGACGTTCACTGCGCGGCCCAGCCCTATCTCCAGGCCGGTTCCGGCACCGCCGCCCCCGCAGAAGAAGTCAACGACGATCTCATCGTCTTGAGCGTTCAACCCGAGGGAGTACTGGGTCTTGAAGCTGAAAGGAGGTGTTTTCAAGGATGTCATGCTGCTGCCTCCTGTTCAGTCGTCTCTGCTTGAGCAGTGGGCTGGAACAGCGGGTCGGCACCGATAAACACTTCATCGGGTACGTTCTCCCACTCGGCGCGAATGGCGTCGAATTCGCCATCGTTCCAGAGCTGCAGGAAGATCAGGCCGTCTTCGTCCTTGAGGGCGAATTCAATTGCTGCGACGGAGGCATACGGAGCGCTGGTCGCTGATGCCTGGTTGATCATGCTGCGTTCTCCTGGCCCAACTCGCGGGCTTCGCGTTGCTGGTGCAGCTCGTAGGCTTCCCGAAGTGCTTCGCGTACATGCGGATAGCCCTCTGTGTCTGCCTCATGCGGGAATGTGATGGTGCTGTTTTCGGGCCCGCCCCAGAGGTCGCCGTGGGTGTTGAGCCATTCAATGAGCTGGGTGTCCAGCGATTCCCCGTTATGCGCGGTAGCCGCGGTGACGGTGTGGAAGACCCGATAGGCCAGGGCGCGGGCTTGGGCGGCCAGGGCGTCTGCTTTCGCCTGGACGGGGGCAGTCCCTGGTATTGCCTTGTAGGTCGAAGCAGCAAGGCCCGGGGCCTGGGCGATGCTGATCAGGGTCTGGTGCTCTTCCAGGGTGAAGGGCTGCGCCTTGAGCTGGCGCTGGCGGGTGTTGTGGTCGGCGAGCTGCTTTTTCAGTTCCTCGCGGGCCTCGACAGCTCGGGCCAGATCGTTGTTCAGTGCATGGATCCGGTCGCGGTCGTCTGCTGTGGCGCGTGCCAAGGCGCGCAGGAACGCCCGGCGGATGAAGTAAGCCAGTAAGGCCAGCCCAACCAGCTGGCCAGCGGCGATGATGATCAGGTGTTGAGTTTGCATGTGCTGTGATCCTCGTTAGAGCCCGCCGCCGGACGGATAAGTGGTGAGAGGACGGCGGCGGGGTGTTGCAGGTGGTTACGCCAGCTTGAAGCTGCCGATGGTCAGCGTTGCGGCGCTGCCCACATCGGCCTGGACGACTTCCTTAAATTCCTGGGCCAGGTCTTCGCGCAGTTGTTCCTCGCCGATCCAGCGCAGCTTGAGCAGGGGCTTGTCGCCGCCGGTCAGTACCGCCACACGCAAGCGGATGGTTCTCGCCGTGAGCCCTTCGTAGGGCTCGACGGTGAAGCGGAATTCGGCTGGCAGCCCTTCGGACGACTTGGCCTCGATCTGGTCCATGGCGGAGCGCGATGCGCTCAGGTCGCCCACGACGTGCTCACTCTTGCGGGCCTGCTCGATGCTGATCGAGCGAATGGCGCTCGCTGCTTTGCGCAAGTCGATGGGGGAGTCGTCGGCGGCCAGGGAGGCCAGGTTAGGGGCCCAGTCTTCGATCCAGTCGCTCAGGTCTTTCTGCTGGAACGTCGTGCCGGCGGCGCGATCCAGGGCCTGAAACCCAGCGGTCTTGCGCAGGTTCAGCGTTGCGGTGAAGTCGCCGTGACCGGGGGCGGAGATGTCACCCAGGTTGAAGTACACGGTGCAGCGCATCTGTTCTGCGTCAACGAAGCCGGCGGCTGCAGCTTCGGTGCTGTGGTGTTGTACGTAGTTGCCGAAGTCGTGCAGCGAATGAGTGACCAGCTCGCCGCGAAAGCGGCTGCGCAGAGGCTGGAACTGTTCGATGCTGTGTATCTTCTGGTCGGACGGCAGCACCAGGGTTGGGGTGTGCGTGTCCAGACGCTTGGCGTGGGCCAGAATGGCGGTGTCCTGAATCAACTGAACTGCTTGGGCTTCCATGGATCGGTTCCTTCTGTGGTGAGAGGTATGAAGCTGGGGTTACGACTTGGCGTGAATTGGTGCGTCGTTCCGGTCGAACAATTGCCCAGGGCCTGGGGCCTCCGCGAACAGGGTCAGGCGCCCCCCTTCGTTGACATGCATCGGCGTGTCGAGGGTGGTGTCCTCGCTGCGGCTGCCGCGCTTGGTTGGCACCTTGTAGGCCAGCTTGTGATTGACGGTCACCTGATGGCTGGATGCGATCTGGCTCAAGGTGAAGGTGATGGTCACGGTGCCGACCTTGCTGTGGTCAACCACGCCTGCAGCGACTTCTGAAAGCGCGTGGCCGATCTGGCTGGCGAATACTCCGGCGTTGAGTTCGCCGATGAATTCGGCGGTGTCAGTTGGTTTCATGTGCTGTGTCTCACTGGATGTTCACCCCTGGACGGCAGGGGCCACCGTCGTCAGGCCGCCGCTTTCTCCGCTTGGGCGTCGAGGTAGGCGGCCAGGTTGTGCAGATAAACCACGGGTTTGGCGCGTGCAGACCCGTGAAGGCGCGTCACGATCAGCTTCACCCGGCCCTTTTTGATTTCGCTGAGCAGATGCCGGTCAGTGCGGATGTGCGCGAAATACTGCTCCCGCACCGCTGCGAGAGTGGGGCAGGGGGTGGCGAACTGGCGCCGCAGTTGGTCGAGGGTGTCGCTCATGTGCTTACCTCCCCGGCCCCCACGTCGGCGGGCTGCAGCTTGAGGCGGATCAGTTCCGCCAGCCCCTCTTTGCTGGCGCCTCGGGCGGCGGCGCAGATCAGGCCGCGCTCATCCGCCACGACAGCGCCGAAGGGTGTCTCGGGGACATTGGTCGGGGTGACGTAGGCAATCTGACCGGGTTGAATCACGCTGCTGACGCACCGATAAACCTCCGCCAGCTCGACCGCACAGGCGGGCATGCTCGCCAGAGCCAGCGTGGCCTCGTTGGCGGTGCCGATCAGGGTGGCTTTGCTCACGGTGCCGGGGCTGGTCAGGTAGATCGGGATCAGGGCCAGGGCGCCGAGTGCTTGGGTGTAGGCGTTGAAGTAGTTGGTCTTCATGCTGCGGCGTCCTTGTTCGTGATGGTGATGCACAGTTTCTTTGCCAGCCACGGCACACCTGCCTCGGTGACCATGACGACGGCGTAGTGCTTGTAGCGGCCGGTTTTGCCGATCTGCACGCTGCGCGGATCTGAAAACAGGTGGCCCTGGTCGCGGTGGTGGCTGGCCAGGTCGCCATCCTTGGAAAGAATGCGCAGCTCGCGGAGCTTTGCGCGGAATGTGCGGGGCTTAAGTCCGAGCACTGCTGCTGTTTCGTCCAGGGTGCGGTTCATGGCGTTGGCCTCAAGCTGCAGGGCGTTGGGCGCGGTGGTAGATGACCTCTATGCAACAGTCGATTTCCACCTTTAATGCGGACAGACAGGCTGTGTTGCGTGCGATCAGATCGTCCTGCTGTATCAGGATGCCGGCCTCGCTGGCGTGCGGATTCACTGCCTGAGCGTCAGGGCGGTGAATGTGGATGATGGTGCCCCCGCGCTGGCGGATGAACTCTGCTTCGTTCTCGAAGCGCACGTCGCTGACGACGAAACCAACAACGCTCGACAGCGAGTTTTGTAGGTAGTTGAGGTTCTGCTCTGCGATCCTCACCCACACGTCTGGGTGCACCATCTGGCGGGCCCACTCTGTGCCCATCGACTGCATCAGTTCACGCGGGGATCGGCCAAGCCAGGCCAGGGCCTGCTCTTTGCGCTCGCCTTCGAAGTCGTCCGGGTCGAGGTTGAAGATCTCCATGAGCCCGGAGCGCAGCGGATCGGCGAAGGCGTAGTGCTCCAGCAGGTGGTTGCGTACCAGGTGGTCAGCGGCGGTGGATTTTCCCGAGCGAGCCGGGCCGGCAAGGCCAATCAGCAATGGTTTCATGCTGCGTCACCCCCGAACGGGCCGAGGCCTACCGGTTTGGCGGCGGCGGTGCGGCGGGTGGTGGCTATCACAAGCAGGCCGGTCTGGCGCTGGATCTTGTCGATGGCTTCGGGGCTGGTGCAGGCTGCGGGGTGGAGGTACACCGGGCAGCGGGAGCGGGTAGGACTGTGCTGTGTAGTCGTTTGCATGATTCGTACTCGTGGTGAGAGGAGTACGAATGAGGTTATACATACGTTTTTGCGTTGTCTATACGTTATCGAATAAATTATGCGTTTCGAGCATTTCGTATAGGTGTGACGATAGGAGGTATGTCCTTCCGTCGGATTGTGCCTTACTCGGGGAGGGGGTGGGTCAACAGCAGCTTCAGCTCAGCAATTCGGTAGGTTTTCAGGGCCTCAATGAGCATAGGCTCTTCCTGATAGATCTCACTGATGTAGTCGTCTAGGAGTTCTTGAAGCGCGTTCCTGAGTAGTTTTTCGGGCTCAAGGGAAGTGAATGTGCTACTAGATTCAGAGTTCTTAACGACCTTGATTTCAAGCTTTGTCGTGTTAGCTCGTGCCCTGCGTCGTTTAGCGCTAGAGCCTGTTTTTGCGGGCTCTGAAGCGATAAGGAGCGGTTCTTCCATGGAGGAATTCTTCGGGAAAGGAAGGTCCTTTTTTCCTGTCCATAGCCAATTAGCACTCACTCCAAGTGCTTTGGCAATCTTTTCAATATTTAGCTGCCGTGGGCTTAAGGACTCCCCGGTGATGATCCTATGGACGGTCGGTTGTGGCACTCCAGCCCGGCGACCTAGTTCAGATTCAGAGAATCCTTGCTCGGCCATGCGTTCGGCTATTCGTTTACCAATCATTTTAGGACCCTGATGTTTAAATGCATTAGCGATTGTATTGCATGGGTCTATTCGTTTGCGTATGATTTGTTGCAGGCAAACGCATGGTGAACAACATGTCCATCCAAGAAATGCTGAAAGCGCTATTAGCCCTTGGTTTATCTCAACAGGCTATTGCTCTTGAGGTTGGAACGACGCAGCCCACTATTAGCAGGGCTATCAAGGGGGCGGATGTCAGGCACGAGCTTGGCAAGGCTATCGAACGGTTTTATGCCGAGCGAGCAATGCAACCTAGGAAAAGTGCCGCATAAACGTATAGGTCTGCACGGCGAGCAGTAAGGATGCTGGTCCGGGGCCTCTCACCACAAGATTTCCCCGGCCCAGCGGTGGCGGCACCAGCACATACATGCCGCCACTTGAAACACCGGCCAAAACAGGCCGGCTGCAGCGAGCTACACAGTTACATGCAATTCACTACAAGGCGCGTCGGTCCGGGGCCTCTCACCACAAGAACTCCCCGGATCGACTGGAACGATGAGCCGTGCTGCACAGCACGATTCGCACAGCACACCGGTCGTGGGTTGGATGATAGGGCGTGCCCTAACGTCTGGCTACACCGTAACAGGGGCATTTACGGTTATGAGTCGCACAGATCTGTTGCCGGACGCGGGTCCGGTTCTTTCTCTGCGCGAGGCACTTTATCGTGCCGGGCGCGACTATCACGGTGGAATCACCTCGCTGGCCCATGACATGGTCATGGAGTACGACGAGCTGCAGAAGAAGCTGAAATTCAATGAGGAACGCCGCTGGCTGACCCCTGATGATCTGGAAGAGGTCATTCGGTTAACTCAGTATCCGCCACTGCTCGATGCGCTGATGCGCCCGGCTGGGGTGGTTTGGTACAAGCCGATTCCGGTACCTGCTACAGGTGAAGCGCTTAAGGCCGTCGGAAGGTTGCTCGCGGAAACCGGTGAGTTCGTTTCGAGCATGCACGCCGGAGCAGCTGACAGCATCTGGGAGCAGCACGAAGTGGCGACCCTGGATAAGCATGGCGTCGATGTGATCCGAGCTGTACTCGGGATCATGGCAGGTGCCCGCGCAGCTATGGAAGGACACGACCATGGCTGATGACATCGACCGGGCAAATGATCAGGCACAGTATCTGTTGGACGTTGCCATCCACCGCAATCGAGTGTTTCCGTCGAACCGGGTCAGTGCCCAGTTCTGCGAGGACTGCGGCGAACCGATTCCGCTGCTCCGCCAGCAGGCGATTGAAGGGTGCGAAACCTGCATTCTTTGTCAGGGGTGGCGGGAGCGGAACGGATGATTGATCAGGCCAATGGAGCGCCCACTGCAGAGTGGGCGCGGAGGTACATTGAAGACTTCGGTCTGGCCCTGGTGCCAATCGAACCCGGCGAGAAAGGCCCCAAGGGCCTGGGGTGGAACAAACCCGGCGGCTACTTCGCAGAAGCCGCCAAAGCTGATGCGTTCTGGCAGAAGAGTCCTGCGCACAATCTCGGTGTAGTCCTGGGCCCGAGCCGGGCCTGCTCGCTCGATGTCGATGATGTGCAATGGACTCGCCACGTACTTTACGAGCTCTTGGGCATTGATCTGGATGCAATGGCGCTGGTGTTTCCGACTGTGGTCGGTAACCCGGCGCGCTTCCGGGTGATGTTCCAGGTGCCGGATGGTGTGGAACTGACCCGCCATTCACTGTCCTGGCCGAATGAGAATGACCCGGACGGGTCGATCTACAAGCGGTTGACGGCGCAGGCCAGGGCGGCCAAGTCAGCCGGAGATTTGGCCGGGGAGGCCGCCGCCAAGGCCGAGGCGCAACTGTATCAGCGCTTCACGGTGCTGGAGCTGCGCGCCGGCCTGGTGCAGGACCTGCTGCCGCCATCAATTCACCCGGGCACCGGTAAGCCCTATTTCTGGCGGACAGCGCCCAATGCAGCCGATGGCTTCCCCGTGCTGCCGTCAGAGTTGCTGACGATCTGGAACAACTGGGACATCTTCAAGCGTGACGCCGAGGCGGCTTGCCCCTGGGCGCCGAAGCCCAAGAAGGACCCAGGCAAGGCAATCAAGCGACCGGCCCCCAAGGGTGACCAGCCGTCGGTGATTGATGAGTTCAACCGATGTCACGATGTCGAGGAACTGCTACGCGCCCATGGCTACATCAAGCGGGGCAGTAAGTGGCTGTATGCGCAAAGCAGCACTGGCATGCCCGGTATCACGGTCAAGGAGCGAAAGGTTTACTCGCACCATGGCGCCGATCCGCTAGCTAACGGTCACCAGAATGATGCCTTTGAGGTGTATTGCCTGCTGGAACACAACGGCGATCAATCCCGGGCCGTGAAAGAGGCGGCGCGCATGCTCGGCATGCAGCATTCGTCTCGGCCAGATCATCGGGACCTTCCCCCGCCCCCTTCTGATGACCTGAGCGGGCCGAGCCTGGGCGGCGCCATCCAGGCCAGCGAGGCCGCTCCGGCTCCTATGGGGGGCGCGGGGGAGGCGTTGACGGTTGACCAAGTGCTGCGGCGATTTGCCCTGATCGAGGGCACCACGCATGTGTGGGACTGCGATCAAGCGCGGGCGATGAAGAAGTCGGCATTTGAAGCGCGGGTGAGCAAGCCCATTGCTAAGGAGTGGCTGGACAACACCGCCAAGAGGCTCATCTCCGCCGATCATGTCAGCGACATCGAGCAGGCGCGGCGCATGGCCGGTAAGAAGGGTGATGCCTTCGGCATGTCGCCGACTGACCGCTATGTGTATATCGACGGGACCAAGGACGTCTGGGACCGGGAGAAGAAACGGCGCATTGCCGAGGGCGCGGTAAAGATGGCCCTTGGCGATACCTATCCGCTGTGGCTGAACAGCAGTGAGCGGCGCACGGTGGACGTTGAGCACATCGTGTTCGACCCGACCATGACCAAAGACCCGGCGGTGTACATCAACACCTTCGATGGCTTGCCGCTGGAGCCCGTAAGGGACGATGCCGCCTGTGCCAACCTGCGGTGGCTGATCTCGTTTCTATGCAACCACGACGAAGCGGCGGCCCAATGGCTGACGCGCTGGTTGGCGTACCCGCTGCAGCACCTGGGTGCCAAGATGGACACCGCCGTGTTGATGCACTCGATCATGGAGGGCTCGGGCAAAAGTCTGCTGTTCGCCGATGCCCTGGGCATGCTCTACGGCCAGTACGCCGCGACCGTGGGCCAGACCCAGCTGGAAAGCAACTTCAACGCCTGGCAAAGCCGCAAGCTGTGGTCGGTGTTTGAAGAGGTGGTAAGCCGTGACCAGCGTTACAACCAGGTGGGCAAGATCAAGCACCTGATCACCGGCAAGACCGTACGGATGGAATCCAAGTTCATCAACGGCTGGGAAGAAGCCAACCACATGAACGCGGTGTTCCTGAGCAACGAGATCTTGCCCTGGCCGATCAGCGAGAGCGACCGCCGGATGCTGGTCATGTGGCCCATGGAAACCCTGCCGGTGGAGCGGCAGAAGGCAATCGGGCGCGAGCTTGAGCAGGGCGGCGTTGCCGCGCTGTATGGCTGGCTTCTGTCGATTGACTTGGGCGACTTCAACCAACGCACGCGACCACCGTCCACTGAGGCTCGGGAGCGCCTGGTGGCTTTGAGTCGTGCCGGCTGGCAAACCTTCCTGCACTTGTGGAAGTACAGCGAGCTGGGGCACGGCCTTTGGGGCCCTTGCCTGTCCACAGACCTCTATTCGCTGTTCCTTGAGTGGTGCCAGCGCAACAAGGAACACGTGATGAGCCAGACCAAGTTCTCGCTGTTCATCAGTTCCGAGGTGGACAAGACGCGGGCAATCCCCTGGACCGATGGCAACAACCGGCGGTTTGGTGCGTTCTTCTTTCCCGTCGATCCGGATGCTTCCCCACCCCCATCAATGAAAGCGGCCGAGCTGGGCAAGCAGGTGGAGAACTGGCGGGCCAAGGCGCGGTTGGCGGGCTGGAACGTGGACAACTGGGACCACACCAAGGGGCCTACCGCATGACTACGGCTGAATGTGTGTCGGGTGTGTTGGGTGTGTGTCGGGTCGATATTGCAAACCCAACACAGGTTTTGCCCTTCAATTTCGCGGGTTTGCGGGCTGTGTGTTGGGTGTGTTGGGTTTTGCTTCGCGTGCGCGCATGCGTGACGTTATTTGTTGGTGAAAGCAGCCCCGGAATTTCTTCTCACGCGAGGACCGATATACCCAACACACCCAGCACACCTAACTCAAAGTTGATAAAGGTATTGATTTTAAAGGGATTTATTTGTGTTGGGTTTGTGTTGGGTATGGCGTTTTTTGTGTCGGGTTCGATTTTCAGGGGGATGGCGCGATGATTGAGGAAATCGAAGAGCTGATGAAGCATTGGGGCCATCAGTGCTGCCGGGTTGGTGATGGTGGAGGGCTGGGCAGCCCAATGGCGACGATCATGGAGTGGGGTGGCAGTGCTCCCCGTGGCACGCCGGGGCCTCGCTTGCCTGGTGGCGGTGCTGGTATGGATCACATTGCCTGTGAAGTTGCAGCAGCGCTTGCACAACTTGAGCGCCAATCAGAGAAGGGCGCCCAGTTGGCAAAGCTGGCCTACAACCGGTACTTGCCGGAAAGGCCCCTGACTGTTCGCGCCCAGTTGGCGCTGCTGGGTCTGTCTGAGGATGCTGACCGGACTTACCGAAATTGGGTTCATCGGCTGCATCAGCAGGTGCAGCTCATTCTCACGGTGCGCAGCGCTACGACACGCGGTATCACTCGCCGCAGTGGGCATGCTGAAACGGATCTGACCCGGGTTTCGACGGTGAAACGCCGGCAAGCCTGCTGACCGTTCGTCGGGGTGGTTTACCTCAAAGGTGAGCCAAAGTCGCGTCAAAGTTGCGTGGAGTTGAACAACCGAAAATGACCCCTTTTCGGTTTTTCCGGAGAGGGGTAAAAAGTCCCCACGATATGCAATTTGCGCCTTGGCGCTGACCTCGCACGTGCTGTGCACGCTTCACCCGGGTACCCCAACCCGGTCACCTGACCCCGCTTCGGCGGGGTTTTTATTTTCGGCCCTTTGGGTATCTGCAATGGAGAAGTCAGCATGAGCGAGCCGGCAACTGTTGTCGTGGCCGGTGGCGTCGGATTGGCGGCGACCGGACTGGTAGCGGGTTTCGATGTGCTTGCCGTGATCGGCGCTCTGGCTGGTGCCCTGGTGTTCTTCACCACCACTGAAGAGCTGCCGGTGTGGAAGCGGGTTCTGTTCCTGATCGTGTCCTTTGTCATGGGCTATCTATTCGCACCTGCCATGGCTGATGTCGAGCTGTTCGGTGTGCGTCCGTTCAAGTACGCCGGGCCGGCTGCATTCGGGGCTTCGGTGGTTGTCGTTACCGTCGCGCTCGCCGTGATCAAGCGGCGGGGGGCCATTGCTGAGCCGCAAGGGAGGCAGGATGGATAGCAACCTGGTGCAGGAAGTTCTCACACAGGCCACGTTCTGGCTGTGCGTGACGTTGTTCGTCCGGCTGTTCACCTTTCGGCGCCGCGGTGCGCGGTACCGCCGTGACATGAGCTGCCTTGCCTGGTTGGTGATGGTGGCTGCTGGTGCGGTGATCGCTTACATACTGAAGGGGCAACTGATCATGCCTCGGCATTCTTGGCCGCTGGTGGTTCTACTGGCGGTGTTCGTCGGGGCCGTTTGCCAGAGCGCGGGCAATCTGGCGCGTGTATGGAAGATGGGCTGATGGCTGCGCCTGCGCCGCCACTGAAGGTCATGAGTCCCTACAACTACCGGTGGCAGCAAGCGCGTGAAGGTTTTCTGCGCAAGCACCCGCTGTGTCGCAACTGCGAGCGCCGCGGCATCGTCGAGGCGGCCGGTGTGGTTGACCACATCGTTCCTCACCGCGGTGACATGACCCTGTTCTGGGATCGCAACAACTGGCAGTCGCTCTGCCTCCCTTGCCACAACTCCTACAAGCAGCGGCTGGAGAAATCAGGGCGCGAGGTTGGCTGCGATCAGGGCGGAAAGCCCCTGGATCCGGGCCATCACTGGAATCGGTGAGCGCGCACCAAAACTGTGCAAAAAATGACCATTTTTCGGGGAGGGGGGGCAAAAAATCCTTTCCCGAAAACGTTCTAGACCGTTCGCCCCTCTCTCTGTGCAACGCCGGGAAAAATGGCAAGGGGGGGTATGAAGAGGTCCTGGGGTTAAGGTCCGATTTTCAAGGAGGTTCACATGGCTGGAAACGGCAATTCAGGTCGGACGCCCAAGCCGACAGTGCTGCATGTGTTGGACGGCAACAAGAGTAAGAAGAATTTCAGCGTCTTGATGGATGACCTGACATCCCCGGCGATTCCGGTTCAGGCCCCGCCGATGCCCGACTGCCTTTCCGATGGTGCGGTCGCCGAGTGGGAACGCCTGGTTCCAGACCTGCTGGTCCTGGGGCTGGTGACCAAGCTCGACATGATGGCGCTCGCCAGTTACTGCGAAGCCGTCGCCGATTGGCAGGGCTTCCGTCGCCGGATTGCAGAGGTCAATGCCCAGCACGCAGGCCTGGAACAAGGCGACATCCAAACGTTCGCCACTGGAGCCAAGCAGATATCCATCTGGCGCCAGTTGGCGAACGACGCCGAGAAACGTGCCAACGCCGCCGGGGCGCAATTCGGATTCTCGCCTATGGCGCGTCGCAATCTGAAAGTCACGGCGCCACAAGGTGAGCTGTTCCCTAATGAGCCAAAAGACGCCGCCAGCAAGTACTTCAGATAGTCAGGACCGCGTTTCCGAGTTCGCTCGAGCGGTCATTGCCAAGCAAATCGTTGCTGGCCCCGATGTTCGCAACGCCTGTCGCCGACACATGCGCGACCTACGTAGTGGGCACAAGCGTGGCCTGGTCTTCGACTTGGAGTCAGCCAATCGGGCCATCGGCTTTTTTGAGGATGTCCTCTGTCTCAACGGCGGCGAGTATGAAGGGCTTCCCTTCATCCTGGCCCCGTGGCAAGCCTTCATCGTTGGCAGCCTGTTTGGTTGGAAGACTGAGGACGGCTACCGGCGCTTTCGGATCGCCTACATCGAGACGGCCAAAGGCAGTGGCAAGTCGCCCCTGGCGGCGGGCATCGGCCTGTATGGGTTGGTTGCGGACGGCGAGGCCCGGGCTGAAATCTACGCTGCAGCCACGAAAAAGGATCAGGCCATGGTCCTGTTCCGTGATGCGGTGTCGATGGTCGACATGTCGCCGCACCTCAACGCTCGGCTGCATCGTTCGGGTACCGGGGACAAGGTCTGGAACCTGTACTACCCGAACGCGGGTTCGTTCTTCAAACCGATCAGTGCTGACGATGGCCAGTCCGGCCCGCGTCCGCACATCGGGTTGCTGGATGAGGTGCACGAGCACAAGACCGCGACGGTCATCAACATGCTGCGCGCTGGTACTAAGCACCGGAAGCAGGCGCTGATTGTGATGATCACCAACAGCGGCTCGGATAAGACCAGCGTTTGCTGGGAGCACCACGAACTGGGCTCGCGGATCTGTGCGGGCAAGGAAGACAACGACAGTGTCTTCGCCTTCATCTGCAGCCTGGACAAGGGCGACGATCCGTTCAAGGACGAAAGCTGTTGGCCCAAGGTGAACCCAAGCCTGGAGTTTGCCCTAGACGGTCAGGTCGATGGCATCCCGGGTCGCAAGTACTTGCGTGAACAGGTCGCCGAAGCCCGCGGTATGCCGTCGAAAGAGGCGGTGGTCCGGCGGCTCAATTTCTGCGAGTGGACCCAAGCCTCTGCACCGTGGATTTCATGGGACGTCTGGAGTCAGGCCGCGCAACGGGTGCGGATGTCGGTGTTGCGTAACCGCCCTTGTGTGGGCGGACTTGACCTGTCCAGTACCACGGACCTGACGGCTTTTGTGCTGCTGTTCTTCCCCACATACGAGGATCCGCACTGGCGGTTGCTGCCGTATTTCTGGATCCCGGATTTCAAGCTGGCTGATCGCGAGAAACGCGACAAGGTGCCGTACCTGGCCTGGATCAAGGCCAAGGAGCTGGAAACCACGCCGGGCAAGGCCATCAGCAAGCTGTTTGTGCTGCGGCGGTTGCAGACCATCTGCGGCTACTTCGACGTGCGCAAGATCGCCTATGACCGCTGGCGTATCGAGGATCTCCAGCAACTGATGGATGAACACGACATTTGCTTGCCGGAGATCGCGCCCTTTGGTCAGGGCTACAAGGATATGGGCCCCGCGGTGGACGAGTTCGAGCGGCGTCTGCTGGGCAACATCGAGCGTGCGCCACCTGTGCTTGATCCGGACGCCGAAGACGCCGAGTTGATCAGCGATGCCACGGTGGCCGATCTGGTTGAGCCACTCCGACACGACGACAACCCGGTCATGACCTGGTGCGCGAGCAACGCGGTCATCACCGCCGACCCGGCCAACAACCGCAAGGCGGACAAGTCCAAGGCCATCGGGCGTATTGACGGCATTGTCGCCAGCATCATGGCGACGGGCATCAGTGGGTCGGTCCCAGTGGCTTCCTCGGGTAAATCCATCTACGACGAAGGAGTAAGCATTTGACTCTTATCGCATGGGCCGCTTGGCTCGCTGGCGCGTTGGGCTTCGGCCTGTTCATTGCCGGTATCGCGTTGATCCACATTCCGGCGGCGCTCATCGCGGCCGGGCTCTGCCTGCTGGTCTGGGCCTACATTGCTGATAAGGCCGCTGCGGCCTTGCACAACAAACAATCTCCCGGAGGTGGCTGATCATGTTCTTCAGCAATCTACTGGGCCCCCGTGACGGGCTTACTGTCAATGACGGTGCCGGATTGTGGAGCAGCCTCATTGGTTCTGTCCGGTCTGCGGCGGGGGTGAAGGTCACTGCGGAGAGCGCGCTGGCGATTACCGTCCTGCAGAACTGCGTCACGCTGTTGGCCGAGAGTGTGGCGCAGCTGCCGCTGGAGATGTACCGGCGCATGGGGGAGGGCAAGCGCGAAACGGCCGTGAATCATCCGCTGTATGACGTGCTGCGCTACCAGCCCAACCCCTGGCAAACGCCTTATGAATACCGGGAGTGCAGCCAGCTTGCGGTGGGTTTGCGGGGCAATGCCTATAGCTTCATTGACCGGCACGACGACGGATCGGTGAAGGGGCTCTACCCCCTGCACAACGATAAAGTCAGCGTGCTGAAAGGGGCTGACCTGATGCCGTATTACCGGATCGGAGCGCAAGACCCGTTGCCCATGCGACTGATTCACCATGTTCGCTGGCACACCAAGAATCACTACACGGGCATGTCGCCGATTGAGCTGCATGCCGATGCTGTGGGGCTGGCCCAGGCAGTGCGGCAGTACGCCGGCAAATCCTTCCAGAACGGCACGGCTGTCAGCGGCGTGATCGAGCGGCCAAAGGAGGCCGTAGCGATCAAGAGTCAGGCTGCGATTGATCACATTCTTGACCAATGGGGGAGCAAGTTCTCAGGCATCGACAACGCCAAGAAGGTCGCGATGCTTCAGGAGGGGATGACCTTCAAACCGGTGTCCATGAACAACGTTGATGCCGAGTTGCTGGGCATTCTCAAGGTGACGGGCACCGACTTGGCGCGGATCTACAAGATCCCCCCGCACATGATCAACGACCTGGAGAAGGCCAGCTACAACAGCTTGGAGCAGTTGCTGATCCAGTATGTGATCTTCGCCTTACTGCCCTGGGTCAAGCGGCATGAGGAAGCAATGATGCGCGACTTCCTGCTGCCGGCCGAGCGCCGTGAATACTTCATTGAACACAACCTGTCCGGCCTGCTGCGCGGCGACCAGAAGAGTCGCTACGACTCCTACGCCGTGGGGCGCCAGTGGGGCTGGCTGTCGATCAACGACATCCGCCGCCTGGAAAACATGCCGCCAGTGGCCAACGGTGACTGCTACCTGCAACCGCTCAACATGACCGACGTGGCCCACGGGCTGCCGAATCTGCACAACCCCGACGTCCGTGCCCAGCTTGAACAGCAGCGCGACGACATAGTGAGGATGCTTGCCGCATGAAACAACATCTGCGCGCCGCCAGTCTGCTGTTCAATCAGCCGCTGTTGATTACCCCGGACATGCTCGATCTGGCTGTCCGCTGGGCCAACCAGGCCATGAGCCTGAATATCGTCAACCTCAACCTGTCCGGTGCTGGAGCAGATCCGGGCACGAAGCTGGGTTTCTACGACGATGACGACGGGCCGAGTCCTGCCGAGCGGCTTGAAGAACAGCGGCGTTCAGCCGTTGCTCAGACTGGCGTTGAGGTGATTCCGGTTCACGGCTTTCTGGTCAGTCGCGCCAATCACCTGAACGTGTGCGAAACCATGACCAGCTATGAGGGGCTGCGCGCCTCGCTCAAGCAGGCAGTTGCCGACCCTATGGTCGAGCGCATCGTGCTGGACATCGACAGCCCTGGCGGCAGTGCGGTGGGCTGTTTCGAGTTGGCCGCTGATATCCGCGCCGCCAGTTTGATCAAACCCATCACGGGCCTGGTCAACTTCTCGGCTTACTCCGCTGCCTATTTCATCGCGGCGGCTTGCACCGAGGTGGTGGTGAGCCAGACCTCGGGGGTGGGTTCGATTGGCGTAATCGCCAGCCACATGGACCGCTCGCGAATGCTTGAGGGGGCCGGGGTGAAAGTCACCACGGTGTATGCCGGTGCCCACAAGAACGACCTGAACCCCAACGAGCCGCTGAGCGAGCAGTCGCTGGCGTTTCTCAATGCCGTCGTGCAGGAAAACTATCAATTATTCACGGGTGCGGTTGCCCAGTACCGCAACCTCGACGTGGCCCAAGTCATTGCCACAGAGGCCGCTTGTTACTGGGGGCAGGCTGCTGTCGAGATCGGGCTTGCGGACCGGTTGGAGTCGCCGCAGATGGCGGTGGATGGCATCGCCCGTGCGGTTGCGCTCAGCCGTGCCCAGCGCTCGCCCGTCACCCAGGCGCGGCAACGCATCGCCGTACAGGCCGCGGCCTTTGCAATCCAAGCCCAGGCTTGAGTCTCACTCACTCTGACCGCGTTCGCGGCAGTGATACCCAACCGCCAATCGGCGGTTTTTTATTGCCCAGGAGGCAACAGCATGTCTTTAGTCACACAACTGCGTAGCGAACGCGCCCGGCTCAACGGCGAGATCCAGGCGCTGGCCAAGATCGAAGCCGACGGTGGTTCGCTGTCTGTCGAGCAACTCGCTCAGTTCACTCAGCTCGGGGCCGAGTTCAATGCCCTGGGCGACAAGATCGCTCGCGCCGAGTCGGCCGAACGTGCCGCCGCGGCCAGTGCGACACCGGTCGAGGAGGGCGCTCAAGGCATCAACGGCCCGCCCCGTGTCGCTGGCCCCTATGCAGCCAAGCCTGTCCCTGGGGCCAACATGGCGCAAATGGTGCGGGTACTGGCCGCCACTCGGGGCGATCAGCACGCCGCGGCCAAGATGGCTCACGACTCCGGAATGAACCCCGAAATTGCTATGGCCCTCAGCACTGTGACTCCGGGGGCTGGCGGTGTACTGGTGCCGCAGGGTTTCTCCAGTGAGGTGATCGAACTGCTGCGACCGAAGTCGGTGGTGCGCAGCATGGGTGCGGTTTCGCTACCGCTGCAGAACGGCAGCCTGACTATTCCGCGCATCAAGGGCGGCGCAATCGTCGGTTACATCGGCAGTGAAGAGGACATGCCCGCCACCGGCATGCAGTTCGATGACCTCAAGCTGTCTGCGAAAAAGCTGGCCGCGTTGGTACCCATCAGCAACGACCTGTTGAGCTACTCGGGTGTAAACCCGAATGTGGATCGCCTGGTGGTGAACGACCTGACCAGCGCCGTGGGCCTGGCGGAGGACCTCTCTTTCCTGCGAGGTGCCGGCACCGGCAACCTGCCCAAAGGGCTGCGGTTCTGGGCGCCTGCTTTCAACGTGTTTGATGCACCCACTGATCAGACCCTCGCTGCGGTCGAGCTGGCGCTTTCTGCCCTGATCCTGCGTCTGGAAAACGCCAACTCCAACATGCTGGCGCCGGGGTTTGTGATGGCGCCGCGTACCAAGCGCTGGCTGTCGGCGCTGCGTGTAGGTGACGACGGCAAGGGCGCCAAAGCCTATCCGGAGCTGGAAGAAGGCAAGCTCAAGGGTTTCCCGGTGGCGACTACCACTCAAGTGCCGATCAACCTGGGGGCTGGTGGTGACGAGTCGGAAATCCATTTTGCTGATTTCGCCGACTGCTTCATTGGTGAGGATGACGCGATGGTCATCGACTTCAGCAAGGAGGCTACCTACAAGGATGCCGGCGGCAACTTGGTGAGCGCCTTCCAGCGGGATCAGACCCTGGTGCGTGTGATTGCCAAGCACGACTTCGGGCCGCGCCATGTCGAGTCGGTGGCGGTCATGACCAAGGTCAAATGGGGCAGCACCCTTTAACCCTCTCGGCCCGGTTTGCCGGGCCAACCCTATTCCCGATTCGAGGTTCAGCTCATGTCCGTTGCAGCATTAATCATCGTGTTGTTCATCAAGGCTTGGCGCGGCTACGCCCCAGGCGAAATTGCCGGTTTCAATGAAGAGACTGCCGAGGGGCTGATTCAGGGCGGTTTTGCAGAGGAATATGCCGGCGCGGAGGGTCGGTCGCCCGCCGCCAGTGGCAAGTCTTCTACTCGGGCCAAAGCCCCGGCGAAGTCCAAGCCTCAGACCAAGGACAAGCTTGAAGGCGCTCCCGACTCACCCGCCACCGGTGCAGAGTCTGGTACTGAGGGGGCAGGCGGGGCTGACAACGCTGGCGATGCTGATCCTGAGAAGGATGAGTCTGCCGACGATGAGAAGCCCTAGTCATGGCCCTGCTGATCAGCTACACCGGGCCGGAGCCGCTGACGTATGACGATGTGGTCGCTCAGTGCCGGCTGGATCCCGACGACGATGACACCGCCGAGCGTGATCTGATCGAACGGATTGTTATCCCTGCGGCCCGTGGACTGGCAGAGGAGGCAACCGGTGCAGCGATCCGCAAGGGGCAGTATCGTGAACATCTGCCGAAAGTCCCCGCAGGCAGTGCTTTTGCTGCCACCAAGGGCCAGGCTTTCGAGTTGCAGAGCATTGCCCTTGGTGCCACGGCGGGGGCGGCGTTGCTTGATCCTGCTGCGGCATACCTGGTCAACGGTGGTAAGGAGTCGTTTGTTTACACCCAGCAGGGCGTGCCGTGGCGGGATGTGGTGGGTAGCTGCCCTCAGGGATTGATGGTCACCTATCAGGCGGGCATCGAGATCGAGGACCACCCCTCTGTTCGGCACTATCTGCTCCTGGCTGCCGCCTGGGCTTACCGGCATCGCGAGTTGCTGGTACTTGGGCAAACCCTCAACGAGTTGCCAGACCGTTACCTGTTGACCTTGTTGGCGGGTATCACCGTTCCGCCGAGGATCTGATATGGCCTTACGCGAACCCGGGGCGGGCGAGCTGAATCGGCGGGTGCGTGTCCGTCGCCGGTCGGATTTGCCCGCCGAAAATATTGGACTCGACTCTGTTTTCTCTGAAAGCAAATGGCGCTGGGCGATGATCGTTCCGGCGGGAACGGGTGTGTATGTCGATGGCATCCAGACCGACAATAAATTCACCCACTGGATAACCCTGCGGTTCCTGAAGGGGGTCACCAGTGACCACGAGGTGGTGCACGGCAGCACTCTCTACCGGGTCAAGCGCAGTGCCGATATGAATGGCAGCCATCGCTTTACGCTGTTGCAGGTAGAGGAACTGGGCGAGGCTCAGGCAGGAGGCAACATCTATGTCTAACTCGGCTTCAGTTGATGGCTACTTGCACTTCGAGGGCTTCGACGAATTCCAGCGCGATGCCTTCGATAAGAAGGCGATCCGCGCCGGAATGCGCAAGGTTGGCCGGTTGGTCACCCAGCGGGCGCAGATGAACCTCGCCCTAGGAAAGGGCCAGGAAGGCTACCCGGTCAATCGTACTGGGGCGACATTGGAGTCGATTTCTTTCAAGGTGTCCCGCTCGGGTTTTCTGGTGAAGATCGCCCCCAGGAAAACTGCGGCCATGGCTGAGTTTTATCCGGCTTACCTGCATTACGGGGTGAAGCGCGGTAGGCGCCTCGGCAAGCTGGCACCAGGAAAGGGCAAGGGCAAGTCCAACCGGCGAGCTGCTGGCGCTCGTGCGGCGGTCCTAGCAGAGCGTGCGGCGGGTGAGTGGCGTATCAAGCCTCGTGACAACTACATGGCTGATGCGCTGCAGGACTCGAGTTCTGATGTGAAAGGGATCCTCTCGGCAGCTTTCGCGGATGCTCTGCGGTAGTCGGGCTGCAAGCTACAGATCATTTGCGTTAGGATCCCGCCTTTAACATGGAGTGTGAGTTATGAGTGGTCTGCCGTTTACTGCAAAGGGATCAACAGGGGAAATTACGTTCACTGGTTCGGAGGTTTTAATCCGTCGAACTGGTGTGCTGGGGGCGCTCAGTCAGTTTTCTGGGCGGGGGCGAGGAAATAAGGACATCCCTCTTTCAGCGGTTACAGGTATTCGCTTAGAGCCTGGTTCGCTGATGAATAAGCCTTTCATCCAGATTATCCACTCGGGAAGTTTGGAGACACAGGGAGGTGCTAGCGCTGCAGCACAAGATGACAATAGTGTCTTTTTCTCCAAAGGTGTGACCGGGGACTTTGAACGTCTGAAGAGCCTAATTCTTGAGGCGATCAGGGCGGCAAAAGTTCAGCCCCAAGCCAGTCAGCCGGCTGCGCCTGCTGCTGAGGACTTGACTGAAACACTCAAGAAACTTTCAGGTTTGAAAGATGCGGGTGTTATCAGTGAAGAAGAGTTCGCAGCAAAGAAAGCCGAAATCTTGGCTCGGCTTTAACTACTACAAAGTAAACCACTATAAGCCTCGCGGTAGCGAGGTTTATATGCTCCATGGTTTTAGCGAATGTGGAGTAGATAAAGTCTTTTTATGCGAGTAATGATAGAGCAAAGCCTGAGGCTGGCTCTTTGATTACAGGGGAGTCATAAGTGTTACAGCTATTGTGGGTCTTGTGTCATTGGGACGATTGGGAGACCTTAATAATACTTGCCGTCCCGTTCCAGCTTTACGCTTTGTGTTTCATGTCGATCTCAATGTTGATCTTTCGTTTTCGTGGTCGTATTCCTTATTTGATAACTTGCGTCTTGGCGTTTGTGATTGCGGGGTGGCCTGCTGCGAATGTCTTATGGGCGACTTTGCCTTACTCGCTCGACTATAAGGACTACCGGGAGAATCTTCGGCAGGTGAGAGAGCAAGAGCGCTTGCAGCAAAAACTTGCGGCAACAGATGTTGATAAGCAACCCGTCCAGTTGGCGGGCGGGATGGCAGGACTGGAGTCAATGAAGATTTTTATGGCACTGGTTTCATACTGGGCAGATTCCAAACAGCCCCAGGAGAGTGACCAGCAACCGGAAGAAAAGGAACTCTTACAGCCGCAAAAAACATCGCAGACTGTTGACGTCCAGTCTGTAAGCAATCCTGAGAAAGCTCTAGGAGAGGTTTCAGATTCTTCAGGACGGCGATAACAGTTTTTTAAAAGAGCCTCGCACACGCGGGGCTTTTTTCTGCCCGGAGTTTCTCCCTAATGAAATTAAACCCTGTTGTTGCTCAGTTGCGGGCGACCTGTCCAACCTTTGCCCATCGGGTTACGGGCGGCATTGATTGGGATGCTGTGGCGGACAGCGCCAAGTTGGATTTGCCAGCCGCCTATGTGATCGCTTCAGCCGATGCAGCAGACGATAACGTGGCTCAAAACACCGTGGTTCAGCGAATCACGGACCAGTTCGCCGTTGTCGTCGTTCTTGAGGCCACGGACGAACGAGGGCAGGAAGCCAACGACCTGTTGCACGACATCAGGGCCGAGTTGTGGCGTTCGTTGATTGGCTGGAAGCCGGCACCCGAGTACACGCCCCTTGAGTATGGCAAGGGCGCCTTGCTCCACATCAGCCGCGCTCGGGTCGTGTATCAGATGACCTTTGTCGCGGCCTTCCAGCTTGGCCGCAACCTACCCCATGAGCCTGGCGAAACCTGGGCCGAACTGGCGGCAGATGGCCTGGTGCCGTTTGAGGGGGCGACTTTCAACATGGATTGCATCGATCCGGCGGATCCCAACCTGCGGCAGCCCGGCCCGGATGGGCGTATTGAAGTCAAATTTTCAGGAGACGCAACACCATGACCCAGCGCATCACAGTGGTACCGGCCCCGGGCCGTGCAGTGCCTGACCCAGAAGCCGGCGATCTGTTGCCGGCTGAGGGGCGGGAAGTTCCGGATAACGCCTGGTGGCGCCGTCGTTTGTTGGATGACGACGTGACGCTCAAGCCAACCAAACCCGCCAAGGCCGTCGCCGCGGCGACTCAAGAGGGGCCGAAGTAATGGCTATCGGATTCAGCAACATCCCCGCGGATATCCGCGTTCCGCTGTTCTATGCGGAAATGGACAACTCTGCGGCAAACACCGCCGCCTCGGCCATGCGCCGCTTGATCGTCGCCCAGGTGAACGACAACGCACCCAGCGAAGGGGTCGGCAAGTTGGTGCTGGTATCCAGCGTGGCATTGGCGAAAAGCATCGGCGGCCAAGGTTCGATGCTCGCCGCGATGTACGACACCTGGCGCAAGGCAGATCCCATTGGCGAGATCTGGTGTCTGCCGCTGCTGAGCACCGAGGGGGTCAAGGCGGCGGCCAAGGTCACTCTGTCCGGTACTGCCACCGAGGCCTGTCTGTTGAGCCTGTATATAGGCGGTGTTCGTGTTCAGGCCACCGTCACAGCGGCAGCAACCGCCGCGGTGGCCGCCTCGGCACTCGCGGTAAAAATCAATGCCGCCGCCGATCTGCCAGTGACTGCCAGCGCTGCTGTCGGCGTCGTGACGCTGACCTGTAAATGGTCGGGCGAGAGCGGCAACGATATCGGCATCGTCCTGAACCGCCTGGGCAAGACCAATGGCGAATTTACCCCGGCGGGGTTGACCGTTGAGCTGACCCAGATGCTGGGCGGCGCGGGCGTTCCGGATCAGGTAGACGCCATTGCCGCGTTGGGTGATGAGCCCTTCGAATTCATCTGTGTGCCCTGGTCCGATACCACCACGCTGAACCAGTGGCAGGCGGTCATGGATGACAACGTGGGGCGCTGGAGCTGGGCCAAGCAGTTGTTCGGTCATGTGTACAGCGCGAAGCGGGGCACCGTCGGTACCCTGGTGGCCGCCGGTCAGGCGCGCAACGATCAGCACATCACCATCCAGGCCCTGGAAAACGGTGTGCCGCAGCCGGTGTGGGTCCAGGCCGCGGCCCTGGCTGCACGGACGTCAGTCTTCATTTCCGCCGATGCCAGTCGCCCCACGCAAAGCGGTTCGCTGCCGGGCCTGGATCCGGCTCCGGCCAGTGAGCGTTTCACCCTCACTGAGCGTCAGTCGCTGCTGAGCTACGGGATCGCTACGGCGTACTACGAGGGGGGCTATGTGCGAATTCAGCGCTCGATCACCACCTACCAGAAGAACGCCTACGGCCAGGCGGACAACTCCTACCTGGACAGCGAAACCATGCATCAGTCGGCGTTCATCATCCGCCGGATGCAAAGTGTGATCACCAGTAAATATGGGCGCCACAAGCTGGCGAACGACGGTACCCGGTTCGGCGCCGGCCAGCCGATTGTCACGCCGAGCACTATCCGCGGTGAGCTGATTGCCCAGTACGCCAAGCTGGAGCTGGAAGGGCACGTGGAGAACGCCGAGCTGTTTGCCGAGCACCTGGTCGTCGAGCGTGATTCGCGTGACCCGAGCCGCGTAAACGTCCTATTCCCGCCGGACTACATCAACGGCCTGCGCATCTTCGCGCTGCTCAATCAGTTCCGCCTGCAGTACGACGCGGCGGCGTAACGCAGCCATTGCACCTACAGCCCGCCATGCGCGGGCTTTTTCATTCGGGAGAAGACCATGGGTCAATTAGTGGCGGGTACCGCCTACGTCAAAGTCGACGGTGCGCAGCTCACCATCACTGGCGGGGCAGAGGCTCCGTTGATGACGGTGAAGCGAGAGACGGTCGCGACGGGTTTCTACAAGGAAGAAGACCTGCCGCCTTACCTGAAGATGACAGCCATCCTGTCCCCGGATCTGGACTTCAAGAAGATCGTCAACGGGCGTGACATGACGGTCACCTGCGAGTTCAAGAACGGCAAGGTGTTCGTGCTGGCAGGGGCCTATCTGGTCGGGGAGCCCTCTTACAAGGGCGATGACGGTACCGCCGAATTTGAATTCAACGGCATCAAGGGGACCTGGCAATGAGTCAACCAATCAAGCTGCAGGTGCCTATCGAAGCGCACGGTGAAACGCTGGTCGAGCTGACCCTGCGCCGCCCGACGGTGCAGGAGGTGCGGGCCATCAAGGCGCTGCCCTACAAGATCGACAAAAGCGAAGAGGTCGGTCTCGACATGGATGTCGCCGCCAAATACATCGCGGTGTGTGCAGGCATCCCGCCTTCGTCGGTCAACCAGTTGGATCTGGTCGATCTCAACGCTCTGAGCTGGGCGGTGGCCGGTTTTTTCATGACTGCGGCGTCCGCGCCATCGACGACCTGATCGCGCTGGCCTACGACCTGGCCTGGTTCTGGAAGATCGACCCCGAACAGATGATGGCCAGGCCTCTGGACCTCATTCTTGAATCGCTGAGCCACGCCCAGCGGATAAATCAATCCCAGCAGGTGCAGTGATGGCGGATAAGTTCCAGCTCAAGGCGTTGATCACGGGCGTTGACAAGCTGTCGCCAACGCTCACCGGGATCCGCAAGAACGTCGCGGGCTTTCGCAAACAGATGGAAAGCTCCGGCCTGGGCAAGATTGGTTTCCGGGATCTGCTGCAGGGCGGGGCATTCGCCGCGCCCTTTGTCGCTGGAGCGAAGGCGGCCATCGACTTTGAGTCGTCCATGGCGGACGTGCGCAAGGTGGTGGATTTCGACACCCCGGAACAGTTCAAACAGATGGGCCAGGATGTGCTCGGGATGTCTGAGCAGATGCCGATGGCGGCGAGCGGCATTGCCGCGATTGTTGCTGCGGGCGGTCAGGCGGGCTTTGCTCGGGAAGAGCTGAAGCAATTCGCTGAAGACGCGGTAAAGATGGGGGTTGCCTTTGATCAGACCGCCGACCAATCCGGCGACATGATGGCCAAGTGGCGAACCTCTTTCAAAATGACCCAGCCGGAAGTGGTCGCGCTGGCGGACAAGATCAACTATCTGAGCAACACCGGGCCTTCATCAGCGCAGCAGGTCGCGGACATCGTGACCCGCATCGGCGCGTTGGGTGGCATCGCTGGGCTTTCCTCGGGGCAGATCGCGGCCATGGGGGCCACCCTGGCGGGAGTGGGCGTGCCGAGCGAAGTCGCTGCAACAGGGATGAAGAACTTCATGCTCGCCCTGACCAAAGGCGGCGCGGCAACCAAGCAGCAATCACAGGCGTTCAAGTCGTTGCGACTCGACGTGAAGCAGGTAGCCAAGAGCATGCAGCAAGACGCTCAGGGCACGATTAAGGACGTTCTTGATCGCATCGCGAAGGTTGACCCAGCAAAGCAGGCAGGCTTGCTCACACAGCTTTTCGGCACTGAGTCGGTCTCGGCAATTGCCCCCATGCTGACCAACTTGGACCTGCTGAAAACCAGCTTTGCCGCGGTAGGCAAAGAGGGCAAGTTCGCCGGTTCGATGCAGCTTGAGTATGAGACGCGATCCAAGACGACGGCCAACGCCCTACAGCTGATGCAAAACAAGGTGACACGGTTGGGCATTGAGATTGGCAGCGTACTGTTGCCGCCGCTCAATGATGTCCTGACCACCCTCGGCCCGCTGATTTCTCAAGTGTCCGCTCTGGCAGCGGAGCATCCCGAGGTGATCAAGGGCGTTCTCGGGGCGGGTATTGCCTTTGGCGTCCTTCGCTTGGCGGTGTTGGCCAGTACGGTGGCCATGAAGGTGTTCGGCGCCGTGACGTCCATTTCTCCCGTGGGGCTGATTGTGCGGGGGATCGCGTTGGCGGCGGGGTTGTTGATCGCCAACTGGTCCACCGTCGGGCCTTATTTCCAGGCGCTGTGGGAGAAGATCAAGGGACCGGCAATGGTGTTGTGGGGCTGGTTTAAACAAGCCTTCGCCTTCACTCCGCTGGGCTTGGTGATCGAAAACTGGGGGCCGCTGACTGAGTTCTTCAAGGCCATCTGGGGTGTGTTGGTTGCGATCTCTGGCCCGGCCTGGGATCTCATAAAGCACATGTTTGATTGGTCACCGTTGGGGATCATCATCCAGAACTGGGAGCCGATCACCGCATGGTTCAAGGGGTTGTGGGAAAAAATCAAACCCATCATTGAGCCGATCCTGAACTTCATGGGCGCCGGGGAGGGTGGTGACGGAATCATCAAGACCGCGACCGACAAGGCCAACGCTTTCGCTGAAGAACAGCGCAAGCGCAATGCAGGCGAGGGCGGCGGTACCGGTGACTTCCTACGCTCGGACGCTGCGAAGGTCATGCAAGAGCGGCAATCGTTCTTGAACAAGACCCAGGGCGGGGCCAGTGCCGGCGATCTGTTGCGGGCGCCGGGCCAGGTGCCGCCACCAGGTAGCCTGCTGCAGCAGACTGCCGCAGCCAACGCCCAAAGCCTGAAGGGCCAGATCGATATCAACCTCAACGGGGCGCCGCCCGGATCCACGGTCGAAGAGTCGAAAACCAACCAGCGCGGCCTGAACATCAAGCCGAACGTTGGGCGGCGCACTGTCGGTGCAGAGAGGTAGCAGAATGGAAAGGACATGGCGCGACGAACTGCTGCCGGCGTCATTCAAGGGCATCAGCTTTCTGGTTGACCGGGCCGCGGTGCCGGTGGGCATGAAAGGCCAGCTGCATGAATTCCCCCAGCGTGATGAACCGTACTTTGAGCAGTTGGGCCGGCAGTCGCAGGTTCACGCCCTGACGGTGTGGATCATCGGTGACGACTGTTTCGAGCGGCGGGATAAGTTTCTTGAGGCAGTCCAGACCCGCGGCGCTGGTGAGCTGGTGCACCCCTGGCTTGGGCGAATGCAGGTCAAGGCCGGCGAATGTGAGATGAACCACAGCCGGCGCGAGGGTGGCCTGGTCGCCTTCGACGTGGTGTTTTATCCAGATAAGCCGCTGCAATTCCCGGCGGCCCGGGTCAACACCCAGCAGCAGGTGGTCAAGTCGTCGGAAGGTTTGCTGGACTCCGCGCTGGCCCGGTACAAGGCGGCAATGGCGAAAGTTGATCAGGCCCGCCTGGGCATCATCGGTTTGCGCAATAGCTTGTCGAGCGTTTACAGCGTGATTCAGCAGCAGTTCGCGCCGCTGGTGGGCCTGTTCACGAACCTCAGTGGTTTTGTGCAGTCGCTGATCAATTCGCCCGGTGCGCTGGGGGCGCTGTTCTCCAGCTACTTCAGCGACTTCACCGGCCTAGACTTCTCAAGCCCTGGATCCAGTTATCGCGGTTCCATTGCTTCAGCGACACAGCACAGCGAGGCGGTGACGGGCATCAACACAGTGAGCCAGGCTGCAGGGGCTGACACGAACGCAGCCGCACAGGCTACGGCTGACCTGGTGCAGGACGCACTGCTGGTGCAGGTGGCGCTGATCGTCAGCGAGATGCCGGTGGCGAGTCAGCCGATATCGAACGACTCCACACCATCAGTTGATCAGCAGGCTGTGCAGCCGGTTGAACGGCCCGAGGTGCCCGTGGCGGATGATGTCATTGAGCTGCGGGACAGCCTGAGCGAGGCGATCTATGAGGCCTCCCTCAAAGCGGACCCGCGGCACTATCAGGCCCTGACCAACCTTCGCCAGACGCTGGTGAAGCACCTGACCGCCGTCGCCCAGTCTGGCGTGCGGCTGGTGGAGATCACCCCCGCCGAAGCGCTGCCGGCCCTGGTGCTGGCTTACCGGCGCTTCGGCGACGCCACGCGGGCGGGGGAGGTGGTGCAGCGCAACCGCATTCAGCACCCCGGCTTTGTGCCGCCGGTCCCGCTCAAGATCGCTCGGGAGTAACCCATGCTCGATACACAGAACGTCGTCAGCCTCACGGTTGATGGTGTGGATTACAGCGGCTGGAAATCAGTGGAAATCTCGGCAGGGCTGGAGCGCCAGGCCCGGGACTTCAACCTCGGTATTACATGGAAGTGGGGCGATCAGAAGGTCGAGGTGCCGATAAAGCAGGGCGCAAAGTGTCAGGTTCGGATCGGTGATGACCTGGTGCTGACTGGCTGGGTGTTCGGTACGCCGATCAGCTATGACGACAAGCAGATCACTCGGTCGGTCACCGGGCGGTCGCTGCCGGCGGATCTGGTGGACTGCGCCGCGGTGAACAAGCCGGGGCAGTGGAACAGCCAGGGTGTGCTGTCGATCGTCAAGGCGCTGGCTGCGCCCTACAAGATCGCCGTGCGCAGCGAAATCCCTGAAAGCTCAAAGCTGTCCGACCACACCATTGAGCCCGGCGAGTCGGCGTTTGAGTCCATTGACCGACTACTGACGCTGTTCCGGGTGTTCTCTACGGATGACGCCCGCGGTAGGGCGGTGCTCGCCAAACCGGGCAGCGAGGGGCGGGCCTTCGATGCGCTGGCAGTGGGGCGGAACATCAAAGCCGGCGATGCTCCGCTCGACTTCTCTGGGGTGTATTCGGAGTACCAGGTGCTGGGACAAAAGACCGGTACCGATGAAGAGTTCGGCGAAGCAGCGGCGGAAGTGTCTGCCGAGGTTACGGACGAACGAACGACCCGACGGCGCGTGAAGATCATTCAGGAGTCTGGACAGGTCACCCAGGAGCTGGCCCAGGCCCGGGCCAACTGGGAGCGCAGCACACGGATGGGCAAGGCGCTTTCCGCGACCTATACGGTGCAGGGCTGGCGGCAGTCGAACGGCCAGCTGTGGAAGCACAACATGATCGTGCGTGTAGTGGATCCGATCATTGGCTTCGACCGCGACATGCTGATCGCCGAGATCACCTACAGCCTTAGCGACCAGGGCATGACCACGAAAATGCTGGTCGGCCCGCCGGATGGTTTCGAGCCCGAGCCGGACGACTCCCACAAGAACCGCAAGCTGAAGAAGGGCGGCAAGGGCGACAACTTCGAATACCTGATTCCCGCTGACTACGAGCCTAAAAAATGAGCCTGATGAAGATGCTTGCCCGCGGCACGGTGGTTCTGGCCGACGCGGCGAAGAAGCTGCAAACCCTGCAGGTGCGGCTGACGGCTGGAGAAGTGAAGGACAAGGTTGAACACTTCGAACCCTATGGCCTCACCAGCCACCCGCTGGCGGGCGCTGAGGTATTGACGGCGTTCCTCGGTGGGGATCGGTCCCATGGGGTGGTACTGGTGGCTTCAGATCGCCGGTACCGCGTGCAGGAGTTGAAGCCCGGCGAGGTCGCTATCTACAGCGACGAAGGCGACAAGGTGCACCTCAAGCGCGGACGGGTGATCGAGGTGGTCACCGAGACGCTGAACATCACCGCCAGTAGCGCCGTGAACATCGATACACCGCTGCTCACACAGACAGGGAAGATCGTTTCACAGGGGGACCAGATTGCCGGCGGGGTCAGCCAGATCAATCACGTTCACGGTGGAGTCATGCCTGGCCCGGGCCAGACAACCGCGCCTGTTCCAGGGGGCTGACGATGATCATATCGGGAACCCTTGAAACCTCGCTTGTTCGGGCGGTGGTGATCAGCCTGTTTACCTGGCGCCGCGCCGCGACCGATGACCCGATTGACGATGAAGAGCGCTTCGGCTGGTGGGGCGATAGCTTTCCGGCGGTGGTCGATGATCGGATCGGCTCCCGCCTCTGGTTGTTGCGCCGGGTAAAGCTCACCCGAGAAACCCAGCTCGATGCCGAGTTCTATGCCCGGGAGGCCCTGCAATGGCTGCTCGACGACGGCGAGGTCATTCGCATCGAGATCCGCAGTGAGCGGGCCACGGACAGCCGCCTGAACCTCGGTGTGATTCTGACCATCTCCACAGGCGAACGCCTGGAGATCCACCCAACAGAGCTATGGCAGGTGATATATGCCGTTTGAAACCCCCACGCTTCCCGTGTTGGTTAATCGCACGCAAAGCGACCTTGCCGGCGATGCATTGCGGCGCTCCGATGCTCAGGTGTTGGCCCGAACGCTGAGCGGTGCTGCCTTCGGCCTGTACGGTTACCTGGGCTGGATCGCCGAGCAGATTCTGCCGGACACGGCTGAAGTCGAAACGCTGGAGCGGATCGCCTCCCTTCGCCTCAATCAGCCAAGGAAAGCTGCTCAGCCGGCCCAAGGTATGGCCAGCTTTACCGCAGCTGCAGGCGCTGTGCTGGACGCTGACACCGTATTACAGGCCAGTGATGGCCGGGCCTACCGCGTCACTGCAGGGGTGACGACGGTTGCCGGTACCAACACGGCGGGGCTTGAGGCGGTGGACGCTGGAGCGCTGGGCAACGCGGACGCCGGCCTGGTGCTAAACCTCGTTCAGCCGGTCCAGGGAGTGGCGGACTCGTTCACTGTCCTGGCTCCCGGCCTGCTGGGCGGTGTGGCTCAGGAAAGCGTTGAGTCATTGCGGGCCCGAGTCATTCAGTCCTATCGCGTGATACCTCATGGCGGCTCGGCGGATGACTATGAAACCTGGGCGTTGGAATGCCCCGGCATTACCCGGGCCTGGACCAGGCGGCTGTACCTGGGGCCGGGCACCGTGGCGGTGTTTGTGATGCGCGATGACGATGCCGACCCGGTGCCAACGGTTGAACAGCTGGCCGAGGTGAAGCAGTACATCGAACCCCGGCGACCGGTAACGGCTGAGGTATATGTCTTGGCCCCCACGCGCAAATCGGTTGTGTACAGCATCCGGCTGAACCCGGATACCTCTGCAGTTAGGGCGGCCGTCGAGGCGCAGTTGCGTGACCTGCATGCGCGAGAGGCGGCCCTGGGTGAGCCCCTTTTGCTGACTCACATCGCCGAGGCCATCAGTGGATCCGCTGGTGAGTGGGACCACCAACTGGTGGCGCCGGTTACTGATGTAGCAGCCGAGCCTAACGAGCTGCTGACGTATGGGGGCTGCCTATGGCTGGCTTAAGAACGGCGCAGCAGTACCGTGCCCAACTCAGGGCGTTGCTCCCCGCGGGCCCGGCCTGGGAGCCTGAGCGCGTCCCCGAGTTGGCGTTAGTGCTGACCGGCTTGTCGCAGGAGCTGGCGCGCATCGAAGCCCGGGCCTTCGCCTTGCTGAATGAGATGGATGCCGGCGGCGTGAATGAACTGGTGCCTGACTGGGAGCGGGTGATGGGGCTTCCGGATCCCTGCATTGGGCTTGAACCGGTATTTGAGGACCGCCGTCTGGCAGTGCGCCAACGGCTGACGGCAGTCGGCGGGCAATCCTGTAGCTACTTCGTCGAGATCGCAGTGCGCCTCGGTTATCCCGAGGCCACCATCACGGAGCGCAGGGCTCCACGGTTTGGCCGCTCCCGATTTGGCTCCGCCCACTTCGGTACCTGGTCCGCTCAGTTTATGTGGACGCTCAACACGGGGCCGCGCCGCCGCCTGGGTCGGCGCTTCGGTGCCAGCTATTGGGGTGAGCGCTTCGGGGTCAACCCGAGCGGCGCCCTGGAGTGCGTCATTCGTCGCAGCGCCCCGGCGCATGCACTGGAATCAATCAATTATGGGGTGGGTGTGTAGATGGACTATCCGAAAAGCGTACCGAACGTGGGGCTGGTCAACGGCAAGTTTGTTGACGAGAACACCGCGACCGGGCAAGTCGGCTCGCTGATCCCGTCGAGCTGGGGCAATGCGGTAACTGATGAGCTGCTGAACGTCATTCAGGCCGGTGGTGAGCAGCCAGCAGAGAACGACAATGACCAGCTGTTGGCCGCGATCAAAGTCATTGTGCGGGACTCAATACCGCCGGAGAAGATCCGCACGACGCTTGCTGAGTACGGCATTACCGACGCTTATACCAAGTCGGTGACGTACACGAAAGCCGAGATCGAGGCGCTGTTGAAGAACATGTCAGCGCTGCCTGTGGGGGCGATGGTCCCGTTTCCAAAGGGGACTGTGCCGGCGGGCTTTCTGGAGGTTGATGGCAGCGTGCAGAGCGCGGCGACCTATCCCGACCTGGCGGCGTACCTGGGGACCACATTCAACCAGGGTAACGAAGGGACGGGGAACTTTCGGTTGCCTGATTCCCGGGGTGAGTTCCTGCGCGGCTGGGACCATGGGCGTGGGGTTGATGCCGGTCGGGGGCTTGGCAGCAAGCAGCTTGACGCGATGGAAATCATTACAGGTAACGTCGGGGGAGTGCGCAATGACACCGCTTCTGTAACTCCGAGCGGACCGTTTTTCACTGTCAGCGAAGCGGGCAATTTCGCGACCGGTCCTGGCCGCCTTACAAGTGTTGTGTTCGATTCCTCAAAAGTTGTTAGAACGGCAACCGAAACTCGACCGCGCAATCTGGCGGTTATGTGGTGCATCAAGGCGTGGAACGCCCCGATCAATCAAGGAAGCATCGATATTGCAGCTCTTGCCCCGTTGGCGGCTCAGGCTACTGAGATCAATCAGGGCACAGCAAAAGTCGCAACTACCGCGCAGATGCTTGATAGCGCGAACGACTTGGTCATGCCGACACCAAAGAAACTGCGGTGGGGGCTTTCCGTCAGTCTTGCTTCCAATGGGTACATTGCAGCGCCTTTCTGGCTTGGCGGCTGGGTTATTCAGTGGGGGACCACGGGCGCTGTAAGCCCTACTCCAGCAGTTGTGTCGTTTCCGATGGCGTTTCCCTCCGAAGCTTATGTCGCGTTGGCCATCGGATATCTCGGACAAACGAACGTCGGCGCGAATCAGGACGCGATCTACTCATTCGGGCTGTCAAAAAATGGTGTCAGCTTTAAGACATATGGTAGCTCCGTTGCAAACGGCGCCAAATACATCGCAATTGGAAGCTGAGGGAGTGCCGCATGCGCTTTTATAGCCAGACAACTCAAACGACTTATCTGCGTGGAATGCACGCGTCCATGCCTGCCGATGCAGTCGAAATCACTGATGAGCTTTACATGACGGTGATCGGGAACCCTCCGCCTGGAAAGGTCCGTGCCCACGATGATCAGGGCTTGCCGTATCTGATCGATGCGCCCGAAGTGGTGCTGGACCCGGCGACTCAGGAACGCGGGTGGCGCGATGCAGAGTTGGCATCTGTCATGTGGCTGCGCGAGCGGCACCGGGATCAACTTGAGATCGAGGCGCCGACGAGCATTGACGGCGAGCAGTTCAAGGAGCTGCTTGTGTACATGCAGGCCCTGCGCGACTGGCCGCAGTCGACGGACTTTCCTGATGTTCAGCACCGCCCTGCAGCGCCGCCCTGGATCGCTGAACAACTCGAGTAAACGCCCCGCACTGTCGGGGCGTTTTCATTTCTGACCAATGAGGTTTTCCTTATGCCCATCACAACGCAGCAGCTGCTACAGATCCTCCCCAACGCCGGCGCTAAAGCCGGCGTTTTTGTTCCTGCTCTCAACGCTGCAATGAGTAAGTACGCGATCATCACCCGCTTGCGCATGGCGGCGTTCATCGCGCAGATAGGCCACGAGTCCGGCCAACTGCTTTACGTGCGCGAGCTGGGCAGCGATCAGTACCTGAGCAAGTACGACACCGGCACCCTGGCCAAGCGCCTGGGCAACACCCTCGAAGCGGACGGCGACGGCCAGAAGTACCGAGGCAGGGGGCTGATCCAGATCACCGGCCGGGCCAACTATGAAGCCTGTAGCGAAGCTCTGTTCAGTGATGCTCGATTGCTCAACACCCCTGAGCTACTGGAAACCCCAGTCTATGCCGCGCTGTCGGCGGGTTGGTTCTGGCAGCGTGCGGGCCTGAACACCCTGGCCGACAGGGGCGATTTTCTCACGATCACCAAGCGCATAAACGGCGGAACCAACGGCCTGGCGGATCGCGAGGCGCTGTATGAGCGTGCATTGAAGGTGCTGGCGTGAGCGCCTGGCTGTTACGTGGCGGCCTGCTGGTGCTAGCACTTGCCTCTTACTGGGGGATTTATCAGCACGGACGGTCGATCGAGAGCGCAGAGTGGCAGGCGCGCTGGAATGCGCGTGACGCCGGTGATAAGCAGGCTTGGGCCATCGATGAGCGCGCAGAGCGCGACAAAGAACAGGATCGGCAGAACTCAATCAACAAGGCGGTGCAGGATGGACAACGGAAAATCGATAGTGCAATCGCTGACGCTGTTACCGCTCGCGCTGCTGCTGGGAGCCTGCAGCGGACCGTCGACGATCTCACCGAGCACCTCAAGCGTACGGCCAGCAGCAATTCCTGCACTGCCGCCGCAAGCGCGGCAGCAACCCGCACGGCCCTGGTGCTTGCCGACCTGTTCAAGCGCGCTGACAAACGAGCGGGAGATCTGGCAGCAGATGCTGATCAAAGCCGGACCAGGGGAGTGACGTGTGAACAGGCTTATGACGGCATTGCCAAGGGCTTGATCAGCCCTGGGCAATGACCGTCCTTAGATCTTCAGCACCTTCCATTCTTCGAGTCCGCGATCATCGTTGTATTCGTCAGTCATCGATTGTCTTGAGTGCCCGAGCAGGGTCATCGTGTCGACCCCTTGCTGACGATAGAGCCGCTCCGACAATGATCGGATTTCATGAAATGACGGTGGTTTTCGTTTCTCGCCCCAGTCCTTCCCGGGAAAGCACGTCCGTAATCCTTCTTTGAATGTATTGCTTAGATGTCCTGGGCAATAGCCTTTGCCGTCCTTCCTGCGCAATAGCGTGAGGCCAGGGGCGCCGCACTTTGCCATCCGCTCAAGCACACTTCCGAGCTGGAGGTCTGCTTTCTCTAGATAGAGACCTAGGGGGAGCGCGATACGCCTTCCTGTTTTTTGCTGACACACGCGGAGATGGTGGCCCACCACATCGGCGTGGCAGAGCCGGACGATATCTGCTCTGCGCTGGCTGCTCACCAGTGCCAGCTCAAGGGCAAGAGCGAACCAGGCCATGTTTGTGGCTCTGGCCCAGGCATGTATTGCCTGCCAGTGCTCAAGAGTGAGCCGCGATCGCGCCGGTCGCGTTTTCCAGAGCGAAATAGCCGCCGCCGGGTTGAAGTTGGTTTTACGCGCGATGATTCCTTCATTGAAGAGCTGAATTGCCTCAATTCGGACCCTCCGGCGCATGTACGGTTTTCCCGCATTCTCGAGCCCGCGAAGAATTAAAATTAGATCCAGCGGCTCGACGTCAGTTAATTGCTTGCTGCTCAGTGATAAACGGATATGGCGGATGTAGTTGATCCGGTTGCTGATGGTGATTTGTTTTAGGGGGAGGGCGCGAATTATGCGTTCGTATTCGTCGCACCATTCGCCAACAGTCAGCGGGCGTGCAGGTTCTTTCATCAGAAAGTCCAGTTAGACGGCGCGGGATGCGCTTAGAGCTGCCTGTTCGGCAGTAAGGTCTAGAGTGACACCGGTACTTTCTAAGCTACTTATTCAGTAGTCGGGCTGTTGCAGTGATTTTTTAAGCGGTAGACGGCTTGCGTGTCAACCACGCAGGGATTGTATCTCCAGCCTGTGAAGCAACAAGTGCCACATTGCGAAACTGATGTTTTGGCGCGTCGATGCCCCATCAGCAGCAGTGTACTTTCTGAAGTTCTGCGGGGTTACACCGACCAGCGCGGCAGCTTTCGCCCCGGATACGCCGGTTAAGCTACCTTCTCCCACAACGTGCCGCAGCTCCCAACTGCTAGGGGCGCGCCATTCGCTCGGATCATTTGTTAGCACTTCGTCAGGCAGAAGGCCGCAGATCCAAGAGCGCGCCGGAGCCTGGTGCTTTGCAATGATGACTGGGAAATCTGCGAGGAAGATATCGCGAGAGCGTCGGCGGTCTGAGCTTTGCAGCCAGAACTTAGAGCGATCATCGATCACGCCAGGGGTTAGCCCAAGATCGCCGACTACCGTAACTGACGCGACAGATTCTCCGCTGTCAAAGTCAACCAGGTGCACAACCGTAGGCGCGTGCTCGGATTCCATTTCGCGAGCGAACCGCTCGATGTCACCTTCGAACCGCTCGCGGACTTGGGCCTGGGTTGCAATGGCAGGCGCTGTGCGTTCGCCGATGTAGGCATGGCTGTAGTTCAATTCCCAGAGTGTGCATGGGGTACCGGCGAGATTGAGTTGCCGGCGCGGGAAGAAGGTAAAAGGGCCAGATTGAAACTCTGTGGAAGCCATGATTATTTGGCCTCGGCGATATAAGCGTTTACGTACGTGATTTTGTTCTGTACGTACTCTTTGCCAAGCCCGGTAACAACATAGCCAGCATCAACCTTTACCCACTGCTCGGGACGCTTGCCGCGACCTGGATTGTCGATGCTTTTAAAGCCGATCAGTTTATCGCCCTCTGAGCATTGGCCAGGACGTACAGCAATATGTAATTTGCCGCTCTCTGTTTCCTTGATGGTGCCCCACACTTCGCCATCATCTGCTTTGCGGGAATCGTACGAGTAAATAGTGGTAGTCATGATCGTCTCCGGTGGAGGTACAGCGCTAGCCTAATTGCCGTGCTGATAGCTCTACTATACATAGCGCGAATCGCGCTATCAATGGAGGCGGCGACCGTTCATCGGCTCGATCAAATCCGCACCGCGATTCCTGACGTTGCCGACGGCGGTGCTTACCCTAAACCATTCGAAGGCCTCGGCGGGCTCGCCCTGGTGCAATGCCATCTGTTCGGCGCGTTCCTTGGGCGTTGCAGGATCGAGCCATTCCCGGGCCAGGTCCGGGGCCAGGACCACCGGCCGGCGGTCGTGAATATCGACCATGCCGCCCTGTGCGTCGGCGGTGATGATCACAAAGCCGTCGTGCTCCCCGTGACCTTCGTCTGGATCCGGCAGTTGTCCAATTGAGGCGCAGAGGATGGGGGAGCGGTCCCGGTGCCGGATGAGGTAGGGCTGCTTCTTCGGTCCGCCTTCATCTACCCACTCAAACCAGTTATCGATCGGACATACGGCCCGGTGCGGCCAGATCTGGCGGAAGAACGGCCCGTGAGCCACTTTCTCGACTCTGGCATTGATCGGCGCGGCGCGGTCGGTGGCCCAGTGCGGCCGCCACCCCCAGCGCACGGCGTCGGCGTGTAGTTTGTCTTCGGCGACGTGGAAGAGGGCGAGCTGCATCGTCGGCGCGGCGTTGTAGCGCCCCAGGGGCTGATCACCGACGCTATTGATCAGGGCTCCGGGCATGTTCAGGGCTGCGACAAAGTCGTGAATGCCGCGGTACTGCGAAAGTCGTCCGCACATATGAGCGCCCTGGTGATCGGCCTGCGATCTCTAAACTGTAGACCGGTCCCCATCTCTGGCAACAAACCCGCGGCCATCGCAGACGGCGCAGTCTTCCCGCATCACGAACCGGTCAAGACAGGCTGAGCACTTCCTGAATGCCGCAGCGAGCAGAAGAGGGCGAGCGCGGCGGTAGGTTTCGAAGTCGTGATTCTCCAGGGCAATCAACGCTTGGTCCGCGAGGGTTCGGTATGCGTCCGGGTCCTCGATGTTCGCGTACTCGCGTCCGTTGATGCGTTGGCCAGTGATCTCCAGGTCATAAAGGCTGCCGTCGGCCGTTGTGATCGTCAGGCCGTCCATTGACCACACATCCGAATTGATTCGGAACACGAGCCGACGACTTTCTTTCTCATCGATCACCTGGGCTGCCCATTCCTCCGAGCCTTCCGGGTAATAGGTCCTTCCCCAGAGCTTACCCAACCGCGGCCCGCCGCCCCGAGGAACCAGGTCGTAGAAGGCGGACGATATGAATTCAGGTTCGCAATCGATCAGCGTCTCAACGGCGTGCCAGTACGCAGCGTTTGCGAGCTCATCCAGTTCGAACTTCTGAGCCTGATCGATGACCTCAGCATCGACCATGTCTTTGCTGATGGCCAGGCAGCCTTGACGGTAAGCCTCGGGGTAACTCATGCGGAGTTCGTGGTCGTCCAGGTGGCGGCGCCAGTGGGCAAGCCACTCAGCTTTAGGGGGGATACTCATGAGATCAGACTGCTATAACTGATGCTGTATATGCATACAGTAATTGACGTGTGTCTGTTGTGCGAATCGGGCCGACGAGCTGCTGATTGTTGGTCGTAGTTTAGGGCAAATTTAGGGCATAACCGGGGCCGCATTAGGCCGCAATGGGCCTATCAATGCTTTAGGTTTTGCCGTAATTGTTGGCCTAAAGCGGCCTGCAGTCCGATAGGAAGGGGTTCGAATCCCTATCTCTCCGCCATACAAATGAAAGCCCCGGAAATCATCGATTTCCGGGGCTTTTTTGTTGCTCGCAATCGGCCGCCCCGGGCCGTGCGCCCCCCTCGTTTTCCAGCAACGCCTTCTGCCGAACTGTTAGCGCCGGCGGAATCAGTGCGTCCTGCGTCCTGCGCCCGGTCGATTCGGCGTCGCGTGGCCAAATATCAATAGTCCACAATACTTTATGCTGTTATCGGCTATTGGATTGATATTCCAGGAAGTTGTTATTAGCGAATAACTTTAGTTTGTCTGTTGTTTAAGTTGGTTTCCCATTCCGAGAAATTTCCTGTTTCTCTGCGGGAGCATTCCCGGAAATCATGCTGTAGTGATCTTGATCCAAATAAATCGACTCTTCTATATGCTTGGTCGCTGCTGGCAGACCCGATCCGAACTTGTAGTTCAAGCCGGCCGGGATGCCGGGAACAAGCAGCATTAATTAACTTTTATAAGGTCAGGCAAATCCGTTCTTCCAGGCAGACGGCAGTATTATTGTCGGTTGCTTTCGGAGGGAAGTGTTTTGTTGTTGCTTCCTTATAATCATTTGGAAAAGGAAATCAGATGAAACGCAAGACTCTCTTGTCCATGGCAACTTCCGGGTTGATGCTGGCAGCATTGATTCCATCCTTTGCCCAGGCTACCGATGGCGTGGTGAAGTTCAGTGGCAGCATCTCTGACACCACCTGCGATATCAACGGCAAGGCCCCGGGCGAAGGTAACGAGACTAACGTTGAACTCGGTACTATCAAGCCTACTGTGTTTGACAAGATCGGTGCGAGGTCTCCACTGGTGCCGTTCGTACTGCAACTCTCGGGTGCCAACTGCACCGCTGGTAAGAAGGTCTCCATCGAGTTCGACCAACTCGGCAACGTCGACCCAGCCTCCGGCAACCTCAAGCTGATCGGTAGCAAGCCTGCAACGGGCGTGCAGATCGAGGTCTATAACGACCATGACACCACCCCGCAGAAAATCGTCCTGGGCCAAGCCGAGGCATCCCCGCAGATCGCTACGATCTCCACCGACAAGGAAGCAACCCTGAAGTACAAGGCCGCTTACGTATCTACTGAAGCCACCGTCGGTGCAGGTTCGGGCGTGTCCTACATTCGCTACACCCTTGCGTACCAATAACAGCAGTTAGTTATTAAGGGGCAGGTCATGACGCCGACAGCGCGTTTTGTTCATTCTCTCGTTATCGGTGTCATGTTCCTGGGGATACTGTCGGGGGGCGCGCATGCCGGGATAGTACTGGAAGGTACGCGCCTGGTTTATCCAGCAGAGGCTCGTGAAGTTACATTGAAGTTGAGTAACACCGGCTCTGTGGCCTTGTTGGCGCAAAGTTGGATCGACGAAGGCGATGCCAACAAGTCTCCTGAGGAAATCAAGGTTCCCTTTCTTCTGGCCCCAGCAGTCAGCCGGGTGGAAGCGGGAGGCTCGGCAATATTGCGTGTGTCTTATTCAAAAGAGCCCTTGGCAAAAGATCGCGAGTCATTGTTCTGGCTGAATGTACTGGAAACGCCACCACGGCGAAAACAGGACGAGAACGTATTGCAGTTTGCATTCAGGACTCGGATCAAGATTTTCTTCCGTCCTGAAAACTTGATTGGCAATGTGGGCATGGCTGGCGAAAAGCTCAAGTGGGAATTAAGTCGAGCAGGCGCTTCGCAAGTTCCGGTTATCAAAGTGTTCAACCCAACACCTTATTACGTGTCCTTCGGACGCATGGAAGTTGCTGTGTCAGGCCGTCGATTCGATTTGAAGCCAGGCATGGTCGCACCCTTCGGATATGAGTCTTTCCCCTGGCCGGCGAGCGCTCCGTCACAGCCGGCCAAGGCATCAATCGAATATGAGGTGATCGATGATTTCGGCGGCCGAGGCCAGCTGAAAAAGTCGCTTCTTTGACGGGGTGGCCTCATCACTTCTGCGGGCTTTTCAGTGGCTTGGTTTTCTTGAGGGGCAGGGGCTTCGTTATGTCGCGTATTCCGTGCCATCGGCATTTGCGTGCGAGCTGTTCTGGGCCTTCATCCGGCCGCAGACGGGTTCCGGCGACGCAGTCACTGTGTCTGGCGGCGATGCTGATGAGCAATTCCATGGTGCTGGTGGCCGACCAGGACGGCATTGCGCCGGCGACGGCAGAGGCCGCGGATACGGGCTCCAGCCAGGATGTGTTGTTCGACAGCCAGATGCTATTTCAAGGTAAGGGCACTCCCATCGATACCTCGCGCTTTCAACAACTGGGCTATGTCGCGCCCGGCACGTACTTGCTTGATGTGCTGGTGAGCAGTCAGTGGCGAGCGTTGCAGGAAATCCAGTTCCGCGCCAGCGATGACCCACAGGGCAGCCAGCCGTGCTACGACCGTTCGTTGTTGCAGCAGTTGGGTATCGACTTGAAAAAGACCGATGCGAGCCTGGGCACCCATTCCTCTCACCCTCTCATGGGCGATGGGCTGTTTTGCGGCGACCTTGGCAGCTACATCCCTGGCGCGACCACCCGCGTCAAAATTGCGGAACAGAAGATCGAGTTGTCGGTGCCGCAGCTTTTCCTGCAGCAGAACCTGTCGAAAACCTATGTCGATCCGGCGAGCTGGGATTACGGCGTGTCCGCGGCCACGCTCAACTACAACACCAGCCTGTTCAGTTCCCAGAGCAATGGGCGAAGCCAGACCGATGGCTATGCCGGGCTCAACCTGGGGCTCAACCTGGGTGACTGGCGTCTGCGTCACAGCGGTACCGCCACCTGGTCGCCGGAGGTGGGCGGCCATTATCAGCGCGGTTACATCTATGCCCAGACCGACCTGCCGGCCTGGCACTCGCAGTTGCTGGTGGGAGAGAGCGTGACCGAAGCCGATCTGTTCGACTCGGTATCGTTTCGCGGTGTCCGGCTGGCCAGCGACCCGCGCATGTTGCCCGAGAGCCAGCGCTACTACGCACCGCAGATCCGCGGCACGGCCAGCACCAATGCCAAGGTCTCGGTCTATCAGCGCGGCTACATGATCTATGAAACCTCCGTTGCACCGGGGCCGTTCGAGATTTCCGATCTGCAAGCGGCAAGCTTTGGTGGTGATCTGGACGTGACGGTCACCGAGGCCAACGGCCAGACCAGCCGCTTTACCGTACCTTTTGCCACCACCGTGCAAACCCTGCGCCCCGGCACCTCACGCTACAGCCTGACGGCGGGCAAGGTGGCGAACCCCGGGCTCGGTGGCAGCGAGCAATATGTGGCCCAGGGCACCCTGCACTACGGCCTGGATAACCAATTGACCGGTTATGCCGGCACGGCACTCACCGGCAGCTACATGTCGGCGTTGATCGGCAGCGCACTGAATACTTCCCTCGGGGCTTTTGGCCTGGACCTGACCCAGGCCCGAACCGAGCTGCCCCGGGGCGGCAGCATGCAGGGCCAAAGCGTGCGCCTGTCCTACAGCAAGAACCTGCCCAACAGCGGGACCAACTTCTCATTGCTGGCCTACCGCTATTCCACCAGCGGTTACCTGGGCCTGCATGACGCCATCAGCCTGCAGGACCACGTCAACCAGGGCGAGAGCGTCGACTCGTTCGCCCGGGTCCGTGACCGCCTGGATATCAACATCAACCAGCAACTGGGCGACGGCGCAGGGCAGCTCTATGCCACGGGCTCCAGCCTCCAGTACTGGAATCGCCAGGGCCAGACCCTGAACTTCGCCATGGGCTACAGCAACCAGTGGCGCGGTAACAGCTACTCCTTCATGGCTCAGCGCATGCGTGCTTCCAGCAGTGGTTCGCGGGCAGGCGCGGGGGCGGACAACACGTTTTTCAGCTTCAGCCTGTCGATTCCCCTGGGGCGGGAAGGGCGCCGGGGTACCACGATCAACAGCTACGCCAGCCACGACAAGCGTTCTGGCGCGCACTACACCAGCGGCATTTCCGGCGTACTGGACAAGGATGGCGACGCCACCTATGCGTTGTCCGCCGCCCATGACCAGCGCCAGGGCGAAACCTCGACCAACGCCAGCCTCAACTATTTCCTGCCCGAGGTTTCCCTGAGTTCGAGCTTTTCCCAGGGCCGCGACTATCGCCAGCAGTCTCTGGGGGCTTCCGGGGGCATGGTGCTGCATTCGGGTGGCTTGACCTTCGCCCAGACCCTGAGTGAAACCACGGGCCTGGTGCATGCTCCCGATGCCAAGGGCGCCCGGGTCGGCTATGCCGATACGCGGGTGGATGGAAGCGGCTATGCCGTGGTCTCCAGCCTGAGCCCCTATCAATTGAACACCGTGGACATCGACCCCACTGGCGTTGCCGACGACGTCGAGCTGCTGCTCAGCTCGCGCCATGTGGCGCCGGTGGCGGGGGCGGTGGTGATGCTTTCGTACCCGACCCGCAGGGCTCGTGCGGTGCTGATCGACAGCCAGCAGCCCGATGGCCAGCAGTTGCCGTTTGCTGCCGTGGCCGTCGATGCCCAGGACGGTGCCGAGCTGGGGGCGGTGGGCCAGGGCAGCCGCCTGGTGCTGCGTACCGAGCAGGACCAGGGCACGATTCGCGTGGAATGGGGCCAGGAGCCGGATCAGCAGTGCCTGATCGACTACCAGTTGCCGCCCCGCGATACGGCCTCCGCCACGGGCTATGTGGTGCTTCAGCGTCCCTGCCGGGCGATGCCGGCAGGTTCCGTAGAGGAGCGGCCTTGATGGGCCATCAAGGCGGATATCGCCGTCTTTGCTCCCTGCGTGGTTGCCGGTGGCTGCTGGGGCTGCTGGCCTTGTCCAGCGGCTGGGCCCAGGCCGACCTGTCGATTGTCGGCACACGGTTCATCTATTCCGCCGACAAGCCGGCCATCAGCATCCGGGTCGGCAATAGCGGCCGTGCGCCGATCCTGTTGCAGGCCTGGCTGGACAAGGGCGACGCCGAGGTCGACCCCAGCGCCCTGGTGGTGCCGTTCGTGCTGTCGCCACCCATCTCCCGGCTTGAGCCAAGGCAGAACGCAGCCCTGGTTCTGCGCTACAGCGGCGAGCCATTGCCCGGCGATCGGGAGTCGGTGTTCTGGATCAACTTTCTCGAAGTACCGCCCCTGGCGGCCGCGAAGGACGACTTGCTGCGGCTGGCATCGCGCATGCGCATGAAGCTGCTGTACCGCCCCCAGGGCTTGTCCGGCAAGGCTGACGAAGCGGTCCGCCAGTTGCGCTGGAGCCTTGTGGCGCCGGGGCAGGCTGGCGCTGCGCTGCTGGCCGGCAACCCGACCCCGTACTACGTGTCCTTCGCTGAGGTGGCGCTGGGCAGCGGCAATCGATCAATCACATTGCAGGGGATCACCGTGGAGCCCTTCGGCTCGGCGCGGATCGCCCTGCCCGATATGCAGGGAATTACCCCGGATCAGGCGGTGGTTCATTACCAAGTGGCAACTGACAGCGGGGAGACGCTGAGTGGAAGTGCGCGGATACAAGACTGAAGTTGCCTTGGGCAAGTCATCGAACAGCCTGCTTGCGGGGGGCCTTGAACGGCGCTGGCAGCGATTGTCCGGGGGCTGCCTGGGCTTGCTGCTGATGTTGCCCGCAGTGGCGGCTGCCGCGGTGTATGTGCCCAACGCCGGGCAGGCGATGCGCGACATCCAGGCCACGCAACCGGCCTTGCCGGAGCAGCCGGCACCGGAGCTGGACCTGCCGGCGAAGCCGCCGAGCGCCCCTGCCCAGGCTCCGGACACCTCCGGCATCCGCTTGCAGGTCAACGACTTCGTGATCGTCGGCAACCAGGTGTTCAGCAACGAGACGCTGCAAGCCCTGCTGGCGGACCTCAAGGGCCAGGAGCTGGACCTGAACCAGCTGCGCGCGGCCGCCGAGCGCCTGACGACCTATTACCAGAACCAGGGCTACATGCTGGCCCGGGCCTTCCTGCCGGCCCAGGACATCGAGGACGGCGTGGTGCGTATCGAGCTCATGGAAGGTCGCTACGGTCGTATTCAAGTAAACAACCAGTCCCGGGCCCTGAACTCGGTGATCACAGGCCCGCTGTCGTCACTGCACAGCGATACCGCGGTCCGCAGTGAAGATCTTGAACGCAGCCTGCTGCTGTTGAGCGACCTTCCCGGGGTCCGGGTCAAGGGCACTCTCAGTGCCGGCGAGCAGCGCGGCACCACCGACCTGCTGGTCAATGCGCAGCCCGGGCCCTGGGCCAGCGGCACCCTGGAAGCCGACAACTTCGGCGGCTACTACACCGGCGAATACCGCCTCGGGGGCAGCCTCAACCTCAACAACCCCTTGCGCCTGGGCGATCAGTTCAACCTGCGCCTGCTCGGCAGCGACGAGGACCAGCGCTACTACCGCGCCGCCTACAAGCTTCCCCTGGGCCCCTGGTCCACCAGTGTGGGCGTGGCCTATTCGCGGATGAACTACGAGTTGAGCCGGGACTTCGAGGTGCTGGAGGCCCACGGCCAGGCGAGCATCGGCAGTGTCTTCATCACTCAGCCGCTGATCCGCAGCCGCACCTTCGATCTCAGCGCCCAGTTGCAGTACGAGGACAAGCGCCTGCGCGACGACATCGACCTGTTCGAAGTCAGCAGCCAGAAGCATGTGGAACTGTGGAGCCTGAGCCTCAACGGCAACTCCCAGGACAGCCTGCTCGGCGGCGGGCAGAACTTCTTCTACCTCACCTACGGCAGTGGCCGGTTGAGCATCGACGACCCGATGGACCAGTGGCGCGACCATTTCACGGCCGGCACCAACGGTGGCTTTCAGAAGCTCAACCTCAATGCCGCGCGCCTGCAGTACCTGAGCCCGCGCTTTCAGCTCTATGGCCAGTTCAACGGCCAATGGTCCTCGACCAACCTGGACAGCTCGGAAAAATTCGGCATCGGCGGCCCCTTCGATGTGCGCGCCTATCCCCAGGGGACCAGCAGTGGCGACCAGGGCTGGCAGGCCAGCCTGGAACTGCGCTTTCTCCTGGCCCCGCGCTGGCAGCTCAAGGCGTTTGTCGATCACGGCGCGGTGCAGGTCAACAAGAGCCCCTGGATCCACGACGAGAACCGCCGCCAGTTGTCGGGCGCCGGTGTGGGTGCCAGTTGGAGCGGCCCATCGCAACAGATCAGCGTGACCAGTGCCTGGGCCCTGGACAACAACCAGGAGGGCAGCGGGCCCGAGCGCACGCCGCGGATCTGGGCCAGCGCGACACAGTATTTCTGAAGGCCGGCGTGTGCTTCGGAGGTGGTGCCGTCCTGCATAGGTTGCAGGGCGTTTATGAGTAGATAAGGAGTCAACGTGAATAAGGTTTATGCATTGGTGTGGAATCAGGCCCAGGGCTGCTGGAGTGTGACCGACGAGGGCGCACGCCGTCGTCGCCGCTCCGGAACACGCAAGGGCCTGGTGGTGATGGTGGCCGGGCTGCTGGGCATTGGTGTTCTGCCTGTGGCCTTCGCGTTGCCGACTGGAGGCACGGTGGTCTCCGGCACGGCGGACATCCTGACGTTCGACAATGGCAAGCAGATGTCGATCAACCAGCACACTGACAAGCTGATCACCAACTGGAACGACTTCAGCGTGAACCGTGGCCAGACGGTGACCTTCAGCCAGCCGACCAAGACCTCGGTGGCCCTGAACCGGGTGATTGGCGTCAATGGCAGTAACATCCAGGGGCAGATCAATGCCAACGGCCAGGTGTTCCTGATCAACCCCAACGGGGTGGTATTCGGCAACAACGCCCAGGTCAACGTCGGTGGCCTGGTGGCCTCGACCCAGAACATCACCGATGCCAACTTCACCGCCGGCAACTACAAGTTCGCCGGGACCTCGCAGGCTGAAGTCGTCAACAACGGCATGATTACCGCCACCGATGGCGGCAGCGTGGCGCTGATCGGCAAGACCGTGCGCAACGAAGGTGACATCAAGGCGCAGAAGGGCAGCGTGGCCCTGGGTGGCGGCAACGAGTTCACCGTCAGCTTCGACAGCAACAACCTGCTGGACCTGAAAGTCGATGCCGCGGCGATCGATGCGCTGGTCAGCAACGGCGGGCTGCTCAAGGCCGACGGCGGGCAGGTATTGATGACCGCCAAGAGCGCAGGCTCGATGCTGCAGACCGTGGTCAACAACCAGGGCGCCATCGAAGCCAACACCCTGTCGCGCAAGGCCGGCAAGATCACCCTGGACGGCGGTGACGTCGGCGTGGTCAACGTCGGCGGCTCGCTGAGCGCCAACGCACTGACTTCGATCGGTGATGGGGGCGTGGTGGAGACCAAGGGCGCCAACACCAAGGTGCAACTGGCCGCCCGGGTCAACACCCTGGCCACCAACGGCAGGGCCGGTACCTGGAAGATCAGTTCCACCGATGTCAATGTCAGCCCAACCTCCACTCCCGGCAGCAACAATGTCTATGCCGATACCCTGTCGCATAACCTGTCGACCACCAACGTCGAGTTGAGCAGCAAGTCCGGCAACGTTTCGATCGACGGTGACATCAACTGGACCAGCGGCAATCAATTGAGCGTCGTGTCGGCCCAGGACATCAATCTCAACAAAAAACTGACGGCTACTGGTGCAGGCGCCCGTATCGAGCTTCAGGCCGACCGGGACATCAAGCTCGACGGCGCGATAGCACTGACCGGTACCAACAGCAGCCTCGGCCTGGACTACGGCAACAGCTATGCCCTGGGCAAGAACGGCCAGGTCACCCTGTCCGGCAGCGGCGCCTCGTTCGATGTCAATAGTGACTTGTACACAGTGATCCAGAACGCTACGCAGTTGCAGGCGATCGGCACCAACCTCGGTGGCCTGTATGTACTGGGCAATGACATCAAGGGCACCGGCATCATCAAGACCATTGGTGGCAACAAACAGTTCAGCGGAATCTTCGAGGGCCTGGGCAACACCATCAGTGGTTTCACCGTCAATACCGATGGGCCTTACGGTGGTCTGTTCGGCCGATCATCCGGCAGTATCAGCAACCTCAAGCTGGCGTCGATGAGAATCAACGGCACCACCTCCAGCTCCGGCTTCGGAAAAATTGGTGGCTTGGTGGGCGAGAACACCGGCCTCATCGAAAACGTCAGTGGCATCAACCTGGCTGTGAACGCCAACAGTAATCAGACCAACTCTGTCGGTGGCCTGGTCGGCGTCAACGCTGGCGGCTCCATCAACCGTGGATCGGTGACCGGTACGGTGACAGGTAACGGCAACACCTTGGCCATGGGCGGCCTGGTAGGCGAAAACAATGTCGGTCGCGCTGGTGTGGGGACCATTACCAATAGCTCCACCGATGTGCAGGTGTTGGGCACCGTACAGCTCAGTGAAGTGGGTGGCATGGGCGGCCTGGTGGGGGTCAACAAGGGCGGGGAAATCAAGGGTTCTTCGAGTGCCGGCACGATCGGAACTGGTTTCCGCCCACCCGTTAACCCACCCGTTCGCCCACCTTACATAGACCCGAACCTGGGTGGGCTGGTGGGTTACAACCAAGGCGGCCAGATTGAGAACACCAGTTCCTCGGTCAATGTCTGGGGTTATGCCGCCAGCCGCATCGGTGGCCTGGTGGGGACCAACAGAAATGGCACCATCATCGACTCCAGCGCCAGTGGTGCGGTTACGGGGGCAACGTCCATGGCCGCAGGTGGCTTGGTGGGCTGGAACCAGAACAGCACGCTGACGAACGTCAAGGCCACTGGCACGGTCACTGACTCCACCGGCACCAACATTGGCGGGCTGGTGGGCAAGAACGAGGATAGCCGGATCGACACGGCGGAAACGAGCGGCAATGTGATCGGTGGCGCCAACAGCAATGTCGGCGGCCTTATCGGACACAACTTTGGTGGCAGCACTGAATATGTCGTGGCTCGTGGCAATGTCAGCGGCGGCAATATCAGTAATGTCGGCGGGTTGGTGGGTTACAACGACGGCGACCTGAGTTCGGCCGAGGCCAGCGGTAACGTCAGCGGCGGCGTCAACAGCAACGTTGGCGGTCTGGTGGGTACCAATGGCGATCTTGTCGATCACCGCATTAATAGCACATCGGCCAAAGGCGACGTGGTGGGCGGTAATCAGAGTTCGGTTGGCGGCCTGGTCGGTCAGAACAATTCGTACATCACCAACTCCCTGGCCGATGGTCAGGTGAGCGGTGGCGTCTCTGCCCGCCTGGGCGGATTGGTCGGCTTGAACATGGGCGACCTGCGTAGCTCCGTGGCCACCGGCAAGATCAACTTCGTTCCGCGCAACAATCAGACCTACGGTGGCCTGGTCGGGGTCAACTACGGAGACATGCGTTACAACGAGGCGCTGGAGCTGGCGAGCCAGGTACCAGCGGTTGGCCTGAATGAGGGCGATATCCGCAACTGATGACCGGTACCTGCTGATCTGAGGAATGGCAGTTCCTCCGGTGTGCCTGGCTGATGCCTGGCGCACCGGGTTCTGGCTGCTGACGGGCACCTGCTTGTCTCGTTCCTTGATGAGTTTTTAAGGGGGGCCGGAAGCCGCCGGCCACTTTTGGGTAATCCATCTCGTTTGTGCAGAACGCTGCTCTTGTCATGGGCGGCATCACCAAGGCGCAGACAGGGAGAAAGACAGATGATTCGCCAATGGCTGAGGCTTGTAGCCGATTGCAGACCGCTGCCCCTGTGGGTTCATGGCGTCATGCTCGCAGGGGTGCTTTGCGGCTGGGGCAGCGCGGATGCGCGAGCAGCTCTGTTGAACGGTTATGCCAGGGACTGCAGGGTCACCAGTGACACCAGTTCGCAATGGAGGCTGATCAACCCGTTGAACAGCAATACCCCGGTGGGCACCGTGTTGTGGGAACGTACGATCACCTTGCATACCAGTTTCAATCTTGCCATCTCCGGGAGTCCGCGAGAGCTTGTGACTGCCGGACATTGGAGCGGCGGTACGCCGCAGCCTTATGACGCCGCTCCTACCAATATCCAAGGCATAGGCCTTCGATTGGATGCTTTTCCGCGAGGAGGCAAGAGCATAAGAGTGGCTCAAGTCACCTTTCCCATAGCGCTGGAAAAAAATGACGACCTGGTCTACGAGAGCGGCTCAACCTCTCAGACCATGGTCACCCAGATTACTCAATCGCTGATCCTGACCGTGCCGCCGGATCAGTTGCCCACGGGCACCCTCAAAGTTACCCAGGTAGCAGGCTCGTCCTACCTGCAGTTGTATGCGTACGACCTGAAAAAAAACGAGTCGACCCTGGGGTCCCAATTGAGCGATCTCAGCGCACCGCTGACCGGCAGCTGCCGCAAGAGCCTGGTCATGGGCGGCCTGGACTTCAACATGGACATCGAGCTGCCCAAGACCTGTGTGGTGGAAGCCTACAAGGAGATCGGCGTGCGCCTGGGGCGCTTCTCCCTGGCGGACTTTCCCCAGGTCAATGCCACCTCGCCCGAGGTTCCCTTCAGCATCGGGTTGAGCCGCTGTTCGATGCAGGCCCGGCCTCGCATCAGCTTTATCGACAAGTCAGGGGGCTCTGCGGTCAAGGGCGTGCTGGGCCTGATCGACTCCACCACCCGCGGGTTCGGCATTGTCATGACCAATGGGCTGACCTCGGAGCGCATCGAGTACAGCGGCCAGAGCTACGAGATGCAGCGCATCGGCGATGGCGCAAGCATTCCCCTGCGAGCCAGCTACATCCGCATCGGCAATGACCAGGAGGTTCACGCCGGAGGGGCTGCCAACGGGGCTGCAGAGTTCACTTTTACCTTCCCATGATCGCGACCGCTCATTGAGCCGGGCCGTCCGTGGGCAAGTTCTACCCAACACCGTCGTCCAGTTTGAAGGCCTAGCGAGCGCTTCAGCGGCAGTGCCGTGCTGCAAAGGTTTGCAGTACGTAGATAAATCGATATGGAGTTTTCATGAACAAGATCTATGCATTGGTATGGAACCAGGCCCAGGGCTGCTGGAACGTCACTCACGAAGGCGCCCGGCGTCGGCGTGCCGGCTCCGGCAAGGGCCTGGTGGTGGCAGTTGCCAGTCTGTTGGCATTGACCGGGTTGCCTTCGGCGTTTGCCTTGCCCACGGGAGGGGAGGTGGTGTCCGGCAGTGCCGATTTCCATACCCAGGGCCAGCACATGTCCATCAATCAGCAGACGGACAAGCTGGTCACTCAGTGGAAGGATTTCAACGTGCAGAACGGTCAGTCGGTGACCTTCAACCAGCCCACCAGCACTTCGATCGCCCTGAACCGGGTCGTGGGTGTCAATGGCAGCCAGATTCACGGGCAGATCAATGCCAATGGCCGGGTGTTCCTGATCAACCCCAACGGCGTGGTGTTCGGCCAGGGCGCTCAGGTGAATGTCGGTGGCCTGGTGGCTTCGACCCGGGATATCAGCGATGCCGATTTCAAGGCCGGCAACTACAAGTTCGCCGGCACCTCGGCAGCCGAGGTGGTCAACCAGGGCTCCATCACTGCCGCTGACGGCGGTGGCGTGGCGCTGCTCGGGGCCAGGGTGACCAACCAGGGCACCATCAAGGCGCAGAACGGCCGTGTGGCGTTGGCCGCAGGCGATGGCTTCACCGTCAGCTTCGATGACAACCAACTGCTGGACCTGCATGTCGACAGCGCAGCGCTCGACGCGCTGGTGCACAACACCGGCACCGGCCTGCTCAAGGCCGATGGCGGGCAGGTGCTGATGACCGCCAAGAGCGCGGGCTCCGTGCTGCAGACGGTGGTCAATAACCAGGGGACCATTGAAGCCAATACCTTGTCGCAAAAAGCCGGTCGGATCACCCTGGACGGTGGTGATGTAGGGGTGGTCAGTGTCGATGGTTCGTTGCAGGCCAGCGCGCTAGGCGGCAAGGGCAATGGCGGGTTGATCGAGACCCGGGGCGCAACCACCCGCGTACTGCTACCGACCAAGGTCAGCACTCAGTCCCGGGATGGCCGGACAGGCACCTGGAAGATCACCAGCAACGAAGTCAAGGTGGGCTCCTTCTTCTCCGCCAACAGCAACACCGTCCATGCCGACACCGTGTCGCGCAATCTGGCCAAGACCAATATTGAACTGGCTAGTGGCAAAGGCGATGTAGCGGTGGAGAACGGGCTGCGCTGGTCCAGCGGTAACCAGTTGACCCTCTCCTCGGCCCAAGAAATCCGCCTGGATGATCGCCTGTCTGCCAGTGGTGCCAATGCCCGGGTGGAACTCAACGCCCAGGGGGACATCAAGCTCAATCGTCAGCTGACGCTGAGCGGCAGCAACAGCAGCCTCGGGCTGAACCATGGCGGCAACTTTGCGCTGGGCCAGAATGGCGGCGTCACCCTGTCCGGCAACGGCGCCCGCTTCGATGCCAACGGCGAAGCCTACAGCGTCATTCAAAACGCCACGCAGTTGCAGGCGATCGACCAGGATCTGGCGGGCCGCTACGTGCTGGGCAACTCCATCGACAGCAGCGCCCGCCTGAACTCCATCGGTGGGCAGCAAACCTTCAGCGGCGTCTTCGAGGGCCTGGGCAACACCCTCAGCGGTTTGACGGTCAACAGCAACGGCACCGACGGCGGGCTGTTCGCCAGTTCGTCCGGCAGCATCGGCAACCTCAAGCTGGCCTCGATGACCATCAACGGCGCCACGTCCACCACCGGTAGCAGTGCCGTCGGTGGCCTGGTGGGGCGCAACAGCGGGAAAATTGCCAACGTCAGTGCCAGCAAGCTGCAGGTGAATGCCAAGGGCGGGCAGGACAACATGGTCGGCGGGCTGGTGGGCAGCAACGCCGGCGGCTCCATCGATACTGCGTCAGTCACCGGTGTGGTGCTTGGCAACACCTTAACTTCGGCAGCCGGTGGCCTGGTGGGCCTGAACACGGGCTCAGTGATCCAGAGCAGTGCCGGTGTCGATGTCAGGGGCACCATGAACAGCCATGCTCTGGTGGGTATAGGCGGGTTGGTGGGTATCAACCAGAGCGGCTCGATCACTGACTCTTCAAGTTCGGGAGAGATTGGGTTGGGTGGCAGTCGTGACTACGCCTACCGGAACCTGGGTGGCCTGGTGGGTATCAACCAGGACGGCACCATAGTGGGCTCCCACGCCTCGGGCATGGTATTTGGGGGCGCTGGCAACAACGTGGGGGGGTTGGTCGGTTTCAACAACTCCAGCCGGATCACTGACTCGTCAGCCAGCGGATTGGTGATTGGTCTAGTGCTGAACACCTCTGGGGGGCTGGTGGGGCTCAATCAGAACAGCGTTCTGCACAACGTCAAGGCCAGCGGTGAGAACTATGGACAAAAGAGCTTTAACGTCGGCGGCCTGGTCGGAAAGAACGTGGACAGTGAAATCAGCGGTGCCGAAGCCTCGGGCATGGTAGCTGCCGTGGATTCCACCCATGTTGGCGGACTCATTGGGCACAACACTGGCGGTATCACCCAATACGCCGAGGCACAAGGCGATGTATACGGCGGCTCCAACAGCCATGTTGGCGGTCTGGTCGGCTACAACGCGGGTGATCTGCGCTCGGTCTCGGCCAGCGGAAGCGTCCGGGGCGAGAGTAACAGTGCTGTCGGCGGTCTGGTGGGTACTCATGCCAGTGGTCTCATCGATACTGCATCGGCCAAAGGGAGCGTCTATGGCGGCGTGCGTAGCAAGGTGGGTGGCCTGGTTGGAGAAAACCAATCCCGGGTCGTCAACTCCATCACCAGCAGCCACGTAAGTGGTGGTAGCTATGCGGTCCTTGGTGGTTTGGCGGGGGGCGACGGGGGAGAAATACGTCTGTCTTCCTCCTACGGCAACATCAAGAGCGTGGCGGGCAACTGATTAGGAGTCCCCGCTAGTACCGAGTATGTGCAGGTTCCAGGAGCGTCAGACCCATCCCCGACTTCCCTGGCATCTGCAGCTTCAACGCTGTTATCGACCAACAGGCCCCGCCCTGTTCAAGTAATAACGCCGCTTTCTCTGTACGAGAAAGCGGCGTGGCGTTCTTTATCCTGTTCTCTTTTTCTGGCGGCTGGCGGCAGTCAGCCGTTGCTGCTGACGGCTGATACGAGAGCTTGCAGACTGCGGATACACCTTGCCAACACAGTGTGTACCCGTAACTTCTAAATCGACAGAAGGTCGTGCGTCAGGACGCCGTCGGTTTGCCGGAGCTCAGGGGGGGGGCTCCCTGTCCTGACGCTTTTGATGAAAAAAACCTGCATCCATCGCGGATCAGGGGTTTTTTATGGCCTGCCTCAGACGCCCAGGCTTTCCAGGTCCCGTGCCAGCATCACCAGTTGGTGGGCCAGGGAGCTTTCGAGTTTTTCGCTGGACAGCTGGAAGCTCGGGGCGCCGCAGGTCAGGGCCATGATGCTGCCGTCGGCCAGGCGCAGTGGCACGCCGGCACCGTTGACGTTGCGGTCCCACTCGCCCAGTGACAGGCAGAAGCCGAACTCTTCGTATTCACGGAAGGAGTCTTCCAGGGATTTTTCCAGGGCAGGCCATTCATCCCCGAGTTTTTTCGCCACTTCCCCCAACAGGTGGTCACGCTCGATTTTCGGCGTGGCGGCCAGGTAGGCGCGCCCGGCGGCGCTGGTGGCCAGGGGCAGGCGCAGCCCGGGCTCCATGCGCAGGCTGGCGACTTCCGGCGGGCGGCTGCTGTCGACGTGGATCATCGACAGGCGATCGCGGCAAGTCAGGCTGACGGTGGTGTTGGTGCGGCGCGAGAACTCGTCCATGAACGGCTTGCCCAGCTGGCGCACCCGCAGGCTGGCGGAGTAAGCGTAGCCCAGGGCCAGTACCGCTGAATCCAGCTGGTACTTCTCCAGGTCCTGGTTGTACTTGAGGTAGCCCAGCTGCGTCAGGGTGTAGGTCAGGCGCGACACCGTGGGCTTGGGCAGGCCGGTGATACGCGCGATGTCCTGGTTGCCGCGTACCGCGTGACCGTGGGTAAAGGCCCGCAGGACTTCCAGGCCTCGGGCCAGGGCTTCGACGAACTTACGGTCTTTGGGCGCTTGTTCCGGGGAGTCGTTCGGGTCTTGCATGGGGTCTTCCGGTAGGGGCTGGTGCCGGGCGCAATGCCGGTTGACCACGCAGCGGATTCGTGGAAACAAAGGAAAAATGTTATCCCGGAACCGCCGCAATTGAAATCTGCGATTCCCTGACGAAACCCAATTCCGTTCCTGACGCCATCACCGGCCAATCAAGGGCACGCCATAACCTCAGTGGCTGCCGCGCGCAGGCGGCCGCGCTTGAACACCCCTTCGGCGCTGGCCAGCAGGCGGTCCTGGGCATCCAGCAGGTCGCAGCTGGCCATGAAGATCTTGGCCCCGCCGCCGCGCAGGCGGGCCACGGCCCGGACCTCGGTGGCCGGTGGGATCGCGGCCATGTAGTTGATGTTCAGGGACAGGGTCAGGGCCAGCCGCCACTGGGCGGGGTCGGCATGCCAGGTGCCGCTCATGCCCATGGCGGTGTCGGCCAGGGAGGCGATGACACCGCCGTGCAGATTGCCGGCCTGGTTGAGGTGATGAGGTTGGACGGTGACCGCGATGACGGTTTGCGCCTGCTGGTATTCCCGCAGGTTCAACCCGAGATGGGCCGCGAATCCGCTGAACAGGCCTTGCAGCATCGAAACTTCGGGTACGGCACTCATGGGCGATGGCTCTTGGGTCAGTCCCGGTCGGGTGTCCTGGAGGGCAGGTGTTCCCCGTGGCCAGGCAGCAGTGATTGTTCTGATTGTGTTTCGCAGGGCAAATGGCTCGTTGAAATGCAGGATGTCAGCGAATATTCTACTGGTCAATATGGAATGTTATTTCGCACAGCGGAATATAAGTGGTTGAAAATCACGCCCTGCATGGGGCAGGATCGACCCGGGGCGGTGGCCCATCAACGTGCGGCCTGGCTGGCCAGCCGGCACCGGATGACGCTGTCCATGGCTGTTCCCTCGATCATTCCCGGGCTTGAAGGAGTCTTCCATGTCCACCGCTCGTACCCAGCGCCCCCATCACCGTGTCTGGCCCAAGCGCCTGCCCCTGGCCTTGTCGGTGCCGGCCACCTCGCTCTGGTTCAACCTGGAGGTGGCGGCCCGGCGTTACCCGGACAAGGTCGCCTACCGGTTTTTCGGCCACACGCTGAGCTTTGCCCAGTTGCAGGCCGAGGCCCTGGCGCTGGCCGGCTGGTTGCAGGGCGAAGGGGTCGAGCCCGGTGACCGGGTGGCGCTGTACCTGCAGAACTGCCCGCAATTCATCGTCGCCTGCTACGCCATCCTGCGGGCCAATGCGGTGCTGGTGCCGATCAACCCGATGAACAAGGTGCAAGAGCTGAGCTACCAGCTCGGCAATGCCCAGGCGCGGGTACTGATCTGCGCCGCGGACCTGGCGCCCATCGCCCAGGCGGCGAATGCCAGCCTCGACCCCGAGCAGCGACTGCACCGGGTCCTGGTGACCCGCTACAGCGATGCCATGCCGGCGCCGGCGGACATGCACCCGGCGGAGGTCGCCAGCGCCGAGATCGATGCCTGGCTGCGCAGCGAGCCACCTCTGCCCGAGGGCTATCAGCGCTGGAACCAGGCCCTGGCCCAGGCACGTTGCCCCGGCCCGCACACTGCCCAGGCCGATGACCTGGCGCTGCTGCAATACACCTCGGGCACCACCGGCCATCCCAAGGGCTGCATGCACACCCATCGCAGCCTGATGAGCAACGCGGTCAGCGGCAGCTGGACCCAATCCACCGTGGAGTCGGTGGGCCTTGGGGTCGTGCCGTTCTTCCACATCACCGGCCTGGTGTGCTTTGTCCTGCGGGCGGTGTTCGACGCCACCAGTACGGTGATCATGCCGCGCTGGGATCGGGAACTGGCCGGGCGGCTGATCTCGCGGTACCGGGTGACCCACTGGACCTGCATCCCGACCATGGTCATCGACCTGTTCGCCAGCCCCCATTACCAGGACTTCGAACTGTCGAGCCTGGTGCATATCAACGGTGGCGGGGCGGCGATGCCCGAGGCGGTGGCGCAGCGCCTGCGCCAGGAGTTCGGCCTGACTTTTCTCGAAGGCTACGGCCTCACCGAAACCGCCGCCGCCAGCCATGGCAACCCCCCTGAGCGGGCCAAGCTGCAATGCCTGGGCATGCCGTTCTTTGGTGTCGATTCACGGGTCGTGGACCCGCGCACCCTGGAGGAACTTGCACCCGGCGAGGTGGGGGAAATCATCACCTCTGGCCCGATGCTGTTCAAAGGCTACTGGCGCAACCCTGAAGCTACCGAGGCGGCGTTCGTCGAGTTCGAGGGCAAGCGTTTCCTGCGCACCGGCGATCTGGGGCACATGGATGAGGAGGGCTATTTCTTTCTCACCGACCGCCTCAAGCGAATGATCAACAGCAGCGGCTTCAAGGTCTGGCCGGCGGAAGTGGAGGCGCTGCTGTTCAAGCACCCGGCGGTGCACGAAGCCTGTGTCATCGCCACCCGGGACGCCTACCGCGGGGAAAGCGTCAAGGCCCTGGTGGTGCTGCGCAGCGAGGCCCGGGGCCGCACCACCAGCGAAGAGATCATCGCCTGGGCGCGCGAGCACATGGCCGCCTACAAGGTGCCGCGGGTGCTGGAGTTCGTCGACAGCCTGCCCAAGTCCGGCTCCGGCAAGGTGATGTGGCGCGTGCTCCAGGATCGCGAGGCGACCCATAGCTGAAGAGTGATTTCCCAGGCGGGCCAACCCGCGACTGCGTCGGAGACGACAATGACTACAACAACAATAACGGTCCAGGATCCCCACGCCTCACCCGATCATGCCCGGCAGCTCGACACGCTGTACGCCAGGATCCGCTGGCGCCTGCTGCCGCTGTTGATGCTGTGCTACATGGTGGCCTTTCTGGACCGGGTGAACATCGGCTACGCCCAGTTGCAGATGAAGCAGACCCTGCCGTTCGGCGATGCGGTGTATGGCCTGGGGGCGGGGATCTTCTTCATCGGCTACTTCATCTTCGAGGTGCCCAGCAACCTGATGCTCAAGCGCAGCGGCGTGCGCAAGACCCTGTTAAGGATCATGTTCTGCTGGGGCCTGGTGGCCGCGGCGATGATGTTCGTCAGCACCCCGATGCAGTTCTACGTTCTGCGTTTTCTTTTGGGGGCCTTCGAGGCCGGGTTCTTCCCCGGGGTGATCCTGTATTTCACCTACTGGTTCCCGGCGCCGCGCCGGGGGCAGGTGATCGCCATCTTCATGACCGCCGCCGCGGTCGCCGGGCTGATTGCCGGGCCGGTCTCGGGCAGCATCCTCAAGTACCTGGACGGCGCGGTCGGCCTGCACGGCTGGCAATGGATGTTCATGATCCAGGGGCTGCCGGCCAGTGTCCTGGGGGTGGTGGCCTTTCTCTATCTGCAGGACAGCCCGGCCCGGGCCCGCTGGCTCAGCCCCGGGGAAAAGCGCCTGCTGGACGCCGACATGGCCCGGGATCTGGCGAACGCCCGGGACAAATCCCAGGACAGCCTGGCGCAGATGTTTCGCGACCCCAGGATCTACCTGCTGTCCACAGCCTATTTCATGTTCCTGGGCGCCACCTACATGCTGGTGTTCTGGATGCCGAGCCTGATCCAGGGCTGGGGCAGCAAGGACCTGTTGCAGGTCGGGCTGATCACCGCGATCCCCAATATCGTCGGGATCGTCGGCATGGTGCTGATCGGGCAGCACTCCGACAAGCACCGGGAGCGGCGCTGGCACTTCGTCGGCTGCATGGCCATCGCGGTGTTCGGCCTGGCGGTCACCACCTTGCTCAACGGCCACCTGCTGCTGTCGGTTACGGCCCTGGGTTTTGCCTACGTGGGGATCAAGGCCGGCACGCCGATCTTCTTCGCCCTGGTCAGCGAGTACCTGTCGGTGGCGGCCACCGCCGGGGGCATTGCCTTCATCAGCAGCCTGGGCAACCTCGGCCCGGCGGTCACACCCTGGCTCAACGGGGTGATCAACAGCCATACCGGCGGCCACGTGTCGAGCATGTACCTGGGGATTGTCATGTACCTGCTGGCGGGCGGGCTGGTACTGGTGACCGCGCGCATCGCCCGGGTGCCCAAGGTCGCTGCGGTCGTCGCCGAATCATGAACTACCCATTGGATTGCCCAGGAGCCCGAACATGAGCCTGCCGAAGATTCTCACCCAGCATTTGCGCCTGCCAGTGGTGGCCGCGCCGCTGTTCATCATTTCCACTCCCGAGCTGGTGATCGCCCAGTGCAAGGCCGGGATCGTCGGTTCCTTTCCGGCGTTGAACGCACGGCCGGCCGAGCGCCTGGGGGAGTGGATCGAGCAGATCACCCAGGCCCTGGCCGAGCACGACCGGCTGCACCCGCAGCGGCCCGCCGCGCCGTTTGCGGTGAACCAGATCGTCCACCGCTCCAATGACCGGCTGGAGCAGGACATGGCGGTCTGCGTGCAGCACAAGGTGCCGATCATCATCACCTCCCTGGGCGCGCGCCCCGAGATCAACCAGGCGGTGCACAGCTACGGCGGCATCGTGCTGCACGACGTGATCAACAACCGTTTCGCGCGCAAGGCCATCGACAAGGGCGCCGACGGCCTGATTGCCGTGGCGGCCGGCGCCGGAGGGCATGCGGGCACCCAGTCGCCGTTTGCCCTGGTGCAGGAAATCCGCCAATGGTTCGATGGCCCGCTGCTGCTTTCCGGGGCCATTGCCTCGGGGCGTTCGATCCTCGCGGCCCAGGCCCTGGGGGCGGACCTGGCCTACATCGGCTCGGCCTTTATCGCCACCCAGGAGGCCAACGCGGTGGCGGGCTACAAGCAGATGATCAGCCAGTCGACGGCCGAGGATATCGTCTACACCAACCTGATCACCGGGGTGCACGGCAATTACCTGAAGGCCTCGCTGGTGGCCGCGGGGCTGGACCCCGATGACCTGCCCAGCAGCGATCCCTCGCAAATGAACTTCGGCGCAGACAGGCACAAGCCCAAGGCCTGGAAGGAGATCTGGGGCTGCGGCCAGGGGATTGGCGTGGTTGACGGCGTACCGAGCGCCGGAGACTTGGTGGCGCGCCTGGGCAGGGAGTATCAGCAGGCCTGCCAGGAGCTGCGCACCCGGTTGCTGTAACGCGCAAGTGGGAAGGGGAGGCTGCCGGCAATGGCCGGCAGCGTCGTTTTCGCGATCTACCAGATCTTGTGGATGAGGCTCAGGGCGTGGCCGCGGTAGGCCAGGCTCTCCATGATCTCCAGGTAGCGGTTGTCGACCTCGGCCACGCCCTTGCCTGGCGCCGCGCTGATGCGGCGCCAGGCTTGGCTTGGGTTCAGCAGGGGGATTGAGCGCAGCGTCGGGCAAGGAAGGCGGCGACACCTGCTGCCCTTGCGACAGGCCCAGGTGGCCGCCCGGACCGCGATTCATGGGGCCTATTGCTTGCCCAGGGCGATGTAGCGTTGCAGGTGGTGATCCTCGTCCCCCAACTGATGGTCGATCATCACCAGCCGCTTGGCGTAATGGGCCAGAGGCAGCTCCCAGGTCATGCCGATGCCGCCGTGCAACTGGATGCATTCTTGCGCCACCAGGGTGCCGATGCGGCCGATGCTGACCTTGGCCGCTGACAGCGCGCGCTCGCGGTCCAGGCGATCGGCCTCCAGGGCCGAGGCGGCATTGATCACCGCCGAGCGCGCTTGTTCGATCTCCAGCAGCAGCACCGCCATGCGATGTTGCAGTGCCTGGAAACTGCCGATCGGGCGGCCGAACTGCTGGCGGGTGCGCAGGTAATCCAGGGTCGCCACTTTGGCCACTTCCATGGCGCCCAGGGCTTCGGCGCACAACGCCAGTACGCCGCGGCCAATGGCCCGCTCCAGGGTGGCATGGCCCTGGTGCAGGGTGCCCAGCAGGGCAGAGCCCGGCACAAGCAGCTGGTTCAGGCGCACCTGCGCCACGGGGCCGCCATCGAGGGTGGCGCTGCCGCGGATCTCCAGGCCCGGGGTGTCCCTGGGCACCAGGAACAGCGAAATGCCCTGGCTGTCGTCAATGGCCCCGGCGGTGCGGGCCGACACCACCAGCAACCCGGCCTGCTCGCCGTGCAGCACCAGGCTCTTGGTGCCATCCAGGCGCCAGCCGTCGGCCTGGGGTTCGGCGCGGCAGGCGACCCGGTTGAGTTCGTAGTGGCTGTCGGGTTCGTCATGGGCCAGGGCGGCGATCAGGCTGCCGTCGATGATCTGCGCCAGCTCGATCTTCTGCGTTTCGCTACCGGCGCTGGCGATGGCGTCCCCGGCCAGCACCGCGCTGCCCAGCAGCGGTTCCACCAGCAGCCCGCGGCCCACGGCCTCGAAGACCAGGGCCAGGTCGAAGCCACCGCCGCCGTAGCCACCGTCGGCTTCGCTGAACAGGGCGCCGATCACCCCCATCTCTGCCAACTGCTGCCAGATCCCGGAGTTGAAACCCTGGCCTGACTGCAGGCTCTGCTGGCGTTTTTCCAGGTTGTAGTGCTGGGCGATAAAGCGGTTCAAGCTGTCGCCGAGCATGCGCCGTTCTGCGCTGTGTTCGAAGTTCATGTGCGCACCCTCAGAGCCCGAGAATCATTTTCGAAATGATGTTTTTCTGGATTTCATTGGAGCCGCCGAAGATCGACAGCTTGCGATTGTTGAAGTACTGCGCCGCCGCGCTACTGGCGAAGGCCTGGCCCAGGTCCATCGCCCCAGTGTCGCCTTCGTCCTGCATGACCCGGGCGGCGGGGCCCATGGCCCGGCGCAGCAGAGCGGTGAGCTCCTGGCGGATTTCCGTGCCGCAGATCTTCAGCATCGAGCTTTCCGCGCCGGGCGCGCCGCCGCCGGCCACCGCTGCGATCACCCGCAGGTTGGTGGTCTTCATGTTCTCAAGGTCGATCTCGACCCGGGCCAGGCGTGCAGCGAACTGCGGGTCTTCCAGCAGCGGCCGGCCATTGCGGGTGCGCTGTGCTGCCACGCGCTTGAGGCGTTGCAGCGCGGCCATGGACAAGCCGACCCCGGCAATGTTGGTGCGCTCGTAGGTCAACAGGTACTTGGCACAGGTCCAGCCCTTGTTTTCCTCGCCCACCAGGTTGGCCACCGGCACCCGCACGTCGGTGAAAAACACCTCGTTGATCTCGTGGTCGCCTTCCAGGGTGATGATCGGACGCACCTCGACCCCGGGGCTGGCCATGTCGATCAGCAGGAAGCTGATGCCTTCCTGGGGCTTGGCCTCGCGGTCGGTGCGCACCAGGCAGAAAATCATGTTGGCGTGCTGGCCCAGGGTGGTCCAGGTCTTCTGGCCGTTGACCACATAGTGATCGCCGTCGCGCACCGCCGTGGTCTTGACCGCCGCCAGGTCCGAGCCGGCACCGGGTTCCGAATAGCCCTGGCACCACCAGTGGCGGCCGTCGAGGATGCGCGGCAGCCAGTAGTCCTGCTGCTGTGGGGTGCCGTACTTGATCAGCACCGGGCCCAGCATGTTGACCCCGAACGGCACGATGCGCGGCGCGTTGGCCAGGCCGCATTCGAGTTCGAAGATGAATTTCTCCACGGCGCTCCAGCCCGGCCCGCCAAAGGCCTCGGGCCAGTGGTTGGCCAGCCAGCCGCGGGTGTTGAGGGTCGAATGCCAATGCTCCATGTCGGCCTTGGACAGGCGTTCGCCATTGGCCACCTTGTCACTCAGTTCGCTGGGCAAGTGTTCGGCGAGGAAGGCCTGCACCTGATTGCGGAAGGCTTCTTCTTGGGGGGTGAAACTCAGGTCCATGTCGGCGTCCTCAATAGATTTCGAACAGCGCGGCGGCGCCCATGCCGCCGGCAATGCACATGCTGACCACGGCGTACTTGACCCCGCGGCGCCGACCTTCGAGCAGCACATGGCCGGCCAGGCGCGCACCGGTCATGCCGAACGGGTGGCCGAGGGCGATGGCCCCGCCGTTGACGTTCAGGCATTCATCGGCGATGCCCAGCCGCTGCTGGCAATAGAGCGCCTGGGAGGCGAAGGCTTCGTTGAGTTCCCAGAGGCCGATGTCGTCCACCTTGAGGCCGTGCCGGGCCAGCAGCCGGGGTACGGCGAACACCGGGCCGATGCCCATTTCGTCGGGTTCGCAACCGGCCACCGCCATGCCACGGAACACGCCCAGCGGTTGCAGGTTGGCGCGGGCCGCTTCACGGGCCTCCATCAGTACGCAAGCCGAGGCGCCGTCGGACAGTTGCGAGGCGTTGCCGGCGCTGATGAAGCGCTGCGGGCCCAGCACCGGTTCCAGTTTGGCCAGGGCCTCGTAAGTGCTCCCCGGGCGGTTGCAGGTGTCGGCGTCCACCGTGACCTGGTGCTGGCTGACCTCGCCGCTCTGCTTGTCGGTCACGGCCATGGTGGTGGTGCAGGGAATGATTTCCTCGCGGTAGTGCCCGGCCCGTTGCGCCGCTTCGGTCTTGTGCTGGCTGCGCAGCGAGAAACGGTCCTGGGCCTCGCGGCTGATGCCGTAGCGCGCGGCGACGATGTCCGCGGTCTCGATCATCGGCAGGAACAGCTCCGGCTTGTGCTGCACAAGCCAGGGATCGAGATCCGGGTCGTCGCTGCCGCGGCCGCGGATCTGCGAGATGCTTTCCACGCCACCGGCAATGATGGCGGGGGCGCCATCGACCACGATACGTCCGGCGGCCATGGCGATGGCCTGCAAGCCGGAGGCGCAGAAGCGGTTCACCGTGGTGCCGGCGATGCCGATGGGCAGGCCGGCGCGGACCACCGCCAGGCGCGCGACATTGCGCCCGGTGGTGCCTTCGCCGTAGCCACAACCGAGGATGGCGTCCTCGATCAGCCCCGGGTCGATGCCGGCCCGTTCCACGGCGGCGCGTACCGCGAAAGCGGCGAGGGTCGGGCCGGGAGTGATGTTGAATTCGCCGCGGTGGGCCTTGGTCAGGGGCGTGCGTGCGGTGGATACGATGACGGCTTCGCGCATGGCGCGTGCTCCTTGAGTCAATGGCTGTGGTTGAGGCTGTCGAAGTTCTCGCCGCGCTCCACCAACTGCTCCAGCAGTGGCGAGGCTTTCCAGAACAGCGGGTCTTGTTCGGCGAATTCGCGGATGTCCGCCAGCACCTGGGGCAGGCCGTACTGGTCGGCGTACTTGAGCGGGCCACCGCGATAGCGCGGGAAGCCGTAGCCATGGATAAAGGTGATGTCCACATCCAGGGGGCGCAGGGCGATGCCTTCGTGCACCACGTTGGCGCCTTCGTTGATCATCGCCGCCATGTAGCGCCGCAGGATCTCCGGGTTGCCGAAGGGGCGGGGCGTGATGCCGGCCCGGGCCCGCTCGGCCTCGATGACGGCCAGGACTTCCGGGTCCTGGGTGGCGCTGCGCGGGCCCTGGGCATAGAGGTAGTAGCCACGGCCGGTCTTTTGTCCGAACCAGCCGCGCTCGCACAGGCGGTCGGCAATCTGCACGTAGCGCGCGTTGGGATTGCGGGTGGCGGCCTTGCGTTTGCGCGTCGCCCAGCCGATGTCGCCGCCGGCCAGGTCGGCCACCTGGAAGGGCCCCATGGGGAAGCCGAAGTCGCGCAGGGCCTGGTCGATCTGATAGGGCGAAGCGCCGTCTTCCATCATGTAGTCCGCCGCCTGGCGGTAGACCGCGAGGATCCGGTTGCCGATGAAACCATCGCAGACCCCGGCACGCACCGGCACCTTGCGCAGTTTCTTCGCCAGTTCGAAGGCCGTGGTCACCACGTCCGGTGCGACCTTGGCCGGGACCACGATCTCCAGCAGCTTCATGATGTTGGCGGGGGAGAAGAAGTGCAGCCCGATGACATCGGCAGGCCGCGAGACGCTGTCGGCGATGGCGTTGAGGTCCAGGTAGGAGGTGTTGCTGGCCAGTACCGCGCCAGGTTTGCACACCCGGTCCAGTTCCTTGAACACCGCCTGCTTGGCGGCCATGTCCTCGAACACCGCTTCGATCACCAGGTCGGCCCGGGCCAGGTCCTGGTAGTCCAGGCTGGCGCGGAAGCGGGCCAGGGTCGCGGCCTTGCCGGCGGCATCCAGGCGGCCTTTTTCGATCAGCCCGTCATAGACCTTCTCGACGTTGCCCCGGCCGCGGTCCAGGGCCTGCTGGTCGCGCTCGATCATGGTGACCTGCAGGCCGGCGTCGAGGGCCGAGACAGCGATGCCGGCGCCCATGGTGCCGCCGCCGACCACGGCCACCTGTTCGATGGGGCGAGGCTGGGCGATGCGGGTTTCCGGGGCCTTGAGCACCTCGCGCTCGGCGAAAAAGGCATGTACCAGCCCGGCACGCTGCGGGCTGTCGAGGCATTCCTGGAACAGCCGGCGTTCTTCCTCCAGGCCTTGATCGAAGGGCCGGTCAAGGGCCGCCTCGACCGCACGAATGATGTTCTGCGGCGACAGCAGGCCCTTGGCCTTGTGCGTGAGCTGTTCGCGGGCGGCGTTGATCTGTTCGCGTTGCAGATGCTGATCGCCCAGGGCCCGGGCGTCCCGGGTGCGCCGCACGCCGGCATGGCTGTCCACCAGCTCGCGGGCATAGGCCAGGCCGGCAGCCAGGGCATCCTCACCCTCCGCCAGGCGGTCCACCACCCCCAGGTCGAGGGCCTCCCGGGCATTCAGGTGACGGCCGCTGAGCATCAGTTCCAGGGCCGCCCGGGCACCGATCAGGCGTGGCAGGCGCTGAGTGCCACCGGCCCCGGGCAGCAGGCCGAGCAGCACTTCCGGCAGGCCGAGGCGGGCGCTGCCCAGGGCCAGGCGGTAGTGGGCCGCCAGGGCCACTTCCAGGCCGCCTCCCAGTGCCACTCCCTGGATGGCCGCCACCACCGGTTTGGCGCTGTCCTCGATGCGCTTGACCACCGCTGGCAATGCCGGGGCCTGGGGCGTCTGGCCGAATTCGCGAATATCGGCGCCGCCACAGAAGTGGCGCCCGGCGCCGACCAGCAGGATGGCGGCCACCGTCGGATCGTCGGCGGCGCTGTCCATGGCGGCCAGCAGCCCGCGCCTGACCTCCACGCCAAGGGCGTTCACCGGCGGGTTGTCGAGGGTAAGGACCAGGATGTTGCCGTGCAGGGCGGATGCCACAGAGGGCTGGGCGGTGTCGCGACTCATTGCAGCAGTCTCCCGAGGAAAGGGCAGCGTGAGGCCGATGGTTGCCCAGGGGCTCCGGGCGCTGAACGGAAATCAGGATTGGATTCCGCTGTTTGAATCGGCTGGTGAAAATAATCCTGTCATCAATAAATTAGTGGGTCAATACGGAATTGTGTTTCGCAGTGCGGAATAAAAAGATTCTTTTTACTTGATTTAAGCCCTTGACTGCTTCAGAGACGTGAGGATGAATATTTGACATATTTGATTTGTGATCACATATTGCTGCCCACAAGAATCACAACACAGGTGTCACCCCCATGTCCGAAGGTCCTATCCCCCTGCCTACCTTGCGTCAGGTTTCTCGCGATACCTTGCAGGAACAGGTGTATCGACAGATTCGCGAAGCCTTGATGAGTGGCCGATTCCAGCCCGGCCAGAAACTGACCATTCGTGGCCTGGCCGAAGCCCTGGGTTCCAGCCCGATGCCGGTGCGCGAAGCCCTGCAGCGCTTGAGTGCGGAAAATGCCTTCGAGGTCACGGAAACCTCCCGCCTGCGGGTACGCATGATGACGGTGGAGCGCCTGCGGGAAATCCGTGATGCACGGGTGGCCCTGGAGGGGCTGCTGGCGGAAAAGGCCGTGCAGCATCTGCACAAGGCCGATATGCAGGAGATCGCCGATCTCTGCCGGCAGATGCAGAAGGCCGCCGACCAGGTGGATGTCTCCCGCTACCTGTGGACCAACTTCGCTTTCCACCGGCGCATCTATGCGGTGGCCCGGGCCGAACTGACCATGGCCGCCGTGGAGAACTTCTGGCTGCACATGGGCCCCTGCTTCGCCCTGGTGGCGCCGGACAAGGCCCACCTGCAACGTTCCATGGAAGCCCACAACCGAATCGTCGAGGCCCTGGTCGCCGGCGATGGCCCGGCGGCGCGAGCAGCGGTCACCGACGACATCATGCAGGCGGCGGATTCCCTGGGCCGCCTGCTGGCCAAGAGCGACGGTGCAGCCCTGCGCAAAGGAGGCCGGGCATGAGCATCCTTCAGCGTTTGCAGCCTTATCCGGGCTTGCGGGTGATGATTTCCGGTGGCGCGGCGGGCATCGGTGAAGTGCTGGCCGCTGCCTACCTTGAAGCCGGCGCCCAGGTGCATGTGTGCGATGTCAGCGAAGCGGCCCTGGCGGCCTTTCGCGATCGCTACCCCGAGGCCCTGGCAACCCGTACCGATGTCGCCGACCCGGCGCAGATCGAAGCCTTGTTCAAGCTTCAGGTGCAGCACTTCGGTGGCCTCGATGTGCTGGTCAACAACGCCGGCATTGCCGGGCCGACCGCGGGCATCGATGCCGTCAGCGATGCCGACTGGCAGCGCACCATCGATATCAACCTGACCGCGCAATACCGCTTCGCCCACCACGCGGTGCCCCTGCTCAAGGCCTCGGACAAGGCCCACCTGCTGCACATCGCCTCCGTGGCCGGGCGCCTGGGCTACGCCTGGCGCACGCCCTATGCCGCTACCAAATGGGCGATTGTCGGGTTGATGAAGTCTTTGGCGGCGGAGCTGGGTGCCAGCGATATCCGGGTCAACGCGCTGTTGCCGGGGATAGTCGAGGGGCCGCGGATGGAGGCGGTGATCCAGGCCCGGGCCGAACAGACCGGGGTACCGGTGGCGCAGATGCGCGAGCAGTACCTGGAGAAGATCTCCCTCAAGCGCATGGTCAGTGCCGAAGACGTGGCGGCCATGGCGCTGTTCCTCTGTTCGCCGGCGGCATGCAACGTCACTGGCCAGGCGATCAGCGTCGACGGCAACGTCGAATACCTCTAGCTCCCGCCGGCTGGCCGCGCCGGCGAGGACCGCCGGCGCTGAAACCTGTAGCGACACCCTGGGATTTTTTTCATCAAGAATAAAAGTCGGAGTACCGTCATGCCTGGAAAAACACCCGTCATCATCACTTGCGCCGTTACCGGTGCCATTCATACCCCGTCCATGTCGCCCCACCTGCCGGTCACGGCCGGGGAGATCGCCGCCGAGGCCATCGCCGCCGCGGAGGCCGGGGCGGCCATCGTCCACCTGCACGCCCGGGACCCGGAGGACGGCCGGCCGAGCCAGGACCCCGAGCTGTTCCGGCGCTTCCTGCCGCAGATCAAGGCCGCCTGCGACGTGGTGATCAACCTCACCACCGGCGGCGCGCCGACCATGGGTGTCGAGGAGCGCCTGCAACCGGTGCTGGAGTTCAAGCCGGAACTGGCCTCGCTGAACATGGGCTCGATGAACTTCGGCCTGTACGAAATGCTCAACCGCTTCACCGAGTTCAAGCACGACTGGGAGCGGCCGTACCTGGAGGAAAGCGACGACCGGATTTTCCGCAATACCTTCCGCGATATCGCCCATATCCTCAGCGCCTGTGCCGAGAACCGCACGCGCTTCGAGATCGAGTGCTACGACATCGGCCACCTCTACACCGCTGCGCATTTCCTGGAGCGCGGCCTGCTCAAGGCGCCGCTGTTCATCCAGTCGGTGTTCGGCCTGCGGGGCGGCATCGGCGGCCACCCCGAGGACCTGGCACACATGCGCCGCACCGCTGACCGGCTGTTCGGCGATGCCTATCACTGGTCGATCCTCGGCGCCGGGCGCAACCAGATTCCCCTGGCGACCATGGGCCTGGCCATGGGCAGCCATGCCCGGGTCGGCCTGGAGGACTCGCTGTGGGACGGCCCCGGCAAGCTGGCGGCGAGCAACGCCGACCAGGTACGACGCATCCGCAGCGTCATCGAGGCCCTGGGCGGCCGGGTGGCGACGGCGGACGAAGCCCGCACCCTGCTCGGGCTCAAGGGACGCGACCAGGTCGCCTTCTAAGCCCCGCAGGCCCGCTGCCGGCGCCTTCCGGGCGCTGGCGATCCCGCATAACAATTACAAAGGGATATGCCCATGAACACTGCAACCGCCGCGCCGCCCCGGGACCCGCAACAACTGACCCGGCTGATGTTCCTCAAGCTGATGCCGCTGCTGATCGCGGCCTATGTCCTGAGTTTTCTCGACCGCACCAATATCGCCCTGGCCAAGCATCAGCTGGATGTGGACCTGGGGATTTCCGCCGCGGCCTACGGGCTGGGGGCCGGACTGTTCTTCCTCACCTATGCGCTGTCCGAAGTGCCGAGCAACCTGATCATGCACAAGGTCGGCGCGCGCTTCTGGATCGCCCGGATCATGGTGACCTGGGGGCTGATCTCCGCCGCCATGGCTTTCGTCCAGGGCGAGACCTCCTTCTATGTGCTGCGCCTGCTGCTGGGGATCGCCGAGGCCGGGCTGTTTCCCGGGGTCATGCTGTACCTGACCTACTGGTTCGACCGCCAGCAGCGGGCCCGGGCCACCGGCTATTTCCTGCTGGGGGTGTGCCTGGCCAATATCATTGGCGGCCCGCTGGGCGCGGCGCTGATGAAGATGGACGGCCTTTTGGGCTGGCACGGCTGGCAGTGGATGTTCCTGCTCGAAGGCCTGCCGGCGGTGTTCTTCGCCTGGGTGGTATGGCGGCGCCTGCCGGACCGCCCGAGCCGTGCTCCCTGGCTGAGCGCCGAGGAAGCGGCGGCCATCGAACAGCGCCTGGCCCGGGAAGCCGACGAGGGCGCGAGGCAGGGCGGGCACTCGTTCCGGCAATGCTTCACGCCACAGATCCTGCTGGCGATCTTTGTCTACTTCTGCCATCAGATCACCATCTACACCGTGATCTTTTTCCTCCCCAGCATCATCGGCAAGTACGGCAACCTGAGCATCATGAGCGTTGGCCTTTTGACCTCGCTGCCCTGGATCGCCGCAGCCGTCGGGGCTATCGCCTTGCCCCGGCTGGCCAACAGCCCGCAACGCTCGCGGCGCCTGCTGGTCTGTGGCTTGCTGGTGATGGCGGCGGGGCTGTCGATCGCGGCGTTTTCCGGGCCGGTATTCAGCCTGCTGGGGTTCTGCGTGGCGGCGCTGATGTTCTTCGTGGTGCAGTCGATCATCTTCCTGTACCCGGCTTCACGGCTCAAAGGCGCGGCGTTGGCGGGTGGCCTGGGCTTCGTCAATTCCTGCGGGCTGCTGGGCGGTTTTGTCGGCCCTTCGGTGATGGGCGCGATCGAGATGAGCACCGGCAATGCCATGAATGGCCTCAAGGTGATTGCCCTGGTGCTGCTGGTGGCGGCATTGGCGGCACTGCGTTTGCGCCAGGGCCAGGAGGACCGCTGTGAGCAAAGGGCGAGTGGGCTGGCGAGAAACTCCGCCTGAGGTCTGCCCGGGGTTGGCGTCGCTTGGCAGATCTTGCCTGGACGCCAGCCCTCCGGCCTTTCTACACTGCTTCCCGTCTGGGGACCGGGGGCAACATCAATGAATCGCAATGAACTGCGCAAGGCCGATATCAACCTGATGGTGGTGTTCGAGGCGCTGATGCTTGAGCGCAATGTCACCCGGGTGGCGGAGAAGCTGTTCCTCGGCCAGCCCACCATCAGTTCCGCGCTCAACCGCCTGCGGGCGATGTTCAACGACCCGCTGTTCATTCGCGTCGGCCATCGCATGGAGCCCACGGCCCGTGCCGAGCAGATCATCCAGCACCTGTCGCCGGCCCTGGACGCACTGTCCTCGGCCCTGAGCCTGACCCACGATTTCGATCCCGCCAGCAGCACCATGACCTTTCGCATCGGCCTGTCCGACGACGTCGAGTTCGGCCTGCTGCCCCCCCTGCTGCGGGCTCTGCGCCAGGAAGCGCCGCAAGTGGTGGTCGTGGTGCAGCACGTGGACTACTGGCGGATTCCCGACCTGCTGGCGTCCGGCGATATCACCGTGGGCATCAGCCAGACCCGCGGCCTGCCGGCCAACGCCAAGCGCAAGCTGCTGCGGCATATCCAGCCCAGCGTGCTGCGGGCCGATGCCAGCGACACACCGCTGACCCTCGACGAGTACTGCGCGCGGCCCCATGTGCTGGTGTCCCACACCGCCAATGTCGCCGGCTTCGCCGATGAGTGGCTGGCGGAGATCGGCCGCACCCGCCAGGTCGTGTTGTCGGTGCCCCAGTACAGCTCGCTGCCGGCCCTGCTCGCCGGTACCAAGCTGATTGCCAGCCTGCCCGACTATGCCGCCGCCGCCATGGCCGCCTCGGGGCAGCTGTACTGCGAGCCGTTTCCGTTCAAGACCCCGACCCTGGACCTGTCCATGGTCTGGCTCAGCCATGTGGACACCGACCCCGCCGAACGCTGGCTGCGCTCGCGGCTGGAAGCCTTCATGAGCGAGCGGGCGCCCCTCGCGAGCTAATCGTGCCTTGCAGCCGCTGCCGCAGGCTGCGATGGACCGCGCAGCGGGCCCCAAACCTGCCCATGCGGTATGCCTGGCGGATCGGGTGGGCGGCCTTGCCAGTCCTGCGGACCGGGTCGCAGCCTGCGGCAGCGGCGACAGCGGCGCAGTGAACGGAGGCCGCCAGCTTGGCATAGGCACAGGGGGCTGCTTTGCTGTGTGGATCGTCTGTTGAAACATTGATCGGTGGAGTGTGCCCATGAGTCGTTCCCGTTCCCTGTTGCGTGGGCGTGGCAGCCACGACAGCGGCAAGGTTGGCATGGTCGAGCTGTTCTTCGACCTGGTGTTCGTGTTTGCCGTGACCCAACTGTCCCACTCCCTGCTGGCTCATCTGTCCCTGGGCGGAGCGCTGCAGGTGGCGTTGCTGATGGTGGCGGTGTGGTGGGTGTGGATCTTCACCTCGTGGATCACCAACTGGCTGGACCCGGAAGCCCTGCCGATCCGCCTCGGCCTGTTCGTGCTGATGGTGGCCGGGTTGCTGCTGTCCTCGTCGATTCCCCAGGCCTTCGGCGAGCGTGGGCTGCTGTTCGCCGGCGCCTATGTGTTCATGCAGGTGGGGCGCACCGCCTATTCACTGTGGGCAGTGCGCGGCGAGCCGCTGAACATGACCCGCAACTTCCAGCGGATCCTCTTGTGGCTGATGTTCTCGGGCGTTTTCTGGATCACCGGTGGCCTGCTCGAAGGCCCGCAGCGCCTGGCGTGCTGGGGGCTGGCCCTGGCCATCGAGGTGCTGTCGCCGTCGCTGTATTTCTGGGTGCCGGGGCTCGGCCGCTCGACCCTGGAAGACTGGAATGTCGAAGGCAACCACATGGCCGAGCGCTGCGCTCTGTTCGTGATCATCGCCCTGGGTGAATCCCTGCTGGTCACCGGCGCCACCTTCGCCGAGCTGGCCACCAGTGCCGAAGGGGTACTGGCTTTCGTGGTGGCGGTGCTGGGCAGCATTGCCATGTGGTGGGTGTATTTCGACAGCGGCGCCGAGCGTGCCCACCACCGCATCGCCCACTCCAGCGACCCGGGGCGCCAGGCGCGTATTGCCTACACCTACCTGCATGTGCTGATCGTCGCCGGGATCATCGTCAGTGCGGTGGCCGACGAACTGGTGCTGGTGCACCCGCAGCATGCCAGCCAGGCCGCGGTGCTGGTGATCGTCGGCGGGCCCTGGCTGTTCCTGCTCGGTTGCGCGCTGTTCAAGTGGGTGATGAACGAGCGGCCGTTGCCGCCGCTGTCGCACCTGGCCGGGCTCGCGGCCTTGCTGCTGTTGTTGCCCGCGGCCTGGAACCAGTGGTTTTCCGCCCTGGCGCTGGGCAGCCTGACCACCCTGGTGATGCTGCTGGTGGCGGCCTGGGAAACCCTGGCCCTGCGGGAAAGGGCGGCGTCCAGGCAATGAGGCTAACGGCTACTGCGGCGGCGTGGGGCGGGTTGTGTAGTATGGAGCGCCTTTTTACCCCTGACTGACCGGGAGCTTTGCCATGCCGCACCTGCATATGGAATACACCGCCAACCTGCCGCAACTGGACGTCGACAAGGCGCTGCTGCGACTCAATCATGGGCTGGTGGCGTCCGGGCAGTTCTCCGACGAGTTCGACATCAAGAGCCGCGCAGTCAAGGTCGAAGCGTTCCGGGTCGGCACCGGGATTGGCGAGCGCGGCTTTGTCCACGTCAAGCTGGCCTTGCTCAGCGGCCGCTCGCCAGAGATCAAGAAGCAGTTGTCCGAGAGCCTGCTGGCGGTGTTGCAGGATCTGGCGCCATGGCCGGCGGATGTCCAGGTGCAACTGTGCGTGGAGATCGTCGATATCGACCGCGCGTCCTACAGCAAGGCCGCCGTCGGCCGCTGAGGATCAGGCCAGCCCCTGCTCGGCGCAGACCTTGACTATCTGTTCACGGAACCAGGTCTGCGCGCTGTCCTGATCGGTGTGCTGGCTCCACTGCATGTCCAGGCTGAATCCCGGCAGGCCGCTGGGGGCCTCGCAATGGTTGAACACTGCCTCGTTGGCCAGCAGTGCCTGGATGCGCCGGGGCAGGGTGAGGAGGAAGTCGGTGCCGGTGATCATCTTCAGCGCTGCGCTGTAGCTGTTGGAGCGGGCGACGATCTGCCGCTTGTGGGCCTGGCGCGCCAGCCAGCCGTCCACCATGTTGCTGTCCGACGTCCAGGGCGTGGGAAACACGTGCCGCCGCTCGACGAACGACTGCAGGCTGAAGCGCGGTTCCCTGGGCGGGGTCGCACGCTTGTCGAAGACACACACCAGGTCGTCCTCCAGCAGCATCTGCGACTTGAAGTCGGCGTGGCGGCGATGGAAGTCGGGCCCGAAACAGATCACCAGGTCGACGCTGCCATCGCGCAGGTCCTCGGCGGGAATATCACTTTCCAGCTTCTGCACGTTGACTGTCACCGGCAGGTCGGCGTAGTCGAAGCCCTTGAGCAGGCGCGGCAGGATCAGCAGCTCGAAGTATTCCGGGGCACAGAGGTTGAAGGTCACGGCCTGGCGGGTCGGGTCGAAGGCCGGCACACCGCTGTGGCACAGGTTGATGCTCTCCAGGATCCTCAGCACGTGGTTGTACATGCTGGTGGCCTTGTAGGTCGGGCGCATGCCGGTGCGGGTGTTGATGAACAGTTCATCCTCGAAGCCGTTGCGCAGTTTCTTCAGGCAGTAGCTGACGGTCGACTGGCTGACGCAGAGGGTTTCCGAAACCCCGGTGACACTGCTTTGCTCGTACACCGCGATAAAGACCATGAGGTCCTGCATGTCGAGTTTTCTGAGCACATTGCTGATGAGCATCCGTTCCATCCCGCTGAGCACCTGGCGCCGGTGGCGCGCAAACCGGATCGATGCTAGCGGAACGATCGTCCTAATTAAATGCCCGGGGCGGGGATTCGCGGACAGCATCGGGACATAAATGTCCGATAACACGACCTGCGCAGTTTCGCGCACTGCAATGGTGCTTGTCCCGGGTAGATTTCAGGCCGCCGCGGCTGTCGGGCGGCTGCCGCGCACCAGGCCGAGCATGCCCAGGGCCACCAGCAGGGCGCCGAGCATTTCTGTCAACTGTGGCCCCTGGCCCAGCCACAACCAGTGGAACAGCGTGAGGAACAGGGTGCTCAGGTAGATGTAGGAAATCACCGTGGACGGGGCGATGACGCCGATGGCCCGATGCAGCAGCCAGAAGGTTGCCAGGGTGGCGAACAGCGCCAGGTACAGCAGCCACAGCAGGTCGTTGCCGCGCAGTAGCGCGGCACTGCGCCAGCCGCCACTGGCCAGGCTGGCGACAAACAGGAACAGCGATCCGAACAGCATGTTCCAGAAGGTCATGGCCGCCGGGCTGCGCCCTTGCAGGCTGCCGGCCTTGAAGCGCTGGCTCAGCGGCGAGTAGGCGGCCATGGCCAGGCAGCCCAGGGCGTAGATACCCATGGCGTACAGCGACGGCAATTGCCCTGGCGCGCCGCCCTTGAGGATCAGCAGCAGCGCCCCGGCCCCCGCCACCAGCATCGGCAGCAGGCGGCGCCGCTGGCCGCTGCCAGGCAGCAACCAGGCTTCGAACACCAGGGTCAGGAGCGGCACCAGGGTGAACAGGGTCCCGGTGTTGACCGCCGAGGTATAGCGCAGGGCTTCGAACAGCGAACCGAAATACAGCGCCAGCAGCAGGCCCAACAGCCCGTGGGCGCGCAAGCCGGCCAGGGTCATGGGCGCCGAACCCTTGAGCCACAACAGAGGCACGAACATCAGCGCCGAGAACAACAGGCGCAGGGCAGTCAGCAGCACCGGGTCGATGGCCTGGCTGACCTCGGCGGCGGCAAAGAACGAAGCGGCAATCAGCACCGCCCACAGCAGCATGCCGAGGTTGGCCTGGGTGAAGTTCACCGGGTTCATGATGGCCTCTCCCGGCTCAGCGGATGTGCTGGCGGTAATGCTTCGGATCGAAGCGCAGCGCCATGAGGATCATCACCAGCATCACCGCGGCCAGTGACCACCAGGCCCATTCGAAGCTGCCCAGCTGGTCGCGGATCATGCCCGCCAGCAACGGCGACAGCCCGGCAATCAGGTAGCCGATGCCCTGCACGAAAGCGGTCAGGCCACCGGCGCGGCGCGGGTCGCTGAGGTGGTCCAGGGAGACGATCAGGCTCATGGGAAACAGCCCGCCAATTCCCAGGCCCAGCAGGCACGGCCACAGCAGGCTGAGGTGTTTGGGGCTGAGGATCAGGCCGCAGAAGCCGGCGATGATCAGTACCAGCAGGGCCACCAGCACCAGGCGCCGGTCCTGGCTGCGGTTGGCGATGGCCGGGGTGACCAGCCCGGAAATCACCTCCATGGCGGTGAGAAAGCCCAGTAACAGGCCCGCGTTCTGCTCGCTCCAGCCGTTCTCCACGTAGTAGGGCGCCAGCCATGCCAGCACGCAGGTGTAGGAAGCGGTGCCGAGGCCGAAGAACACCGCCAGCAGCCAGGCCCGGCGATTACCGGCAAAGGACTCCCGTGCTCCACCTTTGCCCGGCAGCCTGGGCAGGGCCGCGCGCTGGGCGTACCAGAACACCAGGGCCAGCAGCGCCAGGGCGGCCCAGATCGCCAGGGCCAGGCGCCAACTGCCACTGTGGTTCATCACCAGGGGCGAGAACGACGCGGCCAGCGCTGCACCGCCCATGATCGAGGTGACGTACAGGCCCATGAACAACGAGACATTGTCGGCAAAGCGCGACTTGATCAGCGCCGGCAGCAGTGCCTGGATCAGGGCGATGCCGATGCCGGCCAGCACCGCGCTGAGAATCAGCTCGGCCGCCGAATCCATGAACAGCCGCGAGACCGTGGCCAGGCCGATGACCAGCAGCGACAGGACCACGGTGCGGTGCTCGCCCAGGCGCTGGCTGATGCCCATGCCGAAGAACATCGCCAGGCCCATGGCCATGACCGGCAGCATGGTCAGCAGGGAAGCCAGGCTGAAGCTCAAGGGGATATCGCCACGAATGCCCGACAGCAGCGGGCCGACGGCGGCCATCGACGGACGCAGATTGAGCGCCACCAGAATCACACTGACCATCAGCCAGAGTGCGGGGCGGGAAGTTGCACGAACGTTTTCCATGGTCGGACCTTCAACAAACAAGGACCCGATTAGGCGGCTCGGTCTGGAGTGGGGGCAAATCAGAAAGTCCGCGGTGTTATTTAAAAACTAAATAACACCGCGGACCTGTAGCCGCTGCCGCAGGCTGCGATCCGGGCCGCAGGGCCGCAAACCGGACGATACGCACGCCCGGCAGGCACCTACCGCTGGAGCAACCTGCAACCCGGGGTCAGAACGGCTTGGTCGGCAGGTACTTGCCGTCCAGGGTGATCACTGCGCGGGAACCGCCTTCCGGATCTTCGACCTTCTTGATGTCCAGCTTGAAGTTGATGGCGCTGATGATGCCGTCGCCGAACTGCTCGTGGACCAGGGCCTTGAGGGTCGAACCGTAGACCTGGAGCATTTCATAGAAGCGATACACGGTCGGGTCGGTGGGGATGCCGCCGGCGATGCTGCCGCGCAGGGGAATGCTCTGCAGCAGGCGGCTGGCGTCCTGGTCCAGGCCCAGCTTGTCGCACACCAGGTCGGCGGCGGTGGCCGGCAGGGCGTGCTGGCCCAGCAGGGCGGCGGTGACGAAAGCCAGGCTCAGCCCGGTGCCGTCGGTGAGGTCCTGCCACGACAGGTTCTTGCGCGCCTTGGCGTCGATGATGGTGTCGGCCAGGGCCAGGCGTGGAGCTTGGGCGAATTGGGATTGCAGCATGGGGTGACTCCTCTTGAGTGACGAAACGGGGGCTGCTCAGGCAGCGCTGGAAGCTTGGCTGGCCAGGGCACAGGTGTGCGGGTACTCGGCCAGGGAGACGAAACGCTGGGTGTTGCCGTCGAGGGCGACGATGGCGCCGCTCTCGATGTCATAGACCCAGCCATGCAGGTTGAGCCGGCCCTGCTCCAGGGCCAGGGCCACCGAAGGATGAGTCTTGAGGTTGGCCAGTTGGGCGATCACGTTGTCGCGCACCAGGGCGTCCAGGTGCTCGGCGGGCGAGGCGTGCTGGCGGGCGGCATTGATCACCTTGGCCGACTCGGCATGGCGCAGCCAGTTGGCTACGGCGGGCAGGTGGTCGAGGCACTTGCAGGTGGAAATGGCGGTCATCGCGCCGCAGTCGGAGTGGCCGCAGATGACGATGTCGCTCACGCCCAGCACTGCCACCGCGTATTCCACGGTGGCCGATACGCCGCCCGGCTCGGGGCCGTAGCTGGGCACGATGTTGCCGGCGTTGCGGATCACGAACAGGTCGCCGGGCTCTTGCTGGGTCAGCAGTTCGGGCACCACCCGGCTGTCGGAGCAGGTGACGAACAGGGTGCCGGGGTTCTGGGTGCTGGCCAGTTGCTTGAACAGTTCACTGCGTTGGGGAAAGGCTTCGCGCTGGAACTTGAGGAAGCCGTCGATGATGTTCTGCATGGGGTTTTCCTTGCGTCGCTGATGGGGCAAGGATGGAAGTTTTCAGCTATAGCGTCCAAGACCGGCTTGTTATGCTTTCCATAAGTACAGCCTATAGTTGGAATTCCCCATGCTGTTGCGTCACATCCGTTACCTGCTGGCCGTGGCCGAGCATTGCAACTTCACCCGGGCTGCCGAGGCGCTGCATGTGTCCCAGCCGACCCTGTCGCAACAGATCAAGCAGTTGGAGGAGGGCCTGGGGGCGCCGCTGTTCGACCGTTCCGGGCGCAGCGTGCGCCTCACCGATGCCGGCCAGGCCTATGTCGCCTATGCCCGCCGCGCCCTGCAGGACCTGGAGGCGGCCAGGCGGGCGATCCACGATGTGCAGGACCTGAGCCGCGGCTCGCTGCGCCTGGCACTGACCCCGACCTTTACCGCCTACCTGGCCGGGCCCTTGCTCAGCCGCTTTTACCGGCAGCACCCGGGAATCGGCCTGAGCATCGAGGAAATGACCCAGGACCGCCTGGAAGCGGCCCTGGCCGAAGACCGCCTGGACCTGGGTATCGCCTTCGCCGGCGAGCACTTGGCGGAGATCGAGAGTCAGGCGCTGTTCATCGAGACCCTGAGCCTGATGGTCGGCCCGCAGTATCCGCAGCCCGAGCGCCTGCCCTTGAGTGCCGAGGCCCTGGGCCGCCAGCCCCTGGTGCTGCTCAGCGCCGACTTCGCCACCCGCCGGCACATCGACCTGTATTGCCGGCAGCAGGGCATTGCCCCGCCCATCGCCGCCGAGGCCAATTCGGTCAGTGCGATTGTCGAGATGGTCCGGCGCGGGCAACTGGCGACCATCCTGCCCAGCTCCATTGCCCGGGAGCAGCCGGGGCTGCGCACCCTGGCCTTGCAGTCACCACCGGCGCCGCGCAGCGTGGTGCTGCTGGGGCGCAAGGGCGCCTATCGCAGCGCCGCCTGCCAGGCTTTCCGGCAGCTGCTGCTGGATCAGGACGAGGGCGCGGCCAGCCACTGATTGACCACCCGGTCGTAGGCGCCGGTGGCCTTGCTCAGGTGCAGCCATTGGTCGACGTAGCTTTTCCAGGCCACATCGTCCCGGGGCAGGAGAAAGGCCTTCTCGCTGTATTGCAGGTAGCGCTCGGGGTTGACTGCGCACAGCCCCGGCTTGTGCCGTTGCTGGAAGCGCGCCTCCGAGGCGTCGGTGATCATCACGTCGGCGCGGTGGGTCAGCAACTGATCGAAGATCGTCACGTTGTCGGCGAACAGGGTCAGGCTGGCCTTGGGCAGGTGGGCCCGGGCGAAGATTTCGTTGGTGCCGCCCGGTGGCTCGATCAGGCGCACCTCGGGCTGGTTGATCTGCTCCAGGGTCTGGTAGCGCTTGAGATCCTGGCAGCGCACCAGGGGGATCTTGCCGTCGATGCCCAGGGGCTGGCTGAAGAAGGCTTTTTTCTGCCGCTCCAGTGACACCGAAATACCGCCGACGGCGATGTCGCACTGTTGGCTCTGGAAGTCCGCCATCAGGCCTTTCCAGGTGGTGTTGACCCACTTCACCCGCACCCCGAGGCTCTCGGCCAGGGATTCGGCCAGGCTGATGTCGATGCCTTCGTAGTGGCCGTCGTCGCGCAGGTAGCTGTAGGGCTTGTAGTCGCCGGTGGTGCAGACCGTCAGGTGGCCGCGCTCGATCACCTGGTCCAGGTGCGAGGAGGGCTCCTGGGCGAAGCTCAGGGCTGGGGCGCTGAGGCCCAGCAGGGTACACAACAGCAGGCGCGGGAGCATGGAATCGTTCCTTGAGGGGCAGGGGGGGCGGAGCATTATTGGCGCCAGCCGCCGGCCAGGCAAGGCAAGTACCGGTGCTGGAAGGCGATGCGGGCTTTCGACCTTTTTTTCACGAATGGCACGTTAACCTGTGGCCCCTGGATTCCAAAAAGAGTTCGCCGTTCATGTCGTCCCATCCCCCACCGTCCATCGAACTTGAGTTCGCTCGGCGCTACGACCAGGAGCACGCGCGCGTCTGCCGCGAGCCCCGGCCAGCCGGGATCGGCGCGCGCCTGGCCGCCTGGCGCACGGCGCGCCTGGTACGTCACGCCCTGAAGGAAGCCGGCGAGCCGGGGCTGATCCTGGATGTGGCCTGTGGCGCCGGGCGCTACTGGCCGGTGCTGGGCGAGCACGGCAACCGGGTGATTCTGGCGGCGGACCCTTCCCAGGACATGTTGAACCATGCCCAGACCCACCACCCGGCCAGCCTGCTGAAACGGGTCAAGACCTTTCACAGCTCGGCGTTCAATATCGGCCTGTCGGCCAATGCGGTGGACTGCATCATCTGCATGCAACTCTTTGCCCACGTGACCCGGGGTGAGGATCGCCTGGCCCTGCTGCGCGAGTTCTTCCGGGTCAGCCGGGACACGGTGATCCTGGCCACGCGGATCGAACCGCTGTTGCAGATCGCCCGACCCGCTTCTGCCAGCTCCGGCATGCTGCCGCTGGCCAGCAAGGTGCAGCTGGAAGCGGAGTTCCGCGAAGCCGGTTTTGAAGTGCTCGACCATCGGGACCTGCTGCCCGGTTGGGCGCCTACGCGGGTCTATGTGCTGAGAAAACAGGGTTAGCCCAGAGTCTCGGACTATTCTTGCCCTCCGGCAGATGGTTTCTCACTTGCTCTTGTCGGGTGAATGCTCGGAAATCGCCGGAGGCGATATATACTGCGCGCCATTCTTCAAGGGAGAGCCGTGTGGCCATCGATATACATTGGATTCGCGACAACGATAGCCTCGGTCAGCTTTGCGCCCAGTGGCAGCAGTTGCCATTCGTCGCCCTCGACACCGAATTCATGCGGGTCGACACTTTCTATCCCATTGCCGCCCTGTTGCAGATTGGCGATGGGCAGCGCGCCTACCTGATTGACCCTTTGACCATCGACAACTGGCAACCACTGGCGGCCCTGCTGGAGAATCCGGCAGTGGTCAAGGTGGTGCACGCCTGCAGCGAGGACCTTGAAGTCCTGCTGCGCCTGACTGGCAGCCTGCCGGCGCCGTTGTTCGACACGCAACTGGCGGCCGCCTACCTGAACCTGGGTTTCTCCATGGGCTATTCGCGCCTGGTGCAGGAAGTCCTGGGCATCGACCTGCCCAAGGGCGAGACCCGTTCCGACTGGCTGCAGCGCCCGCTGTCGGAAACCCAGGTCAGCTACGCCGCCGAAGACGCCGTGCACCTGGCCCAGGTGTTCACCGAACTGCGGCCCAGGTTGTCCGAGGACAAGTACCGCTGGGTGCTGGAAGACGGCGCCGAGCTGGTGGCCAACCTGCGCCGCGAAGTGGACCCCTACGAGGTCTACCGCGAAGCCAAGCTGGCCTGGAAACTGTCCCGCGCCCAGCTGGCGGTCTTGCGTGAACTGTGTGCCTGGCGCGAGCGCGAGGCCCGTGCCCGCAACCTGCCGCGCAACCGTATCGTGCGCGAGCATGCCCTGTGGCCCCTGGCCAAGACCCAGCCGGACAACCTGTCGGCGCTGGCCAAGATCGAAGACATGCACCCGCGTACCGTGCGCCAGGACGGCGAGTTCCTCCTCGACCTGATCAAGCGCACCGCCAGCGTCGGCCCGGATCAATGGCCGCCGGCCGTGCCCGAACCCCTGCCGATCGAAGCCGCGGCCCTGCTCAAGCGCCTCAAGGCCGTGGGCCAGGCCCAGGCCGAGCGCCTGGGGATCGCCCCGGAAGTGATGCTGCGCAAGAAAACCCTGGAGAGCCTGCTCAAGAGCGGCTTCCCCAACGGGCCTTACCAATTGCCTGATTCGTTGCGTGGCTGGCGCCGCGAATTGATGGGCCAGGCGCTGCTGGACAGCCTGGCCACCGCCGGAGAACAGCCTTGAAACGTATCTGCTCCATCTACAAAAGCCCGCGCAAGAACGAGATGTACCTCTACGTGCTCAAAAGCGAGGCTCTGGAACGCGTGCCGGAAAACCTGCTGCTGGCCTTCGGCAAGCCGCAACATGCCTTCGACCTGGTGCTGAGCCCGGAGCGCAAGCTGTCCCGCGAGGACATCCACCAGGTGCTGGAAAACCTCGACAAGCAGGGCTACCACCTGCAGATGCCACCGGCAGAAGACGAGTACATCGAGCACTTGCCCGAAGAGCTGCTGCGTCGCAATGATCCGGTCTGACCTGTAGGCGCCCGGTCCCGGGCGTCCTTGTAAGTGCAACTGACTGACCTGGCAGCCGCCTTGATCGATGGAGCGATTCTCCGTCGGCGGCTGCCTGCACCGTTTTTTAAGGTTTGAGCCATGCGCGTTCTGATTGCCGAACACGATCACGCTGTTTATGCCCGCCTGTTGCGTCAGGCGGCCCCGGAGCTGGAAGTGCTGACCAGTGGCGACTCCGCCGAGCTGGCACGGTTGGCGGCGGATTGCCCGGTCTGGCTGGGGCAGCCGGACCTGCTGGCCACCCTGCTGCGCCAGGGGCACCAGCCCCAGTGGCTGCAGTCCACCTGGGCCGGCATTACCCCGCTGCTGGCCGACGGCCTGCCGCGGCACTACCGCCTGACCCGGGCCGTGGGCATCTTCGGCCAGGTGATGGCCGAGTACGTGCTGACCTACATCCTGGGCCATGAGCGCGAGGTGCTGGCGCGCCTGGTGAGCCAGGTCGAGCGCAAGTGGGACAACCGCCTGGGCCAGAGCCTGGTGGGGCGCAAGGTGCTGATCGTCGGCACCGGCGACATCGGCCAGAGCGTGGCGCAGTTCCTCCTGCCGTTTGGCGTGAAGCTGTACGGCATCGCCAGCCAGCCCCGGGAGCAGGCGCCCTTTATCGAAGTGGCCGGCCTGCAAGACCTGGGGCGCCTGGTGGGGGAGGTGGACTACGTGGTCAACCTGCTGCCCAACACCCCGAGCACCCACGACCTGTACGACGCGGCGCTGTTCAAGCAGTTCAAGCCCACGGGGTTGTTCATCAATGTTGGCCGGGGCGTGGCGGTGGTCGATGCGGACCTGGTGCAGGCCCTCAAGGATGGACATCTGGCGGGGGCGGTGATCGATGTCTGCCGCCAGGAGCCCTTGCCGCAACGGCATCCGTTCTGGACCGCCTGGGGCTTGCTGCTGACGGGCCACAGTTCGGCGCCGACCTCGCCGGAATTGATGGTGCAGTTGTTCGTCGACAACCTGCGGGCTTATCAGGCTGGGCAGGCCCTGCGCGGCGAAGTGGATTTCGCCCGGGGCTATTGAAACGTGCCTGAACGCAGGAGCGAGCTTGCTCGCGAAAGCCGCGCTTGCCAGGCATGCGCGGCAGCCTTCAGGGCTTCGCGAGCAAGCTCGCTCCTACAGAGGCGATCGCGGCTTTAGAGGCTGAAATCGCCTTCGGCCACGGTTTCGCTCAGGGGGCGACGCGGGCTTGGCTCTTCCCGGGCCTGGAGGTAGTCGGCCAGGGTCGACTTGTCTCCCAGCTTGCCCACGGCCACGGCGGCGTGCACGGCATAGCCTTCGGGGATCTTCAGTTCCTTGCGGGTCAGTTCCTGGTCGAAACCGGCCATGCCGTGGGTGTGCCAGCCACTGAGGCTGGCTTGCAGGGCCAGGTGGCCCCAGGCCGAACCGGTGTCGAAGGTGTGCCACAGGGCCGGGGTTTCCTCGCTGGCGCCGGGCACGGTGAAGGTGGTCTTGGAAATCACGATCACCAGGGCCGAAGCGTGTTGCGCCCAGCCACGGTTGAATTCGTTGAGCAGGCCGAGGAAGCGTTCCCAGTTCGGCGTGTCGCGGCGGGCATAGAGGAAGCGCCAGGGCTGCGAGTTGTAGGCCGAAGGCGCCCAGCGTGCGGCTTCGAAGAAGCTCAGCAGGGTTTCTTCGGGGATGCTTTCGCCGGTGAAGGCCCGGGGCGACCAGCGCTGGGTGAACTGCGGGTGGATGGCGTAGTCGGCAACGCGAGTGTTGGCGCTCATGGAAAAACTCCTGGCAGCATGTGAGATGAGTGGAATAAACCGGCAAGCGCAGATGAGCTGAGCGAAGGGGTATTCCTGACCCCGTGCGGTTTGCCGGGTGCAACGCGGTCAAGCGTTAATGGCACACGGACGCGGGTCGGTCCGAGGGGCAAAGCTACTGTGCCCATGGCCCGCTGACAAGTCCCGGCCTACCGACAGTCGCCAGCGCTTGGCCCGCCGGTTCTTCGGCACTAGACTGGCGGCCTTTTCACCCTCGGATATTGATGCTTGAGCCATGGCCGCCAAAGTCGAACCTTTCTGGATACGCAAAACCCTCGAACAACTCGACCAGGACGAATGGGAGTCGTTGTGCGATGGCTGCGGTCTGTGCTGCCTGCAAAAGCTTGAAGACGAGGACGACAACAGCGTCTATTACACGCGCATCGCCTGCAAGCTTTTGGACCTCAAGACCTGCCAGTGCAGCGATTACCCCAACCGCCGCGACTCGGTGCCCGACTGCATCCAGCTGACCCCGGGCAAGGCCGACGAATTCAAGTGGCTGCCCCCCACCTGCGGCTACCGCCTGGTGAGCGAGGGCAAGGACCTGCCCCTGTGGCACCACCTGGTGTGCGGCGACCGCGATGCGGTGCACCACGAACGTATTTCCCAGTCCGGCCGCATGCTCGCCGAAGGCAGCGTGGCGGAAGAGGATTGGGAGGATCATCTGATTTTCCGCGCAGGCTGAGGGTTCGCCGCGCCGGCTTCAAGGTTTCAATAGCAAGGAGAGGGTATGAGGGTGGGGGCGAAGCTGGCGCTGGCCGCTGCGATGCTGGCATTGAGCGCATCGGCGTTTGCGGCGAAGAAGGTCGATCTGGATTATCACGTGCGCTTCCTGCCCCAGAGCGATCAGGCCGAAGTGCGCCTGACCCTGGCCGACGGCGCGGCGCTGCGCAGCCTGGATTTCGATCTGGGCTCGACCGGCGACTACAGCGACTTCAAGGCCGACGGCCAATGGCAGGCCGCCCCCGCCGGTGCCGGCGGTCAGCGTGGGGTCTGGCGCCCGGCCAGCGGCAAGGCCAGCCTGAGCTACCGGGTACGCCTGAACCACAGCATCAAGAAGGGCAGCTATGACAGCCGCAGTACTGCCAACTGGGCCCTGATGCGCGGTGAAACCCTGGTGCCGCCGGCGCACCTGGACCAGCAGGACGGCATCGAGCTGGTGGCGCGCCTGGATTTCGAACTGCCCGCCGGGTGGAAGAGCATCGAGACCGCCTGGCCGCGGATCGGCAAGCACCGTTTTCGCATCGACAACCCCTCGCGGCTGTTCGACCGTCCCGCCGGCTGGATGCTCGCCGGCACCCTGGGCAGCCGCCGCACGCGCCTGGGGGAAACCGACGTCAGCGTGGTTTCGCCACTGGGCCAGGGCATGCGGCGCATGGATGTGCTGACCCTGCTGACCTTTGTCTGGCCGCAGGTGCAGGCGGTGTTTCCCCGCCAGCCGAGCAAGCTGTTGATCGTCGGCGCGGCCGATCCGATGTGGCGCGGCAGCCTGGCCGGGCGCGATTCACTGTTCCTGCACAGCCGCCTGCCGCTGGTCAGCGAGAGCGGCGCCAGCCCCTTGCTGCGGGAGCTGGTGCAATCTCTGGCACGGATCAACGACAGCCAGCGCAGCGACTGGATCAGTGAAGGGCTGGCGCAGTACTACGCCATCGAGCTGCTGCGCCGTGCCGGTGGCATCAGCGATGAACGTTACCAGGTGCTGGAGAAGCGCCTGGCCCGGGACGGCCACAAGGTCACCAGCCTGCGCGGCGAACAGGTGGACAGCGCCACAGTGGCCAAGGCGGTGTTGCTATTGCAGGAGCTGGATCGGGAGATTCGCCTCAAGACCCGCAACAAGCGCTCCCTGGACGATGTCCTGCAAGCGGCGATGCGCCTGGAACGCGTCAGCACCGCCGAATTCATCCAGCTCAGTGAAAGCGTGCTGGGCGAGTCCTCCAGGGTCCTCGACACCAGCCTGCTGCGCTGACCCGGCGCGGTTGGCCCCAGGCGTCCATGAGGACGCCCCGGCTTCAGGCCTTGGGCACCTTCACTTCATCATTGCTGGCGGCCTTGGCGTTGCGGCCGGCGGCTTCGGCATCGGCTTTCAGGTTGCGCAGCTCTTCTGCAGCGCGTTCGATCTTGTTGCGCACGTTGTTCATGTCCTGGCGGCTTTTCTCCAGCAGGCTTTTCGCCGAGCTGTGCCCGGTGATGCCCCGGGCCAGGGCCACGCCGCCGATGGCTACCTGGATCAGGCCGAATACGCCGCCACGGCGCAGGCCCTTGCCCATCATCACCACGCCGCCGGCCAGCGAGCCGATGCGCTCCCAGCCCTGGACATTCTGGGTAGGCTGGCTCTGGAACGGGGTCGATTCGATGGTTTGCAGCTGTTTGCGCTCGCTCATGATCTGTCTCCAAGGGCGGTAAGGGATACAAGGCTGACTGCACGAAGGCGTCACAGGTTCCCGGACAATGACCGGCGTGTGCTCAGAACTTGGGACCGGAGCGGGTGTTGTTGCCCTTGGCCAGGCGATCGTAGAGCACCACGTTGACTGTCGCTGCCAGGTTCATGCAACCGGTGGTGGGGATGTACACCACGTCCTCGCACCAGTCGCGGATCTCCTTGTCGAGGGAGCCGTCTTCCGGGCCGAAGATGTACAGGGCGCGATCCGGGTGGGTGTATTCGGGCAGTGGGCGGGCACCCTCGACCAGTTCCACGGCCACCGGTATGCAGCCCAGGGGGAGGATTTTCTTCAGGTCGTCGATGCCGATCAGCGGAATGTCCTGGTGGACCTTCTTGGTGTCGGTGACGAAGTCGCGGGCCCGCTCATAGCGCTTGCCGGTGTAGAACACCGAGGCGACGCCATAGCAGCCGGCGGCGCGCATCACCGAACCGACGTTCTCCGGTGACTTGGGGTTATACAAACCGATGCAACTGTACCTTTTGTTTGCCACGAACAAAGCGCCTTGGGGGAAAAGAGCGCGATTATACGGGGATTGCCCACGGCTCGGTGGTTTGTTGTGGCGAGGGAGCTTGCTCCCGACGCCGGCCAATGCAGTGTAGCGGGCCGGCCGGGGACACAGGGTTTACGGCTGCCTTGCCGCCGAACGGGAGCACGCTCGCTCGCCACAATATGCCCGGCGGCTGGTGCTTACTCCGGGTCTTTCTTCATCAACCCGGCCAGGGCGGCGAACGGGTTGTGGGTCGCCTTGGCGACTTTCGGGGTGCTCAGGGAGCCTTCGCCGAAGTACTGCTGGTCGGTGTAGCGCGAGTGCTCGTTATCGTGGCAGTACAGGCACAAGAGTTCCCAGTTGGAACCGTCCTGGGGGTTGTTGTCGTGGTTGTGATCGCGGTGGTGCACGGTCAACTCGCTCAGGCGCTTGCCGGAGAACTCCCGGGCGCAGCGGCCGCAGACATGGGGGTACATTTTCAGTGCCTTGTCGCGGTAGCCCATTTCCCGGTCGCGCTGGGCGTCGGCAAGGATACGGTCCAGCTTGGCGGTGTTGGACGGGGGAGTGGACGAACTCATGGGTTCACCTTTGTAGAAGGACTAATGACGGTAATGGACAAAGTTTAGCTCAGGCCTTGAGCTTCTCGGCAATCCAGATGGTGTGCCGGGTGCCGCGATTGCCATGGGCGAAGACCTGTACTTCCTCGGCCTTGAAGCCGGCCTTGCGCAGGCGCTCGGAGAACTGCCGGTCGGCGCTGGCCGACCACACCGCAAGAATGCCCTTGGGCCGCAGGGCCCGGGCGCAGGCGGCCAGGCCGGCGCTGGAGTAGAGCCAGCTGTTGGCTTTCTGGGTCAGGCCTTCGGGGCCGTTGTCGACGTCGAGCATGATCGCGTCGAAGCCCTGGGGCTCGGCCTGCAGGACCTTGGCCACGTCTTCCAGGCGGATCACCGTGCGCGGGTCCAGCAGCGGCCGGCCGGACTTTTCGCCGAGCGGGCCACGGTTCCATTCCACCACCCCGGGCACCAGCTCGGCGACCACCACCTCGGCGCTCTTGCCCAGGTGCTTGAGAGCCGCGGCCAGGGTGAAGCCCATGCCCAGGCCGCCGATCAGCACCCGCGAGTTCGGGCGCCCGGCGACCTTGCTGCAAGGGATCTGCGCCAGGGCGTCCTCGGAACCGTGCATGCGTGTGTTCATCAACTGGCCGCCGTCGCCGCCCTGGATCTTGATGACGAAATCCTCACCGTATTCGAACAGGCACAAGGCACCGCCGTTTTCAGGAATCGCAGTAGTGTCCAGCAGTACGAAACGTTTCATGGAGATCTCATTGAGGAAGGCAAAACGCCCCGGTTGGGAGTAGCCTGACGCCAGACAATAGCAATGGAGCCATTGATGAAGCGCACTATTCTAACGGTGATTGCCCAAGCGGCGCTCGCCCTCACCGCAGCCCTGGCGCTTGGTGCCGGCCCGGCTTTGGCCGACGAGCCGCAAAGCGCCCCGGTGGTGACCCCGGCGCCGACCCTCGGCACCCCGGGTACCGCGACCCCTACGCCTTATCCGCAAGTCACCCCGCCCAGCACGCCGAAAGCCGGCAGCAGTGGCAGCGCGCCCCTGCTGCCGCCGATCGACATGCCCAAGCCGCCCAAGGACCAGACCCTGCCGGGGCTGGAGCAGAACGACAGCAAACCCAAGGTTCAGGGTTGATGGATGTAGTGGGCGAGGGTACCCCGGGGCTCAGATCTGCTGCGCGAGCAACTGGCCGTCGGCCATGCGCAGCCGCTTTGACAGCGACACGGCCAGGGCGCGGATGATCTTGGCGGCGATCTTTGGCGCATCGTTGAGCATCTTCTCCAGGGAGTCCTTGCCCAGGTTGAGCAACTGGCAATGGCTGGCGGCCACGCAGGTAGCCGAACGTCGCTCGCCATCGAGCACCGCCATTTCGCCAAAGGCCCGGCCGCTGCGCAGGGTCGCGATGGTCAGGGGCTGGCCGTCGTGGTTGCGCTTTTGCACAGCTACCTGGCCGCTGTGGATGATGCACATGAAGCTGCCGGCATCGCCCTCATGAAAGATCGCTTCGCCCTCGGCGATGCTGCTGATGCTGAAGTAGCCGGCCGCAGCGTTGAAGTCGGCGGGCAACAACTGGTCGAACAGGCCGCAGTCCATCAGCCAGTCGCGGATCTCGTTGTTCAGTAAGGTGGGTTCGGACATGGGATCACGGTCTTTTTCTTGTGTCTGTTACACGGGCGCAGGCCCGGTCCGGCGGTTGCCGGCGGCGTTCTGGGTTAAGACAGGTACGCCGCCGGGAGTTCCTCAGGTCAGGCCCAGAATGTTCAGGATAAAGGCGTATTCGAGGGCTACGTCACGTAATCCCTGGTAACGCCCGCTCATGCCGCCATGGCCGGCCCCCAGCTCGGTCTTGAGCAGCAGCGGGTTGCCGTCGGTCCTGGTGGCCCGCAACCTGGCCACCCATTTGGCCGCTTCCCAGTACTGCACGCGGCTGTCGTTGTAGCCAGCGATCACCAGGAGCGCAGGGTAGGCCTGGGCGCGCACGTTCTCGTAGGGCGCGTAGGCCTTGATCCGTGCGTAGACCTCGGGCTCCTCGGGGTTGCCCCATTCGTCGTATTCGGTGACGGTCAGCGGCAGTTCCGGGTCGAGCATGGTGTTGAGCACATCGACGAAGGGCACTTCGGCGATGGCGACCTTGAACAGCTCGGGGCGCTGGTTGAGTACCGCGCCGATCAGCAGGCCGCCGGCGCTGCCGCCACTGATGGCCAACTGCTGGGCGCTGGTCAGGCCCTGGGCGATCAAGTGTTCGGCGCAGGCGATGAAGTCGCTGAAGGTGTTCTGCTTGTGTTCCTGCTTGCCGGCGCGGTACCAGGCCTCACCCAGCTCGCCGCCGCCGCGCACGTGGGCGATGGCAAAGGCCACGCCGCGATCGAGCAGGCTCAGGCGGGCGTGGGAGAACCAGGGGTCCAGGCTTTCGCCGTAGGCACCGTAGCCGTAGAGGTACAGCGGCGTCGGCTGGCCCAGGCAGTCGCGCTTGACCACCAGGCTGATGGGCACTTGGGTGCCGTCGGCGGCGGTGGCCCAGAGGCGCTGGCTGACGTAGGCCTCGGGGTCGAACGGGCCCAGTACCGGGGTTTCCTTCAGCACCTGCTGCTGGCCGTCGGCCAGTTGCAGCTGGCGCACCTGGGCCGGGCGGTTCAGGGCCTCGTAGCGCAGGCGGATGCGCTCGCTGGAAAACTCCAGGCTGTTCTGCACGTGCAGGCTGTAGGCCGCATCCGGCAGTTGCACGCGGTACACCGGCAGGTCCCGGGGGTGCACTTCGATGATCGGCAGGCCGCCTTCGCGCAGGCTCAGGGTCATGGCTGCGGCGTTGAGGGTCACGCCGTCGAGCATTACCTCGGGGTTGTGCGGCACCAGCAGTTGCCAGTCGTCCTGCTCGGGGATCGCGCCGTTGTCTTCTGCCTGGTAAAGGGCGAAGTTGATGCCGTCGCGGTTGCTGCGGATGAACCAGGTCCATTGGCCGTCCAGCAGGCCGTGGTCGACATCGTATTCATGGCCTTCGACCCGCGGCGCCAGGCAAGTGAACGGCAGCTGTGGCTGCGTGGCGTCCAGGGCCCAGGTCTCGCCGGTGGTCTTGCTGCCCAGGGACAGCAGCAGTTGGCGTTCGGAGCTGGAACGGTAGCAATGCAGGAAGAAGCGTCCGTCCGGCTCGTGGAACACTTCCTCGGCGGCGGTGCCATCCAGCCGGTAGCGCAACAGCTTGTGCGGGCGGTGGGTATCGTCCAGCTCGCCGAAGAACAGGGTCAGGCTGTCGTTGGCCCAGGTCATGCTGCCGTCGCAGTTGTCGAAGGACAGCTCGCTGACTTTGTCGCTGGCCAGCTCCTTGACGAACAGGGTGTAGATTTCCTCCCCAGTGGTGTCGAGGCTGTAGGCCAGGCGCTGGTGGTCGGGGCTGATACTGAAGGCCCCGAGGGAGAAGAAGCCGCCATTGGCCAGGGCGTTGGGGTCCAGCAGCAGTTGCTCGCGGCTTTCGTCCACCGTCAGGCTGTCGTCCGCCGGGCGCGGGCAGCGGTAGTGGCGGGCGTATTCGTCGCCGGCGGTGGTGCGGGTGTAGTACAGGTACGGGCCCCAGGGCGAGGGCAGGGACAGGTCGGTTTCGAGGATCCGCCCCTTGATCTCCTGGAACAGCGTTTCACGCAGGGGCCCCTGATGCGCCAACTGGGCGTCCAGGTAGCTGTTTTCAGCCTTCAGGTAATCGAGCACCGCGTCGGTGTCGCGTTCCTGCAGCCAGGCATACGGGTCAGCGCCTTCGGCCTTGTGGGCAATCGGGGCGCTGCTGTCGTTGGCGGTTAAGGGCATGGGTGGCTCTCGGGCGATGACAAATGAGGGCTGGGCAGACGGCGGTGCAGCCTGACACGGCAAAAGTCGTTATCATAAGCGCCTCTTTGCCTGCCTTGCCATGGACACCATGACCGAGAACGACTATCTGATCGCCTGGGGGCTCTATGCCTTCGCCGCCTTGGGCTGCCTGCTGGTGTGGATGCGCCTGACCCGCTGGATGTGGCGCTGGCTGCGCGAGCCGCTGCGAGTGCTGGTGGCGGTGCTGCTGTTCAGCCCGACCATCATCGACCCGGTCAAGGAAAAATTTGCCCCGGCCGTGGCCATCACCGCCCTGGATATAGCCTTCAAGGTCGGCAACAACGCCTGGCGTGCGGTATCCGACCTGTTCATGTACGGCATGATCGCCTTTGGCGTCTACCTGCTGTTCGTGCTGATCCGCTGGCCCATCGAGCGCGCGGCCAGGGAGCGCCGGGAACGCAACGAAGCGGCGAAAGCTGCCGCCAAGGCTGCCGAAGTGGAGGATGACCAGCCCTTCGGTGGCGCCGGCAATGACCGTTACGGCCGCCAGCCTGCAGCCGGAACCCCCCTGAATACGCGGGTCGAACCGCGTTTGTAACGCTGCCCCCGGCATTGAAGCGAGAGTCCGAGCATGTGTGAGTTGTTGGGCATGAGCGCCAATGTACCGACCGATATCGTCTTCAGCTTTACCGGGCTGATGCAGCGCGGCGGCCGCACCGGCCCCCATCGCGACGGCTGGGGCATCGCTTTCTATGAAGGCCGCGGCCTGCGCCTGTTCCAGGACCCGGCGGCCAGCAGCGAGTCGGAAGTGGCCAACCTGGTTCAGCGTTACCCGATCAAGAGCGAAGTGGTGATCGGCCATATCCGCCAGGCCAACGTCGGCAAGGTCTGCCTGGCCAACACTCATCCTTTTGTCCGCGAGCTGTGGGGCCGCAACTGGTGCTTTGCGCACAATGGCCAGTTGGCGGATTTCCAGCCCCAGGCCAGCTTCTACCGCCCGGTGGGCGATACCGACAGCGAAGCGGCTTTCTGTGACCTGCTGAACCGGGTGCGGGCGGCCTTTCCCGAGCCGGTGGAAATCGAGGAACTGCTGCCGACCCTGATCCAGGCCTGCAGCGAATACCGCAGCAAGGGCGTGTTCAACGGCCTGCTCAGCGACGGTGACTGGCTGTTCTGCTATTGCTCGACCAAACTGGCGCAGATCACCCGGCGCGCCCCATTCGGCCCGGCGCGGCTGAAGGATGTGGATGTGATCGTCGACTTCCAGGCCGAAACCACGCCCAACGACGTGGTCACGGTGATCGCCACTGAACCCTTGACCGAAAACGAAACCTGGACCCGCTACCAGCCGGGCCAGTGGAGCCTGTGGCGGCGCGGTGAATGCGTCAGCCATGGCCAGACCGAATAAGGACATCCCTATGTTGCTCAGTTATCTGCGGCTGGTGCTGTTCGCCGCCGGCCTGTTGATCGGTGTGCAAGTGCCGGGTTTCATCAGTGATTACGCCAAGCGCGTCGAGGCGCATCTGATCGAGTCGCAGCACAGCCTGCAGGGCTTCCAGGGCACCGCGCAGCAGTTCTTCAAGGGCGACATGAACGCCCTGGTGGCCCATTACCGGGCCAGCGACGATCCGGTGTTTCGCAGCGATGCCGAGAGCCTGAGCGGCTTGCTCAGCCGCCAGCTGGCCCTGGACAAGCAATACCAGGCGATGCAGGGGCCCTGGTACATCCGCCTGCTGCAAGTGGCCCTGGCCCCCGACCCGGAAATCCGCAAGGAAACCTGGGACGGCTACAGCTACCAGATCCTGCTGACCCCGGAAGCCATGATCTGGGGTATCAGTGGCGCCTTGCTGCTGTCCTTCGGCCTGGAATGCCTGTACCGGCTGATCGACTGGGTAGTGCTGGGCGGCAAGCGCCTGCGCCAGAGCCGCCCGATTGAAGAGCGCGACCTCAAAGGCCTCTGACCCCCTGTAGGAGCCGGCTTGCCGGCGAAGGGGGCCGCGTGGCTTGTGCCTGACTGAAGATCGCCTTCGCTGGCAAGCCAGCTCCTACGAGGGGGGCGATGGCGATGTTCACTGGGGTTCGCTGAGCACCAGGTAATCCGCGCCGACCTTCTGCCCATAGCGCTGCACCACGCGCTGGCACAGCTCGACTATGTCCTCCACCAATTCCACTCCCACCCGCCACGACACCACCACTTGCAGGTTCGGCGGGCGCTGTTCGATGGCCAGCAGGGTCAGTTCGCCCCGGGCCAGTTCCTCGCGCACCAGCACCGGCGGCAGGGCGCCGATGCCAAAGCCGTCCCGCAGCAGGCGGGTGATGGCCGACACCGAGTTGACGCAGTTGAGCCGCGGCGCCAGCACGCCGTTGGCCTGCATCAGGCTCAGCACCTGCTGGTGGGGCAGGGAGTTCTTCGAGTAGGTGACGATCCGTTCCCGGGCCAGCTCGGCGACGTTGGCGTAGTCGCGGTTGTAGATCGAGTTGCTGGCGGCGATCCAGCCCATGGGATAGCTGGCCAGTTCCAGGCTGCGGATGCTTTCCTGGCGCAGCAGGTCGGTTTGCAGCACCAGGTCCAGAAAGCCCTTTTGCAACTGTTCGCACAGGTTCAGCGACGTGTCGGCCACCAGCTCGATTTCCACCTGCGGGTAGTGGTCCATCATCTCCGCCACCAGGGGGCTGAGCCAGGTGTGGATCACCGTATCCATGACCCCGATGCGAACCCGCCCGACCTTGCTCGACGGCGCTTGGATGGACTGTTTCAGCACCTGCAGGGTGTCGAGCATCTGCTCGGCGTGCTCCAGCACCTTGACGCCTTCCGGGGTCAGGCTGACGCCCCGGGAGTCGCGCAGGAACAGCTTCACGCCCAGCTCGCCCTCCAGCACCGCGATGCGGCTGGAGATCGCCGCCTGGGTGGTAAAGAGTTTTTCCGCGGTGTGGCTGAAGCTCTTCAGCCGCGCGACCCAGACGAAGGTTTCGAGGAACTTGAGGTTCATGGGATCAACTTTTCTTATGCATAAGGGCAGTTTTTATTAGTTGGACGCAGTTGGCGCTCGAGCCGAAGAATGCGCCAACCCACGATATGCGTCGTCGGGGCCCAGAACAACACCAATAAATTACCCTGGAGATCGCCATGAGTGCGCCCGAAACACTGGCCGCCAAGGCCCCGCGCCGCGCCGGCCCGTTTGACTGGTACCGGGACATCAACCAGCAGGAGCGCCGGACATTCTGGAGCTGCAAGCTCGGTTATGGCCTGGATGGCATGGACACGCAGATGCTCAGTTTCGTGATCCCGACCCTGATCGCACTGTGGGGCATCACCTCCGCCGAAGCCGGGCTGATCCATACCAGTACCTTGCTGGCCTCCGCCCTGGGTGGCTGGATCGCCGGGATCCTCTCCGACCGCATTGGCCGGGTACGCACGTTGCAACTCACGGTCCTGTGGTTCGCATTCTTTACCTTTTTGTGTGGCCTGGCGCAGAACTACGAGCAGTTGCTGATCGCCCGGACCCTGATGGGCTTCGGCTTCGGTGGCGAGTGGACCGCCGGGGCGGTACTGATCGGCGAGGTGATCCGTGCCAAGAACCGTGGCAAAGCGGTGGGCATGGTGCAGTCCGGCTGGGCCCTGGGCTGGGGCATAACGGCGTTGCTATATGCGCTGCTGTTCTCCCTGCTGCCGCCGGAAGACGCCTGGCGCGGGCTGTTCCTGCTGGGCATCCTGCCGGCGATCTTCGTGATTTTCGTCCGCCGCCTGGTCAAGGACCCTGAGGTCTATCGCCAAACCCGGGCCCGGGAAGAGCCCAGCAACCCGGCCCGGTTCTACGAGATCTTCGCCCCGGGGATCCTCAGCACCACCCTGCGCGCATCGCTGTTGGCGGCGGGGGCCCAGGGCGGCTACTACGCCATCACTTTCTGGCTGCCGACCTTCCTCAAGACCGAGCGTGGCCTGAGCGTGCTGAGCACCGGCGGCTACCTGGCCATGGTGATCTTCGGCTCCTACATGGGCTATGTGATCAGCGCCTACCTGACCGATATTCTCGGGCGCAAGAAGAATTTCGTACTGTTCGCCGCCGGCTCTTTCACCATCGTCCTGCTCTATACGCAAATGCCGGTGAGCAACGCGGTGATGCTCTGGCTGGGCTTTCCCCTGGGCTTTTTCGCCTCGGGCATCTTCAGCGGCATGGGAGCGTTCCTCACCGAACTGTTCCCCACCCGCATCCGCGGTTCCGGCCAGGGATTCTGCTACAACAGCGGCCGGGCGCTGGCGGCGCTGTTCCCCCTGCTGATCGGCCTGCTCAGCCAGCATGTGCCACTGGGCGTGGCCATCGGCACCTTTGCCGCGGTGTCCTACGGCGTGGTGGTGCTGGCAGCCTTGAGCCTGCCGGAAACCCGCGGCAAGGAACTTGAGGCACGCTAACTGATAATCTGCGGGGCATTGCCAGCGCTGCCCCGCAGCGGACCCCTTATAAAAAACACAGGAACACTGACCATGAGCCGCCTGTTATTGAATTGCGACATCGGCGAAAGCTTTGGCAACTGGACCCTGGGCCTGGATGCCGAAGTCATGCCCTTTATCGACTGCGCCAACATCGCCTGCGGCTTCCATGCCGGCGACCCGGGCATCATGCGCAAGACCGTGGCCCTGGCCCTGGCCAATGGCGTGCGCATCGGTGCGCACCCGGCCTACCAGGACCTGGCCGGCTTCGGCCGCCGCTCCATGAGCTACTCGCCCGAGGAGATCCAGGACCTGCTGCACTACCAGGTCGGAGCACTGGACGGCATCTGCCGGGCCCAGGGTGGCCGGGTCGAGTACGTCAAACCCCATGGCGCGATGTACAACGACATGATGGCCAAGCCTGCGCAACTGCGGGCGGTGATCCAGGCCGTAGCAGCCTACGACCCGCAACTGCCGCTGATGCTCATGGCCACCCGCGACAACAGCGCGGCCCAGGCCCTGGGCGATGAGTACGGCGTGACCCTGTGGTTCGAAGCCTTTGCCGACCGCGCCTACGACAACGCCGGGCATCTGGTGTCGCGGCAGTTGCCGGGGGCGGTGCACCATGACGCGCAAACCATCCTCCAGCAGGCCCTGACCATCGCCCGCGGCGAGCCCCTGGCCGCCAGCGACGGCAGCGCCTTGCTGCTGCACGCCAACACACTGTGCGTGCATGGCGACAACGCCAGTTCGGTGGCGGCGGTGCAGCGCATTCGCGAGGCCCTGAACCAGCAGTCCGGCCTATGAAGCCACAGGTTGAAGTAGTTGCCATCGACTGCCTGATGGTGCGGCTGTTCGAGGTGATCGCCGAGGACAACATGCCCTGGATGCTGGCCGCCGCCGAAGGGCTGCGGCGGGCCTTCGGCGAGTCTCTGGTCGATCTGGTGCCGTCCTATACCACGCTGATGGTGCATTACGATTTGCTGGCCCTGAGCCCGTCCGAGGCCCGGCAGCGGATCGAGGTCGCCTTGACCGACCTGACGCCCGGCACCACCCAGGCCGGGCGCGAGCACGTGCTGCCGGTGTGGTACGACCTCAGTGTCGGGCCGGAACTGGTGCTGTTGTCCCGGCGCAGCGGGCTGTCGGTGGCCGAGGTGATCGAGCGTCACAGCCAGCGTGAGTATCAAGTGTTTGCCCTGGGCTTCGCTCCCGGGTTTGCCTTCATGGGGCTGGTGGAGGAGGCGCTCGCGGCGCCGCGGCTGAACACCCCGCGCAAGCGGGTGGCGGCGGGCAGTGTGGGGATCGCCGAACGGCAGACCGCGGCTTACCCGGTGGTATCACCCGGGGGCTGGAACCTGATCGGCCGCACCCCGAGCCGGTTGTTCGACCGCGAGCGCGACGGCTACAGCCTGATGCAACCGGGGGACCGGGTGCGCTTTGCCCCAGTGGAGCGGGCCGAGTTCCTGCGCCTGGGGGGCGATGACACGCCACTGGAGGTGCCGGCATGAGCCGACTGACGATCGAGGCCAGCACCCCGCTGTGCCTGCTGCAGGATGCCGGGCGCTTTGGCGTGCGCCACCTGGGCGTGACCCAGGGCGGGGCGCTGGACTGGGTGTCGATGTCCTGGGCCAACTGGCTGCTGGGCAATGCCCTGGATGCGCCGGTGGTGGAAATCACCCTGGGCGGTTTCACCCTGCAGGCCGAGGACTATTGCCTGCTGGCTTTGGCCGGGGCTGATCTTGGGGCCTATGTGGATGAGCGGCCTTTGACCCCGGGGCGCAGTTTCATCCTGCAAAAGGGCCAGCGGCTGCGATTCACCCAGCCATTTTCTGGGGCCCGGGCCTATCTGGCCGCCCCTGGCGGTTTCGACGCGCCCAAGGTGTTGGGCAGTTGCGCCAGTGTGTTGCGTGAAGCCCTGGGTGGCCCCGATGGTTATGGCCGCGCCCTGAGCGAGGGTGGGGTGTTGAGTTATTCGGGAGCTGGCGGTGCGCTCAAGAGCCTGTCGGCGGAGCAACTGCCGGATTGGCAATCCGCTGCACCGCTGGAGGTGATCCTGGGGGCGCAGATCGGCCAGTTCAGCGGTTTGAGCCTGTTCGATGCCTTCAATAGCAGTTGGAGCCTGGACAGCCGGGCCGACCGCATGGGCGCGCGCTTGCTCGGGCCGCCATTGCAGTACCAAGGCCGGCCGATGATTTCCGAGGGCATTCCCCTGGGGGCGATCCAGGTGCCGCCGGACGGCCAGCCGATCGTCCTGCTCAATGACCGGCAGACCATTGGCGGCTATCCGCGATTGGGAGCGTTGACGCCGCTATCACTGGCGCGGTTGGCGCAGTGCCTGCCGGGCAGCGAAGTGCGCCTGGCGCCGGTGGTGCAGGAAACGGCGCATCGGCAGCAGGTGGCGTTCCTGCGCCGGTTCGGGTGAGGGGCTGAAAGCTTCGCCGGCAAGCCGGCTCCTACATCGCCCTGTAGGAGCCAGCTTGCTGGCGAACGGGTTTATTTGGACAGGAAGCGCATGCCTTCTTCCAGGCCACGCAGGGTCAGGGGGTACATCTGGTCTTCGATCAACTCGCGAACGATATTGGTCGAAGCGGTATAGCCCCAGGTGTCCTTGGGATAGGGGTTGATCCAGATGAGCTTCTTGTACTTCTCCATGAAGCGCTGCATCCACACGTAGCCGGCTTCTTCGTTCCAGTGCTCCACGCTGCCGCCGGCCTGGGTGATTTCATAGGGCGCCATGGCGGCATCGCCGACGAAGATCACTTTGTAGTCGGCGCCGTACTTGTGCAGCAGGTCCTGGGTCGAGGTGCGCTCGGAGCCGCGGCGCATGTTGTTCTTCCACACCGACTCATAGATGAAGTTGTGGAAGTAGTAGTACTCCAGGTGCTTGAACTCGGTCTTGCAGGCCGAGAACAGTTCCTCACAGATCTTCACGTGGGCATCCATGGAACCGCCGATGTCGAACAGCAACAGCAACTTGATGCTGTTGCGCCGTTCCGGGCGCATCTGGATGTTCAGCAGCCCGGCATCCCGGGCGGTGTGGTCGATGGTGCCGTCGATGTCCAGCTCCTCCGCCGCACCCTGGCGCGCGAACTTGCGCAGCCGGCGCAGGGCCACCTTGATGTTGCGGGTGCCCAGTTCCACCGAGTCGTCGAGGTTCTTGTACTCGCGCTGGTCCCAGACTTTCACCGCCTTGCCCTGGCGCTTGCCGGCATCGCCGACGCGGATGCCTTCCGGGTTGAAGCCACCGGAGCCGAACGGGCTGGTGCCGCCGGTGCCGATCCACTTGTTGCCGCCGGCATGGCGTTCCTTCTGTTCTTCCAGGCGTTTCTTGAACTCTTCGATGAGTTTGTCCAGGCCGCCCAGGGACTGGATCTGCGCCCGCTCTTCATCCGTCAGCGAGCGCTCGAACTCCTTGCGCAGCCAATCCTCGGGGATCAGCGCCTGCAGGTGGTCGTCGAGTTTTTCCAGGCCGTTGAAGTAGGCGCCGAAGGCCCGGTCGAACTTGTCGAAATGCCGTTCGTCCTTCACCAGGATCGCCCGGGCGAGGTAGTAGAACTCGTCCATGTCGGCGAAGGTCACGCGCTGCTTGAGCGCGTTGATCAGGTCCAGCAGCTCGCGCACCGACACCGGCACCTTGGCCGCGCGCATTTCATTGAACAGGTTGAGCAGCATGGCATCAGCCTCTTAACGACTACCGCGACGGCTCATGAACGCCAGGCGTTCGAGCAATTGCACATCCTGCTCGTTCTTCACCAGGGCGCCGGCCAGGGGCGGGATGGCCTTGGTCGGATCGCGCTCGCGCAGCACCGCTTCGCCGATGTTGTCCGCCATCAGCAGCTTGAGCCAGTCCACCAGTTCCGAGGTCGAGGGCTTCTTCTTCAGGCCCGGCACTTTGCGCACATCGAAGAACACGTCCAGGGCTTCGCTGACCAGGTCCTTCTTGATGTCCGGGTAGTGCACATCGACGATCTTCTGCAGGGTGGTGCGGTCGGGGAAGGCGATGTAGTGGAAGAAGCAGCGACGCAGGAAGGCGTCCGGCAGCTCTTTCTCGTTGTTGGAGGTAATGATGATGATCGGCCGCTGCTTGGCCTTGATGGTCTCGTCGATCTCGTAGACGTAGAACTCCATCTTGTCGAGTTCCTGCAGCAGGTCGTTGGGGAACTCGATGTCGGCCTTGTCGATCTCGTCGATCAGCAGGATCACCCGCTCCTCGGATTCGAAGGCTTCCCACAGCTTGCCCTTCTTCAGGTAGTTGCGGATGTCGTGCACCTTGTCCACGCCCAGTTGCGAATCGCGCAGGCGGCTGACCGCGTCGTACTCGTACAGGCCCTGGTGGGCCTTGGTGGTGGACTTGATGTGCCAGGTGATCAGCTTGGCGCCGAAGGATTCGGCCAGTTGCTCGGCAAGCATGGTCTTGCCGGTGCCGGGTTCGCCCTTGACCAGCAGCGGACGCTCCAGGGTGATGGCGGCGTTGACTGCCAGCTTCAGGTCATCGGTGGCGACGTATGCGCTGGTGCCTTCGAACTTCATCTGCAATTCCTCGAACGGTGACGGCGAGCTGCCCGGGGCAGGTCGATTGAATGGAGAGTGATGGCGCGACTATAACGCGCTGCCCGGTCGACTGTGAACGTGGACGCCCCATTCAGTCTCTGAATGGAGCGTCACGGGGTGACTCAGTCAGGCGAGGGCTTGGGTTGTTCGTAACGGGCATTGAAGGCCTGGATGAAACCGTTGCGCAAGATCTGCAAAAACGCCTGGAATGCGCTGATATCTTGCTGGTGCACACTGCCGCTGAGTTCGACCCGGGTGGCGAACTGGTTCTTGCGCTGGTTCTTCAGGAGGTTTTCCCCGGCGCCCACCAGGGCCTCCCACACCGAGCGGAAAATGCTCTTGTTGCGGTTCTCCACGTCCTGCTGCCAGTTGAAGACTTCCACGTCCCGCAACAGCGGCTTGATATAGCCGTGCAACTGGCCCTTCTCGGCCTGGGCTTCGATCACCACGTCACCGTGCCCGGCATTGAAGTCGAACTTGCCGTAGGCCGAGGCGAAGTCGTTGAAGCGCTTGAGCTCGATATCCCGGGCCCGCAGGCGGAACTCGAAGTTCTCGAAGTTGCTCAAGGGGTCGAAGGTGGCGGTGCTTTCCATGGGCGCCTGGCCCTGGAGCAGGGCCTTGCCGTCGAAGCGCGCATCGCGCTTGCCCTGGGTGTCCACCACGTTGGTCAGGTTGTAGAAGCTGGCGTTGACCTGGGTCGCGCCGATGTTCACCGGCGGCTTGGAGCTGAAGTTGCGAAAGTGGATCTTGCCGTCATCGATCCGCACTTCGTCGAGGGTGATGGGCAGCAGCTTGCCCAGTTGGGCTCGCCAGTCGGTGCCCTCACCGGTCTGCGATGCCTGCTTGTCGGCCCCGCCGTCGACGAAGTTCAGCTCCGGCTGGATGAACTGCACCTTGGCCACTACCGCGTGGTCGTACCACAGCGAATGCCAGCTCACCGAGAGGTCGATCAGCGGCGCCTTGACGAAGGGCACCGGCACCTTGCCGCTGACCTTGACGATCTCCAGGCCATTGATGCGGTAGGCGCCGCGCCACAGGGCCAGGTCGATGTCGCTGATGCGTCCGCGGTAGTCGCCCATGTCCGCCAGCTTGTCGTTCAAGTAGTCGCGCACCAGGTAGGGCAGGGCGATATGCAGGGCCACCAGCAGCACCACCAGGCTTGCCAGGACCCACAGGGGCCAACGGTAACGAGCTTTCATGATCAGCAGCCTCCAGCCGTATACAGGCATTGACTGCGTCCGTTGGCAGACGTTCGAGTCAATGTTCCCGGGGTGGCCTGGGGCGCAGGTTCGGGGAACGCAGGAGCCGGGCCATGAACTCGGCGTCGCTGATGTGTCTCTTGCATAGGCACGACTGGCCCGGCTGGCCCGGGTGTTGCGCGACTGGACGCTCAAGGGCGCCAGGCATACCCTTGGGGACTTCTTCACTGCTGCATAAGGACCCAGCCATGAGCCGAATTTTTGCTGATAACGCCCATTCCATCGGCAATACGCCCTTGGTGCAGATCAACCGCATCGCCCCGCGCGGGGTGACCATCCTGGCCAAGATCGAAGGGCGCAACCCGGGCTATTCGGTGAAGTGCCGGATCGGCGCGAACATGATCTGGGACGCCGAAAGCAGCGGCAAGCTCAAGCCGGGCATGACCATCGTCGAGCCCACGTCGGGCAACACCGGGATCGGCCTGGCCTTCGTCGCCGCCGCCCGTGGCTACAAGCTGATGCTGACCATGCCGGCGTCCATGAGCATCGAGCGGCGCAAGGTGCTCAAGGCCCTGGGCGCCGAGCTGGTGCTCACCGAGCCGGCCAAGGGCATGAAGGGGGCGATCGAAAAGGCGGCGGAAATCGTTGCCAGCGACCCGGCCAGGTACTTCATGCCGCAGCAGTTCGATAACCCGGCCAACCCGGCGATCCACGAAAAGACCACCGGTCCGGAAATCTGGAACGATACCGACGGCGCTGTGGACGTGCTGGTGGCCGGGGTTGGCACAGGGGGCACCATCAGCGGTGTGTCGCGCTACATCAAGAAGACCCAGGGCAAGCCGATTCTCTCGGTGGCGGTGGAGCCGGCGACTTCTCCGGTGATCACCCAGAAACTCGCCGGTGAAGAGATCAAGCCCAGCCCCCACAAGATCCAGGGCATCGGCGCCGGTTTCGTGCCCGGGAACCTGGACCTGGCGATGGTCGACCGGGTGGAGCTGGTGACCGATGAAGAGTCCAAGGCCATGGCCCTGCGGCTGATGCAGGAAGAGGGCATCCTCTGCGGCATCTCCTGCGGCGCGGCGATGGCGGTGGCGGTACGCCTGGCGGAAACCCCGGAAATGCAGGGCAAGACCATCGTGGTGATCCTGCCGGACTCCGGTGAGCGCTACCTGTCGAGCATGCTTTTCAGCGACCTGTTCACCGAGCAGGAAAACCAGCAGTAAGCACGGATCAGGCATTCGCCCGCAGGAGCCGGCTTGCCGGCGAATGCTGACCCATATCAGGCCAGGGCCTGGCTGCTTATGCTACTTAACGCCTTTGTTGCATAACCGTTAACGCTGAATGTTGGGTTGTGCGGGTTTTTCCAGGGCCCAGGAGTGTTTATCATTGCCGGCTGCCAGGTCGGGTGAACGCTCCCCCTACAGGTGCCTATTTCCAAGGAGTCGTTGCATGAGCTTTTCCTTTACCGCCAAGGTCGCGGTGTTGTCGCTGTTCGTCGGCAGCATTCTCTACGTGCACCTGCGCGGCAAGGCGCGTCTGCCGGTACTGCGCCAGTTCGTCAACCATTCGGCGCTGTTCGCCCCCTATAACGCCCTGATGTACCTGTTCTCCGGGGTGCCTTCCAAGCCGTACCTGGACCGCAGCAAGTTTCCCGAGCTGGACATCCTGCGGGACAACTGGGAAGTGATCCGCGAAGAGGCCATGCACCTGTTCGACGAGGGTTACATCCGCGCCGCCGAGAAGAACAACGATGCCGGCTTCGGCTCGTTCTTCAAGAAGGGCTGGAAGCGCTTCTACCTCAAGTGGTACGACAAGCCGCTGCCCTCGGCCGAGGCCCTGTGCCCGAAGACCGTCGAGCTGGTGAGCGCGATCCCCAACGTCAAGGGCGCGATGTTCGCGCTGTTGCCCGGTGGCAGCCACCTCAACCCGCACCGCGATCCCTTCGCCGGTTCGCTGCGTTATCACCTGGGCCTGTCGACCCCCAACTCCGACGCCTGCCGGATCTTCGTCGATGGCCAGGAGTACGCCTGGCGCGACGGTGAAGACGTGATGTTCGACGAGACCTACGTGCATTGGGTGAAGAACGAAACCGAGATCACCCGGGTGATCCTGTTCTGCGACATCGAGCGTCCGCTGAGCAGCCGCCTGATGACCCGCATCAACCGTTGGGTCAGCGCCCAACTGGGCCGCGCCACCGCGCCGCAGAACCTGGACGACGAGCGTGTCGGCGGGATCAACCAGGCCTACGCCTGGAGCAAGCGCTTCAGCGACAGCTTCAGTGGCGTGGTCAAGCAGTGGAAGCGCCGCCATCCCAAGCTGTACCGCATCCTGCGCCCGGTGCTGGCAGTGGTGGTGCTGGTAGTTCTGTGGAAGTGGCTGTTCGGATAAATCTTGCAATGAATATCGGGCGCTGGTTATATTCGGCGTCCGATGAGTCCAGCGACTCAGGTTTTTCCTCTCTCGAGAACCATCAGTACATGGCCTTTTCCCTTCTCAACGCGGTAGTGGTTTCAGCGGTCAACGCTGGCGTCGTGCCGTGCGGGAATCAGCAGCCTGTGCAGATCGGTCATTACCCCCCACCTGTCAGTAGCACGCCGGTGTACGCAGTCGTATCACCGCCGGGCGTTGGCTTCTCGGGCTGATCAGCAACCGCTGCTGTTCCCTGCGCCCGCCTGAAAAAAACACTACTGAACTTCAGCCTCGGCTGAATTGGCTTCTTGCCTGATTACAGGTGGTTTTCATGTTGCTCATTTCAAAAAAGTCCGCGCTCGCGGCCGCTTCCACGAGCCTGTTCGTCCTGCTCTGGAGCAGTGGCGCCATCTTCTCCAAATGGGGCCTGGCCCACGCTTCACCCTTTGCCTTCCTGCTGTTGCGCTTCGTCATTGCCCTGATCGGCCTGATGCTGCTGGCGCCCCTGCTCAAGCTCAGGTTGCCCCGTGGGCGCCGGGCCATGGGCTTTGCCGTGGCCACCGGCCTGGTGCTGCTGGGGGCCTACCAGATCTTCTACATCCTGGCCCTGGACCTGAAGGTGACCCCCGGGGTCATGGCCACCATCATGGGGGTGCAGCCGATCCTCACGGTGGTGCTGATGGAGCGCCAGCGCTCCTGGAGCCGGCTGTTTGGCCTGAGCCTGGGGCTGGCCGGGCTGGTGATGGTGGTCTACCAGAGCATCGGCCTGGCGGGGATGTCCATCACCGGCATGCTGTGCGGGCTGCTGGCCCTGGTCAGCATGACCGCCGGTTCGATCATGCAGAAACGCATCACCGACAATCCCCTGGGCACGCTGCCGGTGCAGTACCTGGCAGGGCTGCTGCTGTGCGCGCTGTTCGTGCCGTTCCAGCCGTTTCACTTCGAGCACAGTGCAGGTTTCGTGATTCCACTGCTGTGGATGGGGCTGGTGGTGTCGGTGCTGGCCACGCTGTTGCTGTATCGGCTGATTGCCCAGGGCAACCTGGTGAATGTCACCAGCCTGTTCTACCTGGTGCCCGCGGTGACCGCGCTGATGGACTACCTGTTCTTCGGCAACCGCCTGGGGCTGCTGAGCCTGTTGGGCATGGGCCTGATCATCGTCGGGCTGGTGTTCGTGTTCCGCAAGCAGCCTTGACCGCCCTGGGCGGCGTGAGCTCTGCGCGCCGTCGCTGACGACACCGGCCGGGTGCAATGCCCGGTCGGTTGTTTTCCCTATTTATGGCATGAAGGGTCGACTTTTATGTCGAATGGTGGCCATATGGCATCATTGTCGAAAAGGTACTCGCCAACTGCATTGGGATAGGGCTTCAGCGCCGCGTGGGGCAGCTCGAAGAGTCGCCTGAGCAACGCTTGCAGGTGATTTTGATAACCAGTTGATTGGACTTCTTTTCTAATGCTTCCAAACAGTCCATCAGACTTTTCTCAAAATCTAAAGCCCGTACCTAGACTGACGATACAGTCCTTACACACAAGGAGAGTCAGGATGAACGTAGCGCTTGCTTCCACTGCTTTGAGTCTGTTCCTTGGGCTATCGGGCAGTTGCCTTGCCGCCACTCCCTCAGGGCAAGGCATCATCCGTTTTTACGGCAAGATCGTAGAGTCCAACTGCACCTCCAATGCTGCCAGCGATGGGCTGAACTTGCGGCAGTGCCCTCAGGGCTCGCGCGGGGGATCCATTGACGTTCGGCGGGTCGGCCCGCTGGCCAGCGCCAGCGGCCCGGGAAACTCCGTAGTCAAGGTCAAGCTCCTGGCCGACAGCGGGCGCGAGGGGCGCTATTACGACCAGCACTATGCCGTTATCGACCAGGCAGGCAAGGCCGTGACCTCGGGCGCCTACCTGATCACCCTGAGTGTTCCTTGAAGCCTGTTGGCCGCTCAAGGCACGGGCCTCAAGCCGTTACCTTCACCGCCGGCCTGAGCACCAGCCACAGCGCGGCGGCAATCAACGCGCCGCCATACAGGTGGGCCATGGACAGCGGCTCGTCCAGCAGCAACGCGCCCCACAGTACGCCGAATGGCGGGATCATGAAGGTCACGGTCATCGAACGCACCGGGCCGATGGCGCTGAGCAGGCGGAAATACAGCACGTAGGCAAACGCGGTGCAGCCCAGCCCCAGCCCCAAAAGCGATAGCCATACGCTCCAGCCACCCCAGCTGGGGGGCGGCTGGCTGATGGCGTTGTAGGCGAACAGCGGCAACAGCAGCAGGGTCGCTCCCAGCATGCTGCCCAGGGCCGACAGGCGGCTGTCCAGGCCGCCGGCCTGGTCCAGCCAGCGTCGGGCGAGGAACCCGGCGAAGCCGTAGCAGGTGGTGGCCATCAAGCAGGACAGGGCGCCCAGCAGCAGGTCTCGGTCGAAGGCCACGGGGCCGGCGCGGGTCAGGATGCCGACGCCGAGCAGGCCCAGGCAGACCCCGGCGAATTTGCTCGGGGTCAGGCGTTCATGGAAAAACAGGCCGCCGATCAACACCCCCATCAACGGCGTGGTGGCATTGAAGATCGCCGAGTAGCCGGCGGGCAGCACCTGGGCCGCCACCGAGTACATCGTCGCGGGTATCCCGGAGTTGATCACCCCGAGCAGCAGCACGGTCTTGAGCTTGCCGCGGAAGTTCCAGTCGACCCGCATCAACGCCAGCATCACCAGCAGCCCGATCGCGGCGATGGACACCCGGAAGAAGGCCGTGGGCACGCTGCCCAGTACCGGGGCGATGATGCGCATGAACAAGAAGCTCGCGCCCCAGATGGCGGCCAGCGACAGCAGGCGCAGCAGATCGACAGGTTTCACAGGAGGTTCCTTGGGTTCGGGGCGAGGGATCTTGCCCAGCGTGGCCGGGCATGGCAAACCTTATTGGCGCACGGGGCAAAGAAAACCCGCACCCCGATTGTTGCGTTCAATCCTGCGTTGCAGAGGCCTGGAGACAGAGCGACCGCCGGGTCATTTTTCGGCGTACGTCCCAACACAAAAATACGCTTCTCTTCACCTCGTTTCACTGGCTAAGCTCTGGCATCGTAAATTCCCGCAGAGGTCTCTTTATGTCGCAGTCATGGCCCGCCGCCGATATCGCTCGAATGATCCTCGATGGCTTCGACGACTACCGCGAGCACTTTCGCCAGATCACCGACGGTGCCCGGCAACGCTTCGAGCAGGCGCAGTGGCAGCAAGCGCAAAAGGCCTCGGCAGCGCGGATCAACCTGTATGAAGAGAAGGTGGGCGAGACCGTGGCGCGCCTGCACCAGGCCTTCAGCTCCGAGTCGCTGATGGATGTCAGCCAGTGGCCACTGGTGAAAAGCGCCTACATCAGCCTGATCGACCTGCGCTTTGACGATGAGCTGTCCGAGACCTGGTACAACTCGATCTTCTGCGGCCTGTTCAGCCACGACCTGATCAGCGACGGCTGCATGTTCATCCACACTACCCGGCCCAGCCTGCGCCGGGCCCGGGCCGCGCAGACCCGCAGCTACAAGCCCCAGGGCGAACTGGCGACGATGCTCGAACAGGTGTTCGCCGACTACCGCTTCAGCGAGGACTACGCCGACCTGCCGGGGGACCTGCGGCGCCTGGAGGCGCAATTGCGGGAGAACCTGCCGGACTGGGTGTGCAAGGACCCGGAACTGACCCTGGAACTGTTTTCCTCGGTGCTCTACCGCAACAAGGGTGCCTACCTGGTGGGGCGCATCTTCACCCATGAAGAACAGTGGCCGCTGGTGATCCCGCTGCTGCACCGCGAAGGTCGGGGGATCCAGATCGACGCGCTGATCACCGACGAGGCGGACGTCTCGATCATCTTTTCCTTCACCCGTTCCTACTTCATGGTGGACGTGCCGGTGCCGGCGGAATTCATCGGCTTCCTCAAGCGCATCCTGCCGGGCAAGCACATCGCCGAGCTGTACACCTCCATCGGTTTCTACAAGCACGGCAAGTCGGAGTTCTACCGTGCCCTGATCAACCACCTGGCCAGCACCGACGATCGCTTCATCATGGCCCCCGGGGTGCGCGGCATGGTCATGAGCGTGTTCACCCTGCCGGGCTTCAACACCGTGTTCAAGATCATCAAGGACCGCTTCTCGCCGTCGAAGAACGTCGACCGGGCCACGGTGATCGAGAAATACCGGCTGGTGAAAAGCGTGGATCGGGTGGGCCGCATGGCCGATACCCAGGAGTTCGCCGACTTCCGCTTCCCCCTGAGCAAGTTCGACCCGGCGTGCCTTGAGGAACTGCTGGAAGTGGCGCCCTCCACGGTGGCGGTGGAAGGCCAGACGGTACTGATCCGCCACTGCTGGACCGAGCGGCGCATGACCCCGCTCAACCTCTACCTGGAGCATGCCAACGAAGCCCAGGTGCGCGAGGCCCTGGAGGACTACGGCCTGGCGATCAAGCAGCTGGCGGCGGCCAACATCTTCCCCGGCGACATGCTGCTGAAGAACTTCGGCGTCACCCGCCATGGCCGGGTGGTGTTCTATGACTACGATGAAATCTGCTTCCTCACCGAAGCCAACTTCCGCCACATTCCGGCCCCCCGTACCCCGGAAGATGAAATGGCTTCCGAACCCTGGTATTCCATCGGCCCCCACGACGTGTTTCCCGAGGAGTTCCCGCCGTTCCTGTTCGCCGATGCCGGCCAGCGCAAGCTGTTCGACCAGCTGCACGGCGAGCTGTACAACGCCGATTACTGGAAGGGCCTGCAGGAGGCCATCCGCGCCGGCAAGGTGATCGATGTCTTCCCTTACCGGCGCCAAGGCCTGGAAGACGAATAAATAGACGTGCAGGAGCCGGTTTGCCGGCGAGGGCGCCCTCACTGGCCCCTTCGCCGACAAGCCGGCTCCTACGTATTGCATGGACTTTTCTGCGACAATCGCGCCCTGCCTAAATAGACGACCCTTGCGTACCTGATGACTGACGAATCGCCTGCAATCGACCAACTGCTGAAAAACCTCGATCAAGCCATGCTCGGCGACCGTCACCGGTTGCGCCGGCAGTTGCTCGAACTGCGCAAGAAGCCCGACGAGGCCAAGCTCGCCCAGTGGCTGGAGCGCATGCAGGCTTCCTGCAACCTGGTGACGGCGCGTCGCCAGAGCGTGCCGCAGATCCGCTATGACGACAGCCTGCCGATTGCCGCCAAGCGCGACGAGATCAAGGAGGCGCTGCTCAAGCATCAGGTGCTGATCATTGCCGGCGAGACCGGCTCGGGCAAGACCACCCAGTTGCCGAAGATCTGCCTGGAAATCGGTCGTGGCCAGCATGGCCTGATCGGCCATACCCAGCCCCGGCGGATTGCCGCCCGCAGCGTGGCCAGCCGGGTCGCCGAAGAGCTGGCCACGCCCCTGGGCTCGCTGGTGGGCTACCAGGTGCGCTTCGAGGACCAGAGCGATTCCAGCACCCTGATCAAGCTGATGACCGACGGCATCCTGCTGGCGGAAACCCAGAACGATCGCTACCTGGAACGCTACGACACGATCATCGTCGACGAGGCCCACGAGCGCAGCCTGAACATCGACTTCCTCCTCGGCTACCTCAAGACCCTGCTGCCGCGGCGCCCGGACCTGAAGGTCATCATCACCTCGGCGACCATCGACCTTGAGCGCTTCTCCAAGCACTTCGATAACGCGCCGATCGTCGAGGTCTCCGGCCGTACCTTCCCGGTGGAAACCTGGTATCGCCCGTTGACCCTGGAACAGGACGAGGAGGGCAACCGGGTCGAGGACGACCTCACGGTGGACCAGGCGATCCTCGCCACCCTGGATGAAATCGCCGCCCATGAACGCAGTGAAAGGCGCAGCCCCGGGGATGTGCTGGTGTTCCTGCCCGGCGAGCGGGAGATCCGCGACGCCGCGGAGATGCTGCGCAAGGCCCAGCTCAAGCACACCGAGATCCTGCCGCTGTACGCGCGCCTGTCGCCGGCCGAACAGCAGCGCATCTTCCAGTCCCACCCGGGCCGCCGCGTGGTGCTGGCCACCAACGTCGCCGAAACCTCGCTGACCGTGCCGGGCATCCGCTACGTGATCGACAGCGGCACTGCGCGCATCAGCCGCTACAGCTACCGGGCCAAGGTCCAGCGCCTGCCCATCGAGGCGATTTCCCAGGCCAGCGCCAACCAGCGCAAGGGCCGTTGCGGCCGGGTCGAACCGGGGATCTGCGTACGCCTGTACAGCGAGGAAGATTTCCTCGGCCGGCCGGAATTCACCGACCCGGAGATCCTGCGTACCAACCTGGCGGCGGTGATCCTGCAGATGCTGCACCTGCGCCTGGGGGAAATCACCGCCTTCCCGTTTATCGAGCCGCCGGATGGCAAGGCCATCAGCGACGGTTTCAACCTGCTGCAGGAACTCTCGGCAGTCGACCGCAACAGCCAGCTGACACCACTGGGCCGGCAACTGGCGCGCCTGCCGGTGGATCCGCGCATGGGCCGCATGCTGCTGGAAGCGGCCAAGCTCGGCAGCCTCCAGGAAGTGCTGATCGTCGCCAGCGCCATGTCGATCCAGGACCCCCGCGAGCGTCCGCCGGAGCGCCAGCAGGCCGCCGACCAGGCCCACGCCCAGTGGAAGGACGTGGATTCGGACTTCGCCGGGCTGGTCAACCTGTGGCGCGGCTTCGAAGAACAGCGCCAGGCCCTCACCGCCAGCCCGCTGCGCAACTGGTGCCGCAAGAATTTCCTGAACTACCTGCGCCTGCGCGAGTGGCGTGATTCGCACCGGCAATTGAGCCTGATCTGCCGCGACCTGCAACTGAGCCTGAACAAGGAGCCGGCGGACTACCCGAAACTGCACAAGGCGGTGCTGGTAGGCCTGCTCAGCCAGATCGGCCAGAAGACCGAAGACGGCGACTACCTGGGGGCCCGCCAGCGGCGCTTCTGGATCCACCCGTCCTCGGGCCTGGGCAAGAAGCGCCCGCAATGGCTGATGACCGCCGAGCTGGTGGAAACCACCAAGCTCTATGCGCGCATGGTGGCCAGGATCGAGCCGGACTGGATCGAGCCCCTGGCCGGCCATCTGGTGAAGAAGAACCACTTCGAGCCCCATTGGGAGAAGAAGCGCGGCCAGGTAGTGGCCTACGAGCAGATCACCCTGTTCGGCCTGATCGTGGTCGGCCGCCGGCCAGTGCATTACGGCCCGGTGGACCCGGTGGTGTCCCGCGAGCTGTTCATCCGCGAGGCCCTGGTGCGTGGCGAAATCCAGTCCAAGGCCAAGTGCCTGAGCGCCAACACCCAGTTGCTGGAACAGCTCGATGCGCTGGAGGCCAAGGCCCGGCGCCGCGACATCCTGGCCGACGAGGAAACCCTGTTCGCCTTCTACGACGCGCGCCTGCCAGCGGAGATCCACCAGACCGCGACCTTCGACAGTTGGTACCGGGTGCACAGCCAGAAGAACCCGCAGTTGTTGATCATGCGCGAGGAAGACGTGCTGGCCCGCGAGGCCAGCGAGGTCACCGCCAAGCAGTACCCGGACACCCTGCATATCGGCGACCTGGAACTGGCCCTGAGTTACCACTTCGAACCCAACCATCCCCGGGACGGCGTGACCCTGCGGGTGCCGGCGCCGCTGCTGCCGGCACTGCCCGCCGAACGCCTGGAATGGCTGGTGCCGGGGCTGATCGAGGCCAAGTGCATCGCCCTGGTGCGCAACCTGCCCAAGGCCCTGCGCAAGAACTTCGTGCCGGTGCCGGACTTCGTCAAGGCCGCCCTGCAGCGCATGGTCTTCGCCGAGGGCTCCTTGCCCCAGGCCCTGGGCCGCGAGCTGCTGCGCATGACCGGTGCCCGGGTCAGCGACGAGGCCTGGAGCGAAGCCGAACAACAGGTGGAAAGCCACCTGCGGATGAACCTGGAAATCGTCGACGCCCAGGGCAAGTTCCTCGGCGAAGGCCGCGACCTGGCCGAACTGACCGCGCGTTTCGCCGAAGCCAGCCAGGCTGCCCTGGCGGTGCCGCAGACTGCCAAGAGCCAGCAACCGGTGCAAGCCAAGGTATTTGCCGCGGTGGCGGAAAAGACCCAGCAGAAGATCGCCGGGCTGTCGATGACGGTGTACCCGGCCCTGGTGGAGGAGGCGGGTACGGTCAAGGAAGGGCGCTTCTCCACCGCTGCCGAGGCCGAGTTCCAGCATCGCCGGGCCTTGCAGCGCCTGCTGTTGCAGCAACTGGCCGAGCCGGCCAAGTTCCTGCGGGGCAAGTTGCCGGGCCTTACCGAGCTGGGCCTGCTGTACCGCGAACTGGGCCGGGTCGATGCGCTGGTGGAGGACATTCTCCTGGCCAGCCTCGACAGTTGCATTCTTGAAGGCGAGGCCGTGCTGCCTCGGGATGGCGCGGGCCTGGCCTCCCTGGCCGAGCGCAAGCGTGGTGCCTGGACCGAGCACGCCGAGCGCCTGGCACGCCTGACCCTGGAGATCCTCAAGCTCTGGCACGGCCTGCAAAAGCGCTTCAAGGGCAAGATCGACCTGGCCCAGGCCGTGGCCCTCAACGACATCAAGGCCCAGCTGGCGAACCTGGTGTACCCGGGCTTTGTCCGGGAAACCCCGGCCCTGTGGCTCAAGGAACTGCCGCGTTACCTCAAGGCCGTGGAACTGCGCTTCGAGAAACTCGGCAGCCAGGTGCAGAAGGACCGGGTCTGGAGCAGCGAGCTCACGGGCCTGTGGAGCCAGTACCAGACCCGGGCCCAGAAGCATGCCCAGGAAGGCAAGCGCGACCCGCAGCTGGAGCTGTACCGCTGGTGGCTGGAGGAGTACCGGGTGTCCCTGTTCGCCCAGCAGTTGGGGACCAAGGTGCCGATTTCCGACAAGCGCCTGAGCAAGCAGTGGAGCCTGGTCGACGCCTGATCTAAAGCCCTTCGCAGGCGCTGGCGTGCCAGCGAAAGCGCCGCCAGGGGCGGCACAGGGTTGACTCCGTCGATCTTGCAGTTGCGGCGAAATGGCGGAGGTTATGGCAAACTCCGCCGTCATAAATGCCGGCCCCGGCTTTCTGCATCGCAGGCAGCCTGGGCGGATCGGAATAAAGCGATGCCAGAAACGGCTCCCTTGGCGGGAGTCGTCCCTTTACGGTTTGGCACGTGAGTGCCAATACCTTCTGCCTCAACACATTAGAGGAACGACCGTGCACAACGTCGTCATCAGCGGCACCGGCCTGTTTACCCCGGCCAACAGCATCTCCAACGAAGAGCTGGTGGAATCGTTCAATACCTACGTCCACCAGTTCAACAGTGACAACGCTGCCGCCATCGAGCGCGGCGAAGTGCAGGCCCTGACCGAATCCAACGCTGCCTTCATCGAAAAGGCCTCGGGCATCAAGAGCCGCTTCGTCATGGACAAGGACGGCATCCTCGACCCGCAGCGCATGGCTCCACGCCTGCCGGAACGCTCCAACGACGAATGGTCGGTACTCTGCCAGATGGCCGTGGCCGCCGCCGAGCAAGCCCTGCAGCGGGCCGGCAAGACTGCCGCCGACATCGACGGGGTGATCGTCGCCTGCTCCAACCTGCAGCGCGCCTACCCGGCCATCGCCATCGAAGTCCAGGCCGCACTGGGCATCCAGGGTTTTGGCTTCGACATGAACGTGGCCTGCTCCTCGGCGACCTTCGGCATCCAGGCGGCCTGCAACAGCGTGCAACTGGGCCAGGCCCGGGCGATCCTGATGGTCAACCCGGAAGTCTGCACCGGGCACCTGAACTTCCGTGACCGCGACAGCCACTTCATCTTCGGCGACGCCGCCACTGCGGTGGTCATCGAGCGAGCCGACCTGGCCACCTCCGAGCACCAGTTCGACATCGTCAGCACCAAGCTGCTGACCCAGTTCTCCAACAACATCCGCAACAACTTCGGCTTCCTCAACCGCGCCGCGGAAGAGGGTATCGGTGCCCGCGACAAGCTGTTCGTCCAGGAAGGCCGCAAGGTATTTCGCGATGTATGCCCGATGGTGGCCGAGCTGATCGCTGCACACCTGGAAGAAAACCAGCTCAACGTCAGCGACGTGAAGCGCTTCTGGCTGCACCAGGCCAACCTCAGCATGAACCACCTGATCGTCAAGAAACTCCTGGGCCGCGAAGCCTCGGTGGAAGAAGCGCCGGTGATTCTCGACACCTACGCCAACACCAGTTCGGCGGGTTCGGTGATTGCCTTCCACAAGTACCAGGACGACCTGGCCAGCGGTTCCCTGGCCGTGCTCAGCTCCTTTGGCGCCGGTTATTCGATCGGTAGCGTGTTGCTGCGCAAGCGTTGATCCAGGGTTGGGGTGTGGCGTCGGGCGGGATTGGCGCGTCACACCCCCTCAAACCTGCATGATTGAACGAGGCACGAATGGCCGCTGCTGATGACACGCAACTGCTAGAGCGCCTGTTGGCGGGCGAACAAAAGGCTTACAAGGAACTGGTCGGCACCTACCAGAGCGCCATGCGCGCCGTGGCCTACGCCATTGTCGGCAACCGCCACGCCGACGAAGTGGTACAGGACGCCTGGCTGTCGGTGGTGCGCAACCTGGCGGGTTTCCAGGGGCGTTCCAGCCTCAAGACCTGGCTGCTGACCATCACCGCCAACGCGGCCAAGAGCCGCTACAAGCAGAACCGCCGGGAAGTGTTGCTCGACGATCTGCCGGCGCCCCATGGCACCGTGGGTGATGAGCGTTTCTCCTCCAGCGATGGTCACTGGCTGGTGGCGCCTTTCGCCTGGCACGAAGACACCCCGGAAGCCCTGCTGACCGAGTCCGAACTGCGTGACTGCCTGGAGCACACCTTGCTCAGCCTGTCGGAGTTGCAGAGCAGTGTCCTGCTGTTGCGCGAACGCCAGGGCCTGGAGCTGGAAGAGATCTGTAACCTTTTGGGGCTCACGCTCTCCAATGTCCGGGTACTGCTGCACCGGGCGCGTCTGAAGGTCTTCGCCACCGTGGAGCATTTTGAGGAAACCGGCCAATGCTGACCTGCAAGGAACAAGTGGCACGATCCAGCGATTATCTCGATGGCCAGTTGAGCTTTCGCGAGCGCTTGATGGTGCGCCATCATCTGTTGTTCTGCCCCAACTGCCGGCGTTTCATTCGCCAGATGCGCCTGCTCCAGGCCACCTTGCGGGTGCTTCCGGAGCCGCCCCTGGAGGGTCTCGACGAACTGGCCGAGCGTCTGGCCGCCGAGCGCCAGAACCACCGCTGATCCTGCCTCCCCCCATGGCTCGGTAGCCGCTGTCGAGCCCCGGCGAGGCTGCGAAAAGGCCCGCAGGGCCTTGCTTGACGGTCTCCCGTCGAACCTCCAGCGCCCTCAGGACCGCGGCGTCTCCTACGGAGCCGTTCTCCGCCTCGCCGGGGCTCGACGACTACAGACACCACATGAAACTGTCATCCGATCAAAGGTGACAGTGTTCTGGTGTCCCCCTATTCCCCCGCAAAACCCAGGGCAAAGGCTCTAGTACAGGCTTTTTGCCTTATTTCATTTCGAAGTAAAAAAGTTCCCCTGTAATCAAATCTTTATCTATCAGCAACCCGGCTGAAATAACCCCTCGCCAAGATTCCCACCCAACACCAGCGGGCCAACCCCGCGTGTTTTCCAACGCTACAGACCACCAATTAGGGGAACTCTTCGATGATCCGTAAGCACTTCGCCGGTTTTGCCGCCAGCGCCCTGGCCTTGGCAGTAACCGCCCAGGCTTTCGCTGGCACCGTCACCACCGACGGCGCCGATATCGTAGTCAAAACCAAGGGCGGCCTTGAGGTTGCTACCACCGACTCCGCGTTCAGCTTCAAGCTGGGCGGTCGTCTGCAAGCCGACTATGGCCGTTTCGACGGGTTCTACACCAAGAATGGTGACAGCGGCGACGGCGCGTACTTCCGCCGCGCCTATCTGGAATTGGGCGGCACCGCCTACAAGGATTGGAAATACCAGATCAACTACGACTTCTCCCACAACTCGGGCACCGCCGATGACGGTTACTTCGACGAGGCGTCCATCTCCTACGTCGGCTTCAAGCCGGTGACCCTGCGCGCCGGCCGCTTCGACGAAGACTTCGGCCTGGAGAAGGCCACCAGTTCCAAGTGGGTTACCGCCATGGAGCGTAACGCCGCCTACGAGCTGGCCGACTGGGTCAACTCCCACGAGAACGGCATGGGCCTGCAGGCCAGCTCGGTGGTCGCCGACATGGCCTACCTGTCCGGCAGCGTGGCGGCCAAGGACATCAACGACAAGGACGGCGACAGCGTCAAGCAGTTCAACGCCCGTGCCGTGTTCGCCCCGATGCACGAGACCGGCAACGTCCTGCACTTCGGTCTGGACTTTGCCAGCCGTGATGTGAGCGACACCGCTTTCGACTCGCGGATCCGCCCACGCCTGGGCGTGCGTGGTATCGCCACCAACGGCGGCAACGATGCCGGCACCAACGGCAACCGTGCCACCTTCGGCGGCGGCGCCGGCCTCAACGCGTCGAGCCAGACGGCCGTTGGCGCCTATGACAATGACCGGGTGTTCGGCGGTGAATTCGCCTTCGCCACCGGCCCGTTCTCGGCCCAGGCGGAATACCTGACCCGCAAGCTGCAGGCCGACAGCAACGCCTACAAGGACGTCAAGGCCACCGGTTTCTACGGCCAACTGGCCTATACCCTGACCGGCGAGGCCCGGGTGTACAAACTCGACGGCGCCAAGTTCGACACCATCAAGCCCGAGAACAAGCAGTACGGTGCCTGGGAAGTGTTCTACCGCTACGACAACATCAAGGTCGATGACAAGAACGTCGTAGCCGCCACCGCCACCCGTGACGTCGGCGATGCCAAGGCCACCATGAACACCATCGGGGTCAACTGGTACGCCAACGAGGCGATCAAGATTTCCGCCAACTACATCAAGGTCAACACCGACAAGATCACCAACAACGTTGGCGATGACAGCGGCGATGCCCTCGTAGCCCGTGTGCAGTACGTGTTCTAACGCTGTTGCAACACCCAGGTAGAGCTCTTTCTCATCCGTTATAGCTCCTCTCGTTTTAACCCCGCCCCGGCGGGGTTTTTTTTGCCGGCTGCACGGGCGCCTCTCAAGGGCAGGCGGTTTCGTGCAGGTACAGCCACTGCGCCGCATCGCCCTGCACGCGAATGATCGCCAGGGACAGGCGCGCGCTTTCGACCTGGCCCAGGCGGTGGGTTTCCTTGTAGTGGATCGCCGCGCTCTGGCCTTCCTGCCACACACAGCGCACCTGGCTGATGCTGATTTCCAGACCGGGGCGTTGGCCCAGGCCTTCGCGAAACAGCTGTTCCACCTGCTCGCGGCCGACCATGGCGCCGCCGGTGGTGACCATCTGGAAGTCTTCGGCGAACAGCCCCAGCAAGGGATCGATGCAGGCCTCGGCATCCCCGCGCTGGTTGGTGAAGACGCTGTGAATCAGTTGGTGAATCCAGTGCACGCTGTATTGCGCCTGTCTAGCGATCGAGTTGGGCATGGGAGGCCTCGGGTGGTGGGAGTCGGTTCAGGGTCAACAGGGGTAGCAGGCCGGCTGCGGCGGCCAGCAAAAGGCTCAGGTGGTAGGCGCCGGTGACGCCCCGATAACCCAGCAGCAGGTTGTAGAGCATCAACAGCAAGGCCGCGCCGAGGCTGAAGGCCATCTGCCGGTTGATGTTCCAGATCACGCTGGCCTTGTGCGTATCGGCGCCGTCGAAGTCCAGCAGGGCGGTGGTCTGCGCGGTATTGGCACCGGCGCCGCCGCCCAGGCCCATCAGCAGGTAGGCCAGGCTGATCAGGGGCAGATCGGCCAGCGAATCGACCCCGTACAGGCTGGCGATGCCGGCGCTGTGCAGCACCAGGGCGATGGCGAACAGCCGTGCGGCGCCCAGGCGATTGTACAAACGTCCGCAGGCGAGCATCGCCAGCAGTGCGCCGGCGGCATACAGCAGCATGAACATGCCGCTGTGCTGGGCGCTCAGGTGCAGGCTCTCCTGAAGGAAGAACAGGCTCAGCAGATTGACCCCGGTGAAGACCCCGGGGATCGCGTGATAGATAGCCACCGACAGGCCCAGGCGCGGATTTTTCAGCAGCCGCAGTTCGACGATGGGCCGGGCGCAGGCCCGACAGTGACGCCGGTAGCACTCGGCCAATAGCAGGCCGGCAACCAGGCCCGGTGCGGCCTGATGGGCCGGGTAGCCGCTGCCGTACAGCGACATGCCGAGCAACAGGCAGCCCAGGCTCGCAGTCACCAGCAGCAGGCCGCGCAGGTCCGGGCGCGGCGGTGGCGCCGAGCGCTCGGCGTTGATCCAGCACCAGGACAGCAACGCCGCCAGCAGCGACAGCGGCAGGCTGGCGAAGAACACCCAGCGCCAGGAACTGTGGTCGACAATGGCCCCACCCACCGTGGGCGACAGCGCTGGCGCCAGTAGCGCCACGGCCATCACCAGGGTGGAGATCCGCGCCCGTTGCGTGCCCTGGAACAGGTTGAAGGTCAGTGCCTGCCCCAGGGGAATCAGCAGGCCGCCGGCCATGCCCTGGACCAGCCGCCAGAACACCAGTGGCATGAAGCTGTCGGCCAGCCCGCACATCAGCCCGGCAACGCTGAACAGCAGCATCGAGGCGCAGAGCACCTGGCGGTTGCCGAAACGCGCCGCGAGCCAGGTGCTGATGGCGATCACCAGGGTCAGGCCGAGGATGTAGGCATTGGCGACCCAGGCCACGGCGGCGCTGGACACTTGCAGTTGGGCGGCGATAGTGGGCAGGGCCACCGCCGACATGAAAATGTTGACGCAGTCGATGAAGAATCCGAGAAGGAATACCACCGCCACTTTGTATCTGTAAGTCATGCCGTCTCCCTTTTGGCGCGCAGCTTAGGGAGCTTGGGGGCAGGGTGTCGAGGTGCCTATACTTGACGCATTGTTTAATAGGATTTGACAATGAGCGAAAATTTTCACGGCCAGCTGCACCGGGTACAGACCTTTCTTGCGGTGGTGGACTTCGGCTCATACACCCGCGCCGCGCAGTACCTGGGCATCAGCAAGGCCATGGCCAGCCTGCACATAAAGGCCCTGGAGCAAGCGCTGGCGAGCACCTTGCTGATCCGCACCACGCGGCAGGTGACACTGACCGAGACCGGCCAGGCCCTCTACGACGAGTTCAAGGGGATTGTCGCCAATATCGACACCGCCTTCGACAATGTGCTGCACGGGCGCGACCGGGTCAGTGGCAAGTTGCGCATCAGCTCCACGGCGGAGTATGCCGAGACGTTCGTGTTGCCGATCCTGCCGTTGTTCACCGCGCGTTATCCCGAGGTGCGCCTGAGTTATCACTTCAACTCGTCGTTGAATGATCTGGTGGCGGAAAAGCTCGACCTGGTGATCCGCCTCGGGCACCTGGCGGACTCGGGGTTCAAGGGGCGCCAGCTGGCGGACTACGCCATTGTCCTGGTGGCCAGCCCGGCGCTGCTCAAGGACCGGCAGGTGACGCAGCCTGAAGAGCTCGATGCCTGGCCCTGGATTGGCAACAGCAACCTGGGCGGGCCGCCGGGCTGGACCTTCAGCCATCCGCGCCGTGGCGAGGTGGAGGTCAAGGTCAGCCCCGGGCACGAGTCCAACTCGGCGACGGCGATTCGCGCCATGGCCCTGGCCGGCCTGGGGCTGGCGGTGCTGCCGGAGTGGATGGTCCTCGATGATCTGGGCAACGGGCGGCTGGTGCGGGTATTGCCCGAGTACCGGCTGGCCACGCAGCCGGTGCATGTGCTGTTTCCCAACAGTGCGCACCTGCCGCGCAAGTCCCGGGTGTTCATCGACTTTCTGGCGGAGCGCCTGGGGCGCTAGCGCTGCGGCGGTTTCGGTGAACCCGGGGATGGAGGATACTCCCCGGGTTGTTCGATCTGAATTCCGGGGACCCCGATGCCGCTGCAATCCTTGAACAGCCTGTCCGCCGTCGATCCTGCGCAATGGGATGGCCTGCTCAAGGACGGGCAACCCTTTGTGCGCCACGCCTTTCTCAGTGCCCTGGAAGACAGCGGCAGCCTTGGCCCGCGCTCTGGCTGGCAGGCCGAGCACCTGCTGCATGTCGAAGACGGTCGGCTGCTGGCGGCGCTGCCCAGCTATCGCAAATGGCATTCCTACGGCGAATACGTGTTCGATCATGGCTGGGCCGATGCCTGCGACCGGGCCGGAATCGACTACTACCCCAAGCTGCTGACGGCGGTGCCGTTCAGCCCGGTGAGCGGCGCCCGGGTGCTGGCAGCGACCCAGGCAGATGCGCTCGAACTGCTGAAAAGCCTGCCCGGCTACCTGGAGATCGAAGGGCTTTCCAGTGCCCATATCAACTTCACCGACGATTTCAGCGACGCGGCCCTGGAGCAGCAACCGGGCTGGCTGCAGCGCCTGGGCTGCCAGTTTCACTGGCAGAACCGTGGCTACCGGGACTTTCAGGATTTCCTCGATGCCCTGAGCTCGCGCAAGCGCAAGCAGATGCGCAAGGAGCGCGAGCAGGTGGCGGGGCAGGGCATTGATTTCCAGTGGCTCGAAGGCCATGAACTGGACCAGGCGCAGTGGGATTTCGTCTATGCCTGCTACGCCAACACCTACGCGGTGCGGCGCCAGTCACCCTACCTGACCCGAGCATTTTTCAGCCTGCTGGCCGAGCGTATGCCCGAAGCGATCCGCGTGGTCCTGGCCAAGCAGGGCGGGCGCCCGGTGGCCATGGCCTTCAGCCTGGTGGGCGGCGACAGTTTCTATGGGCGCTACTGGGGTTGCCTGGCGGAGTTCGACCGCCTGCATTTCGAGACCTGTTTCTACCAGGGCATGGAGTACGCCATCGCCCAGGGGCTGCAGCGCTTCGACGCCGGCGCCCAGGGCGAACACAAGCTGATTCGCGGCTTCGAACCGGTGCTCACCCGCTCCTGGCACTACCTGCGCCATCCCGGGCTGAAGGCTGCGGTGAAGGATTTCCTGCAACAGGAACAGGCCGGAATCCGCGCCTATGCGCAAGAGGCGAGGGACGCCTTGCCCTATCGGCAGGCGTGACCCTCGCCGGCGTTGCTCAGCCGTCTTCCTTGCCCAGCCAGCGATAGACCACACCGCCGATCACTGCGCCAAGGATCGGCGCCAGCCAGAACATCCACAGCTGCTGCAACGCCCAGCCGCCGACGATCAGCGCCGGTCCGGTGCTGCGGGCCGGGTTGACCGAGGTGTTGGTGACCGGGATCGAGATCAGGTGAATCAGGGTCAGGGCCAGGCCGATGGCGATGGGCGCCAGCCCCGCCGGGGCGCGTTTGTCGGTGGCACCGAGGATGATCACCACGAACATCAAGGTCATCACCAACTCACAGACAAAACCCGCGGCCATGGAATAGCCCCCGGGGGAGTGTGCGCCATAGCCGTTGGACGCCAGCCCCGAGGCCAGTTCGAACCCCGGCTTGCCGCTGGCGATGAAATACAGCAGCGCCGCGGCGATCACTCCGCCGATCACCTGCGCGACGATATAGGCCGGCAGTTCCCTGGCCGGAAAGCGTCCACCCACCACCAGCCCGACGGACACCGCGGGGTTCAAGTGGCAACCGGAGATATGGCCGATGGCGAAGGCCATGGTCAGCACCGTCAGGCCGAAGGCCAGGGCGACCCCGAGCAGGCCGATACCGACGTTGGGAAAGGCCGCCGCCAGCACGGCGCTGCCGCAACCGCCCAGGACCAGCCAGAACGTACCGAGCAATTCGGTGACAGAACGTTTGAACAAAGACATGAGAGAGTCCTTGATAGGTCAACCTATCAACGCGATACAACTGTTATGCATCCCGCAGGTTAACTACAGGTTCCGCTCCGGAACCTAGGCTGAGTACAGCAGGCTTTCGGCGCAATTCCACTCGCCCATGAAAAACGCCAGGGCCCCCTGAAACCGGGGGCTCTGGCGCATTGTGCGGCAACTTTCTGTAGCTGATTAGCACCCTGTAGCCGCTGCCGCAGGACTCGCAAGGCGGCCGCCGCGTTTTACCAGACGAACCGCGAACTCCGGTTCTACGGCCCCTGCGGGGCCGATCGCAGCCTGCGGCAGCGGCTACAGAGGCTCAGTCGATGCCGACGAAGCCTCCGGTCTGGTGCTGCCACAGGCGCGCATACAGGCCGCCGTGGGCCAGCAGTTCGGCGTGGGTACCGGTCTCGGCGATGCGCCCCTGTTCCAGGACCACCAGGCGGTCCATGCGGGCGATGGTGGAGAGGCGGTGGGCGATGGCGATCACGGTCTTGCCTTGCATCAGGGTCTCCAGGCTTTCCTGGATCGCCGCTTCCACTTCCGAGTCCAGGGCCGAGGTGGCTTCGTCCATGATCAGGATCGGCGCATCCTTGAGCAGCACCCGGGCAATGGCGATGCGCTGGCGCTGGCCGCCGGACAACTTGACCCCGCGCTCGCCGACATGGGCGTCGAAGCCGGTGCGGCCCTGGGCGTCGGACAACAACGGGATGAACTCGTCGGCACGAGCCTTGCGCACTGCTTCCCAGAGTTCCTCGTCGGTGGCGTCGGGGCGGCCGTAGAGCAGGTTGTCGCGGATCGAGCGGTGCAGCAGCGAGGTGTCCTGGGTGATCATGCCGATGCGTTCGCGCAGGCTTTCCTGGGTTACCCCGGCGATGTCCTGGCCGTCGATGAGGATCTTGCCACCCTGCAGGTCGTAGAGGCGCAGCAGCAGGTTGACCAGGGTTGACTTGCCGGCCCCGGACGGGCCGATCAGGCCGATCTTCTCCCCCGGGCGGATCTCCAGGTTGAGGTCGCTGATGACCCGGTTGGCCTTGCCGTAGTGGAACTCCACATGTTCGAAACGCACGCCGCCCTGGGCCACCGCCAGCTTCGGTGCCTGCTCGCGGTCGGTGAGTTGCAGGGGCTGGGCGATGGTCTTCAGGCCGTCCTCGACCATGCCGATGTTTTCGAAGATGCCGTTGATCACCCACATGATCCAGCCGGACATGTTGACGATGCGGATCACCAGCCCGGTGGCCAGGGCAATGGCCCCGGCGCTGATCAGCGACTGGCTCCACAACCACAGGGCCAGGCCGGTGGTGCCGGCGATCAGCAGGCCGTTGAGGCTGGTGATGGTCACGTCCATGGCGGTAACCACGCGCCCGGCCAGCTGGCTCTTTTCGGTCTGCTCGGCGATCGCCTCGCGGGCGTAGCTCTGCTCGAAGTGGGTGTGGGCGAAGAGCTTGAGGGTGGTGATGTTGGTGTAGCCGTCGACGATTCGCCCCATCAGCTTGGAGCGGGCGTCGGAGGCGTCCACCGAGCGCTTCTGGATGCGTGGCACGAAGTAGCGCATGGCACCGATGAAGCCGGCGATCCACAGCAGCAGCGGGATCATCAGGCGCCAGTCGGCGTCGGCGAACAGCACCAGGGAACCGATGGCGTAGATGGTCACGTGCCACAGGGCATCGATCACCTGCACCGAGGAGTCCTGCAGCGAATAGCCGGTCTGCATGATGCGCTGGGCGATGCGCCCGGCGAAGTCGTTCTGGAAGAAGTTCAGGCTCTGGCGCAGCACGTAGCTGTGGTTCTGCCAGCGGATCAGGCTGGTCATGCCAGGGTTGATGGTCTGGTGCATCAGGAGGTCGTGCAGGCCCACCATCAGGGGCCGGAACAGCAGCGCCACCACCGCCATCCAGGCCAGTTCCAGGCCGTGGTCGGTGAACACCTGGACGCTGGGGGTGCCCTGGGCCAGGTCGATGATGGTGCTCAGGTAGCTGAACAGCGACACCTCGATCAGGGCCACGAACAGGCCCACCACCAGCAGGGCGACGAAGCTCGGCCAGACTTGCTTGATGTAGTGGAAGTAGAAGGGCAGGACCCGGTTGGGCGGGGTGGCGCTGGGAGCGTCGCGGAAGATGTCGATCAGTTGTTCAAAACGACGAAAGAGCATGGGGTCTGAAGCCCGGGGTACGGGCTCTCCTGTGCAGAAAACGGACGGGGCGCCGGGTAGGGCGCCGCCGTCGGGACAGGCTGCGAAGTATCAGTCGATACGCTTGGCCGACTTGATCAGTACCGGGTCGATCGGCACGTTCTGCATGCCCTGCTTGGTGGTGGTCTGGGAGTTGACGATCTGGTCCACCACGTCCATGCCGCTCACCACCTTGGCGAATACGGCGTAGCCGGCATCGCGGCCCGGGTCGAGGAAGGCGTTGTCGGCGACGTTGATGAAGAACTGGCTGGTGGCCGAGTTGGGGTTCGAGGTACGGGCCATGGACAGGGTGCCACGCACGTTATGCAGGCCGTTGGAGGCTTCGTTCTTGATCGGGTCGCGGGTGTCTTTCTGCACCATCTGCGCGGTGAAGCCACCGCCCTGGACCATGAACCCCGGGATCACCCGGTGGAAGATGGTGTTGGTGTAGAAGCCGCTGTCGACGTAGTCGAGGAAGTTCTTGCTGGAGATCGGTGCCTTGACCGGGTCCAGTTCCACTTCGATCTTGCCGAAGCTGGTGTCCAGCAGGACGTGGGGCGCCTTGGCCGGTTGCGCGGCCATCAGGTTGGCCGCGAAGAGTACGGAGCCGGCGACGAGGGCGATTTTTTTCAGCATGGGTCAGTGATCCTGGGTGGTGGTGTCGACTGTGGTCATGAAGTCCAGCAGGGTTTGGTTGAAGCGCTGCGGCTGGTCCAGCGGCGTGGCGTGTCGGGAGTCCTCGATCACCACCAGCCGCGCGTCCGGCAGCAGTTTGACATAAGCCTCCTTGAGCGCCACCGGGGTGTAGTCGCGGTCGGCGCTGACGACCAGGGTTGGACAGGTGATTCGTGACAGACGTTCCTGAACCCCCCAACCGACGATGGCGTCGAAGCTGGCGAGATAAGCACGTTTGTCGTTTTTTGCCCAGCGCTCGGCCATCTTCTGCCGCAGCTCGCCCTGCTCCGGCTTGGGAAACAGCCGCGGGCCCAGGGCCTTGCCGATGGCGCTCGGGCTCAGCACCCGGGCCAGGCTCCAGCGCTTGAACCACTGCCAGTAGTCGTTGGCGCTGCGCAGCTTGACCTCGGGGCCGCTGTTGACGATGCACAGGCTCTTGAGCAACTGCGGCTGGTCCACCCCCAGCTGGAAGCCGATCATGCCGCCCATGGACAGCCCGACGTAGTGGGCCGGGCCCAGGTTCAGGTGCTCGATCAGCGCCACGATGTCGGCGGTGAAGCCTTTGATGCTGTAGCGCTCCCGGGGCTTGTCGGAGCGCCCGTGGCCGCGGATGTCCGGGACGATCAGCCGATAGCGGGCCGAGAGCGCGGGGATCTGTTTTTCCCAGTCCAGGGCGCTGGAACCCAGGCCATGGACCAGCAGCAGGGGGTCGCCCCGGCCGTATTCCTCGTAGTGCAGGGTGCAACCTTCATGCTCGAAATAGGCCATGGCAGAACTCCTGTTCTGGTGGGTGGGGCGTCAGGCTTGCTCGGGGGCGGCAAAGGGCGCATCCAGGGGCGCGGTGTCGAAGGTGCGCAGCAGCTCCACGAGGATCTGCGTCGCCGGGCCCAGGGGTTTGTCCTTGTTGGAGTAAAGGTAGAAGGTCGGGTGGCGGCTGCCGCCCTGGTCCAGGGGCAGGACCTTGAGCAGGCCTTCGCGCAGCTCGCGCTCGATCAGGTGCCGGGGCAGCCAGGCAAAGCCCAGGCCGCTGCCGACGAAGGTCGCGGCGGTGGCCAGGCTGCCCACGGTCCAGCGCTGTTCGGCGCCGAGCCAGCCGACATCGCGCGGTTGCTGGCGGCCGGAGTCGCGGATCACCACTTGCAACTGGCTTTCCAGGTCCTGGAAGTGCAGTTCCCGCTGCAGGCGGTGCAGGGCGTGTTCCGGGTGGGCCACGGCGACGAACTCCACCGAGCTCATCTCGGTACCCAGGTAGCCGGGAATGTTGAAGCCGCTGATGGCCAGGTCGGCCACCCCTTCGAGCAGCACTTCCTCGACCCCGGACAGCACTTCCTCGCGCAGGCGCACGCGGCAGCCACGGCTTTGCGGCATAAAGGCGGTCAGGGCGCGTACCAGGCGCGCGTTGGGGTAGGCAGCGTCCACCACCAGCCGCACTTCGGCTTCCCAGCCCTGTTCCATATGGTGGGCCAGGTCTTCCAGCTGGCTGGCCTGCTTGACCAGTTGCCGGGAGCGGCGCAGCAACACGCCGCCGGCTTCGGTGAGCACTGCCTTGCGGCCGTCGATGCGCAGCAGCGGCACGCCGAGCTGGTCCTGCATGCGGGCCACGGTGTAGCTGACCGAGGACTGGGACCGGTGCAGCGCTTCGGCGGCCTGGGCGAAACCGCCGTGGTCGACCACCGCCTGCAGGGTGCGCCATTGATCCAGGGTCACGCGGGGCGCTTTCATGAGGGGCTCCTCTTGTCCTAAGCTGGCGCTCCTTACTGGAGACTGCCGAATGAGAAAATTCTGTTGTGTGTTGCTGGCTCTGTTGCCCTTGAGCGCCTGGGCCTATCCCATCGAAGTCGAGAAGCAGCTCAATGGCCAGAGCATCGATTACACGGCCTATGACACCGATGAAGACATCGGCTCCATCCAGTTGAACAACTACGGCAAGAGCGATGCGCTGTGCTCGGTGGTGTTTCGCAATGGCCCCGAAGCGCCGCGCACCCGCAAGGTGGAAGTCGCCGCAGGGCAGAGCAAGAACGTTACCGCCAAGTTCAATCGCAAGATCATCAAGCTGCGCCTGGACCTGACCTGCCAGGCCAAATGATCGAAGTGGGCCCGGCCCGGCCGGTTGCTGCAGGGCTGGCTCCGCTTATAAACGAATTTGTTGATTGGTTATAGCAGTTATTTGCGCTTTTTCATCGATATCACTCTGTTTAATCTGCGCTCCATCGACTTACGCATACCCCGATGGAGATTTGTGCCATGTCCCGCGTCCTGATCATTGAAAGCAGTGCCCGCCAGCAGGATTCCGTATCCCGCCAGTTGACCCAGACCTTTATCCAGCAATGGCAAGCCGCCCACCCGGGTGATTCGATCACGGTACGCGACCTGGCCCGCAACCCGGTGCCGCACCTGGATGCCAACCTGCTGGGGGGCTGGATGAAACCCGCCGAGCAGCGCAGCGCCGCCGAGCAGGACTCCCTGCAACGCTCCAATGAATTGACCGAGGAATTGCTGGCCGCCGACGTCCTGGTCATGGCCGCGCCGATGTACAACTTCGCCATTCCCAGCACCCTCAAGGCCTGGCTCGACCACGTACTGCGCGCCGGGGTGACCTTCAAGTACACCGACACCGGGCCCCAGGGCCTGCTCACCGGCAAGCGTGCCTACGTGCTTACTGCCCGCGGCGGTATCTACGCCGGCAGCACCGCGGACCACCAGGAACCCTACCTGCGCCAGGTGATGGGCTTTATCGGCATCCACGATGTGGAGTTCATCCACGCCGAAGGCCTGAACCTGGGGGGCGATTTCCACGAGAAGGGCCTGAACCAGGCCAATGCCAAGCTGGCCCAGGTGGCCTGAGCCGCGATTCTTGAGCCCAGGCGCCGCTCAGCGAAGGGCAGGGCGGCGCCGTTAATCCGCAGATAATCCACCGGTGTTCAAGTAGCGCCTGCGCATCCCCCTTCAAGCCGGTTCGCGCATCGAACCTCCCTTTGTACTGGTTGCTCCTTCAGTACCGACGCCCGATTGCACGCCTAGCGAGATCGGGCTTTTTTTTGCCCGGGATTTCATCTGAGGGGGCAAAACCGCTATCGTCGCCGCCATTCAAGACGAGGCGAACATGGGCTATCTACTTTTTGTCACGCTGATCCAGGCGTTTTCCTTCAGCCTGATCGGCGAATACCTGGCCGGGCATGTCGACAGTTACTTCGCGGTGCTGGTGCGGGTGCTGCTGGCGGGGCTGGTGTTCATTCCACTGACCCGCTGGCGCCGGGTGGCCCCGGCCTTCATGCGCGGCATGCTGCTGATCGGTGCGCTGCAGTTCGGCATCACCTACGTGTGCCTGTACCTGAGCTTTCGCGTGCTGACGGTGCCGGAAGTACTGCTGTTCACCATCCTCACGCCGTTGCATGTGACCCTGATCGAAGACGCCCTGAACCGGCGCTTCAACCCCTGGGGCCTGCTGGCGGCGCTGGTGGCGGTGGCAGGCGCGGTGGTGATCCGCTACGACAGCGTCAACCCGGACTTCTTCATGGGCTTCTTGCTGCTGCAACTGGCCAACTTCACCTATGCCGCCGGGCAAGTGCTGTACAAGCATCTGGTAGCGCGCTACCCCAGCGACGAGCCGCACTACCGGCGCTTCGGCTACTTCTACCTGGGGGCGCTGCTGGTGGTGTTGCCGGCGTTCCTGCTGTTCGGCAAGGCCCACTACCTGCCCGACGCGCCGCTGCAATGGGCGGTGCTGCTGTTCCTCGGCCTGGTGTCCACGGCCCTGGGCATGTACTGGTGGAACAAGGGCGCGTGCCTGGTGACCGGCGCCACCCTGGCGGTGATGAACAACCTGCATGTGCCGGTGGGGCTGTTGATCAACCTGCTGATCTGGAACCAGCACGAAGACCTGGGGCGGCTGTTGCTGGGCGGGTTGGTGATTCTGGGGGCGGTGTGGATCAGCCGCCGCGGCGCGGCACCGCGCCTGACGACCTAACCTGTAGGAGCCGGCTTGCCGGCGAAAGGGCCCGCAAGCGTTGCGTCTGGCCGGCCAACGCCTTCGCTGGCAAGCCAGCTCCTACCGGGTTACAGAGCCTGCTTCTCTACTGTCGGTACATGGCTGGCACCCAGCACCGCCGGCAGCAGGCCGGCCCGCAGGTCGGTGCCGCTGGGCTGCTGGTACAGGTTCAGGCCGAATTCCGGCATCACCGCCAGCAGGTAATCGAAGATATCCCCCTGGATGCGCTCGTAATCCACCCACGCGGTGGTGCGGGTGAAGCAGTAGATCTCCAGGGGAATGCCCTGGGCCGTGGTCTGCATCTGGCGCACCATGCAGGTCATGTTCGGCTGGATTTCCGGGTGGCTCTTCAGGTACGCCAGGGCATAGGCGCGAAAGGTGCCGATATTGGTCATGCGCCGGCGGTTGGCCGACAGCGCGGCGACGTTGCCCTGGGCTTCGTTCCAGCTTTTGAGCTCGGACTGCTTGCGCCCGATGTAGTCGGTGAGCAGGCGCACCTTGCTCAGGCGCACCTCTTCGTCGTCATGCAGGAAGCGCACGCCGCTGGCGTCGATGTACAGGCTGCGCTTGATCCGCCGGCCGCCGGACTGCTGCATGCCGCGCCAGTTCTTGAACGATTCGCTCATCAACCGCCAGGTGGGGATGGAGACAATGGTCTTGTCGAAGTTCTGCACCTTGACCGTGTGCAGGGTGATGTCCACCACGTCGCCGTCAGCGCCGACCTGGGGCATTTCGATCCAGTCGCCGACCCGCAGCATGTCGTTGCTGGTCAACTGTACGCTGGCCACGAAGGACAGCAGGGTGTCCTTGTAGACCAACAGGATCACCGCCGACATGGCGCCCAGGCCCGACAGCAGCAACAGCGGCGAGCGGTCGATCAGGGTGGCGACGATGATGATCGCGCCAAACACGTACAACACCATTTTCGCCAACTGCACATAGCCCTTGATCGAGCGGGTGCGGGCGTGTTCGGTGCGCGCGTAGATGTCCAGCAGGGCATTGAGCAGGGCGCTCAGGGCCAGGAGCTGGAACAGGATGGTGAAGGCCATGGCCAGGTTGCCGAGGAACAGCAGGCTGGTCTTGCTCAGCTCCGGTACCAGGTGCAGGCCGAACTGGATCACCAGGGATGGAGTCATCTGTGCCAGGCGGTGGAATACCTTGTTGTGGCGCAGGTCGTTGAGCCAGTGCAGGGCCGGCTGGCGGCCCAGCAGCTTGACCGCGTGCAGCACCAGGTAGCGTGCCACTCGTCCGACCAGCAGGGCGACCACCAGTAACAGGGCCAGGCCGATGCCGGCGTGCAGGAGAGGGTGTTGGTCGAGTGCTCCCCAGAGATCCTGGGTATTGAGCCAGAGCTGTTTGAAATCCATGGGCTAAAACGATTCTTCTATAAGGCACAGGAGGGGGGATTAGAGCATTTAACCCTGGGAAAGTTACGGTTAAGGACAAATCGGTTAACAAAAAACCAACTCTTTGCCACCGTTTGCACAAAGAAACTCGGCCTTCGCGCTCGAAACCGGTACCCTATGCAGCTGTTTTTTTGCATATCTTCGAGGTAGCACCCGTGTTTTCCCAATTCGCCCTGCACGAACGCCTGCTCAAAGCCGTGGCCGAGCTTAAATTTGTCGAGCCGACGCCGGTGCAAGCAGCGGCTATTCCGCTCGCGCTGCAAGGGCGTGACCTGCGGGTGACGGCACAGACCGGTAGCGGCAAGACCGCGGCTTTTGTCCTGCCGATCCTCAATCGCCTGATCGGCCCGGCGAAGATCCGCGTCAGCATCAAGACCCTGATCCTGCTGCCGACTCGGGAACTGGCCCAGCAGACTCTCAAGGAAGTCGAGCGTTTCTCCCAGTTCACCTTCATCAAGTCGGGCCTGATCACCGGTGGTGAAGACTTCAAGGTCCAGGCTGCCATGCTGCGCAAGGTGCCGGACATCCTCATCGGCACTCCGGGGCGCATGCTGGAGCAACTCAACGCCGGCAACCTGGATTTGAAGGAAGTCGAAGTGCTGGTGCTCGACGAAGCCGACCGCATGCTCGACATGGGCTTTGCCGAAGACGTGCAGCGCCTGGTGGACGAATGCCCGAACCGCCAGCAGACCATGCTGTTCTCCGCCACCACTGGCGGCTCCGGCCTGCGGGAAATGGTCGCCAAGGTCCTCAACAACCCTGAGCACCTGCAACTCAACAGCGTCAGCCAGCTGAACGAAACCACCCGTCAGCAGATCATCACCGCCGACCACAACCAGCACAAAGAACAGATCGTCAACTGGCTGCTGGCCAACGAGACCTACCAGAAGGCCATCGTCTTCACCAACACCCGGGCCATGGCCGACCGCATCTACGGCCGCCTGGTGGCCCAGGACTACAAGGCTTTCGTCCTGCACGGTGAAAAGGACCAGAAGGACCGCAAGCTGGCCATCGACCGCCTGAAGCAGGGCGGGGTGAAGATCCTCGTGGCCACTGACGTCGCTGCCCGCGGCCTGGACGTTGACGGCCTGGACCTGGTGATCAACTTCGACATGCCGCGCAGCGGCGACGAATACGTGCACCGCATCGGCCGCACCGGCCGTGCCGGCAACGATGGCCTGGCCATCTCGCTGATCTGCCACGGCGACTGGAACCTGATGTCGAGCATCGAGCGCTACCTCAAGCAGAGCTTCGAGCGCCGCACCATCAAGGAAGTCAAAGGCACCTACAGCGGGCCGAAGAAGGTCAAGGCCTCCGGCAAGGCGGTGGGCGTGAAGAAGAAAAAGACCGACGCCAAGGGCGACAAGAAAAAGGCCGTGGCCAAGGCCCCGACCAAGCGCAAGACCGCCAATCGGCCCAAGAGCGACAGCCTGGTCAGCCAGGATGGCCTGGCGCCGCTCAAGCGCCGCAAGCCACAGGCCCCCGCCGCTGAATAAGCCTGGCGCCTGATGCAGATGAAAAGCCCGGACCTGGTCCGGGCTTTTTGCTTTGCGGGTGTCAGCTCTCGGCCTTTTTCTCGGCAGTGGCCAGTTCCTTGAGCCGCTGGTCGATCAACTGGCAATTGTCCGGCAGGTCCTTGCTGGAGGTGCTCAGGTCCATCTTCTGCAGTTCGGCGTTGATCTCCTTGGCCTTGGCCGGGTTCTGCTCGGTGATCTTGCTGACTTCCTGGGCCAGCTGTTCGCGCTTGGCGGTGGCTTCGTCCGGGGTGCAGGCCCAGGTGGGCAGGGCGAACAGCAGGCTGCTGGCGAGGGTAAGAATGCTCAGGTTCTTCATGGCGTAGGCCTCGTGATTCGGAACGGGCAGTCATCCGGTTGAGGCAGCGGAGGCAGGGAAAGTTCAGTTGGATTGAGCCGGTGGCCGCGGCTTTGATTGCCGTGCCTGATCAGGAATTCTTACTCGGTAATTCAGATGGATCTGATTTGCCGGCGCCGCCGATAGCTCTAGCATCCGGCCTTGTAGCAGGGCGCGTGCCCCGCAAAACCAGCCATCCATCGACGATGCTCGCGCTTAATTGACGCCAGAATGGTGGCACATTAACATCGCGCGCCCTTTCTCTACCCTTGCTGCCGTTTCGAAGGACCGAATATGTCTCTCTCCACCCTCGGGATGAGGTTGTGCTGTGCCTTGTCCTGCTTGCTGCTGGTCACTGCGCCGCCCAGCGCCACTGCCGCGCCGTTGCCGGGCCCGGCTTTCAACCCCGGCGACCAGGACCTGATCCGCGACCGCCAGAACCGCCTGCTGGAAGAACAGCAGCGGCGCCTCGAAGAACTCAAGGACCTGCCCGGCAAGAGCGCCGCGCCTGTAGCGCCCACGGCGCCGGCCGACAGCCGCTGCTTCCCGATCAAGGACATCCAGCTCAAGGGCGCCGACTCGCTGTCGGCTGCCGAGCGCGAGCGCCTGCTCCAGCCCTACATCGGCCAGTGCCTGGGGGTAGCGCAGCTCAATGAACTGCTCAAGGTCATCACCGACCGCTATATCGAAAAAGGCCTGGTCACCAGCCGTGCCTACCTGCCGCAGCAAGACCTCTCCAGCGGCCACCTGCAAGTGCTGGTGGTGGAAGGCAAGCTCGAAGGGCTCAAGGCCGCCGAAGACAGCAAGCTCAGTGCCCGTGAGCTGAACATGGCCTTCCCCGGCAGTAGCGGTGAGCTGCTCAACCTGCGGCAGATCGAACAGATGGTGGACCAGCTCAACCGCCTGCCGTCGAACCAGGCGCAGATGGAACTGGCCCCGGGCCAGGCCGTGGGCGGCAGCGAGGTCTTGGTCAAGAACAACGCGCAAAAGCCCTGGCGCGTTGGCCTATCACGCAGCAACGAGGGCCAGAAGAGCACCGGCGAGCAGCAGTGGGGCAGCTCCTTCGAATGGGACAGCCCCCTGGGGCTGGCCGACCAACTGGTGCTGCGCGGCGGCCACGACGCCGTCAGCGACCACCAGAAAACCTCGCGCAACGCCATGCTCTACTACAACCTGCCGTTTGGATGGTGGAACCTCAGCTACAGCTACAGCCAGAGCGAATACCGTTCCCTGGCCCAGGCCGTGGGCTTCAACTTCAAGCAGACCGGCGACAGCCAGAACCACCAGTTGCGCCTGGAGCGGGTGATCCATCGCGACGCCCTCAGCAAAACCTCGCTCAATACCGGCCTGAGCTATCTGCGCACCAACAACTACATCGAAGACAGCAAACTGAGCAACAGCAGCAACCGCCTCAGCGAGGCGCAGTTCGGTATCAACCATGGCCGGCGCATCGGCAGCGGTTTTCTCAACCTCGACCTGGGGCTGCAGGACGGCATCGGCGCCTTCGATGCGCAGCGTGAAAACCAGCGCGACCGTTTCGGCAACCGCCAGGCCAACGCCCGTTATCGCAAGTACAGCGCCACCGCCAGCTACCTGCAGCCGTTCAAACTGGGGGAAGAATCCCTGGTGTTCAGCAGCCTGGTCACCGGCCAGCGCAGCGAGGATGTGCTGTTCAGTTCGCAACGCATGAGCCTGGGCAGCCAGTCCTCGATCCGCGGCTACAAGGACCAGAGCCTCAATGGCGACAGCGGCTACTACTGGCGCAACGACCTGCGCTGGACTCGTCCGGTGGGCTGGGACTGGCTGCGCCCGGTGTTCGCCGAATACGGCACGGGGCTGGGCTATGACTTCGGCGCGATCCGCAACGACCGCTACAACGCCGAGCAGCATGGCCGGGTCTCCAGCGACTCCATCGAATTCTTCGCCCGGGGCAAGCACCTTGCCGCCAGCGTGACCTTTGCCCATTCCCTCGAACGGCCCGAAGCCCTGAGTGAACGGGAAGCCCCGATCTATTTCCGCCTGGACCTGTTCCTTTAACTCCGCTCTTTGCCCGAGATATACGACATGGACGCTCGTCAGTTCGCCTTTCTGGCCCGCCAGCCTTCCGCCACCCTGCAAGCGCGGGATACGTTCTGGGGGCTGTCCAAACGCGGTCTGGCGTTCATCTTGGCCAACGTGATGTTCTGGCAGCCCGTGGTGGCGATGGCCGACGGCATCGTGGTCAACGGCAGCGGCACAACACTGGGACAGGCCGGCAATGGCGTGCCCATCGTCAACATTGCCACGCCCAATGGCAGCGGCCTGTCGCACAACAAGTTCAGCGACTACAACGTCGGCCAGCAGGGGCTGATCCTCAACAACGCCACCGGCCGCACCCAGGAAACCCAACTGGGCGGGATCATTCTCGGCAACTCCAACCTGGGTGGCCGCGCGGCCAATGTGATCCTCAACGAGGTCAACGGCGGCAGCCCCAGCCAGCTCAAGGGCTACACCGAAGTGGCCGGGCAAGCGGCCCATGTCATCGTCGCCAACCCCTACGGCGTGACCTGCAACGGCTGCGGCTTCATCAACACCCCCAAGGCCACCCTGACCACCGGCAAGCCGGTGATCGAGAACGGCCAGGTCCAGCGTTACCAGGTGGACCAGGGCAGCGTCGCCATCGAGGGCGCGGGCCTCAACGCGAGCAATATCGACCAGTTCGAAATCATCACCCGCAGCGCCAAGATCAACGCCGAGATCCAGGCCCGGCACCTGGCGGTGATCGCCGGGGCCAACGACGTCGACGCCAAGACCTTGAATGCCACGGCCCGCACCGCCAACCCGGCGGATGCACCGCAACTGGCCATCGACTCATCAGCCCTGGGCGGCATGTACGCCGGGGCCATCAAACTGGTGGGCACCGAGGCCGGGGTGGGGGTGAAGCTCGACGGCAAGCTGATTGCCAGTGGCGGTGATATCCAACTGGATGCCAACGGCCAGTTGCGCATGGCGGACGCCACTGCCGAGAAGGGCGCGGTGGCGATCAAGGCCGGCAGCCTGGAGGCCCAGGGCGCGGTCTACGCCGGCAGCGAGCTCAAGGTGCAGACCCGGGGCGACCTGAGCAGCCAGAAAACCCTCGCCGCCCGCGACAGCATCCAGCTGGACAGCGGTGGCCAACTGAGCAACCAGGGCATCATCGAAGCCGGGGTCAATGCCGATAACTCTCGCAACGCCAACGGCGATATCAGCCTCAACGCCCGGGATCTCGACAACCGCGGCAAGAGCATTGTCGCCAGCCGCGACCTGACCCTGAACACGGCACAGATCCTGGACAACCGAGGCGGCACCCTGAGCGGGCAGCGCCAGGTGACGGTCAGTGCCGGGACTCTGGATAACAGCCGTCAGGGCAAGCTGCTGAGCGCCGAGCGCCTGCAACTCGATGCCGAGCAAGTGCGCAACGGCCAGGGCGGCCTGATCAAGAGCCAGCAGTCCCTCAATGCCACCCTGGGCCACCTGGGCAACAGCGGTGGCGAGCTGTCGAGCCAGGGCAGCAGCACCCTGGTACTGGCCGGCATGGACAACCTCACCGGCGTGGTACTGGCGCAACAGACCCTGGAGATAACCGGTACGGCAGAACTGGACAACCAGGGCGGCCTGCTCTCGGGCTGGCAGGGCCTGACCCTCAATGGCACGGGCTTGAACAACAGCAACAAAGGCACCGTTTCCAGCCTCAAAGGCGGTGTCGAGGTCACCCTCAGCGACGCCTTGAACAACAGCCAGGGCGGCGCCTTGGTCAGCCAGCAGGCCCTGGACGTCAAGGCCGCGAGCCTCGACAACAGCCTCAAGGGCATGATCTCCAGCGCGGGTGCACAGAGCCTCAAACTCAGCGACCGGCTGGACAACAGCCAGGGCGGTTCCATCGACAGCGCCGCCACCCTGACCCTGCAGGCCATGGCCCTGGGCAACCAGGGCGGCACAGTCAACGCCACCGGCGACCTGGAATTCATCGGCAGTGACCTGGACAACAGCCACGGCACCTTCACCGGCAAGCAGGGCGTCACCCTCGACCTGCTGGGACACTTGATCAACAACCAGGGCACCCTGTCTGCCGCTGGCCCTTTGCTGCTCAAGCGCAGCACTAAGGTTGAGAACCAGGGCGGCGAACTTTCCAGCCAGCAGTGGCTGCGGCTGTTCACCGAACACTTGGACAACCGGCAGAAGGGCCGGGTCGCGGCCAATGAGTCGGTGTTGATCAGCGCCAGTGGCGAAGTGCAGAACAGCGATGGCGGAGAGATCCTCAGCCGCGAAGCCGACCTGCAACTCAATGCCGAGCGTCTGGACAGCGCCAAGGGCCTGTTGCAGGCCAAGACCAACCTGGGCCTCGATGTGGCGGCCGACGCCGGCAACCAAGGCGGACAAGTGATTGCCCAGCAGGGCGACCTGACGCTCAAGGCGGGCCACCTCGACAACAGGGCCGGCAAGGTGTCCGCCCTCAACGGCGACGCCACCCTGGAAACCGCGGCCGATGGCCGCCTCGACAACCGCGACGGCGCGCTCTTCGCCCAGCAGGCTCTGCATATCAGCGCCAAGGACCTGGACAACAGGGCCGGCCAGATCAGCGCCCGGCAGATCGAGCTGGAGCTCGCTGGTGCCCTGGACAACCGCCAGGGCCTGATCGAAAGCGGCAGTACCCTGGCCACCGCTGCTGCCAGCCTGGACAACCAGCGCGGGCAACTGCGGGCCCTGGGCCTGGCCAGCAAGACCCGGTTCAGCATCGCTGGCACCTTCGACAACCGCGACGGCTCCCTGGAAACCGCCAACAACGACCTGGCCTTCGACGCCGGCGGCTTCAACAACCGCGGCGGCAGCCTGCTGCACAGCGGCAGTGGCGTGTTCGGCATCTCCATGGCCAACCTCGAAGACGTCGGCGGCCGCCTGAAGACCGCCGGCCAACTGACCCTGGAAGCCGAGCGCTGGACCAACAGCAGTGCAATCCAAGCCGACCGGTTGCTGGTCAAGGTCGACCACCTGACCCAGACCGCCGATGGCCAGCTCCTGGCGGGCACCGGCCTGACCGGCAGCGGCAGCCACTGGAGCAATGACGGCCTGATCGGCAGTGACGCCGCGCTCAACCTCGACCTGAACGGCAGCTACAGCGGCAAGGGGCGCCTGAGCAGCATTGGTCAACTGGACCTGCATGCCGCCCAACTGGACCTGGCGGACAGCGCCAGCATCGCCGGTGGCGCCAATGGCACCCTGAAGATCGACGGTGCGCTGAACAGCGCCGGGCGTATCACCGCCAGCCAGAAGCTGCTGCTGAATGCCGCCAGCATCCACAACCTCGGCACCCTGGGCAGCGGCGAAGACCTGAGCCTCAACGCCGCCACCCTGGTCAACGACCATGGCCTGATCTCCAGCGGCGGCAATATGCAGTTGCTGACCAACAGTTTCACCAACCGCTACGCCCAGGTGTACAGCCTGGGTGCCGCGCTGATCGCCAAGGACGACCAGCAAGCCAGGGCCGACCTGCTGGACAACCGCTCCGGGGATATCGAAAGCCTGGGCAAGCTGACCATCGCCGCCAGCACCCTCAACAACGTCATGGACGTGCTGCAGTACACCGAGCACGAAAAGAGTGCCGCCAGCATCACCCGCCTGTCCTGCACCCTGATTCCCGTCGCCGGCTGCGACGACCGCGGCGGTGGCCGCATCAACGGCCTGTGGGAAGTGGCCGAGACCGACCGCCTGCGGGTGACCAACAGCAGCGCCGCCGCCAGCCTCAACAGCGGCGCCGACCTGCAGATCGACACCCAGACCCTGACCAACACCAGCAGCCTGATTACCGCGGCCGGCGACATCAACATCAAGGCCGAGACCGTCCACAACCAGGGCCTGCAACCCCAGGAAATCACCACCCTGCGGCGCTACTGGAGCTTCGTCAACGAAACCGGCACCGCCGCAGCCCTAGCCGCCGCGTTCAACGTCCGCAACAACCCGACGCCTTCGAGCAGCTTCGCCTCCGACCTCAGCGCCTTCATTGCCTGGACCGGGGTGATGCTGTCCTCCAGCAGCAAGGTGGTGGACGGCGACCAATCCTTCGCCGCCACCATCCAGGCCGGTGGCAAGGTCAACCTCAAGGCTGACCAGACCCTCGACAACAGCGTGATCCGCTCCTTCTACGAGTACGTCGGCGCCGGCAAGACCCTGACCGACACCGGCGTTGGCAACGGCTACTCGACGCCGATCCGGATCAACCCGCAACTGCCCCCGGAACTGGCCCAGCAACAGGTCAACCCCCTGGAGCTGCCGGGCTTCACCCTGCCCACCGGCGGCAACGGCCTGTTCCGCCTCAGCGGCCAGGGCAGCACCCTGGCCCAGGCCCCGACGCCTGCGCAGATCGCCGGCCTGCCGGACGCCGCGAGCCTGTCCCGGCCGCACAAGTACCTGATCGAAACCAACCCGGCGCTGACCAACCTCAAGCAGTTCATGAGCTCGGACTACCTGCTGTCCAACCTGGGCTACAACCCCGATGAAAGCGCCAAGCGCCTGGGGGACGGTTTCTACGAACAGAAACTCATCCAGCAAGCCATGGTGGCCCGCACCGGCCAGCGCTTTATCGACGGCCAGGACAGCAACGAAAAGCTCTTCAAGCACCTGATGGACAACGCCCTCCAGAGCAAGCAACAGCTTGACCTGTCGGTGGGCGTGACCCTGACCTCCGAGCAAGTCGCCGCCCTGACCCACGACATCGTCTGGCTGGAAAGCCATGAAGTGAACGGCGAACAGGTGCTGGTGCCAGTGCTGTACCTGGCACAGGCTAACAACCGCCTGGCGCCAAACGGCTCCCTGATCGCGGGCAAGGACGTGAGCCTGATTGCCGGCAAGGACTTGAACAACGTCGGCACCCTGCGCGCGGCCAATGACCTGTCGGCGGTGGCGGGGGAGAACCTGGTCAATAGTGGGTTGGCGGAGGCGGGCAAGGGCCTGAATCTGACGGCGGGCAAGGATCTGCTGAACAAGGCCGGTGGTGTTGTCGCTGGGCGCGATGTGGCCTTGACGGCAACTGATGGGGACGTGGTTAACGAGCGCACTTTGACCTCGCACCAAAGTAATAAGGATTCGTTCGCGCAGCAGCGGGATTTTGTCGACAGTGCTGCACGGATTGAGGCCGCGAATAACCTCACCATCAATGCGGGACGCGATTTCAATAACAGCGCGGGAGTCCTAAAGAGCGTCGCAGATACCCGCATCACCGCTGGCCGTGATGTCAGCCTGACGGCTGTGGAGCAGGTGGTCGGCAATCAGCTGAACGCCAACTACCGTGACAAAAGTGTCACCCAGCATGGTTCGACACTTGAGGCAGGTCGCGACCTGTCCATCAGTGCTGGTCGCGATATCACGGCGATTGCCAGCCAAATTGAGGCCAAGCGTGATGTGTCGATGTCGGCTAAAGAAAACCTGACATTGGCTTCTGCTGCGAATGAGCAGCACTGGTTCAGCCAGACCAAGAGCTTCAAGGGGCAGGAGGATCATGTTCAGCAGGTGGGCACCACCTTGGTTGCCGGCGGCAATGTGGCGCTCAAGGCCGGTGAGGATCTTGCGCTGACGGCCAGTCGGGTGACGGCGGGGGATGAGGCGTATCTCTATGCGGGCGGTGATGTGAACCTCAGCGCTGGGCAGAACAGCGACTACAGCTATTACCGCAAGACCAAGACCAGCAGTTCCGGGTTGTCCAGCAGCCAAAAAACACGGATTGATAGCAGCAACTCCATCACTCAACAGGGCTCTTCCGTCAGTGGTGATACGGTGGTCATCCGCGCCGGCCAGGATATTGGCGCGACCGCCAGCGATATTGTCTCCACCCACTCCACCAGCCTGGTTGCAGGACGCAATGTCGAGATCGATAGTGCCACCGAAACCTACGAGCAAAGCCATTCGACATCGAAGAAAAAGTCCGGCTTGTTGAGCAGTGGCGGGATTGGTTTCACCCTGGGTTCAACTAGCGCTCAGAACACCTCGTCCAGCACCACCGAAAACGCCAAGGCCAGCACCATTGGCAGTGTGCTGGGCAACGTCGATATCCAGGCCGGCAAGGACCTGACTCTTAAAGGTTCCGACGTCATCGCGGGCAAGGACATCAGTCTCGTCGGGCAGAACGTCAGCATCCTCGCGGCGGAAAATCACAACAAGAGCGAGCAAACCTCCAAGACCAAGACCAGCGGCCTGACCCTGGCGCTGTCCGGAACCGTCGGCAGTGCTGTCGACGCCGCGTACCAGACCACCAAGCAAGCCAGGGAGGAGGACGATAGCCGCCTTTCTGCCCTGCAAGGCATCAAGGCTGGCCTGACTGGTGTTCAGGCCTGGCAAGCGGCCCAACAGGGCGGCGGGATGAACGGCGATAACATTGGCCAGTTCGTCGGTATCAGCATTTCCCTGGGCTCGCAGCAGTCCAGTTCCAAGCAGACTCAGGAGCAGGTGGTCAGTCAGGGCAGTAGCCTGACCAGTGGCAACAACCTCTCCATTGTGGCTGCCGGTAGCGGTACCGCTGGGGCAGATGGCGACATTCGCGTGCAAGGCAGCCAACTCAAGGCGGGCAATAACGTGCTGCTGGCCGCTGAGCGTGACATCCAGCTTGAGGCCGCGGCCAACCGGCAAAAGCTTGATGGCAAGAACAGCAGCAGCGGCGGTGCCATTGGCGTCAGCTTGGGCGTTGGCCCCAACGGCGCAGGCCTGAGTATCTTCGCCAACGGCAACAAGGGTGTGGGCAAGGAAAAGGGCACCGGCACCACCTGGACCGAGACCACCCTGGACGCCGGTAACCAGGCGAGCCTGATCAGTGGGCGGGACGCCGTTCTCAAGGGTGCGCAAGTCAATGCGGACAAGATCACGGCCAAGGTCGGGCGCGACCTCACGCTGCAAAGCCTGCAAGACACCGACGACTACAAGTCCAAGCAGAGCAATGTCAGCGGCGGTGCCAGCTTCACGTTCGGCACGATGACCGGCAGCGCTTCGGTCAGCGTCAGCCAGAGCAAGATCGACTCCAAGTACCAGAGCGTGCAGGAACAGACCGGGTTGTTCGCCGGCAAGGGCGGCTATCAGGTTGAAGTGGGCAAGCACACCCAGCTGGATGGCAGCGTCATCGCCAGCACCGCAGAAACCGACAAAAACCGCCTGAGCACGGGCACCCTGGGCTGGAGCGACCTCAAGAACGAGGCCGAATACAAAAGCCAGATGCAGAGCGCCAGCGTCAGCAGCGGTAACGGCGGTGCTGATGGCTTCACCAGCAACATGCCCAGCGGCATGTTGATCGCCTACAACCACGGCGGCAGTGCCAGCGGCACCACCTCATCGGCAATCTCCAACGGCACTTTGGACATTCGTGATCCAGGCCAGCAGAAGCAGGACGTTGCCACCCTCAGCCGCGACGTCGAACACGCCAACGGCAGCATCAGCCCGATCTTCGACAAGGAGAAGGAGCAGAAGCGCCTGCGGGAGGTGCAGCTAATTGGCGAGATTGGCACTCAGGTGACGGACATTGTTCGGACCGAGGGGCAGTTGAAGGCCGATCAAGAGGCGAGCAAGGAGCTTGAAGAGAAAGGTATTTATCGACCAGGAAGCAATGCCAGCAAAGAGGAGGTAGAGAAGTACCAGACGAAGCTGATTGCTACTGATGCCTATCAGCAGATCATGGGCAAATACGGTACGGGTGGTGATTACCAGCGAGTAGCCCAAGCCGTCACCGCCGCCCTGCAAGGATTGGCGGGTGGTGACATCGGTTCGGCTCTGGCCGGCGCCTCGGCGCCCTACCTGGCGAATATCATCAAGCGCACAGCAGGTGATAACGACTCTGCGCGGATCATGGCGCAAGCGGTACTGGGGGCGGTAGTTGCACAGGTTCAAGGCAACTCGGCTGCTGCCGGCGCGGCGGGTGCCGCCACCGGTGAGCTGATTGCTGCGCAGTTGTACCCGAATCGAAGTCGCGATCAACTGACTGAAGCCGAGAAGCAGACGATCTCGGCGCTGTCGTCATTGGCTGCAGGTTTTGTGGGGGGGGCTGTCGGCGGTGATTTTGCCGGGGCAGTGACCGGTGCCCAATCCGGTAGAAACGCCTCAGAGAACAATGAACTGGGCAGCCGCGCGATTGCTGAAAAGAGCTATAACGATTTTGCTAAGCAAAGCTGTGATGGGCTGCCTGCGGACATATGCCGTTCAAACTACAGTAAAAAGCTCATGGGCGAGGGCGGTAATGTTCTCGTAGGTGGCGTGGCGATTGTGGGAGGCGCCGGTGCCGTAGTAACGCTTGGTCCGGAAATTCTGGCTGCCTGTGGACTCAGTCCGGCTCTTTGCACGGAGCTTGGTTTGGTGGCGGCTGAGCTGCCCTTTGGTGCTGCGACGGCTGGTGGTGCTGCGTTGGGTGTGGGCGGATTTGGTAGTGTTGCGGCTAAGGAGATGGCTGCGGCAGCTGAAGCGGCAAGTTCCGCAGGTGCCAGGCTTCCGAAGAATCTGAATATAAGCTCCCTGGACGACATAGTTGATAAGGCAATTAATCCGGCAGTGGTTCGTGATAGCTTGTTGCCATATGTACGAGGGGGAGATACAACCAGCTTGTCAGTAGCTACAGGCGCTGTTGAGATCAATGGTGAGGTGAATTACTTACTATCTGTAAGTGGAAAATCCTGGAAAGGCGATGCTCCAAAAACTGTGGAAATAGGAGGGGCTCAATACCAAGTGATTGTAGCTGACAGTGGGGTTGTTCCAAGCGTTTCAAATGGAGCGAATGGATCTACCAATTTTAATCATGCTGAACAAAAAATAATGAGCTATTTGCAACAGTTTTACTCTGGGCAGAAAGTTAAAGTTTCAATCGGGGTGCAGAACACTTCAGCAGCCAAGCCAGGTATGTGTAGTGGATGTTCGGTGACGAGTAAAATTTTTGCTGAAAATAACCCTCTTTTTGATGTGAGGTTTTTTCAGGGTACTTCGGGAGTTAATCCATGATTGGTGAATTTGTTAGATCTTTTGTAAGTGAAGACCTTCTTGAGGGGGATATTGTTTTTTTGGGTTATAGTCTAGATGAGCTGGAGAAACTCAAAAGGCTTTACGATATCCGTATCAATGGTCAACTACAGTCATTTTTACTTGAAATGGGGCGAAGTGATGGTGGGTTGATTGGGGACTCATTCATCCAGTTGTATCGCCCGTCTTGGAGAGTACGTACTCATTTGCTTTTTCAGGTTAACTTCTTGAGTCAGATGCAAGAATCCGGGCATTATGAGTTTCTGAATAAGCCATTTGTCTTAGCCTGGGTTTCTGAGACTCAGTACTATTTTATTCAGACTTTAATGGATGATGATGCAGTTTATCATTACGACTCCAATGTAGAGAGTGTAGTAAAAACCGAATGGGACCTGCGTGGCTTGTTGAAAATGTTGATGTGTGCAAACGACGGCGATATTAAAGGTGGGGTTGTTGGTGATTTGTTAGAGATCTGAGATTGATAAGAATTTTAAGAAAGATCGAGGTTAGGCTGCCCCAAGAACGAGGCCGAATACAAAAGCCAGATGCAGAGCGCCAGCGTCAGCAGCGGTAACGGCGGTGCTGATGGCTTCACCCGCAACATGCCCAGCGGCATGTTGATCGCCTACAACCACGGCGGCAGTGCCAGCGGCGCCACCTCATCGGCAATCTCCAACGGCACTTTGGACATTCGTGATCCAGGCCAGCAGAAGCAGGACGTTGCCACCCTCAGCCGCGACGTCGAACACGCCAATGGCAGCATCAGCCCGATCTTCGACAAGGAGAAGGAGCAGAAGCGCCTGCGAGAGGTGAAGTTGATTGGCGAGATTGGCACTCAGGTAACGGACATTGTTCGGACCGAAGGTCAGCTTAAGGCTGATAAAGACGCGAGTGATGAGCTGGAGAAACTAGGAATCCATCGACCTGGGAAAAATGCCAGCAAAGAGGATGTTGAAAACTACCAGAAGCAGTTGATTGCCACTGATGCGTACAAGCAGGTTATGGGCAAGTACGGTACGGGTGGTGACTATCAGCGCGTCGCGCAAGCGGTAACGGCGGCCCTGCAAGGGCTGGCAGGCGGGGATATTGGCTCTGCTCTGGCTGGCGCCTCGGCACCGTACCTGGCGCAGTTGATCAAGAAAACCACAGGTGACAATCCAGCCCTCAACACAATGGCTCACGCGGTGCTGGGAGCTGCCATTGCCCAGGCCCAAGGTAACTCGGCAATAGCGGGCGCAGCAGGTGCTGCAGGTGGAGAGCTGGCTGCTCGATTGATCACCCAGCAGCTGTATGGCACCAGCGATACCAGCACCCTCAGTGAAGAACAAAAGCAGACAGTGGCTGCGCTATCGACGTTAGCCGCTGGGCTTGCGGGGGGAATTGCGAAAGGTGATAGCGCGGGTGCTATTGCGGGTGCCGGGGCTGGTAAGAATGCTGTGGAGAACAACTTATTAGCGAATAAGTACGGCGTTGAAAAGTTGAATGAAGCCAGCTTGGTAGCGCTTCATGAAAAACTGATGGCCGCAAAAGTCGGCGATATGAATGACTTGCAGGAGAAGTTTTCTGCTTGTGCTGGGGATGGTGGTTGTGAGCGTGCGGTGCGCAATGAGTACCGGCAGCGAGAAAAAGAGTCTGGAGAAAACCTGGTTGCGTTGTATCAGGCAGGGGGACTAAGCCAAGAGGAGCTGAATCTCCTTTTTGGAAAATATGCACGCATCATGATGGAGGGTGCGAAAGAAGGGCAATTAAATTCGGGTTGGGGCGGGATTCTTGGGAGTATATACACCCTCAACGGAAATGACTGGACTCCCATTGGAGCCATCAGCAACCCGTATCTGGCTATAGTCAGAAGCAGTGAGCAGATTTCCGAGTGGAAAAAAGCAGGGTTTAAGCGACGAAAAGATTCGTGAGTTATCTCTTAAGGATGGTGTTATCAGTTCGGTCCTGGCACCCGTGGATGTTAATGGTGTTACGAACTTACTAAATAACGGCGCATCGAAGGAGGAGCTCGTCCAGTTCGCCATGATTGCCGCTTTTGGCAGGGTGGCCAGTGGTAGCAGTAAGCTTTCAAAGGTTACAGACGGATCGGGTGGGGCTGCGGGGCAAGCTGCAAAAGGTAAACTACGAATAGATCCAAATGGAAGTTTCTTTCAGTCAGAGATAAACTCTGCATACTATATGGCTGCTCAAGGTAAAAAGTTGAGCTGCGTCGTCCTGTTGGTACGAGAGCAGAAGGGAAAATTTCAGATCTTCTAGTCGATGGTGTGAGCTATGATGTATATACCCCTACAACGGGTAATGCGGACCGAATAATTTCTGCGATAGCAAAGAAAAATACGCAAGCTGAGGGGGTTGTTCTAGATTTATCTAGAGGCACCGTTACCAGAGAGCAGTTGGGAGATGTTCTGCGGAGAGTTAATGGTACAGGGGCGAAAAAAATCAATGATATCGTTATCATAGGTAAGTGAAATGCCATCAATGCTCTGTAAATGTGGTAATAAGTTAAGTTTTGGTGAGATACCGAATCCAATTGAATGGCTTTTGATTTCAGATGAGAACTTTGACAAGTTCCAAGGGCGGGTGGATTTGGAGGCGATTTATCGAGAGATGAATAGTGCTCTCAAGTGTTCTCGTTGTGGAAGATTATGGGTGTTTTGGAACGGCTTTAATTCTGCCCCAGTGTCATATGCCCAAGAATAGTTAGTTATTCTCAGTGAAATCGTGGCAAAAGGAACTGGTACTTCTGTAATTTCCTGAAAATGAAGTGTTTCCTTTGAGAACGGAAAGACATTTGAAAGTTTGAGTGCTTCGAAGCAACAAGGACTGAAAGCTACTCAAAATCTTGCCTATGACGTCCATGTACCCTTGGAGGTAAGCAAAAAAGGCATATCTGGCTTGCCTACTGCTGAATTCAACGTTCAAGGGTTTGGGAAGGTTGACGTTTACGCGCCAAATAATTTGAACCCTAAGACTATTTCTCGAGAGATTGAGAAGAAAGTTGTTCAAGGGCAGGCAAATTCAGTGGTGGTGGTCGTTCCTGAGAGTTTTAGCAAAGTAGATATGTATAAGTCTGCTGCTGCAGCTTTTGGGAAAAACAAAGGGGGGGAACCAATTCCTCTGAAGCAAGTGATTTTCTCTCAGGGGGAAAAACTATTCAGTTAGATAGGCAAGCTATTAATAGCCTGTTAGGGAGGTAAAAGTGTCTAAAGTTCTATGTAGATGCTCCCATGTCATTAGCTTGGTTAGCTCTCCTACTTCAGATGAGTTCACTCTTGTTTCAAATAAGCTACTGTATGATTTGGCGGAGCAGGCTGATAAAGGAAGAGTTCCTTTTGATGAATTTTTTGATCGTATAGATGCAACTGGCAAAGATGTTATTATTTGCCCTGTATGCGCTCGGATTTGGATAAAAAAGGATGAAGGGCCAGAATATTGGCCTTACCTTGAAGAAAAGGAATGAAAATCTCCCCGGCTAGCTGGGGAGATTTCTATGTTTCACTCCTATTCTTACTGACCTCAATTCTAATCTTCTGATTGACCTCAAATCCCGCCTGCTGCAACCAATGCCTACGTAATGGAAGCGGGGGAACAAGTCGGTACTGGGGATACTCGGTGCCACTCAACGGCGGGTAGAAATCGGCTGCGATGGTGGCGAAACGTTCAGTTTTGGGCAGGGCTGCCCTATGATCGGCCTTAGCCATATTCAGCTCCTGTTTAGCTGCTTGTGGTTAGCGGGTCTTGGGTGTTAGAGCACTCAAGGCCCGCGTCTTTTTTGCAGGGCTAACGGGTCAGCGTCTGCAAATGTTTTTTGATCAGGAAGGCATCGAGCAACGTCTTGACCACCTTCTTGTCTTCTTCGGGTATCTGCTCGACTTCCTGAAACTGCCGCAACAATTCCCGATCCTCGAACTTAGCCTTGGCCGCGTCATCGCTTGCTCCTTCCAGCAGGTAATCGCTGCTGACATCCAGGGCATCGGCCAGACGCTTCTAAAGTGTCGCCGCTGGGCCGTGAAGTTCCACGTTCGTAGCGGCCAATGTGGGTGTAGTGCAGTTCAGCCAGTTGCCCCAGTTCGGTTTGGGACAGGTTTTTCTGCTTGCGAAGGCTGCGTAGCCGTTCGGCAAAGCCAGTGATGTTCTCGGCCATATCCAGCGTCTCGGTCTCATAAAGCATTACGGATAGAGCCATCTTCCATTACGCCATGCGCCGACGCTGGAATGTGATGAGCTGAAGCGGGCGCCGCAGGTGGAGAGTTGGCTGCTCGATTGATCACCCAGCAGCTGTATGGCACCAGCGATACCAGCTCCCTCAGTGAAGAACAAAAGCAGACAGTGGCTGCGCTATCAACGTTAGCCGCTGGGCTTGCGGGGGGAATTGCGAAAGGCGATAGCGCGGGTGCTATTGCGGGGGCCGGAGCTGGCAAGAATGCTGTGGAGAACAACTTATTAGCGAATAAGTACGGCGTTGAGAGGTTGAATGAAACCAGCTTGGTAGCGCTTCATGAAAAACTGGTGGCCGCAAAAATCGGCGGTATGAATGACTTGCAGGAGAAGTTTTCTGCTTGTGCTGGGGATGGTGGTTGTGAGCGTGCGGTGCGCAATGAGTACCGGCAGCGAGAAAAAGAGTCTGGAGAAAACCTGGTTGCGTTGTATCAGGCAGGGGGACTCAGCCAAGAGGAGCTGAATCTCCTTTTTGGGAAATATGCACGCATCATGATGGAGGGTGCGAAAGAAGGGCAATTAAATTCGGGTTGGGGCGGGATTCTTGGGAATATTTACACCCTCAACGGAAATGACTGGACTCCCATTGGAACCATCAGCAACCCGTATCTGGCTATAGTCAGAAGCAGTGAGCAGATTTCCGAGTGGAAAAAACAGGGTTTAAGTGACGAAAAAATTCGCGAGTTATCTCTTAAGGATGGTGTGATTAGCTCGGTTCTCGCTCCATTAGATATCAATGGTGTTACGAACCTACTCAATAATGGTGCTTCAAAGGAAGAACTTGTAAAGTTTGCCATGATTACCGCTTTTGGTAGAACAGTAGGCGGAAATAGTAAGCTCCCAAAAAATAATGGTTTTTTTACTCCTGAAGCTCCTGTGAGCGTTTCTAAGTCTCATAGTGTGGATACGATAACCGGCTCTACAAGATTTGGTGCTGGAGATAGAAATACTCCCAAAACGGTTGCGATAGGTGGAATTGATTTGAGAGTCGATATTGCGGAGATCAACTCTGGAAAAGCTACTCTTCTGAGTGGTGGGGATATTTTGACTTCTTCAGGAAGGGTCTATGGGACACACCCTGGAAGCTCAACTATTTTTCCGAGGACGGGGCCTGGACTTGTGTAGTTGTCGCAAGCGGAATTTGGAATCTACACAGATATGGTTAAAAATGGTGGCCTTCAAGGTGGAGCGCAAAAAGCATTTGAAGGGATGTTGAAGGGTGGCAACCCTGGATTGAGTGAAGCCTCTCGTCAAAAACTAATAGACTTGTTCAGTAGCAGAAAATGAATATTTCAATATTTGAAGTGTCGATCAGAAAAGAACTCCATATAAGAGAGGTTTCGGCTGCGCTTACGTTTTTTTTTGAGTTGTCGGATTTGAATGTTTTAAGTGTCGATGCTTTTTGGGCGTTGTCAGAGATCGAGCGGGAGGGATCTATCGGAATTAGGCTGGAATACAATGGCGTAGGTTATAGGACGTTGGCTATATTCTATTGCTATTTTGAAGTTGTTGATGAGGTTCTGGCTGGGTTTGCGAAATATCTCGCTGAAAACTTTGGGATAGAAGTTGCCGTCGGTGATTACCTTCATAAGGCTGATGTGGTTAATGATAGGTTTATTGTTTTTCAAGCCGATGGGAGTAGAAAGTTTGGCTTTGAGAAAGGCGATAGTGACGGATTTGATGTTGATGTTGTCGACTAGTCCTGAGAAGGGGCAGCGTGCGCGAGCTAATGAAGAAGAGTGATGTTGTAAGTGGTTTTTTGAAAATTATGATGTGTGCATGCGGCGGCTATATTGATGCTGAATTAAATCTGAGGTTGTTGGTGATTTGTTAGGGGGCTGAGCTGATAAGGAACTTAAGAAAAATCGAGGTAAGGCTGCCACGAATGCGGAAGACCGGAGTTGAAAGTGCGGGCGTCTCTGGCAGAGCGCCCGCAGCGGTTGGCTAAAGGAGGTGGATTTATAATGCCCCTGTCTGCTTATGCGAATAGCTGCCCTTGCATCCGTCGCCCTGCCACATCCATCAAATCACACCCATCGCGCAGCAAAATGCTGCACACCAGCGGCAGTTCCTGCAGTACCACTGCACCTTTGGGCGCTTCATCAGAAATCGCGAAGTTCTCCAGCAATTGAGTCACGGCGCGAATGCGATACGCCGCTGCATCGTGCAGGACGTCAATGGGGGCTTGGGTATCGATCAGCAGTGAGGGAGTGTTGCAGTCGTGGCCGGTAATCGGCATGTATCTGTTCATGTGTAGACCTCTGTTTGACTGGCTGAATGCCTACACCCGTTGTCGCCAAACAAGAGGGTGACGGCTGTACGCAGGTTGGCGAACCGACCACAGAGGTAAAGTTGGCAGATCCTGAGATCTCTCGCGCACAGCCGTCATAGAACTGCGTGTGCGGACGCAAAATAGCTGCAAGCTGGATCTTTTGCATTCCCTCTGTAAATCAGGTCGCCAAACCCGGTCGTTCTTTCAACGCTCCCTCGACTATATCCAGCGTTCCTCCCTGTCCTTTAAGCCTCATTCCTACTGGATTGTCTGCTTCTGCTGTAAGGCAATTCCTAATTTGTCGAGAGGACCTGTTCAAGCCGGTCCGCCGCGATTTTCCTGGCTTACAATGCCGCCGCTTATCGCCATGCCACAGGTGGTTTTCAGGTGGCGGTGCGTTGTTGAAAACCTTCTCAAGGAAGATCCGTCATGCGTCTGTTGTCTCTGCTCTTCACCCTCGCTTTGCTCGCCGGTTGCGCCTCCACCCCGGACTATTACATCTCGCCCAAACCGGTACGGATTCCCGCCAACGCGACTTATTGGATCGACACTTTCAAACTGCAACTGGTCGGCGAGAGTGAGCGCTTTCTGCCCGAGGACAAGTTGCGTCAGCAACTGGGCATGGAGTTGATCCGGCAGTTGGGCAATGCCAATCGCTACGCCGCCACCAAGGACAGTGCCGACTACCTGCTGGATGTAGATGCGGTGTACAAGCGCCGCCTCAGTGATTCCCAGGGCGGGCTGGTGTCGATGGTCGTCGATGACAATACGATCCTTGCCAGTGTCGACTTTGGCTACAAGGTGCAGGTCAAGCGCGACGGCGCCGAGGTGTTGCATTTCGCCCAGGAGCGCGATGGTTTGCAGCCTGCCGGGGCCATGGGCCAGTTGCGCAATATGAAGACCATGTTGGGGGCGATCACCAACAGCGGTAATTCGGATGTGGAGAACTTCTACATTCGTGCTCTGCCGAGGTTCATCGTTCGCGATATCACGGCCATTCCTTCTCGTTGAGTGAGTGTGTGGGGGGATTGTAGGAGCGAGCTTGCTCGCGATGAGCGCCAGGGCGTCGCGTTCTTTCAGTAGCGGCGCGTTATCGTTGGTGTTGTTCGCGAGCGAGCTCGATCCTACAGGGGGATCAACGTGCTTTTTGGGTTATAGCTTTTTCACCGGAATGCAGATCTCACACTCCAGCTCCCCGGTCTTGACGTCGTAGAAGGCATCCGCCGGGTAGCGTTCGAAGGCCGGGCGCGGGTCGAATTGCAGGCCGCTCTTGGGCAGCCAGTCGCGGCACAGTTCGATCCAGGCGTCGGCGATAGCCGGGCCCAGGCCGCGGTAGTGGGCCACGGCGTAGAGGCCGCCGGGCAGGGTGGTGACGACCGCGGGGGCGCTGGCCTTGAAGTCTTCGGGCACTTCCACGCAGGCGTCGTAGCGGCATTTGTCGGCGGGGGTGAGGTCCGGGTCGTCGTGGCCGATGCCGTAGCGCACGCGGTTGAAAAGTTGATGTTCGAGCATCCATGGCGCTGCGGTTTCGCGCCAGAAAACACCAATGCCCGGGCCGTAGGCGCCGATGTAGCGCAGGTAGGCCACGCGGGTGGCGGGTAGTTGCTGCAGGGTGACCTTCATCGCGGTTTCCTTCAGGTGAATGAAGGCGTCAGGATCGTCGAAGGCGGGGATGTGGGTCTGATCAGGATTGCGCAATTCACGCAGGCGGCGTTCGCGGATGTCGTCCAGGCGGCGGTGCCAGCGTTTGGGCTCGGTATCGCGCCAGGTGCTGGGGGAGACCGAGAAGTGCTGTTTGAAGGCCCGGGAAAATGCCTCGCCGGAGCCGAAGCCGACTTCCAGGGCAATTTCCAGCACTGAGGCCGAGGGGCGGCTGGCCATGAGGTAGGCGCCGCAGGCCAGGCGTCGGCGGCGCAGGTAGGCACCCAGGGGCTCGCCGACCCAGGCGCTGAACAGGCGGTGGAAGTGGTAGGGCGAGAAATGTGCGACCCGCGCCAGGTCCGCCAGCTCCAGGGGTTGGTCCAGGTGTTGGTCGATATGCTCCAGCACCCGGCTCATGCGCAGGGTGTATTCGTGGAGGCTGTGATAGGCGGCGCTCATGTCTACAGCTTAGTTGGCTGGGTGGGTCGTCACAGTCTGCCGCAGATTTGTGCCGTTTGTGAGTGCGATTCGCCGGCAAGCTGGCTCCTGCGGCAGGTTCTGCCGGCGAACAGGTTCTCAATCGTCACAACAGCAACTGCTGCTCTTGCCCTGGGGCGTTGCCTGGTAGCGATCGTGGTGCCGGACCCAGCCCATGATCTGCTCTTCGTTGCGCCCCTTGGGCGTCAGGTCGAGGAAGTTGTAGGCCCCCAGCAACAGGTCCAGCCCGCGGGCATAGGTGGAATAGGTGTGGAATATCTCACCTTGCGGGTTGCGGTAGAAGACGCTGAGCCCGGGCAACTCCTGCTCATTACCACTGGCCTGTTCGTAGTTGTAGCTGGCAGTGCCCTGGGCCAGTTGCTCGGCGCTGAGGCTGACGCCGAAGTCCTGGTTGAAGTCGTCGCCGGCGCTGGAATACCAATCGAAATGCCAACCCATGCGCTGGCGAAAGGCCTGGAACTCGGCATAAGGGGCGTGGGAGATGGCCACCAGCGCTACATCGTGGTGGGCCAGGTGCTGGTTGGCGCCATCGAAGTGGTCGGCGACGAACGAGCAGCCCTTGCAGCCTTCCTCCCAACCTTCGGCAAACATGAAGTGGTAGACCAGCAGTTGGCTGTGGTCGCCAAACAGATCGGCCAGGCCCAGCGGGCCATCGGGGCCATGAAACTGATAGGGCTTGTCGATTTTTACCCAGGGCAGCGCCCGGCGTTCGGCGCTGAGCTGGTCGCGCTGGCGGGTAAAGGCCTTTTCGTGGATCAGGTGCTGTTTGCGGGCTTGCAGCCATTGTTCCCGGGAGACCACGGGATGCTCGGTAACGGACATGACATCTCTCCTCAAGGCAGTGGGGGCGATGGGTCTTACACACGCTAGTCGTTTGGCGCTGGAGTGGATCGACAAACCGCCCAGCGGTTTTCCGATCAGGGGGCGGCGGCCTGGGGTGGATTTCCTGAACGGCTGAATGGCCTGCCGGTCACAACGTGTGAAGGCATTTCATTCTCTTGTCTGGAGGTTGAATCAGGATGACGACTTATAACTGGGATCTGATCGAACGACTGCTGCACGAAGTGCAGAACGGCGCCGGCCACAGCTTCACTCCGCGACCCTATGCCGAGCAGCATGCGGCGGCCAAGGCGGCGGAAGGCGAGCCCACCGGCAATCTGGATGACCTGAAAGTCACCGCCACCGAGTACGAAAAGTTACTGCTGGACCGTGGCTTTATCGAAAGCCGGCCGGAAGAGGAGGGCGGCAATGGCGAGAACTTCGTGCTCACGCCCCGTGGTTCCAGCCTGCTGTGCCTGATTGACAGCAGCATCCCGGGCAATGATCACCCGCGCCAGGTGCTGGATGAGCAGGCCGATGCGCTGGATTCGGCGACCTTCGATCAGGTGGCCTCCAAGGCCCAGATCGCCTAGGTTGCGCCTAGCCCTGGCGGGCGTTCTGCAGGCATTTGAGCTCGGCGAAGTCCTTGCGCACTCCGTCGATTTTCTTCAGCAGGCGCTGGCGCTGGGCCGGGGTGCTTTGTGCCATCAGGTCCACCAGCAGGCTGCGTGCGGCCTGTTCGGTGTGGGCGTACGCTTGGCGATAGTCCGGCGTCCATAAGCTCTCGCGGTGTACCAGCAATTGCTCGATACGTTGTGGGAAATCGCTGTTTTGCCGTTGCTCCACGGCCGCGCTGAATTGCGCCTGCCAGTGGGCTCGGTTGGCGATCCACTGCTGGTTCTGCTCGCCCAGGCTGCTGGACCATTGTTCCACCCGTTGCTGCTGGCTCGGGCTTAGGGAGCCGAGCCAGGCGTTCAGGCGCTTGCTCATGCGTTGGCTGCGCTGCTCTATCTGTTGCGCCAAAGGCGGCTTGAGGTATTGCTCCTGGTGTTCCTGCAGGTCCTTGGCGAAGGCGGAATTCATCTCTTTGACTTGCTGGTCGTTCAGACCCTGGAGCAGCTCCACGGCGGACGGGGTGATCTGCTGGGCGGTTTCGGCGATGGCTTGCTTGGCTTCCCGGGTGCGCTCTTGCAAGCCCTGGTCGCTGACCTGGTTGTTCTGCACCATCAGTTGCAGGCGGTCGAGCCAGTCCAGGTAACCTGGGAGCTGGGTGGTGCAATGCCAGCTCAGGTGCTGCTGCAGGCGCTGGTTGAACCAGCTCTTCTGCTCGCTGTTCATGTCCAGGTAGTCGTTGAGGTTCCAGGGAATGATCACATCCAGGTTGCGATAGGCCAGGCCGACCCGGCTACAGGCGCCCAGCAGCAGGCTGATGATCAGGAGCGGAATGAGGAGGTGCCAGCGGCGCGCCATGTTCGAGTCCTTGCGAGTGCGGGTTGCTGTATCTGAACCCTGAAGGCGCCTCGCAGTTCAGACGTTCAGTAGAACGCCCGTTCGGCCTTGAAGGTGAGCAGGCCGTCGCATTGCGGGTTATGCCCGGAGTAGGCGCTGCAGTCGTTGCCGCTGAGGCTGGAGTCACTGTAGATCAGGTTCAGGTCGATCCCCAGCCAGGGGCGCGAGAGCTTGATCGACCAGTCATTGAAGCCGGCCACGTAGCCGCCGTCGGCGATCGAGACGCCATTGTTCAGTTGATGGGTGGTGTATTTGACGCTGACGCCAATGCCGAACGGTACGTTGCCGCCCAGGTCAGCGAACAGGGTGCTGTTGCGTTTGTCCGGGTCATTGCTGAAGGCCGCGCCGAAGCGGCTACCGAGCAGGGTCAGGCCGCCGTAGAATTCCTGGCTGTCCTGGGTCCGCAACTGCGGGTAGTTGTAGTGGATCATTCCCAGTTCGTAGCCCAGGGTCTGGTCGAAGGGCTGCTTGAAGCCCAGGTAGGAATCCACCTCCAGTTTGCTGGAGGGGCTCAGGCCCATGCTGGGGGCCCACTGGCCGGCATACCAGCCACTGTCGTGGCTCAGGTCGAGGCCGCCGTGGAACGAGCCGCTGGAAGACGGCTTGACCAGGCCCTGGGCCATGCTGCGGCTGGGGCTGGTGCCCAGCTTGAGGTCGAAATCCCCCAGCTCGCGCTGGAAGATTTGCCCATGGGCAATGGGGCAGGCCAACAGCAGGCTGCAGGCCAGCAACGCGGATTTGAGCATGCAGCACTCCCTGAACTGCGCGGAGCGACAACCTGAAAGGCGGCTGAAACGATTGATCTAGAGGGGGTAAAGGATACCGGCGAATGCCATTGGCTGAAGGCCGTTCGTCGATTTGCTGGTAGTGGGGAGGAGAGCGGGTGCCAGTCCTAGCGCTTTGGGGGCAAAGCGCTAAGGGACCAGGATAATGCGCGGGGGAGTTACTTCTTGCCCAGGCTGATCTGCTTGGACGGGCCGAAAGTCTGGCCGCTGACGCCTTTGGCGATCTGCTGGATTTCGCCGCCCGATTTCAGGAACGCTGCGATCTGTTCGTTGATCGATTCACTGGTTTCAACGGCGGGAGCTGGTTTTGCTTTGCTGTTGGAGGCTTTTACTCGCATGGCGGCCATTTAACCTTTCGGGAAAATTAATTTGGCCAGGCATCTTATCAGAAATACTTGACAATTGCTTGGTAAATATCCCCTGGAACAGAAAGGCGCTTCCTGCTGTTTTTCCTAAGTTTATTTTTCGGATATTTTCCTAAGTCGCTGTTTTAACTAAGGACCCATCGAAAAAAATGCCCTCTCGCTGTGCTCCGCAAAGGCTCTATGCACGGCTGTTTGCCTGACGAGCGGCCGGTTGAGCGCTGGGAACGCCAGAAAAATCAAGGATTTCGTGGCCGGCGATTCAGGAGCGTCAACGCAGGCCTGGAAAACAGGTAGAATGCCGCCCACGCAATGAGGGTATTGGAAATGGCTTTAGTCGGGCGCTACAACAGTTTGCAAGTGGTTAAACACACTAACTTTGGTTTGTATCTGGACGGTGGGGCGGACGGCGAAATATTGCTGCCCAATCGTTATATCCCCAAGGACATTCCCAGTGAAGATGAAGACTGGCTGAATGTTTTTGTTTACTTGGACAGTGCTGACAAGTTAATCGCAACTACCGAAAAGCCGAAAGTTCAAGTTGGTGAGTTCGCCAGTCTTAAAGTCGTCGAAGTTAACAGTATCGGGGTGTTCCTGGACTGGGGGCTGCCCAAGGATCTGCTGCTGCCGTACTCCGAGGAAAAGCGCCAGATGAACGCCGGCGAATACTGCGTGGTGCATGTCTACCTGGACAAGCACACTCGCCGTATCACCGCCACGGCCCGTCTGGACCGCTACCTGGACAAGACGCCGGCCAACTACAAGGCCGGCCAGGAAGTCGACTTGCTGGTGGCCGAGTCCACCGACATGGGCTTCAAGGCCATCATCAACAACAAGCACTGGGGCCTGATCCACAAGAACGAAGTGTTCAAGTTCCTGCGCTCGGGGATGCAAGAGAAAGGTTTCATCAAGGAAGTGCGCGCCGACGGCAAGATCAGCCTGAGTCTGCAACCTGTCGGTGAACAGGCGGCCACCAGCCTGAACTCGAAGATCCTCGCCAAGTTGCGGGAAAACGATGGCTCGCTGGCGGTCAGCGACAAGAGCGACCCGGCCTTGATCAGCAGTTTGTTCGGGGTTAGCAAGGGCAACTTCAAGAAGGCCATCGGTGCCCTCTACAAGCAGGGCCAGATTGTCATTCACGCGGATCGTATCGAGCTAAGCTGAGACTCACTTCACGCGGCGGGCGAGGCTTATGAAAACCACGCTGGTTGCCTGGCTCGCCACCTTGCTGGCGTTCCTGCTACTCGACGCGCTCTGGCTGGGGCTGATGATGGGCGAGACCTACCGGGCCCAGTTGGGGGCGCTGCTGCTGGAACAGCCACGGCTGTTGCCGGCAGCGCTGTTCTACCTCCTCTACGTTAGCGGTTGCCTGCTGTTCGCCGTGCGGCCCGCCCTGCAGCAGGGCGGCTGGCGCCGGGCTGCGTGCCTGGGGGCGCTGCTCGGGCTGGTGGCCTACGGCACTTATGACCTGAGCAACTGGGCGACCTTGCAGGGCTGGTCGGCTTCCCTGGCGCTGCTGGACATGGCCTGGGGCATGCTGGCCAGTGCCCTGGCCTGCAGTTTCGGCGTCTTCTGTGCCTGCCGCTGGGCGCCTGGCGCAAACGGCGGGAACTAGGTCTGCTCCAGGGGACCCGTCAGGCGCGGCGGCAGTTCTTTATTTCGGGTAGGGGTCATGTCATTGAATCAATGTGAGGTACGGCGGTGAGCATCGAACGGCGCAACGCCGATGGGTTTGCCCTGCAGGTGATGTTGGGGCTGTGCCTGATCTGGGGCGTGCAGCAGGTGATGATCAAGTGGGCCGCGGCGGACATCGCGCCCATCATGCAGGCGGCAGCCCGTTCGGGGATCTCGGCGCTGCTGGTGGCTGTACTGATGTGCTGGAAAGGCGGCTGGTCCCAGGTTTCCAGTACCTGGCGCGGCGGCTTGCTGGCCGGCGCTCTGTTCGGCCTGGAGTTCCTGTTTATCGCCGAAGGCCTGAAGCTCACCAGTGCCGCGCACATGTCGGTGTTTCTCTACACCGCACCGATCTTCACCGCCCTTGGGGTCAATTGGCTGTTGCCCAGCGAACGCTTGCGGCCCTTGCAATGGTTGGGGATCGTCCTGGCCTTTATCGGCATCAGCATTGCCTTTGCCGGCGGGATCTCCCTGGACAACCTGGACCGGCGCATGCTCCTGGGCGACATTCTGGGACTGCTGGCGGGGCTGGCCTGGGGCGCGACCACAGTGGTGGTGCGGGCTTCGCGGCTGTCCGAGGCGCCGGCGACCCTAACCCTGTTCTATCAGTTGATCGTCGGTTTCGTCGGCCTGTTGCTGATCGCCGTGCTCAGCGGCCAGGTGACCCAGGTCAGCCTGACGCCGGTAGCGGTGGCCAGCGTGTTGTTCCAGGGGCTGGTGGTATCGTTCTTCAGCTACCTGACCTGGTTCTGGCTGCTGCGGCGTTATCTGGCGGCGAACCTGGCAGTGTTTTCCTTCATGACCCCGATGTTCGGCGTGACCTTCGGCGTGCTGTTACTGGACGAGCCCTTGAGCCTCAACTTCGTGCTGGGGGCAATGCTGGTGCTGCTGGGTATTACCTTCGTCAGCGCCGAACAGTGGCTGCGGCGGCGGATCCAGCGCTTGTTGTAGCCCGCGCTTCACGAGACGACCGCACAGCGCTGTGCCCTTGGTCGCAGTTGCCAGAGCAGGCTGGCGCCGATCAGCAAGCCGCAGCCCGCCACCACCAGCGCCAGTTGCAGGTCGCCGCTGAAGTGGCTGCTCAGGGCGGCCAGCAACGGGCCGCTCAACTGGCCCACGGCAAAGCAGGCAGTGAGCAGGCCGGCGTTGCGCTGGGCCGACTGCGGCGCCAGTTCCCGGGAGCGCTGCATCACCAACTGCATGCAGGCCAGGAACGGCGTGCCGCACAGCAACACGCCCAATACCAGCCCCAGGCCACTGCCCAGCAGGCAGGCAAAGACCCCGGCGGCCTGCAGCCACAAGGTCGCCATCAGCCATTGCCGGGTGCTGTGTGGGGTGTGCCGACGCAGGCTGGCCAGGGCCACGCCCACGGCCGCGGCCAGGCCGAAACCGGGCCAGAACAGGTCGGCCTGCCACTGGCCCTGGAAGCGCGCATTGGCCATCTGCGAAAGGAAGGTCGCGGGGATGATGTAGCCCACGCCATACAGGGCGTAGACCAGCCCCAGGCGCGCCACGCTGTGCTCAGTGGCGCAGGCGCTCTGCGTTTCGCCACTGGGGCGCGCCGAGGCCGGGGGCAGGATCGGCAGGATCACCAGCAGCATCAACAAGGCGACCGCGGCATACAGCAGCCACAGGTTGGCCGAGCTTTGCCCCAGAAGATTGGAGCCCAGGGCCAGTAGCCCGGTGAGCATGATGCCCAGCCCCGGGCCGGCGAACACCAGGGCCCCGAGGCGTGGCCGGCCCGCCGCCTGGGCCAGGGGTTGGCTCAGGGCCGTGATCATCACCAGCACCCAGGCGCTGGCCACCCCGGTGCCGAAGCGCAGCAGCAGGTGCGGCCAGAAGCCCTGGGCCCAGAACGAGGCCAGGGTCAGCAGCACGCACAGCCACAAGCCGCCCAGCAGGCGCAGGCGCACCTGGGCCGGACGCCGGGCGAACATGGCGTCCAGGGCTCCGAGGAAATAGCCCAGGTAATTGGCGGCGGCAATCAGCCCGGCGGCGGTCAGGTCGACCTGGCCTTCGCTGATCAGGTGCGGCAGTTGCGGGGTCAGGGCGAAGCGGCCAATGCCCATGGCCATCATCAGGGCAATGAAGCTGGCGAGCAGGCGGAGCAGGGGAGACATGGTCGGCTTTCCATCGATGGGGACAATGACCGTCAGGCTAGGACTGATTGACTTTCTTTAAAAATGAATAATATTGAGTAACTTGTTCAGTTTTGGAGAAAGTCATGGAGTTCAGCCAATTGCGCATCTTCCAGGCCGTGGCCGAGGAAGGCTCCATCACTCGCGCCGCCGAGCGCCTGCACCGAGTGCCGTCGAACCTCTCGACCCGGCTCAAGCAACTGGAGGAGCAACTGGGGGTCGAACTGTTCCTGCGCGAGCGTCAGCGCCTGCAGTTGTCGCCGGCGGGCAAGGTGCTGCTGGATTACGCCGCGCGCCTGTTCGCCTTGCACGATGAGGCCCATGCCGCGGTGCAGGGCGGTCAGCCGGCCGGGGAGTTTGTCCTGGGCACCATGTACAGCACCGCGGCGATTCACTTGCCTGCGTTGCTGGCGCGTTATCACCGGGCTTATCCGGCGGTGAACCTGCAGGTGCAGTCCGGGCCCAGCGGCGAGTTGCTCGAAGGCTTGCTCACCGGGCGCCTGGATGCAGCCCTGGTGGACGGGCCGCTGGAGCTGGCAGGCCTGGATGGCGTGCCCCTGTGCGACGAGACCCTGGTACTGATCAGCGAAGCCGAGCATCCGCCGGTGCGTACGGCCCGGGACGTTGAGGGCCGTGCGGTGTTCACCTTTCGCCAGGGCTGCTCCTATCGCATGCGTCTGGAATCCTGGTTTGCCCACTACCACGCCGCGATGGGGCGGGCCATGGAGATCGAGTCCTATCAGGGCATGCTGGCCTGTGTGATCGCCGGTTCCGGGGTGGCGCTGATGGCTCAGTCGATGCTCGACAGCCTGCCGGGGCGCGAAAGCGTGGCGGTGCATGCCCTGGCCGAGCCTTTTGCCCGTGCCACTACCTGGCTGATGTGGCGCAAGGGCATGGTCGGGGCCAACCTCAATGCCTGGATCGAGCTGCAACAGGGCGCTGGCGTGCAGCTTGCGCAGCAGGCGCGGGCCCATGCTTGAGCACCCGATGGCCATTGGCTTTAATCCAGTAACAGTTCATTGCCATTGCGCAGCAGCGCGCTGGAAAAGATAGGGCTATTATCTGCTTGAGGCGGCGCAGTATCGCCGCTCGGCACGACCCTGAGGGGGCACTATGAAAGACAAACTGCAAAGCTGGCTGCACGACCTTGGCGTCGCACTGGGCCTGATCGAGCCACCGCTGCAACCGGTGCCGATTCCTACCGACGAAGAGCTGCGGCGCCGTCAACAACGTCGTCGCTGAAGCAGAGGCGAGAGCGGAGTGCAGGCTCCGGCTCTCGCGGATGTCTTCTAGCCGGCAGTCGCTGGGCCACAGGCCTGGGGCAATCGGGTCAATCCTGGTTTTGCCGGGCCTTTTCCAATAACCATTGCACCAGGTCATCCACCCTTTCCAGCTGCCCTAGCGCTCGCTGCTCTTCACGGGGCAAGACACCCAGGTCGAACCTGTCCTCCAGGCGCCACAGCAGCGCCTCGATATCATCCCTGTCCAGCCCCAGTTTCAGAGAGACCGCTCTGGTCATCGAAATCCACAGGCTCATCCAGCCAGTGGCGAATGAGCAGGTGCACCGCCGCGCGCGCTTGGGCCCGATTCATCTGCGTTGCTCCCGATACGACAGCAGGTCAGGCGGGACGGGCAGCGTCGGCGCGGGTCTTTTCCAGGATGAACAGGCTCAGCTCGCTGATGCTGCTGATTCGATACAGGTCGCGGTCGGGATCCAGGCGAATGTTGAACTCTCGCTCCAGGCTGTGCAGCAGGGCCTTGAGGTCCAGGGAGTAGGTGTCGTGTTCGCGGGCCTGGCAGGGCGGGGTTGGCCACTTCTGGGCCATTTGTGCATCGATGGCATGACGGATGCTTTGCTGGATGGAGAAACGGTCCATAAACACCTCGGGGCAGGGAGAGGCTCTTATTGTTTTATGACCCCATCCAAGGGTGAAGCGATAGCGTGCACTGAGGCGGCCAGCGATCCTTGTACTGTTTTCCTGCGGGAACAGTCGTCGCTGGATCTGAGTACAGCACAGGTTTTTTTCCGGCGGGGTAACCATTCGTCCATTCATGGTCCTGACGAAAATGGCTGAGGGCTTTGCCCTTTTGCCAGGCGAAAAAAAACGGGTGCGGCCACCGACGCCGCACCCGTCGAAGAAAAGCTTCAGACCTCCGGCTTCACGTCAGATTGCGTTGGCCAGGGGCGCAGGGCGCCGGGAAGCCAGGCTCACCACCACGAAACTCACCAGGCCCACGGCCAGGCTGTAGTAGATCGGTGTGTTGGCATCCAGGCCGTCCTTGAACATGAAGGCCAGAGCCGTGACGAAGCCCAGGCCCATGCTGGCGATAGCGCCGGCAGTGGTGGCGCGTTTCCAGAAAATGGCGCCGATCAGCGGGATCAGCATGCCGCCCACCAACAGGTTGTAGGCCAGGGTCAGGGCGCTGATCACGTCGTTGACCACCAGGGCAATGCCCAGCACCACGATGCCGGTGAGGAAGGTGAACAGGCGGTTGATCCCCAGGCTCGATTGCTTGCCGCCGCGCAGCCTTGGCAGCAGGTCTTCGGTCAGGGTGGTGGAGGCGGCCAGCAGGCCGGCGCTGGCAGTGGACATCATGGCGGCCAGCGCCGCAGCGATCACCAGGCCACGGATACCGTCCGGCAGCGAGGCTTTGACGATGGCGGCAAAGGCGTTGTTGACGTTGTCCAGGTCCGGCAGCAGAACATGGGCGGCCATGCCGATCAGGGCGCAGGCCAGGCCGTAGAGGATGCAGTAGAAGCCCGCCAGGGTGCCGGCGTATTGCGCGACTTTCTCGGTCTTGGCGGTGAACACCCGTTGCCAGATGTCCTGGCCAATCAGGATGCCGAAGAAGTAGATCATGAAGTAGGTGATGATGGTGTCCCAGCCGATGGCGGTGAAGCTGAAACTGGACGCTGGCAGCTTGGCCACCAACTCATCCCAACCGCCTACGCGGTACAGGCAGATCGGCAACAGGATGAACATCAGGCCCACGGTCTTGATCACGAACTGGACGATGTCGGTCAGAGTCAGCGACCACATGCCGCCGATCGCCGAGTACACCACCACCACGCCGCCGCCCAGCAAAACCGAAACCCAGAACGGCAGGCCGAACAGCACTTGCAGAACGGTGCCGATGGCGAGGATCGAAGTCACCCCGATCATCAGCGCGTAGGCCAGCATGATCACTGCGCTGGCCTGGCGGGCCATGGGGTTGTAACGCTTCTCCAGCACCTGGGTGACGGTGAAGATGCGCAGCTTGAGCAGCGGCTTGGCCAGCAGCAGGTTCAGGGCAATGATCCCCGCCCCCAGGGCGGCGCACAGCCAGAAACCGGAAATGCCGTGGACATAGCCCAGGCGCACGGTGCCGACAGTGGAGGCACCGCCCAGGACCGTGGCGGCCATGGTGCCCATGTACAGGGTCGGCCCCAGGTTGCGGCCGGCCACCAGGTAGTCCTCGTGGGTCTTGGCCTTGCGCATGCCGTAGTAGCCGAGTACGAGCATGCCGGCGGCATAGATGAGTACGACAAATAGATCTAAAGCCATGGTGGCGTGTCTCCGATTATCTTTTTTATGTGAAACAAACGGTTCATGCAGGTGCTGGCTGCTCAGCGAAGGCGGGGTCAAGTCTTGTGCAAGACCCAGGGGCTCTATCGCGAGGCCGGCCGCTCCAGGAGGTTATCCGGGCAGTAGCGCGCGACTTGCCAGCAGCCCGCTGGTACAGCGGCTGGCCATGCTGGAGTGCGCAGTTTCGAGAGTGGCGATGGCGGTGCTGGCCAGGCCGGGGGGCAGGCGAAACAGGTCGCAAGGCCTGGTGTCGCGCTGGTGCTCGAGGATCTGTCCGATCCTGTTGGTTGCGATGTTGCTAGGGTTTTTTTCTTTGTTGTTATTCATGATCTGCTCCGATCACATTGGCTAAGGGGGTGGCAGCCCTTCCGGCACAGCGGACAAATGGTTGTGACAGGCCAGCCAGAGGCCTTGTTGTTTTGTGCGAGACCCAATGGTTTCGCGTTCCTGGCTGAAGTCTTGCTCCCCTTGCATGCGCAGCTTCGTGGCTACGTCATGAGTCAATCCGGCGCCGTCCCCTTGTGGGCGGACGACGGCGTTGTCCGGGATGCGTCACCGCACCTCGGAACCATCCTTGGCCCCTCATCGGCCCGGCTAATGCCTGGCAGGCATTGCGCAACAGCAGCCGAGGACGGGGTAAAGATGAAGCGGGTAGTACCGCTTTGCGCCGCAAACGGTCTGGCGGCGCGCAGCATGTGCTGAGTCTCAGCGATGGGCGACGCCAGGCAGTACGCAGAGCATTTCGTACAGCAGGTTGGCGCCCAGCAGCGAGGTATTGCCGGTGGTGTCATAAGGCGGCGAAACCTCCACCAGGTCGCAGCCCACCAGGTCCAGGCCCTGGCAGCCACGGACAATCTCGATGGCCTGGATGGTGGTCAGGCCACCGATTTCCGGGGTACCGGTGCCTGGGGCCCAGGCCGGGTCGATGCCGTCGATGTCGAAGCTCAGGTACACCGGGCCGTTGCCGACTTTCTCGCGGACTTCGGCCATCAAGGGCTCCAGGGATTTGTGCCAGCATTCTTCGGCCTGGACCACGCGAAAGCCCTGCTTGCGGCTCCAGTTGAAGTCTTCGGCGGTGTAGCCCTGGGCGCGCAGGCCGATCTGCACCACGCGGTCGCAGTCCAGCAGGCCTTCTTCCACGGCGCGGCGGAAGGTGGTGCCGTGGGCGATCTTCTCACCGAACATGTGGTCGTTGACATCGGCGTGGGCATCGATGTGCACCAGCCCGACCTTGCCGTGTTTCTTGTGGATGGCCCGCAGGATCGGCAGGGTGATGGTGTGGTCGCCGCCCAGGGTCAGGGGAATCACGTTGTGTTCGAGGATGCCGTCATAGGCTTCTTCGATGATGCGCACCGCGTCCAGCAGGTTGAAGGTGTTGATCGCTACGTCGCCGATGTCGGCCACCGACAGCGAGTCGAACGGGGCAGCACCGGTGGCCATGTTGTAAGGGCGGATCATGACTGATTCGGCACGGATTTCCCGCGGGCCGAAACGGGTGCCGGCACGCAGCGAGGTGCCGATGTCCAGGGGCACGCCGACGAACGCAGCATCCAGGCCGGCAGCGGATTGCAGATGGGGAAGACGCATCATGGTGGCGATGCCGCCGAAGCGCGGCATTTCGTTGCCGCCCAGTGGTTGGTGGAGAATCTTGTCCACGGGATAGGCCTCATCGTTGTTTTATATTTATGGGGTCGACGGCGCAGCGAATCCTGCCCGAGCAACCGAGTAGGGCCGATTCTGCGAAATGTAGTGCGGGGAAAGAATCGCTACGAACAAATACTTAGTTCAGATTTTTCTAAACTAATGGCCGATGGCGCGCTAGACTCCCGCGCTGCTCCCCAGGCCCTTGGTGGCGAGGGAGCTTGCTCCCGTCCGGTGGTGCAGCCACCGTTATCCGGGTTGCAGGGTTGGATTGAAAGCGGGCATGGAGGCCATCGGGATTGCTTTGCCGCTCGGCGAGAACCCGCACCCTCGCCGCAGGGACGTTGTCGTTTTGCCTGTTATCGGAGCCTGTCATGGCCAACGCTTTACCTGATCTGAAACTATTGCGCATCTTCGTCAGCGTGGTGCGGCATCAGGGGTTTGCCAACGCCCAGCACGAACTCAATCTTTCCACCTCGGCCATCAGCACCTACATGAGCCAGCTGGAGGCATCCCTGGGCCTGGTACTCTGCCACCGTGGCCGGGGCGGTTTCAGCCTGACCAGCAAGGGCGAGCTGTTCCACCAGGAAACCCTGCGCCTGCTGGGCGAGCTGGAAGGTTTCGAACAGTACGCCGCAGCCCTCAAGGGCGAGCTTCGCGGGACCTTGAACCTGGGGGTGATCGACTCCACGGTGAGCGATAAGGCCCTGCCGTTCGCCGAGGCCATCGGCGCCTACAGCCAGGAGCATCCGGCGGTGCACCTGCACCTGTCGGTGATGAGCCCCCACGAGTTGCAGCTGGGGGTGCAGGACAATCGCCTGGACCTGGCCATCGGTGCTTTTTCCACGCGCATGAGCGGCCTGGTGTACATGCCGCTGTACCGCGAGCAGCATTGGCTGTATTGCAGCAACCGCCACCCGCTGTACAGCGAGCGGCGCATTCCCGAGCAGGTGATCACCCAGCAACGCATGGTCGGCCGCGGCTACTGGAGCCAGGCCGAACTGGCCCGGCACGGCTTCAAGCACAGTGCGGCGACGGTGGAGAGCATGGAGGCGCAGTTGATCCTGGTGCTGTCCGGCGCCTACATCGGCTACCTGCCGGAACATTACGCCCAGGCCTGGGCGGACAAGGGCGACTTGCGGGTGCTGCTGCCGGCAACCTTTGGCTACCAGGCGCCGTTCTCCATGATCATGCGTCGCGGACGCGGTCGAGAGCCGCTGATCCAGACCTTTCGCGACCTGCTCAAGGCGCAGCTCAACCAGTCATAAGGAGGTCCCATGTCTCGAGCACGCTGCGAGCGTTGCCTGCGCCCTGCGGGCCATTGTCTGTGCCCGCTGATTCCGCAGCTACCCAGCCGTACCCGAGTGCTGTTGTTACAGCATCCCAGTGAGGTCAATCATGCCTTGAACACCGCACGTCTGGCGGCGCTGGGGCTGAACAACGCCGAACTGGTGGTGGGGGAGGTGTTCGAGGAGCTGCCGGCGTTGCTCGACCAGCCCGGATATCGAGCATGCCTGCTGTTCCCGGCGGATGATGCCCGGCCATTGCAGGCCTATGCCGAGACGGATGCACCGCTGCTGCTGGTGGTGCCCGACGGCACCTGGCGCAAGGCGCGCAAGTTGCTGCACCTCAATCCGTTGCTGGCGGCGCTGCCAAGGGTGACCCTGGCGACTGGGGTGGAGTCTCGCTATCGCCTGCGCAAGGCCCCGGGGCCGGGAGCCTTGTCCACTGTGGAAGCGATCGTTCAGGCATTGCAGGTACTTGAAGCTCCTGCTTCGTTCGAGCCGCTGTTGCGGCCTTTCGAGGCCCTGATCGAAGGGCAGATTGCCGCGATGGGCGAAGACACCTACCAGCGCAACCACGCCAAATCCTGACCGCTCCCGAATCTGGAGCCGCTGCCGCAGGCGGCGATGGTGCGCGGTGGCCCCGCTCTTGCCGGCCACCCCACAAACCTTCAGGAGCGCCGCAGGGTCTTCTGCCGCAGGATATAGAGACTCACCAGCACTGCGCTGGTCAGCATGAAGCCCCGGGCCCAGGGCGATGGCACCAGATAGCAGGAGAAACCGATGCTCAACCACATCAGGCCGATGGCGTAGACCTTGCCCTTGAGCGGAATGCCGTTGCCGTCGAGATAGTCGCGGATCCACGGACCCAGGCGCGGGTGTTGCACCAGCCATTGGTAGAAGCGTGGCGAGCTACGGGCAAAGCAGGCGGCTGCCAGCAGCAGGAAAGGCGTGGTAGGCAATACAGGAAGGAAGATACCCACTACCCCCAGCGCTACGCTCGACCAGCCGATGGCCAGCAGAACGTAACGCCATAGCAGGGGGCGTTGGCCTATGGGCTTGGCCATAGGCAACGACTCAGTGGTGGCGCGGCTTGAGCAGTGCAGGTTTTTCGTCGGGGGCGTTGCACAGCAGGTACAGCGCGGTCAGCGCTTCCGGGATCTGCACGATCATGTCGTCCATCAGGTTGGCATCGCTGGCGATGTCGGAGAACTCCGGCTGTTCGTCGAACAGGCCGGAACCCACCATGATCGGCAGCAGCATCTCGCTGACTTCTTCCTCGGCGGTTTCGAACCAGGCCGCTTCACGCAGGAACACGCCTTCCATGAAGCCGATGCACCAGCCGCGCAGGTCGGAGTCGTCCGGGTCCTCGCCCAGGTCGAGTTCGCAGGGCAGCTCGAATTCTTCGTCGGAAGCCAGTTGGCGGGCGATGTGCGCCTTGAGGGCCAGCAGGGTCGACTCGATGGCTTCGCGTTCGGCGTCGTCACGGTAGTGCGGCTCTTCGGCGAACAGGGCGTCGATCCATTCACGGTCCGGAACGCTTTCCGAGCAGATGGACAGCGCGGTCAGGTAGCCGTGAGCGGCCACGTAGTCCAGCGCCTCGTCGTGCAGATCATCTGCATCGAGGAAGACTTGCAGGCGGGTTAGTTGCTCAGCGAAGGACATTGACGGCTACCTTGGGGAATAAACGATGCTGAATTCTAGGCTTTCTTGCGCGCTCAAGCCAGCCGCGGTGCCGATTTGAGCGGTTCTAAAGGTTACCAGCGGTCCATTGTCGGTGCCCTCTGCCGGGAAGGGGTCGGGTATACTCGCGCGTTTTGTGATGCCCTGCAGGCTGGCCGTCTGTTCCGGACAAGTCCGCTAACGCAAATGTCGGTGAAGCGTGCCGGCTTTTCGTCCAGTCTGCCCCCAGGGATTTCAGCGATTTTTGGAGTTTTTCATGCTCGAACAGGCTCAACGCGTCCTCAAGGACATCTTCGGCTACGACAGTTTCCGTGGTCGCCAAGGTGCGATCATTGAGCGCGTGGCCAGCGGCGGCGATGCCTTGGTACTGATGCCCACCGGCGGCGGCAAGTCGCTGTGTTTCCAGGTCCCGGCGCTACTTCGCGAAGGGCTGGCGGTAGTGGTTTCGCCGCTGATCGCGCTGATGGACGACCAGGTTGCGACCCTGGAGGAACTCGGTGTCGCGGCGGCAGCCTTGAACTCCACCCTCAGCGCCGAGCAGCAGCGTGACCTGGCCGCGCGCATCCGGCGCGGCGAAGTGAAGATGCTCTACCTGGCCCCCGAGCGCCTGGTCCAGCCGCGCATGCTGGCGTTTCTGCAGAGCTTGGAAATCGCCTTGTTCGCGATTGATGAAGCCCACTGTGTGTCCCAGTGGGGCCACGACTTCCGCCCCGAATACCTGCAATTGGGGCAGCTGGCGGAAATGTTCCCCCAGGTGCCGCGCATTGCCCTGACTGCCACGGCTGACAAGCGCACCCGGGAAGAGATCGTCAATCGCCTGCACCTGCAGGATGCCGAGCGTTTTCTCTCCAGCTTCGACCGGCCGAACATCTTCTATCGCATCGTGCCCAAGGAGCAGCCACGCAAGCAGTTGCAGGCCTTCCTCAACGAGCGGCGCAGCGATGCCGGGATCGTCTATTGCCTGTCGCGCAAAAAGGTCGACGAAGTGGCTGCATTTCTCTGCGAGCAGGGTTTCACCGCGCTGCCCTACCATGCCGGGTTGCCCAATGAGCTGCGGGCCTATCACCAGAAGCGCTTCCTCAATGAAGAAGGCCTGATCATGGTGGCCACCATTGCCTTCGGCATGGGCATCGACAAGCCCAACGTGCGCTTCGTGGCCCACATGGACTTGCCCAAGTCGCTGGAAGCCTACTACCAGGAGACCGGTCGCGCCGGTCGTGACGGCCTGCCGGCAGACGCCTGGATGGCTTACGGGCTGCAGGACGTGCTGATGCTCAAGCAGATGCTGCAGAACTCCGAGGGCGACGAGCGCCACAAGCGTCTTGAGCAGCACAAGCTCGATGCGATGCTGGCCCTGTGCGAGGAAACTCGTTGCCGGCGCCAGACCCTGCTGGCCTATTTCGATGAAGACATGCCGCAACCCTGCGGTCACTGCGACAACTGCGTCGATGGGGTACAGACCTGGGACGCCACCGAGCCGGCACGCCAGGCGCTGTCGGCGATCTATCGCACTGGCCAGCGCTACGGTGTCGGTCACCTGGTGGATGTGCTGCTGGGCAAGGACACGGAAAAGGTCCGCAGTTTCGGCCATCAGCACCTGTCGGTATTTGGTGTCGGCAAGGCCCGCAGCGAAGGCGAATGGCGCTCGCTGTTCCGCCAGCTGGTGGCCCGCGGCCTGGCCGACATCGATCTGGAAGGTTATGGCGGCCTGCGCCTGAGCGACAGCTGCCGCCCGCTGCTCAAGGGCGAAGTGACCCTGGAGTTGCGTCGTGATCTCAAGCCGCAAACCACCCCCAAGAGCAGCACCAGCCAGGCCAGCCAGCTGGTACGGGGCGAGGAGCGCGAGCAGTGGGAGGCGCTGCGGGCCCTGCGACGCAAGCTGGCGGAAGAACATGGGGTGCCGCCTTATGTCATTTTCCCTGATTCCACCTTGCTCGAAATGCTCCGCAGCCAGCCCGGCTCCATGGCCGAAATGGCCGAGGTCAGCGGCGTGGGTGCGCGCAAGCTGGAGCGTTATGGCGCAGCCTTCCTCGAAGTCCTCGGCGGCGGTGTCGAGGCGCCGAAAGTGGTTGCCGACCTGCGCCATGAACTGATTACTCTGGCTCGCGCGGGGATGACTCCGGTGCAGATCGCCGGCCAGTTGCAGTGCACGGAAAAGAACGTCTACACCCTGCTCGCCGAAGCCATCGGCAAGCAGCAGCTGTCGCTGGAGCAGGCCCTGGACTTGCCGGAAGACCTGCTGGGAGAGATCCAGGATGCGTTCCTCGACGGCGAGGGCGAGTTGCCGCCAGTAGCCGAGGTTATCCCGGTGTTTGCCGGAAGGGTGCCGGAAGGGGTGCTGTATTGCGTACGTGCGGCCTTGGAGTCGGAGTTTGAAATGTGAAGGGGTGCGTCAATGTTGTAACGATTCAGTCCCTTACAGGCCTTGCCTCCGGGCAAGGGGCATGCTTAGCTGACTAATAATTAGTTTTTCTTTATTTTCAGTCTGATCATGAGTGTTTTATGCCGTTAACCGATGAACACCGTTTTGGTATGCAGCTGGCGCATATGTCTCGCGGCTGGCGTGCCGAACTGGACCGCCGCCTGGCGGGGCTCGGCCTGTCCCAGGCCCGCTGGCTGGTGCTGTTGCATTTGGCCCGCTTCGAAGAGGCGCCCACTCAGCGCGAGCTGGCGCAAAGCGTCGGCGTAGAAGGGCCGACCCTGGCCCGGCTGCTGGACAGCCTGGAAACCCAGGGCCTGGTTCAGCGCCAGTCGGTGGTGGAAGATCGCCGGGCGAAGAAAATCGTTCTCTGTCCGTCCGCCCGGCCCTTGATCGAACAGATCGAAACCATCGCCACCGCCCTGCGTCATGAGCTGTTCGTTGGCGTTGACGAAGAAGACCTGCGGGTCTGCATTCGCGTTCATGAGCGCATCCTGGCCAATCTGGAAAAATCCTGACGCCTTCAACCGGGGTTGCCTGACCCCGGTTTGTCTTGTTCCTCTGCCATTCTGAATTCAAGCCTGCTGCGCCCAGGGGCGTTTTTTGCGTGCCTGTCAAAAGGTCTGGCCCAGATTCAGTGACAGGGCTTTCTGGTTGTCGTCGTTGAAGCCGTAGCTGAAGTTCAGCGGCCCCAGCGGCGTGTCGAAGCCGAGAAAGATGCTTGCCGCGTTGATGTAGCCGCTGTCGAAGGCATTGTCGTTGTTCCACACCCGGCCCCGCTCCAGCGAGCCTCCCAGGTACAGTGGAAAGTCCAGGGGCAGATAGGAGCGCGGTGTCAGGCGACGGAAGTACACGGCGCGAGCCAGGCTGATGTTCTGCCCGGAGAGGGCGTCCTGACGGAAACCGGACAGTTGTCGAGCTCCACCGAGCAGGAAGCTGGACGTCACCACGTCGGCGTTGTCCAGGGTCCGGCCATAGCGACCGCCCAGGACAAAGGTATTGGGGCCGCTGCTCAGCGCCTTGTCCAGCTTGAACTCCCACTGCCGGTAGCGATTGTCCGAACCCAGGCTCGGTTCGAACTGGCGCAGGCTCAGCTTGATGTCTTCGCCGGAGTGAGGAAAGTAGACGTTGTCCAGCGAGTCGAAGGAGTACTGCAACTGGTAGTAGCCTTCGTTGAAGTTTTCGCTGGGCAGGTTATGGTCGCCGATGCGCACATCGGCCTTGCCCCAGGCCTCGCCGACGCCGAAACGCACTTCGCCGCTGTTGCCGATCTGGCGCCCTAGGTTGAGCCCGAAACCGTAGCGTTCCACGCGATATTCGGCGATCGGGTCGTTGTCCAGCACCGCCTCGACGTTCTGCGCTTCGGCGGCGATGAAGGGCGCAATGAAGTAGCGTGAACCGGCATCCAGTGGCTGGTAGAACTCGCTGTAGAGTTCCTGCTGATCACCGATCTGCACCCGGGTCAGCCATTCTGCACCCAGGCTGTTGATGCCGTTCATGCGGTAGCTGGCGCCGATATTGAACGCGCTGTCGCCACGCATGTCATCGGACAGGTTCAGCCCCAGGCGCAGGTAGTCGGTACCACTGCGCTTGCCCCGGGCGCTGATCACCAGGGTGTTGTCCTGCCCCTTGTGGGCTACGCGATACTGCACCTGTTCGAAGAAATCCAGGCCGTACAGGGTGCCCATGTCGGTTTCCAGGCGGCCCAGGTCCAGCGGCTCGCCGATGCGCTGGCGGATGTAGTAGCGGATCACTTCGTCGCTGACCTTGGAGTCGTTTTCCACCTTGATCGCGCTGATGATCGGCGTGCGCTGGCTGGGCTGGCGCGCAGCGGTCAGTTCGGCATCCAGCGCATGGGCCGGACGCAGACGGGCCAGGCGCGCGTCGAGGATGCGGGTGGCGCGGTAGCCGGCGTCGATCATTTCCTGGGCCCGGCCAAAGTCGGTAACGCCAAAGCTCGACAGCGCTGGCTGGATCAGCACGTCGTCCTTGTGCAGTGCCGCAAGTTGCACCTCCGAGTTGCGCCGGGTCATCAGGGTGATGGACTGGTTGAGCACGTCGACCACGGTATTGAGTTGCTTGCGCGAACGCAGCGGTGTGCCGATGTCCACCACGATGGCGATGTCGACTCCCATGTCCCGCGCCACGTCCAGGGGAATGTTATCGGTCATGCCGCCGTCCACCAGCAGACGGCCATCCAGTTCCACCGGTGCGAAGACCGCCGGGATCGACATGCTGGCGCGGATCACCTGGGGCAGGTGGCCCTTGCGAAACACCACTTTCTCGCCGCTGGCGATATCGGTGGCCACGGCCCGGAAGGGGATCGGCAGCTTGTCGAAGTCACGGGTATCGCTGGCGTGGGCCAGCTTGCTTTCCAGCAGCAGTGCCAGGTTCTGTCCCTGGATCACCCCCAGCGGCAGGCCCAGGCTGCCATCGTCGCGGAAGCTGAGCTTCTGCTTGACCAGAAAATCCCGGTCGTCTTGCTTGCGCCGGAACGGCACGTCTTCCCGGGGCGGGGCATCGGACAAGGCCTGTCGCCAGTCGATGTTCAGCGCAAGCTTTTCCAGCTCGTCGATCTTGTAGCCCGAGGCATACAGCCCGCCGATCACCGCGCCCATGCTGGTGCCGGCGATGGCGTCGATGCGGATGCCCTGTTCCTCCAGGGCCTTGAGCACCCCGATGTGGGCCAGGCCGCGGGCGGCGCCCCCAGACAGCACCAGGCCGATTTTCGGTAGTGGCGCTTCGGCAGATTGAGCGAGCAAGGGCAGCAGGCAGAGGAACAGGCAGGACAGCAGGCGGCGCATTACGGTTCTCGGGGCGGGCGATAAAGCCGGCTATTATAACGACGCCCTTGAATCCAGGAGTCGGCCGTACCATGACTGAACGTAAACCCGAAGTGATCATCACCTATTGCACCCAATGCCAGTGGCTACTGCGGGCGGCGTGGCTGGCCCAGGAGCTGTTGAGCACCTTCAGCGACGACCTGGGCAAGGTGTCCCTGGAGCCGGCAACCGGCGGGGCTTTTCGCATCACCTGCGATGGCGTGCAGATCTGGGAGCGCAAGGCCGATGGTGGCTTTCCCGAGGCCAAGGTGCTGAAGCAGCGGGTTCGCGACCAGATAGACCCCGAGCGCGACCTGGGCCACAACGACCGTACTCAGTGAGAGCCGGCTTCAGCCGTGGCTGCCTTGCTGCCCGAACCCGCCGACAGGCGGCTTGAAACCACGATGGCAACGATGATCAAGGCCCCACCGAACAACATGCGCAGGGTCGGGTTTTCGCCGAACAGCAACCAGGCCACGGTAATTCCGTAGACCGGTTCCAGGGCAAACACCACCGCTGCGGTGCGCGCCTTGATCACTGCCAGGCTGGCGACAAACAGGCTGTGGGCCAGACCGGTGCAGAAAATTCCCAGCAGGCTGATCCACAGCCAGTCCATGGCCCGCACCTGACCAAGCTCGGGAGCCGCCACCGGCAACAGGCACAGGGCGACCACCACGTTTTGACAGAGCGCTGCCTGCACCGCGGGGATCCGCCCGGAGCTGGCACGGTTGTTCAGTGACAGCAGCGAAAACAGCAGGCCCGAGCCCACGGCCCAGAGCAGGCCGGTGGTGGCCTGGCTGGCCAGGTCGAAGTCCGGGGTCACCAGCACCAGGCCGATGCTGACCAGCAGCACCAACAGCATTTCGTTGAAGCGGATCCGCTCGCGGAAGATCAGGCCTTCGAGAATCACCGTGAACGCCGGGAAACTGGCAAAGCCCAGGGTCGCGATAGCCACCCCCGCGACCTTCACCGCCACGAAGAAACTCACCCAGTGCCCGGCCAGCAGCAGGCCGCTGAGCAGCAGGCGCCGCCAATCGGTGGCGGCAAGTTTCTGCCAGGGGGTGTTGCTCGCCAGGCGGGCGAAGACACCCAGGGCGAGCACGGCAAAGGCTGCACGGCCGAAGACGATGACCGCGGGCGAAGCGGCGGCGAGCTTACCGAATACACCGGTCAGGCCGAACATCAGGGCACCGATATGCAAGGCGCCAAGGGCGGTACGCGGAGTCATTTTTATCCTTAACCACAAGACGGGCAGTAATGGCCTTAGGCGGCAATGGGCTCAGTCTACGGGTGGGGCGGCCTGTTGGTCTGTCGCGATCCTGGCGTTTTTTGTCGAGGGACTAGCGTCTGCCCCTTGGCGCAGTTGGCGCGGCGAGTGGCCGTACTGCCGCAGTATCGCCGCGGCAAAGGCACTCTGGGAGCTGTAACCCACGCGGCTGGCGATTTCGCCCATGGGCAAGGTCGATCCGCGCAACAGTTCCAGGGCCATGTGCAAGCGCCGGCGTCGCACGTATTCCATGGGGCTGGCCCCGCACTCGGCGATGAACCGTGCATGCAGGCGGGCAGCGGACAGCCCGGCGATACGGGCCAGGTCGGCCACCTGCAAGGGGTGGGCGGCGTGATGATCGATATGGGCATTCAGGGCGGCATAGGGCAGGCGGCGCTCGCGGGGCTGGCTGTCGGCGCGATGATTGAGGCTGGCCAGCAGCAAGACCGCGCCTTGCTGGGCAATCAAGGGGTCGTCCACCGGGCTGTCCGCCAGCCAGTTGACCAGGCGGCTCTGGCTCGGCCCCAGGACCTGGTGTCGGGGCGCATCGAGCAAACGCCGACTTGCCTCTGCATGTTCCCCCAACGATTGCTGAACCCAGTGTTCGCCGGGTATGTCCAGCACCAGGCAATGGCTGCCGCTGGGGCTGCCGCAGACATGCCGGGCGCCGGCCGGCACCACCACGAAGCTCTGCTGCTGCACCTGGCTGCCCTGGCCTTCGACTTCGAAATCGAGCTGGCCACGCAGGCCGAACACCAGTTGCGCATGTTCATGGCTGTGGGCGATCAGGTCATGGGTGTAGTGGCGCAGGGTGAGGATAGATCCCATCACGGTCTCCTTGGCAGGCGGCCAGTCTACACCGGCGGTCGGGCGTTTCGCGCTGTCATCGCACTGCCGCATTTGTGTCATGGGCTATTAATCGCTGGGGCGCAAGCTCGCAAAAAATCCAGGAGAGCGTCCATGACCCATGCCGAACTCGCCAAGCCCAGCTGCAAGCAACGGGTGCGGACCCTGTGGATTTCAGATGTGCACCTGGGTACCCGGGATTGCCAGGCCGAACACCTGGCACGCTTTCTCAAGGCCTATCACGCCGATCGCATCTATCTGGTGGGCGACATCATCGATGGTTGGAAGCTGCGCGGCGGCATGTACTGGCCCCAGGCCCATACCAACGTGATCCGGCGCCTGCTGACCATGAGCAAGCGTGGTACCGAGGTGATCTACGTCACCGGCAACCACGACGAATTCCTGCGGCGCTACTCCAGGCTGATTCTCGGCAATATCCAACTGGTGGACGAGGCGGTACATGTCACTGCGGACGGGCGTCATCTGCTGGTGATCCACGGCGATCAGTTCGATGTGATTACCCGCTATCACCGCTGGCTGGCCTTTCTCGGCGACTCGGCCTACGAATTCACTCTGACCCTCAACCGCTGGCTCAACCACTGGCGGGCGCGTTATGGCTATGGGTACTGGTCGCTGTCGGCCTACCTCAAGCACAAGGTCAAGACGGCGGTGAGCTTCATCAGCGATTTCGAGGAAGCCATTGCCCACGAATGCGTCAAGCGCGAGTTGCACGGGGTGGTCTGTGGCCATATTCACCATGCCGAGATCCGCAAGGTGGGCGAGGTGGATTACCTCAATTGCGGTGACTGGGTGGAGTCCTGCACGGCCCTGATCGAGCACTGGGACGGCAGCATCGAACTCTATCGCCTGGCCGAGGCCCAGGCCCGTGAGGCCCTGCTCAAGGCTGAGCGGATGAAAGTCGCGGAGCCGGCCTGAGCCCTGGGCCGAACACGGTTTTTCAGGCCGGGCTGGCCTGCTCCATGGCCGCCTTGTACAGCGACTGCCGGGGCTGGGCGAACAGCCGTTGCAGCATGGGCTCGAAGAAGCTCAGGGGCAGGCTCTCGTAGGCCGGATCGAAGGCGGCGGCGTCGTACTTGGCGCAGAACTCGGCGGTGTACTGGTACAGCGGGTGGTCACTGAACTGCTCGCGCAGGTGGCGATCCATGCCCAGGTGATGGAAGAAGTAGTAACCCTGGAAGATCCCGTGCTTCTCCACCATCCACAGGTTTTCCGGGCTGACAAAGGGCTTGAGAATGGCGGCGGCGATATCCGGATGGTTATAGGAACCCAGGGTATCGCCAATGTCGTGGAGCAGGGCGCAGACCACGTATTCCTCGTCGCGCCCGTCATGCCAGGCGCGGCTGGCGGTCTGCAGCGAATGGGTCAGGCGGTCCACCGGGAAGCCGCCGAAGTCGCCTTCCAGCAATTGCAGGTGGGCCAGGATGCGTGTCGGCAACTGCTTGGCGTAGGCACTGAAATCCGCGGCGATGATCGCCCAGTCCTCCTGGGTGCCGTCCTGCATATGGGTAAAGCGCGCATGGGTGTTCATCGGCCATCCTCTTGTTGTCATGGGGCGGGTCTGCAAGGCCTGGCCCTGTGGGGAGCCGCTGGCGGCCCTGGGGTCTAGAAGGGCACCTTGCCGAGGATCATGTCGCGGTACATGACGAAGTCCCCCAGCAGGCTGTACAGCGGATGCTGGAAGGTGGCCGGGCGGTTTTTCTCGAAGAAGAAATGCCCGACCCAGGCGAAGCCATAGCCGGCTATCGGCAACACCAGCAGCAGCCACCAGGCGCCTTTGCCGATGGCCAGGGCGAGGATGAAGATCACCAGGCTGGTGCCGATGAAGTGCAGGCGTCGGCAGGTGCTGTCGCTGTGCTCGCTCAGGTAGTAGGGGTAGAACTCGGCGAAGCTGTTGAACTGTCGGATGTTTTCCATGGCCGCGATCTCTGTGTCTGTTGTTCTGTCGGCGGATGTTCGGCGGGGAGCTTATTTGAGTCTAGAGTCCTTGGCGGCGCAGGCCAGTGACAATAGGCGCCACTTTAGTATCCTTGGGAAATTGGCCGTAGCATGCGGCTCATCATGTAAGAACCCCTCATGAGCGAACGAACGACTTCTGCAAGCTGGACCCTGGGAATCGTCAAGGCCCTGGAGATGGACGGCCTGGATTGCCGGGCCCTGTTCAAGCAGCTGGGGCTCGACTACGGTGCCCTGGAAGATCCCGACGCGCGCTTCACACAGGACTCCATGACCCGGCTCTGGCAGCGCGCCGTCGAGCTTTCCGGCAACCCGGCGATCGGCCTGAACATGGGCAAGGTGGTGCGTCCTGCGTCTTTTCACGTGGCCGGGTATGCATTGATGTCGAGTCGTACCCTGGCGGAGGGGTTTCAGCGGCTGGTGCGTTATCAGCGGATCATTGCCGAAAGCGCTGACTTGAGTTTCCGCCTTCTTCCCGAGGGCTATGCACTGATCCTGACGGTGCATGGCGACCATCTACCGCCCACCCGGCAAAGTGCCGAGGCTTCGCTGGCCTGCGCCCTGGCCTTGTGCGGCTGGCTGACGGGGCGCGCGTTGCAGCCGCGCAAGGTGTTGCTGCAGGGCGAGCAGCCCGGTGACCTGCAACCCTACAAGGACATGTTCCACGCGCCCCTGGTGTTTGCCGCGCCCTTTGATGCGCTGATCTTCGAGCGTGCCGACATGGAGGCCACGCTGCCCACCGCCAACGAGGCCATGGCCCTGCTGCACGATCGTTTCGCCGGCGAATACCTGGCGCGCTTCTCCGAAAGCCGGGTGACCCACAAGGCGCGGCAGGTCTTGTGTCGCCTGCTGCCCCAGGGGGAGCCCAAGCGCGAAATGGTGGCGCAGACGCTGCACCTGTCCCAGCGCACCTTGCAGCGGCGCCTGCAGGAAGAGGGCACCAGCTTCCAGGCGCTGCTGGATGACACCCGCCGGGAACTGGCAGAGCAGTACCTGGCGCAGCCGCGCATGACCTTGCTGGAAATTGCCTACTTGCTGGGGTTTGCCGACCCGAGCAACTTCTTCCGTGCATTCCGCCGCTGGTTCGATGCCACGCCCGGTGAGTACCGGGCGCGGTTACAGGCCGCGCCGGCCCCGGTCAATGACGCCAGAATGCCGGAATACACAACACGAACACCGTGATGATTTCCAGCCGGCCCAGGAGCATGCCCAGGGACAGGATCCACTTGGCGGCGTCCGGCAGGGTCGAGAAGTTGCCGGCCGGGCCGATGGTTTCGCCCAGGCCCGGGCCCACGCCCGACACGGTGCTGGCGGCACCGGTGAGGGCGGTCATCCAGTCCAGGCCCAGCAGCGACAGGGCCAGGGCGATCATGCAGATGGTGATGGCGAAGAAGAACGAGAAGGTCAGGATCGAGCGGACGATTTCTTCGTCCAGGCGATGGCCGTTGTACTTCTGCTTGATCACCGCCCTCGGGTGAATCAGTTGATTGAGGTTGGCCTTGAGCAGGATGTAGGCGACCTGGAAGCGGAAGATCTTGATCCCGCCGGCAGTGGAGCCGGAACAGCCGCCGACAAACCCCAGGTAAAAGAACAGCATCAGTGAGAAATTGCCCCACAGGCTGTAGTCGCCCAGGGCGAAGCCGGTGGTGGTGACCACCGACGTCACGTTCAGCGCCACGTGGCGCAGGGCCTCGAGCCAGTGCAGGTTGGTGGTCCACCAGTACCAGGTGCCGAGTACCAGCCAGGTCACCAGCAGCAGCCCGAGCAGGCCCTGGACCTGCTGATCCTTGATCAGCGCCCGGCGGTTGCCACGCAAAGTGGCCACATAGAGGGTGAAGGGCAGGCTGCCGAGGATCATCACCACCACCGCCACCCAGTGCACCGCCGGTTGTTTCCAGTGGGCCAGGGAATCGTCCGAGGTGGAGAAACCGCCGGTGGAGATCGCCGACATGGCGTGGTTGATGGCATCGAACACGTTCATCCCGGCCCACCAGAACGCCAGGCTGCCGAAGATGGTAATGCCCACGTAGGTGGCGACGATCAGCCGGGCGACCATGTGCGAGCGCGGCATGACCTTTTCCGAGCGGTCCGAGGATTCGGTCTGGAACAGGCGCATACCACCGATACGCAGCAACGGCAGGATCGCCACCGCCATGCCGATGAAGCCGATGCCCCCCAGCCAGTGCAGCATCGAACGCCAGATCAGGATCCCAGGCGACATGCTGTCCAGGCCGCTGAGCACCGTGGCGCCGGTGGCGGTGATGCCGGACATGCTTTCAAAGAACGAGTCGGTGTAGCTGATGTGCTGGGTCAGCAGGAATGGCAGGGCGGCAAAGATGCACACCACCAGCCAACTGGAGACGGTCAGCAGGTACATGTCGCGGGGGCGCAGATGAACGTGCTCGGGGCGCCCGGGGATCACCAGGGCCAGGCCGGCGATAAAGGTGATCATGCTGGCCCAGAGGAAGGACGGCAGGTCGCCGGTACGTTCGAAGACCACCAGGGTCGCCATCGGCACCACCATGGCGATCGCCAGGGTGATGAGGAAGATGCCGATGATGAAACCAATGATCCTTAAGGTCGGCAACGCCATGTGTTCCGCTCGGGCTGGTAGATGAAGGGCGCCCATTCTACCTGCGGGGCAGGGCATGTAAACCGGCACCCGGCCGGCAGATCCCGCTAGAATGGCCGGACATTTTTTTCAGGAGGTGGCCGATGGAGGCTCTCGACGCTTTGCTCAACCGTGTTTCCGTGCCGCGCCTGGTGGAGCCCGCGCCTAGCGCCGCGCAGCGCGAAGCCTTGTTCGCCGCCGCCCTGCGCGCGCCGGATCATGGCCAGTTGCGCCCCTGGCGGTTCCTTACCGTCGAAGGTGCGGCACGCGAGCAGTTGGGCGAGTTGCTGGTGGAGGCGGTACAGCTGCAGGGCGGCGAAGTGACCCAGGCGGCCCTGGACAAGGCCCGGGCCATGCCCCTGCGCGCACCACTGGTGGTTGTGGTGGTCGCCCGTTTGCAGGAGCACTTCAAGGTGCCCAGGAGCGAGCAGTTGCTGGCAGCGGGCTGCGCGGCCCACGGTATCCTGCTGGCGGCCTACGCCCAGGGGATCGGCGCGGTGTGGCGTACTGGCGAGTTGTCCTACTCGCCCCATGTAGCCAAGGGCCTGGGCCTGGAGGACGGCGAAGAGATCATTGCCTTCCTGTATCTTGGCACGCCGCTGAATGAGCCGCGGATCGCCCCCAAGGTCGATACCGCCGAGTTCGTCAGCGCCTGGACTGCCAAGGCCTGATTTTCCTCTTCTAACGCTGTTTACCTCGCGGGCAAGCCCGCTGTTGCCGGACCCGGCGGCAGCGGCTTGCCCGCGTTGCGTTCAGGCCTGCACCACGGCGCCGGGGACCAGGGGCAGTTCCAGGGTGGCGATGAATCCGCCCTGAGGGTGGTTGGCCAGCAGCAGGCTGCCACCGTGACGCTCTGCGGCGCGGCGGGCGATGGCCAGCCCCAGGCCATGGCCCGGAGCGCTTTGCCCCGGGGCGCGGAAGAAGGGCTCTCCCAGCTGGCTCAAGTGCTCGGCTTCTACGCCGGGTCCATGATCGCGCACGCTGATCTGGATCTTCTCGCCCTGGCGTTGGGCCGTGACTTCGATCGCTTGCCCGGCGGGGTTGAAGCGCTGAGCGTTGCGCAGCAGGTTGTCCACTGCCCGCTCCAGCATGGTCGGCCAACCGCGCAGGTGCAGCTGTGGCGGGGCGGTTATCAGCACCGGCTGTTCCGGGCAGGCCAGTTGCGCGTCTTTCTGCACGGCGACCAGCAAGGCGTTGAGGTCCACTTCTTCGGCGCTGGCGTTGTCCGCATCGACCCGGGCCAACACCAGAATCTCGCTGATCAGCGCTTCCAGGCGGTCACATTCGCGGGTCAGCCGCGGCCAGAGCTTTTCCCGTTCTTCGGGGGCGGCCCGTTCCGCCAATGCCAGGGCGATGCGCAGGCGGGCCAGGGGCGAGCGCAGTTCGTGGGACACGTCCCGCAGCAGTTGGCGCTGGCTGCCGATCAGGCTCTGCAGGCGCGAGCCCATGCGGTTGAAGTCCCGGGCCAGTACACCGAATTCGTCGCGGCGGTTGGACAGGCGCGCCAGGCTGTTCTGCTGGTAGGTGGCCTGGCCCAGGTCGTGTACCGCGCCGCGCAGGCGGCTCAGGGGACGAGTGATGGACAGGGTGACCAGGAGGCTGAACAGGGTCAGCACCACCAGGGCGATGGCCAGGGCGCTGAGGGGCCAGGTCAGGCTGTCGCGGTGCCAGGCGTCCAGTTCCGGATGGGGGATGCGATAGATGAACAGGTAGGTGTCGCCGGTTTTCGGGCTGGTGTACTCCGCTGTCAGGCGGCGCCAGGGCAGGTGCCGGTCGTCATTGTTCTGCCGGGCTTCGAAGGCCGCGGCGCGGCGCGGGAAGGTGCCGCGAACCACCGGGTCGCCGCTCTCGTTGAGCACCTGGACATCGATGTGGTACTGGCGCTTGCGCTGCTGGAGGATGTCCTGGGCAGCGTCCTCGCCCTGGTTCTCGTAGGTCTGTGTCCATTCCTCGGTCAGGCTGTTGAGGCCGGGGTGACGGCTGAGGATCCAGGCATCCTGGTTGAGCATGTGCCCGAGCAGGATCGACAGCCCTGCAACCAGGGTGATGGCCAGCCAGAAGCTGGCCAGGATGCGCCAGAACAATGAACGCACAGGAACTCCTCGAACGCGAAAACCCAGTGGGGGGAGGCCACTGGGCTGGGGGTGGACGCTAGCGCATTATTGCGCTTTTTGCGGTTGCTGCGCTTTCCAGGCCTTGAACTCGGCCCATTCGGCGCGACGCTCCTCTTGTTTCTTGACGATGGCGTCAAACTCTTTCTGCTGCTCTGGCTTGAGCAGGGCGCGGATATCGGCCTGGGTCTTCTGGTGCTTGGCGGTCAGCTCATCCTTCATGGCTTTCTGGTCGGCCGGCGAGAGTTTCTCCAGGTACTTTTCCACCACGGCCTTGCGGTCGTGCATTTGCTCGCCCATCAGCTTGCCGATCTGCTGGCGCTGTTCGCGGCTCAGGTCCAGTTGGCTGAAAGGGCCTTTGCCGCGCATGTGCTCGCTGTGCCGAGGGCCGTCCATGGGGCCCATCGGGCCGTGACCTTCCGGCATGGCCATGGCCACGGTTGGCAGGGCGGCGGCGAACATCAGAGCGATCAGGGTCTTGCGCATGGTGTGTCTCCTTGTCTCATTCCCGGTAAGTTCCGGATGAGTTCAGGTTACCCAGATCAAGGTCAGCGGCAGTCAGCGGAGGGTAAAGCTTGGGTAAAGAAGGTATTTCACGGCCCTGACATATCTGCCAGGGCACATCGGGATCAGAGGCTGTAGTAGTAGCCGCGGCTGCGCAGGGCGACGATCCGTGGACGGCCGTCGGGGTGCGGGCCGATCTTCTTGCGCAGGTTACTGACATGCATGTCCAGGCTACGGTCATACAGGGTCAGCTTGCGGCCCAGGGCGATCTGCGCCAGCTCCTGCTTGTCCAGGGGCTCGCCCGGTTGCTTGAGCAGGGCTTCGAGCAGGCGGCTTTCGGAAACGGTCAGGGTAATGTCCTGCTCGTCGATGTTGACCACACCGCGCAGCGGGCTGAAGCACAGGTCGCCCAGTTCCATCTGGCTGGAGGCCGCCACCGGATGGCTGCGGCGCAGTACGGCACGCAGGCGGGCGGTGAGTTCACGGGGGTCGCAGGGCTTGGCCAGGTAATCGTCGGCACCCAGTTCCAGGCCGAGGATGCGATCCAGGGGTTCGCCACGAGCCGAGAGCATCAGCACCGGCAGGTCGGGGTGCTCATTGCGCAGTTGCTTGAGCAGCTCCAGGCCGCTGCCGTCGGGCAGCATCACGTCCAGTACCACCGCTGACGGCGCCGTTTCGGCCAGGGCGCGACGGGCGCTCAGGCCATCGTGGCAGGCCCGCACCAGAAAACCTTCCTGGCTCAGCCAGCTGCTCAGGAGCTCGCACAGCTCCTGGTCATCATCAATCAGTAACAGGTCGCTCATGAATCTCTCAATTTAGCCATTGTCGACGCTTGCGATGCCCGCCACTGGCGAAGATCCCGCAGAGCAGGGCCAGCAGGGCCACGCCGCCGCCGGTGACGAACCACTGCTGTTGATCGGTCAACAGGCGGGGTGCCGGGTTGGCCTGGGCCTCTTTGAGTTGCAGCTTGAGGCGCTGGTTCTCCTGGCGCAAGCGGGTCAGTTGGGGGCTTTCCCGTTCGGCATCGGTATTTTGCAATTGTTTGCTCAGTTCATCGCGCAGGCGCTCGCTTTCTTTCAAGCGTTGCTGCAACTCGGTGATCTGACTGCCGGCGCTCAGGGACAGCGGCGTGGAATGGCCGGTGTCCTGGGTTTCCTCGGCAAGGGCTGGAGCCCCGATCGACAACATGACCAACAGCAGGCACAGCGGACCTTGGCGCATCGAAACTCCTGATTCCAATCGAGTGTTGGGCAGGTTGTCGGCAGTCAAACGAGAATAATGAGCGATTGAGAGCGCGATGAACCGCGAAGGTTCATCGCACCCGGGAGGATTTACGGCATCGATTGCTTGAACGGCTTGACCAGTACATGGGCGTAGACGCCGCAGGTCACGAACGGGTCGGCGTCGGCCCAGGCCTGGGCGGCGCTCAGGGAGTCGAACTCGGCGACGATCAGGCTGCCGCTGAAACCGGCCGCGCCCGGGTCATTGCTGTCGATCGCCGGGTGCGGGCCGGCGAGTACCACGCGCCCCTGATCCTTGAGCACTTGCAGCCGCTCCAGGTGCGCCGGCCGGTTGGCCAGGCGTTTTTCCAGGGAGTTGGCGACGTCTGTGGCAATGATTGCGTAAAGCATGTCAGTCCTCGGTTTTCGGGGTGGTGGGATCGGCGTCATGCAGGTGGCGCGAGAGGTAGATACCCTGGCCCACCAGGAACAATACGGTCATGCCCAGGCTGCCGAAGACCTTGAAGTCGACCCAGATGCTCTGGAAGGTGAAGGCGACAAACAGGTTGGCGGCGCCGCAGAACAGGAAGAAGGCGATCCAGGCGATGTTCAAGCGGGTCCATACCGGGTCTGGCAACGTCAGGGCGTGGCCCATGATGCGCTTGATCAGCAGGCGGTCGCCGACGAAGTGGCTGCCGATGAAGGCCAGGGCGAACAGCCAGTTGACCACCGGAGCTTTCCATTTGAGGAAGGTTTCGCTGTGGAAGGCCAGGGTCAGGCTGCCGAAGACCAGGCAGGCGATCAGGGTCAGCCACTGGCTTTTTTCCAGCTTGCGCTGGGAGATGAACAGGGCGCCATACACCACCAGTGAACTGATGATCAGCACCGCTGTGGCGCTGTAGATGCCGCCCAGGGTGACTTCGTGACCGGCAAGGTCGACGACGCGGGGATCAATTTTATAGACGATGAAAAACAGGAACAGCGGGATGAAGTCGATGAATTGTTTCACAGTGGCAGCCAGAAGCAGGATGTCCCGGCATAATAACAAACATCCTTGGTAGCGAAAGCGCCAGCTGACTTGAGGTTTTATCGTCCTGTGAATGTTGATTTGCACTGCCATAGCACGGCCTCCGACGGCGCCCTGGCGCCCGCGGTTCTGGTTGCGCGTGCGTACGAGAGAGGCGTGCGAATCCTGTCCCTGACCGACCACGACACCCTCGAGGGGCTGGACGAAGCGCGCCAGGCGGCGCAGCAACTGGGCATGCAGCTGGTCAATGGCGTCGAGCTTTCCTGCACCTGGGGCGGCGCCACTATCCATGTGCTGGGCTACGGCTTCGATACCCAGGCCCCGGCTTTGGTGCAAGCCATCGAAAAGCTCCACGAAGGCCGCTGGCTGCGTTCGGAGGAGATCAGCCGCAAGCTGGCCCTCAAGGGCATGCCGGGAGCGCTGGAAGGCGCCCGGGCGATCCAGCAGGAACTGGGAGACAGTGGCAATGCACCGGCGCGGCCGCACTTTGCCGACTACCTGGTGCGTGCCGGTTTCGTGAAGGATCGCGCCGAGGCGTTTCGCAAATGGCTGGGGGCCGGCAAGCTGGGGGACGTCAAGCAGCACTGGCCGACCCTGGAAGAAACCGTCGGCACACTGCGGGCCGCGGGGGCCTGGGTCAGCCTGGCCCATCCCTGGCATTACGATTTCACCCGCAGCAAGCGTCGCCGCTTGATTGCCGACTATATTCAAGCCGGTGGTCATGCTATCGAAGTGGTCAATGGCCACCAACCTGCAGAGCAAGTGGGCAGTTTGGCTATCCTTGCTCGTGAATTCGGACTGCTGGTCAGCGCTGGCAGTGACTTTCATGGCCCTGGAGGCTGGTCCGAGATTGGTGAGTATCGCCCGGTCCCGGAAGACCTGCCGCCCCTTTGGTGTCGGTTCAAACATGAGCCAATTATTGCCGCCTGAACAGGTAGAGACAGTGAGTCAATTTTTCCAGATCCACCCGGAAAACCCCCAGCCACGCCTGATCAAACAGGCCGTCGAGATCATTCGCGGCGGCGGTGTGGTGATCTATCCCACGGATTCGTCCTACGCCGTCGCCTGCCAGATGGGCGACAAGGGCGCAATCGAACGGGTTCGACGCCTGCGCCAGCTGGACGACAAGCACAACTTCGCGCTGATCTGCAGCGACCTTTCGCAGTTGGGCCTGTTCGCCAAGATCGACACGGGCACTTTCCGTCTGCTCAAGGCCCATGTGCCGGGGCCCTACACCTTCATTCTCAACGCCACCCGGGAAGTGCCGCGCCTGCTGCTGCACCCCAAGCGCCGGACCATCGGCCTGCGGGTGCCGAGCAACCCGATCGCCCTGGCGCTGCTGGCCGAGCTGGGCGAGCCGCTGATGAGCGTCAGCCTGATCATGCCCGGTGATACCGAGGCCCTGAGCGACCCCTACGAGATGCGCCAGTTGCTGGAGCACCAGGTGGACCTGATCATCGATGGCGGTTTCGGCAGCACCGAGTCGTCCACGGTGATCAACCTCGCCGACGGCGAGCCGGAAGTGATCCGCGTCGGTTGCGGCGACCCCGCGCCGTTCATGGCCGAGGCCTAGATGTCCGCAGTGGAAACCGTCGACGACCAGGCCGGCGCCCAGCAGGAGCTGCCCTTCGCCATGGTCTACGGCCAGGCGGTCATGGAAATGCCCCTGGACCTGTACATCCCCCCGGATGCCCTGGAAGTCTTTCTCGAAGCCTTCGAAGGCCCGCTGGACCTGCTGCTGTACCTGATCCGCAAGCAGAACATCAACATCCTCGACATCCCGGTGGCGGAGATCACCCGCCAGTACATGGGTTATGTGGAGCTGATGCAGTCGGTGCGCCTGGAACTGGCCGCCGAGTACCTGGTGATGGCGGCAATGCTTGCCGAGATCAAGTCGCGCATGCTCCTGCCGCGCTCAGCCGAGGTCGAGGAAGAAGAGGACGATCCGCGGGCCGAACTGATCCGCCGCCTGCAGGAATACGAGCGCTTCAAGGCGGCCGCCGAGGGCATCGACGGCCTGAGCCGGGTCGGTCGCGATGTGCTGGTGCCCAAGCTCGACGCCCCGGAGGCCCGGGCGCGCAAGCTGCTGCCGGATGTGGCCCTGGAAGAGTTGCTGATGTCCATGGCCGAGGTGCTGCGCCGTGGCGACATGTTCGAAAGCCATCAGGTGAGCCGCGAGGCGCTGTCCACCCGCGAGCGCATGAGCGATGTGCTGGAGCGGCTCAAGGGCGGCGGTTTCGTGCCCTTTGTCGAGCTGTTCACCGCCGAGGAAGGGCGCCTGGGGGTGGTGGTGACCTTCATGGCGATCCTCGAACTGGTCAAGGAATCCCTGGTCGAGCTGGTGCAGAATGAGCCCTTTGCGGTCATCCACGTACGGGCGCGAGCCGAATAACGAGCTTAAATCATGAACCTGAATGAACCCCGCGAGCTGGCGCCCCTGCTCGAAGCCTTTCTGTTGGCCTCGGGAAAACCCCAGTCCCTGGAACGCCTGTTCGAGCTCTTCGAAGAAGCCGAGCGGCCGGACCCGGCGGTCTTCAAGAAAGCCCTGGCCCTGCTCGGCAAGTCCTGCGAAGGGCGGGCCTTCGAGCTCAAGGAAGTGGCCTCCGGCTATCGCCTGCAGATCCGCGAGAAGTTCGCGCCCTGGGTCGGCCGCCTGTGGGAAGAGCGCCCACAGCGTTACTCGCGCGCCATGCTGGAAACCATGGCCCTGATCGCCTATCGCCAACCCATCACCCGGGGCGAGATCGAGGACGTGCGTGGCGTGGCGGTCAACAGCCATATCGTCAAGACCTTGCTGGAACGTGAGTGGATCCGCGTGGTGGGGTATCGCGACGTGCCGGGCAAGCCGGCGATGTTCGCTACCACCAAGGCGTTTCTCGATCACTTCAACCTGAAGAACCTCGACGACCTGCCACCTTTGGCGGAACTGCGGGAGATCGAGGCCGAGCCGGTACTGGAATTCGACGACGCGCCGGTGCCCGAGCACCTGCAACAACTGGCCGATGCCAGCGCCGAGCCGGAGGAACCCAAGGAAGAAACCAGCTTCCATACCCTGCTGCTGGAGCTGGACTCCATGGAGGAGGGGATCAAGACCGACTTCGAAGACTTGCACCGTGATGGTGTGGTGGAACCGGAGCAGGGAGGAGTGCAAGAGCCGGTGCCGGATCTCCCGCAGGAGGAGGCCCGGACCGAATCTGAGTTCCTCGCCGATGAGCCCGATGAATTCCCGGTCGAACCCGAGGACCGGCCGCCGGTCGAAGCAGAGGATGATGTGCTGGGCGTGGCCGAGGCCCGGGCCAAGTTGCTCGCCGCAGTAGCCGCACTGGAGCCTGCTACGCCGCAGTTGAGCGAGGAAGAGGCCGAAGCCCTGGCCCTGGCCGAAGCCATCGAAAACGAACGCCGCCTGCTGGACGATTGACCTTGTAGTCGCTGGCCGGCTCGGCGCATGGCTGGCGGTTTTTTTCGCCGGCAAGCCGGCTCCTACAGAGGTGATGGATGAGTTCTGCCAAGGATCCCTGCATCAGCGTGTGCAAGTTCAGCGATGACATCTGCATCGGCTGCGGGCGCAGCAAGCGTGAGATCAAGACCTGGAAGAAGCTCGACAAGGCCGAGCGCCGTCAAGTGCTGGCTGAAGCCGCCATGCGCCTGCTGCAATTGCGCGCCACCGGCCGGCGGAAAAAGTCCTGAGGGGCGACTTATCAACTAGTCTGTGATGCGCAACCGCCGCCATGAGCGTATGATTCGCGACCCTTTGGCGATCCCTTCGCCACAGACCCTGTTTTCCACCCTTCAGGCCGCTCAAGCCTGAAGCGACACACCGGGAGGTGCCCAGATGAGCGATACCGATCAGAACGACCAGGAAATCCGTCCAGCCGGCGAAAAACTGCAGAAAGTCCTCGCCCGCATCGGCGTCGGCTCGCGCCGCGATGTCGAGTCCTGGATCAGCCAGGGCCGGATCAAGGTCAACGGCAAAGAGGCCACCCTGGGCCTGCGCGTCGACCTGCATGACGCCATTTCCATCGATGGCAAGGTGATCAAGCGCGAAGAGGCCGCCGAATCGGTGCGCCGCGTGATCATGTACAACAAGCCCGACGGCGAGATCTGCACCCGCGACGACCCGGAAGGCCGCCCGACCGTGTTCGACAAGCTGCCGCGTCCGCGCGAAGGCCGCTGGATCAACATTGGCCGCCTGGACATCAACACCACCGGTCTTTTGATGTTCACCACCGACGGTGAGCTGGCCAACCGCCTGATGCACCCCTCCTATGAGATGGACCGTGAGTACGCAGTGCGTGTGCGTGGCGAGGTCGACGACGAGATGATCGAGCGCCTCAAGGCCGGCGTCATGCTCGAAGACGGTCCGGCCAAGTTCACTGACATTCAGCAGGCGCCCGGTGGCGAAGGTTTCAACCACTGGTACCACTGCGTGGTGATGGAAGGTCGCAACCGTGAAGTGCGCCGCTTGTGGGAATCCCAGGGCCTGGTGGTCAGCCGCCTGAAGCGCGTGCGCTTCGGTCCGGTGTTCCTCAACTCCGACCTGCCCATGGGCCGCTGGCGCGAAATGAGCCAGTACGAAGTCGATGTGCTCAGCGCCGAAGTCGGCCTGACGCCGGTGGCCATGCCGCAGCTCAATGCCAAGTCCAAGGACAAGCTGGAGCGCATGCAGCGCAAATCCTCGCGTCCGGTGGGCAAGAGCGAGCGCGTGCGCACCCTGCGTCCGGCCAATGGCAGCGCGGCCACCCCGCGTGTTTCCCGCGAGCCGCAGATCGAAGGCGAGCGTCCTGGCCGCAAGCCGGCTGCCCGTCCGGATGGCGAGCGTGGCTCCCGTGCTCCGCGTCCGGCTACTGGCCGCGGCACTCCGGTGGCCGACCGCCCGGCGGACACCAAGCGTCCGGCCAAGCCGGCGCCCAAGTCCAAGCGCCCAAGCCTGGTGCTGGACAAGGACGCACCTTCCGGCAAGCGCCGTGGCGCCCCGGCCGGTTCCGGCCAGCGTCCCGGTTTTGGTCGCCGCAAGCCGGAGTGATTCCCGGCCTGCCGACAAAAACGCCAACCTCCGGGTTGGCGTTTTTTTTTTGCCTGCAACTGCGCAGGAGCCGGCTTGCCGGCGAACCAGGCCGCCCGGCTTGCGCAGGCTGATAGCGGCCTTCGCTTGCCAGCTCCTACGCTAGAAGGCGAACTGGCCGTCGAACACAGGCTTGTCATCCACCGCCAGCACTCCGGAACTGAAGATCAGGTCCAGGTGATGGCTGCCTTTGGCGCCGCCCCCCAGGCCCAGGTGCAGGCCGCAATGGCGCTCTTCGAAGCCGGAGTTGCGCCCGTAGAGGGACCTGATGCCCTCGTTGGTGCCGATTCCCAGTTCCTCTATGCGCCGGTTGGACGGGTTGGCATCCAGGTACTTGTTGAAGTCATTGGCCAGCCCCGGCACCTCGGTGGCCACCCGGCTGATGCTGGAGTTCTCGATCCACAGTTCCAGCGGTGCTTTCAGCACCCCGTACTTGCGGGCGAAAGGGATGGTGCTGAGGAAGGTGCCGAGAAACTTCACATGGCCGTTGATGGCATCGCTGTGGGTGGCGATTTCCCCCGGTGCCAGGTCGTAGTTGCCGACGCCGTTGATGTCGGTCCATTTCTTCACGCTGTTCAAGGGCGCTTCGAAATATGAGCCCTGAAGGTCGCTGAAGCTCAGGGTGGTGGCCTGGGACAGGCGGCGGATCAGAGTGGCGTTGAGGTCGGCAATGCGTTGCGGTTCGACGCTGAAGGTGTCGTAGAAGTACTCGCCGTAATCCTTGAACAGCAGGGACTTCTTCCAGTGCTCGGCCATCAGCCCATGCAGTGGCCGCAGGAACTCCGGGCCGTCGGGGCGTGGCTGGGGCAGGGTCGAGGAGTCGTAGAAGAAGATGTACAGGTCACAGTCGATGATGGCCTGGGCAAGGGTCGCCGCCGGCTCCTGGTCCAGGCGCAGGGCGCTGACCGTCAGTGGGGTGGCCTGGCGCGACTGTTCGAGGATAGCGCTGACCATGGCCTGGTACTCGGCGGTGTGGCCGATCACCACCCTGGAGGGCTGGGCGCCGCTCAAGGCCGGATGCCGCTCGAGGTAGTACAGGAAATGGCGGATGGCGCGGGTCTGGTCCATAAAACCTCCCTGGAGGACAAAGGTGACCGGCGCAGGCACCAGGCCTGCACCGGTCTGGGCGCCTTACATCGGCCACATGGCGGTGCCGAATGGCACCACCGCGTCAGCCTGCATCATTTCCACTGCTGCTTCATGGGTGGCGGCTTCGAACCAGTCGTCCAGTTGCAGTTCGGTTTCCAGGTCTTGTTCCAGTGCTTGCATGGTGTCTCTCCTAGATACAGTGCGTGTAAGCAGTCCATTGGCGGAGCAGTTGAACAGCGGAGAACGGGAAGGTTGCTGGGCCGCTCATCCACTCCCGGAACTTGTCGGCTGGCTGAGCCGGCAAGTGGCTGGAAACCTAGTCCAGGGCATTTTGAAGTGCAAAAAAATAATTAGATTATTTTCTGCTGAACTTTATTTTCTATTTTTAGGTGAAATATTTATTCCCAGAAAACAAAAAGCTAAGGCTTTTCCGCTTGTCGGGCGGTCTGGGTGTCAATTTGCAGTCGGTTCGCCAGTTGATCTGGTTTGGCAATTTATCGTTACGCCTCGTAAAGAAAAAATTACGAAATGCGCCGTGATCCGCCTGTAATCCGCGGTGATGGATGTGCTGTAAGGAAAAGCTGCCGGCAGTTGTTCAGGAAAGCCACCGCCGAGGCTCTAGCCCGCTTGTTCCGGGGCGCCAAGGCAGGTGAGATGCACACCTGCCTGCGTACAGGTGCATAACAAGAAGGAGGCGCAATGAACGCCGTAACCGATTTTCACCCACACCCTTCGATGGGCGATGGCCTTCGCTCATTCATCGACGACCCCACTCGGTCCGTCCACTTTCGCGCCGCCGATGCCGAGCATCGGGCTGGCCCCGCAGGATTCCGGTTACCGGCACGCTGATAAAGCGGTGTCTGGCGGCAGGGAGTCAGGGGTGTACAATGCGCGGCGTTTTAACTGTGACCCAACTGCGTACCCGCGCATTTTGCGCCTGAAACGTGCTTTCCAGACCGCTTGCGAGGCGCTGAAGAGCTCGCTGCAAGGCCAATAAACTCAAGGTTATCCACCTTGTTCACTCCGCCGCGTCACGAGCGTGGTGGGTTCGATTTCGTCACAGATAAAAACAAACAGGTGACGCATGACCGTTAAAAGAACGCTGAACTTCTGGTGCCTGCGCTGGGGTTTGATCCGCGCCGCTTAAGCCTTTACCGGGCGGCAACGTCTGACACACATTACCTTGCGTGAGAGCCTTTTCATGAGTGGACAAAACTCGCATTCGGGCGAGCTGAAACGCGGCCTGAAGAATCGCCATATTCAACTGATCGCCCTGGGCGGCGCGATTGGTACCGGTTTGTTCCTGGGGTCGGCCGGGGTGCTCAAGTCCGCCGGCCCGTCGATGATCCTCGGTTATGCCATCTGCGGTTTCATCGCTTTCATGATCATGCGCCAGCTCGGCGAGATGATCGTCGAGGAGCCGGTGGCCGGCTCCTTCAGCCACTTTGCCCATAAATACTGGGGCGGCTTTGCCGGTTTCCTCTCGGGCTGGAACTGCTGGATCCTCTATATCCTGGTGGGCATGTCGGAGCTGACCGCGGTCGGCAAGTATGTGCACTACTGGTGGCCGGACGTCCCGACCTGGGCCTCGGCAGCCGTGTTCTTCGTCATGATCAACGCCATCAACCTGGCCAACGTCAAGGTCTTCGGCGAGGCCGAGTTCTGGTTCGCCATCATCAAGGTGGTCGCCATCGTCGGCATGATCGCCCTGGGCAGCTACCTGCTGGTCAGTGGCCACGGCGGCCCGCAGGCCTCGGTGAGCAACCTGTGGTCCCACGGCGGCTTCTTCCCCAATGGGGTCAGCGGCCTGGTGATGGCCATGGCAATCATCATGTTCTCCTTCGGCGGCCTGGAAATGCTCGGTTTCACTGCAGCGGAAGCCGACAAGCCGAAGACCGTGATCCCCAAGGCGATCAACCAGGTGATCTATCGCATCCTGATTTTCTACATCGGCGCCCTGGTGGTGCTGCTGTCGCTGACGCCGTGGGACACCCTGCTGGTGACCCTGAACGCTTCCGGCGATGCCTACAGCGGCAGCCCGTTCGTCCAGGTGTTCTCGATGCTGGGCAGCAACACCGCGGCGCACATCCTCAACTTCGTGGTCCTGACCGCGGCGCTGTCGGTGTACAACAGCGGCACCTATTGCAACAGCCGCATGCTCCTGGGCATGGCCGAGCAGGGCGATGCGCCCAAGGCCCTGGCCAAGATCGACAAGCGCGGCGTGCCGGTGATGTCGATCCTCGCTTCGGCGCTGGTGACCTTCGTCGCCGTGGTGCTCAACTACCTGATTCCGCAGCACGCCCTGGAGCTGCTGATGTCCCTGGTGGTGGCGACCCTGGTGATCAACTGGGCGATGATCAGCTACTCGCACTTCAAGTTCCGCCAGCACATGGAGCGTACCGGCCAGACCTCGCTGTTCAAGGCGCTGTGGTACCCCTACGGCAACTACGTCTGCCTGGCGTTCGTGGTGTTCATCCTGGGCATCATGCTGATGATTCCGGGCATCCAGATCTCGGTGTACGCGATCCCGGTGTGGGTGGTGTTCATGTGGGTCTGCTACTGCATCAAGAACAAGCGCAGTGCCCAGCACGCGCTGCAGGCAGCCAGTGCTTCGCTGAAGTAAGCGCGGCCCTGGCAACGACTAACCCGGCTCCGGCCGGGTTTTTCATGGCCGTGATTTTTGTCGGGGGCTGAGATCGCTTTCGCGGGCAAGCCGGCTCCTACGGTGTGCCTGCCCGCTGTAGGGGGCTGGCTTGCCAGCGAAGAGACCCGCAAGAGCGTGGGGAATGGGGGTATCCTATGCGCCCTGAAGACGGATTCCTGTTCCATGCTGGTGATTTCCAACAACGTGCATCTGCCGGATGCCGAGATCGAGCTGACCGCCATCCGTGCCCAGGGCGCCGGTGGGCAGAACGTCAACAAGGTGTCCAGCGCGGTGCACCTGCGCTTCGACATTCCGGCTTCGTCCCTGCCTCCGTTCTACAAGGAGCGCCTGCTGGCGCTGCGCGACAGCCGCATCACCAGTGACGGCGTGATCATCCTCAAGGCCCAGCAGTACCGCACCCAGGAGCAGAACCGCGCCGATGCCCTGGAGCGCCTCACCGAGCTGATTCTCAGCGCCGTCAAGGTGGAGAAGAAGCGCCGCCCGACCAAGCCGACCCTGGGTTCGAAGAAGCGCCGCCTGGAGACCAAGGCCAAGCGCGGCAGCATCAAGGCCGGGCGCGGCAAAGTGGACTTCTAGCGCGCCTCGCGTTCCTGGCGCAGCTTGGGCGCCTGGTGGTACAGGTACAGGCTCAGCACCAGGCCGGTGCAGGCAGCGATGGCGGCGAACAGGAAGATCGAGGCAAAGCCGAAACCGGCAGCAATCGCCCCCGCCAGCGGGCCGGTGATGCCCAGCGACAGGTCGATGAACAGCGAGTAGGCCCCCACTGCCGCGCCGCGGCTGGAGGCTGGCACCAGGTTCACTGCTTCCACCCCCAGGGCCGGGAATACCAGGGAGAAGCCGAAGCCGCTCAGGGCTGCGCCGGCCAGGGCCCAATTGGCATCCGGGGCCAGCCACAGCAGCAACAGGCCGAGGGTTTCCACCGACAGGCAGGCAATCGCCACGCGAAAGCCGCCGAGGCGGTTGATCAGGTTGCCGAACAGCAGTCGCGCGCCGATGAAGCTGGCACCGAACAGGCTCAGGCACAGTACGGCGTTGTCCCAGTGCCGGGTGGCGTAGTACAGGGTGATGAAGGTGGCGATGGTGCCAAAGCCGATGGAGCCCAGGGCCAGGCCGCAGCCGTGGGGAAATACCTTGCCCAGCACGTGGATGAACGGCAAGCGCTCGCCGGCAACGATCGGCGCGGCGAGTTTCGGCCAGGCCAGCAGCAGGCCGAGCAGCGCCAGCAGGATGATGCTCGCTCCCATGCTCCACAGCCCCAGCCGGCTTACCAGCCACACCCCCAGCGGCGCGCCAATGGCCAGGGCGCCGTAGCTGGCGATGCCGTTCCAGGAAATCACCTTGGCGGTATTCTGCGCCCCGACCCGGCCGATGCCCCAGCCGATGGAGCCCGAGCCCACCAGGCTTTCCGCGCTGCCCAGGACCAGGCGGCCGATCAGCAAGCTGATCAGGCTCAGGGTCGGCAGGTTGTGCAGCCAGGCCGAAAGCAGCATGAACACCCCGCTCAAGCCGCAGCCGGCCAGGCCGTACATCACCGCGCGCTTGCTGCCCAGATTGTCGATGATGCGCCCGGCATAGGGCCGGCTGAGCAGGGTGGCCAGGTATTGCACGCTGATCACCAGGCCGGCGATCACCGCGCCAAAGCCCAGTTCGCTGTGCACGTAGCCCGGCAGCACCGCCAGCGGAATGCCGATATTCAGGTAGCCGATAAAGGTGAACAGGACGATGGAGACGACGTGCAGCGTGACCGTCAAGGGGCGCTGGGTATCTGGCATGGGGATCGGACCACTGCGACAGCTCAATAGATAGGCTGCTTATGATACCGATGTGCAGGGAGGGGTTGTGGGGGAAATCGATGTGTTGTTCAGATTTTTACCTGGCCGGAGTCGGTTCAGGCGTCATTGTTGCCCAGCAACCGGGTGGTGACCAAGGCGGCCAGGGCATTTTCCTGGGTGCCGAAGCGGGCCAGCAGAGCGGCCTGTTTTTCTTCGCTGAGGCGATTCCACACGTCGATCATCTGTTCGGCAGTGCCGATCAGCACGCTGGCTTGGGTTTCGCTGAAGGATTCGGTCATGGTGCGGCGGGGCTCGGGAGGAGGGTTTCAGGCGGTGTGGAAAGCGCTTGAGTAGCGCTTTCCACACGGTCTGGTTACAGCTTTCAGTCTTCGCTGTCGGCCTTGCGGCTGTCGGCGGCTTCTTGCACTACAGGCTTGTCGGCACTGGCTTGTGGCGGAGTTGTCTGCTCAGTTTCGTGCAGGCTTGGGAAGGGGAGATTCGGGATCTCATGCATGTCGTTGCTCCTCGCAAAGTCTGTTTTTTAAATCGCTGGGTAGATCCGCGCTTTTAAAAAGCCTGGGCAGGATACAGCAGTACAAATGACAGAAAGATTTTTATTTCCCCTCGGTCGAGGGTTATTCGTCAGGTTCTGGGTGCTTTGGCCGCGCATGAAACGGCATGTGCGGGCCGGCGATGGCGGCCCGGTGCAGCGCCGCATAAGGCGTTGCAACGGGCCTGTTGCCTAGGGTTGTGGCGGGTTGACGATGATCTTGCCGATCATCTGTGGGTGCAGCACGCAGAAGTACTGATAGATGCCGGGGGTATCGAACTGGTAGGAAAAACTGTCGTTGGTGTCCAGTGCGGCGGAACGGAACAGCTTGTGGGTCTCGGTCACCGTGTGCGGTATCTGGTCGTCATTGACCCAGGTGACCCGGGTGCCCGCGGTGATTTGCACATCCTGGGGGTTGTACATGAACGCGCGGATATCGATCTTCACCTCCTGGGCCCAGGCCGGCGTCGCCAGGCAACCCAGAAGCAGCAGCGTGAGCAATGTCTTCATCGCACGAGGACCTCAGGCCAGAGTGGAGTCGAGCAGGGCCAGGGGGTGCTCGCCCTGGGTTGCGCGAACATCGGTGATGCCCAGGTAATTGCGCAACTGGTCGGCAGCCACGGTCATCGGCCCGGGGTTGGCCGCGGCACCGGGGGCTGGTTGCGGGTAGGCCGTGCCGCGAGCGGTGTGGAAGGTGATGTTGCCCTCGACTTTCTGGATGACCTGGTGGATATGGCCGTTGAGGACAGTCACCGAGCCGAAGCGGCGCAGCAGGGCGATGGCCTGGTCGCCGTCCTCCGTGCCCCAGCCCCAGGGCTGATAGATGGTCCACAGCGGGATATGGGTGAAGACTACGATCGGCGTGCTGCTGGCCACTGCCCGCAGGTCGTCCGCCAGCCAGGTCAGTTGCTCGGCGCCCAGGGTGGCTTCATGGCCGGGTTGCAGGTTGAAGACATTCACCAGGGCAATGAAGTGCACACCCTGCTGGTCGAAGCTGTACCAGCCGTTCCCGCGGGTGCCCTTGCCATAGCGCTGCAGGTAAAGCTGGCCGCCGCCTTCATCCAGGGTGTCATGCTCGCCCGGCACATAGTGCACGGTGGAGGGCAGGCCCTTGAGCAACTGGGCGGCGGTGTCGAACTCTTCGGCCCGGGACAGGTGGGTGATGTCCCCGGTATGGAGGATCAGTGCGGGCCGTCTGGGTAGGGCAATGACCTTGTCGATGGCCACTTGCAGGGTCTTCACCGGTTCCGGGTTGGCTTCCTTGTTGAAGCCGATATGCGAGTCGCTGATCTGTACGAAGTGAAAGCTGCTGTTCAGTGCGGTGGGGTCGCTTGGCTGGCCTGCCTGGTCCAGGGCAAAGGCCCGCGGGATCCCTCCGCTCAAGGCCCAGATGACGCCGGCGCCGGCCCAGGCCGAGCACTTGAGCAAAGTGCGTCGGTCGGGGTTCTGCGGGCTGTCGGTGGCTCGGGTGTGCGATGTGGCATGGGTATCCATGGTGCGCCCTCGGTAGCGGTCTACAGTGATGGGTCTCACATCTGTAAAACCGTGCGGTGCGGGGCTTTATTCCAGGAAAGAAGTTTTTTATTTCGGGAATAAAACGCCGGCTTTCACCGTTATAGGGTGCAAAGGAGACGGAGCCACCATGACGCGATTCGAGGAACTGTTCCTGCCGCATCTGAATGCGGCCTATAACCTCGCGCGTTGGCTGACTGATAACGACAGCGCGGCCCAGGACGTGGTTCAGGAAAGCGCGTTTCGCGCAGTGAAGTTCCTCCATCGTTTCGACGGCAGCAACGCCAAGGCCTGGTTCCTGACCATAGTGCGCAACGAAAGCTACAACTGGCTCAAGGCATCGGCACGCCAGGGCGCGGTGGCTTTCGACGAGACCTGTGGCGAAGACGATCCGGCCCTGGCCGATGGACGAACACCGGAGTGGCAACTGATCCAGGGGCAGGAGGTGGAGCAGTTGCAGCAGGCGCTCCTGGCTCTGGCTCCGGTGTTTCGTGAGGTGATAGTGCTCAAGGAGTTGGAAGATATGCCCTACAAGGACATTGCGAAGATCGTTGATATCCCCCTGGGAACGGTCATGTCGCGTCTTGCCAGGGCACGTTCCATGCTCCGGCTGCAACTGCAGAAGTCCCGGCCATGATCAACGATATCGACTGCAAGACCTGTAGGGCGTGGCTGCATGGCTACCTAGACAACGAGTTGGAAGCCAATGCCGCTGCCGAGGTGGCCGAGCACCTACGCCACTGTGCCGAATGTGCTCGGGAATATGCCGACGCCCGGCGTCTGGTGGCACAGCTCAAGGCTCACATGTCCTATCACCAGGCGCCGGTAGGCTTGGCCCAGCGTCTGCTGGCCAGCATCGACGCACCTGCCTCGCCTCCTGCGGGGTTGTTCCAGCGCTGGCTGGGAGGTGGCGGCTGGCGCTGGCTGGCCCCGGGATTTTCGAGCCTGGCGCTGGCCCTGGCCCTGGTGTTCTACCTGGCAGCGCCCTCTGTCGAGCGGCCATGGCTGGATGAGGCAGTGTCCAGTCATGTGCGTTCGCTGATGGTTGATCACTTGAATGACGTGGTGTCCTCGGACCGGCACACGGTCAAGCCCTGGTTCACCGGCAAGCTGGATTTTGCCCCGCCGGTCTTCGACTTCAGTCAGCAGGGCTATCCGCTGCTGGGCGGGCGCCTGGACTACCTGCAGCAGCAAAGTTCGGCGGCCCTGACCTATGGTCATGGGCGGCACTTGATCAACCTGTTCATCCTGCCCACGGCGGATGCCGATGCAGCAGCGCAAAACCTCTCCTTGCGCGGCTATAACCTGGTGGCATGGCGGCGCAATCACCTGCGCTTCATCCTGGTGTCCGACCTCGAGCAGAGCGAGCTGGCGGCGTTGGGGCAGTTGATTCAGAAAGATCTTTGAGGCGGGGCGTTGTTGCGAGGGTGGGGCCAGGGCTTGCGAACTGGGGCAGCTAGCCCAGCCTCGGCACCGCAGTGCAGAGGCCGGGCTTGCCGGTAGGGGAGGGATCAGCCCTTGCAGACGCTGGCGATGGCGCTAGCCAGCAAGTCCAGGCGCGTGGCGTCGATTCCGGCCACGTTGGCGCGGCCGGAGCTGACCATGTACACGCTGTGGTGGTCACGCAGTTCCTGGACCTGGGCAGGGCTCAGGCCGGTGTAGGAGAACATTCCCCGTTGCACGCCGATATGCGCGAAACGTTCGGCCAGGCCGTAAGGCTGCAAGGCCTCCAGCAGGCCGGCGCGTAGTTGCGCGATCCGCAGGCGCATGGCTTCCACTTCGTCGGCCCAGAGGCTTTTCAGCTCCGGGTCGCCGAGGATGGTGGCGACCACCGCCGCGCCGTGATCCGGTGGCGTGGACCACAGGTTACGGGCGATATGGGCCAGTTGGCTGCGCACATCGAGCAGTTTCTCTGCGTCCTGGGTGCAGACGATCAAAGCGCCGGTCCGGTCGCGGTACAGGCCGAAGTTCTTCGAGCAGGAGCTGGTGATCAGCACTTCCGGCAGTTCGGCGGCGAACAGCCGCACTGCCCAGGCATCCTGCTCCAGGCCGTCGCCGAAGCCCTGGTAGGCGAAGTCGATCAGCGGCAGCAGCTTGCGGCTGCGTACCACGTCCAGCACGCGTTGCCAGTCGGCGTGGCCGAGGTCGAAGCCGGTGGGGTTGTGGCAGCAGGCGTGCAGCAGCACCACGTCGCCCTCGGGCACTTGGTTCAGGGTCGCCAGCATGGCTTCGACGTCCAGGCGGTTGTCGCTGCCCACATAGGGGTAGTGACTGACCTTGACCCCGGCCGCGGCAAAGATGGTCTCGTGGATCGGCCAGGTCGGGTTGCTCAGCCACACGCCACGGCCCGGCAGGCAGTGGGCGATGAAGTCGGCACTCAGGCGCAGGGCGCCAGTGCCGCCCGGGGTCTGCGTGGCGCCGGCACGCTGGGTGGCGATCAGTTTCGAATCGCTGCCCAGTACCAGTTCATTGATCACCTTGCCGAAGGCCGCGTCGCCATGGCCGCCGATGTAGATCTTGGTGTCCTGGCTGTCCACCAGGCGCTGTTCGGCCAGCTTCACCGAGCGCGGGATCGGCGTCAGGCCCTGGGAGTCCTTGTAGACCCCCACGCCGAGGTCGAACTTGCGCGGGTTGGGATCGTTGGCGTAGGCCCCCATCAGGCCGAGAATCGGGTCGCCGGGAACCCGGCCGATGGCGTCGAAGTGCATTACTTGCGTCCTTCTGCGGTCTTGGCCACTTCATCGGTGCGGGCTGCCATGATGAAGTCGTTGCGGTGCAGGCCCTTGATCGAGTGGCTCCACCAGGTCACGGTGACCTTGCCCCACTCGGTGAGCAGGCCCGGGTGGTGGCCTTCGGCCTCGGAGATCTCGCCCATGGCGTTGGTGAAGGCCAGGGCAAATTTGAAGTTCTTGAACAGGAAGACTTTCTCCAGCTGCATCACGCCATCGCGAACTTCGATGTTCCAGTCAGGGATCTGCTTGATCAGTACCGGCAGTTCTTCGTCGCTGACTTGAGGAGCATCGGCACGGCAGGCTTCGCAATGGGCTTGGTTCAGAGCGGTCATGGTGGGTTCCCAGGATTCAATTCTTGTTGGAAGTTACTATCTTTCGCAGCGGCTCGCGAGTGCGGGCCGCTCAGGCCGCCTTGGGTTTTGGCGGAAACTTGGGGGCGTGCAGGCCCAGCTGCATGCCTTGGTGGACCAGGGCCATGATGTCTTCGTGGGCCAGGTCGAACAGGCGCTTGAGGTTGGGCAGGGTGAAATAGATCGGCTGCAGGATGTCGATGCGATACGGCGTGCGCATGGCTTCCAGCGGGTCGAAGGCCTGGTGTTCCGGCTCTTCGGACAGGCTGTACACGGTCTCCTTGGGCGAGGACAGGATGCCGCCGCCATAGATGCGCCGCCCGGCCGGGGTGTCCACCAGGCCGAACTCGATGGTCATCCAGTACAGACGCGCCAGGTACACCCGCTCTTCCTTGGTGGCTTGCAGGCCGAGCTTGCCGTAGGTGTGGGTGAATTCGGCGAACCAGGGGTTGGTCAGCAGCGGGCAGTGGCCAAAGATCTCGTGGAAGATGTCCGGCTCTTGCAGGTAGTCGAGTTCTTCGCGGGTGCGAATGAAGGTCGCCACGGGAAAGCGCTTGCTGGCCAGCAGCTCGAAGAAGGTCTGGAAGGGGATCAGCGCCGGTACCCGGGCCACTTGCCAGCCGGTGGTTTCACCCAGGACCTTGTTGATTTCGCCCAGTTGCGGAATACGGTCGTGGGGCAAGCCGAGCTTGTCGATGCCGTCCAGGTATTCCTGGCACGCACGACCCTCGATCACTTTCAACTGGCGTGTGATCAGGGTGTTCCACACCGCGTGCTCTTCGGGTGGATAGTCGATAAAACCTTGCGCGTCGGGCTCGCGGGCCACGTACTGCGTCTGCTTCATGCTGCTCTCCTGCCAGGGGATGCGTTCTTGTTATGTGTGACCCCAGTGATACCCGAGGGTGCGACGCTTTGCAGCAGGTGGCCGGTGCGGGTAGAGGGCTGTCGTGCACCAATTTGTAAAGTAAACGTTACGAATCTGGCGGGGTCTCCACCCTGTGGTGGGTTTTCAGGTTTGAAAAAGCGGTTTGCTGTCACATAATCTTGACGATTATCTGCGCCATCCTGCAGAAAGTTTGTAAAACCCGATGCCATAAGCGTCGGTTTTCGGCGTTTATGCCTTTCACTGTCAGTCCCAGGGCCTTCCTTCTATGCGTATCAAAGTTCACTGCCAGAATCGCATCGGCATCCTGCGCGACATTCTCAACCTGCTGGTGGAATACGGGATCAACGTGGCCCGTGGCGAGGTGGGGGGCGAGCATGGCAATGCCATCTATCTGCACTGCCCGAACCTGATCAACCTGCAATTCCAGGCGCTGCGCCCCAAGTTCGAGTCCATCGCCGGGGTGTTTGGCGTCAAGCGAGTCGGGTTGATGCCCAGCGAGCGCCGGCACATGGAGCTCAATGCGCTGTTGGGGGCTCTGGAGTTCCCGGTGCTGTCCATCGACATGGGCGGCTCCATCGTGGCGGCGAACCGGGCCGCAGCGCAGTTGCTCGGGGTGCGGGTGGACGAGGTGCCGGGCATTCCCCTGTCGCGCTACGCCGAAGACTTCGACCTGCCGGAACTGGTGCGGGCCAACCAGTCGCGGATCAACGGGTTGCGGGTCAAGGTCAGGGGGGATGTGTTCCTGGCGGACATCGCGCCGCTGCAATCGGAACATGACGACAGCGAAGCCATGGCCGGCGCGGTATTGACCTTGCACCGGGCGGATCGCGTTGGCGAGCGCATCTACAACGTGCGCAAGCAGGAGCTGCGGGGCTTCGACAGCATCTTCCAGAGTTCGAAAGTCATGGCGGCGGTGGTGCGTGAGGCGCGGCGCATGGCACCGCTGGATGCGCCGCTGCTGATCGAGGGCGAGACCGGGACCGGCAAGGAGCTGCTGGCCCGTGCCTGTCACCTGGCCAGCCCGCGCGGGCAGTCGCCGCTGATGGCCCTGAACTGCGCCGGGTTGCCGGAGTCCATGGCCGAGACCGAGCTGTTCGGCTACGGCCCCGGCGCCTTCGAGGGGGCTCGGGCAGAGGGCAAGCTGGGGCTGCTGGAGCTGACCGCCGGTGGCACCCTGTTTCTCGACGGGGTAGGGGAGATGAGCCCGCGCTTGCAGGTCAAGCTGCTGCGCTTCCTGCAGGATGGCTGCTTCCGCCGGGTCGGCAGCGATGAAGAGGTGTACCTGGATGTGCGGGTGATCTGCGCGACCCAAGTGGATCTTTCCGAGTTGTGCGCCAGGGGCGAGTTCCGCCAGGACCTCTATCACCGGTTGAATGTGCTGTCTCTGCACATTCCGCCATTGCGCGAATGCCTCGACGGCCTGACCCCCCTGGTGGAGCACTTTCTCGACCAGGCCAGCCGGCAGATCGGTTGCCCGTTGCCGCGTCTGGCGCCGGCGGCCATGGAACGCCTCAGTCACTACCACTGGCCGGGCAATGTGCGGCAACTGGAGAACGTGCTGTTTCAGGCGGTTTCCCTGTGCGATGGCGGTACGGTCAAGACCGAGCACATCCGGCTGCCGGACTATGGTGCGCGCCAGCCGCTTGGCGATTTCTCCCTGGAGGGTGGCCTGGAACAGATTGTCGGGCGCTTTGAAAAGGCCGTGCTCGAGAGTCTGTACGCCGAGCACCCCAGTAGCCGTCAGCTGGGCAAGCGGCTGGGGGTTTCCCACACCACCATCGCCAACAAACTGCGCGAATACGAGGTCGGCAAGAATGCCGGCGACAATCCCTAGGCTTGTATCCGGGCCGTTACTTGCCGGTAGCGGCATAAGACCGCCGTTTTTCCGTCTTCTGCCAACGCTGTTTTTTCCTCTGTAATCAGGCAAAGCCTTGCCCCGCCTGGGGATCACCACTGCGTGAAAAAGTTGGTGCGCTTATTGCTTATGGCTTCGCAGTACAGCGGTGGGCGGCAAACGTCCGGCAGACAGAGGAAAGACTGTGGACAAGTACCTTTATGTGGCAATGACCGGCGCCAGCCAGAATGCACTGGCGCAAAAGGCTCATGCCAACAATCTGGCGAACATCTCTACCAATGGTTTTCAGCGCGACCTGGAGCAGGCCCGTGCGATGCCGGTATTTGGTGACAGCTTTCCGGCGCGCGCCTTTGCCATGAGCGAGCGCCCGGCAACGGATTTCAGTGCCGGCTCGATGGTGGAGACCGGTCGTGACCTGGACGTGGCCGTCAGCGGCAACGGCTGGATCGCCGTGCAGAGCCCCGACGGCAGCGAAAGCTATGTGCGTACCGGCAGTTTGAATGTCGACGCCCTGGGTGTGCTGCGCGCCGGCAACGGTATGCCGGTGATGGGCAACGGCGGCCCGATCGCAGTGCCACCCGAGCAGAAGATCGAAGTTGGCCAGGACGGCACCATCAGTATCCGTGCCATGGGCGAGGGCCCGCGAGTCATGGCCGAGGTCGACCGCATCAAGCTGGTCAACCCGGACATCAAGAACCTCACCAAAGGCCTGGACGGCTCGATCAAGACCAAGGACGGCCAGCCGGCACCCGCCGACGCCAACGTCCAGCTGGTCTCGGGTTTCCTTGAGTCGAGCAACGTCAACGCCGTGCAGGAAATGACCGCGGTGCTGGCCCTGTCCCGGCAGTTCGAATTGCACGTGAAGATGATGAACAGCGCCAAAGAAGACGACCAGGCCATGGCTCGGGTCTTGCAGATCAGCTAATTACCAGTATCTAGCGCCGTAAAACAGGCGCGAGAGGAGAAATCAATGCTTCCGGCTCTATGGGTTGCCAAAACCGGTCTGTCCGCCCAGGACACCAACCTGACCGTCATTTCCAACAACCTGGCGAACGTCTCGACCACGGGCTTCAAACGTGATCGTGCCGAGTTCCAGGATCTGCTGTACCAGATCAAGCGTCAGCCGGGGGCCCAGTCCACCCAGGACAGCGAGCTGCCAACCGGCCTGCAGGTCGGTACCGGTGTGCGCATTGTCGGCACCCAGAAGAACTTCACCGCCGGCAGCCTGCAGACCACCGAGCAGCCTCTGGACCTGGCCATCAACGGCCGCGGTTTCTTCCAGATCCTGCAGCCCGATGGCACCACGGCCTACACCCGTGACGGTACTTTCCACCTGAACTCCGACGGCCAGATCGTCACCGCCAGCGGTTTTGCCCTGGAGCCTGCGGTTGTCGTGCCCAACGATGCGCAGACCTTCACCGTAGGCCAGGACGGCACCGTGTCCATCACCATTGCCGGCAACCCGGCGTCCCAGGTGATCGGCAACCTGCAAACCGCCGACTTCATCAACCCGGCAGGCCTGCAGGCCCAGGGCAACAACCTGTTCCTGGAAACCGCCGCCAGTGGCGCGCCGCAGATCGGTACCCCGGGCCTCAACGGTTTCGGCACCACACTGCAGAACACTCTGGAAGCCTCCAACGTCAGCACCGTTGAGGAGATGGTCAACATGATCACCACTCAGCGCGCTTACGAGATGAACTCCAAGGTGATCTCCACCGCGGACCAGATGCTCTCGTTCATTACGCAGAAGCTGTAATCAAGTCTTGAGGTCGCCACGGGTCTGAAGTGGCGCACCGGCAACATCGTGAGGAAGGGTCATGAATCGGTTTATTTGTGTTCTAGCGCTGAGTGGGAGTGCCGTGCTCGCGGGCTGTGTCGCCCCGCCGCCCAAGCCCAATGACCCTTACTACGCGCCGGTGCTGCCGCGTACGCCGCTGCCTTCCGCGTCCAACAACGGTTCGATCTACCAGGCCGGCTTCGAGCAGAACCTGTACAGCGACCGCAAGGCGTTCCGGGTCGGTGACATCATCACCATCACCCTGAACGAGCGGACCAACGCCAGCAAGGGTGCCAACTCGGCGCTGACCAAGACCAGTTCCAACAGCATTGGCCTGACCTCGCTGTTCGGTGCCGTGCCCAACACCAACAACCCGCTGGGCGACGGCGACCTGACCCTGAATGCCGGCTACAGCGGCAATCGCGCCACCAAGGGCGACAGCAAGGCGGCCCAGAGCAATAGCCTGACCGGTTCGATCACCGTGACCGTGGCCGACGTACTGCCCAACGGCATCATCGCGGTGCGTGGCGAGAAGTGGATGACCCTCAACACCGGCGATGAGCTGGTGCGGATTGCAGGCCTGGTACGGGCGGACGACATCGCCACCGACAACACCGTGTCCTCGACCCGGGTCGCGGATGCACGCATCACCTATTCGGGCACCGGCTCGTTTGCCGATGCCAACCAGCCTGGCTGGTTCGACCGTTTCTTCCTCAGCCCGCTGTTCCCTTTCTAGGTGATGAAAAGACTCATGCTCAATTTCAAGCACCTGATGGCGGCGGCGTTGTTGCTGTCCACTTCCCTTGGCGTCCAGGCCGAGCGGTTGAAGGACATCGCCAGCATTTCCGGCGTGCGTTCCAACCAATTGATCGGCTATGGCCTGGTGGTCGGGCTTAACGGTACCGGCGACCAGACTACCCAGACGCCTTTCACCTTGCAGACCTTCAACAACATGCTGTCGCAGTTCGGCATCAAGGTGCCGGCCGGCTCCGGCAACGTGCAGTTGAAGAACGTCGCGGCGGTGTCGGTGAGTGCCGATCTGCCGGCGTTCGCCAAGCCGGGCCAGCAGGTGGATATCACCGTGTCCTCCATTGGTAACTCCAAGAGCCTGCGCGGCGGCACCTTGCTGCTGACGCCGCTCAAGGGCATCGACGGCAACGTCTACGCCATCGCCCAGGGCAACCTGGTGGTGGGTGGTTTCGATGCCGAAGGACGCGACGGTTCGAAGATCACCGTCAACGTACCGTCGGCCGGGCGGATTCCTGGTGGCGCCTCGGTCGAGCGTGCCGTGCCCAGTGGTTTCAACCAGGGCAATAGCCTGACCCTGAACCTCAACCGTTCGGATTTCACCACCGCCAAGCGCATCGTCGACAAGATCAACGACATGCTCGGCCCAGGCGTGGCTCAAGCCATCGACGGTGGCTCGATCCGGGTGACTGCACCCCTGGACCCAAGCCAGCGTGTGGACTACCTGTCGATCCTGGAGAACCTGGAGATCGATCCGGGGCAGGCGGTGGCCAAGGTCATCATCAACTCCCGTACCGGCACCATCGTCATTGGCCAGAACGTCAAGGTCTCGCCGGCGGCGGTGACCCACGGCAGCCTGACCGTGACCATTACCGAAGACCCGATCGTCAGCCAGCCCGGCCCTCTGTCCAATGGCCAGACCGCGGTGGTGCCCCGCTCGCGGGTCAATGCTCAGCAGGAAGCCAAGCCGATGTTCAAGTTCGGCCCGGGCACCACTCTGGATGAGATCGTCCGGGCGGTGAACCAGGTGGGCGCGGCGCCAGGCGACTTGATGGCCATCCTTGAAGCCTTGAAACAGGCCGGCGCCTTGCAGGCCGACCTGATCGTGATTTGAGGTGAGCGCCATGGATATTCGTAAGAGCGGACTGATTGGCAGCGGCGATTCCGGGTCTTACTCCGACCTCAACCGCCTGCAGCAACTGAAGGTCGGCGACAAGGACGGCGAAGCCAACGTGCGCAAAGTGGCGCAGGAGTTCGAGTCGCTGTTTCTCAATGAAATGCTCAAGTCCATGCGCAAGGCCACTGACGTCATAGGCCAGGACAACCCGCTCAATACCCCGGCCGCCAAGCAGTACCAGGACATGTATGACCAGCAGTTGGCGGTGTCCCTGTCTCGCGAGGGTGGCGGTATCGGCCTGGCCAATGTGCTGATGCGCCAGATGATGAAGAACAAGCCGGCTCATCCGAATGCGGCCACCACGACTTTGCCGGCCGCGGCGCCGGTGGCGACTCCGACGCCGATCGCTGCCGGTACCACGGCCCAGGATGGTCCGTTGAGCCGGGTCAACGGCCAGCGCCCGATGTGGGCTTCGCGGGCCCACGATCCTTTGCGCACGAGCGTGGCGCATAACGACATGGTGCTGCTCAACCAGCGGCGTCTGTCCCTGCCCAGCAAGCTCACCGATCGCCTGTTGACCGGCATCGTGCCGTCGGCCGGTGCCGTCGAGGGCGGCGCACAGAACGCCGCGCCGACCCGCAACAGCCCGGCCGCCGATGCCGTGCTGCGGGGCGAGTGGCGGGTCAATCAGGGCTACGCCGCGTCCCAGGGCAAGATGCGGGTCTATGGCCGGGCCATGGCCCAGCCGCCGCTGGCACCGGCCAAGCGTGCCTTCAGTTCCGCCGACGACTTCGTCGCCACCATGCTGCCGATGGCGCAGCAGGCGGCCCAGCGTATCGGGATCGATCCGCGCTACCTGGTGGCCCAGGCCGCCCTGGAAACCGGCTGGGGCAAATCGGTGATGCGCCAGCAGGATGGCAGCAGCAGCCACAACCTGTTCGGCATCAAGGCCGGCAGCAGTTGGCAGGGTGCACAGGCCCGGGCGATCACCAGCGAGTTCCGCAACGGGCAGATGGTCAAGGAGACGGCGGCGTTCCGTTCCTACGATTCCTATCAGGACAGCTTCCACGATCTGGTGACCTTGTTGCAGAGCAACAATCGCTATCAAGAAGTGCTGAAGGTGGCCGATAAACCAGAACAGTTTGTTCGCGAGTTGCAAAAAGCCGGGTATGCAACGGACCCGGATTACGCAAGCAAGATTTCGCAGATAGCCAAGCAGATGAAGAATTACCAGAACTACGCTGCGGCTGGCGTTTCCACGAATTTATAAGGTCTGAATCATGAGTTTGCTCAATATCGGGATGTCGGGGCTGGCCGCCAGCCAAACGTCGTTGATGACCACGGGTAACAACATTGCCAACGCCGACACCGCCGGGTACTCGCGTCAGCAGACCGTGCAGGGCACCAAGGCCTCCAGCCAGAATGGCAACGTCTTCATCGGCACCGGCACCACCCTGGCGGACGTGCGCCGGGTCTATAACAGCTTCCTCGATGCCCAGTTGCGCACCGCCACCTCGCTCAACAGCGATGCCGCGGCGTTCCAGGGGCAGATCAGTCCGATCGACCAATTGCTGTCGGACAGCGGCACCGGCATGACCGGCGCCCTGACCAAGTTCTTCGCCTCGGTGCAGAACCTCAACGCCAAGCCTACCGACGAGGCTTCCCGGCAGTTGCTGCTCAGCGACACCCAGGCCCTGAGCAACCGTTTCAACTCGGTATCCAGCCAGCTCAACCAGCAGAACACCAATATCAACGGCAACCTGGCGAACATGGCGGACCAGGTCAACAAGCTGGCCAACACCGTGGCCCAGCTCAACCAGAAGATTTCCGAGCTGTCGACCAACGGCAACGGCATGCCCAACGATCTGCTCGATGCGCGTAATGAAACCGTGCGCCAGCTTTCGACCTTCATCGGCGTGCAGGTCTCGGAGCGTGGCTCCAGCGTCGACCTGTACCTGGGCAGCGGCCAGCCGCTGGTCATGGGTAACTCGGCCAATACCCTGGAAGTGGTGCAGGGCAAGAACGACCCGAGCCGCTCCGCGCTGCAGTTGAACCGGGGCTCGAGCAGCATCGACATCACCAACCTCACCACCGGTGGCGAGATCGGCGGCCTGCTGCGCTACCGCAGCGAAGTGCTGGATCCGGCGATGAACGAGCTGGGCCGCGTAGCCCTCGTGGTCGCCGACCAGATGAACAGCCTGATGGCTCAAGGCATCGACAAGAACGGTGATTTCGGCGGCAACCTGTTCAACGACATCAACAGTGCCCGGATGATCAGCCAGCGCAGCATTGGCAGTGCCACCAACAGCGCAGGCTCGGGCAACTTCGATGTCACCATCAAGGACACCGGCAAGCTGAGCACCAGCGACTACACCGTGACCTTCAGCAGTGCCACCGACTACAGCGTCAAGCGTTCCGATGGCACCGACATGGGCAGCTTCAGCACCACCACCAGCCCGGCACCGGTGATCGATGGCTTCTCGCTGAAACTCAATGGTACGGTCGGTGCCGGTGACAGCTTCAAGATCACCCCGACCCGCAATGCCGCTACCACCATCCAGACCGAAATGACCGACCCCAAGCGCCTGGCCCTCGCGGCTCCGCTGAAGGCCGAGCTGGCTGCCGGGCTCAAGAGCTCCCTGAGCATTTCCGCGCAGCCTTCCTTGAGCGTGCCGATCGACAACTACGACGCCGCAGCCAAGCTTGAGATGCAGACCGCAATCAAGAATTCGGGCCCGGTCAAAGTGGTGTTCAATGCGCCGGCAGGCGGCAGCCAGAGCTACGACTATTTCGATGCCAAGGGCAACAAGATGGGCAGCGGCTCCATCGTTCCCGGGCAGACCAACACCCTCAACCTGCAGATCAACATGCTGGATGCCAGCGGTGCGCCGATCACCGACGGCGGCACGCCACCGGTGACCAAGACGTTCGGCGTGCAGATGACCGTGGCCGGCGCTCCCGCCGCCGGCGACAGCATGAACATCTCGGTGAACGGCGCCGGCTCTTCGGACAACCGCAACGGCCTGGCGCTGGCCGGTTTGCAGAGCAAGCAGACAGTCGATACAGGTTCTGCCAGCAAAGGCATCACCCTGGTGGATGCCTACGGCAAGCTGATCGAGAACGTCGGCGCCAAGGCCAGTCAGGGCAGCCTCGACAGCGCCGCTACCGGCACCATCCTGGCTAACGCCAAGGGCGCCCGGGACTCGCTGTCCGGGGTCAACCTGGATGATGAGACCGGCAACCTGGTCAAGTTCCAGCAGTACTACACAGCGTCGTCGCAGATCATCAAGGCTGCGCAGGAAACCTTCAGCACGCTGATCAACAGCCTTTAAGGAGTCGTAGCCCATGCGCATTTCCACCTCCCAGTTTTACGAGTCCTCGGCTACCAACTACCAGAAGAACTTTTCCAAAGTGGTCCAGAGCAGCGAAGAGGCCAGCAGCCTGGTTCGCGTCAAGACCGCTGCCGACGATCCGGTAGGTGCCGCGCGCCTGCTGCAGCTGGGCCAACAGGCTTCGTTGCTGGACCAGTACAAGACCAACACCAACTCGATCAAGGCCTCCCTGGGCCAGACCGAATCGGTGATGACCAGCATCAACAACGTGCTGGCCCGCGCCAAGGAACTGGCCTCCGGTGCCGGCAACGCCGGTTACACCGACGCCGACCGCCAGGCCAATGCTTCGGAACTGGGGCAGATCGAAGAGCAGTTGCTGAGCCTGATGAACTCCCAGGACGAAAACGGCAAGTACATCTTCGGTGGCTCCAAGGATGATGTTCCGCCGTTCAGCCGCAACTCCGATGGCACCTACAGCTACAACGGTGACCAGAGCAGCCTGCAACTGCCGGTCGGCGACACCATGATGATGGCCGCCAACAGCACCGGTTGGGACGTGTTCCAGCAGGCACTGAACACCAGCCGCAGCCAGGTCACCATGACCGCGCCAGCCGTGGATGACGGGCGGATTTCCCTGTCCAACGGCCAGGTGGCCAACAACGGTGCCTACAACAGCCAGTTCCGCAGCGGCGAGCCTTACACCGTGTCCTTCGTATCGGGCACCCAGCTGAAGATCGTCGACGGCAGTGGCAACGATGTAACGGCCGAGGCCAGTCAGGGTGGTGTTTTCGGCACTACACCGAACCAGACCGTGAGCTTCCGTGGGGTCGACCTGAGCCTGAACGTCAACCTCAAGTCCGGCGACGACGCCAACGCCGTGCTGCCTGGGCATACCTTCACCCTGGGCTCCAAGCCGGACACCTTCAATGTGGCGCGCTCTCCGGGCAACCCGAGCATGACTCAGGTCTCGAACACCAGCATTACCGATCCGGTGGCCTACAACTCCACCTTCCCCAGTGGTTCGGCGATCCTCAAGTTCACCAGCGCTACCAATTTCGATCTGTACGCTGCGCCACTGACCGCTGATAGCAAGCCGGTGTCCTCGGGCGTGGTCGGGCCGGGCAACGTCGCCACCGCGGCAGGCGTGAGCTTCACCCTGACCGGCGCGCCTTCTCCGGCGGCCAACGATCAGTTCAGTGTGTCGGTCAATACCCACGAGACCCAGAACATACTGGATACCGTGAGCCAGCTGAAAAACGCCTTGAACACGCCGACCGCCGGCAACACCCTGGCGACCCAGAAGCAACTGGCCGACCTCGCCTCGGGGATGGCCAACCTGGCCAGTGGCATCGACCAGTTGTCCATCGGTATCAGTTCGGTGGGTGGTCGTGGTTCGGCCCTGGACACCCAGAGCGAAATCAACGAAAGCCTGGCGGCTGCCAACACCAAGACCCGCTCGGCCATCAGCGACTCCGATCCGGCCGAAGTGATGACCCGCCTGACCCTGCAACAGACCATGCTGCAAGCCTCGCAGCTGGCCTTCAGCAAGATTGCCCAACTGGGTCTGTTCAACAAGGTCTGAGTGCGTGGCGTTCGGGCTGGCGCCCGGACGCCGCGATCTTCGAGCAGCCAGCCGTCTTTTTTAAGCGGTCTTGCAGCCCTGGCATCACTGGCCAGGGCTCGCCGCTCGAGAGTTTCCCGCCGTGAGCCAAGCCCCTCTAGTCAGCATCGTCATTCCCGCCTTCAACCCACGCTTTTTCAGCCAGGCTCTGGAAAGTGCCTTGGCGCAGACCTATCAGCCACTGGAGATCGTTGTTTGCGACGACAGTGCCGGCGATGAAATCCAGCAGATTGCCGAGAGCTTCGTCGAGCCGGTGCACCCTGTGCGTTATCTGCGCAACCCGCAGCGCCTTGGATTGCAGAAGAATATCCTGCGCTGCGTCGAGGAGGCTCGCGGTGAGCTGATCAAGGTCCTGTGTGACGACGATCGGCTGTTCGCTCCGAGTATCGCCCTGCAAGCTCCGGTGCTGCTCGATAACCCCGATGTCAGTCTGGTGTGTGCGTTGCGGGTGTTCAGTGATGCAGGGAATTTCATCCTGCCGTCGCGAGTCGATAACTGTCGCTTCACCCATGACAATGCGGTGCTCAAGGGCGATGACATGCTGGCGATCTTCGAGAGCACGCCGCGCAATTTCCTCGGTAACTTCAGTTCCGCGCTGATGCGTCGTGCCGATGTGCTGGAGCTGCTTCCGGCGTTGATCCAGGAAGGCGCCGGTTTTGTTGCGCTACTGGATTTTGCCCTGTTCATCTGTCTGATGCGTCGCGGCAATCTGGCGGCGCAGGTGACAGTATTAGGTTGCGAGCGACTTTATTCTGGGCGTCTGAGTAATACGCCGGAAATGCTCAAACTGGCGAAGAATGAGTGGACCTGGTTGGTGCAGATGCTGGCCGCGCGCAGCGGTGAATCGGCGCCGGCGGCGGGGTGGGTGCGTTATGTCGATCTGTCGCGGGCAGCCGAGCAGCCGCGTAACTGGCAAGAGCTTTGCGTGACCCGTGTGCTGGGTAATCGCAGTACGGTGGTCGATGGTCGGGTCGGTGGCGAGAGCATCAGCTACGAGGGCTTCTATCGGGAATGGCTGTCAGTGCGCAAATTCTCGGCGGTGGAACAGCGACTGATGCCTCAGCGCATCGACAGCTGGCCGCGACGGGTGCAGTTGGTAGTGGTGGTTCTTGATTTCGAAGACGATAGCGAAGCGCTTGCGCGGACCCTGGACAGCATCGATGCTCAGTTGTACGCCTCTGCGGCGGTGCTGGTGTTGTCGAGGGGCGAAGCCCTAGTGGCAGAGCGAGAGCGAGTCCTGCTCCAGCCGTTGCGCGAGGACTGGGTGCAACAGCTTAATGAATTGATACCGCAGTTGGAGGGAGGGGATTGGTTTTATCTGCTGCAGGCCGGTGACCGCTTGCAGCAGTCGGCGCTACTGATCCTTGCCGAGCGCATTGCCAATACTCCGGCCATGCTGTGTGCCTATAGCGATGAAGGTGCGCTGGTTGAAGGCGAGTCGTCGGAGCCGGTGTTCAAACCCGACTTCAATCTCGACCTGATGCGCTCCTATCCCTATGTCGGCCGCGCCCTGGCTTTTTCTCGCGCGCACTTCATGGTCGAGGGCGGTTTTGATCCGGCCCGTGGTGAGCTGGCGCCCCATGATCTGCTGTGGCGGATGGTGGAGACCGCTGGGCCACAGACTATCGAGCATATTGCCGATATCCAGTTGGAGTCCGAGTTGAGCTTTGCCCAGTGGTTGTCACGGCCCCAGGTGATTGAGGGCAGTGAAGGGCTGGTGGCAGCGCATCTGCAGCGGATTGGCGTGGAGCACCGGATTGTTCATGACGATCTGCCCTTGCTCAATCGTATTGACTATCTGCATGGTAGCCGGCCACTGGTGTCGATTCTTCTGCCGTGCGGCGACTCTCTGGCGACGTTGCAGCGCTGTGTCGAAAGCCTGATCGAGCAGACTGCCTATAGCCACTACGAGATTGTGCTGGTGGATGCCGGCAGCCGCGATCCTGCGATGACGGATTGGTTGGCGGCCATGGCTCAGTTGGGCGGCGCAATGCTACGGGTCCTGCCTTATACCGGTCCGAACAACCATGCCGCGCTGATCAACAGTGCGGCGAGCCAGGCTCGTGGCGACTACCTGTTGCTGCTTGATCCGAGGGCGTTGATCTGTAGCGGCGACTGGCTGGATGAGTTGCTCAATCAGGCTCAGCGTCCTGAGGTGGGGGTTGTTGGTGCGCGTCTGTTGGATGTCGACGGTTGCATTCTCCAGGCCGGTCAGGTGCTGGGGATGGCTGGGCCAGCAAGCTCGCCCTTTGTCGGCGAAGCCATGGGGGCTCGTGGTTACATGCAGCGGTTGCAGGTGGTGCAGAACTGGAGTGCGGTTAGTGGCGATTGCCTGATGGTACGCAAGGAGGTCTTCGATAGCCTGGGCGGTCTGGATGAGCAGGCATTCGCGGGCGAGCTCGGAGAAACCGATCTGTGCCTGCGAATCGACCGCGACGGCTATCTGGTGGTCTGGACGCCGTACGCCAGCCTGATTCTGACGCCGGCCTCCGTCGTCAGTGATGACCGTGAACAGCAGCAGGCACATGATGCCGAGCAGGAGCGCTTCTATCGGCAGTGGATGCCCAAGGTTGCGCGCGATCCGGCCTATAACCCGGCTTTAAGCCTGGGTTACTCCAGCTTCAGCCTGGAGCCTTCGTTGCGCAACAACTGGAATCCGTTCTGCAGTCGGGCGTTGCCGTTGATCCTGGGGCTGCCAGTCAACAGTTCTGCAGTGGGGCATTACAGGGTGACGGGGCCGCTGACGGCATTGGAGGAAGCAGGACGGGTGATTGGTCGAGTGGCCTACGAGTCGCCGTCCACGGTAGAGATCGAGCGTCTGTCGCCGGATACCATCATCCTGCAGTGCCGGTATAGCGATGGCGCGGCCAGTGACATTCTGCGGATGAAAAAGTACTCCAGTGCCCTGCGGGTTTTCGAGCTCGATGACTACATCGTCAGTGCGCCGAAGAAAAACACCCATGCCCGTAACAAGCCTGTGAACACCGAGCAGATGCTGCGCGAGGGGATTGGCCTGTGCGATCGCGTAGTGGTGACTACCCAGCCTCTGGCCGATGCGTTGTCGAGTATGCACAGCGATATCCGCGTGGTGCCCAACATGCTGGCGCTCGACCCCTGGGCCAGCTTGACCAGTCGTCGTGGCACCTCCCGCAAGCCACGGGTGGGCTGGGGCGGTGGCACCAGCCATACCGGAGACCTGGAGATCATTGCCGAGGTGGTGCGCGAGCTGGCCAACGAGGTCGAGTGGGTGTTCTTCGGAATGTGTCCCGATGCCTTGCGTCCCTACGTGCATGAGTTTCATTCGGTGACCAGCCTGCAGAATTATCCGTTCAAGCTGGCCAGCCTGAACCTGGATCTGGCGCTGGCGCCCCTGGAGTTCCATATCTTCAACGACTGCAAGAGCAATCTGCGGCTCTTGGAATATGGTGCCTGCGGTTACCCGGTGATCTGCACCGATACCGAGGCCTATCGCGGTTTCCTGCCGTGCACCAAGGTCCGCAGCAACAGTACCGAGGAATGGTTGCAGGCGATCCGCATGCACCTGTCCGACCCGGCTGCCAGCTATCGCATGGGGGATGAGCTGCGCGAGGCGGTGCATCGCGACTTCATGCTGCGCGACGACAACCTGCGGCATTGGTTGTGGGGGTGGTTGCCGGATTGATCGGATCAGGGCTCGTGATCGCCCCGTCGCGAGCCGGTTTTCCCCATCGTCGCCCTGTCGGGGCGGCTGTATGTATCGTCCTCTGCCGTGCCCCAAGCGCCGCTCGCGTAATTGGCGCACTTCCTGCAAGTCCTCTTCATATCGCCATAAAACCTTCACTGCAACGTGGTGCAAGGTAGCCGTTGGCTGCGAATGAATCTTTGCGTCTGGCGCTAAACCAGGCCTCAAGAGGGCTGATTCAGCCCACGAAGAGCAAGAGGACAGTGATGAAAGCAGTAATTCTGGCGGGTGGGCTGGGTACGCGAATCAGCGAGGAGTCTCACCTCAAGCCCAAGCCCATGATCGAAATCGGTGGCAAGCCAATTCTTTGGCACATCATGAAGCAGTATTCCGCCCACGGGATTCATGACTTCGTGATTTGCCTGGGCTACAAGGGCTACGCGATCAAGGACTTCTTCGCCAACTACTTTCTGCACACCTCGGATGTGACCTTCGACATGCGTAACAACCGCATGGATGTGCATCAGAACTACAGCGAGCCCTGGAGCGTGACGCTGATCGACACCGGGGAGGAAACCATGACCGGTGGGCGCCTGCGCCGCGCCGCGCGCTACCTGCAGGATGAGCCGGCGTTTTGCTTCACCTACGGTGATGGCGTGTCTGATTTGAATATCCGCGCGCTCTTGGACTTCCACCAGGCCCACGGCAAGTTGGCGACCGTGACCTCGGTGCAGCCGCCGGGTCGCTACGGTGCCCTGGAGCGAAGCGGCGACCAGGTGCTGGGCTTCACGGAAAAACCCCGGGGCGATGGTGGCTGGATCAACGGCGGCTTTTTTGTCCTGTCGCCCAAGGTGCTGAGTTACATCGACGGTGATCATGTCAGTTGGGAGGCCGATCCTCTGGAGCGCCTGGCCAAGGAAGGGCAACTGCACGCCTTTGAACACGGCGGTTTCTGGCAGCCCATGGACACCTTGCGGGACAAGAATCATCTAGAGCAGCTATGGCAGAGTGGGGAGGCCCCATGGAAGCAATGGGACTGAGCCCGGCGTTCTGGCAGGGCAAGCGCGTCTTGCTCACCGGCCACACCGGCTTCAAGGGCAGTTGGTTGGCCCTGTGGTTGCAGAGCCTGGGAGCCGAAGTCACGGGCTTTGCCCTGGCCCCTTCGACCACGCCGAGCCTGTTCGAGTTGGCCCGGGTGGCTGAGGGCCTCAATGATCAGCGCGGAGACCTGCGAGACCTGGGCGCCTTGCTCGAGCTGATCGCCGAGACCCAGCCGGAAATCGTCCTGCACCTGGCGGCCCAGCCCTTGGTGCGAGAGGGGTATCGCGACCCTTTGGGCACCTATTCCAGCAACGTCATGGGTACCCTCAACCTGCTCGAGGCGATTCGCCAGGCTGGCGGTGTGCGCGCCTGTGTTCTGGTGACCACCGACAAGGTTTACGCCAACCAGGAGTGGCTGTGGCCCTACCGGGAAAACGAAGCCCTGGGCGGTCATGATCCCTACAGCAGTAGCAAGGCCTGCTGCGAGTTACTGGCGCAGTCCTACGCTGCTTCGTTCTTTGCCCCCGAGCGTCATGCCGAGCACGGCCTGGCCTTGGCCACGGCGCGGGCCGGCAATGTCCTGGGTGGCGGCGACTTCGCCCCTGAGCGGTTGATTCCCGATGTGCTTCAGGCCTGGTTGGCGGGGGAGCCGGTGACCTTGCGTTATCCCAAGGCGGTGCGCCCTTGGCAGCATGCCCTGGAACCCCTGGCGGGCTACCTGCAACTGGCCGCAGGCTTGTACGAGCAGGGACCTGCGTTCAACGGTGCGTGGAACTTCGGACCGGGCGAGGCGGACATGTGCAGCGTCGGCGAGGTGGTGGAGTTGCTGGCTCAGCGCTGGCCCGATTCCCCGGGGCTGCGTGTCGAGCCCAGTGATCTGCACGAGGCCGGGCTGCTACGACTGGACAGCAGTCGCGCCCGCCAGCACTTGGCATGGCAGCCGCGCTGGTCGTTGCGACAATGCCTGGAGCACACCTTGGACTGGCACCTGGCCTGGCGCGCAGGGGAAGACATGCGCGCGGTCAGTCTCAACCAATTGAATCTCTACAAGGAACGAGCATGAATGAAGTCAAACTCCAGGCATTGCGCCTGGAAGGGCTTTATCTGGTCCAGCAAAAGGTCTTCAGTGACGAGCGCGGACGGTTCGCCCGACTGTTTTGCCAGACTCGCCTGACCCTGGAAGGACGCTCCTTCGATATTCGCCAGATCAACCACTCGCGCACTTCGGAGTGCGGCAGTGTGCGAGGCCTGCACTTCCAGCAGGCCGGGTTTGCCGAAGCCAAGCTGATTACCTGCCTGCGGGGAGCGATCTGGGACGTGGCGGTTGACTTGCGTCCCGAGTCGCCGACCTTCCTGCAATGGCATGCCGAAGAGCTGCGTGCCAATGATGGACGCAGCCTGCTGATTCCCCGTGGTTTTGCCCACGGCTTTCAGGCTCTCGAAGATGACAGTGAAGTGCTGTACTTCACCGACGCTGACTACGCCCCGGAGCATGAAGCCGGTCTGTCGGTGAGCGATCCGGCCCTTGCCATTAACTGGCCGCTTCCGGTGCGAAACCTGTCGGCCAAGGACGCTTGCCATCCGCTACTGAACGCACAGTTCCCGGGCGTGCGCCTGTGAGGTTGCCGGCCATGAAGGTGCTGGTCACCGGTGCCACCGGCTTTGTCGGCCAGCACTTGGTGAGCGCCTTGCTGGAGCGGGGGTTTGCGGTGCGCGCAGTAGCCCGCCGGCGTGAGCCCGCCGAGCGCTTGCCCTGGTTCGCGGCGGTGGAGTTTGTCGAAGCCGACGTGCATGCCGCCGACCTCGACGTGACCGTGTTGACCGCCGGGATTGACGCCCTGGCTCACCTGGCCTGGCCCGGGTTGCCGAACTATCAAGCCTTGAGCCACTTTGAGCGCACCCTGCCGGCGGACTACGGTTTTATCAAGCAGGTGGTGCAAAGCGGTGTACGGCAAGTGCTGGTCACCGGTACTTGCTTTGAGTACGGCCTGCAAAACGGTGCGTTGAGCGAAGAAACGGTGCCGCAGCCCGTCACGCCCTACGGGTTGGCCAAAAATACCCTGCGCCTGTTCCTTGAAGCCCTGCAGCGCGAACAGCCGTTCACGCTGCAGTGGGCGCGCCTGTTCTACCTACACGGTGCGGGACAGAACCCCAAGAGCCTCCTGGCCAGCCTGGATCGGGCCATCGACGCCGGTGATGCGGTGTTCGACATGTCGGCAGGCGATCAGTTGCGCGATTACCTAGCCATCGAAGCGGCGGCCCAGTGGCTGGCACGCCTATTGGCCCAGCGCGAGGTGACCGGGGTGATCAACTGTTGCAGCGGCCAGCCGGTTTCCCTGCGGGCCTTGGTGGAACAGCGGGCCCGGCAACGTCACTCGAATATTGCCTTGAACCTAGGGCACTACCCTTACGCCGCCCACGAACCCCTGGCGTTCTGGGGCGTGAACCAGCGTTTGCAGCGCTTGGCAGGAGACGCCCATGAGGCATGAGTTGTATCGCGCCACCGGTTTGCCGGTGTTGCAGAATCGCACTTTCGCCACGGCCGAACAGGCTAGGACTTCAGGCCACGCCGATATCGTGTTGGTGCAGGACGCCGATAGCGGCTTGATCTTCAATCAGGCCTTTGATGCCGACAAGCTCAGCTACGACAGTGACTATCAGAACGAGCAGGCCCACTCGGGCCAGTTCCAGCGGCACTTGCAGGATGTCGAGGGCGTGATCGCCCGGCATTTTAAAAACCGCAAGCTGATTGAAGTGGGCTGCGGCAAGGGATATTTCCTCGAGATGCTGCGCGATCGCGGCTACTCGATCACTGGCATCGACCCCTCCTATGAGGGCGACAACCCGGAGGTGATCAAGGCGCCGTTCACCCGTGAACTGGGACTGGCCGCTGATGCCATCGTGTTGCGCCATGTGCTGGAGCACATCAGCCATCCTGTGGGGTTCCTTGATGAAATTGCCAAGGCCAACCAGGGGGGGCAGATCTACATCGAGGTGCCGTGTTTCGACTGGATACTCGAACACCGTGCCTGGTTCGATGTGTTTTACGAGCACGTGAATTATTTCCGCCTTGAGGATCTGCGCCGGATGTTCGGTACCGTGCATGAGGCCGGGCATCTGTTTGGCGGCCAATACCTGTATGTGGTGGCGGATCTGGGCAGCTTGCAGTCGCGTTTGCAGGCGCCGGTTCAGCCCCTGCAGATGCCAGCCGATTTCACCGCCAGCATCGAATCCGCCAAGCGTATCATCCAGGCCGCTCCACAAACCGGCACCGGCATCTGGGGGGCGTCCTCCAAGGGCGTGATCTATTCGCTGTTCCTGCAACGGGCAGGCGTAGCGGTAGATCAAGTGGTGGATATCAATCCGGCCAAGCAAGGCCGTTACTTGCCACTGAGCGGCATGCGAGTGTCATCACCGCAAGAGGCCATGGAAGCATTGCCCGTGGGCGCCAATCTGTTCGTGATGAACTCCAACTACCTCGAAGAAATCAAGCGCATGACCGATGGCCGTTATGTCTATCACGCCGTCGATAGCGCTTCATTCAGCTAATTTGTCAGTGAGAATCGAACATGACCGAGAAAAACGTCATCCAAGCGTTTGAAGAAGAATGCCAGGCACAGATCAGTGCTCAGGGCCAGGATGAGAAGCTCAAGGGCCTGGCCCGTGATTTTTTCAATGAGTCCGCGGAGCACAAATACAGCTATCACTTCTCCTGGATGGGGCGGCCGATCATTCAGTTGCCCCAGGACATGATGGCGATGCAGGAGATCATCTGGCGGGTCAAGCCGGACCTGGTGATCGAATGTGGTATCGCCCATGGCGGTTCGATCATCTACTACGCCTCGCTGCTGGAATTGCAGGGGCATGGTGAAGTGCTGGGCATCGACCTGGATATCCGCGCCCACAACCGTGAAGCCATCGAGCAGCATCCGATGAGCAAGCGCATTCGCATGATCGAAGGTTCGAGCATCGATCCGGTCATCGCCGAGCAGGTTCGCGCTGCCGCGCAGGGCAAGAAGGTCATTCTGGTCCTGGACTCCAACCACACTCACGATCACGTGCTCGAAGAGCTGCGCTTGTATGCGCCGCTGGTGTCGGTCGACAGCTATTGCGTGGTCATGGATACCGTGGTCGAGGACATGCCGCCGACCTTCTTCCCTGATCGCCCATGGGGGCCAGGGGACAACCCGAAAACCGCGGTCTGGGCCTATCTGAAAGAGAACGCTGACTTCGAGATCGACTACCAGATGCAGAACAAGTTGCTGATCACCGTAGCGCCGGATGGTTACCTGCGTCGGGTTCGCTGAATATCAATGGTTGCAGGTTCCGGGCGCTTGGCCGGTTGTGGGGAAGGGCATATGTGGGTTGAAGACAAAGCAATGAACAGTAGCGCAGCGCCGATGAGCGAACGTTTCACTCTGGTGGTGATGACCCACAATCGCAAGGCGTTCCTGCAACGCACCTTGCAGTACTACAGCACCTATCCCTGCTCGATCCTGGTTCTGGATTCTTCCCAGGAGGCGGACGAGACTCTGGCCGAGCGCTATCCCGAGGTCGACTACCGGCATCTGCCGCAGTTCGGCTACAAGGGCCTGCAGGACAAGCTGACTTACGGTGTCAACCTGGTCAGCACGCCTTACATGGCGTTCGCTGCCGACGACGACTTCCTGATTCATGATGCCCTGAATGCATCGGTGGAGTTTCTTGAGGCCAATCCGGACTACGGTCTGTGCCATGGCTACGGGATGATGTACCTGGCTCGGGCTGCAGAAACCAACTACTACCGTCGAGATTGCCGGGTGATCGAGGATTATGCGTCCGACGATCCCCAGGATCGGGTCATGAGTTTCATGGGGCAGTTCTTGCCTCCGTTCTATGCCGTGACGCGCACCGACCTGCTGCGCCAGTGGTATAACCGGCTGCCGCCCGAAGTGAGTTTCGAGTGGCAGGAAATCGGCCACTGTTTCTATCTCCTGGCTTGTGCCAAGGCTCGGATCCTGCCGATTCCCTATGCCGTGCGCGAGGTCAATTATGGCGCTTCCGAGCACAATACCAACGTCTTGACGGTGCTGACGTTCAAGGACGCCAGGTCGGTGCAGCAGCGTGAAGACTTTGCCGCGTTTCTTGCTACGCTGCCCAGCGGTTTCAGTGGCCGGGATCAGCAGCAGGTGAAGCAGATTGCCCTGGACAGTTTTGCGGCCATGGCCGAGTGCCTGCTTGCTGGACGCTCCCTCAGGGGTACGATGATTTTCCGTTCGGCCTGGGTCGAGGTGGGCGGTGAGCCGGTACGTTCCTTCGGCCCCGAGCAGTTTGTCGAAATGCCGTTCTACAACAAGCCGATGTTCGATCTTTTGACCCAGTTCGAGTTCCTCATGCACGCCATGCCGGCGGGACGGGTCCAGCTCAAAGAGCTCGAAGGCGTGCTGTTGCGTCAGGAAGAACTGATGCGGGTGCATTCCAACGACACTGTGCAGACCGTGCGCAGTCGTCTGTGGGAAGCCCTGACCTTGAACCTGTTCAACCGCGAGGTGGTCAAGCGCCTGGCCGAGTCGATGCGGGAGAGCGACGAGCCGGAGGAGGCCAGCAAGCTACAAGTCTGGGCCGAGCGGCTTGATTCGGTGCCTGGGCCGGACAGTCGTGCGCTGTTCAATGGCACTGAATCGGGACGTCTGCTCAGTTGGCTGGAGGCGCGTTCGCCGGAGCCGGCGCAGTTGAATGCCATCAATGCTCACCTGGCACGCCATGCCGGCGGCCCTCAAGTGCAGATCCTGCTGCTCGATCTCGACGCCGACATGGTCAAGCTGCAAGCCAGCCTTGACAGCCTGGTGGCTAGCCATTTCAAGGCCTTCAAGCTGGTGGTGCTGACCACCGGCGACTTGCCGGCCACCACCAGCGCTCAGGATACCTTGCACTTCGTCAAGGTCACTGAGAGCAACTATGTAGAGCGGATCAATCAGGCCCTGGCTCAGTCCCGTGCCGACTGGGTACTGCTGGCCGAGGCCGGTGACCAGTTCACTGCCAGCGGCCTGCTGCGGGCCAGCCTCGAGCTGCTGGGCGCCGAAGGTATTCGTGCGGTTGCGATGGATGAAGTACAGCGCCGTAGTGATTTCACCCTGAGCCCGGTGTTCCGCCCGGGGTTTAACCTTGACCAGTTGCAAAGCGCGCCGGGATTGATGGCTCGGCACTGGCTGCTGCAGCGCGAAGCTCTGATGCAGATCGGCGGTTTTTCCAGCGATCTCAAGCAGGCGTTGGAGTTCGATGTGCTGCTGCGATTGATCCAGGAGGGTGGCCTTGCTGGTCTGGCCCACCTGGCCGAACCACTGTTGATCTGCCGTGCTCCGGCAGATGACGCCGGCACCGAGGAGCGGCAGGTGCTGACCCGCCACCTGGCGGCACGGGGCTATCGCGCCCAGGTCAGTTCGGCGCAGCCGGGCACTTACCAGATCGACTATCAACATGCCGAACGGCCTCTGGTTTCCATCATCCTGGCAAGCCAGGATAATTTTGCCGAGTTGCAACGTTGCCTGGTCAGCGTACTGCAGCGCACCCGCTACCAGCGCTACGAAGTACTGATCGCCGAGAACCATAGCCAGAACGCCGAGCTCGACAGCTGGCTGGCTAGCCTGGAGCGCCAGGGTGATCGTATTCGTGTGCTGCGCAGCGAACAGCGCTTGAGTGTCTCGGCCCTGCACAACGCCGCGTGTCGTGAGGCCAAGGGCGAGTACCTGGTGCTGCTATCGTCGGATGCCGAGGTGGTCAACGCCAACTGGATCGAGAGCTTGCTCAATCAGGCCCAGCGCCCCGAGGCCGGGGTGGTTGGTGCACGATTGGTCAATGAGCGCGGCATGACCACCCAGGCGGGCCTGATCCTCGGCCTCAATGGTCATCTGGGCGCCGCCTTCGCTGGAGAGGCCAAGGATGCTCCGGGCTACATGAACAGCCTCTGGGTGGAGAAGAACTACTCGGCGGTATCCGGCGTCTGCCTGATGATCGCCAAGGCGTTGTTCGAGGCCGTAGGTGGTTTGGACGAGGAGCATTTCGACCAGGCCTTCGCCGATGTCGACCTGTGCCTGAAGGTGGCCGATTCCGGTTATCTCACCGTCCTGACTCCGCAAGCGCAGGTCATGCATCCCGGCACCCTGGCGCAAGATCCACAGGCCTTGGCAGCCCTGAAAGACAAATGGGCGGCGCGCTTTGCGCAGGATACGGCCTACAACCAGAACCTGGCGTTGACTGGCAAGGGCTTTGCGCTGGGGGCCGCGAGCGCGGTGAACTGGAACCAGTTGCTGGGATAAGGAATCAGTGATGTTCAACGGCAAATCCATTTTCATTTCCGGTGGCACCGGCTCCTTCGGGCGCAACTTCATTCGGCGCCTGCTGGAGCAGTATCAGCCCAAGCGAGTCGTGGTGTTTTCCCGTGATGAGCTCAAGCAGTACGAGATGCAGCAGACCTTCAATGCGCCCTGCATGCGTTACTTCCTCGGTGATGTTCGCGATGCCGAGCGCTTGCGCCAGGCGATGCGTGGTATCGACTATGTGGTGCATGCCGCGGCGCTGAAACAGGTGCCGGCGGCTGAATACAACCCTACGGAATGCATTCGCACCAACGTCAATGGCGCTGAAAACATCATTGCTGCGGCCATCGACAACGGGGTACAGAAGGTCGTTGCCTTGTCCACCGACAAGGCTGCGAGCCCGATCAACCTGTATGGCGCCACCAAGCTGCTGTCGGACAAGCTGTTCGTGGCGGCGAACAACATCGCGGGTGAGCAGGCCACTCGATTTGCCGTGGTGCGCTATGGCAACGTTGCAGGTTCCCGAGGCTCAGTGGTGCCGTTCTTCAGCCAGCTGATTGCCAAGGGTGCAACGGAGCTGCCCATTACCGATGAGCGCATGACCCGCTTCTGGATCACCCTGGACCACGGGGTGCAATTTGTTCTGGACAGCTTCGCGCGGATGCACGGCGGGGAGATTTTCGTGCCGAAGATTCCGTCGATCCGCATCGTCGATCTGGCCTTGGGGATGGCCGCGCACTTGCCACACAAGCAGGTGGGAATTCGTCCGGGAGAGAAGCTCCATGAGTTGATGGTGCCTCTGGATGATGCGCGCATGACCCTGGAGTTCGACGATCACTACACGATCCAGCCCTCCATCCGCTTTACCAGCGTCAACGTTGATTTTGCCGTGGACGGCAAGGGCGAGCGGGGCGTTTCTGTGGCCGAGGATTTCGAGTATCGCTCCGATACCAATCCGGAGTTTCTGTCGGTCGGGCAGATAGCCGAACTGCACACCGGGATCGCACCATGATTCCCTATGGTCGCCAAAGCCTTGACCAGGAGGATATCGATGCCGTGCTGGGGGTCTTGCACTCCGACTGGTTGACCCAGGGGCCAACAATCGAGTCTTTCGAGCAGGCAATGGCGACCGTCTGCAAGGCAGCCTATGGCGTAGCGGTGTGCAACGCCACTGCCGCCTTGCATATTGCTTGCCTGGCGGCGGGCCTGGGGCCGGGCGATAGGTTATGGACCACTCCTAACACGTTCCTCGCGTCGGCCAACTGTGGTCGTTACTGTGGTGCGGATGTGGACTTTGTCGATATTGATCCGCGGACCTGGAACCTCGACGCCGAGGCATTGGCCCTCAAGCTGCAAGCGGCCGAGGCCAGCGGGGCATTGCCCAAGGTGGTGATCGCGGTGGCGTTCTCGGGGCAGAGCTGTGATATGCGACGCCTGGCGGAACTGGCCGAGCGTTATGCCTTCACCTTGATCGAGGATGCCTCCCACGCGGTGGGCGCCAGCTATGCGGGGCGTCCGGTAGGCTGTGGAGAGTTCGCTGCGATGACGGTGTTCAGCTTTCATCCGGTGAAGATCATCACCAGTGCCGAAGGTGGAATGGTCATGACCAATAACCCGGAGCTGGCGGATCATCTGCGTCGTCTGCGTAGCCATGGCATGACCCGCGACCCGGCGCAGATGGTGGGCCAGAGCCATGGCCCATGGTATTACCAGCAGGTCGAACTGGGCTTCAACTACCGCATGACCGATCTTCAGGCGGCGCTCGGGCGTTCGCAGTTGAATAAGCTACCGGGCTTTTTGCAACGCCGGCGTTATCTTGCAGAGCGTTATCAGCATCTGTTGCAGGGCCTGCCGTTGAGCCTGCCCCAGGCTCAACCTGATGCTCACTCGGCCTGGCACCTGTATGTCGTGCGCTTGCAACTCCAGCACATCAAGCACTCGCACCGTGAGGTCTTCGAGGGGCTGCGCAAGGCTGGGATCGGAGTCAACCTGCATTACATCCCAGTGCACCTGCAACCCTACTACCGGGATCTGGGTTTTGCTGAGGGTGATTTCCCCGAGGCGGAGCGTTATTACGCCCAGGCCGTCAGCTTGCCGATGTATCCCGGACTGACGGATGACCAGCAGGACTATGTTGTACAGCAATTGCGACATTGGATTCAGGAGCTGTAGCGCCATGAGCTCGATCGCGATTATCCCCGCCCGAGGTGGCAGCAAGCGAATTGCGAGGAAGAACCTCAAGCCCTTCGATGGCGTGCCGATGCTCGCCCGTTCTATCGATAAGGCGCTGGGTTCGGGGTTGTTCCAGCGCGTGGTGGTCAGCACCGACGATCCCGAGATCGCCGAGCTGGCCATTGCCTGTGGCGCAGAGGTGCCTTTTGTCCGACCGCAGGCTCTGGCGGATGACTTCACCGGCACTGCGGCGGTGATCGTGCATGCCTTGCAAGCGTTGCGGGAGCTGGGGCAGCAATTCGAATATGCCTGTTGCATCTATGCCACCGCCCCCCTGTTGCAACTGCGTTTTTTGCGCCAGGGGCTGGCGTTGCTGGAGCAGCATCAGGACAGGTCGTTTGCCTTTTCGGTGTGCAGTTTTGGTTTTCCGGTGCAACGGGCGCTGACGCTAGACGAGCAGGGCGCTCTGGGCGCGCTGTATCCGGAGTTCAGTCAGGCCCGCTCCCAGGATTTGCCCGTGGCCTATCAGGATGCGGCGCAGTTCTATTGGGGTAGAAGCCAGGCCTGGCTGGAGGGGGAGGCGTTGTTCTCTTCTCGCAGCTTGCCGGTGATCCTGCCGCGTCACCTGGTTCAGGATATCGACACTGAAGAGGATTGGCGGCGGGCGCAATACCTGTACGCCGCGCTCAAGGCCGCAGGAGAGCTGGAGTGAGGGTGCTGATCCGGGCTGACGCCTCGCCGGCGATCGGCAGCGGCCACGTGGCCCGCTGCCTGACCCTGGCTCAGGTGTTGCGCCAGCAGGGGGCCGAAGTTGCATTCGCCTGCCGTCGCCTGCCCGGCAATCGCTTGGCGGCCCTGCAAGCTGAAGGTTTTCCGACCTTTGCACTGCCTGAGTTCTATACCGATGAGAATCCTCGGTTGGGTATCGAAGCGCCCTTGCCCTGGCAGGCCGATATCGCGGCACTGCAGGAAGCCCTGGTAGATCAGCCGGCCTTCGACTGGGTGCTGGTGGATCACTATGGCCTTGATCATCAGTGGCAAAGCGCCGCTCGCCGATGGGCGCCGCGGATCGCCGCGATCGATGATCTGGCCAACCGCCGGCATGCCGCAGATCTGTTGCTGGACCAGAACTTCAGTGGTTCGGCCGAGGCGTATGCCGGGTTGTACGGCACGCAGTGCCGGACCTTGTTCGGGCCGCACTTTGCCTTGCTGCGTGAGGAGTTCCGGCGCCCTCCGATCCTGATTCGGCCGCAGGCCCAGCGGCTGCTGGTGAACTTTGGAGGTTTCGATGCTGCCGGCCAGACCCATAAGGCGATGCTGGCGCTGGCGGACTTGCATGAACTGCAGGTGGATTTTGTTGCTGGCAGTGGCAACCCGGATTGGCAGGCCATGCAGGTGCTGGCAGCCGACCGGCCGAACTGGCACCTGCACAGTTATGTGAACGACTTCGCTGGGTTGCTGGCCGAAGCAGACCTGTGCCTGGGGGCCGGGGGCGGTACCAGTTGGGAGCGTGCAGTGCTGGGCGTGCCTACGTTGTGCATCACCGTGGCCGGCAATCAGCAGGCCAATGCCCGGCTGTTGGCTGAAGCGGGTGCCCACTTGTACCTAGGGCCTTGTGAGCAGGTGGAAGTCGGACAACTGCGCGATGCCGTGAAGCTCATGCTGGGCAACCCTGGATTGCGCCACAGCCTGGCTGCTCGTGCCCGGAAACTGGTCGATGGCCTGGGCTCGCAGCGGGTGGCCGCGGCGCTGTTTGCGGCGGCAGTTCGTCTGCGACCGGCGACCCTCGACGATGCCCGGCTGCTATTTGACGGGCGCAATAGTGATCTGGTCAGGCGCTGGTCGCAGCAGCCCGAGGCCATCGACTGGTCGAGCCATGTGCAGTGGCTGGAGGCCTGTCTGAGCGACCCACAGTGTTTGCTGCTGATCGCCGAGTTGCCAGATGGCCCTCTGGGAATGCTGCGTTATGACCGGGAGGGAGGGCAGGCCGAGGTGTCGATCTACCTGTTCGCCGGACGCTTGGGGCTAGGCTGGGGGCAGGTTCTACTGGAGCAGGGGGAGGCCTGCCTGCTGCGCCATTGGCCCGATGTGCAGCGCCTGCGGGCACAGGTCCTGTCGAATAACCAAGTGTCGCTGAGTTTGTTTCGCCGGGCTGGCTATCGCCAAGGCGCCTGCGAATTCACCCGTATGTTGAAGGAACATCTGGATGACTAGTTTCAAGATTGGCTCGCGCTTCGTGGGCGCCGGCCATGGGCCGTTGATCATTGCGGAGATGAGCGGCAACCATAACCAGTCGCTGGATGTGGCCTTGCAGATTGTCGAGGCAGCGGCCAGGGCCGGTGCCCATGCACTGAAGTTGCAGACCTATACCGCCGACACCATGACGCTGGACCTCGCTCAGGGCGAGTTCTTCATCAAGGACCCGGACAGCCTCTGGGCCGGATCATCGCTCTACCAGCTGTACCAACAGGCCCACACACCCTGGGAATGGCATCAGCCGATCTTTGCCCGGGCCAAGGCCCTGGGCATGCTGGCCTTCTCCACGCCATTCGATGAGAGCGCCGTGGATTTCCTGGAAAGCCTCGACGTTCCGGCCTACAAGATCGCCAGTTTTGAAAACACCGACCTGCCTTTGATTCGCCGGGTGGCCGCTACCGGCAAGCCGCTGATCATTTCCACTGGCATGGCCAGCATTGCCGAGCTGGACGAAAGTGTCCGGGCTGCACGACAGGCGGGTTGCCGCGATCTGGTGCTGCTCAAGTGCACCAGCACCTATCCTGCATCACCGACCAACAGCAATCTGCTGACCATTCCTCATCTGCGGGAGCTGTTCGGCTGTGAGGTGGGCTTGTCCGATCACAGCATGGGTGTCGGTGTGTCCGTGGCGGCGGTGGCGCTAGGTGCCACAGTGATCGAGAAACATTTCACCCTGGATCGAGCTGCCGGTGGGGTCGACGCCAGCTTCTCCCTGGAGCCTGCAGAGATGGCCAGCCTGGTGCTGGAAACCGAGCGGGCCTGGCAGGCCATGGGGCAGGTCAGCTATGGCGCCACCCAGGCCGAGAGCAAATCACTGGTTTACCGCCGGTCGCTGTATGTCACCCAAGACATGCAGGCCGGAGAGCTGTTCAGCGCCGACAACGTGCGGGCCATCCGTCCCGGGCTGGGGCTCGCTCCCAAGCACTATGACGCCCTGCTTGGCCGTCGCGCGCGCCAGGCCCTCAAGCGCGGCACCGCGCTGGACTGGGCATTCGTCGAGTAGCCCTTTGTATGGCAGTTTCGGCAAAATAGCGTGACCTGTGAGTCATAACGTGCATCTTCACTGTATTGTATCGCCCGGGAAGATGGCGCCAGCCCTGTGTGACAGGTCCAGTGATAGCCCTTGGTTCTTCCCGATACCGCCGTGTTTCGGCGCAAGTATCTGTGTTTTTTCGGCAGCCCCTGCTCGGTCATCGCGCGGGGGTATTGAGCTGTTTATTATTGGGAAGCCGTAATGATTGGCATAAAAAGCATTGCGAGCTACGTGCCTGTAGCCGGCGTGGACAATTACGCACAAGGTGCAAAATTCGCCAAGGATGAAGAGTTCATCCTGGGCAAGATCGGTTCGGCCTTCCTGCCGCGCAAAGACGCCGGGCAAGAAACCTCCGATCTGTGTGTCGAAGCAGTCAATGCATTGTTTGCCGCTAACCCGGAACTCAAGCGCGAAGCCATCGATGTGTTGATCGTGGTTACCCAGAACGGTGACGAAGAAGGTTTGCCTCACACCGCGGCGATCGTACAGGACAAACTGGGCCTGCCCACCACCGTCGCGGCCTTTGATATTTCCCTGGGTTGCTCCGGGTACGTCTACGGCATCTATGCCATCAAGGGGTTCATGGAAGCTGCTGGCCTGAAGAATGGCCTGCTGGTCACCGCTGACCCTTACTCGAAGATTGTCGATCCCGAAGATCGCAATACCACCATGCTGTTCGGTGACGCCGCCACGGCCACCTGGCTGGGCGAGGACGCCACCTGGCAGCTGGGCAAGGCCAAGTTCGGTACCGATGGTTCGGGGGCTCCGCACCTGAAGGTCACCGATGGTGTGTTCTTCATGAACGGCCGCCAGGTGTTCAACTTCGCTCTGCTGAAAGTGCCGGCACACCTGCACGAGTTGCTGGATGAGTCGGGGCTGAAGTCTGACGATATCGATGCCTTCTGCATTCACCAGGGCAGCGCGGCGATCGTCGATGCGGTGGCCCGGCGTTTCGAAGGCAACCCCGACAAGTTCATCAAGGACATGGTGGAGACCGGCAATACCGTGTCCTCCAGCATTCCGCTGCTGCTGGAAAAGCACATGTTCGATTCCAGTTGGAAGCGCGTTGCCCTCAGTGGCTTCGGCGTTGGTCTGTCCTGGGGATCGGCCATCATCTACCGCTCCTGAGTTTCAGCTCGCAGCGGCACAGATAGCGCTCAAGGTGTAATCTTGAGCGCTATTTTTTTGCACGAGTGATAAGCGAGGCGGCATGAGCGACAGCTTTGAACACAACGCCCGGGTGATTGGTGAGCGCTGGCCGGCGCTGCTGGCACGGGTGCAGGCTGAGGATGCTGCTGTGCTGCAGGCGGATCTGGTGGAAGGCCTTGGCTCGACCCTGAGCATTGGCGGGGTCCAGCTGACCAGTCGCCATGATCGCAGTCGCGAGGCTCAGGTCCAGGCCGCCAGCCTGCCTGAGGCGGCGGTATTGCATCTTTACGGCTGTGGCTTGGGTGACCTGCAAATGGCGTTGCTGCAGCGGCCGGGGCTGGAGCGTCTGTATGTGCACATTCTCAATGGCGCACTGTTCAAGCTGGTGCTGCAACTGCTGGAACAGCAGGCCTGGCTGGCTGATCCGCGGGTCGAGTTGTTGTATGCCGGCGACCTGCCGGAGATTGCATTGCCGTTTTTCGCCCTGCCGGCCGAGCTGGTGCTGGCCGATGACTACAACGCGAAGATCCGCGATCGGTTGATCAGCGAGACTCATCTTTCCTTCAATAATCGTTTGTTTGCCGCAGATACAGCGGATATCGCCGAGCGCCTGGCTGCCATTGAGCCTTGGGTGGGGATGGATCGCGATATTGCCGAGCTGTTTGATCGCCATCCCGGGAGCGAAGTCTTTGTTATCGCTACGGGGCCGAGCCTGGAGCATCACTATGCGGCATTGCGCGCCGTGTCCGGCCAGGCGCAGCGGCCGCTGCTGATCTGTGTCGATACGGCATACCAGCCGCTGCTCAAAGAGGGCATCCGGGTGGACCTGGTGGTGAGTGTCGACCAGCGAATTTCCACCCGGCACCTGCCTGCTCAAGGCAGTGACTGCACCGCTCTGGTGTATATGCCGCTGGCGGACCCGCAGGTACTCGAGGGCTGGCTCGGGCCGCGGTATGTGGCGTATTCCGCCAGCCCGGTGTTCCAGGCATTGCGCCAGCGCATACCCCGGGCACAGCTGCATGCCGGTGGCAGCGTGATTCATCCGGCCGTGGATCTGGCGGTGAAGATGGGAGGGCGACGGATCACCCTGTTTGGTGCGGACTTCGCGTTCCCCATGAACCGTACCCATGCCGGTTGGCATGACGGCGATCTTGGCCCGCAACTCGGCGCGGCCCGACACTGGGTGCTGGGTGGGCATGGGCAGCGAGTCAAGACCCAGCTTAATTTCCGCAGCTACCTGTGCGAACTGGAGCGCTATATCAGCAGTCAGCCTGAGGTGGCGTTTTTCAATACCAGTCGTGATGGCGCGATGATCCTCGGTACCACCTTTCACCCGGATTTTGCTCAATGAATCAGCTAGAGCCTGTGTTTTTCCGAGCCAGAGAGGTCGCCGATCTGTTTCGTCTGGGGCGTGATGTCGAGGCGGTGGGTGTCATGGTTGAGCTGTTCGATCCCATCCAATCGTTGGTGGACGGAGCTGCACCGCCTGTCCAGCAGGACTGGGCGCAATTGCTGACCCTGATGCTGGCATGCCAGGAAGGGCAAAACTGGTTGGGGTTGGCCGACTATCTGGAGTACGAACTGCTGGACTGGTTGCAGGCCGAGTTTGGCGGATGAGTGGTGCGACAGGCTGGACGAGTGTTTTGGGTGGGGATTTTCTGGCGTCAGTTTTTCGTTTGGTGTCGGCTTAACCCCTTGTTTTCCAAGGGATGGCCGGGTGATGGCAAATATTTTTGAAAAAGCCCTAAAGCAACTTGCATTACCGACGATAACTATTACGAAGGTTCTCTAGGCCATTACCCGGCGGTTGCCAGGGCCGGAAGCCGCAGTACCCAACCAACGAGGAATTCGTCATGGCTTTAACAGTAAACACTAACGTCACGTCGTTGAACGTTCAGAAAAACCTGAACCGCGCTTCCGACGCTCTGTCGACTTCGATGACTCGCCTGTCTTCCGGCCTGAAGATCAACAGCGCAAAAGACGACGCCGCCGGCCTGCAGATCGCTACCCGCATGACTTCGCAGATCCGTGGTCAGACCATGGCGATCAAAAACGCCAACGACGGTATCTCCATCGCCCAGACCGCTGAAGGCGCGATGCAAGAATCCACCAACATCCTGCAGCGTATGCGTGAACTGGCTGTTCAGTCGCGAAACGACTCCAACGGTACTCAAGACCGTGTTGCTCTGAACAAAGAATTCGGTCAGATGTCGGACGAGCTGACTCGTATCGCCAAGTCGACCAACCTGAACGGCAAGAACCTGATCGACGGTACTGCTGGTACCATGACCTTCCAGGTTGGTTCCAACACTGGTGCTACCAACCAGATCACCATCACTCTGGCCAGCGGCTTCGACGCTGCAACCCTGAGCGTGGATTCCGCGACCATCGCCATCACCGGTACTGACAGCACCACTGCTGAAGCCAGCACCAAAGCCGCTATGGACGCTATCGACAAGGCGCTGCAGACCATCAACTCCAGCCGTGCCGACCTCGGTGCTGCCCAGAACCGTCTGACCAGCACCATCTCCAACCTGCAGAACATCAACGAAAACGCCAGTGCTGCACTGGGTCGCGTACAAGATACCGACTTCGCTGCTGAAACTGCCCAGCTGACCAAGCAGCAGACTCTGCAACAAGCTTCGACCGCAGTTCTGGCCCAGGCCAACCAACTGCCATCCGCTGTACTGAAACTGCTTCAGTAATAGCTGGCTAAGCTTTGGCGGGGGAGTGCGCTGGTCGTGCTCTCTCGCTTTTTTACTTTAAGAGGTGATGGACATGGATATGAGCGTGAAGCTGAACTTGTCTTATCCAGCGGCCAAGCCGGTGACGCCTGTCGCTGACAAGCCCGTGGAGAAGCCTCGAGAGGTCGTTCCTGCAGTTGCCAAAACCGCAGCTCAGGACAGTAAGAAAGAAGCTCGGACCGAGCAGGAAAAGTTGAAAATGGCCGTTCAGGAAATTGAAAAGTTCGTCCAGTCGGTCAAGCGCAATCTAGAATTCTCGATCGACGAGCCTTCCGGAAAGGTCGTGGTCAAAGTCATTGCCAGTGATTCGGGTGAAGTGGTTCGCCAGATCCCCAATGAAGAAGTGCTGAAACTGGCCAATAGCTTGAATGATGCGAGTAGTCTGTTGTTCAGTGCCAAGGCCTGACAGCTGGCATGAAAATTGTTGCTGGTTACGTTTGAGCGCTGTTGTGGTCAAAAGACTGGCGGCACACTGAAGGGAGAGACACATGGCAAGTCCAATTCTACCGGGTACCGGCCTGGGTTCCGGCCTCGACACCGGTGCTATCGTCAAGGCGCTGGTAGCTGCTGACAAGGCGGCCAAGCAAGGCCAGATCGATCGCGCGACCACCACCAATAGCGCCAGCATTTCTGGTATCGGGACATTGCAGTCGTTGTTGTCGACCTTCCAGAGCACGCTGTCGGTTGCTGGGCTGGGAAGCTCTGTGAATCCCGCCTTTGCCGGTTTCGCTGCGACCTCCAGCGACAGCAAGACCGTAGACGCCACTGCAGACAACTATGCGGTTGCCGGCAAATACTCGGTTACCGTCAAAAATCTTGCAACTTCGTCAAAAGTGGCTAGTGCGGCTTTTAGCGGAGGAAATACCAGTGCCATTCCGAGTGGTACGTTAAACATCACTCAAAATGGCATTAACTACCCGTTGACCGTCGGCGCCAATGCGACGCTGCAATCGGTGCGTGACTCGATCAACGCCGATTCGAAGATGAACATGGCCGGGCTCAGCGCGAACATCGTGACCGACTCGTTCGGTTCGCGACTGGTGATCGGCTCCGAAAAAACCGGTGCGGGCACCGATATTTCTGTCAGCGGTATTGCTGGTTTGGAGATCGATGGCACTCAGCCGATGTCGAGTGATACCAATCCGCCTTCCGCCGCCTCATCCGGTAATATCGGTGGGCTGGCCAAGGACGCGGTTTTCAGCGTCGACGGCATGCAACTGACCAGCAAGACCAATACAGTCACGCAGGCCATTTCCGGTCTTAAGCTTAATCTGATTGCGCCAACCACCACGCCGATCACCGTGACAGTTGCCACAAACACTGAGGGTCTTAAAACCTCGATCCAGAAGTTTGTCGACGCCTATAACGCCGTGGCCAACGGCATTACTACGCTGACCAAGCCTTCCCTGGATGACAGTGGCAACCCGACCATCCCGGCACAGCTCACTGGTGACTCGCTGCCTCGTTCGATTCTGGCGGCTATTCGTGCACCACTGTCCGAAACGGGCGCCGGCGACAAGTTGACAGTGCTGGCGCAGTTGGGGATCACCACCAACCAGAAGACCGGTGCACTGGATTTCGACGACAAGAAATTCACGGCTGCCATGACCGACAAGAAGCTCGGTGGTGAAGTGCAGAAGCTGTTTACCGGCGATGGTACCAACCCGGGCCTGCTGGAACGCATGACTAACGCGATCAAGCCGTTTACCCAGGGCGTGGGTAGCATGACCGAGGGGATCCTGACCACTCGTACCAAGACCCTGGACATGACCAAGAAAAAGCTCAGCGATCAACAGGATGCCCTGGATCGTCGGGTGGCTACCCTGACAGCGGTACTGACCAAGAAGTACAACGACATGGACACCCTGGTGGGCAAGCTGAAGGCCACCGCCAGTAACATCACGTCTATGTTTGAGGCCTTGACCGCCCAGCAAAAAGGCTGATATTCACTCAGCGCCAAAAGCCCGGCAGCGTTTTTCAGCGCTCCGGGCTTTTGTATTTGGCCTAAAGTTTTTTGACGTTGCGTCGATATATTGCTTATACGAACCCTTGAGTTTTGAAGAGGTATTACATGAATCCGATGTTAGCCCTTCGGCAGTACCAGAAGATCGGTGCGCAGGCGCAGACCTCCGAAGCCAGTCCCCACCGTCTGGTGCAGATGCTGATGGAAGGCGGCCTGGATCGTATCGCTCAGGCCAAGGGGGCGATCGAGCGCAAGGATATCGCCAACAAAGGCATATTCATCAGCAAGGCCATCGGCATCATTGGTGGTCTGCGTGAAGGCCTGGACCTGGAAAACTCCCTGGATACCCTGGGGGATCTGGACAGTCTGTATACCTACATGATGAAGCGCCTGGCTGAAGCCAATATCAAGACCGATCCGAAGATTCTCGATGAGGTCGCCGATCTGCTGCGTACGGTCAAGGATGGCTGGGATGCCATTGCCGCACCGGGTCCGCAGTTTTAAGGAGGAACACCATGAGTGCTGTCCTGCAACGCATTGAAGAAACCCGTGAGGCGCTGGTCGGCGCCCTGGCCGAGCGCAACTGGCAAGCCATTGGCGAGCTGGACCTGGCGTGCCGTTCATGCATGGAGGACGTGCTCAGCGAGGCTGAGGTCGACGAGGCGGCACTGCGCGACAATCTGGAGGAGTTGTTGGGGGTCTACCGGCAACTGCTTGAGGTGGCAACAGGGGAGCGCCAGGCGATAGTCGACGAGATGTCGCAGATCCAGCAAGCACAGAACGCGGCAAAGGTTTACCATTTGTTCGGTTGATGTTGAGTTAATCCCGAATACTGCGCGCCATAAATTTGACTGTGCACGCTTTTTTGACTTAACTAGTGGCTGTTTTCAGATTTCAGGCGTCTATAAGGCAGAAAATGCCTACAAGCGCGTCTAGCTTGCCCCTTATCTGGGCATTGAGTTGACTAGGGAAGTTGCTATTGCATGTGGCGTGAAACCAAAATTCTGCTGATCGATGACGATAGCGTGCGCCGCCGCGACCTGGCGGTGATTTTAAATTTTCTTGGCGAAGAAAATTTACCCTGCGGTAGCCATGACTGGCAGCAGGCTGTCGGCTCTTTGTCGTCAAGTCGCGAAGTAATTTGCGTCCTCATCGGGACCGTAAATGCTCCTGGTGCACTTCTGGGCCTGTTAAAGACACTCTCAACCTGGGATGAGTTCCTTCCAGTGCTGTTGATGGGCGAAAATTCTTCCATTGATCTGCCTGAAGACCAGCGTCGTCGTGTGCTTTCCACCCTGGAAATGCCTCCCAGCTACAGCAAATTGCTGGACTCCCTGCACCGGGCCCAGGTCTATCGTGAAATGTACGATCAGGCCCGTGAGCGCGGTCGTCACCGTGAACCCAATCTTTTCCGCAGCCTGGTAGGCACCAGTCGCGCCATCCAGCATGTGCGCCAGATGATGCAGCAGGTGGCGGATACCGACGCCAGCGTGCTGATCCTTGGCGAGTCGGGAACAGGCAAGGAAGTGGTAGCGCGCAACCTGCACTATCACTCCAAGCGGCGCGACGCGCCTTTCGTGCCGGTCAATTGCGGCGCCATTCCGGCAGAGCTGCTGGAAAGTGAGCTGTTTGGCCATGAAAAGGGCGCGTTCACCGGTGCTATCACCAGTCGTGCCGGACGTTTCGAGCTGGCTAATGGCGGCACCCTGTTCCTCGACGAAATCGGCGATATGCCACTGCCGATGCAGGTCAAGTTGTTGCGGGTGCTGCAGGAGCGCACGTTCGAGCGCGTGGGCAGCAACAAGACCCAGGGTGTTGATGTGCGAATCATCGCTGCCACCCATAAGAATCTGGAAAGCATGATCGAGGTAGGCAGCTTCCGTGAGGATCTGTACTACCGCCTCAACGTGTTCCCCATTGAAATGGCGCCGCTGCGTGAGCGAGTGGAAGACATTCCGCTGCTGATGAATGAGCTGATTTCGCGAATGGAGCACGAGAAGCGCGGTTCTATCCGCTTCAACTCTGCCGCCATCATGTCGCTGTGCCGGCATGGCTGGCCGGGTAACGTTCGTGAGCTGGCCAACCTGGTGGAACGCATGGCGATCATGCATCCCTATGGTGTGATTGGCGTCGTCGAGTTGCCGAAGAAGTTCCGCTATGTGGATGACGAAGACGAGCAGTTGGTGGACAGCCTGCGCAGCGATCTGGAAGAGCGCGTAGCGATCAACGGTCACGCGCCAGACTTCGCCGCCACGGCCATGCTGCCGCCGGAAGGCCTGGACCTGAAGGACTACCTCGGCAGCCTGGAGCAAGGGCTGATCCAGCAGGCGCTGGACGACGCCAATGGCATCGTGGCGCGGGCCGCAGAGCGTTTGCGTATCCGTCGCACCACCCTGGTGGAGAAGATGCGCAAGTACGGTATGAGCCGTCGTGAAGGTGATGAACAGGCGGATGATTGACGCCGGTTTTTCAAGTCTTTGAAAACTGGGTGGTTTTTTTTAGGCACGGGTATTGCTAAGTCTCTTGCAACGTTCCGTTTAACTGACGGTCAGCCACGCGAGAGTGCACGATGCCCCAAGCCGCCCAGATGTCTCCTGCCCCTGATGCACAGGGGCAATCGTCGTCCGTAGAGCAGGCAAGCCGGCTAGGTCTTGAGCAGGCCTTCGCCTTGTTCAACCAGATGTCGAGCCAACTTACTGACTCCTACAGCATGCTTGAGGCCCGGGTGACCGAGCTCAAGGGCGAGTTGGCGGTGGTCAGCGCCCAGCGCATGCAGGAGCTGGCGGAAAAGGAGCGTCTGGCCAATCGTCTGCAGAACCTGCTGGACCTGTTGCCGGGCGGGGTCATCGTGATTGATGGTCATGGCATCGTCACCGAGGCCAACCCGGCAGCCTGCGAGCTGCTGGGGCTGCCGCTGGAAGGGCAGTTGTGGCGCAACATCATCGCCCGCAGCTTTGCCCCTCGCGAAGACGATGGCCATGAAATTTCCCTGCGCGACGGTCGACGCCTGTCGATTGCCACGCGCTCGCTGGATGCCGAGCCCGGGCAGTTGGTGCTGCTCAATGACTTGACTGAAACCCGTCATCTGCAAGACCAGTTGGCCCGTCATGAGCGTCTGTCCTCCCTGGGCAAGATGGTTGCCTCCCTGGCTCACCAGATCCGCACGCCGCTGTCGGCGGCCCTGCTGTACGCCAGCCATCTCACGGAGCAGGAACTGCCGGTCGCTACCCATCAGCGCTTTGCCGGGCGGCTCAAGGAGCGTTTGCACGAGCTGGAACATCAAGTGCGCGACATGCTGGTGTTCGCCCGTGGCGAATTGCCCCTGACCGATCGCCTGACGCCCAAGTCGCTGTTGCAGTCGTTGCAGGCCGCGGCCCTGACCCATGTGCAGGACGTTGCCGTGCGCTGGCAGTGCGATAGCCACCACGGTGAGTTGCTGTGCAATCGCGACACTCTGGTGGGTGCCTTGCTCAATCTGATCGAGAACGCGGTGCAGGCCAGTGCCGGCGCGGCGCGACTCAAGGTGCACCTGTACAGCCGCGGCGACACCTTGCGGCTGTGCATCAGTGACAGTGGCAGTGGTATCGACGCCGCGGTCCTGGAGCGCCTGGGAGAGCCGTTCTTCACCACCAAGGCCAATGGAACCGGGCTGGGCCTGACGGTGGTCAAGGCGGTAGCCCGTGCTCATCAGGGAGAATTGTCGCTGCGCTCGCGTCCTGGGCGCGGTACTTGTGCGCTGGTGACACTGCCTCTGTTCTCCAGCGTGCATGGAGTGGAGTGAAGGTAATGGCAATCAAGGTTCTACTGGTTGAAGACGACCGCGCATTGCGCGAGGCCCTGGCGGATACCCTGCTGCTGGCCGGTCATGACTACAAGGCTGTCGGCAGTGCTGAGGAAGCATTGGAAGCGGTGGCCTTCGAGCCCTTCAGCCTGGTGGTCAGCGACGTCAACATGCCGGGCATGGATGGTCATCAATTGCTTGGCCTGCTGCGAGCCCGCCAGCCACAACTGCCGGTGTTGCTGATGACTGCCCATGGCGCCGTCGAGCGTGCCGTGGACGCCATGCGCCAGGGGGCGGCCGATTATCTGGTCAAGCCTTTCGAGCCGCGGGCCCTGCTGGACCTGGTGGCGCGCCATGCCTTGGGCAGCCTGGGTGTTGGCGAGGATGAGGGGCCTGTGGCCTTCGAACCAGCCAGCGCTCAGTTGCTGGAGCTGGCGGCGCGGGTGGCCCGCAGTGACTCCACGGTGCTGATTTCCGGTGAATCCGGCACTGGCAAGGAGGTGCTGGCGCGCTATATCCATCAGCATTCCCATCGAGTCAATCAGCCGTTTATCGCCATCAACTGCGCGGCCATCCCGGACAACATGCTCGAAGCCACTTTGTTCGGGCACGAAAAGGGCTCTTTCACAGGGGCCATCGCTGCCCAGCCCGGCAAGTTCGAGCAGGCCGATGGCGGCACCATCCTGCTGGACGAGATTTCCGAAATGCCTCTGGGCTTGCAGGCCAAGCTGCTGCGGGTCTTGCAGGAGCGCGAAGTGGAGCGGGTTGGTGCGCGCAAGCCGATCACCCTGGATATCCGCGTGGTTGCCACCACCAACCGCGATCTGGCGGGGGAGGTGGCGGCCGGCCGTTTCCGCGAGGACTTGTATTACCGTTTGTCGGTATTTCCTCTGGCCTGGAAGCCGTTGCGCGAGCGTACCGCCGATATCCTGCCGCTGGCCGAGCGCCTGCTGGCCAAGCACGTCAATAAAATGAAGCACGCGGCGGCCAGGCTATCGGCCAAGGCCCAGGAGTGCCTGCTGGTCTATCCATGGCCAGGCAACGTTAGAGAACTGGACAACGCATTGCAGCGCGCATTGATCCTGCAGCAGGGGGGCTTGATCCAGCCGGAAGATTTCTGTCTTGCCGGCCCTGTGGCTTGTGCTCCGCTGCCGGCGCTGGCGCCCGTGGTGCAGATGGCAGCGCGTGGCACGGCTGCCGAGGTGGAGGTGCCGGCTCAAGAATCCGGCGGCCTGGGCGATGACCTGCGGCGCCGGGAGTTTCAGATGATCATCGATACCCTGCGCTCCGAGCGCGGGCGACGCAAGGAGGCCGCGGAACGCCTGGGTATCAGCCCGCGGACCTTGCGCTACAAGTTGGCGCAGATGCGCGATGCTGGAATGGACGTCGAGGCCTATCTGTTCGCGACCTGATCTGTGAGAGGCAAGCCCGGGATGGGCTTTTGTCGATAAGGGCCATGGAGCTGGCACCCTTGTTGCTAACACCTCACTAACCGCTGAGTGAGCGTCAAAAAATTGCGGGTCGTCAGAGAGAGTAGACCATGAGCCAAGGTGTTGAATTTAATCGGTTGATGCTGGATATGCGTGCCATGCAGATGGACGCAATGTCGCAGCCTAAATCCGCCGCGGTGGCAGAAGTCAGCGGCAGCAGCTTTGCTGACATGCTTGGCCAGGCCGTGAACAAGGTCAATGACACTCAGCAGGCGTCCAATCAGCTGTCCAGTGCCTTTGAAATTGGCAAGAGCGGTGTCGATCTGACGGACGTGATGATTTCCTCGCAAAAGGCCAGCGTGTCTTTTCAAGCCTTGACCCAGGTTCGCAACAAGCTGGTTCAAGCGTATCAAGACATCATGCAGATGCCGGTTTAAGGACGAGATTGAGTCATGGCAGAAGCAGTCGCCGATAACGTACCGGCCAAGGCCGCCCCGATCGACGGTAAACCGCCGCTGTTCGGTTTGTCCTTCCTGGAAAACCTGTCCCAGATGACCATGCTGCGTCAGGTCGGCCTGTTGGTGGGCCTGGCCGCCAGCGTGGCGATTGGTTTTGCCGTGGTGCTGTGGTCCCAGCAACCCGATTACCGGCCGCTGTACGGCAGCCTGGCGGGTATGGACGCCAAGCAGGTCATGGATACCCTGGCCTCTGCCGACATTCCTTACACCGTAGAGCCCAATTCCGGCGCCTTGCTGGTCAAGGCCGATGACCTGTCCCGAGCCCGCCTGAAGCTGGCCGCGGCTGGCGTAGCGCCGGGTGACGGCAACGTCGGTTTCGAGATCCTCGATAAAGAGCAGGGCCTGGGTACCAGTCAGTTCATGGAAGCGACCCGTTACCGTCGCGGCCTGGAGGGCGAGCTGGCTCGCACCATCTCCAGCCTGAACAACGTCAAGGGCGCCCGGGTGCACCTGGCGATTCCCAAAAGCTCGGTGTTCGTGCGTGATGAACGCAAGCCCAGCGCCTCGGTCCTGGTAGAACTCTACTCCGGCCGTTCCCTGGAGCCCGGCCAGGTCATGGCCATCGTCAACCTGGTGGCGACCAGTGTTCCCGAGCTGAACAAGTCCCAGGTCACCGTGGTCGATCAGAAGGGCAACCTGTTGTCCGACCAGGCGGAAAACTCCGCACTGACCATGGCTGGCAAGCAGTTCGACTACAGCCGCCGCCTGGAAGGCATGCTGACCCAGCGGGTGCACAACATCCTGCAACCGGTGCTGGGCAACGATCGCTACAAGGCTGAAGTCTCGGCGGACGTCGACTTCAGTGCCGTGGAATCCACCTCCGAACAGTTCAACCCCGACCAGCCGGCCCTGCGCAGCGAGCAGTCGGTGAATGAGCAGCGCTCCAGCAGCAACGGCCCGCAAGGCGTGCCGGGTGCTCTGAGCAACCAGCCGCCAGCGCCGGCCTCTGCGCCACAAACCACCGGTGGCGCCACTGCCGCCGCCGGCATGGTGCAACCGGGCCAGCCACTGCTGGACGCCAACGGCCAACAGATCATGGACCCGGCCACCGGCCAGCCGATGCTGGCGCCGTACCCGTCGGACAAGCGTCAACAATCCACCAAGAACTTCGAGCTCGATCGCTCCATCAGCCATACCAAGCAGCAGCAGGGTCGCCTGAATCGTCTGTCGGTAGCGGTAGTGGTGGACGACCAGGTCAAGGTCAACCCGGCCAATGGAGAAACCAGCCGAGCGCCGTGGAGCGCCGACGAATTGGCGCGTTTCACCCGTCTGGTGCAGGACGCCGTGGGCTTCGATGCCAGCCGTGGCGACAGCGTCAGCGTGATCAACGTGCCGTTCTCCGCCGAACGCGGGGAAGTGATCGCCGATATTCCGTTCTACTCGCAGCCCTGGTTCTGGGACATCGTCAAGCAAGTGCTCGGCGTGCTGTTCATCCTGGTGCTGGTGTTCGGCGTGTTGCGTCCGGTGCTCAACAACATCACTGGCGGCGGCAAGAACAAAGAACTGGCAGGCCTGGGCAGTGACGTCGAGCTGGGCGGCATGGGCGGCCTGGACGGTGAGTTGGGCAACGACCGCGTGAGCCTCGGCGGCCCGCAGAGCATTCTGCTGCCGAGCCCGAGCGAGGGTTATGACGCTCAGTTGAACGCAATCAAGAGTCTGGTGGCTGAAGATCCGGGTCGAGTGGCTCAGGTCGTGAAAGAGTGGATTAACGCAGATGAGTGATAACCGAGCCGCTACCGCCAAACTGACCCGGGTCGACAAAGCCGCGATCCTGCTGCTGTCCCTGGGTTCTACCGATGCTGCGCAAGTGTTGCGCCACATGGGCCCCAAAGAGGTCCAGCGGGTGGGCGTGGCCATGGCGCAAATGGGTAACGTGCACCGTGAGCAGGTCGAACAGGTGATGAGCGAGTTCGTCGACATTGTCGGCGACCAGACCAGCCTCGGCGTCGGTTCCGATGACTACGTGCGCAAGATGCTCACCCAGGCCCTGGGCGAAGACAAGGCCAACGGCCTGATCGACCGTATTCTGCTGGGTGGCAACACCAGCGGCCTGGACAGCCTGAAGTGGATGGAGCCGCGGGCCGTTGCCGACGTGATCCGCTACGAGCACCCGCAGATCCAGGCCATCGTGGTGGCCTACCTCGATCCTGACCAGGCCGGCGAAGTGCTCGGCAACTTCGACCACAAGGCGCGCCTGGACATCATCTTGCGGGTTTCCTCGCTCAACACCGTGCAACCCGCGGCGCTCAAGGAACTCAACCAGATTCTCGAGAAGCAGTTCTCCGGCAACTCCAACGCATCGCGGACCACCCTGGGTGGTATCAAGCGTGCAGCCGACATCATGAACTTCCTCGACAGCTCGATCGAAGGCCAACTGATGGATTCGATCCGCGAAGTGGACGAAGACCTGTCGGGCCAGATCGAAGACCTGATGTTCGTCTTCAACAACCTCGCCGATGTCGACGATCGCGGCATCCAGGCGCTGCTGCGCGAAGTCTCTTCCGACGTGCTGGTGCTGGCTCTCAAGGGCTCGGACGAAGGGGTCAAGGAAAAGATCTTCAAGAACATGTCCAAGCGTGCGGCGGAACTGCTGCGCGACGACCTGGAAGCCAAGGGCCCGGTTCGCGTCAGCGATGTGGAAACCGCGCAGAAGGAAATCCTCACCATTGCCCGCCGTATGGCCGAAGCCGGAGAAATCGTTCTCGGCGGGAAGGGCGGCGAAGAAATGATCTAAGGTCGCTTTATGTCGTCCAGCAGTGATGAGTCCCAAAGCGAGCTGATTCGCGCCCGGGACGTCGAGGGTTTTGACGTCTGGGCGCTGCCCAGTTTCGATCCCGAGCCGCCCGAGCCTGAGCCCGAGCCGGAAGAGGTGCAGGAGGAGATCGAGGAAGTGCCGCTGGAGGAAGTCCAGCCGCTGACCCTTGAAGAGCTCGAGAGCATCCGCCAGGAAGCCTATAACGAAGGGTTCGCCACCGGCGAGAAAGAGGGCTTTCACAGCACCACCCTCAAAGTGCGCCAGGAAGCCGAAGTGGCACTGAGCGCCAAGTTGCAGGCGCTCGAGCAACTGATGGCCAACCTGTTCGAGCCCATTGCCGAGCAGGACACCCAGATTGAAAAGACCCTGGTGGAGCTGGTGCGGCATATCACCCGCCAGGTGATCCAGCGCGAGCTGGCGATGGACTCCACGCAGATCGAACATGTCATGCGCGAAGCGCTCAAGCTGCTGCCCCTGGGCGTCGGTAATGTGCGCCTGTACGTCAATCCGCAGGATTTCGAGCAGGTCAAAAGCCTGCGCGAGCGCCATGAGGAAAGCTGGCGCATCGTCGAGGACGAAGCGCTGCTGCCCGGCGGTTGCCGGGTCGAGACCGAGTACAGCCGTATCGACGCCAGCATGGAAACCCGGATCGCCCAGGCCATGGACCAGCTGTACGACCAGTTGCACGAACAATCGCTGCATCCGGCAGCGGCGGACCTTGGCCTGGACCTGGGGCCATTGACGCCGTCGGCGCCGCAGAGCGACATCGCCGACCCCGCTATTGACCCTGACGCCGCACACGAGCCAGCGGACCCTAGCAATGCGCCTTGAACGCACCAGCTTCGGCAAGCGCCTGGGGGGCTATGCCCAGGCCATCAGCCTGCCGGGCCAGCCGATCCTTGAGGGCCGCCTGCTGCGCATGGTCGGCCTGACACTGGAGGCCGAAGGCTTACGCGCGGCCATGGGCACCCGGTGCATGGTGATCAACGATGACAGCTACCACCCGGTCAAGGTCGAAGCCGAGGTCATGGGGTTCTCCGGGAGCAAGGTATTCCTGATGCCAGTGGGCAGCGTGGCCGGGATTGCTCCGGGCGCGCGCGTGGTGCCCCTGGCCGACACCGGCCGTTTGCCCATGGGCATGAGTATGCTCGGGCGTGTGCTGGACGGCGCCGGTAGGGCGCTGGATGGCAAGGGTGCGATGCGTGCCGAAGACTGGGTGCCGATGGACGGCCCCACCATCAACCCGCTCAAGCGCGACCCCATCAGCCAGCCGCTGGATGTGGGTATTCGCAGCATCAACGGTTTATTGACGGTAGGTCGCGGTCAGCGTCTCGGCCTGTTCGCCGGTACCGGCGTGGGCAAGAGTGTGCTGCTGGGCATGATGACCCGCTTCACCGAGGCCGACATCATTGTGGTCGGGCTGATCGGCGAGCGGGGACGTGAGGTCAAGGAGTTCATCGAGCACATCCTGGGTGAGGAAGGCCTCAAGCGTTCGGTGGTGGTGGCCTCGCCAGCGGATGATGCTCCGCTGATGCGTCTGCGGGCGGCGATGTACTGCACGCGGATCGCCGAATATTTTCGCGACAAGGGCAAGAACGTCCTGTTGCTGATGGATTCCCTGACACGTTTCGCCCAGGCCCAGCGGGAAATCGCCCTGGCCATCGGCGAGCCGCCGGCCACCAAGGGTTATCCGCCTTCGGTGTTCGCCAAGCTGCCCAAACTGGTGGAGCGTGCCGGCAATGCCGAGGCCGGCGGCGGTTCGATCACCGCCTTCTACACGGTCTTGTCCGAAGGCGACGACCAGCAGGACCCGATCGCCGACTCGGCGCGGGGCGTGCTCGACGGGCATATCGTGCTGTCCAGGCGCCTGGCGGAAGAGGGGCACTACCCGGCCATCGACATCGAGGCTTCCATCAGTCGGGTCATGCCGGCGGTGATCAGCCCTGACAACATGGCGCGGGCGCAGTACTTCAAACAGCTGTGGTCGCGTTACCAGCAGGCCCGGGACCTGATCAGCGTCGGTGCCTATGTGGCCGGCGGCGACCGGGATACCGATACGGCCATTTCCCTGCATCCGGCCATGGTTGCGTACCTGCGCCAGGGGCTCAATGACAACATCAGCCTGGGCCATAGCCAGACCCACCTGGAAATGCTTTTCGCTCCGGCAGCGGGCGGGTAACCGGCCATGGCTGATAGCCGTGCCGCGCGCCTGGCGCCGGTGGTGGACATGGCAGAGAGTGCCGAGCGCACGGCCGCCCAGCGCCTGGAGTACTTTCACGGCCAGGTGCGTGTGGCCGAGAGCAAGCTGGGGGACCTGGAGCGTTTTCGTGGCGACTACCAGGAACAGTGGGTCGAGCGCGGCAAGTTGGGGGTCAGTGGCCACTGGCTGATGAACTACCAGTACTTTCTCAGCCAGCTGGATACCGCCGTCGGTCAGCAGCGACAGAGCCTGGCCTGGCACCAGAACAACCTCGATCGCGCCCGGGAGGCCTGGCAGCAGGCCTATGCCCGGGTCGAGGGGCTGCGCAAGCTGGTGCAGCGCTATATCGACGAGGCGCGGGCGCTTGAGGACAAGCGTGAGCAGAAGTTGCTGGATGAACTTTCCCAACGCTTGCCTCGTCAGAGCCCATACTGATGGTGCTCATTTGCCCCGTGCGGGTTGTCCCCCCGGCGAGTGGGTGCTAAACCTTTTAGACGTCGTCAATGACAAGGAAGCAGTCACATGTCGGTCGTTACAGAAATATCCCCGGACGGGCAAAAACTCACGATCTCCATCAGAGGCCGTTTCGATTTCGGACGCCACCAGGAGTTTCGCGAATCCTACGAGCGACTCAACCGGACACCGGAGTCCATCGTGGTGGACCTCAAGGAAGCCACCTATCTCGACAGTTCGGCCCTGGGCATGCTGCTGTTGCTGCGTGACCACGCCGGCGGCGACAACGCCGATGTCCGGGTAATCAACAGCAACTCGGATGTGCGCAAGATCCTCGCCATCTCCAACTTCGACAAGCTTTTCGACATCAGTTGACCGGTATGCGGTCGATGCTCGAGCCCCTGTGTGTGCTGATCGCCGAAGATGGCGCAGCGGACCGCATGCTGCTGTCCAGCATCATCCGGCGCCAGGGGCATCAGGTGCTGGCGGCAAGCAACGGCGCCGAGGCGGTGCAGCTGTTTCAGCAACAGCGCCCGCACATCGTGCTGATGGATGCATTGATGCCGGTGATGGACGGTTTCGAGGCTGCCCGGCAGATCAAGGCCCTGGCTGGCGAGACCCTGGTGCCGATCATCTTTCTCACCTCCTTGAGCGGCGGCGAGGCCCTGGCCCGCTGCCTGGAAGCGGGTGGCGACGACTTTCTGGCCAAGCCTTACAACCCGGTGGTGCTGGGTGCCAAGATCAACGCCATGGACCGCCTGCGCCGTCTGCAAGAGACCGTGCTGCACCAGCGTGACCAGATCACTCGCCACCACGACTACCTGCTCAACGAGCAGCGGGTGGCCAAGGCGGTGTTCGACAAGGTCGCCCATGCCGGCTGCCTGGATGCGCCGAATATCCGTTACCTGCAATCGCCCTATGCCCTGTTCAATGGCGACCTGTTGTTGGCGGCCTACACCCCGGCCGGAGACATGCACGTACTGCTGGGGGATTTCACCGGCCATGGGCTGCCTGCGGCGGTAGGCGCCATGCCGCTGGCGGAGGTGTTCTACGGCATGACCGCCAAGGGCTACGGCCTGCCGGAAACCCTGCGGGAGATGAATGCCAAGCTCAAGCGCATCCTGCCCGTGGACATGTTCTGCTGTGCCACCCTGCTGTGCCTGAGTTCCCAGCGGCGGGCGGTGGAGGTGTGGAACGGCGGCATGCCCGAAGGGTATCTGTATCGGCACGCCAGCGGCGCACGCACGCCGCTGGTGGCTCGCCACTTGCCCCTGGGTGTGTTGAGCGCCGAGGCCTTCGAGGACAGTACCGAAGTGTTTTCCATGGCGCCGGGAGACAGGGTGTTCCTGTTGTCGGATGGGGTAATCGATACCTGTAACACCGAGGAGCAACTGTTTGGCGTCGAGCGATTGCACCAGGTGTTTGCCGCCAATCGCCAGGAAGATCAGCTGTTCGAGGAGATCCGGCAGGCCCTGGAGCGCTTTGGCGGCAGTGCCCGGGATGATGTGAGCATGGTCGAGGTGGGGTTGCCGGAGTTTCCCCGGTTGGCGCCGCCGGCTCTGGTGTACTCCGACAGTGGCCAGTCCTGCCCGCTGGACTGGTCGGTGAGTTTCGAGTTTCGGGCTGCCACCCTCAAGCGTTTCAATCCCTTGCCCTATCTGCTGCAACTGTTGCTTGAGGTGCATGGCCTGCGCTCCCAGAGCGGGGCGCTGTACAGCGTTTTGGCAGAGCTCTACTCCAATGCCCTGGAACATGGCGTGCTCAAGCTCGACTCGCGGCTCAAGCGCGATGCCGAGGGGTTCACCCGCTATTACCGCGAACGCTCGACCCGGCTTGCGCAGTTGCAGGAGGGCTTTGTCCGGGTGCATCTGCAAGTGCAGCCCCTGGAAGCGGGAGGGCGCCTGGTGGTGCGCGTCGAGGACAGTGGCGAGGGCTTCGATGTGGCTGCGGTCCTGGCGCGGCCCAATGATATGGAGCGTCTGTCGGGGCGTGGCGTCAGTCTGATCCGGCAGATGAGCCAGCAGGCCGTGTGGGCGGATGATGGGCGCAGTGTCTGCGTGGAGTTTTCTTGGGAGGCTCTGGCATAATTCCCGGGTTCTTGATCAAGGAGTGAACAAGTGGCTGAGATTCATCTGGACCACACGGTGCTCAATGCTTTGCAAGAGGTCATGGAGGATGAATATCCCGTCCTGCTGGATACCTTCGTCTGCGATTCCGAGGAGCGTGTGCGGTTGCTGCATAAGTCCGAGGATACGATTTTGCTGGTAGCCACCGCCCACAGCCTCAAGGGCAGCAGCAGCAACATGGGCGCGACCCGCCTGGCCGAACTCTGTCATCAGCTGGAACTGCGGGCCGGGCAGTCGGCCGCAGATGGCATTCGACAATTGGTGGGGGAGATCGACGGCGAGTTCGCGATCGTTCGACGCTTGTGCGAGCAGGAGCTGCAGCGCTTTCATTGTTGAGAAACAGCTTTTTATCTGCGGATTGATAAAACTGGCCCGGCCTTTGCAGTAAAGTCTTCCAACTGTACCTATGATCCCCGTGCAGCGGAGACTGTCCCATGGCTGTTACCCCTAATTCGCTTCTTCAGGCCACTGCCCAGGCCAGCGCTAAGTCCAAGACTCAAGCGGCACCTGTCAGCCCCCTGGCGAGCATTGCCGAGCCTGGGGACAAGGCTTCCAGCTTCGCGCAGCTCTACGCCAAGGAATCCCAGAACCAGCCGCAGGCCAAGCCTCCAAGCTTTGCCGACAACTCGCCCAAGCCGGTGCGCGACAAGGGAGCTGACAGTAGCCCGAAGAAGGATGTCAGCAAGGACTCTTCTGCCGCGCCGCAGCCAGCCGTTGCCGATAGCGGCAAATCCTTGCCTGCCGACAAGCCGGCCAGCAGCGACAGCAGCGACAGCAAAACAGCGCCCACTGATGCTGCCAAGCCGGCTGATACCGCACAAACCGACACCCCGCCCCCCAGCGATCCGATGCTGGATCCAAGCCTGGTACAGGTCGCGCCGCCACAGCCTGTGGTGCCGGCTGAACCGGCCCCGGCGACACCTGCGCCGCCTCAGGTCGAGGCGGCTCCCGTCGCCCCTGCGCCGGCCCTCGTTGCCGCAGTGGTGGCGCCACCCGTCGAGCCGGCCAAGCCTGAATTCGATCCCGAGGCTGATCCTCTGGATGCCTTGCCTGCGGTGCGCCTGGCCATGGAGCAGGGCGGCCATGTGTCGGCGTCCAGCCAGAGCCAGCCGAAGGCCACGCCAGGCAATGCCGGCAATGAAGGGCAGCTGGCCTCGGTGCAGAACTTCGCCAATGGCATGGCCGGCATGCTCGAGCAGCAGGCGGGCAAGAGCGGCACCGAGCAGGGCGGCGAAAAGGCCTTTAGCGGGTTGATCGCCGATGGCTTGAAGGACCTCAAGGGGGCTTCCAGTGATACCCGGGTGGATGATTTCGCCAATCGCCTGGCGGCCTTGACCCAGGCCGCGACGCCCAAGACGGCCAACGCGGTGCCGGTCAACCAGCCGCTGGCCATGCACCAGAATGGCTGGACCGAAGAGGTGGTCAACCGGGTGATGTACCTGTCCAGCACCAGCCTCAAGTCGGCAGACATCCAGTTGCAGCCGGCCGAGCTGGGGCGCCTGGACATTCGCGTGCACATGATTCCGGACCAGCAGACCCAGGTCACCTTCATGAGTGCCCATGCTGGCGTTCGCGAAGCCCTGGAAGGGCAGATGCACCGTATGCGCGACATGTTCAACCAGCAGGGCCTGGGGCAGGTGGACGTCAACGTCTCCGATCAGTCCCGTGGCTGGCAGGGCCAGGAGCAGGCGCAGCAGGAGCAGAATCGCCGCAGCGGTTCCAGCACCAGCGGCGGGCGCCTGGACAATGGCGATGATGAGTCGTCCCCGGCCGTGGCAGAAGTGCAGGCTCCGGTACAGACCGTGATCGGCAGCAGCGCCGTCGACTACTACGCCTGACCTGTGGCGGGGGCCGCTACCGGCCCCTGCATTGATCCTCGCGGTGTATCTGCAACAGCTTGCACCCCAGGTTTCCCTTCGCAGCGTTGCCCTTCGCTGTTGATCCCTGCCTTTCTGACAAATCTGGCATAACACTTGCTCTTGCCTTGCCGTGCGACTGTGAACCCCCGATTAGTGACGGATTATTGGCATGGCGAAGAGCGAAGCAGCAGAAAAACCCACCGCAGGGAAAAGCAAACTCAAGCTTATCCTCTTGATTGTCCTGGCGTTGTTGCTGGCCATCGGCCTGTCGGTCGGCGCCACCTGGTACTTCATGCACAGTGCTCAGAGCAAGCCGGCCCCGGCTGCAGAGACCGCCAGCAACGTCAAGCCTGCGGCGATCTACGAGCCCATGGCCCCAGCCTTTGTTGCCAACTTCACGCAGAACGGCCGGCAGCGCTACATGCAGGTGAGCATTACCCTGCTGGCGCGTAATCAGGCCGACCTGGATGCGCTGAAAGTGCACATGCCAGTGATCCGCAACAACCTGGTCATGCTCTTCTCCGGGCAGAGTTTCGACACCCTGGCCACTCCGGTCGGCCAGGAAATGCTCCGCCAGAAGGCCACCGCCAGCGTTCAGGAAGTGGCGCAGAAAGAGGTGGGCAAAGTGGTGGTCGAGCAGTTGCTCTTTACTAACTTCGTACTGCAGTAGGAACACGACATGGCCGTGCAGGACCTGCTGTCCCAGGATGAGATCGATGCGCTGTTGCATGGCGTCGACGACGGTCTGGTGCAGACCGAACACGCTGCCGAGCCCGGCAGTGTCAAAAGCTACGACCTGACCAGCCAGGATCGCATCGTCCGTGGACGCATGCCGACCCTGGAAATGATCAACGAGCGTTTCGCCCGCTATACCCGTATCAGCATGTTCAACATGCTGCGCCGTTCGGCTGACGTGGCAGTGGGTGGCGTGCAGGTAATGAAGTTCGGCGAGTATGTGCACTCGCTGTACGTACCCACCAGTCTGAACCTGGTGAAGATCAAGCCGCTGCGCGGCACCGCGCTGTTCATTCTTGACGCCAAGCTGGTGTTCAAGCTGGTGGACAACTTCTTCGGCGGCGATGGCCGCCACGCGAAGATCGAAGGGCGCGAATTCACCCCGACCGAACTGCGGGTGGTGCGCATGGTGCTGGAGCAGGCCTTCGTCGATCTCAAGGAGGCGTGGCAGGCGATCATGCCGGTCAACTTCGAGTACATAAACTCGGAAGTGAACCCGGCCATGGCCAACATCGTCGGTCCCAGCGAAGCCATCGTGGTGTCGACCTTCCACATCGAGCTCGATGGCGGTGGCGGCGATCTGCACGTGACCATGCCGTATTCGATGATCGAGCCGATCCGCGAAATGCTCGACGCCGGCTTCCAGTCCGACCTGGACGACCAGGATGAACGCTGGAGCAAGGCTCTGCGCGAGGACGTGCTGGATGTGGCCGTGCCGCTAAGCGCCACTGTCGCCCGTCGTCAGTTGCGCCTGCGGGACATCCTGCACATGCAGCCTGGCGATGTAATCCCGGTGGAACTGCCCGAAGACATGATCATGCGCGCCAATGGCGTGCCGTCGTTCAAGGTCAAGCTGGGTTCCCACAAGGGCAATCTGGCGCTGCAAGTGATCGAGCCGATCGAGCGCCGTTGAGCGGCGCTCCAACCTGTTTGCTGTTCAATGAATTTTTGCCCGTCGAGGACCCATGATGGCTGACGAAATTAACTCCCAGGACGACCAGGCGCTGGCCGACGAGTGGGCTGCTGCGCTGGAAGAAACCGGTGATGCCGGTCAGGCGGATATCGATGCCCTGCTGGCGGCGGACGCCGGCGCTGCGTCAAGTTCCGGGCGCTTGCAGATGGAAGAGTTCGGCAGCGTGCCGAAGAACCATGAGCCGGTCACATTGGACGGCCCTAACCTGGACGTGATTCTGGATATCCCGGTATCGATCTCCATGGAAGTGGGCAGCACCGATATCAACATTCGCAACCTGCTGCAGCTCAACCAGGGCTCGGTGATCGAGCTCGATCGCCTGGCCGGCGAGCCGCTGGACGTGCTGGTCAACGGCACCCTGATCGCCCATGGCGAGGTGGTTGTGGTCAACGAAAAGTTCGGCATTCGCCTGACTGACGTGATCAGCCCCAGCGAACGCATCAAGAAGCTGCGCTAAGTGAACAAGCTGCTTGGCATTGCATTCGCGCTGCCCCTGAGCGCCCTGGCCGCGGAGCCGGCGGCCACCGCCGCGGTGGCGGCGGCTGCGCCCGTGACCGGCAGTGTCAGCGGCCAGTTGACCCAGCTGGTACTGGGCCTGCTGCTGGTGATCGGCGTGATCTTCTTCCTGGCCTGGCTGTTGCGCCGGGTGCAGCAGGCCGGTCCTGCCGGCAAGGGGCAGGTGATCGAACTGATCGGCTCCCGGGCTCTGGGCCCGCGCGATCGCCTGGTGCTGGTGCAGGTTGGCAACGAGCAGATCCTGCTGGGCCTGACCCCGGGCACCATCACCCCGTTGCATGTACTCAAGGAGCCGGTGCAGGTGCCCAGTGCCGAGCAGGCGACGCCCGAGTTCGCCCAGCGCCTGATGGAGCTGTTGGGCAAGGATCAGAAGGATAAGAAGTAATGCCGTTGCGCATCATCTTGACGTTGGCACTGATGCTGGCGGCGCCGCTGGCGTTGGCGGCGGACCCGTTGTCGATCCCGGCGATCACCCTTGGCACCAATGCCAGCGGCCAGCAGGAGTATTCGGTCAGCCTGCAGATCCTGCTGATCATGACGGCGCTGAGCTTCATTCCAGCGTTCGTCATGCTGATGACCAGCTTCACCCGGATCATCATCGTCTTCTCGATCCTGCGTCAGGCCCTGGGCCTGCAGCAGACCCCGTCGAACCAGATCCTCACCGGCATGGCGCTGTTTCTTACCATGTTCATCATGGCGCCGGTGTTCGACCGGGTGAACCAGGACGCCTTGCAGCCTTACCTGGCGGAAAAACTCACCGCCCAGGACGCCGTGGCCAAGGCTCAGGTGCCGATCAAGGACTTCATGCTGGCGCAGACCCGCAGCAGCGACCTGGAGCTGTTCATGCGCCTGTCCAAGCGCACCGACATCGCCAGCCCTGACCAGGCGCCGCTGACCATCCTGGTCCCGGCCTTCGTCACCTCCGAGCTCAAGACTGCGTTCCAGATCGGCTTCATGATCTTCATTCCGTTCCTGATCATCGACCTGGTGGTGGCCAGTGTGCTGATGGCCATGGGCATGATGATGCTCTCGCCCCTGATCATTTCCCTGCCGTTCAAGATCATGCTGTTCGTCCTCGTGGACGGTTGGGCGTTGATCATCGGTACCCTGGCGGGCAGTTTCGGTGGTGTTTAAAACCTTGTTTGCGGGTGATCGATAATGACTCCGGAAGTCGCGGTAGACCTGTTTCGCGAAGCGCTCTGGCTGACCACCATGATGGTGGCGGTGCTGGTGGTGCCCAGCTTGTTGGTGGGCCTGATGGTGGCCATGTTCCAGGCTGCCACCCAGATCAACGAACAGACCCTGAGCTTCCTGCCGCGCCTGCTGGTGATGCTGGTGACCCTGATTGTCGCCGGGCCCTGGCTGGTGCAAACCTTCATGGAATACATCCGTCAGTTGTACGGCAGTATTCCGCAGTTGATCGGCTGAGCCCATGTCCCTGCTGGCGTTGACCGACACCCAGATCAGTACCTGGGTGGCGAGCTTCATGTTGCCGCTGTTCCGGGTCACCTCGCTGCTGATGGTGATGCCGGTCTTCGGGACCACCCTGGTGCCGCGGCGGGTACGCTTGTACTTTGCCCTGGCGATCACCGTGGTGATAGCGCCGGGGCTGCCGCCCATGCCCGAAGTGCACGCCCTGGATCTCAGCGGCCTGTTGCTGGTCGCCGAACAGATCCTGATCGGCGCGGTACTGGGGTTTTCCCTGCAGCTGTTCTTCCAGGCTTTCGTGGTTGCCGGACAGATCGTGGCGATCCAGATGGGCATGGGGTTCGCTTCCATGGTCGACCCCACCAACGGTGTGTCGGTGGCGGTGATCGGGCAGTTCTTCACCATGCTGGTGACCCTGTTGTTCCTGGCCATGAACGGCCACCTGGTGGTGTTCGAGGTGCTTACCGAGAGCTTTACCACCCTGCCGGTGGGTGGCGGCCTGATGGTCAACCACTACTGGGAGCTGGCAGGCAAGCTCGGTTGGGTGCTGGGGGCGGCGCTGCTGCTGGTATTGCCGGCGATCACCGCGCTGCTGGTGGTGAACATCGCCTTTGGCGTCATGACTCGCGCGGCGCCGCAATTGAACATCTTCTCCATCGGCTTTCCCCTGACCCTGGTGCTGGGCATGGGCATTGTCTGGATCAGCCTGGCCGACATTCTCAACCAGTATCAACCGCTGGCCTCCGAGGCCCTGCAGTTCTTGCGCGAACTGGCGAGGGCACGCTGAGCCATGGCAGAGAGCGAGAGCGGTCAGGACAAGACAGAAGAGCCCACGGAGAAACGCAAAAAGGACTCCCGGGAAAAGGGCGAGATTGCCCGCTCCAAGGAGCTCAATACCCTGGCCATCATGCTGGCGGGGGCGGGTGGTCTGCTGGTCTATGGTGGTGGCCTGGCCCTGGATCTGCTGGAAATCATGCGCCTGAACTTCTCCCTGCCCCGTGAAGTGCTGCTCAGCCCCGGGGCCATGGGCCTGTACCTGCTGCATTCGGGCAAGATCGCCATCCTGGCGGTGCAGCCGGTACTGCTGACCCTGCTGCTGGCGGCGGTCATCGGCCCCATTTCCCTGGGCGGCTGGTTGTTCGCCGGAAAGAGCCTGGCGCCCAAGTTCAGCCGGATGAACCCGGCCAACGGCCTCAAGCGGATGTTTTCCCCCACGGCGTTGATCGAGCTGCTCAAGGCCCTGGCCAAGTTTGCCCTGGTGCTGTTCGTGGCGCTCTCGGTGCTCTCGGCAGATATCGACGACCTCTTGCGTATCGCCCATGAGCCCCTGGAGAAGGCGATCATCCACAGCATCCAGGTGGTGGGCTGGAGCACCTTGTGGATGGCCTGCGGGCTGATCCTGATTGCCGCAGTGGATGTGCCGGTGCAGCTGTACCAGGCTCACAAGAAGTTGCTGATGACCAAGCAGGAAGTGCGCGACGAGCACAAGGACCAGGAGGGGCGGCCTGAGGTCAAGCAGCGGATTCGCCAGTTGCAGCGCGAGATGTCCCAGCGGCGGATGATGGCGGCGATCCCGGAGGCCGATGTGGTCATCACCAACCCGACCCACTACGCCGTGGCGCTCAAATACGATGCCGAGAAGGGCGGGGCGCCGGTGCTGCTGGCCAAGGGCAGCGACTTCCTGGCCTTGCAGATTCGCGAGATCGCCGTGGCCCACGAAGTCATGCTGCTGGAGTCGCCGGCCCTGGCGCGTTCGATCTTCTATTCCACCGAGCTTGAGGAAGAGATTCCTGCCGGGCTTTACCTGGCGGTGGCCCAGGTACTGGCCTACGTCTATCAGATCCGCCAGCACCGCGCGGGCAAGGGCAAGCGCCCGGATCCGCTCAAGGATCTGCCGATTCCGCCGGATCTGCAGCGCGATACTTCTGGCAAGCAGGCCCCGCCCGGGCCCGTCACGCCGGTATAAGCCTGGCCATAGCGGCGCTAAAAAACACTTCTCGCCAGAAAAGTGGCTTATTGCCATTATTTTTTTTGCTTGTGCATGCCCGGGCTTGCCGATGCGGCTGATAGAGGCTGCGTCCCTCTGCTTCCGGGGTCAGGGCAAAGTTGGAAGGTTTCTTGCAGTAGCAGCCCCGTGCCGCTTCAGGCGTCAAAAGTTTGCTTTACGGAACGGGGTAAATCGGTGGATCGCTCTCAGTTAATCAACACGGCTCGCAGCAACCTGGCTGACCTCGGTCGAGGCAATCTGGGTGTGCCGGTGCTGCTGTTGGTCATGCTGGCCATGATGATGTTGCCGGTCCCGGCGTTCCTGCTGGACGTGTTCTTCACGTTCAACATCGCTTTGTCGATCGTGGTTCTGCTGGTGTGCGTGTACGCCCTGCGGCCGCTGGACTTTGCCGTGTTCCCCACCATTCTGCTGGTGGCCACGCTGCTGCGCCTGGCGCTCAACGTGGCCTCGACCCGGGTGGTGATGCTCCATGGCCAGGAGGGCCACGCCGCTGCCGGTAAGGTGATCCAGGCCTTCGGTGAGGTGGTGATCGGCGGCAACTACGTGGTCGGTATCGTGGTCTTTGCGATCCTCATGATCATCAACTTCGTGGTGGTGACCAAGGGTGCCGGCCGTATTTCCGAGGTGAGCGCGCGCTTCACCCTGGACGCCATGCCCGGCAAGCAGATGGCCATCGATGCTGACTTGAACGCCGGCCTGATCGACCAGAACCAGGCCAAGCTGCGCCGTCTCGAAGTGGCCCAGGAGGCCGAGTTCTACGGTTCCATGGACGGTGCCAGCAAATTCGTGCGCGGTGACGCCATCGCCGGTTTGCTGATCCTGTTCATCAACCTGATCGGCGGCATGGCCGTCGGTATCTTCCAGCACAACATGAGCTTTGGCGATGCGGGCCGGGTATACGCCTTGCTGACCATTGGTGACGGTTTGGTGGCGCAATTGCCATCACTGTTGCTGTCCACTGCGGCGGCGATCATGGTGACCCGGGCTTCGGGTTCCGAAGACATGGGCAAGCAGATCAACCGCCAGATGTTCGCTTCGCCCAAGGCGCTGGCGGTGGCAGCCGGCCTGATGGCCGTGATGGGGCTGGTGCCGGGCATGCCGCACGTCTCCTTCCTCAGCCTGGCGGCCGTGGCCGGTGGCGCCGCTTACCTGGTCTGGAAAAAACAGAACCAGGTCAAGGTCAAGGCTCTGGAAGAGGTCCAGCGTCAACAGGACCTGCTGCCTTCCCCGGCCCGTGCCCTGGAAACCAAGGAGTTGGGTTGGGACGACGTGACGCCGATCGACATGATCGGCCTGGAAGTCGGTTACCGCCTGATTCCCCTGGTGGATCGCAACCAGGGCGGGCAATTGCTGGCGCGGATCAAGGGGGTGCGCAAGAAGCTCTCCCAGGACCTGGGCTTTCTCATGCCCACGGTGCATATCCGCGACAACCTGGACCTGGCGCCGAGCGCCTACCGCCTGACCCTGATGGGGGTGATCCTGGCCGAAGCGGAGATCTATCCGGATCGCGAGCTGGCGATCAACCCGGGGCAGGTCTATGGCACGCTCAACGGCATCTCCGCTCGGGACCCGGCCTTTGGTCTGGAAGCGGTGTGGATCGAAATCAGCCAGCGGCCGCAGGCGCAGTCCCTGGGCTACACCGTGGTGGACGCCAGTACCGTGGTCGCCACCCACTTGAACCAGATTCTGTACAAGCACTCCAGCGAACTGATCGGCCACGAAGAGGTCCAGCAGTTGCTGCAAGTGTTGTCCAAGAGTTCGCCGAAGCTGGCCGAGGAATTGGTACCGGGCGTGCTGTCGCTGTCGCAGTTGCTCAAGGTCCTGCAAGCGCTGCTGGCCGAGCAGGTGCCGGTACGCGACATCCGCAGCATTGCCGAAGCCATCGCCAACAATGCCGCCAAGAGTCAAGATACTGCCGCTTTGGTTGCCGCGGTACGCGTCGGATTGTCTCGTGCCATCGTTCAAAGCATTGTAGGCACTGAGTCTGAGCTGCCTGTGATCACCTTGGAGCCAAGGTTGGAACAAATTTTGCTCAGCAGTCTGCAGAAGGCAGGACAAGGCCAGGAAGAAGGCGTTCTGCTGGAGCCAAGCATGGCAGAGAAGCTGCAGCGTTCGCTGATCGATGCGGCGCAGCGTCAAGAGATGCAAGGTCAACCGGTGATTCTGTTGGTAGCGGGGCCGGTCCGCGCCATGCTCTCGCGGTTCGGCCGTCTCGCCGTCCCGGGTTTGCATGTGCTGGCGTACCAGGAAATTCCGGACAACAAGCAAGTGACCATCGTTGCGACAGTAGGGCCCAACGGCTGAGGTAGTGGGTTATGCAAGTTAAGCGTTTTTTCGCCGCCGATATGCGTCAGGCCATGAAACTGGTTCGTGATGAGTTGGGCGCTGAAGCCGCCATCATCGGCAACCGGCGGATCGCCGGCGGTGTCGAGCTGACGGCTGCGCTGGATTACAAGTTGTCGGCCTTGTCGCCACGGGTTCCGAACATGGAACTCGAGGACGAGCTGCGCAAGACCCAGTCGCGGATTGTCACCGCCCAGGCCGAACTGAGCCTGCGGGGCGAGGGCGACAGTGCCTCGATCACCAATCGCCAGCTGTTCGCCGGCCTGCCGTTGACCGCGGCCGAGCCCCTGATCGAGCCGACCCTGACCGAGCGTCCGCGCCCGGCGCCGGCTCCTGCAGCGCCACCTGCCGATACGCGGGCGCTGGACTCGATGCGTTTCGAGCTCAACGGTCTGCGCGAACTGCTGGAAGTGCAGCTCGGCTCCCTGGCCTGGAGCCAATTGCAGGGCAGTCGTCCGGAGCAGGCCAATCTCTGGCGTCGCCTGCAGCGCATCGGCCTGTCGGGCCCGCTGGCCCGCGACCTGCTGGCACTGATTACCGAAATCAACGAACCCCGTCAGGCCTGGCGCATGTTGCTGGCGCACCTGGCGCGAATGATCCAGACCCCGGAAGTCGAGCCTCTGGAAGAGGGCGGTGTGATCGCCATGGTCGGCCCGGCCGGCATGGGCAAGACCACCACCCTGGCCAAGCTGGCGGCGCGCTACGTGCTCAAGTACGGGGCGCAGAACATTGCCCTGGTGAGCATGGACAGCTACCGCATCGGCGCCCAGGAGCAGCTCAAGACCCTGGGGCGCATCCTGAATGTGTCGGTGACCCATGTGGACCCGGGCCAGTCCCTGGCCCAGGCACTGGATCCGCTGCTGCGCAAGCGCGTGGTGCTGATCGATACCGCCGGCCTGCAGGCCAGCGATCCGGCGTTGCGCATGCAACTGGAGAGCCTGGCCGGTCGTGGCATTCGTGCGAAGAACTATCTGGTACTGGCTACCACCAGCCAGAAACAGGTGCTGACCGCCGCCTACCACAGCTACAAACGCTGCGGCCTGGCCGGTTGCATCCTGACTAAACTTGATGAAACAGCCAGTCTTGGCGAAGTGTTGAGCCTGGCTATCAGTCATGAACTGCCGGTTGCCTATCTCACTGATGGTCCGCGGATTCCTGACGATCTGCACCTGCCTCGCCGGCATCAGCTGGTGAGTCGCGCGGTAAGCGTACAGATGCAGGAAGAACCCAGCGAGGAAGCCATGGCCGACATGTTCGCTGACCTTTACCACAGCCCGTCCAAACGGGTTGGCTGAGGTAATCATGAATAGATTGCAGTGTATCTACATCGATGGTCTGCCATGCATTGTTCCAATGGTGAACGCGCAGCCAGTTATGTGGCCCCGTCTAAGTAAGACAAGGTAAAGAAAGAACATGGGCAGCATGCATCCCGTACAGGTGATTGCGGTGACCGGCGGCAAAGGTGGCGTCGGCAAGACTAATGTGTCAGTGAACTTGTCCCTGGCTCTGGCTGAGCTCGGCCGGCGGGTCTTGCTGCTGGATGCCGACCTGGGACTGGCCAATGTCGATGTCCTGCTGGGCCTGACTCCCAAACATACCCTGGCCGACGTCATCGAGGGTCGTTGCGAACTGCGCGATGTGCTGCTCCAGGGCCCTGGAGGCATCCGCATCGTACCGGCCGCCTCGGGCACCCAGAGCATGGTGCACCTGAGCCCCGCGCAGCACGCTGGCCTGATCCAGGCCTTCAGCGATATCGGCGACAATCTCGATGTGCTGGTGATCGACACCGCTGCGGGTATTGGTGACTCGGTAGTCAGCTTTGTCCGCGCGGCCCAGGAAGTACTGCTGGTGGTGTGCGACGAGCCGACCTCGATCACGGACGCCTACGCGCTGATCAAGCTGCTCAACCGCGACTACGGCATGAACCGTTTCCGGGTCCTGGCCAACATGGCTCAGAGCCCTCAGGAAGGTCGCAACCTGTTTGCAAAATTGACCAAGGTCACGGATCGCTTCCTGGACGTGGCCTTACAATACGTCGGCGCAGTTCCCTACGACGAAAGCGTACGCAAGGCCGTGCAAAAGCAGCGTGCGGTCTATGAAGCCTTTCCTCGTTCGAAGTGTGCATTGGCGTTCAAGGCCATCGCGCAAAAAGTCGATACCTGGCCGTTGCCGGCGAACCCACGCGGGCATCTGGAGTTTTTTGTCGAGCGGCTAGTGCATCAAACAGCGGGACCGGTGCTATGACTGCCAGTGGCTACAACCTCTACAAGAAGTCGGCGCGTGACAGCCAGTACGAATTGATCGAGCGCTACGCGCCTCTGGTCAAGCGTATTGCCTATCACCTGCTGGCGCGGTTGCCGGCCAGTGTTCAGGTAGAAGACCTGATTCAGGCCGGGATGATCGGTTTGCTTGAAGTGTCGACCAAATACGACGCGAGCAAGGGGGCGAGTTTCGAAACCTACGCGGGTATCCGTATCCGTGGGGCGATGCTCGACGAGGTTCGTAAAGGCGACTGGGCACCGCGTTCGGTGCACCGTAATACGCGCATGGTCAGTGATGCGATTCGCGCAATTGAAGCTAAAACCGGTCGTGACGCTAAAGATCATGAAGTTGCGGCCGAACTTCAATTGAGTCTCGACGATTATTACGGGATTTTGAACGACACCTTGGGCAGCCGCCTGTTCAGTTTCGACGACCTGTTGCAGGACGGCGAGCATGAAGGGCTGCATGAGGATGGCGCCAGTGCTCATCTCGAGCCGTCACGGGACCTGGAGGATGAACGCTTCCAGGCCGCGTTGGCGGATGCGATTGCCAATTTGCCGGAGCGCGAGCGACTGGTGTTGGCGCTGTACTACGACGAAGAGCTGAACCTCAAGGAAATCGGTGAGGTCCTGGGGGTCAGCGAATCGCGGGTCAGCCAGTTACACAGCCAGTGCGCAGCCCGTTTGCGGGGGCGTTTGGGGGAGTGGCGAGCGCGCTGACAGGCAGTGTGGGGACACTGCGTTCAGGACCGGTGAAGCAAGCGCTGCACCGGTCTTGCAGTATGTGCTCCATGCAGTCGTTGTGTGTTATGCCGGATTGATTGAATGGCGCGTTCAGGTGCTGGATGCGTTTAAGACTGCTTGGAGGTCGAATTGGACAAGAACATGAAAATCCTCATCGTTGATGACTTTTCAACGATGCGGCGGATCATTAAGAACCTGTTGCGTGATCTGGGATTCACCAACACGGTCGAGGCCGACGATGGCACTACCGCCATTCCGGTACTCAACAGCGGGAGCATCGACTTTCTGGTAACGGACTGGAACATGCCGGGCATGACCGGTATCGACCTGCTGCGCCACGTGCGCGCCGATGAAAAACTCAAGCACCTGCCGGTATTGATGGTGACTGCTGAAGCCAAGCGCGAGCAGATCATCGAAGCTGCCCAGGCCGGCGTAAACGGCTATGTCGTCAAACCATTCACGGCTCAGGCGTTGAAAGAGAAGATCGAAAAAATCTTCGAACGCATCGGTTGAGACGCGTAGCCATTCCGCCACGGGGGAGCTATGGAGCATAACGAATCTTCACTGGGCGACTTTGAGTCGACCCTGAAAAAACATGCGCTGGAACTGGTCGAGAGCCTTGAAAAGGGCAAGTTCGGCGAAGCGGTGCAATTGATCCATGAGCTCAATCAGACCCGTGACCGCGGCCTGTACCAGGAAGTGGGCAAGCTCACCCGCGAGCTGCATAGCGCGATCGTCAATTTCCAGATTGACCCGCACATGCCGCAAGCCGAGGAAGTTTCACAGATCACGGATGCCACTGAGCGCCTGTCCTATGTGGTCCGGCTGACGGAAGCCGCAGCCAACCGCACCATGGACCTGGTGGAGAGCAGCACCCCGCTGGTCAACGGCCTGAGCACTGAAGCCCAGGCCTTGAGCGCAGACTGGGGGCGCTTCATGCGGCGCGAGGTCGGCGCTGAAGAGTTTCGCGAACTGGCGCGCCGGGTCGACAGTTTCCTGACGCGCAGCGAGCAGGAAACCCGCACCGTTTCGGGCCACCTCAACGACATTCTGCTGGCGCAGGATTACCAGGACCTGACCGGTCAGGTGATCAAGCGTGTGACCCAGTTGGTCACGGAAGTCGAAAGCAATCTGCTCAAACTCGTCTTGATGGCCAGCCAGGTCGATCGTTTCGCCGGTATCGAACATGACCGTGAATCGATCCTCGCTGAAAAAGATCCGCAAAAACATCTCGCCAAGGGTGAAGGTCCGCAGATTCATGCCGATAAACGGGAAGACGTTATGTCCGGTCAGGACGATGTAGACGATTTGCTTTCCAGCCTTGGATTCTAGGAGCACCCATTAATGAGCTTCGGCGCCGATGAAGAGATCCTTCAGGATTTCCTGGTTGAGGCCGGCGAGATTCTAGAGCAACTGTCCGAACAACTGGTCGAGCTGGAAAGCCGGCCGGATGATGCGGATTTGCTCAATGCAATTTTTCGCGGTTTTCACACTGTTAAAGGGGGCGCCGGCTTCCTCCAGCTCAATGAGCTGGTGGAGTGCTGCCACATCGCCGAGAACGTCTTCGACATCCTGCGCAAGGGTGAGCGGCGAGTCGACTCGGAACTGATGGACGTGGTGCTTGAAGCTCTGGACGCGGTGAACGGCATGTTCAGCCAGGTCCGTGAGCGCACCGAAATCACCGCTGCCACACCGGAGTTGCTGGCGGCCCTGGCGCGCCTGGCCGAACCTGCCGGTGCCGAGCCTGCAGCACCTGCTGTGGAAGAGGTGGTTGAGCCGGTTGCCGAGCCTGTGGCTGAAGAAAGCCCGGCAGGGGACATCACCGATAACGAATTCGAGCTGTTGCTCGACTCGCTGAATGCCGCCAAGGCCGAAGCCGAAGCAGCGCCTGCCGCCGCACCTGCGGCCCAGGGCGAGCCGGCCAGCGATGAAATCACCGACGCCGAGTTCGAATCCCTGCTCGATCAGTTGCACGGCAAGGGCCAGTTCGCCCCGGATGCCGTGGCACCGGCCGCGGCCAGTGCCACCAGTGGTGCGGCTGGCGCAGGTGATGAGATCACCGACGATGAATTCGAAGCATTGCTGGACCAGTTGCATGGCAAGGGCAACTTCGCCGTGGAGGCCCTGGATTCGGCCGTGGCGGCGGCGCCTGCCGCTCCTGCCGCAGCCGCACCAAGCGCAGCCGCAGCCGGCAGCGACCTGATCACCGATCACGAATTCGAATCCCTGCTGGATGAGTTGCACGGCAAGGGCAAATTCTCCGAAACCCCGGGTGCGGCCAAGCCAGCCGCGGCCACTGCGGCTCCGGCTGCGGCGGCCACTGCTGCCGTCGCCAAGCCGGCGGCGAAGAAGCCCGAGCCCAAGGCCGAGGCGCCGAAAGCTGCCGCTGCTCCTGCTGCGGCCCCGGCCCCGGCCCCGGCTCGCGCCGCCGCTGCGGCCCCGCCGGCGGAAAAGCCTGCCAGCGAAGCGGAAACCACGGTGCGTGTCGATACCGCGCGCCTGGACGAAATCATGAACATGGTGGGCGAGCTGGTGCTGGTGCGTAACCGCCTGGTGCGCCTGGGCCTCAACAGCGGCGACGAAGCCATGTCCAAGGCCGTGTCGAACCTCGACGTGGTGACTGCCGACCTGCAGACCGCGGTGATGAAGACCCGCATGCAGCCGATCAAGAAGGTCTTCGGGCGCTTCCCGCGCCTGGTTCGCGACCTGGCCCGGCAGCTCAAGAAAGAGATCAACCTGGAGCTGGTGGGGGAAGAAACCGACCTCGACAAGAACCTGGTAGAAGCCCTGGCCGACCCGCTGGTGCACTTGGTGCGCAACGCGGTGGACCACGGCATCGAATCGCCGGAAGAGCGCGAAGCCTCGGGCAAGTCCCGTGGCGGCAAGGTGGTACTGGCGGCGGAACAGGAAGGCGACCACATCCTGCTGTCGATCTCCGATGACGGCAAGGGCATGGACCCGAACGTGTTGCGCGCCATCGCCGTCAAGCGCGGCGTGATGGACAAGGATGCCGCCGACCGCCTGAGCGATACCGAGTGCTACAACCTGATCTTTGCCCCGGGCTTCTCCACCAAGACCGAGATTTCCGATGTGTCCGGTCGCGGTGTGGGCATGGACGTGGTGAAGACCAAGATTTCCCAGCTCAATGGTTCGATCAACATCTATTCGACCAAGGGCCAGGGCTCGAAGATCGTCATCAAGGTGCCGTTGACCCTGGCGATCATGCCGACACTGATGGTCATGCTCGGCAACCAGGCATTCGCTTTCCCGCTGGTCAACGTCAACGAGATCTTCCACCTCGACCTGTCGCGCACCAACGTGGTGGACGGCCAGGAAGTGGTGATCGTGCGCGACAAGGCGTTGCCCCTGTTCTACCTCAAACGCTGGCTGGTCAGTTCCGCCGCTCATGAAGAGCAGCGCGAGGGCCACGTAGTGATCCTTTCGGTGGGTACCCAGCGGATCGGCTTTGTCGTCGATCAACTGGTGGGCCAGGAAGAAGTGGTCATCAAGCCCTTGGGCAAAATGCTTCAGGGAACCCCGGGCATGTCCGGCGCCACCATTACCGGTGACGGCCGCATTGCTCTGATCCTCGATGTTCCGAGCATGCTCAAGCGTTACGCCGCACGGCGTATTTGATTCGGCGGGGAGGGGCGGTTGGCCTCGCCCCACCTAACGGAGTGTTTATGGCAGTCAAAGTCCTGGTGGTGGACGATTCGGGTTTTTTCCGCCGCCGCGTCTCGGAAATTCTTTCAGCGGATTCGAATATCCAGGTCGTCGGCACGGCGACCAATGGTAAAGAGGCGATCGATCAGGCCCTGGCGCTCAAGCCGGACGTGATCACCATGGACTACGAGATGCCGATGATGGATGGCATCACCGCAGTGCGGCACATCATGCAGCGCTGCCCGACGCCGGTCCTGATGTTCTCCTCCCTGACCCACGAAGGCGCCCGAGTGACTCTCGATGCGCTGGATGCCGGGGCGGTGGACTTTCTGCCGAAGAACTTCGAGGACATCTCGCGCAATCCCGAGAAGGTCAAGCAGTTGCTGTGCGAGAAGGTCCACAGTATTTCGCGCAGCAATCGGCGCTTCAGCAGCTACAGTGCTCCGGCACCGCAGCCGGCGAGTGCTCCGGCACCTGCTCCTTCGAGCTTCGCCAGTTCGCGCTCGCCAGCTCCCGCACCGGCTCCGGCCCGCGCAGCGGCGCCGGCGGCCAGTGCGAATTCGCCGGCACCCAAGCGCAAGGCCTACAAGCTGGTGGCCATTGGTACGTCCACAGGCGGCCCGGTGGCGCTGCAGCGGGTCCTGACCCAGCTGCCGGCCAACTTCCCGGCACCTATCGTGCTAATCCAGCATATGCCGGCGGCCTTCACCAAGGCCTTTGCCGAGCGTCTGGACAAGCTCTGCCGCATCAGCGTCAAGGAAGCCGAGGATGGCGACATCCTGCGTCCGGGCCTGGCGCTGCTGGCGCCTGGCGGCAAGCAGATGATGGTCGACGGTCGTGGTGCGGTGAAGATTCTCCCGGGCGATGAGCGCTTGAACTACAAGCCGTGCGTGGATATCACCTTCGGCTCTGCGGCCAAGTCCTACAGCGACAAAGTTCTGGCGGTGGTGCTCACCGGCATGGGCGCCGACGGTCGCGAAGGCGCGCGTCTGCTCAAGCAGGGCGGCAGTGCGGTATGGGCCCAGGACGAGGCCAGCTGTGTGATCTATGGCATGCCAATGGCCATCGTCAAGGCCAACCTGGCGGATGCGGTGTACAGCCTGGACGACATCGGCCGGCACCTGGTCGAGGCCTGTCTCTGATGGATGTGCTCAGCCTTATCGGGATCATCATGGCGTTTGTCGCCATCATCGGTGGCAACTACCTGGAGGGGGGGCACCTGTCGGCCCTGGCCAACGGTCCGGCGGCACTGATCGTGCTCGGCGGGACCATCGGCGCGGCACTGCTGCAGTCGCCGCTGAGCGCCTTCAAACGGGCCATGCAGATCCTTGCCTGGATCCTGTTCCCGCCCCGGGTCGATCTGCCGGGCGGCATCGACCGGGTGGTCAACTGGAGCCTCACCGCGCGCAAGGAAGGCCTGCTGGGCCTGGAAGGCGTGGCGGATGCCGAGCCTGACAGTTATGCGCGCAAGGGCTTGCAGTTGCTGGTGGACGGTGCCGAACCCGAAGCCATCCGCAGCATTCTCGAAGTGGATTTCTATACCCAGGAAAGTCGTGATATCGAGGCCGCCAAGGTGTTCGAGAGCATGGGCGGCTATGCGCCGACCATCGGCATCATCGGCGCGGTAATGGGGCTGATCCACGTGATGGGCAACCTGGCCGATCCATCCCAGCTGGGTAGCGGCATCGCCGTGGCCTTCGTCGCCACTATCTATGGGGTGGCCAGTGCCAACCTGGTGCTGCTGCCGATCGCCGCCAAGCTGAAATCCGTTGCCTTGCGCCAGTCGCGTTACCGGGAAATGCTCCTCGAAGGCATCCTGTCGATCGCCGAAGGCGAAAACCCCCGCTCCATCGAGCTGAAGCTGCAAGGCTTCATGGACTGATTATGGCCCGTCGTCGCCAGCAAGAAGAACACGTCAACCATGAGCGCTGGTTGGTTTCCTACGCCGACTTCATTACCTTGCTGTTCGCGTTTTTCGTGGTCATGTACTCGATTTCCTCGATCAACGAGGGCAAGTACAAGGTCATTTCCGAAGCCTTGATCGGGGTCTTCACCGACTCCGATCGTAGCCTCAAGCCGATTCCCATCGGTGACGAGCGTCCCAAGACCGTGACCCCGGCCAAACCCCTGGTCAAGGACAGCGACCAGACCGACGCCGGCATCGCCGGGGCCAGCGACCCGCTGAAAAGCATCGCCGATGACATCAGCGCAGCCTTCGGCGACCTGATCAGCTCCAACCAGATGACCGTGCGCGGCAATGAACTGTGGGTGGAGATCGAACTCAACTCCAGCCTGCTGTTCGGCAGTGGCGATGCCATGCCCAGCGACCAGGCGTTCACCATCATCGACAAGGTGGCGAAGATCCTCAAACCCTTCGACAATCCGATCCATGTCGAGGGCTTCACCGACAACCTGCCGATCCAGACCGCGCAATACCCGACCAACTGGGAACTGTCCTCGGCCCGTTCGGCGAGCATCGTGCGCATGCTGGCGATGCAGGGGGTGAACCCGGCGCGCATGGCCTCGGTGGGCTACGGTGAGTTCCAGCCAGTGGCCAACAACGCCACCGCCGAAGGCCGGGCGCGCAATCGCCGGGTGGTGCTGGTGGTGTCGCGCAACCTGGATGTGCGCCGCAGCCTGACCGGTACCGGCACCGCCCATGCAACACCGGATGCGGCACTCAAGCGTGCTGGCACACAAACTGCACCAACCCCGGTCAAAACGCCGGTACAGGGAAGCGCCGTCAATTCTCCGTCACCTGCTTTATAACTTAGCGCTATGTCTCGCCCCGCTGTGGCCGGGCGGGAGGAACCAACCGAATGAGAGTCTGGGCAGTTGCCAATCAAAAGGGTGGTGTCGGTAAAACCACCAGTTCCATCGCTTTAGCCGGCTTGCTGGCCGAGGCGGGCAAGCGTGTGGTCGTGGTCGATCTCGACCCCCACGGCTCCATGACCAGCTACTTCGGCTATGACCCGGACAGCCTGGAGCACAGCAGCTACGACCTGTTCCTGCACAAGGGCAATGTGCCCCAGGACCTGCCGGGCCAGTTGTTGCTGGGTACCAGCCACGAGCGTATTTCGCTGTTGCCGTCCAGCACCGCGCTGGCCACCCTGGAGCGCCAGTCGCCGGGGCAGAGCGGCCTGGGCCTGGTAATCGCCAAGAGCCTGGCGCAGCTGTGGCAGGATTTCGACTATGCGGTGATCGACAGCCCCCCGTTGCTCGGGGTGCTGATGGTCAATGCCCTGGCGGCCAGCCAGCAGTTGGTGATCCCGGTGCAGACCGAGCACCTGGCGGTCAAGGGCCTGGAGCGCATGGTCAATACCCTGGCCATGGTCAATCGCTCGCGCAAGCAACCCTTGCCGTTCACTATCGTGCCGACCCTGTTCGACCGCCGTACCCAGGCCTCCCTGGGCACCCTGCGGGTACTGCGGGACAAGTTTCCCGAGGAGATCTGGCAAGGCTACATTCCGGTGGATACCCGCCTGCGCGACGCCAGCCGGGCCGGGGTCACCCCTTCGCAATTCGATGGCAAGAGCCGCGGCGTACTGGCCTACAAGGCCTTGCTCAAGCACTTGCTGGCCCAGCAGCTCGTGGCGCAGGTGGCTTGACGTGAAGCGTTATTCAAGTCGCCACGCCGCCCGGCCGATAACCCCTACAGGTCACTGTATCGGGGTTTTAGCGTGGGCATCCTCATGAACCGTCCTCTGGATGTAAAGAGCCGGCCGCAGTTGGCGCTGCAGTCGTACCTGGACGCTTTGCTGCAGGACGCCACCGACGAGGAGTTGCTGCCAGAGCCGCCGATCCCGGTGCCCGCCCCGGTAGTGGTCGAAGCCTCCAGTGAAGTGCTGGATGAATTCCAGGCCGCGGTACTGGAAGAGCAGGCCCGTGACGCCGAGCTCCAGCAGCACTCGGCGCCTGCGGTTGCTGCGCCAGAGCCCGTTGCCACCCCGGTGCTGGAAGCGCCGGAGCCCATGCCAAGCACTCTCTCGCCCGTGGTGCCGATGCTCCAGGCCCTGGTGCCGCCCGTGGTGGAAGTGCACTTGCCGCCGAGCAATACGCCGCCTCCGGTCACCGGCAGCGATCGTCCCGCCTGGGCGGCAGAGCCGTTCGAGTGCCTGTTGTTCGATGTCGCGGGCCTGACCCTGGCGGTGCCCCTGGTATGCCTGGGCTCGATCTATTCCCTGGCCGGGCAGGAGCTGACGCCGCTGTTCGGCCAGCCGGAATGGTTCCTCGGTATCCTGCCGAGCCAGGCTGGCAACCTGAAGGTGCTGGATACCGCACGCTGGGTCATGCCGGATCGCTACCGCGACGATTTCCGCCAGGGCCTGCAGTACGTGATCTCGGTCCAGGGCTATGAGTGGGGGCTGGCGGTGCACCAGGTCAGCCGCTCGCTGCGCCTGGACCCCAATGAAATCAAGTGGCGCAGTCACCGTGGCCAACGCCCGTGGCTGGCCGGCACGGTGATTGAACATATGTGCGCCTTGCTCGATGTTGCCGAACTGGCGGAATTGATCGCCACCGGTGGCGCCAAGCAGATGGCGATCAGTCAAGCGGCCCACAAGCCGAAGTAAACCAACAACAGGCCGCGTCCGTCGGGCGTGGCCACACAGAACACACGCCGTTTTCAACGGTTATTTGAGGGGTCAGGGTATGAATAAGTCGTCGTCTGCACAGGGTTCCGAAGATCCGATCCTGCAATGGGTCACCTTCAAGCTGGATAACGAGTCCTACGGCATCAACGTGATGCGGGTCCAGGAAGTGCTGCGCTACACCGAGATCGCTCCGGTGCCGGGCGCACCCAGCTACGTGCTGGGGATCATCAACCTGCGCGGCAACGTGGTGACCGTGATCGATACCCGCCAGCGCTTCGGCCTGGTGCCGACCGAAGTCAACGACAACACCCGGATCGTCATCATCGAAGCCGACAAGCAAGTGGTCGGGATCATGGTGGACAGCGTCGCCGAAGTGGTTTACCTGCGCCAGTCGGAAGTCGAGACCGCGCCGAACGTCGGCAACGAAGAGTCGGCCAAGTTCATCCAGGGCGTGTGCAACAAGAACGGCGAACTGCTGATTCTGGTTGAGCTGGACAAGATGATGAGCGAAGAGGAATGGTCGGAACTGGAGAGTATCTGATTGATCCTCGAGGTAGCGGTAATTGTCCTGGCGATCCTCTGGGTGGCCACTCTGGCTCTGTTCCTGTCCTACACCCGCAACCAGCGGCAGATTGCTGCCCAGCAGGCTGAGGGTGACGCCGTGCGCGACCAGCGGATCAAGGAGCTGGCCAAGCGCGTCGACCATTACCAGAGCGGTACGGTGCGCATGGGCGAGGACCTGCACGAGTTGCGCGCTGTGGTAGCGCCTTTGCCGGACAAGCTGGCCCAGCTGGAGCAGCGTGACCCTTCCAGCCTGTCGTTCGCCCAGGCCGCGCGCCTGGTGGGCATGGGCGCCAGCGTCGACGAGCTGACCCAGTCCTGCGGCCTCACCCAGGCTGAAGCGGAGCTGGTCAGCAAGCTGCACAAAGGCTGATGTAACCGCGAACGCCCGCTGCAAAAAGGCCCCTGGGGCCCTCATGCGGCCGGGCTGTATCAGTAATCGTCGCCGCGTTCGGTGATGTCCTTCTCCAGTTCCGCCCGTTGCGGATCATGCCCCGCCGGGAACTTGCCCTTGAGGTTCCAGGCGAAGGCGATGATCTCGGCGATGGTCCGGTACAGCTCCGGCGGAATGCTCTCGCCCAGTTCCAGTCGCGCCAGCAGCTTCACCAGCTCGGGGTTCTCGTAGATCGGGACTTCATAGTCTCGGGCAATCTTCAGGATGGCTTCGGCCAGTTCGTCATCGCCCTTGGCGGTGAGGGTCGGAGCTTGCTGGCCATCGTATTTGAGGGCGATGGCCTGGCGTGGTGGCGGAGAGTGCTTCATGCGGTTTCGTCCACCCAGCGTTGTTCCAATCGGGTTTGCGGGCCCTGGGGCGGAGTGCCGAGGTGGCAATCCAGGTCGCCGACATTCAGTCCCGAGGCCAGCAGGCGTTCGCGCAGGTTGCCCAGGTGGCTTTCAATCAGGCTCGCCGTATAGGGGCGCTCGGCCCAGAGCTGGCTGGACAGCCGGCCCTGGATCAGCTGTGCCTGGACTTGCAGCGGGCCCAGAGGCTCCAGGTCGAAGGCCAGGTCGACCCGCCACAGGGCCTGCTTGGGCTCACGTTCCTCGCGTTTGTGTTCCGGCTCCGGTTCCGGCGCCTCTTCGCGCTGCAGCTTGACCTGCAAGGGCACGATGTCCTGCAGGTTGCGCATGGGGATTTCCAACTGCCAGGTACTCAACAGCCTGCCATCGTCGGTCAGGCCGCTTTGCTCCAGGCTCGACAGTTGATGGCTCTGCAAACGCGATACGGCCGCGGCGGCCAGGCGCAGCAGTTGTTCCAGGTCACCTTCGCCTTCCAGGCTCTGCAGCAACCGTTCCGGCAATGGAAAGCCGGTGGGCGAAGCCTTGGCGCTGACCTGGCCGAGGGTACCCAGGGCGCTGCGCACGAAGCTGGGCAGCGACTGGGCCAGGGTGTTGGCGGCCAGGATGGCGTTGAAGCTGGTGGAGGAGGGCAGGCCCGGGGTCAGCTGGGCGATCAGGCGCAACAGGTCGGCCTTCATGTCCGGCACCTGCCCCGGGTTGGCCCCGGCCAGCAGCCGGGCTTCCAGGAACAGGCCGCTGCCCAGCAAGGCCTGGGCCACGCCGCGCGGGTTGCTCAGTTGCTGCACGTCGGGCAGGCCGGCCAGCAGACGCTCGACGGCGGCGCGCAGGTCAGTGGAGGTGGTCGAGGGGTCACTGTCGGCGGGCAGGTTCTGCAGGGCGTTGATCAAGCTACTGAGGGAACCCTGGCGGCTTTGCTGGCTGGCCAGTTGGGCGGCGATGGCCAATTGCTCCTGACGGCTGCTCAGGGGGACGAAATTCAGGGTCTGGGCATCCGAGACCAGGGCGCTGAGCAGGCTGCCGATGCGCAGCGGCTGCGGGCTTTCGATGCTCAGGGTGGCGCCGCTCTGTGCGGTGTTGAGCAGGCTCACCAGGGAGCGATAGATCGCCGGCTGGCTGGTGCCCTGGGGCAGCATCTGGGTGGTCAGCACCTTGGCCTGGATCAGGGTGCCGGGAGGCAGTTGGCTGGTGTCCAGGCGGGTCAGGGCGGCGACACTGGAGGCGATGGCCTGTTGCACGGTGATCGCCAGGTTGCCCGCCGAGGGTTGGGTGACCGCCAGGCTGGTGCCCTGGGGCAGGGGTTGATTGCTGGTGGCCTGCAAAGTGGTTTGCCGGCCGTTGTCCAGGGTCACTTTGAGCAGCAACTGGAACGTCTGGTCGGTCTGCTTGAGCGACAGCACTTCGGCCTTGGCGCTCTGGCCGGCGGCAATCAGGCCTTCCAGGGGCGGCACCAGCTTCAGCAGTTCCCCGCTGATCGCCTGGGGGCGCGAGGCGCCGGGCGCGGGCACCTGGGGCGCAGGCAGGATGTTCATTTCGCCTGTCATTCGGACACAACCTGTGGAAATTAGCCCTCATAAGCGTAGGGCTTCGCATGTATAATGCCGCCCGTCTTTGGGGGAGTGGTGAAAACATTGCAATTGTTTGACGCAGCTCTCTAGAACAGGCCGCCAATGCATTTATCCTGCATCTCTTTAACGGCCGCTCCGTTGCCGACTTGAACCTGTAAAGGCCCGCTATCCCTTGACCAGCCCTCTTCTCGAAGCCGTAGCACTCGCCTGTGAGCGCGATTGGCGGATGCTATTTGAACACCTCGAGTTGCGTCTGACGGGCGGCGACATGGTGCAGATCAGCGGCCCCAACGGCAGCGGCAAGACCAGCCTGCTGCGCCTGCTGGCCGGGTTGATGCAGCCCACCAGCGGCCAGGTGCTGCTCAATGGCCAGCCATTGCACGCCCAGCGCGCGGAACTGGCCCGCAACCTGTTGTGGATCGGCCATGCCGCCGGCATCAAGGAGCTGTTGAGCCCCGAGGAGAACCTCAGCTGGCTCTGTGCCCTGCACCAGCCTGCCCGGCGCGAGGCGATCTGGCAGGCCCTGGCGGCGGTCGGCCTGCGCGGTTTCGAGGATGTGCCGTGCCATACCCTTTCCGCCGGCCAGCAGCGCCGCGTGGCCTTGGCGCGCCTGTACCTGGACAGCCCGCCGTTGTGGATACTCGACGAACCCTTCACCGCCCTCGACAAGCAAGGCGTGGCCCAGCTCGAAGAACACCTGGCGGGCCATTGCGAGCGCGGCGGCATGGTGGTCCTGACCACCCACCACAGCCTGGCCCGCATGCCTTCCGGCTACCGTGACATTGACCTGGGACGGTGGGCCGCATGAGTGTGTTTGCCCTGTTGGTGGCCCGTGAAGCGCGCCTGTTGTGCCGGCGCCCGGCGGAACTGGCCAACCCCTTGGTATTTTTCGCAATCGTTGTCGCACTGTTCCCCCTGGCCGTGGGACCTGAGACACAATTGTTGCAAACCTTGTCTCCGGGGCTGGTCTGGGTAGCGGCCCTATTGTCCGTCCTGCTCTCGCTGGACGGGCTTTTTCGCAGTGATTTCGAGGATGGATCCCTGGAGCAGTGGGTCCTTTCGCCGCACCCCCTGGCTCTTCTGGTTCTGGCCAAGGTACTGGCACACTGGGTGTTTTCCGGGTTGGCACTGGTCTTGCTCGCGCCCTTGCTGGCGGTGATGCTGGGGCTGCCTGCCGCCTGTCTGCCGGTGCTGCTGATGTCCCTGCTGCTGGGGACCCCGGTGCTCAGCCTGCTGGGCGCAGTAGGCGCGGCATTGACGGTAGGGCTCAAGCGTGGCGGCCTGCTGCTGGCGCTGCTGATCCTGCCGTTGTACATCCCGGTACTGATTCTCGGCAGTGGCGCCCTGCAGGCGGCATTGCAGGGCATGCCGGCAACCGGTTACCTGCTCTGGCTTGGGAGCCTGACCGCCCTGGCAGTAACCTTGACACCCTTTGCAATAGCGGCTGGCCTGAAGATCAGCGTCGGCGAATAATAATGAGGTCTGATCATTTTTTGATCACTTCTTTCTGAGAAAAGACCCAGGCTTTTCGACCACGAAAAGCACCCGTGATGGAAATAGTGAATGAACTGGACTTGGTTTCATAAGCTCGGCTCGCCTAAATGGTTTTACGGCATCAGTGGCAAGCTGCTGCCCTGGCTGAGTGTTGCCGCCGTGTTGCTGATCGGCATCGGCGTGGTCTGGGGCCTGGCCTTTGCGCCACCGGATTACCAGCAAGGCAACAGTTTCCGCATCATCTACATCCATGTGCCGATGGCGATGCTGGCCCAGTCCTGCTACGTCATGCTGGCCGTGTGCGGTGTGGTCGGGCTGGTGTGGAAAATGAAACTGGCCGATGTCGCCCTGCAATGCGCGGCGCCCATCGGGCACTCGATCACTTTCCTGGCCCTGGTGACCGGGGCTATCTGGGGCAAGCCGACCTGGGGTTCCTGGTGGGTCTGGGATGCCCGACTAACGTCGATGCTGATCCTGCTGTTTCTGTACGCAGGTCTGATTGCGCTCAATGCCGCCATCAGCAATCGTGACAGCGCCGCCAAGGCCTGTGCGGTGCTGGCGATTGTCGGGGTGGTGAATATCCCGATCATCAAATACTCGGTGGAATGGTGGAACACCCTCCACCAGGGCGCGACCTTCACCCTGACCGAAAAGCCTGCCATGCCGGTGGAAATGTGGCTGCCGCTGCTGCTGACCTCGTTGGGTTTCTACTGTTTCTTTGGTGTGCTGCTGTTGCTGCGCATGCGCCTTGAGGTGCTCAAGCGTGAAGCCCGGACCAGCTGGGTCAAGGCCGAAGTCCAACGCAGCCTGGAGGCCGCCCGATGAGCTTTGCATCCTTCAGCGATTTTCTCGCCATGGGCCATCACGGCCTCTACGTCTGGTCGGCCTATGGCATTTGCCTGGTGGTCCTGGCTCGTGAGCTGGTGGCGCCGATCCTGGCGCGCAAGCGCTATCTGCAACAAGAGGCGCGTCGTCTGCGCCGGGAGAACGGTAAGTGAATCCGCTGCGTAAAAAGCGTCTTTTGATCATCCTGGCGATTCTGGTCGGTGTCGGCATTGCCGTTGGCCTGGCCCTCAGCGCGCTGAAGGAAAACATCAACCTGTTCTACACCCCGACCCAGATCGCCAATGGCGAAGCCCCGCTGGACACGCGGATCCGCGCCGGCGGCATGGTCCAGGCCGGTTCCCTGCAGCGTTCCGCCGACTCCCTGGACGTGAAATTCGTGGTCACCGACTTCAACAAGTCGGTGACCATCACCTACCGCGGCATCCTTCCGGACCTGTTCCGCGAAGGGCAGGGCATCGTTGCCCTGGGCAAGCTCAACGCCGATGGCGTGGTGGTGGCCGATGAAGTGCTGGCCAAGCACGACGAGAAGTACATGCCGCCGGAAGTCACCAAGGCCCTGAAAGACAGCGGCCAATCGGCACCGACACCAGCGAAAGAGGGTTAAGCCATGAGTTCCGCACTGTTCGTTCCCGAACTCGGTCACCTGGCGATGATCCTCGCCCTGTGCTTCGCCCTGGTCCAGGCCGTGGTGCCGCTGCTGGGGGCCTGGCGCGGTGATCGCCTGTGGATGAGCCTGGCCCAGCCGGCTGCCTGGGGCCAGTTCGCCTTCCTGGCGTTCGCCTTCGGCTGCCTGACCTACGCTTTCATGAGCGACGATTTCTCGGTGGCCTATGTCGCCAGCAACTCCAACAGCGCCTTGCCCTGGTACTACAAGTTCAGCGCCGTGTGGGGGGCTCACGAAGGCTCGCTGCTGCTCTGGGCACTGATCCTCGGTGGCTGGACCTTCGCCGTGTCGGTGTTCTCGCGCCAGTTGCCCCAGGTGATGCTGGCCCGGGTGCTGGCGGTGATGGGCATGATCAGCACCGGCTTCCTGCTGTTCCTGATCATGACCTCCAACCCGTTTTCGCGGATCCTGCCCCAGGTGCCGGCCGATGGTCGCGACCTCAACCCGCTGTTGCAGGACATTGGCCTGATCGTTCACCCGCCGATGCTCTATATGGGCTATGTGGGTTTTTCGGTGGCCTTCGCCTTCGCCATCGCCGCCTTGCTCGGCGGTCGCCTGGACGCCGCCTGGGCTCGCTGGTCGCGGCCCTGGACCATCGTGGCCTGGGCCTTCCTCGGCATCGGCATCACCCTGGGCTCCTGGTGGGCCTACTACGAACTGGGCTGGGGTGGCTGGTGGTTCTGGGACCCGGTGGAAAACGCCTCGTTCATGCCCTGGCTGGTGGGCACGGCGCTGATCCACTCCCTGGCGGTCACCGAAAAGCGCGGGGTGTTCAAGAGCTGGACCGTGCTGCTGGCGATTGCCGCCTTTTCCCTGAGCCTGCTGGGGACTTTCCTGGTGCGTTCCGGCGTCCTGACTTCGGTGCATGCCTTCGCCTCCGACCCTGAGCGCGGCGTGTTCATCCTGATTTTCCTGCTGTTCGTGGTGGGTGGTTCGCTGACCCTGTTCGCCCTGCGCGCGCCGGTGGTCAAGAGCCAGGTGGGCTTCAACCTCTGGTCGCGGGAAACCCTGCTGCTGGGCAACAACCTGGTGCTGGTGGTGGCGGCCTCGATGATTCTCCTCGGCACCCTGTACCCGCTGGTGCTGGACGCCCTGACCGGCGCCAAGCTGTCGGTGGGCCCGCCGTACTTCAACGCGCTGTTCATTCCGCTGATGGCCCTGCTGATGGTGGTGATGGCGGTGGGCGTGCTGGTGCGCTGGAAAGACACCCCGGTGAAATGGCTGGTGGGCATGCTCGGCCCGGTACTGCTGGGCAGCGTGGCCCTGGCCGTGGTTGCGGGCATCGCCTATGGCGACTTCAACTGGGCCGTGCTGGCGACCTTCCTGCTGGCGGCCTGGGTGCTGCTGGCCGGGGCTCGCGACATCGTCGACAAGACCCGGCACAAGGGCCTGATCAAGGGCCTGCCGAGCCTGACCCGCAGCTACTGGGGCATGCAGCTGGCGCACCTGGGCATCGCGGTCTGCGCCCTGGGCGTGGTGCTGTCGAGCCAGAACAGCGCCGAGCGCGATCTGCGCCTGGCGCCGGGCGAATCCATGGAACTGGCCGGCTATCACTTCATCTTCGAGGGCGCCAAGCACTTCGAAGGGCCGAACTTCACTTCCGACAAGGGCACCGTCCGCGTGGTGCGCAACGGCAAGGAAGTGGCGGTGCTGCATCCGGAGAAGCGCCTGTATACCGTGCAGAGTTCGATGATGACCGAGGCCGGGATCGATGCCGGCTTCACCCGCGACCTGTATGTGGCCCTTGGCGAGCCCCTGGGCGATGGCGCCTGGGCGGTGCGGGTACACGTCAAGCCGTTCGTGCGCTGGATCTGGTTCGGCGGCCTGCTCACCGGTTTCGGTGGCTTGCTGGCGGCCCTGGACCGGCGCTACCGGGTCAAGGTTAAAAGCCGCGTGCGCGAAGCGCTGGGCATGACAGGAGCTACGGCATGAGACGCTGGATGATGATGCTGCCCCTGGCGGTGTTCCTGGTGGTGGCGGTGTTCCTCTATCGCGGGTTGTACCTGGACCCGGCCGAACTGCCGTCGGCGATGATCGGCAAGCCGTTCCCGGAGTTCTCCCTGCCGTCGGTGCAGGGCGACAAGACCCTGACCCGCGCCGACCTGCTGGGCAAGCCGGCGCTGGTCAACGTCTGGGGCACCTGGTGCATTTCCTGCCGGGTCGAGCACCCGGTACTGAACAAGCTGGCCGAGAAGGGCGTGGTGATCTACGGCATCAACTACAAGGACGTCAACGCCGATGCCCTGAAGTGGCTGGCCGAATTCCACAATCCCTACCTGCTGGACGTGCGTGACGAGGAGGGCTCCCTGGGCCTGAACCTGGGCGTCTACGGCGCTCCGGAAACCTTTTTCATCGACGCCAAGGGCATCATCCGCGACAAGTACGTCGGGGTGATCGACGAAGTGGTGTGGCGCGAGCAACTGGCCGCCAAGTACCAGGCCCTGGTCGACGAGGCCAAGCCATGAAGCGCTGGTTAGCCGCCGCCATCCTGGGCCTGGGCATCGCCGGCATGGCCCATGCCGCCATCGACACCTACCAGTTCGCCAACGACACCGATCGCGAACGGTTCCACGAGCTGACCAAGGAACTGCGCTGCCCCAAGTGCCAGAACCAGGACATCGCCGATTCCAACGCGCCGATTGCTGCCGACCTGCGCAAAGAGATTTTCCGCATGCTCGGCGAGGGCAAGGACAACCAGCAGATCATCGACTTCATGGTCGATCGCTACGGTGACTTCGTGCGCTACCGGCCGGCCCTGACCGGCAAGACTGCCTTGCTCTGGTTCGGCCCCGCCGGGTTGCTGCTGGGCGGGCTGGTGATCATTGTCGTGATTGTCCGGCGTCGGCGCGTGCAGCGCAGCGACAGCCCGAACACGCTTTCCGTCGAAGAGCGTCAGCGCCTCGACCAACTGCTGGATAAAAACCACCCATGATTGATTTCTGGCTTGCGGCAGGCCTGCTGCTCCTGATTGCCCTGAGTTTCCTGTTGATCCCGGTATTGCGTGAGCGTCGCGCTCAGCGTGAAGAGGATCGTACCGCGCTGAACGTGGCGCTTTATGAAGAGCGCGTGGCCGAACTGCACAGCCAGCAGCAGGAAGGCGTGCTCAGTGCCGAACAGATGGACAGTGGCCGTGCCGAAGCCGCGCGCGAACTGCTGGCCGATACCGAAGGCAGCGCTAACGTGCGCACTTCGCGCCTGGGCAAGCCGCTGCCGTTGCTGGCCGCGCTGCTGGTGCCGGTACTGGGCCTGGGCCTGTACCTGCATTTTGGTGCCAGCGACAAGGTCGAGCTGACCCGGGAGTTCGCCCAGGCGCCACAGTCCATGGAGGAAATGACCCGGCGCCTGGAGCGTGCGGTAGCGGCCCAGCCGGATTCCGCCGAAGGCCTGTACTTCCTCGGCCGAACCTACATGGCCCAGGACCGGCCGGCGGACGCGGCGAAGATCTTCGAACGCACCGTGGCCCTGGCCGGGCGTCAGCCCGAGCTGCTGGGGCAATGGGCCCAGGCGCAGTACTTTGCCGACAACAAGCAATGGTCGGACAAGGTCCAGGGCCTGACCGACGAAGCCCTGAAAGCCGACCCCAATGAAGTCACCAGCCTCGGGCTGCTGGGGATCGCCGCCTTCGAAGGCGGGCGTTTCCAGGAAGCCATCGACTACTGGAAGCGCCTGCAGGCGCAACTGCCGCCGGACGACAACTCCCGCGCCGCGTTGCAGGGCGGTATCGACCGCGCCAGCGAGAAGCTGGTGGCCAGTGGCGGCAAGGTTGCCAGCGAACCTGCGGCCAAGGCTCAGGCCAAGGGCGCGGTGCTCAAGGTCAGGGTCGACCTGGCGGCCGAGCTCAAGGCCAAGGTCCAGCCGGGCGACAGCGTGTTCATCTTTGCTCGCGCCACCCAGGGGCCACCCGCGCCGCTGGCGGCCAAGCGCCTGACCGTGGCCGACTTGCCGGCCACCGTCGAGCTGGCGGATGCCGACGCGATGATGCCGCAGTTGAAACTGTCGAACTTCCCTGAAGTCCAACTGGTTGCGCGCGTGTCCCGCGCCGGCCAGCCGACGGCCGGCGAGTGGGTCGGGCGCAGCCAGCCTCTGGCCAGCAGCACCACCGCTGCCCAGCAGCTGACCATCGACAGTCCGGATCAATAATCAGAGAAGCCGCCATGACCGCCATCGCTCGTATCACCCTGTTATCACTGGTCCTGGGGTTGAGCGCATGTACGGTCCATCGGCCGGTGCCCACCAGCTCCGAGCCGATCCCGCCGGCTGGGCCGAGCACACGCCCGGCCCCGTCCACGGCGCCGGGTACGCCCAGCGCGCCGATCCCCGCCGCCAAGCCCCTGCCACGCACCTCCGCCAGCTTCGCGCCGCCACCGGGCGGGCACAGCCATTGGGATGCGCGGTTGGGGGTCTATGTGCTGGATGACCAGAGCAACACCTTCTACCGCCAGCGCACCTACTACCGCTGGAACAATGGCTGGAGCCGCTCCATCAGCCCTGACGGGCCCTGGGAAGACACCGATATCCATGGTGTGCCCGCCGGGCTTGGTCGCCAGTTCCAGTAACCCTGTCCGATAAGCGCAGAGGCGCAGGCCAGAGCCTGCGCCCGGGCTGGATTATTTAAGCCTCGGGATGCCTGGCCGATACAGCGGGGTGTTCCCGAGTATCAGCCGTTGAGCGCCCGATGAAGAATGACCTGAACAAACCCTATTTCACGCCGATGGTGTTCTGGCTTGCGCTGATCTGTGTGCTGTTGCTGGTGTATGGCTTTGGCCCGGCCGAGGTGCCGGAGCTGATCTACCTGTCGCTGGAGCCGGTGTGCCTGCTGCTGGCATTCGTCTTCATGTACTACTTCTTCTGCTGGAGCCTGATCTCGGTCTTTCGTTTGGGCGAGATCGGCTGGAAGCGCGTGGACTACGCCTGGCTGCTGCTGGCGTCCCTGGCCCTGATCAGCGCCACCCAGGCGGTGCGCGTGGACTGGTTCCAGACCGACTACCAATTGGCGCAGCAGGCCCAGGCCGGGCTGCAGCGGCGCGTGGCCACGGAGATCGAGGACATGCTGGGCGTGGAGCACTGCAAGGCGGCCATCGCTCGCTACGAGCCCCAGGATGCGGCCCAGGTCAGCAGCCTGTGCGAGCGTTTTGCAGCGCTGGAGCGCACCGCGGACGGGCGCCTTTCGGTCTTGGCAGAGGTCAAGGTACAGCAGGCGCTGGAGGATATCCGCGGCGAATACACGGCGGCTCCCATCCGCCAATGGCTGCAGGGCTTGAGTGAAAGCCTCAAGGAACTGGAGCAGCAGCGGGCCGAGGTGCGGCGCCTGTACGGGTTGGTAACGGTCAGCGCTACCGAGAGGCTCTACAGCTACTTCGTGCCCTTGCTGCTGGTGATCGCCCTGGCATTGCGCGCCTCCAAGGTCACCGGCGAAGTGCTGCTCAAGGCACCACGGCGGCGCAAGCTGTGGCTGATCATCAACCGCCGCGTGGTCATCGATGGCCTGGGTTTTGCCCGTGGCGCCCGGGCTCGGCTGGATGAAGCCCTGGGCAATTGGCGGGTAGCCCGTTGGGGTGTGGTGCACCTGGGCTGCGACTTCATCGGCGCGCCCGGCCCCCAGGACACCCCGGTCCCGGTCACCCCGGGCTTCTATGAAAGTGAATTCCAGCTGGCCAGCCTGGCCGACTTCGACAGCAGCGAGTTCGTCGAATGGGCCGCGACCCAGACCATCGACACTCTGTACCTGGTGGGGGAAACCGATGCCGGCCTGATCGGGCGCCTGCGGCTCTGGGGGGCGGCGGCCAATATCGAAGTCCTGGTGCGCGAACGCATCTGAGGCCCCGCCCCGGTGCAGCTTGCCTGCCCGGGCAACTCCGGGCAGGGGCAAGGGCGCCGCGCCTTTTCCTCAGGCCCGGGCCGGGCGGCGGTTGTCCCGCACCAGCAGGAAACGCATCAAGGCCAGCAGCGGGAAGGCGCTGCCCACCAGCACGATGCCCAGCCAGCCGCCATGCTCGTACACCGCACTGGCAATCGAGGAGCCAAAGGCCCCGCCGATGAAGATGCTGGTCATGTACAGCGCATTCAGGCGGCTGCGGCTGTGGGCGTCGAGGGCGTACACGGCGCGCTGGCCGAGCACCATGTTCATCTGCACGCAGAAATCCAGGACCACCCCGGTCACGGCCATGCCGATCACGCTGTAGGCCGGATGCACCAGGCTGGGGATGAAGCTCAGGGCCGCCAGCAGCATGGCCAGCAGTGAGGCGATGCGGGTATGGCCGGCATCTGCCAGGCGCCCGCTGATGGGCGCGGCGATGGCGCCGATGGCGCCCACCAGGGCAAAGATCGCGATCTGGCTTTGGCTCAGGCCATGCTGGCGCGCCAGCTCCAGCGGTGCGGCGGTCCAGAACAGGCTGAAGGTGGCGAACAGGCAACCCTGGTAGAAGGCGCGCTGGCGCAGTACCGGTTGCTGGCGCAGCAAGTTGCCCAGGGAATGCAGCAGTTGGCCATAGGTGGCGCTGTGGGCCGGCTGGCGCTTGGGAATGGTGAGCATCAGCACCAGGCTGATGGCCGCCATCAGCAGCGCCGCGGCGATGAACATCGCCCGCCAGCCGAAGTGGTCGGCCACCACGCTGGACACCGGCCGGGCCAGGAGAATCCCCAGCAGCAGGCCGCCCATGATCCCACCCACCACCCGGCCCCGGGTTTCCTCGGGGGCCAGGTGCGCGGCCAGGGGAATCAGGATCTGCACCGACACCGAACTGAAGCCGATCAACAGCGACACCAGGAGAAAGGCATTGGGCTGCTGGATAAAGGCCGCGCCCAGCAGGCTGGCAATCGCCACCAGGGTGGTGCAGATCATCAGCCGGCGGTTTTCCAGCAAATCGCCCAGGGGCACCAGGAAGAACAGGCCCAGGGCGTAGCCGATCTGGGTCAGCGACACGATCAGGCTGGCCAGGGCGCTGGACAGGCCGAGATCCGGGGCAATCAGCTCGATGATCGGTTGTGCGTAGTAGATGTTGGCGACTATGGCCCCGCAGCAGAAGGCGAACAGCAGCACCATGCCTCGGGTCATTGTCGCGCTGGCGGTGGGCAGAGCCTGGGTCGTGGAATTCATTGGCGATCTCTGGGGCAAGCGCAAGGAGCGAGGTCGGCAAGACCCCGTGGCAAAGCGATGGAGCGGGCCGGGTGGCAAAGGTCAGCGATCGAATGATGAAGGCCCGTTGAGTACCGGGGCGTGTCGCTGTCGAGGGGCGATGATACATTTACTTACATCCTGTTCGATAGCATGCTCATGCTCCCCCGGGGCCTTGCAGTCGACTGACGGGCTCTGTGCACCCATTGCCTTGAGGAATCCGTTCCATGAATCGGTCTTTGCCTGGTTTGTTGTGCAACCTTCAATGCCTGGCCCTGGCGTTCCTGCTGGGCAGCACCACGGCCCTGGCCCAGGATGCGCCGGGCATGCGCATTGGCGTACGCGGGGAAATCACCGGGGTCGGCGGCGACGTGGTGCGGGTGCACGTCAACAGTGGGGAGAATGTCAGCGTCGAGCTGACGCCCCAGACCCAGGTGCGTGCCGTGACCCTGGCCAATATCGAGGACATCAAGCCCGGCAGCTATATCGGCTCGGCGGCCATGCCCATGGCCGACGGCACCCTCAAGGCGCTGGAAGTGCATGTGTTTCCACCGCAGTTGGCCGGTACGGGTGATGGCCACCGGCCTTTCGACCTGGCCAAGGGCAGCAGCATGACCAACGGCAGCGTCGGCGACCTGGTGGTGAGCAACGGCCGCACCCTGACCGTCAACTACAAGGGCGGCCAGCAGAAGATCCTGGTGCCGGACGATGTGCCCATCGTCAACCTGACTCCCGGCGACCGCAGCCTGCTCAAGGTCGGGGTCAAGGTGGTGATGTTCGTTACCCAGAGCGATGACGGCAAACTCACCGCGCAGTCGATCTCCGCCGGCAAGGATGGGGTCGCGCCGCCGATGTAGGCCGCTGCTGCACGGGTTTGCCACCAGGCGGGTGGGGGCTTGCATTGCCAAATGTTGCTGCGCGCGGGTTGCAGTGGAAGTCGGCAAAGGCTTGGTTTACGGTTTCCGGTCGTTCAATGCGCCGGGAGTGCCTTATGGAAAAGTCGACGTTCAACCCAGCCAGTGTGTTCAATTCCCTGCAATACGGTTTCAGCCAGGCGGTGGAGGTGCGCGGTGGGCGGCGCCTGCTGCTTTCCGGCCAGGTGGGTGTGGATGAGCAGGAGCGCACCGTGGGCCCGGGCCTGCGGGAGCAGACCGAGCAGGCCTTCGACAATATCGCCCGGGTCCTGGCCGAGGCGGGTGGCCGGCTGGCGGATGTGGTGATGCTGCGGATCTACATCGCCGAAGCGGCCCGCAACCAGCAGGAGCACATCAGCGCCGTCTTGCTCGAACGCTTTGCCAGCCAGCCGCCGGCGTCTTCGTGGATCATCGTCAGCGGGCTGTCGCTGCCAGAGTGGCTGATCGAAGTCGAGGCGGAGGCGGTGCTGGAGGAGCGCCATCAGGCCGCCGAAGCGGCGCTGTTCACTCCGGCGCGAGCCCTCTGAGCGCCATGCCTGGGGCATAAAAAAAGCGACCCCGGAGGTCGCTTTTTTCATTCACCCGTTAGGGGTCACTTGGCGTTGGTGTAGATCTGGTCGAAGATCCCGCCGTCGTTGAAGTGGGTCTTCTGCACGCTGCGCCAGTCGCCGAAGGTCTTCTCCACCGAGAGGAAGTCGACTTTCGGGAAGCGATCGGTGTACTTGGCCAGCACTTTCGGGTCCCGTGGGCGCAGGTAGTTGTTGGCGGCGATTTCCTGGCCTTCCGGCGACCACAGGTACTTGAGGTACTCCTCGGCGGCGGCGCGGGTACCTTTCTTCTCTACCACCTTGTCCACCACCGATACCGGCGGCTCGGCTTCGGCGGACACGCTCGGGTAGATCACCTCGAACTGGTCGCGACCGAATTCGCGGGCGATCATCTCCGCCTCGTTCTCGAAGGTCACCAGCACGTCGCCGATCTGGTTGGTCATGAAGGTGGTGGTGGCGGCGCGGCCACCGGTGTCGAGCACCGGCGCCTGCTTGAACAGCTTGCCGACGAAGTCCTTGGCCTTGTTCTCATCGCCGCCGTTCTTGAGCACATAGCCCCAGGCCGAGAGGTAGGTGTAGCGGCCGTTACCCGAGGTCTTGGGGTTGGGCACTATCACCTGCACACCGTCCTTGAGCAGGTCCGGCCAGTCCTTCAGGGCCTTGGGGTTGCCCTTGCGGACGATGAACACGGTGGCCGAGGTGAACGGCGCGCTGTTGTTCGGCAGGCGGGTCACCCAGTTGTCCGGCACCAGCTTGCCGTTGTCCGCCAGGGCGTTGATGTCGGTGGCCATGTTCATGGTGATGACATCCGCCGGCAGGCCGTCGATGACCGAGCGCGCCTGTTTGCTGGAGCCGCCGAAGGACATCTGCAGGGTGATGTTCTCGTTGTGCTCGGCTTTCCAGTGTTTCTGGAAGGCGGCGTTGTAGTCCTTGTAGAAGTCGCGCATCACGTCGTAGGAAACGTTGAGCAGGGTCGGTGCGGCCTGGGCGACGCTGCCCAGGGCCAGGCCGGCGGCCAGTAGCGAGGCGCTGAAGAGTTTTTTCACTGCACATTCCTTTTGTTCGAGAGTGAAGGCAATTTGCCGCCGACTATAGCCGGGGCGCTATATCTCTTTAAAGATTAAAAAGTACTTTGCTTATTCCAGTTTCCTGAATAGCGCATTGCCGCAGCGGGAACAGAAGGCCGCGGCGGGTTCGTGGGTATTCTTGCGGCACACCGGGCAGTCGTGCTTGAGCTGCTCGCCGCGCATGGCGCTGGCCAGTTCCGCGGTGAAGATCCCGGTGGGCACGGCGATGATCGAGTAACCGGTGATCATCACCATGGACGAGATTACCTGGCCGATCACGGTCTTGGGCACGATGTCGCCGTAGCCCACCGTGGTCAGGGTGACGATGGCCCAGTAGATGCCCTTGGGAATGCTGGTGAAACCGTGCTCCGGGCCTTCGACCACGTACATCAGGGTGCCGAACACCGTGACCAGGGTGCAGACGCTGAGCAGGAACACCAGGATCTTCTGCTTGCTGCCGCGCAGGGCGTCCAGCAGGTAGTGGGCCTGCTTGAGGTAGGGCGCCAGCTTGAGCACGCGAAAGATCCGCAGCATGCGGATGATGCGGATGATCAGCAGGTATTGGGCGTCGCTGTAATACAGGGCGAGGATCCCCGGAACGATCGCCAGCAGGTCCACCAGGCCATAGAAGCTGAACGCATAGCGCAGCGGCCGGGGAGAGCAGTACAGGCGCAGCCCGTACTCGAAGGCGAAGATCAGGGTAAAACCCCATTCGATGTAGGCCAGGACGTTGGCGTAGTTGCGATGCACCTCGTCGATGCTGTCGAGGATCACGATCACCAGGCTGGCGAGGATGATCAGCAGCAGGGTGCTGTCAAAGCGCCTCCCCGCCACCGTATCGGTCTGGAAGATCATTACGTAGAGGCGCTGCCGCCAGTTGTCGCTGTTGCCCATGGAAATCGCCTGAATCGAAAGTCAGCGAAGCCTAGGGGGATTTGCCGGGGGAGCGCAAGGCGCGTCGCCCCGCACGTTGCGGCCCAGCACCCGGTCGACGGTGTGCACCAGCCAGCAGGCCAGGACAAAGGGTGCGGTCAGGGGCGCAAGACCCAGGGCGACCAGCCCCGGGCTGATCAGCAGTGCCAGCAGCATCCCCAGCAGCGGCCGCCAGGGGTGCCGGGCCTGCTGGCCCAGGGCCAGGGCGACCAGGGCGCAGTTGTAGCCGCCCAGGCCCTGCAGGGCCTGGGCATGCTCTTGCTGCAGCAGGGCAAAGAGCAGGCCGCAGGCGGAGCCGAACAGGGCCCAGGCTGCCGCGCGGCGGCTGGCCAGCAGCAGGCCGAGCAGAATCAGCAGGCCGGCCAGGGGCTGGCCGAGGAACATGATCTGTCCCAGGCCCTGGAACAGCCCACCCAGCAGGTTCGCCAGGGACAGCCCGGGCACGCCCTGGGTGGCCGCGGGCAGCGGCTCGATCAGGCTCAGCAGCAGCCAGCCGAGGCCGACGAAGGGCGCGGTGTAGGCCGGCAGGCTGGCGGGGTTGCGGGCACGTTTGAGCCATTGCTGGGTAATGATCGCGCTGAGGCCGCCGGCGGCGATGATCAGCGGCGGCAGCAATACCGACCAGGGCAGGTACAGGCCCAGCAGCAGGCCCAGCAATACGCCGTTGTAGCTGAACAGCCCGGCCTGGCGGTCGGCCTTGGCGTACCCCCGGCGTTGCGCGGTCAGCAGCCCGGCCAGGGCACCCAGCAGGGCAGCGCCGAGCAGTGCCGGGGCACTGACCAGGATCGCCAGCAGGCACAGCAGGCCGCACAGCGGATGGCGCTGGAGAAAGATCTGACTGAAGCCGTTAAGCAGGGCAGTGGCCCAGTCGGGGCAGAAGGCATTGAAAGACTGTGAAGGCATGATGCAAATCAGTGGGGCGGCCCCTGGGCGAGGGTTGCGCCGACCGCCCAGGCCTCCTCTGCGGGAGGCTCTGGCCGGTCAGCGGCGCCATGGGCTGCGGGTCAGAGAAGGGTTTCGACGCGCAACGAATTGGTGGTGCCCGGCTGGCCGAACGGCACACCGGTGGTGATCACCACGGTGTCGCCGCGCTTGGCCAGGCCCTGGGCCTGGGCGATTTCCAGGGCCGTGGCACACACCTCGTCGACCTGGCGCAGCCGGTCGTTGACCACCGAATGCACGCCCCAGGCCACTGTCAGGCGGCGAGCAGTGGCAAGGTTCGGCGTCAGGTTGAGGATCGGCACCGAAGGCCGCTCGCGGGCGGCGCGCAGGGTCGAACTGCCGGATTCGCTGTAGTTCACCAGCACTGCCACCGGCAGGATGCTGCACACCCGGCGGATCGCACAGCTGATGGCGTCCGAGACCGTGGCCTCGGCCTGGGGCCGGCTGACGTCCAGCTGGGCCTGGTAGTCCGGGCCGGTTTCCACCTGGCGGATGATCTTGCTCATCATCTGCACGGCCTCCAGAGGGTATTCGCCGGAAGCGGTTTCCGCCGACAGCATCACGGCGTCCGCACCCTCGGCCACTGCGTTGGCGACGTCGGTGACCTCGGCCCGGGTCGGCGCAGGGGAGAAACGCATGGATTCGAGCATTTGGGTGGCCACCACCACCGGCTTGCCCAGCTGGCGGCAGGTGCTGATGATGTTTTTCTGGATCTGCGGCACGCTTTCTGCGGGCACTTCCACCCCCAGGTCGCCCCTGGCCACCATGATCGCGTCGCTCAGCTCGGCGATTTCCCGCAGTTGGGTGACGGCCGAAGGCTTCTCGATCTTGGCCATCAGGTAGGCCTTGTCGCCGATCAGCGCACGGGCTTCACGGATGTCTTCCGGGCGCTGCACGAAGGACAGGGCCACCCAGTCCACCCCCAGTTCCAGGCCGAAGCTCAGGTCGCGACGGTCCTTGGCCGTCAGCGGGCTGAGGTCGAGCACCGCCTGGGGCACGTTGACGCCCTTGCGGTCCGACAGCTCACCGCCATTGAGCACGGTGGTCTCGATGGCGTCGGCGTGCTTGGCGATCACCCGCAGGCGCAGCTTGCCGTCGTCCAGCAGCAGGTCCATGCCCGGCTCCAGGGCGGCGATGATCTCCGGGTGCGGCAGGCTGACCCGCTGGGCGTTGCCCGGGGTCGCGTCGAGGTCCAGGCGCAGGGCCTGGCCGCGCACCAGTTGCACCTTGCCCTCGGCGAAGGTGCCGACCCGCAGCTTCGGCCCTTGCAGGTCCATGAGGATGCCCAGGGGGTAGTTCAGTTCGCGCTCTACCTGGCGGATCCACTCGTAGCGCTGGGCGTGGTCGGCATGGGCGCCGTGGCTGAAGTTGAGCCGGAAGATGTTCACCCCGGCTTGCACCAGCTCACGGATGTCCTTGATGCCGTCGATGGCCGGGCCCAGGGTGGCGAGGATTTTGACCTTCTTGTCAGGCGTCATGTTTGGGGTTCTCGAGAATCAGGATGGCGCGGAAGTCGTTGACGTTGGTGCGGGTCGGCTCGGTGACGATCAGGTCCCCCAGCGCCGCGAAGTAGCCATAGCCGTTGTTGTTGTCCAGCTCGTCGCTGGCGCTCAGGCCCAGGGCCGCGGCGCGGGCGTAGCTGTCCGGGGTCATGATGGCCCCGGCATTGTCCTCGGAACCGTCGATGCCGTCAGTGTCGCCGGCCAGGGCATAGATGCCCGGGTAGCCCTTGAGGCTGTCGGTGAGGCTCAGGAGGAACTCCGCGTTGCGCCCGCCACGGCCATTGCCGCGCACGGTGACCGTGGTTTCACCGCCGGAGAGGATCACGCAGGGCGCCGCCAGGGGCTGGCCGTGCAGGGCGACCTGGCGGGCGATGCCGGCGTGGACCTTGGCCACCTCCCGGGATTCGCCCTCCAGGTCGCCGAGGATCAGTGGGCTGAAGCCGGCCTGGCGAGCCTTCACGGCCGCCGCCTCAAGGGACTGCTGGGGCCGGGCGATCAGTTGGAAGTGGCTGCGCGCCAGGCACGGGTCACCGGGCTTGACGGTTTCCGACTCGGGGCTCTGCAGCCAACTGCGGACCGCGGCCGGTACGTCGATGCCATAGCGCTTGAGAATCGCCAGGGCCTCGGCCGAGGTGCTGGGGTCGGCCACGGTGGGGCCGGAGGCGATGACCGTGGCCAGGTCGCCGGGTACATCGGAAATCGCATAGGTGTAGACCGTGGCCGGCCAGCAGGCCTTGGCCAGGCGTCCACCCTTGATCGCCGAGAGGTGCTTGCGCACGCAGTTCATCTCGCCGATGGTGGCGCCGGATTTGAGCAGGGCCTTGTTGATGGCCTGCTTGTCCGCCAGGGTGATGCCGGCGGCTGGCAGGGCCAGCAGCGCCGAACCGCCACCGGACAGCAGAAAGATCACCCGATCCTGTTCCGACAGGTTGCTGACCAGTTCCAGCACGCGCTTGGCCACGGCCAGGCCGGCGGCGTCGGGCACCGGGTGGGCGGCTTCGACCACTTCGATCTTGGTGCAGGGGGCGCCGTGGCCGTAGCGGGTGACCACCAGCCCGGAGACTTCGCCCTGCCAGCTGCGCTCGACCACCTGGGCCATGGCCGCGGCGGCCTTGCCGGCGCCGATGACGATGACGCGGCCGCTGCGGTCGCTGGGGAGATGGGCTTGCAGAACCTGTTGCGGGTGGGCGGCGTCGATGGCTGTGGCGAACAGCTCACGGAGGAATTTTTGCGGATCGACCGACATGGCGGGCTCCCGGATTTCTTGTTATGGGGGGCTTGAAACGGGTGTAGCCGCCACCTCAGGCGGCGGCAAGGTCAGCAGGGCCTGTCCCTGGCCCGCCGTGAGGCGTTTCCTGCGAACCTTGGCGCAGCCTGCGGCAGCGGCTACGGATGCTGCTTATTTCTTCTCGCGGATCGAGAAGTTGGCCATGTGTTCCAGGCCCTTGATCAGGGCGGAGTGGTCCCAGTTGGCGCCACCGATGGCGGTGCAGGTGCTGAACACTTGCTGGGTGTTGGCGGTGTTGGGCAGGTTGATGCCCAGCTCGCGGGCACCGCTCAGGGCCAGGTTCAGGTCCTTCTGGTGCAGGTTGATGCGGAAGCCCGGGTCGAAGGTGCCCTTGATCATCCGCTCGCCGTGCACTTCGAGGATCTTCGAGGAAGCGAAGCCACCCATCAGTGCTTCACGCACCTTGGCCGGGTCGGCGCCGTTCTTCGAGGCGAACAGCAGGGCTTCGGCCACGGCCTGGATGTTCAGGGCGACGATGATCTGGTTGGCCACCTTGGCAGTCTGGCCGTCACCGTTGCCACCCACCAGGGTGATGTTCTTGCCCATGCTCTGGAACAGCGGCAGGGCACGTTCGAAGGCCTGGCTGTCGCCACCGACCATGATGCTCAGGGTGGCGGCCTTGGCCCCGACTTCACCGCCGGACACCGGGGCGTCCAGGTACTGGGCGCCGGTTTCGTTGATCTTGGCGGCGAAGGCCTTGGTAGCGGTGGGCGAGATCGAGCTCATGTCGATGACGATCTTGCCCTTGCCGATCCCGGCGGCCACGCCGTCGGCGCGCAGCAGCACGTCTTCGACCTGGGGAGTATCGGGGACCATGATGATGACGAACTCGGCTTCCTGGGCTACGTCCCGGGGCGAGGCCAGGGCGATGGCGCCGGCGGCGATCAGGTCGGCCGGAGCCTTGCCGTGGTGTTCCGAGAGCAGCAGGCTGTGACCGGCCTTCTGCAGGTTGGCGGCCATTGGGTGGCCCATGATGCCGGTGCCGATAAATCCGATTTTAGCCATGATAAAAATCCTCTATTCAACGGGACCTTGTGGGCGCTGGCTGGCCAGCGAAGGCGGTCTTGCGGGCCTCTTCGCCGGCAAGCCGGCTCCTACGCAGGTACAGGTTCAGATTGCGTTGTGGGTTTTCAGCCAGCCAAGGCCGGCTTCAGTGGTGGTCAGCGGCTTGTACTCGCAACCGACCCAGCCCTGGTAGCCGATGCGGTCCAGGTGCTCGAAGAGGAAGCGGTAGTTGATCTCGCCGGTGCCCGGCTCGTTGCGCCCGGGGTTGTCCGCCAGCTGGATGTGGTTGATCTGGCCCAGGTGGTTGGCCATGGTCCGCGCCAGGTCTCCCTCCATGATCTGCATGTGGTAGATGTCGTACTGCAGGTACAGGTTGTCGCTGCCCACCTGCTCGCGAATCGACAGTGCCTGGGCGGTATTGTTGAGGTAGAAGCCGGGAATGTCGCGGGTGTTGATGGCTTCCATCACCAGCTTGATGCCCACGGCCTGGAGCTTGTCGGCGGCGTACTTGAGGTTGGCGACCAAGGTCTTTTCCGCCAGGGCTTCATCGGCGCCCTGTGGGCGGATGCCTGCCAGGCAGTTGATCTGGGTATTGCCCAGGACCTGGGCGTAGGCAATGGCCAGGTCGACCCCGGCGCGGAACTCCTCGACCCGGTCGGGCAGGCAGGCGATACCGCGTTCACCCTTGGCCCAGTCGCCGGCCGGCAGGTTGAACAGCACCTGGCTCAGGCCGTGGGCGTCAAGTTGCGCCTTGATTTCGGCAGAGCTGAATTCGTAGGGGAACAGATATTCGACGCCGCTGAAGCCGGCATCGGCGGCCGCCTTGAAGCGGGCGAGGAAGTCCTGTTCGGTGAACAGCATGGACAGGTTGGCAGCAAATCGCGGCATGGTGGTCTCCTGTGGTTCGGTCAAGCCTGGGGCTGGCGCCAGGGGGCGGGCGGCCCGGGCGCCACCTCTGGCGGGAGGTGGCGCGCGGGGCCCGGCCGGTGCCAGCGGCCAGGGGTATCAGTCGAGCAGGGAAATCGCGGTAGGGGCGTCGTTGCCCACCAGCGCCAGGTCTTCGAACTCGTTGACCGCGTTGATTTCGGTGCCCATGGAAATGTTGGTCACGCGCTCCAGGATGATTTCCACCACCACCGGCACCTTGAAGGTCTGGAGCATTTCCTGGGCCTGGCGCAGGGCCGGCTGGATGTCCTTGGGTTCGAACACCCGCAGGGCCTTGCAACCCAGGCCTTCGGCAACGGCCACGTGGTCGACGCCATAGCCGTTGAGTTCCGGCGCGTTGAGGTTGTCGAAGGACAGCTGCACGCAGTAGTCCATGTCGAAACCGCGCTGGGCCTGGCGGATCAGCCCCAGGTAGGAGTTGTTCACCACCACGTGGATGTACGGCAGGTTGAACTGCGCGCCCACCGCCAGTTCTTCGATCATGAACTGGAAGTCGTAGTCGCCGGACAGCGCCACCACCTGGCGGTTCGGGTCGGCCTTGACCACGCCCAGGGCAGCGGGGATGGTCCAGCCCAGCGGGCCGGCCTGGCCGCAGTTGATCCAGTGGCGTGGCTTGTAGACGTGGAGGAACTGCGCGCCGGCAATCTGCGACAGGCCTATGGTGCTGACGTAGCAGGTGTCCTTGCCGAATACCTGGTTCATTTCTTCGTACACGCGCTGCGGCTTGACCGGCACGTTGTCGAAGTGGGTCTTGCGGTGCAGGCTGGCCTTGCGCTGCTGGCAATCATGCAGCCAGGCGCTGCGATCCTTGAGCTTGCCGGCGGTCTGCCATTCGCGGGCCACCTCCAGCAATACGGTCAGGGCGCTGCCGGCATCGGAAACGATGCCCAGGTCCGGGGTGAAGACACGGCCGATCTGGGTCGGTTCGATGTCCACGTGGATGAACTTGCGGCCTTCGGTGTAGACGTCCACCGAACCGGTGTGGCGGTTGGCCCAGCGGTTGCCGATGCCCAGCACGGTGTCGGACTTGAGCAGGGTGGCATTGCCGTAGCGATGGGAGGTCTGCAGGCCGACCATGCCCACCATCTGTGGGTGATCGTCAGGGATGGTGCCCCAGCCCATCAGGGTCGGGATCACCGGAATGCCGGTCAGTTCGGCGAACTCCACCAGCAACTCGCTGGCGTCGGCGTTGATCACGCCGCCACCGGCCACCAGCAATGGACGTTCGGCCTGGTCCAGCAGGGCCAGGACCTTCTCCGCCTGCAGGCGGGTCGCCGCCGGCTTGGCCAGGGGCAGGGGCTGGTAGGCGTCGATGTCGAATTCGATTTCCGCCATCTGCACGTCGAACGGCAGGTCGATCAGCACCGGGCCGGGACGGCCGGAGCGCATTTCATAAAAGGCTTTCTGGAAGGCGTAGGGCACCTGGCCCGGTTCCAGCACGGTGGTGGCCCATTTGGTCACCGGCTTGACGATGCTGGTGATGTCCACGGCCTGGAAGTCTTCCTTGTGCAGGCGGGCGCGGGGAGCCTGACCGGTGATGCAGAGGATCGGAATGGAGTCGGCCGAGGCGCTGTACAGGCCGGTGACCATGTCGGTGCCGGCGGGGCCCGAAGTACCGATGCACACGCCGATGTTTCCGGCCTTGGTGCGGGTGTAGCCCTCGGCCATGTGCGAGGCGCCTTCGACGTGGCGAGCGAGCACGTGATCGATGCCACCGACCTTCTGCAGCGCGGAATACAGCGGGTTGATGGCGGCACCCGGGATGCCAAAAGCGGTATCGACCCCTTCGCGGCGCATCACCAGAACGGCGGCTTCGATTGCTCTCATTTTGCTCATGGTTTTGTGCCTCTTGCGTTTTGTAATTGTATACAAGTGGTTTTGCGCAAAGTGTATTCACGGCGGATGGCGCAGGTCAATCCATTTTCTTGAGCGGCAGCGGCTTTCATCAAAGCCTCGATAAACCGGCGTCCTTTTGTCGCAGGGGCTGCCTTTCGCGAATTATTGTATACAAAAAATAAATTCATTGTGTTCTATTTGTTGTATCGGACTTCTCCTACAAGAAGCTTCCCCAGGCTCTCTCAATAACAAGATAAGGACGGCACCCATGAGCGCTTTAACCTTGAAAGTCGCAGTCAACCTGGCCAACCAGGCCATCAACGCGGGGCGCAAGATCAATGCGGCGCCGCTGACCATCGCGGTGCTGGATGCCGGCGGGCACCTGGTGACCCTGCAACGGGAGGACGGCGCCAGCCTGCTGCGCCCGCAGATCGCCATCGGCAAGGCCTGGGGGGCGGTGGCCCTGGGCAAGGGCTCGCGCCTGCTGGCCCTGGACGCGCAGCAGCGCCCGGCCTTCATCGGCGCATTGAACGGTCTGGGGCAGGGCAGCGTGGTGCCTGCGCCGGGCGGGGTGTTGATTCGGGATCAGGCGGGGGCAGTGATTGGGGCGATCGGCATCAGTGGCGATACCTCGGACATCGATGAGCAGTGCGCCATCAGCGCGATCGAAGCCCAGGGCCTGGCGGCGGACGCTGGCGTCAGCGCATAGCCCTCGACCTAGCGGGCCCGGCCTGTAGCCACTGCCGAGCCCGCGAGGCTGCGAAAAGCCGCGCAGGATCTTGATTGAAACTATTGCGCCCTTGCGGGCCGGGAAACAAACCAGAAAGTGCCGAAACGCTATCAGCGATCCAGTTCACAGCCCTTGAGCACCAACCGGATGATGGTCTGCGCCGCAGCTTCGTAGTCGTCTTCGTCGAGCTTGGTCTTGCCGGTGACCACCGAGATCTGCCAGTCGAAGTCGGCGTAGGTCTGGGTCGCGGCCCAGATGCTGAACATCAGGTGGTTGGGGTCGAGCGGGGCGATCAGGCCGCGATCGATCCAGGTCTGGATGCACTCGATGTTGTGCTTGGCCTGGGCGTTGAGCTGTTCCACCTGCTCCGGGCTCAGGTGCGGCGCGCCATGCATGATCTCGCTGGCAAAGACCTTGGAAGCGAAGGGCAGGTCGCGGGAGATGCGGATCTTCGAGCGGATGTAGCCGCTGAGCACTTCGCTGGGCACGCCATCGGCATTGAACGGGGTGGAGGCCTGGAGGATGGGTTCGATGATGCTTTCCAGCACCTCGCGATAGAGGTTTTCCTTGGACTTGAAGTAGTAGTAGACGTTGGGTTTGGGCAACCCGGCCTTCGCGGCGATGTCGCTGGTCTTGGTCGCCGCAAAGCCCTTGTCGGCAAACTCTTCACTGGCGGCCCGCAGGATCAGTTCTTTATTGCGCTCGCGGATGGTGCTCATAAACCAGGGGATTCCTTGCCTGTTCGGGCGGTTGCGCATGGTAGCACCGGCCTTGTACGAGGCTCAAGAATGCCGGCTCGGGCCCGGTTTTCCTGCACTTGGGCGGATTTGCCTGTCCCGTGGCTGAACGAAAATACGCATCGGCGGGCGCCCCAGAGGGCGGCTGCTAGAGTTCAGGGCAGTGCTTGGCTCGCCGGCCTGTGATCAGCCTGTGGTGGGGCGTTCATCGCGCTGCGCAACCGGGTCCGGACCCGCCTGAATCGGATGCTCGCTCGTGGACAAAGGCAGACGCGGCAAAGTTTCTCTGTGGCTCATCCTGTTGGCACTGGCAGCTCTGGCCCTGGGGCTGTGGTTCTACCTGTCCGGCCCGCGGCACCCGGTCAAGCCGGCACCCGTGGGGGAGCCGGTGGTGGCGGTGGCGGTGCAGTTGCAGGATGTGCCGGTCTACATCGACGCCCTGGGCACGGTGACGCCGACCCGCAGCGTGACGGTGATCACCCAGGTGGACGGGATTCTTTCCAGCGTCGAGTTCAAGGAAGGCCAGCCTGTGCGCAAGGGCCAGGTCATCGCGCGGATCAATGATCGCGCGCTCAAGGCGCAGCTGGCCCAGGCCCGGGGCGTGCTGGCCCATGATCAGGCGGTGCTGGACAACGCCCGGCGCGACCTGGCCCGCTACCGCGAACTGATCAAGGCCGGTTCGGTCAGCCAGCAGACCCTCGACACCCAGGTTTCCACGGTGCAGCAACAGGCCGGCGCCGTGGCTGCCGACCAGGGCAGCGTGCAGAACCTGGAAGTGCAGTTGAGCTACTGCACCATCATCTCGCCGGTGGACGGCGTGGCCGGGCTGCGCCTGGTGGACCCGGGCAACTACGTGACCACCGCCAGCACCACCGGGATCGTGGTGATCACCCAGATGGAGCCGGCCGAGGTGGTGTTCGCGGTGCCCGAGGATGACCTGGGGGCGATCAGCCAGGCCATGGCCAAGGGGCCAGTGCCGGTACTCGCCTATGACCGCAACAAGCACAACCTGCTGGCCAGCGGCAGCCTGCTGGCGCTGGACAACCAGGTCAACACCAGTACCGGGACCATCAACGTCAAGGCTCGCTTCGAGGGGTCGGGCAAGGCCCTGTTTCCCAATCAGTTCGTCAACGCCAGGCTCAGGGCCGACACCCTGACGCAGGTGCCGGTGGTGCCCACCCGGGCCATTCAGCATGGCAGCAAGGGCGACTTCGTGTTCGTCGTTGACGGCAGCACCAAGGCCAGCCTGCGCAACATCAAGAGCGGGCCGGCCAGCGGCGAGGTCACGGCGGTGCTGGACGCCGGGGTCAAGGCTGGCGAGCAGGTGATTACCGAGGGCGCGGACAAGCTGGACAACGGCTCGGCCATCAAAGTCGTGGCTCAATAGGCCGGCGCCGATGAACGTCTCGCGCCCCTTTATCGAACGGCCGGTGGCCACCACCTTGTTGATGGTGGCGGTGCTGTTGCTGGGCCTGCTGGGCTATCACCTGCTGTCGGTCTCGGCCCTGCCGGAAGTCGATTACCCCACCATCCAGGTCTACACCCAGTACCCGGGGGCCAGCCCGGAGGTGATCAGTTCGTCGATCACCGCACCCCTGGAGCGCCAGCTGGGGGAGATGCCGGGGCTCAAGTCCATGAGTTCCACCAGCTCCAACGGTGCTTCGGTGGTCACCTTGCAATTCGACCTGGCGCTGTCCCTGGATGTGGCCGAGCAGGAGGTGCAGGCGTCGATCAACGCCGCGGGCACCTTCCTGCCGAGCAACCTGCCTTACCCGCCGGTGTACAGCAAGGTCAACCCGGCGGACGCGCCGGTGCTGACCCTGTCCCTGACCTCCGACGTGCTGCCCCTGACCAAGGTCGAGGACCTGGCCGACACCCGCCTGGCGCAGAAGATCTCGCAGATCTCCGGGGTCGGCCTGGTGACTATCAGCGGCGGCCAGCGCCCGGCGGTGCGGGTCGAGGCCAATACCTCGGCGCTGAACAACCTGGGCCTGTCCCTGGATGACCTGCGCACGGCCCTGGGTACCGCCAACGTCAACCAGGCCAAGGGCAATATCGACGGGCGCTACCAGGCCTATTCCATCGGTGCCAACGACCAGTTGCAGTCGGCGCAGGAGTACCGCGACCTGGTGATCGCCTACAAGAACGGCGCGCCGATTCGCCTGGCGCAGATCGCCAGTTCCGTGCAGGGCCCGGAAAACCCGCATCAGGCCGCCTGGACCAACAGCACGCCATCCATCGTTCTGAACATCCAGCGCCAGCCCGGGGCCAACGTCATCGACGTGGTGGACCGGGTCCAGCAACTCTTGCCCAAGCTGCGGGCCAGCCTGCCGGGCACCCTCAAGGTCGAGGTGCTCACCGACCGGACCCAGACCATCCGCGCTTCGGTCACCGACGTGCAGTTCGAACTGGCGGTGGCGGTGCTGCTGGTGGTGCTGGTGATCTTCCTGTTCCTGCGCAACGTCGCGGCCACCCTGATTCCTGCGGTGACCGTGCCCCTGACCCTGGTGGGCACCCTGGCGGTGGCCTATGCGCTGGGCTTTTCCCTGAACAACCTGACCCTGATGGCCCTGACCATCGCCATCGGTTTCGTGGTGGACGATGCCATCGTCATGATCGAGAACATCACCCGCTACATCGAGGCGGGCGAGCCACCGTTGCAGGCAGCGCTCAAGGGCGCGGAGCAGATCGGCTTCACCATCATCTCGCTGTCGGTGGCGCTGATCGCGGTGATGATCCCGCTGCTGTTCATGGGCGATGTGGTGGGCCGGCTGTTTCGCGAGTTCGCCATGACCGTGGCGGTGACCATCGTGATCTCGGCGCTGATCTCCCTGACCCTGACGCCAATGATGTGCGCGCGCATGCTCAAGAGTCGCCACCAGGAGCGCCGCGCGGATTTCTTCGACCGTATCAACCGGCATTATGTGCGCGGCCTGGACTGGGTGCTGGCCCACCGCACCCTGACCCTGCTGTCGCTGATGCTCACGGCGGTGCTGACCCTGGCGACCCTGATGATCATGCCCAAGGGCTTTTTCCCCGAGCAGGACACCGGGCTGATCCAGGGCATCTCCCAGGCGGCGCCGAGTATTTCCTTCCAGCAGATGCAGGAACAGCAGCAACGCCTGGCGGCGCGTATTCTCAAGGATCCGGCGGTAGAGAGCCTGTCGTCCTTCGTCGGCATCGACCAGACCAACCCCACCCTCAACCAGGGCAACCTGCTGATCAACCTCAAGCCCCACGGGCAGCGCGACAGCAGCGCGGTGGTGATCCGCCGGCTGGCCGATGCCAACGCCGATGACGCCGGGATACGCCTGTACCTGCACGGGGTCCAGGACCTGACCCTGGATGCCACGGTGTCTACCACCAGCTACCGCCTGGGCCTGCAGGCCACCGACCCGGACCTGCTGGAGCTGTGGACCGGCAAGATGCTGGCGGCGCTGAAGCAGGATCCGATGTTCACCGATGTGCAGAGTCAGGCGATGCAGTTCGGCAACCAGATCCAGCTGAACTTCGACCGCGCCACCGCCTCGCGCCTGGGCATCACTCCCCAGGCCATCGACGATGTGCTCTACGACGCCTTTGGCCAGCGCCAGGTGTCGACCATCTATACCCAGCTCAACCAGTATCACGTGGTCATGGCCACCGACCGGCCACCGCGTAATCTGGCGGACCTGCTCACCGGGCTCTACGTGAACATCCCCGGCGGCGGGGTGGCGCCGCTGTCCAGCATGGCCACCCAGCAGGTGCAGCGGGCGCCGCTGACCATCAACCGCCTGGGGCAGTTTCCCTATGCCGATGTCTCGTTCAACCTCGCCCCCGGGCAGAGCCTGGGAGCGGCGGTGACCCGGCTGCAACAGATCGAGGCCCGGGTCGGCCTGCCGGCCTCGGTGCAGGCGTCGCTGGAAGGGGCGGCGGCGACCTTCGAGGCTTCGCTGTCGAACCAGGTGTTCCTGGTGCTGGCGGCGATCGTGGTGGTGTACCTGATGCTGGGGGTTCTCTACGAGAGTTTCGTGCACCCGGTGACCATTCTCTCGACCCTGCTCTCGGCGGCCCTGGGCGCCTTGCTGGCGCTGCTGATCACCGGGACCCAGTTCGACATCATCGGCCTGATCGGCATCGTGCTGCTGATCGGCATCGTCATGAAGAACGGCATCATGATGGTGGACTTCGCCCTTGAGCTGGCGCGCAAGGGCGGCCTGACGCCACTGGCGGCGATCCGCCAGGCGGCGGAGCTGCGTTTTCGGCCGATCCTGATGACCAGCATGGCCTCGCTGTTCGGCGCGGTGCCCCTGGCCCTGGGCACCGGCATCGGCTCGGAACTGCGCCACCCGCTGGGTATCGCGATCATCGGCGGCCTGTTGCTCAGCCAGTTGCTGACGCTGTTTTCCACCCCGGTGATCTTCCTCGCCATGCACGGCCTGGGCGAGCGGCTGGCAGGGCGCCGCAGTGGCAGGGAGGGCGACGGGGAAGGGCCGCAGGGGATCGGCGATGAACCTTAGCGCGCCGTTCATCCAGCGCCCCATCGCCACCACGTTGCTCGCCGCCGGGCTGGCGCTGTTCGGCGTCCTGGCCTTCAAACTGCTGCCGGTGGCGCCACTGCCGGAGGTGGACTTTCCCACCATCAGCGTGCGTGCCTCCCTGCCGGGGGCCGACCCGCACACCGTCGCCAGCTCGGTGGCCACGCCCCTGGAACGGCAGTTCGGGCAAATCGCCGGGGTTACCCAGATGACCTCGTCGAGCACCCTGGGGGCGACCCGGATCAACCTGCAATTGGACCTCAACCGTGACATCGACGGTGCCGCCCGGGACGTGCAGGCAGCGATCAACGCTGCGCGTACCAACCTGCCCAGTGACCTCTCCGGCAACCCCACTTACCGCAAGGTCAACCCGGCCGACTCGCCGATCCTGATCATCAGCCTGACCTCCGATAGCGCCTCGCCGGGGCAGATGTACGACGTGGCCTCGACCTTGCTGGAGCAGCGGCTGTTGCAGACCACCGGAGTCGGCGATGTGACTGTCGGCGGAGGCGCCCTGCCGGCGGTGCGGGTCGAGCTCAACCCGGACCGGCTCAATCACTACGGGGTCAGCCTGGAGCAGGTGCGCCAGGTGATCGCCGCAGCCAACGTCAACCTGCCCAAGGGCTCGATCATCCTCGGCCAGCAGAACCATGTGCTCGGCGCCAACGACCAGCTGTACCAGAGCGCCGACTACGCCGACCTGGTGGTCAAGCAGAACAACGGCAGCCTGGTGCGCATCGCCGACCTGGGCTACGTCCACGAGGACGTCGAGGACCTGCGCAACTTCGGTCTGTTCAACGGCAAGCCGGCGGTGCTGCTGGTGATCTTCAAGCAGCCGGGGGCCAACGTCATCGACACCGTGGATGCGGTGAAGGCCGAGCTGCCGTTTCTCCAGGAGTCGATCCCGGCCTCGATCCGCCTGAATATCCTGATGGACCGCACCACCACCATCCGTGCCTCGCTGCGGGACGTGGAACTGAGCCTGATCGCCTCGATCGTGCTGGTGACCCTGGTGACCTTCGCTTTCTTCCGCGACTGGCGCAGCACCCTGGTGCCGGCCATCGTCGTGCCGCTGTCGCTGTTGGGCACCTTTGGCGCCATGTATTTTCTGGGCTACAGCCTGAACAACCTGTCACTGATGGCCCTGACCATTTCCACCGGGTTCGTGGTGGATGACGCCATCGTCGTGGTGGAAAACATCATGCGCCACCTGGAGCGGGGCGAATCGCGGCTGCAGGCAGCGCTGGCCGGGGCCCGGGAAGTGGGCTTCACCGTGCTCAGCATCAGCGTGTCGCTGGTGGCGGTGTTCATTCCGCTGCTGTTGATGGGGGGCATCGTCGGCCGTCTGTTCCGCGAGTTCTCGGTGTCGCTGTCGGTGTCCATCGGCATCTCGATGCTGATCTCGCTGACGGTGACGCCGATGCTCTCCAGCGTGCTGCTGCGCACCCGGCAGAAGGCACCCGAAGGCGCCGAGACCGTGGATTCGCCGGTGCACCGCTTCTATGACCGGACCCTGGGCTGGGTCATCGGCCATTCACGGCTGATGGGCCTGGTGACGGTGCTGGTGATCCTGCTCGCCGGTGTGCTCTACGTGCTGGTGCCCAAGGGTTTCTTTCCCCAGGAGGACACCGGACGCTTGTCCGGCAGCATCCTGGCGGCCCAGAGCATTTCCTACGACGCCATGCAGAAGGATTTCATGGAGATCAACCGCAAGGTCATGCAGAACCCCAATATCGACACGGTCGGCGGCTTTGTCGGGGGTGGGGGCGGCGGTGGCGGGGCGATCAACAGTGCGCAACTGTTCATTGCCCTCAAGCCCCTGAACCAGCGCCACGACAGCGCCGACCAGGTGATCGCGCAGATCCGTCGGACCCTGGGCGACATGCCCGGTACCCGGCTGTACCTGCAATCGGTACAGGACATCACCGTGGGCGGACGCCAGAGCGGCGCGCAGTACCAATACACCCTGACCGCCGATGACCAGGCCGACCTCGATGAATGGGTGCCCAAGGTGGTAGCGGTGCTGCGCGGCTTGCCCCAGCTCAAGGATCTGAATACCGACCAGCAGGACAACAGCCTGCTGGCCAATGTCCAGGTCAACCGCGACACCGCGGCGCGCCTGGGCGTAAGCATGGCGGCCATCGACCAGACGCTGTACGACGCCTTCGGCCAGCGCCAGGTATCGACCCTGTACCGGGCAGCCAACCAATACCATGTGGTGATGGAGATCGCTCCGCAGTACTGGACCGATCCTTCGACCCTGAACTCGATCTACTTGCCCACCGGGGCGGTGGCCAGCGGCAAGGGCGGCGCGGCAAGCCCGGATCTGGCGGCCAAGGCGCAACAGACCTTGATTCCGCTGTCGTCGGTGGCCCAGCTGTCGGTGCAGCGCACGGCCATCGCCATCAGCCACCAGGGCACATTTCCGGCTGTGACCGCTTCGTTCAACCTGGCGCCGGGGGTGTCCATCGGCCAGGCCACGGCCCTGGTGGACCAGGCCGTGGCGCAGTTGCGCATGCCGGCCAGCGTGGTCGGGCAGTTTGCCGGCACGGCCCAGGTGTTCCAGTCCTCGGTAGCCAGCGAGCCCTTGCTGATCATTGCCGCACTGGTCTCGGTGTACCTCGTGCTGGGCATTCTCTACGAGAACCTGATGCACCCGCTGACCATCCTCTCGACCCTGCCTTCGGCCGGGGTCGGGGCACTGATCGCCTTGCTGCTGACCGGCACCGAGCTGTCGATCATCGCCCTGGTGGGGGTGATCCTGCTGATCGGTATCGTCAAGAAAAACGCCATCATGATGATCGACTTCGCCATCACCGAGGCCAGGGAGCAGGGGCTCAGTGCCCAGGACGCGATCCGCCGGGCCTGCTTGATCCGCTTCCGGCCGATCATGATGACCACCCTGGCGGCGATACTCGGCGCCTTGCCATTGGTGCTCGGCAGTGGTTACGGCTCGGAGCTGCGCCGCCCATTGGGGATCTCGATCATCGGCGGCCTGCTGCTCAGCCAGGTGCTGACGCTGTATACCACCCCCGTTATCTACCTGTGGCTCGACCGGGCGTCCCAACGCCTGCGCCGGGTGGTCAAGGAGGCATGACTATGCGTGGCCAACCTGTACCGGGGCGTCTGGCCGTGGCACTGCTGTGTGTGTTGCTTGGCGGCTGCATGGTCGGGCCGGACTACCAGAAGCCCGAGATGCCGTTGCCCATGGCCTTCAAGGAAGGCGGGCAGTGGCAGCGCGCCGTAGCCAACCCCCAGGGTGCCCTGGACAGCCAGTGGTGGCTGGCGTATCAGGACCCGGTGCTCAACGATCTGGTCCGGCGCTCGGCCAGCGCCAACCAGTCGATCGTCGCTGCCGAGGCGGCCTATCGCCAGGCACAGGCCCAGGTGGCGTCGAGCCGCTCGGGGCTGTTTCCCACGGTTAGCGCCGGGCTTTCCGGTTCGCGGGGTGTGGGCGGCACCAGCGCCGGTAGCGGTTCGAGTACCGGCACCAGCAGTTCCGGCGGCGTCGAGCAGAGTGTCAGCGCGACCCTGGGGGCCAGCTGGGAACCGGACCTGTGGGGCCAGGTGCGCCGCGGCATCGAGTCGAGCCAGGCCCTGGCCCAGTCTTCCGATGCGCTGCTGGCTGGGGTACGGCTGTCCATCAGCGCCAGTGTGGCGAGCAACTACCTGAGCCTGCGTCAGCTGGATATGGACATCCGCCTGCTCCAGGAGCAGCAGCGGATCACCCAGCGCCTGCAGGACATGACCCAGGCCGCCTACGTCCAGGGCACGGCCTCCAACGATCAGTTGCTGCTGATCCAGGATCAGTTGAGCAGTGTAGTGGCGGCCCTGCAGACGGCGCAGATCTCCCGCGAGCAGTTCGAGCATGCCCTGGCGGTGCTGCTGGGCGTGGCTCCGGCCCAGTTCAGCCTGGCGCCGCAGGCCGACTACCGCTTCAATGCGCCGCAGCCGCCGCTGAGCCTGCCTTCGACCCTGCTGCTGCGCCGCCCCGACGTGGTCTCGGCGGAGCGCACCGCGGCGGCGGCCAATGCGCGGATCGGCGTGGCCGAGGCGGCCTTCTTCCCGACCCTGGACCTGACCGCCGAAGTGGGCTTTCGCGGTAGCGCCCTGGGCGGGCTGTTCTCGGTACCGAACCGGATCTGGACCCTGGGCCCGGCGCTGGCCGGAACCCTGTTCGACGGCGGCGCCCGGGAAGCGGCGGTGCAGCAGGCCCGGGCCAGCTATGACCAGGACGTGGCCAACTACCGCGGCACGGTGCTTGGCGCCCTGCAGAACGTCGAGGACCAGTTGTCCTCGGTCAATCACCTGCAGCGCCAGGTGCAGACCTACCAGCAGATGTACCAGCGCAACCAGCAACTGTTCGGCAGCCAGCAAGCCCAACTGCGGGCCGGCACCGTCAGCGAGCAGAACGTGCTGACCCAGCAACTGGTGCTGCTGCAGGCCGAGCAGAGCCTGCGCGATTCCCAGGGCCAGCTGAGCCTGAGCAGCGTGGCCCTGTTCCAGAGCCTGGGCGGCGGCTGGCACGAGCCGGCCGCGAGCCTGCCCTGACACGCGGGATCTCGCGTGGCACAAGCCCGGCACGCTATGCTGCGCGCCTTATTTCCATGCAGGGAAGCCAGGTTCATGGCCGGAAGCAGTTTGCTGGTATTGATCGATGACATCGCCGCGGTACTCGATGACGTGGCCTTGATGACCAAGATGGCGGCGAAGAAGACCGCCGGTGTGCTGGGCGACGACCTCGCGCTCAATGCCCAGCAGGTCTCCGGGGTCCGCGCCGAGCGGGAAATTCCGGTGGTCTGGGCGGTGGCCAAGGGGTCGTTTCGCAACAAGCTGATCCTGGTGCCGGCGGCGCTGGCCATCAGCGCCCTGGCGCCGTGGCTGGTGACCCCGCTGCTGATGCTGGGTGGCGCCTACCTGTGTTTCGAGGGCTTCGAGAAGCTGGCGCACAAATACCTGCACCACGCCGAAGTGGCGGCCGAACATACCCAGACCCTGCAAGCCCTGGCCGACCCCCAGGTGGATCTGGTGGCTTTCGAGAAGGACAAGATCAAGGGTGCGGTGCGCACCGATTTCATCCTTTCCGCGGAAATCATCGCCATCACCCTGGGCACCGTGGCCGGGGCCTCCCTGACCCAGCAGGTGGTGGTGCTCTCGGGTATCGCCATTGTCATGACCGTCGGCGTCTACGGCCTGGTGGCCGGCATCGTCAAGCTCGATGACCTGGGGCTGTGGCTGGTGCACAAGCCCGCCGCCCTGGCCAAACGCATCGGTGGGGCGATCCTGCGGGCAGCGCCGCTGATGATGAAGAGCCTGTCGGTGATCGGTACGGCGGCGATGTTCATGGTCGGCGGCGGCATCCTGACCCACGGTGTGCCCGCCGTGCACCACCTGATAGAAGGGCTGGCCGAGCGCAGCGCCGGGGTCATAGGCCCGGTATCGGCGTTGATGCCGACCCTACTCAATGCCGTGGCCGGGATCATTGCCGGTGCCGTGGTGCTGCTGGCGGTCACCCTGGCGGGCAAGGCCTGGCGCGCACTGCGCGGCTGACGGGCGCTCAGCCCGCTGCCGGCACCGGGGTCGGCAGCGCGGCCGCTTGTTGCTGCCGGCACCAGCGGCGCCAGGTGAACTGCAGTTGCAGGATCGCCGCCCGGGCCATCTCCCGGGCTTGCAGGGGCAGGTCGCGGTCGCCATCCAGGGCCTTGAGCAGGGCCGCCGAGACCGCATCCAGCTGTTCGCTGCGGTTGGCGCTGGGGCCGCCGTGCCTGAGCAGCGTCGCCAGGTGCGCGAGATAATGCTCGCGTTCCGTGGCCAGGGTGCCCCGGGCCGGGTCCAGGCAACTGCGCAATTGCAGCAGCTCATCTCCCAGGTCCAGCCCCAGCAGGCCGTTGTCCCAGTGACTGCGGCGGTTCTCGGGCTGCATCTGCCAATACCGCGACACCCGGATCAGCCGATCGGCCATGCGCCCGCCGAACCAGCTTTCGGCCTGCTCCGGCGGGCGTGAGGTGAGCTGCGCCAGATCGAACAGCGAAGCCTTGAACATCCGTCGGTAGTGCTGCTCGCCCGGGTTGAGGCTGACCAGGCGCAGCACCACCACGGCGATGCCGACACCGATCAGGGTGGCCATGGCCTTGTTCAGGAACGCCCCGAGGTCGTAGCTCATCAGGTTGCTGGGGCCGACGTTGTTGACGAAAAAGATGCAGAACGCCGAGGCGACGGGCGCGAGCTTCGGTCGGCTCATGCACAGCGAAGCGCAGAACAGCGGCACTGCCAGCCCCAGGCACAGCAGGGGAAAACCGTCCCAGCCCGGCAGCAGGCCAAGGCCGACGAAGGCCGCCACGGGAATGGACAGGGCAATGCCCTTGAAGAAATTCAGGCAGGACGCGGCAGGGTTCTCACGCCCGGCGAACAGGCTCAGCACCACGCCACAGATGGAGACGGCCCCCAGCCCCGAGGGCCAGGCGGACAGCAGCCAGAAGCCGGCGACGGCGAGAAAGGCCAGGGCGCTGCGCAAGCCTCCCAGCACCCCTTGCTGGATATCCCGGTGCCAGGACAGGGCGCCGGGAGCGCCGGGCGGGACCCGGCCCTGTTCCACGGCGCTGACACTCAGGGCGCTCTGTTCCACCCGCTCCAGTACCTGGGCCAGTTGCACCAGGTACAGATGGCCTGCGGCGGACAGCGAAGGGTCCTGCAGTGCCTGTTGCAGGCGCTGGAGCAAGGGCGGCAGGGCGGCGTCATGTTCGGCCTGCAGGGCCTGGATGGTCTCGCCGAGCAAGGGTTGGAGTTGCTGCGCGGTGGCGGCGTCGAGCATCTGCCGTTGCCGCGCCACGCCGCGGGCGGACCGGAGCAAGCCCAGCAGGTCGCGGCTCAGCACCCGCAGCGCCTGGGAGCGACGGCGCCCCTGCGGGCCTTCGAACCAGGCGTGATCGCGTTGGGCATCCACGGTGACGATACGCCCCAGGGCTTCCAGCAGCCCCTTGCGCTGGTCTTCCCCCAGCAGCTCCGAGGCTGCGGCCTGGCGCCCGGCCAGCCAGGCGGCGCGGCCCTGGACCGCCAGCGCCTGTTCCACCCGGCGCGGCCAGAGCAGTTGGCTGGCCACGGCGGCGCAGATGATCCCCAGGCCGATTTCCGAACAGCGCGCCACTGCCTGGTCGAACACCTGCAAGGGCGCTGCGGTGGCGGGCAGGGCGATGATGGCAGTGGTGTAGCCCGCCAGTACGAAACCGTAGGCTGCGTGGTTGCGCAGCAGCGAGGCGCCGGTGGTGCAGAAGGCCAGCCACAGGGCCATGGCCAGCAGGAACAGCAGGGGCGCCTGGCCCAGGGTAGCGATCAGCAATATCGACACCACGGCCCCCACCAGGGTGCCCAGCAGGCGGTAGGCGCCCTTGGCCAGCACCATGCCGCTGCTGGACTGGCTGACGATGAACACCGTGGTCAGGGCCCATTGCGGTTGTTCGAAATCCAGGCGGAACGCCAGGTACAGGGCCAGGCCGCCGGCAATCAGGTTGCGCGCGGCGAACAGCAGGTCGGCAGGGGCAGGGGCGAAGAGGGCTTGCCAGATATCGGCGCGGAAAAAGGTCGGCAGTTTCATCTTTCAGACACATCGATAGCTAGCTAATGATTAGCATCGTATCGATTTTGCCAGGGTGTGCCAATCGGCTTTTCAACGAGCGGGGAGGAAGGGGCTTTGACGGGGAGCGGACGCCCCGCCGGATGGCGGGGCGAGGCAGGGTTACTCGGCGATCTGCAGCTTGCGCGACTCGGTGTAGACGTAGCGCACTTTCTCGTATTCGAACGGCGAGTTCAGCTGGCCATAGCGGAAGCTGGTCTGGTAGCGCTTGTCGACCCCGCGCAGGACCCAGATTTCCGGGTGGTTGCTGCTGGCTTCCGAAACATTGAGGAAGTTGATCGCCGATTCGGCGGTGTAGTCCACCGCCAGCCCGGCGGTATCACGCAGGTTCGACGGGCCGAGGATCGGCAGCACCAGGTACGCGCCGCCGGGTACGCCGTAGAAGCCCAGGGTCTGGCCGAAGTCTTCGCTCTGGCGCGGCAGGCCCATCTTGGTAGCCGGGTCCCACAGGCCGGCCACGCCGATGGTGGTGTTGAGCAGCAGGCGCGCGGTGGTTTCCATGGAGCGCTGGCCCTTGAACTGCAGCAGGCTGTTGAACAGGTTGGGCACATCGCCCAGGTTGTTGAAGAAGTTGCTGACCCCGGTGCGCAGGAAGCTCGGCGTCACGTAGCGGTACCCGTCCACCACCGGCAGGAACACCCATTGGTCGAAGCGGTAGTTGAAGTGGTAGACCCGGCGGTTCCACGACTCCAGCGGGTCATAGATGTTCAGGGCGTTCAAGGTCGAGCGCTCGAACTCGCGCTGGTCCAGCCCCGGGTTGAACTTGAGCTTCTTCAACGGCTCGGTGAAGCCATCGGGGTCGGGGGTGACGGGAATGTTGGCCTTGCTGTTGTCGGCTTGGGCATAGCCTGCGCAGAGCAACGCAGCGATAAGCAGGAGATGTTTAGCCACGGAAGAACTCCAGCATGGCGTCGCTGTTGACGCGGTAGTTGAGGTTGCCGCAGTGGCCGCCATGGGGGTAGACGGTCAGGCGGTCACCAAAGGTTTTACGCAGGAAACCCAGGTCGCCGGGGCCCAGGATCACGTCGTCGGCGTTGTGCATCACGGCGATCTTCGGGCTGGCCTTGAGGTAGTCCTGCAGGGCGTAGAGGCTGACCTGGTCGATCAGTTGCAGCAGGCTGCCACCATCGGTGCGGGCGCGCCACATGGGGATCACCTGCTCGGTCAGGTAGCAGTCGAAGTCGCATTGCAGGGCACGCTTGAGAAACGGCGTGAGGCTGGTGCCTTCGCGGATCGGGTATTTGGGCGGGGTGATCAGGCCACGGCGGTTGATCAGGTCCGAGGTGAAGGCAATGTCCGCCGCAGAGAAACGGAAGGAGGTGCCGATCAGCATCGCCATCTGCTCGTTGGTCAGGTGCTGCTTGGATTGCTGGAAGTCGTAGAGCAGGGCGTCGTTGAGGTCGATATAGCCCTTCTGCTGGAAGTAGCGGGTCAGCTTGCCCAGCACCAGTTCGTAGAAGGTAGTGCTGTTGTTGATGCCCTTGACCTCGGTCTGCACCAGCTTGTCGAGGTTGGTGATCGAGGTATAGAGATTGACCGGCGGGTTGAGCAGCAGGACCTTCTTGAAATTGAAGCTGCGCCGGGTTTCATCCAGCTTGCTGACGAAGGCCGCATCCAGCGCGCCAAGACTGTAGCCGGTGAGGTAGAACTCGGTGATCGGCAGCTTGGGATTCTGCGCCCGTACGGCCTGCATCACCCGGTACATGTCCTCGGCGTCTTCCTGGGTCACGCCCGGGGTGGCAAAGCGCGAAGCGGCGCTGATGAAGTCGAAGCTGGTGGGCGAGGACAGCTGCACCACGTGGTAGCCGGCTTTGTAGTAGAGCTTCTTCAGGTACTCGTTGAGGCTGCTGTCATAGCGCGCCCCGGTGCCGGCGATCAGGAAGATCAGCGGCGCGGCGTGGTCCTGGGTGGCAATGCGGTAGGTGAGTTTCTTCACCGCCCAGAAGTTGTCCGGGAGGATGAATTCCCGTTCCGGACGCAGCGTCAGGCTGTGGTCAGACTGGCGGATGTCATCGTTGGAGGGCAGTTCCGGGCGCAACTCCGGAGGCGTGGTGGCGATGGTGGCTTCGAAGGGGTTGGTCAACGGGTAGCCATAGGTGGCCGGGTCGACGTCGACCGCCAGCGCGGACGCACTCAGGATAAGGCCGCCAAACAGGGCAGCGAAGCGCAAGGAACGAAGCATGACTGTATCCCTAGAAGAAGGTACCGAATGAGGTTCGCAGGCTATGACCACCGCGCTGCTGCCGAAGTGCCATGGTTGGGCACAAATAACGCCTGCGACAGGCTTATTGGGAAGTGATAGTAGCCGGACGATACACTTTGCCGCCATTTGCATGACAGATATCTGCGCCTGGCGCTTGCCAAGCGTTCGCGGGGGATTATGCTGGGCGCCGTTTTGACTGTTCGGAGTGTTTCATGTCCCGCCGCCTTCCCCTGATTCTGCTGCTCGTGGTCCTGCCGCTGTGGCTGGCCGCCAGTTATGGCCTGCGCTACGGCTTCATGGAGGACGCGCGCTGGGTGGGTGCCTGTGTCGAGGCTGCCAGCCGCTGGGAGTGCGGGCTGCGCTCCAGCCTGGGTTGGATGATTCACTTCAAGGTGCTGGGCTGGAGCGCGGTGGCCGTGGCGCTCCTGGGTTTTGTCATGCCCGGGCGTGCCGGTTGGGGGCTGGGCGTACTGGCGTTGCTGATCGGCATCCCGGCCCTGGCCCTGTACAACACCACCCTGGCGGTATTTGCCGTGGTGATTGCCGGCTTGCGCCTGGTACGCGCCAGCAAGCCATAGCCGCAGCAGCGGCCATGGCCTATGGCCTCAGGCCCGGCGGGCCCGCAGGTTGCGCCAAAGCGCCGCTACCATCAGCAGGCTGACCAGGGCCCAGGCCCAGGCCTGCTGGTTGGCCAGACCTTCCTGATACAACTGCGGGGCAATGCCGGCACCGACGATAAAGGTCAGCAGGGCAATCTCCCGGCGCGGCACTCGCACCGGGCGGCACAGGTAGACCAGTGCCGGCAGTAGCAGGGCCGCGCTGGGGAAGCTGCGGTAGCGCGGATCGAACACCAGCTCCAGCATCATCACCGCCGCGGCGAAGCCTGCGGCCGTCAGCAGCCAGCCGGCCCGTTTCTCCAGTGCATTGAAGGCCCCCAGGCGCCAGCCCTGGCGAGGGCTCAGGGCCAGGGCGGCGTGGGCCAGCACCAGCAGGTTGAGCCCCAGCAGCAACGCGGCCCAGCACCATTCACCGGCGAAACGGCTGGTTGCCCGCGCCAGTTCTCCCCAGGTTCCGATGCTGCAAGCGGCCACTGCGCCCAACAGCGGCAGCAGCAGGGCGGCGCGGTGGTCGCGGGGCCGGCCGCCGAGCACCAGGGTGCCGAGCAGTATCAGGCCGCCGACGCCCAGCCACAGCGGCCAGTACGGCAGGTTGGACACCGGGCCGGCGAGGATGCCCTTGTCCTGGCGATCAGCATCGAACAGCCCCCAGTAGCCACCGACGGCACCTTCGCTGGCGCGCTTCCAGGGCTGGTCGAAGGCTTCGATCAGGTTGTAGTGCCAGCCATTGTGTTCCGCCAGGGCGACGAAGCCGCGGATGAACTTGGCCTCGTTGACCCGGCTGGGCAGCGCGGTTTCTCGCTGCCGGCCTTCACTGGGCCAGCCGGTCTCGCCAATCAGTACGTCCTTGGGGGCGAAGCGGTTGCCGAACACCTGGCGCACCTCGGCCACGTGGTTCAAGGCAGCGTCGATGTTCGACGGATCATCTTCCCAGTACGGCAGCAGGTGGATGGTGAGGAAATCCACCGCCGGGGCGATTTCCGGGTGCTTGAGCCAGAACTCCCAGACATCGGCGTAGGTCACCGGCTGCTTGACCCCGGCCTTGACCTTGAGGATCAGCCGCGCCAATTGCGCGCCGGTGACCTCCTTGCGCAGCAGTGCTTCGTTACCGACGATCACCGCACTGACCACGTCCGGGTTGGCGTTGGCCGAGGCGATCAGCAGGTCGACTTCCTTTTCGGTGTCCACCGGGTTGCTGTTGACCCAGGCGCCGATCATCAGCTTCAGGCCGTGCTTGCGCGCCAGGTCCGGCAGGGCTTCCAGGCCGGTCATGGAATAGGTACGGATGCATTCGAAACGGGTCGCCAGCAGGGCCAGGTCGGCGTCCATGCGCTGCGGGCGCAGCTTGAACGGCTGGTCGAAGGGCGACTGGTCCTTGTCGAACGGAGTGTAGGAAGCGCACTGCAGCTTGTGGCTGGCGCTGGCGACATCCGGCAGGTGCACCGGCCGGCCAAGGCCGTACCAATAACCGCAGAGGGCCAGCAGCCCGAGCAGGCAGGCGAACAGATAGGGCAGGGCGGGGAAACGAGGGGTGGCGGGCATGATCGGGCCGTCGTGGAACAAAGCCGGGCATCTTACCCGCATTTGTCCGCAGCTTGGTGGGCTGCATGATTTTGACATGCAAAGTTCGGGCGGACCCACTGCCCGGGTGAGGTCGGCCGTTGGTTACTGGCTATCTGATGTCGCTGCTGGCTGCCTTGAGGTCGTAGACAGAGCAGGTCGCGGAACAGGGCGGGTTGATGATCCAGGCATCAGTACTCCGCTGATGATCGAACGCGTTCGCGGTGAGGCGTGATGGGGGCGCTGAGCACCATAACCATACGTTGACGTGCCTGGCAGCCGCCCGGCACTGCACTTTTCGGGGAAGTAACGATGAAGATGCGACGACTCTTAGGCGCAGGTGCCGCACTGGTACTTGCCATCAGCTCCACTCTGGCCAGTGCCGACAGCAAGACCCTGAGCATCGGCTATGTCGACGGCTGGTCCGACAGCGTGGCGACGACCCATGTGGCGGCGGAAGTGATCAAGCAGAAGCTCGGTTATGACGTCAAGCTGCAGGCGGTGGCGACCGGGATCATGTGGCAGGGCGTAGCCACCGGCAAGCTCGACGCCATGCTTTCGGCCTGGCTGCCGGTGACCCATGGCGAGTACTGGGCCAAGAACAAGGACAAGGTGGTGGACTACGGCCCCAACTTCAAGGACGCCAAGATCGGCCTGATCGTGCCGGAGTACGTCAAGGCCAAGTCCATCGAGGACCTCAAGACCGATACCACGTTCAAGAACAAGATCGTCGGCATCGACGCCGGCTCGGGGGTGATGCTCAAGACCGACCAGGCGATCAAGGACTACGGCCTGGACTACAAGCTGCAGGCCAGTTCCGGGGCGGCAATGATCGCCGAGCTGACCCGCGCCGAAGAAAAACAGGATTCCATCGCCGTGACCGGCTGGGTGCCGCACTGGATGTTCGCCAAGTGGAAACTGCGCTTCCTCGAAGACCCGAAGGGCGTGTACGGCGCTGCTGAAACCGTCAACAGCATCGGCAGCAAGGGCCTGGAGAAGAAGGCGCCGGAAGTGGCGGCCTTCCTGAAGAAATTCCAGTGGGCCTCGAAAGATGAAATCGGTGAGGTCATGCTGGCCATTCAAGAGGGTGCAAAACCCGATGTGGCGGCCAAGGATTGGGTGAGCAAGCACCCGGAAAGGGTTGCCGAGTGGACTGCTAAATAAGCACAACGCGTCTAGATCAGGGGTCTTGAGGCCGCGCACTGGAAACAGTGGGCGGCCTTGTCATTTATTGAAGAAAAAACCGGCGCCAACGCTAATGTCGTTCTAATACTAAGGTCGTCTGGAACCTGCTCCATAGCCGCATAGAGTGGATTAGGTTCCACCTAAAATCTGTGCTGCGAGGATAAAAACAATGAACGACAGCATTTACCTCTCGATTCAAAACAGCCCGCGTTTCAAGGAGCTGGTCAGCAAACGAGAGCGGTTCGCCTGGATTCTCTCGGCGATCATGCTTGGGCTTTACTCGGCTTTCATCCTGTTGATCGCCTATGGTCCCCAGATCCTGGGCGCCAAACTCAGTCCTACCTCATCCATCACCTGGGGCATTCCCATCGGTGTCGGCTTGATTCTCTCGGCCTTCATCCTGACGGCCATCTATGTGCGACGCGCCAACGGCGAATTCGACGAGTTGAACAATGCGATCCTGAAGGAGGCTCAGCAATGATCCGACGTCTATTCGCAGCACTCGGTCTTGCCGCCTTCGCTCCCGCCCTCTGGGCTGCAGACGCCTTGACGGGCGAAGTCCACAAGCAACCACTCAACGTATCGGCGATCGTGATGTTCGTGGTCTTCGTCGGTGCCACCCTGTGCATCACCTACTGGGCCTCCAAGCGCAACAAGTCGGCTGCCGACTATTACGCGGCGGGCGGCAAGATCACCGGCTTCCAGAACGGCCTGGCGATCGCTGGCGACTACATGTCCGCGGCGTCCTTCCTGGGGATTTCCGCCCTGGTGTTCACTTCCGGCTATGACGGCCTGATCTACTCCATCGGCTTCCTGGTGGGCTGGCCGATCATTCTGTTCCTGATCGCCGAGCGCCTGCGCAACCTGGGCAAGTACACCTTTGCCGACGTGGCGTCCTACCGCCTCGGGCAGACCCAGATCCGCACCCTGTCGGCCTGTGGCTCGCTGGTGGTAGTGGCGTTCTACCTGATCGCGCAGATGGTGGGTGCCGGCAAGCTGATCCAGCTGCTGTTCGGCCTCGACTACCATGTGGCGGTGATCCTGGTGGGCATCCTGATGTGCCTGTACGTGCTGTTCGGCGGCATGCTGGCCACGACCTGGGTGCAGATCATCAAGGCGGTGCTGTTGCTCTCCGGCGCGTCCTTCATGGCACTGATGGTGATGAAGCACGTCAACTTCGACTTCAACACCCTGTTCTCCGAAGCGATCAAGGTTCACCCCAAGGGTGAAGCGATCATGAGCCCCGGCGGCCTGGTGAAAGACCCGATCTCGGCGTTCTCCTTAGGCCTCGCGCTGATGTTCGGTACCGCTGGCCTGCCCCACATCCTGATGCGCTTCTTTACCGTCAGCGATGCCAAGGAAGCTCGCAAGAGCGTGCTCTATGCCACTGGCTTCATCGGCTACTTCTACATCCTGACCTTCATCATCGGCTTCGGCGCGATCCTGCTGGTAAGCACCAACCCGGACTTCAAGGATGCCGCAGGCGCCTTGCTGGGCGGCAACAACATGGCGGCGGTGCACCTGGCCAACGCAGTGGGCGGCAGCGTGTTCCTCGGCTTCATTTCGGCCGTGGCCTTCGCCACCATCCTGGCGGTCGTTGCAGGCCTGACCCTGGCTGGCGCCTCGGCGGTGTCCCATGACCTGTATGCCAGCGTGATCAAGAAGGGCAAGGCCAACGAGAAGGATGAGATTCGCGTTTCCAAGATCACCACCGTGGCATTGGGCGTACTGGCCATCGGCCTGGGCATTCTCTTTGAAAGCCAGAACATCGCGTTCATGGTCGGCCTGGCGTTCTCCATTGCCGCCAGCTGCAACTTCCCGGTACTGCTGCTTTCCATGTACTGGAAGAAGCTCACCACCCGTGGCGCCATGATTGGCGGCTGGATGGGCCTGGTGAGTGCCGTGGCGCTGATGATCCTCGGCCCGACCATCTGGGTGCAGATCCTGCATCACGAGAAGGCGATCTTCCCGTACGAGTACCCGGCGCTGTTCTCGATGATCATCGCCTTCATCGGTATCTGGTTCTTCTCCATCACCGACAAGTCGACCGCGGCGGTCAACGAGCGGGCGCTGTTCTTCCCGCAGTTCGTGCGTTCGCAGACCGGCCTGGGTGCCAGTGGGGCGGTGTCGCACTAAGCGGGATGAATGTATCGGCTTCTATATAGAAGCTGCGTAATGGCGAAATGCCCCGATCGAGAGACCGGGGCATTTTTCTGTCCGCTCGCCCTACCCGGAGCCCCCCGACTGCAGGTGCAGGAGCATAGGAGCTGGCTTGCCAGCGCAAGCGTATGTGAGGAGCAGGGCTCTTCGCCGGCAGGCCGGATCCTGCGGGTTGGGGGGGGGGGGGGCGAGGGGAGGGCAGAAACAAATACGACCTCTGTTAGAGGCCGTATCCGGTGCAGCTAAGACGTTTGCGCAAGGCAGGTCTTATTTGCGGTCTTCCAGTTTGGTGATGTCACGCGACTCGTAGCCGGTGTACAGCTGGCGTGGACGGCCGATCTTGTACGGGCTGGAGAGCATTTCCTTCCAGTGCGAGATCCAGCCGACGGTCCGCGCCAGGGCGAAGATCACGGTGAACATGCTGGTTGGAATGCCGATCGCCTTGAGGATGATCCCCGAGTAGAAGTCGACGTTCGGGTACAGCGAGCGCTCGATGAAGTACGGGTCGGTCAGGGCGATCTCTTCCAGGCGCATGGCCAGTTCGAGTTGCGGATCGTTGTTGATGCCCAGTTCCTTGAGTACTTCGTCGCAGGTCTGCTTCATTACGGTGGCGCGCGGGTCGCGGTTCTTGTACACGCGGTGACCGAAGCCCATGAGCTTGAACGGATCGTTCTTGTCCTTGGCCTTGGCGATGAACTTGTCGATGTTCGAGACATCGCCAATTTCGTCGAGCATGGTCAGTACCGCTTCGTTGGCACCGCCGTGGGCCGGGCCCCAGAGTGCAGCGATACCGGCAGCGATACAGGCGAACGGGTTGGCACCCGAGGAGCCCGCCAGGCGCACGGTGGACGTCGAGGCGTTCTGTTCGTGGTCGGCATGGAGGATGAAGATCCGGTCCATTGCCTTGGCCAGTACCGGGCTGATCGGTTTGATCTCGCACGGGGTGTTGAACATCATGTGCAGGAAGTTTTCCGCGTACGACAGGTCGTTGCGCGGGTACATCATCGGCTGGCCCATGGAGTACTTGTAGACCATCGCTGCCAGGGTCGGCATCTTGGCCACCAGGCGCACGGCGGAGATTTCGCGGTGCTGCGGGTTATTGATGTCCAGGGAGTCGTGGTAGAACGCCGACAGGGCACCGACTACGCCGCACATCACCGCCATCGGGTGGGCGTCGCGACGGAAACCGTTGAAGAAGCTCTTGAGCTGTTCGTGAACCATGGTGTGGTTCTTCACGGTGCTGACGAACTGGGCCTTCTGTTCGGCGGTGGGCAATTCACCGTTGAGCAGCAGGTAGCAGGTTTCCAGGTAGTCCGATTTCTCGGCCAGCTGTTCGATCGGGTAGCCGCGATGCAGCAGAATGCCGTTGTCGCCGTCGATGTAGGTGATTTTCGACTCGCAGGAGGCGGTCGACATGAAACCCGGGTCAAAAGTGAAGCGGCCCGTGGCCGTCAGACCCCGAACATCGATTACATCGGGACCAACGGTGCCGGTTAAAATGGGCAGCTCGACGGGGGCTGCGCCCTCGATGATCAACTGCGCTTTTTTGTCAGCCATGTGGCCTCCTATTTATGCTTGAAATCATCAGACAGACCCCCCACGCAGGGCCCGCACCACTATAGTGAGATAAATCCGAATGTCAATTTGCCTAAAGTCTTGTCCCAGAAGGCTTTGGGAGGGATTTTTTCGCGAAATTCAGCGCCATTTACGCCTTTTATAACGCTAACGCAATCAGCTATTAGGGGAAGGTCTTTGCGTTGTCATTAGTAGCCTAACTGTCTATACTCGGCCACCGACCTCCGTAGGCTTCTGGGCCCGCTTTGCTGGGGGTCGCACTCCCTGGGTAGTGGTTGCCTGACCAGTGCACTCCCCAACAACTTTGCCCTGATTGTTAGGGGCTCTTCAGTGTGAAAAAAGCCGTGAATAGCCAACGACCTGTAAACCTAGACCTAAGGACCATCAAACTCCCCATCACCGGCGTTACGTCGTTTCTCCACCGTGTTTCCGGCATCATCCTCTTCCTGGGCATCGGCATCATGCTTTATGCATTGAGCAAATCCCTGGGCTCCGAGGAAGGCTATGCCGAGGTGAAGGCGTGCTTGACCAGTCCGCTGGCCAAATTCGTTGCATGGGGCCTCCTGTCCGCCTTGCTGTATCACTTGGTGGCCGGTGTACGCCATCTGATTATGGACATGGGCATCGGTGAGACGCTGGAAGGCGGCAAGCTGGGCTCGAAAATCGTTATCGCCGTATCCGTGGTGGTAATCGTTCTGGCGGGAGTTTGGATATGGTAACCAGCGTTACGAACCTGTCGCGTTCGGGCCTTTATGACTGGATGGCACAGCGTGTGTCTGCGGTCGTTCTCGCGGCTTATTTCATTTTCCTGATCGGATACCTCGTAGCGAATCCGGGCATTGACTACACCCAGTGGCATGGCCTGTTCGCAAACAACTGGATGCGTATCTTCAGTCTGCTGGCCATGGTGGCCCTGGGCGCTCACGCCTGGGTCGGCATGTGGACCATCTCGACTGACTACCTGACGCCGATGGCGCTGGGCAAGTCGGCCACAGCAGTACGTTTCCTTTTCCAGGCAGTATGCGGCGTCGCGATGTTCGCTTACTTCGTCTGGGGTGTGCAGATTCTCTGGGGTATCTGATTCATGGCTAACATTCCAACCATTTCATTCGACGCCATCATCATTGGCGGCGGCGGCGCCGGCATGCGTGCCGCACTGCAGCTGGCCCAGGGCGGCCACAAGACTGCGGTGATCACCAAGGTGTTCCCGACCCGTTCGCACACTGTGTCTGCCCAGGGCGGCATCACTTGCGCGATTGCCTCGGCGGACCCGAACGATGACTGGCGCTGGCACATGTACGATACCGTCAAGGGTTCCGACTACATCGGTGACCAGGACGCCATCGAATACATGTGTCAGGAAGGCCCGGCTGCGGTCTTCGAACTGGACCACATGGGTCTGCCGTTCTCCCGTACCGAAACCGGTCGTATCTACCAGCGTCCCTTCGGCGGTCAGTCCAAGGACTACGGCAAGGGCGGCCAGGCTGCTCGTACCTGCGCAGCGTCCGACCGTACCGGTCACGCACTGCTGCACACACTTTATCAGGGCAACCTGAAAGCCGGCACCACCTTCCTCAACGAGTGGTACGCGGTCGATCTGGTGAAGAACCAGGACGGCGCCTTTGTCGGCGTGATCGCTATCTGCATCGAAACCGGCGAAACCACCTACATCCGCTCCAAGGCCACCGTTCTGGCCACCGGCGGTGCAGGTCGTATCTACGCCTCCACCACCAATGCCCTGATCAACACCGGTGACGGCGTTGGTATGGCGCTGCGTGCTGGCGTTCCGGTGCAAGACATCGAAATGTGGCAGTTCCACCCGACCGGCATTGCCGGCGCCGGTGTACTGGTAACCGAAGGTTGCCGTGGTGAGGGTGGTTACCTGATCAACAAGCATGGCGAGCGTTTCATGGAGCGTTATGCTCCGAACGCCAAAGACCTGGCTGGCCGCGACGTTGTTGCGCGCTCCATGGTCAAGGAAATCATCGCCGGCAACGGCTGTGGCCCGAACGGCGACCACGTGATGCTCAAGCTCGACCACCTGGGCGAGGAAGTGCTGCACAGCCGCCTGCCAGGTATCTGCGAGCTGTCCAAGACGTTTGCGCACGTTGACCCGGTGGTTGCTCCGGTTCCGGTCGTTCCAACCTGCCACTACATGATGGGCGGCGTTGCCACCAACATTCATGGCCAGGCCATCACGCAGAACGCCGCTGGCGAAGACACCATCATCCCTGGCCTGTTCGCAGTGGGTGAAGTGGCTTGCGTATCGGTACACGGCGCCAACCGTCTGGGCGGCAACTCGCTGCTGGACCTGGTGGTGTTCGGCCGTGCAGCCGGTCTGCACCTGGAAAAAGCGCTGACCGACGGTATCGAATACCGCGACGCCAGCGACACCGACGTCGACGTTGCCCTGAACCGCCTGGCCAAGCTCAACGAGCGCACCACCGGTGAAGACGTTGCAACCCTGCGTCGCGAACTGCAGAACTGCATGCAGAACTACTTCGGTGTATTCCGTACCGGCGAATACATGCAGAAGGGTATCGCCCAGCTGGCTGACCTGCGCGAGCGTATCGCCAACGTCAAGATCAACGACAAGTCTCAAGCTTTCAACACTGCGCGTATCGAAGCACTTGAGCTGCAGAACCTGCTGGAAGTGGCCGAAGCCACTGCCATCGCTGCCGAAGTGCGCAAAGAGTCCCGCGGCGCTCACGCCCGTGAAGACTTCGAAGACCGTGACGACGAAAACTGGCTGTGCCACACCCTGTACTTCCCGGGTGAGAAGCGCGTTGCCAAGCGTGCGGTCAACTTCTCGCCGAAGACTGTTCCGACTTTCGAACCAAAAGTCCGGACTTACTAAAGGGTGATCGATATGTTGCAAGTTGAAGTTTATCGTTACAACCCTGACACCGACTCGGCTCCGAAAACCCAGGTTTTCCAGGTAGACACCGGTGGCAAGGACTTGATGGTGCTGGACGTGCTGGCCCTGATCAAAGAGCAGGACGAAGGTTTTTCCTACCGTCGTTCCTGCCGTGAAGGCGTTTGCGGTTCCGATGGCATGAACATCAACGGCAAGAACGGTCTGGCGTGCATCACGCCGCTGTCTGCCGTGGTCAAGAAGAACAAGCTGGTTGTTCGCCCGCTGCCAGGTCTGCCGGTTATCCGTGACCTGGTCGTCGATATGAGCATCTTCTACAAGCAATACGAGAAGGTGAAGCCATTCCTGCAGAACGATACGCCGGCTCCGGCCATCGAACGTCTGCAGTCCCCGGAAGAGCGCGAGAAGCTCGACGGTCTGTACGAGTGCATCCTGTGCGCTTGCTGCTCGACCTCTTGCCCGTCCTTCTGGTGGAACCCGGACAAGTTCCTGGGTCCAGCTGCCCTGCTGCAAGCCTACCGCTTCCTGGCAGACAGCCGTGACACCAAGACGTCCGAGCGTCTGGCTTCCCTGGACGACCCGTTCAGCGTATTCCGCTGCCGGGGCATCATGAACTGCGTCAACGTTTGTCCGAAGGGCCTGAACCCGACTAAGGCCATCGGTCACATTCGTAACATGCTGCTGCAGAGTGGCGTGTGATTCAGCTGTTGTACCCGTAGGACCGCTGTACCCGTAAAAGCCACGGCGCGGGCTTCAACCCGCGTCATGGCTCTAACCTGAGCAGCAGCTCACAAAGTGGCTGCTCTATATTTTGAAGAAATGAGACAAGCAGGGGCATCCGGGCTGGTACCCGGACTATCAGCGTGATCCTAAGTGGCTTGTTTTGGTCGCTGCATTCGGACTTCTGCAAGCTTGCTCGGTGTCGTCGCCGGTGGTGTTCCCCTAACCGAGGGTGACCAAGCATGCAAGAAAGCGTGATGCAGCGCATGTGGAACAGCGCCTACCTATCCGGTAGTAACGCTGCCTATGTGGAAGAGCTCTACGAGCTCTACCTGCACGACCCTAACGCTGTGCCAGAAGAGTGGCGCACTTACTTTCAGAAGTTGCCTACCGACGGCAGCACTGCCATCGATGTTTCGCACTCGACAATCCGCGATCATTTCGTCTTGCTGGCAAAGAACCAGCGCCGCGCCCAACCGGTATCCGCCGGTAGCGTGAGCAGTGAGCACGAGAAGAAGCAAGTTGAAGTGCTGCGATTGATCCAGGCCTATCGGATGCGTGGCCACCAGGCAGCCCAGCTGGACCCGCTGGGGCTGTGGCAGCGTCCTGCACCTGCAGACCTGTCGATCAATCATTACGGCTTGACCAATGCCGATCTTGATACGACCTTCCGTGCCGGCGACCTGTTCATCGGCAAAGAGGAAGCGAGCCTACGCGAAATTCACGAAGCGTTGCAGCAGACATATTGCCGCACCATTGGCGCTGAATTCACGCACATCACCGATTCCGAGCAGCGTCAGTGGTTCCAGCAGCGTCTGGAAAGCGTACGCGGCCGTCCGACCTATTCCGCCGACATCAAGAGCCACCTGCTCGAGCGCGTCACTGCGGCTGAAGGCCTGGAAAAATACCTGGGTACCAAATACCCGGGCACCAAGCGTTTCGGTCTGGAAGGCGGCGAGAGCCTGATTCCGATGCTCGACGAGCTGATCCAGCGTTCCGGTTCCTACGGCACCAAGGAAGTGGTTATCGGCATGGCCCACCGTGGCCGTCTGAACGTGCTGGTCAACACCTTCGGCAAGAACCCGCGCGAGCTGTTCGACGAGTTCGAAGGCAAGAAGAAGGTCGAGCTGGGTTCCGGTGACGTTAAATACCACCAGGGCTTCTCGTCCAACGTCATGACCACCGGTGGCGAAGTTCACCTGGCGATGGCGTTCAACCCGTCCCACCTGGAAATCGTTTCTCCAGTGGTCGAAGGTTCGGTGCGCGCTCGTCAGGACCGTCGCAACGACCAGACCGGCGACAAGGTTCTGCCGATCTCGATCCACGGTGACGCGGCGTTCGCCGGCCAGGGCGTGGTGATGGAAACCTTCCAGATGTCCCAGACCCGCGGTTTCCGTACCGGCGGCACTGTGCACATCGTGATCAACAACCAGGTCGGTTTCACCATCAGCAACCCGCTGGACTCGCGCTCCACCGAGTACGCCACCGACGTTGCGAAGATGATCCAGGCACCGATCCTCCATGTGAATGGTGATGATCCGGAAGCCGTGTTGTTCGTGACCCAGCTGGCCATCGACTACCGCATGCAGTACAAGCGCGACGTGGTGATCGACCTGGTCTGCTACCGTCGTCGCGGCCACAACGAGGCCGACGAGCCAAGCGGCACCCAGCCACTGATGTATCAGCAGATCGCCAAGCAGCGCACCACCCGTGAACTGTATGCCGATCGCCTGACCCAGGGCGGTGTGCTCGACGCAGAGCGTGTTCAGGCGAAAGTCGACGAATACCGCAACGCGCTGGACAACGGTCTGCACGTGGTCAAGAGCCTGGTCAAGGAGCCGAACAAAGAGCTGTTCGTGGACTGGCGTCCGTACCTGGGCCATACCTGGACCGCGCGTCACGACACCACCTTCGACCTCAAGACTCTTCAGGAACTGTCCGCCAAGCTGCTGGAGCTGCCGGAAGGCTTCGTGGTTCAGCGTCAGGTCGCGAAGATCTACGAAGACCGTCAGAAGATGCAAGCCGGCGGCCTGCCGATCAACTGGGGTTACGCTGAAACCATGGCGTACGCGACCCTGGCGTTCGAAGGTCACCCGATTCGCATGACCGGCCAGGACATCGGCCGCGGCACCTTCTCGCACCGCCATGCGGTGTTGCACAACCAGAAGGACGCCGGCACCTACATCCCGTTGCAGCACCTGTACGAAGGCCAGCCACGTTTCGACCTGTACGATTCGTTCCTGTCCGAAGAAGCCGTACTGGCGTTCGAATACGGCTACTCCACCACCACGCCTAACGCGCTGGTGATCTGGGAAGCCCAGTTCGGCGACTTCGCCAACGGTGCACAAGTAGTGATCGACCAGTTCATCACCAGCGGCGAGCACAAGTGGGGCCGTCTCTGCGGTCTGACCATGCTGCTGCCACACGGTTATGAAGGTCAGGGTCCCGAGCACTCCTCGGCTCGTCTGGAGCGTTACCTGCAGCTGTGCGCCGAGCACAACATCCAGGTATGCGTACCGACCACGCCGGCTCAGATCTACCACTTGCTGCGTCGCCAGGTGATTCGTCCGCTGCGCAAGCCGCTGGTCGTGCTGACACCGAAATCCCTGCTGCGTCATAAACTGGCCATCTCGACCCTGGAAGATCTGGCGGAAGGTTCGTTCCAGACCGTTATCCCGGAAATCGATGCCCAGGATCCAAAAGACGTGGGTCGCATCATTCTGTGTAGCGGCAAGGTCTACTACGACCTGTTGGAAAAACGCCGTGCCGAAGGTCGTGACGACATCGCCATCGTGCGTATCGAGCAGCTGTACCCATTCCCTGAGGACGACCTGATCGAAGTCCTGGCTCCGTACAAAAACGTCAAACACATCGTTTGGTGTCAGGAAGAGCCGATGAACCAGGGTGCCTGGTACTGCAGCCAGCATCACATGCGTCGCATCATCAGCGGTCACAACAAGTCGCTCGTACTCGAGTACGCGGGCCGTGACGCTTCTGCTGCTCCAGCTTGTGGTTATGCATCGATGCACGCTGAGCAGCAGGAAAAACTGCTGCAAGATGCCTTTACTGTTTAACGCCTTCGCGCACCTGAAACCGAATTTAAGGAACCACAGATAATGGCTATCGAGATCAAAGCCCCCACTTTCCCGGAATCGGTTGCCGATGGCACCGTTGCCACCTGGCACAAGCAACCGGGCGACGCCGTCAAGCGTGACGAGCTGATCGTTGACATCGAGACCGACAAGGTCGTGCTGGAAGTTCTGGCCACCGCTGACGGCGTGCTGGGCGCTATCGTCAAGAACGAAGGCGACACCGTTCTGTCCGACGAAGTCCTGGGCTCCATCGTTGAAGGCGGCGCTGCTGCCGCTGCTCCTGCTGCCGCCGCCGCTCCGGCCGCCGCCGCTGCTGCCCCGGCTGCTGCCGATGGCGAAGACGATCCAATCGCTGCTCCTGCCGCGCGCAAGCTGGCTGAAGAAAACGGTATCAACATCGCTTCCGTTGCCGGTACCGGCAAAGGCGGCCGTGTGACCAAGGAAGACGTGGTCGCTGCTGTTGCCGCGAAGAAAGCCGCTCCGGCTGCCGCGCCTGCCAAGGCTCCGGCTCCTGCCGCTGCTGCTCCGGTCTTCGCTGCCGGTGATCGCGTCGAGAAGCGCGTGCCTATGACCCGCCTGCGTGCCAAGGTTGCCGAGCGTCTGGTTGAAGCCCAGTCGAACATGGCGATGCTGACCACCTTCAACGAAGTCGACATGACTGAAGTCATGGCCCTGCGTTCGAAGTACAAGGATCTGTTCGAGAAGTCCCACAATGGCGTACGCCTGGGCTTCATGTCGTTCTTCGTCAAGGCCGCCACCGAAGCCCTGAAGCGCTTCCCGGCTGTCAACGCCTCGATCGACGGTTCCGACATCGTCTACCACGGCTATGCCGACATCGGTGTTGCGGTCTCCAGCGACCGTGGCCTGGTGGTTCCGGTTCTGCGTAACGCCGAACTGATGAGCCTGGCCGAAATCGAAGGCGGCATCGCCACCTTCGGCAAGAAGGCCCGTGACGGCAAGCTGTCGATGGAAGAGATGACCGGTGGTACTTTCACCATCACCAACGGTGGTACTTTCGGTTCGATGATGTCGACCCCGATCGTCAACCCGCCACAAGCCGCGATCCTGGGCATGCACAACATTCTGCAGCGTCCTATGGCGATCAACGGTCAAGTGGTCATCCGTCCGATGATGTACCTGGCGCTGTCCTACGATCACCGCCTGATCGACGGTAAAGAAGCCGTGACGTTCCTGGTGACCATCAAGAACCTGCTGGAAGACCCGGCTCGTCTGCTCCTGGACATCTAAAAAGCAGCTGCATGCTGCAAGCGGGAAGCTTCGCGCCCCAGGGCAAGAGGCTTCAAGCTTGCGGCTGCAGCTTCTAGCTTGCCGTTAAAAGGAACCTTTTATGACTCAGAAATTCGACGTGGTAGTGATTGGCGCGGGCCCAGGCGGTTATGTCGCCGCAATCAAGGCCGCACAACTCGGTTTCACCACCGCTTGCATCGAGAAGTACACCGATAAAGAGGGCAAGCTGGCCCTCGGTGGTACTTGCCTGAACGTCGGTTGCATTCCTTCCAAGGCGCTGCTGGACAGCTCCTGGAAATTCCACGAAGCCCAGGACGGTTTTGCCATCCACGGTATCAACCACGCTGGCGTGACCATGGACGTACCAGCCATGGTGGGTCGCAAGGCCAACATCGTCAAAGGCCTGACCAGTGGTGTTGCCACCCTGTTCAAAGCCAATGGCGTCACTTCGATCCAGGGCCACGGCAAACTGCTGGCCGGCAAGAAAGTCGAAGTCACCAAGCCTGACGGTTCGGTTGAAGTGATCGAAGCCGAAAACGTGATCCTGGCTCCAGGCTCGCGTCCGATCGACATTCCACCGGCTCCGGTCGACCAGAATGTGATCGTCGATTCCACCGGCGCTCTGGAATTCCAATCCGTACCAAAACGCCTGGGCGTGATCGGCGCTGGCGTCATCGGCCTGGAACTGGGTTCGGTATGGTCGCGCCTGGGTGCGCAAGTGACTGTCCTGGAAGCCCTGGACACCTTCCTGATGGCAGCCGACACCGCTGTTTCCAAGGAAGCGCTGAAAACCCTGACCAAGCAAGGCCTGGACATCAAGTTGGGCGCTCGCGTGACCGGCTCCAAGGTCAACGGCGAAGAAGTCGTGGTCACCTACACCGATGCCAATGGCGAGCAGACCATCACTTTCGACAAGCTGATCGTTGCCGTTGGTCGCCGCCCGGTGACCACCGACCTGCTGGCCGCCGATTGCGGCGTGACCCTCGACGAGCGCGGTTTCGTGCACGTTGACGATCATTGCGCTACCACCGTACCGGGCGTCTACGCCATCGGTGACGTGGTGCGCGGCATGATGCTGGCTCACAAGGCCTCGGAAGAGGGCATCATGGTTGCCGAGCGCATCAAGGGCCACAAAGCCCAGATGAACTATGACCTGATCCCTTCGGTTATCTATACTCACCCGGAAATTGCATGGGTCGGTAAAACCGAGCAGGCCTTGAAAGCTGAAGGCGTTGAAGTTAACGTCGGCACCTTCCCGTTTGCCGCCAGCGGCCGTGCCATGGCAGCCAACGACACCGGTGGTTTCGTCAAAGTCATCGCCGATGCCAAGACTGACCGCGTATTGGGCGTCCACGTGATTGGCCCAAGCGCTGCGGAACTGGTTCAGCAAGGTGCGATCGGCATGGAATTCGGCACCAGCGCCGAAGACCTGGGCATGATGGTTTTCTCCCATCCGACCCTGTCCGAAGCCCTGCACGAAGCAGCTCTGGCTGTGAATGGCACTGCCATCCACATTGCCAACCGCAAGAAACGCTAAGCAATAATAAGAAACCACGGCGGTTGGCCCGTCGTGAGCCTTGTGCGCAAGACTCACCGCGGAATATCCGCTGGACTCGACCTCTCGAGGTAGCGCCACACACTGGACCGGGGCCCAGGCTCCGGGTTCAGGTGTGGCGCTGGTTTTGAGAGTAGCGGTCACAGGTGGTGCGGCACTCAATCTTGAGCGCAGCGCCGAATGCGCAGTACCTAACGAAGACGGTAAAAAGCATGAATCTTCACGAGTATCAGGGTAAGCAGCTGTTCGCTGAATACGGCCTGCCAGTATCCAAAGGCTACGCGGTAGACACCCCGGAAGAAGCAGCAGAAGCTTGCGACAAAATCGGCGGCTCCGAGTGGGTTGTCAAAGCCCAGGTTCACGCCGGTGGTCGCGGTAAAGCGGGCGGCGTTAAGCTGGTTCGCAGCAAAGAAGACGCTAAGGCATTCGCTCAGCAGTGGTTGGGCAAGCGTCTGGTGACCTATCAGACTGACGCCAATGGCCAGCCTGTCACCAAGATCCTGGTTGAATCGTGCACTGATATCGCTAAAGAGCTGTACCTGGGCGCTGTCGTTGACCGTTCGAGCCGTCGCATCGTGTTCATGGCTTCCACCGAAGGTGGCGTGGACATCGAGAAAATCGCTCACGACACTCCAGAAAAAATTCTCAAGGCCACTATCGATCCACTGGTTGGCGCTCAGCCATTCCAGGGGCGCGAGCTGGCTTTCCAACTGGGTCTGGAAGGCAAGCAAGTTGCCCAGTTCGCCAAGATCTTCGTAGGTCTGGCCAAACTGTTCCAGGATCACGATCTGGCCCTGCTGGAAGTGAACCCGCTGGTGATCAAGGCCGACGGCGATCTGCACTGCCTGGACGCGAAGATCAACATCGACGCCAACGCCATGTACCGTCAGCCTAAGCTGAAAACCTTCCACGATCCGTCCCAGGACGATCCGCGCGAAGCCCACGCTGCCAAGTTCGAACTGAACTACGTAGCTCTGGAAGGCAACATCGGCTGCATGGTCAACGGTGCCGGCCTGGCCATGGGTACCATGGACATCGTCAACCTGCACGGCGGCAAGCCAGCCAACTTCCTCGACGTAGGTGGTGGTGCTACCAAAGAGCGCGTGACCGAAGCCTTCAAGATCATCCTGTCCGACACCAACGTCGCTGCAGTACTGGTCAACATCTTCGGCGGCATCGTTCGCTGCGACATGATTGCCGAAGGCATCATCGGCGCCGTGAAAGAAGTCGGCGTGAAAATCCCGGTTGTTGTTCGCCTTGAAGGCAACAACGCTGAACTGGGCGCTAAAGTACTGGCAGAAAGCGGCTTGAACATCATCGCTGCTACCAGCCTGACCGACGCTGCTCAACAAGTTGTCAAAGCTGCGGAGGGCAAATAATGAGCGTCCTGATCAATAAAGACACCAAAGTTATCTGCCAGGGTATTACCGGTTCGCAAGGTAGTTTCCACACCCAGCAAGCCATCGAATACGGCACCAAGATGGTTGGCGGCGTAACTCCTGGCAAAGGCGGCACCGAGCACCTGGGCCTGCCAGTGTTCAACACCGTGAAAGACGCTGTAGCTGCCACTGGCGCCACCGCCAGCGTGATCTACGTTCCAGCTCCTTTCTGCAAGGACTCGATCCTGGAAGCTGCTTTCGGCGGCATTAAGCTGATCGTCTGCATCACCGAAGGCATTCCTACCCTGGACATGCTGGACGCCAAGGTTAAGTGCGACGAGCTGGGTGTCACCCTGATCGGCCCTAACTGCCCAGGCGTGATCACCCCAGGCGAATGCAAGATCGGCATCATGCCAGGTCACATTCACTTGCCAGGCAAGGTCGGTATCGTTTCCCGTTCCGGCACCCTGACCTACGAAGCTGTTAAGCAGACTACTGACGCCGGTTTCGGTCAGTCCACCTGTGTCGGCATCGGTGGTGACCCGATCCCGGGTTCGAACTTCATCGACATCCTGAAGCTGTTCCAGGAAGACCCGAAGACCGAAGCGATCGTGATGATCGGTGAGATCGGCGGTTCGGCTGAAGAAGAAGCGGCTGCCTACATCAAGGCTCACGTGACCAAGCCGGTTGTTTCCTACATCGCTGGTGTGACTGCTCCTCCGGGCAAGCGCATGGGCCATGCTGGCGCAATCATCTCTGGCGGCAAAGGCACTGCAGACGAGAAATTCGCTGCTCTGCAAGACGCAGGCGTGAAAACCGTGCGTTCGCTGGCAGACATCGGCAAGGCCCTGGCCGAGCTGACCGGTTGGGCTGTCAAGTAAGCCTCGCGCTTAGCTGACGCTTCAACCACAAAGGCCACCTTCGGGTGGCCTTTGTGCTTTCTGCCGTAGGAGACCTGCATCCTGCACAGAGCCTGGGGGAAATATAATTTCAAAAATGCGACATCATTCTGTCGCATATCGGATAGTTCGCCCTGGAACAGTGCGCTTGTCTTACCGATTCTGTAATCTAGCCGCCTCTTTTTGCGTCTGCTGCCCACAAGGTCGCTGCGCGCTAAACGGGTCAGTCTTATACGGACTGACAGCATTTCCCTCACCCATAAGGGAAATCCCTCTCTAAATTCCGATTCAGTAGTGTGGTATTTCCTTAATGAAAGTGTTGAAAGGCCAGGACATCCTGGCACTCGGCTTTATGACTTTTGCCCTGTTCGTCGGGGCCGGCAACATCATTTTCCCGCCTATCGTCGGCCTGCAGTCCGGACCCCATGTCTGGATGGCGGCGCTGGGCTTCCTGATCACCGCGGTCGGTCTGCCGGTGATCACCGTGGTTGCCCTGGCCAAGGTCGGCGGTGCCATGGACGCGCTGAGCACGCCTATCGGCAAGCTGGCCGGTGGCCTGCTGGCTGCGGTCTGCTACCTGGCGGTAGGCCCGCTGTTCGCCACGCCACGTACCGCTACCGTGTCCTTTGAAGTGGGCCTGGCGCCGTTGACCGGCGAAAGCCCGCTGGCCCTGTTCCTCTACAGTTCGGTGTACTTCCTGCTGGTGTTCTTCATCTCCCTGTACCCGGGCCGGCTGCTGGACACCGTCGGACGCTTCCTGGCGCCGCTGAAGATCATCGCCCTGGCTGTGCTGGGCATTGCGGCCTTTGCCTTGCCCGCCGGCGACATCGGCACTGCCACTCCCGAGTACGTTGCAGCACCGTTCTCCCAGGGCTTCATCAATGGTTACCTGACCATGGATACCCTGGGCGCGCTGGTGTTCGGCATCGTCATCGTCAATGCCATCCGTTCCCGCGGGGTCGAGTCGCCTCGGCTCATTACCCGTTATGCCGTGATCGCCGGCCTGATCGCCGGGGTCGGCCTGGCGCTGGTCTACGTCAGCCTGTTCCGCCTGGGCTCGGGCAGCCATGAAGTGGCCGCCGGTGCCAGCAACGGCGCCGCGGTATTGCACGCCTATGTGCAGCACACCTTCGGTTCCCTGGGCAGCGGTTTCCTCGCGGTGCTGATCTCCCTGGCCTGCCTGGTGACCGCCGTGGGCCTGACCTGCGCCTGCGCCGAGTACTTCAGCCGTGTCCTGCCGCTGTCCTACAAGACGCTGGTGGTGATCCTCGCGGCGTTCTCGCTGCTGGTATCGAACCTGGGCCTGACCAAGCTGATCGCGTTCTCGATCCCGGTGCTGACCGCGATTTACCCGCCGTGCATCGCCCTGGTGGCCCTGAGCTTCTGCAAGGACTTCTGGCAGGACCAGCGCCGTATCGTCGGCCCGGTGATGCTGGTGTCCTTCGTGTTCGGCCTGATCGATGCCCTCAAGGGCGCGGGCCTGGCCGGCTGGATGCCAACCCAGCTGTCGCACTTGCCGCTGAGCGAGCAGGGCCTGGCGTGGCTGGTGCCGTCGGTGATCGTGCTGGTGGTGGCAGTGATCTGCGATCGCCTGCTGGGCAAGCGCAGCGAAGCCCTGGCCTGACCTGAAGTTGATGGCCCGGGGTCGCCACAAGCGGCCCCCGAGCCCCTTAAAAAATGCCCCGCATCGATGGATGCGGGGCATTTTTTATGGGCGTACAGCGGTGTCTTTTTCCCCTGCGGGGCGTCGAAGCAGTGCCCTTTGCTTTTGTCTTCTGCCAACGCCTTACAGGAATTTGCATGTCGTTCGTTCAAGCCAACCTGATCCACCTACTGGCCGCCCTGTGGTTCGTCGTCTGCTGGGGTGGCTATACCCGCTACGCCAGTTGGAAGGGAAGGGACACCGCGTGCCTGGCCAGCGTCCTGCACCTGTATCGCGAGGACTGGATGCGCCGCATGCTGCTGCGGGACAACCGCATCGCCGATGCCAGCGTGATCGGCAACCTGGAGCGCAATGCCTCGTTCTTCGCCTCCAGCACCCTGATCATCCTGGCGGGCATTCTCACCGTGCTGGGCGCCTCGGAGCGTGCAGTGTCGCTGTTGGCGGACATTCCCATGGTCCAGCAGGCGTCCCAGGGCATGTCGGAAATCAAGCTGCTGTGCCTGGCGCTGGTGTTCGTCTATGCCTTCTTTACCTTCAGCTGGTGCATGCGCCAGTACAACTTCGCCGCAGTGCTGGTGGGGTCGGCGCCAATGATCGGCGAGCGTCATGTTTCCGAGCAGGAGCGCAAGGCTTTTGCATCGCGAGCGGCTCGGGTAATTTCCATGGCGGCCAACCAGTTCAACTTCGGATTGCGTTCCTATTACTTCGGCATGACCATGCTGGCCTGGTTCGTCAGCCCCTGGTTATTCATGCTGATGAGCGCGGGTGTGGTGTTTGTCCTGTATCGGCGGGAGTTCCACTCCGATGTACTTGAAGTCATGGTCTATACACCGACAGAACAACCTGTGGTCGATAGCCTCAAAGATGCAGCCTGAGCGTTGATGGCTGATCGATTGAACGGTTGAAAGGAGTTGGCCAATGAGCAGTTCGCGTGCCCTGAAGTACTTGTGCCTGGGGTTCTTCCTGTTGTCGGGCTGCAGGGCGCAAACCCTGTATCTGAATGGCGAAGCCCGGGGCAGGGTGGTAGATGCATTGAGCGGCATGCCGATCGCCGGGGCCAAGGGCGCCTTGTGTGGCGCACAGTTCCTGACGGCCGATGACGGGAGCTTCAAGGTCGAAGCGGCAACTGACTGGGAATGGGTCATGTTGCTGGCCGGGCGTTCGCCGCAGGACATCCCGCACCCTTGTTTCATGAGTATCGCGGCAGCGGATTACCAGACCCGCCAATGGCTGGCGCCTTTTACCGCCCACTACGACTTTCCCATCATGTTGCTGCCCATTTCCAGCCCCTTGCACTATGCACTGGAGTCCCCGGGCAATGAGTCGGTGCCAATGCAGCCGTTGCAGGCAGAGCCCCACCAGGACGAATTGTTCCTGGGGGCAGGCGGCTGATCTTCAACGCTTAGTTGCTTGCCCGGCAACTAAGCACTGTTGTATTGAGCGACTGTTTTACGAGCAAGAAAAAGCCCGCACTTGGCGGGCTTTGTTCTTTGTTGCGCTAAAACCGACTTAGTTGGTTTTAGGAGCTGCTTCCTTGGCGCTTTCTTCAGCAGCAGCCTTGTTGGATTCAGCCTGATCTTTGGCTGCTTCGGCGTTTTCTTTTGCCGCGTCGTTCACTTTATCCTGAGCTTCGTTCATTTTCTGTTGGGCTTGCTCAGCATGTTGATTGGCATCTTGAGCTTTGTCCTCGGATTTTTTGTCGCAGGCAGCCAGACCGAGGGAAGCGGTCAGCATCAGGGCAATAGCTAAAGTCTTACGCATGGGGTGTTTCTCCTTAGTGAAGATATCTACTGGCCTTTCGATCATGGCCTTGTGATTTAAGTTCCTTGAGACTCACAGATATATTAAGTAGTCATTTCATGGAACTTTTGCCTGCTTCATTCACGCACATTCCCGACAATAAAAAGAGATAAATCCCATGGCGCAAAACCCTATTTCTGAGCGTGCGGCGCGCTTTCTTTCCGCCTTGCGCCACTGCCAGGTGCTGGGCATCCGGGTACATAGCGCCTCTGAAGAGGGCCTGACCCTGACCTTGCCCTACAGTCCGCAGATTGTCGGCGACCCGCAAACCGGGATCATTCACGGAGGTGCCCTTACCACGCTGATGGACAGCGCCTGTGGCATGGCCACGCTTTGCGTGCTGCCGGAGTTCGAGGTGTGTCCGACCCTGGACCTGCGCATAGACTATATGCATCCGGCGGTCCCTCATCATGACGTGCACGGCTTTGCCCAGTGTTACCGGGTCACCACCGATGTGATCTTTACCCGCGGCTTTGCCTATCAGGATGATCCCGAGCGTCCCGTGGCTCATGTCGTCGGCACTTTCATGCGCATGGGCCGGGGGCTCAAGGGCAGCCGCGGGCTGGCCAGCTCGATCAAGGGGGAGCGGGCATGAGCACGGACCTTCGAGCACTCCTGGAGCAGGCTCGCCAGCAGGGCGATTACACCGCGTTGCTGGAGCAGATCCCCTACGCGAAGCTGATTGGCATCGAGTGCACGCAACTGGGAGATGAACTGCTGTTTCGCCTGCCGGCCAACAAGGACAATATCGGCAACCCTCTGCTTCCAGCCCTGCACGGTGGAGTGATCGCCGGTTTCATGGAACTGGCGGCCGCCTTGCATTTGCTGATTCTCACCGGCTCGCCCGGGGTGCCGAAAATCATCGACTTTTCCCTCGACTACCTGCGCGCCGGGCAGTTTCGCGACACCTTTGCCCGCTGCCAGGTATGCCGGCAGGGCAGGAGGGTGGCCAATGTCGCCATCACCGCCTGGCAGAGCACTGCCGAGGAGTCGATTGCCACCGCTCGCGCACATTTCAAGATCGAAGAGAGCACCGGCCCTTGAAATCCAGCGAGCGACCCCCACTTTCATGTCATCCCGCCGCCCTCCGCTCCCGGAACGCGGCCAATGCCATCTGATTGGAGTTTGATGACCATGAGTGTGGAAACTCAAAAGGAAACCCTGGGCTTCCAGACCGAGGTGAAGCAACTGCTGCACCTCATGATCCATTCGCTGTATTCCAACAAGGAAATCTTCCTTCGCGAATTGATCTCGAACGCCTCTGACGCCGTCGACAAATTGCGCTTCGAAGCCCTGTCCAAGCCCGAGTTGCTGGAAGGTGGCGCCGAACTGAAAATCCGTGTGAGCTTCGACAAGGACGCGAAAACCGTCACCCTCGAAGACAACGGTATCGGCATGAGCCGAGAAGATGTGATCACCCACCTGGGGACCATCGCCAAGTCCGGCACTGCCGATTTCATGAAGAACCTCACCGGCGACCAGAAGAAGGACTCGCACCTGATCGGTCAGTTCGGTGTCGGTTTCTACTCCGCCTTTATCGTGGCCGACCAGGTTGAAGTGTTCAGCCGTCGTGCCGGTCTGCCCGCCAGCGAAGGCGTGCACTGGTCGTCCAAGGGCGAAGGCGAGTTCGAAGTTGCGACCATCGACAAGGCCGAGCGCGGCACCCGCATCGTCCTGCACCTGAAATCCGGTGAAGACGAGTTCGCCGATGGCTGGCGCCTGCGCAACATCATCAAGAAGTATTCCGACCACATCGCGCTGCCGATCGAGCTGCCCAAAGAAGCCGCTGCCGCTGAAGGCGAAGAGAAACCTGCGCTGGAGTGGGAAACCGTCAACCGCGCCAGTGCCCTGTGGACCCGTCCGCGTACCGAGATCAAGGACGAGGAATACCAGGAGTTCTACAAGCACATCGCCCATGACTTCGAGAACCCGCTGAGCTGGAGCCACAACAAGGTCGAAGGCAAGCTGGAGTACAGCTCGCTGCTCTACGTACCGGCTCGCGCGCCGTTCGACCTGTACCAGCGTGAAGCGCCCAAGGGCCTCAAACTCTACGTGCAGCGCGTGTTCGTCATGGATCAGGCCGAGTCGTTCCTGCCGCTGTACCTGCGCTTCATCAAGGGCGTGGTGGACTCCAACGACCTGTCGCTGAACGTCTCGCGGGAAATCCTGCAGAAAGACCCGATCATCGACTCGATGAAGTCGGCGCTGACCAAGCGTGTCCTCGACATGCTGGAGAAACTGGCGAAGAACGAACCCGAGCAATACAAGGGCTTCTGGAAGAACTTCGGCCAGGTGATGAAGGAAGGCCCGGCCGAGGACTTCGCCAACAAGGAGAAGATCGCCGGCCTGCTGCGCTTCGCCTCCACCCAGGGCGACGACGGCGAGCAGAATGTCTCCTTGGCCGACTACCTGGCTCGCGCCAAGGAAGGCCAGGACAAGATCTACTTCCTCACCGGCGAATCCTACGCCCAGGTGAAGAACAGCCCGCATCTGGAAGTCTTCCGCAAGAAAGGCATCGAAGTGCTGCTGCTCACCGACCGTATCGACGAGTGGCTGATGAGCTACCTCAACGAGTTCGACGGCAAGAGCTTTGTCGACGTGGCGCGCGGCGACCTGGACCTGGGCAACCTCGACTCCGAAGAGGACAAGAAGGCTGCCGAGGAAGTCGCCAAGACCAAGGAAGGCCTGGTGGAGCGGATCAAGACCGCCCTGGGCGAGAGTGTCAGCGAAGTGCGGGTTTCCCACCGCCTGACCGACTCGCCGGCGATCCTGGCCATTGGCGAGCAGGACCTGGGGCTGCAAATGCGTCAGATCCTTGAAGCCAGCGGGCAGAAGGTTCCGGATTCCAAGCCGATCTTCGAGTTCAACCCGACTCACCCGCTGATCGAGAAACTCGACGGCGAGCAGAGCGAAGAGCGCTTTGGCGACCTGTCGCACATTCTCTTCGATCAGGCGGCCCTGGCGGCCGGTGACAGCTTGAAGGATCCGGCGGCCTATGTGCGCCGGCTGAACAAGCTGCTGGTGGAGCTGTCGGTTTAACCACGTTGCAAGAAAAACCCGCTTCGGCGGGTTTTTTCATTCTGGTGTCCCCCTACTGGAGAAGCTGAGTCATGAGTCAAATCACAGTGCGTTCCGTGGTCTATCAGATCGATGGCCAGCCCTATGAAGGCCGCCTGGCCTTCGATGCCGCCCATAAAGCTGCGCGTCCGGGGTTGCTGATGGCGCCGAACTGGATGGGTGTCAGCGCCGGCGCGGAGAAGATCGCCGAGGCGGTGGCGGCCAAGGGTTATGTGGTGCTGATCGCCGATCTGTATGGCCAGTCGCTGCGCCCCGGCGATGCGAGCCAGGCCGGTGCCGCGATGATGCCGCTCAAGGATGATCGGGCGTTGTTGCGCAAGCGCATGCAGGCGGCCTTTGCGGCCTTGCAGAGCCAGGGCGAAGCCGCGGTGGACACCTCCAGGCTGGCCACCTTCGGCTTCTGCTTTGGCGGCTGCTGCGCCCTGGAACTGGCCCGCAGTGGCGCGCCGGTGAAGGCGGCGGTGTCCTTCCACGGCACCCTGGACACCCCCAACCCTGCCGATGCCAACAACATCAAGGGCTCGGTACTGGTACTGCACGGCGCGGCGGATCCGTTCGTGTCCAAGGAGCAACTGCCGGCCTTCGAAGCGGAAATGGACGCCGCGGGAGTGGACTGGCAACTGGTCAGCTACGGTGGCGCGGTGCATTCCTTCACCGACACCCACGCCAACCTGCCGGGCAAGATGATGTACGACGCCAAGACCTCGGCCCGGGCCTTCGCCACCATGCATTACCTGCTGGACGAAGTCTTTAGCGGCTGACCCACCGACCCTGATTCCGTAGGAGCTGGCTTGCCAGCGAAGGCGTCAGTGAGAGCAACGCCAGACTCACGGGCCTGTTCGCCGGCAAACCGGCCCCTACCGATCAGTGGCGGGCGGGTGGCAATTCGATGCGCTCGCTTTCTCCCGGCACCTGCGGCCAGTCCCCGGCGGCCCAGCGTCTGCGAGCTTCATCGATCAACAGTGGATCGCTGGCGACGAAGTTCCAGTTGATCCGCCGCGGGCCGTCCAGGGCGGCGCCGCCGATCAGCACCGCGTGGCAATCGCTCTCGGCGAACAGCGTGGCGTTCTCCCCCTCTGGCAATACCACCAGCGAGTGCACGGGTAATGGCTCGCCGTCCAGTTGTGCCTCGCCCTCCAGTACATACAGCGCACGCTGTTGATGCTCGGTGGGAATCAGCAGGCTGGTGGCGGTCTGCAGCCGCAGCTCGGCATACAGGGTGGGGGAGAGCACCGGCACTGGCGACTCCAGGCAGAAACCGCTGCCGGCAATCATCCGAATGCTCACCCCCAGGTTGTCGCTCACCGGCAGGCTGCTGGCCGGGTGATGGCTGTAGTGCCCCGGGCCCTGCTCCTGTTCTTTGGGCGAGGCCAGCCAGACCTGCAGGCCGTGCATGGCAAACCCCTGGGCCTGCAAGGGCGCTGGCGTGCGCTCGACATGGGCGATGGCGCTGCCGGCGGTCATCCAGCTGACGTCCCCGGCGCCCACGATCTGGTCGGAGCCCAGGCTGTCCTTGTGCTGGATCTGCCCGGCGAACAGGTAGGTCAGGGTGGAGAGGCCGATATGCGGATGCTGGCGGATATTCATGCCCTTGCCCGGCGGGTAGCGGGTTTCCAGCATGTGGTCAAAGAACACGAAAGGCCCGACACTGCGGCACTGGGCCGAAGGCAGGGGGCGCAGGATGGGTTGGCCTTCAACGTCCTCGGCACGGGGACGGATCACGAGGGGGGAGTTCATGGCGGATTCCAGGCTGATCGGGTTATGCCCGGGAGCATAACCCGCTTGTGCCCGCCTTGCCGCTACTGGCTGAAGGCACCTTCGGAGAGGTGGGTCTCGATGCTGACTTCGCTGGTGGTCATCAGCTTGTGGATCGGGCAACGGTCGGCCACCCGGTGCAGCTCATCACGCTGGGCGTCGGTGAGCACGCCCTTGAGGGTCAGTTTCACATGCAGGGCGTACTTGCCCTTCTGCTCTTCGCTGTTGTCGTGCTTGATCTCCACGGTGACCCCGGTCAGCGGGATGTTCTTCTTCTGCGCGTAGAGCTTGAGGGTCAGGGCCTTGCAGGCGCCCAGGGCGGCATCGAAGTAGTCATGGGGCTCGGGGGCGGTGCCTTCGCCACCGGCGGACTTGGGCAGGTCGGTGAACAACTGGTGGTCGTCGACCTGGATGCTGTGGCGGAAACCTTCGCTGGACTCGGTATTGACGGTGATGGTCATGGCAAACCTCAGGCAGTGATGAATAAGGATCAGGCTGTAAGGGTGCTGAAGTTATAGAGCATATCGAAGCGCGGGCGTTCCCCTTTTTCTGAACCTGCGGCTCGGCGTCGCGGTCTATCCTGCTTCGATCCATGGGAGGCGGCGCGGTGCACTGGAACCCTGTTCAAGCAAGCTGTTTGTGGGCGCTGCTGATGCTGCCGCTGGCGGTGGCCCAGGCGCGTGACTATGTGTACAGCGACGCGCACCTGCATTACGTGGACTTCTTCCAGGAAACCGCGGGCATGGAAGCCTTGCTCAAGGCCATGGATGACAACCGCATTGAGCAGGTGATGATTGCCGGGATTCCGGTGGCCAAGAAATGGCACGAGGATGAGCCCAAGCGCCCGCGCTACTACGCCGGGGACGATGCCGCGGCCTACTGGTACAGCGCCACCGACGTGCTGGTGGCCGCCGCGGTGAAAAAGCTGCCGGCCGAGCAGCGCCGGCGCTTTCATCCGTTCCTTTCGGGGTTCAACCCCAACGACAAGAACTCCGCGGCGCATATCCAGCGCATGCTCGATCTCGACCCGGGGCTGTGGCAGGGCATCGGCGAGGTCTTCACCCGGCACGACGATCTCACCGCGCTGACCGCCGGCGACACGCCGCGGGCCAATAACGAGGCGATGACCAAGGTCTATCACCTGGCGGCCGAGAACGACCTGCCGGTCATGCTGCACTCCAACATCACCTCCAAGCGCGAGCGCAATCCACTGTACCTGGCGGAAATCGAAGAGCCGCTGCGCAATCACCCCCATACGCGTTTTATCTGGGCCCATGCTGGCACCAGTGCCGAGATCCATCGTCACCAGACCCGGCTGGAGTTCCTGCTGCCGACCCTGACGCGGCTGCTGGAGAGCTATCCCAACCTCTACATCGACCTGTCCTGGAGCCTGCTCACACCCTATCTGCTGGATAAGCAGGGCAACCCCGACCCGGCCTGGCTGCAGCTGGTGGAGCGCTTCCCGGAGCGCTTCATGCTGGGTTCGGACGTGGTCGGGCGCTTCAACAAACTGGGGAGCGAGCTGCGGGGGTTCGATGGCTTTCTTGACGCCTTGCCGCAGGAGGTGGCACGCAAGGTGGCCCATGACAATTTCCTCGCCATCCTTCCCGCCAACCATCGTCCCTAGCAGGCGCCAGACTGTCATCAGCCTGTCATGCCTGCTTCATAAGCTCGCGCCATCTCAATCAAGGAGCGCGATATGCACCTCACTCGTTTAAGCGCACTGGCGGCGCTGATGATCTTCAGTGGCCTGGCCAGCGCCGAAGTCCGTGTCGAAGGGCCGGTGGAATACGGCGTGTTCGAAGGTCCCAAGGCCGAGCTGCAATCGGGGGAGCGGGTGCTGCGCCGCAGCAACGAGAAGATCCAGCAGACCTCCGTGGTGCCCGCCAGGCTGGGGACCAAGTTCGGCATGCGTTACCAGTTGCTGGGCAAGGTGGCCGAAGATCAGCCCCTGACTCTTCTTTACCTGACGCCGGGCATCCGTACGCCGGACGGGGTACGCCATGACAAGTTCGAAATCACTCAGAAACTGGTGCCCAACGCTCCCCAGGACGTGATGGCCTATGAGTTCACCGAAAGCCATGAGGTGGTCCCGGGCGAGTGGCGTTTCATGGTCTTCCAGGGCGACCGATTGTTGGCAGAACAGCGATTTTCTGTGCGCTGAATCGTTTTACGCCCAAGTATTGGAGTGCTAGGGCGTTTTGATATCACGTTTTTGTCTTACGCAATTTTCCAATGGCCCGATACCGTCTAAGAGCACCCTGCTGCAAGTTCTTGCAGCGCTCTAGGAAGGAGCCAGAGGAATGAGTCTTAGAAGTCTGAACATTGCGCTACGGGCGAGCCTGGGTTTCGGCTTGCTGGCGCTGATGGTGTTTGCCCTGGGGGCATTCGCCTTGATGCAGATGGGCAATATGCGCCAGCAGTCCGATGAAGTGGAAAGCAATTGGCTGCCCAGCGTGATGTCCGTAGGGGAAATGAACCAGGACCTGCTGCGCATTCGCGCCCTGACCCTGCGGTTGTTGATCAATCGCGACCCGCAGGCGATCACCCAGAACGAAAACAAGATCAACGAGATCAAGAGTGTCCTGGGGGTTGCCCAGAGCCGCTACGAATCCTTGATCCTCCTGCCCCAGGAGCGGGTCCTGTTCGATCGCTTCAAGACCATCGAAAAACAGTACCTGCAACGCCAGGAACGGGTCATGCAGCTCTCCAGCCAGAACCAGCTGGAGGAAGCGGTCAAGGTGGTCAATGGCGAAATGAACCAGCTGGCCGATGAGATGGCCGCGACCCTGCACGAGCTGGTGGAGCTGAACAAGCAAAGCGCGACCCATGCCACCGATATGGCCCAGGCGGTGTTCAGCAAGTCGCGGGTATGGGTGATCGGCATGATTGCCCTGGCGGCGCTGGTGACCATCGGCCTGGCCCTGTTGTTGACCCGCAGTATCGTCCTGCCTCTGGCGCAGTCGGTGAATGTGGCCGAAGTGGTGGCCGGCGGCGATCTGACCGGCACTATCACGGTGACCGGCAGGGACGAGCCGGCGCGCCTGCTGCACGCGCTCAAGGCCATGCAGCACAGCCTGCGGGAAACCATCCGGCGCATCTCCGATTCATCCAGCCAGCTGGCCTCGGCCTCGGAAGAGCTCAGTTGTGTCACCGAGGATGCGACCCGTGGCCTGCATCAGCAGAGCCTGGAGATCGAACAGGCGGCCACGGCGGTAAACCAGATGACCGCAGCGGTGGAGGAGGTGGCCAGTAACGCAGTGGCCACGTCCGAGGCCTCGCGGGAGTCCGACCGCATCGCCCAGCACGGGCGCGAGCAGGTGCACCAGACGGTGCTCTCGATTGAGTCGCTGGCGCAGGACGTGACGGCCAATGCCAGCCAGGTGGAGGATCTGGCGCAGAAGGTCTATGGCATCAGCAAGGTACTGGAGGTGATCCGTTCCATTGCCGAGCAGACCAACCTGCTGGCGTTGAACGCGGCCATCGAGGCGGCACGGGCCGGGGATGCGGGACGCGGGTTCGCAGTGGTGGCCGATGAAGTCCGGGCCCTGGCTCATCGGACCCAGCAGTCGACCCAGGAAATCGAGCAGATGATCGGCGGTATCCAGCAGGGCACCGACCAGGCCGTCAGTTCCATGCAGCAGAGCAACAACCGCGCCCATTCGACCCTGGAGGTGGCCAAGGCGGCAGGGCAGGCGCTGGAGGAAATCGCATCGGCCTTCACCCAGATCAATGAGCGCAACATCGTCATTGCCAGCGCCTCGGAGCAGCAGGCGGCGGTGGCGCGGGAGGTGGACCGCAACCTGATGAACATCCGCGACCTGGCCTTGCAGACCTCCGCCGGGGCCAATCAGACCAGTGCGGCCAGCCAGGAGTTGTCGCGCCTGGCGGTGGACCTGAACAGCATGGTGGCGCGTTTCTCGGTCTGAGCCTTCTGGCAGGCGAAAAAAAGCCCCGAACCGGTCGGGGCTTTTTCATTCGGCGAAGCGGCGGGGCTTACTTGCCCTGCCAGCGCTTCAGGACCAGGGTGGCGTTGGTGCCACCGAAGCCGAAGCTGTTGCTCATCACGGTGTTGATGGTGGCGTCTTCGCGGGTCTTGGTCAGGATCGGCATATCGGCCACTTCCGGATCCAGCTCGTCGATGTTGGCCGAACCGGCCATGAAGTTGCCTTCCATCATCAGCATGCAGTAGATCGCTTCGTGAACGCCGGCAGCGCCCAGGGAGTGACCCGACAGGCTCTTGGTGGAGCTGATGGCCGGGGCCTTGTCGCCGAACACTTCACGCACGCCCTTCATTTCCGCGACGTCGCCGACCGGGGTCGAAGTGCCGTGGGTGTTCAGGTAGTCGATAGGGGTGTCGACAGTGGACATGGCCATTTCCATGCAGCGGATTGCACCTTCGCCGCTTGGAGCCACCATGTCGTAGCCATCGGAAGTGGCGCCGTAGCCGACGATTTCCGCGTAGATCTTGGCGCCACGGGCCAGAGCGTGTTCCAGCTCCTCGACCACCACCATGCCGCCACCGCCGGCGATGACGAAACCGTCACGCTTGGCGTCGTAGGCGCGGGAGGCCTTTTCCGGGGTTTCGTTGTACTGGGTGGACAGGGCACCCATGGCGTCGAACAGGAACGACTGGGTCCAATGCTCTTCTTCACCGCCACCGGCGAAGACGATGTCCTGCTTGCCCATCTGGATCTGTTCCATGGCGGTACCGATGCAGTGAGCACTGGTGGCGCAGGCAGAGGCGATGGAGTAGTTCAGGCCCTTGATCTTGAACGGGGTGGCCAGGCAGGCGGAAACGGTGCTGCTCATGGTCCGCGTAACGCGGTATGGGCCAACGCGCTTGACGCCTTTCTCGCGCAGGATGTCCAGCGCTTCCATCTGGTTCAGGGTCGAGGCGCCGCCGGAGCCGGCGATCAGGCCGGTGCGCGGGTTGGACACTTGTTCTTCGCTCAGGCCGGAGTCGGCGATGGCGTCTTTCATGGCCAGGTAGGCGTAAGCCGCCGCGTGGCCGACGAAGCGATAGATCTTGCGGTCGATCAGCTCTTCGAGGTTCAGGTCAATGGAGCCGGAAACCTGGCTACGCAGACCCATTTCGGCATATTCCGGGTTGAAGCGGATGCCAGGGCGACTTGCACGCAGGTTAGCGGAGACGGTCTCTTTGTCATTGCCCAGGCACGAAACAATGCCAAGACCTGTGATAACGACGCGGCGCATGCGGATAACCCTTAGAAGTTGTCAGTTGAAGTAAACACGCCGACCCGGAGGCCTTCGGCGGTATAGATTTCGCGGCCGTCAACGCTGACCGAACCATCGGCGATGGCCATGTTCAGCTTGCCCTTGAGCACGCGCTTGATGTGAATGTTATAGGTGACTTTCTTGGCGGTCGGCAGGACCTGGCCGAAGAATTTCACTTCCCCCGAACCCAGGGCGCGACCGCGGCCCGGCAAGCCCTGCCAGCCGAGGAAGAAGCCCACCAGTTGCCACATGGCATCCAGGCCCAGGCAGCCTGGCATCACCGGGTCGCCTTCGAAGTGGCAAGCGAAGAACCACAGGTCTGGAGTGATATCCAGCTCAGCGACCAACTCACCTTTACCGTACTTGCCACCCTCTTCGCTGATATGGGTGATGCGATCCACCATCAGCATGTTGGGGGCGGGCAGTTGCGCGTTACCTGGGCCGAACAGCTCACCGCGACTGCAGCGCAGCAGGTCTTCCCGAGTAAAGGCGTTTTGTTTGGTCATGCGAGCTCCTCAATAGTCCCGTGCGGCAGGGTTGGGCAAATCTTCCCGGCCGATCGAAGCGTTCATGCCTCGAGCCGGCAGCCTACTCATAGACTATTGCGTTGTAGTGAAAGTCACAGCGCAAAGGGCATGAATGTACACTTGTGCACTGAAATTTTTTTTGAGGGCCTTTTCAGGGCCCCGTCGGGTGCCTAAGACTGCCGCACTTTCGCCCATGACGCCAGTCGTAGCTGTTGGAAAATAGCCGGTTATTGCACCCAACGTTGGAGAATTTGCTGCAGATCCGCGCGCTTGAAAGGCTTGGCCAGGTAGTCGTTCATGCCCGCTGCAAGGCAGGCTTCACGGTCGCCCTGCAAGGCGTTGGCGGTCAGGGCGATGATCGGTAAATCGGCACAACCGGGCAGTTGGCGGATCTGCCGGGTGGCTTCATAGCCGTCGACCAGCGGCAGTCGGCAATCCATCAGAATCGCCTCGAAGATCAGGCTTTCGGCACTGCGTACCGCCTGGGCGCCGTCGGTGACGATGCTCACGGTGAACCCCAGGCTGCGCAGCATGGCCTGGATCACGGTCTGGTTCACCGGGTTGTCTTCCACCAGCAGCACGTTGCGGCCTTCACCGGAGTGCTGATTGCTGCTCACCCGCGGGGCCAGTACCGGCAGGCTCTGCTGGAACAGCGCCAGGGGGATTTCCAGGGTGAACACCGAGCCTCGGCCTTCCTCGCTCTGGGCCCGCAGGGTGCCACCCATGCGCTCGGCCAGGGTGCGGGCGATGGGCAGGCCCAGGCCGGTGCCGCCATAGCGACGGGAAATCGAACTGTCGGCCTGCTGGAAGGCGTCGAACATCAGCTCCAGGCTGGCCGGGCTGATGCCGATACCGCTGTCGCGCACTGCGCAGGTGAACCACAGCAGTTCGTGATCCAGGGCCTGCCACTGGGGCTCGATGGTGATGCTGCCCTGCTCGGTGAATTTCAGGGCGTTGCCGATCAGGTTGACCAGGATCTGCCGGATTCGCGTCGGGTCGCCCTTGACCTGCAGCGACTCCATGCCCGGCGGCAGCCGCAGTTGCAAGTCCAGGCCGCGTTGCAGGGCGCTGTGCTGGAAGGCCTGGGCCGAGCTGGTGATCAGTTCGGCAAGGTTGAATGGGATGTGCTCCAGTTCCAGGGCCGAGCGTTCGATGCGGGAGAAGTCGAGGATGTCGTTGATCACCTTCAGCAGGTGTTCGGTGGATTCCGACGCCAGCGCCGCGTACTCGCTCTGTTCCTGGGTCATCTGGGTGGTTTCCAGCAGTTGCAGCATGCCCAGCACACCGTTCATCGGTGTGCGCAGCTCGTGGCTCATCATCGCCAGGAAATCCGACTTGGCCTTGTTCGCCCGTTCCGCCTCTTCCCGGGTCTGGATCAACTGGGACATGGCCTGGTGCTGCTCGCGGCTGGCCAGTTCCAGGCCGGCGGCGAGGTTGTTGATGTGCCGGGCCAGGTTGCCCAGCTCGCCATCGTCGACGATCGGCAGCGGGGTCTTGAAATCCCCTTCCTGGATTGCCTTCACCGCATCGCCCATGGCGCGGATCGGCTGTGCCAGGCCGGCCGCCAGGCGCCGGGCCAGGAGGAAGGTGAAGAGCAGGGCGAACAGCGCGAGGATGGCGGCCTTGAGGAGGATTTCCTGCTGGCGCTGGCTGAAGGCGTCGTTGGACATGCCGACGATCACCCGGCCCAGGTAACCATCGCCCTGGGCGGCCATGCTGGCCGGGTCGTTCTGCAGAAAGTCGTTGTGCACCTGGATGCGCTGCAGGCGTACCGGGGCCTGGAATACCTTGATCTGTTGCGCGTGGTTGTGGCTGGCCGAGGGCTGTTCCACGTACACCAGGATGTTGTTGGCGCTGTCCTGTACCTCCAGGAAGTGCACATGAGGTGTGGCCAGGGTTGCCTGCAGGAGGCTCTCCAGGCCCTCGTTGTTGCCGGAGATCACCCCGTACTCGGTGGCTGGCGCCAGTTGATTGGCGATCAGTTGCCCGGTGTGGTTGAGCTCCTGGCGCAAGTCCTGGATACGCACGAAGGTAAAGAAGCTGATCAGTAGCAGGGTCAGGAGCAGGGCCGGGCCCAGGCTGATGAGCTGAGTGCGGGTCTGGATATCCCATCGGCGACGCAATGTCATGGGTGCTTCTCTCCTTCACTCAACTGGCGCGCAACGGCCTGCGGGTCGATTTCCTCGATGCCCAGCGAGCGTGCCACCTGTGGGTTGCTCAGTACTTTGAAAGCCGTCGGGTATAGCGCACGGGGCCAGCGGGCCGGCGGTTGGTCGAGCAGGCTGTCCAGGGTCTGCAACCAGTCCTGCTGGTCGCTGTAGGTGCTGGCCAGGCTGCCGGCCCGGACGAAGCCGGCATTGGGGCCGATCAGCGCCTGTTGCCGGGCGTAGCTGCTCAGTAGCAGGTTCTTCACGGTTTTCGGGTTGTACAGCTTCGGATCATCCAGGCCCAGCAGCACTTCGCTGTTGCGCAGCAGGTTCTGCAGCGGGCGGCTGTCGCTGGTGCTGTCCCAGGGTTCGGCGATGATTTCCATGTTCAGGGTTTGCGCGGCCAGGTGCAGCTCCTTGAGCAGGAACCGGCTGTCGGCGCTGTACAGCACCCCCACCCGGCGCACCTGCGGCAGAACACTGCGGATCAGGCGTAACTGGCGCTCCAGGGGCGGATCGCTCCACAGCAGGCTCAACCGTGGATGAGGGCTTTGCGCCAGGCGCTGTTGGGCCTGCAGGCGGCTGATGCGCAGGACCAGGGTCGGCGGGCCCAAGGGATCTTGCAGGCGCCAGTCGAGGCTTTGCGGGTCCAGCAGGATCAGGCGCGTGCTGCCGGGCAACTGGCCCGGCGGCGGCAGTTGGGCCAGGGGGACGAAGCGCACCTGGTCCCGGGGGCGCTGGGCGGCCAGTTCTTCGGTGAAGGTGCGCACGCTGCTGTTGTCGTCGCTGGCGGTGAGCAGCACATCGGCCGCCCACAACGGGTTGCCCAGCAGCATGCCCAGTACCAGCAGGCACAGGCACAGGCGACGATGTATGCGCAGGGCCTTCCAGGGCCGACAGTGGCCCATGTCAGAACTCGAGCTCCGCGCTGAAGTAGACCACGTGGCGCGAGTCGTAGAGATTGTCGGCGAAGGTGGTGGGCTGGTGGTCGAGCCGTTGCTGCAGGGTGCCGGCCAGTTCCAGGCTGGTCTTGCTGCCCAGGGCCAGGCGCTTGGCGATGCGGGTGTCGACCCGTTCGAATCGGTAGCCGTTGAGGGCGCTGTCGCCATAGTAGAAGAGCGCGCTGGACCAGCCCTGGCCCCAATTGCGCAGCCAGCCGGCGGAGCCGCTGTTGCTGGCGGTCAGGCGCTGGTCCAGGCGGTTGCTGGCCTGGGCATGGACGTAGGCGTAGGTCAGGCGCAGGCGGTCGGCGCGGCTCAGTTGCCAGTCCAGTTGGCTCTCGGTACCGGCGAAGCGCGAGGCGTTGCTGTTGCTGGCGATGTACTGGTTGTTGCGCAGCGGCTCGCTGATCATCCCGGTGATTTCGTCATAGAACAGCTTGATGTCGAGGTTCAGCGCTTGGTCGACGAAGTAACCGTTGTAGCCCAGTTCCCGGGAACGCATGTGCTCCTGGTCGAGGTTGCCGGGGCCACGGGTCTTGACGAAGTACTGGGCGCTGTTCTGGCCGTAGACCGGGGTACTCAGGCCGGTGACCCGGTAGCTCCAGTTGACGTTGTTCTCGAACATGTCCGGGGAGCGGATGGCTTCCGAATACACCGCCCGCAAGCCGTGGCGCGGGTTGATCAGGTAGTTGACCGCGATCCTCGGGGTCAGGGAGTTGCCGGTCAGCTGGGTGTCTTCGTACATAGCCCCGCCCTGGATCAGCCAATGTTCGCTGGCCCGCCACTCCAGCTGGCCGAACAGGCGCCAGGTGGTGTCGTCGAGGGTGCCGTTGAAGTAGGTTTCGGAGTCGGCCCGGTCGTAACGATAGTTCATGCCGCTGACCAGCCGCAGGTTGTCGCTGAGGCTCAGGGTGTCCTGCAGCTCCAGGTCGTAGCGGGTTTCCCGAGAGCTCTGGTCGATGTTGCCGCAGACGGTATTCTTGCCGCCGCCGGTTTTCCACTGGTCGATGACCTGGTTGGCCAATGCCTGTTCCGTCGGGGTTCCACCGGGCGCCGCGCTTAAATAATCGGGCATGTGGCGCGCCAGGCGCTCGGCGTAGTTCGGGTTGAGTTGCCACAGGCGTGTCAGCTCGGGGCTGAAGGAAATTGCCGCGTCGCAGGCACGCCAGGTCTGCTGGCGGTCCCAGTGCTGGGCCGAGCCCTGGATATAAAGGCTGTGCTGTGGATTGAGCTCCAGGTTCCAGCGCAGTGACCCGGCGTAATCCTTGGCCACTACATCGGAGTTGTTGCCTTGCTGGGTTACCCCGTGGAACACCGGCTGATAGGTATAGGGCCGCTGGTTGGTGCCTTCCTTGGCATTCAACTGCCAGTCGATGCTCTGCTGTTCATTGAGCATCTGGCTCACGGACAGACTGAAGCGGTTCAAGCGCTTGCTGTCGCGGTAGTCGGCCCCCAGGCGATTCTTGTCGAAGCCATCATCTTCCTGCCCCGACAGCGACAGGCGCAGGTCGCCGGTTTCCCAGCCGGTACCCTGGCTGGCGTACCAGTCGCTGATGCCGCGCTGGCCCCGGGTCAGCTTGACCCGCGTGCCATGGCTGTTGGCCGGGGCGCGGGTGATGATGTTGACCACCGCCATCAGCGCGTTGGCGCCGTAGCTGACGGTATTGGGGCCGCGAAACACCTCGATGCGCTCGATGTCTTCCATGGCCACCGGGATATCGCTCCAGTCCACTGTCGCCAGGCCGGCGCGATACACCGAACGCCCGTCGATCAGCACTTGCATGCGCCGGGCTTCGCTGGCGTTGGTGCCGTGGTAGTTGACCGTGGCCTGGTTGCCGCTGATGGCGCCGACCATCATCCCCGGCACCAGGTGCAGCAGTTCGCTGATGTCCCGGGCGCCGCTGGCCTTGATCAACTCGTTGTCGAGCACCGTCATGCTGCCGGGAACCGCGGCAGGTGACTGTTTCAGGCGGGTGGCGGTGAGGACCTCGGGCAGGGCGGTGCCGTCCAGGAACAGATCGTCGGCCAGCACCGAGTGGCCGAACAGCATGCCCAGCAGCAGCGACAGACGAAGAGGTGAGGGGCCAGCGGACACGACACAGCCTTGAATCTTGATGGAAGGCGCGCATGTTAACCGAGATAGTCGAGTTTTCCAGTCGATAAGCCCGACATTCCCCGAATGACTCCACGTGTTCCCGACAGGTTGCCTGAATGGCCCCTGGGGCTGGTGGTGAGAAAACCGCCCCGTATAATGCCGCCATCGCCACTGCTATGGATTAACGGATTGCATATGACACAACAGCGCCCTATTGCGGTCCTGGGAGGCGGAAGTTTTGGTACCGCCGTGGCCAATCTGCTGGCCGAGAACGGTCACCGGGTGCGGCAGTGGATGCGCGACCCCGAGCAGGCCGAGGCCATTCGGGTCAACCGCGAGAATCCGCGCTATCTCAAGGGCATCAAGATTCATCCGGCGGTGGAGCCGGTCACCGACCTGCTGGCCACCCTCAATGACAGTGACCTGTGCTTTGTCGCCTTGCCCTCCAGCGCCCTGCGCTCGGTGCTGGCGCCCCACGCCGAGCTGCTCCGCGGCAAGCTGCTGGTCAGCCTGACCAAGGGCATCGAGGCCCAGACCTTCAAGCTGATGAGCGAGATCCTCCAGGACATCGCCCCGCAAGCGCGCATCGGCGTACTTTCCGGCCCCAACCTGGCTCGGGAAGTGGCCGAGCACGCCCTGACCGCCACCGTGGTCGCCAGTGAAGACGAAGAGCTCTGTCAGCGGGTCCAGGCCGCGCTGCATGGCCGCACCTTCCGTGTGTATGCCAGTGCCGACCGCTTCGGCGTGGAACTGGGCGGGGCGCTGAAGAACGTCTACGCGATCATCGCCGGCATGGCGGTGGCCCTGGGCATGGGGGAAAACACCAAGAGCATGCTGATTACCCGGGCGCTGGCGGAAATGACCCGCTTTGCCGTGAGCCAGGGCGCCAACCCCATGACCTTCCTCGGCCTGGCCGGGGTCGGCGACCTGATCGTCACCTGTTCCTCGCCCAAGAGCCGCAACTACCAGGTGGGCTTTGCCCTGGGCCAGGGCCTGAGCCTGGAAGAGGCGGTGACCCGCCTGGGTGAGGTGGCGGAGGGCGTCAACACCCTCAAGGTGCTCAAGGTCAAGGCTCAGGAGCTGGGGGTCTACATGCCGCTGGTGGCCGGCCTGCACGCGATCCTGTTCGAAGGGCGTACGCTGAACCAGGTAATCGAGCTCTTGATGCGCGGCGAGCCGAAAACCGACGTCGACTTTATCTCCACCAGCGGATTCAACTGAGCAGCACAGGAGCCAGACATGAACGATACGAATTCCGAAGCCAAATACGAGTCCATCCTCCTGCGGGTGCTGTGGATGCTGATATTCGTGCTGGTGTGGCAGGTGGCGCAGTTTCTCCTGGGCGCGCTGGTGCTGGTGCAGTTGATCTATCGCCTGATCTACGGCGCGCCGAATGCCGGCCTGATGAACTTCGGCGATAGCCTGAGCCAGTTCCTGGCGCAGATCGGCCGTTTCGGCAGCTTCCATACCGAACAGAAACCCTGGCCGTTCGCCGATTGGCCCGCTCCCCGGGCGCCTGAAGGCGAAGCTCCCCATAGCGTGCCGCCAGCGCCTCACCCGGTGCGTGACGAGGAGCCCAAGCTGTGAAGCTGTGGGTGCTGCGTCACGGCCAGGCCGAGTCCCATGCGCCGACCGATGCCCAGCGCAACCTCACGGCCCACGGTCGCGAGGAAGTGCTGGGCAGCGCCGCGCACCTGATCGGCCAGCCCATCGCCGCGATCCTCGCCAGCCCTTATGTACGTGCCCAGCAGACTGCACAGCTGGTGCGCGAGGCCCTGGGGTTCGAAGGCGAGATCCGCACCGTGCCCTGGCTCACCCCCGAGGCCAACCCGCTGCAGGTGCTGGAGCAACTGGACAGTGCCGACAACCTGCTGCTGGTCAGCCATCAACCCCTGGTGGGCAACCTGATCGGCCTGTTGCAGCACGGCCACCTGCGTGATCCGCAGCCGATGAACACCGCCAGCCTGGCGGAGCTCGAAGGCGACTGGCCCCTGGCGGGGCTGATGACCTTGAATGCCGTGACACACCCTTGATGGACGCGGCGGCAGGGCATGCCCGGGCCGCCGTTGTTGTCTCGAACCCACCGATCCCCGGTTGCGATCCGCTACATTTCTTAACTTGCAGCGCTCCTTTGTGCGTGGAATAGTCCACCAAGCAAGTGCTTGGTTGGTGTCGCGAACAGAATAAGAACAAAGGAGCGAGTCATGTCTGCTGCTTTTCGTTTGCCCCTGCAAGTGTTCTACGAGCGCGAGGCTCGTCATCCCCAGCAGCGCTTTCTGGTCCAGCCCAGTGCCGGCGGGCAGGTGCAGGAGCTGAACTGGTTCGAGGTGGGCCAGCAGGCCCGGCGTGCCGCCCAATGGCTGCGCGAGCGCCAGCTGCCTTCCGGCAGCCACATCGCAATCATTGGCAAGAACTCCGCGCACTGGGTCATTGCCGACCTGGCGATCTGGATCGCCGGGCATGTCTCGGTGCCGTTGTATCCCAATCTCACGGCCGAGTCGGTAGCCCAGGTGCTGGAGCATTCCGAGTCGGCCCTGGCCTTTATCGGCAAGCTTGACGACTGGCCGCAAATGGCGCTCGGGATCAAGGCCGGGTTGCCCACCATCCGCTTGCCCCTGGCCCCCGAAGGCCCTTTCGATTTCAGTTGGGAAGACCTGCAACGCTGTCCGCCGCTCGAGGATAGCCCGAGCCCTGCGGCCGATCAGCTGGCCACCATCATCTATACCTCCGGCACCACCGGGCTGCCCAAGGGTGTGATGCACAGTTTCGGCAACCTGGGCTTTGCCGCCAGCCATGGTGTGCAGATGTTCGGCCTGGGCCCCGAGGACCGGCTGCTGTCCTACCTGCCCCTGTGCCACGTGGCCGAGCGCATGTTTGTCGAGATGGCGGCGATCTATACCGGGCAGACGGTGTTCTTTGCCGAAAGCCTGGATACCTTCCTCGCCGACCTGCAGCGAGCCCGGCCCACCGCGCTGTTTGGCGTGCCGCGGATCTGGACCAAGTTCCAGATGGGGGTCTACAGCAAGGTGCCGGCCAAGCGCCTGGATTTTCTCCTGGGCCTGCCCTTTATCGGCAAGCGTGTCGGCCACAAGGTGCTGAGCGGGCTCGGGCTGGACGCGTTGCGGGTGGCGCTGTCGGGAGCGGCACCGGTGCCCCAGACCCTGTTGCACTGGTATCGACGCCTCGGGCTGGACGTGCTGGAGGTGTACGGCATGACCGAGAGCTGCGGCTACTCCCATATCGGCCGCTCCGGTGAGCATGTGCCCGGCTGGATTGGCCGGCCCTGCCCGGAAGTCGAGGTGCGCATCGACGAGGCGGGGGAGGTTCAGGTACGCAGCGGAGCCACTATGCTGGGCTATTTCAAGGACCCGCAGAAGACCGCCGAAACCGTTACCGAGGATGGTTTCCTGCGCACCGGCGACAAGGGGGAGCAGGATGCCGCCGGCAATCTGCGCCTGACCGGCCGGCTCAAGGAGATCTTCAAGACCAGCAAGGGCAAGTACGTGGCCCCGGCGCCCATCGAGAACCGCCTGGCGGTGCATGCCCATATCGAGCAGGTGTGCGTGGTGGGCGACGGGCTGATTGCCCCCCTGGGCCTGTGCGTGCTTTCGGCAGCGGGCGTGCAGGCCGCCGCCGGCAGTGCACGGGAAGGCTTGCACAGCAGCCTGGAAAGCCTGCTGGCCCAGGTCAATGGCAGCCTGGACAAGCACGAGCGGCTGCATCGGCTGGTGGTGGTCAAGGACAGTTGGGCGGTGGAAAACGGCTTTCTCACTCCAACCCTGAAGATCAAGCGCAATGTGATCGAAGCCACCTATGGCGGCAGTTTTCAAGCCTGGAGCGAGCGCAGCGAAGCCGTGCTGTGGCAGGATTGACCGACAATAACCACCCATAAGGGAAGCGGCGATGAGTCTATGGCGTACCACTCCGAACATCGAGCAACTGAACGCGATCCAGAAGAACACCATCGGCGAAGTGCTGGATATTCGCTTCGAGTCCTATGACGAGCAGTCACTGACCGCGAGCATGGTCATCGACCATCGCACCCACCAGCCCTACGGGCTGCTGCACGGCGGGGCCTCGGTGGTGCTGGCGGAAACCGTCGGCTCCATGGCCAGCTACCTGTGCATCGACGCCAGCAAGTTCTACTGCGTGGGGCTGGAGATCAATGCCAATCACCTGCGGGGCTTGCGCACCGGGCGGGTCACGGCGGTGGCCAAGGCCATTCATATCGGGCGCACCACCCATGTCTGGGACATCCGCCTGAGCAGTGATGAAGGCAAGGCCAGTTGCGTCTCGCGCCTGACCATGGCGGTGGTGCCCCTCGGGCAGAACCCGCCGGCGCAATGAGGCAACGCGCCATAGGCTGAGCCTGGGTGTCAGCATTCCTGTCCGTTACGGTCATTGCCCTGGTGCAAGGGCCTGCGGACAATCGGTGTTCGTTTGGTGGATGGATAGGTCGGTATGTCGCAACAGGTGTTTTTCGCTCACGCCAATGGGTTTCCCTCCGGCACGTACGGCAAGTTGTTTGCTGCCCTGGCGCCGGAATTCGAGGTGGCTCATCTGCAGCAGCATGCCCACGACCCGCGCTTTCCGGTGGACGACAACTGGCGCAGCCTGGTGGATGAACTGATCCATCACCTGCAACAGCAGGCCCAGCCGGTCTGGGGCGTGGGGCATTCGCTGGGTGGTGTGCTGCATCTGCACGCGGCCCTGCGCTGCCCGGAGCTGTATCGGGGGGTGGTGATGCTCGATTCGCCGGTGCTGACCCGGGCCGACCAATGGGTGATCCGCGCCGCCAAGCGCCTGGGCTTCATCGACCGGCTGACTCCGGCCGGGCGCACCCTGGGGCGCCGCGAAGAGTTTGCCGACATCGAGGCCGCCCGCAGTTACTTCTCCCGCAAGACGCTGTTCCGGGCCTTCGATCCCGATTGCCTGGATGCTTACCTGCAGCACGGCCTGCAGCAGGTGGGGGATCGCTTGCGCCTGCGTTTTGACCCGGCCACGGAAATCAGCATCTACCGCGGCGTGCCTCATACCAGCCCGGGCAGTGCGCGCCAGCTCAAGGTACCGCTGGCGGTGGTGCGCGGACAGCAGAGCCGGGTGGTGATGCGCCATCACACCAGTGCGGTCGGGCGCATGCCCCTGGGCGAGTCGCTGACCATGCCCGGTGGCCACATGTTTCCCCTTGAGCGCCCCCAGGACACCGCGGCGCTGCTCAAGGAGCTGTTCACACGCTGGCAACGGAGCCCTGCATGAGCCACGCCGTCGAAGAAGTCCGCCTGAACCTGCCGCACATCGAACTGGCGGCCCATCTGTTCGGGCCCGAGGACGGTCTGCCGGTCATCGCCCTGCATGGCTGGCTGGATAACGCCAACAGCTTCGCCCGGCTGGCGCCCAAGCTCGCCGGCCTGCGCATTGTTGCCCTGGACCTGGCCGGCCACGGTCATTCCGGGCATCGCCCGGCGGGGGCCGGCTATGCCCTGTGGGACTACGTCTATGACGTGCTGCAAGCCGCCGAGCAACTGGGCTGGAAGCGCTTTGCCCTGATCGGTCATTCCCTGGGGGCGATCGTCTCGCTGGTGCTGTCGGCGGCGATGCCGGAGCGGGTCAGCCACCTGGCCCTGATCGATGGGGTGATCCCGCCGACGGCCAATGGCGAGGACGCCGCCGAGCGCCTGGGCATGGCGTTGCAGGTACAGCTGAATCTGCAGAACAAGAGCAAGCCGGTGTACGCCACCCTGGAGCGGGCCATCGAGGCGCGCATGAAGGGGCTGGTGGCGGTTAGCCGCGAGGCGGCCGAACTGCTGGCCCAGCGCGGCCTGATGCCGGTGCCCGGGGGCTATACCTGGCGCAGCGACAGCCGCCTGACCCTGGCTTCGCCGCTGCGCCTGACAGAGGAGCAGGCCATGTCCTTTGTTCAGCGGGTCGCCTGCCCGACGCAACTGGTGGTGGCCGCCGATGGCATGCTGGCAAAGCACCAGGCCTTGTTGCAGCGTCTACCCTTCAGCGTTGAGCAGTTGCCCGGCGGGCATCACCTGCACCTCAATGACGAGGCGGGTGCCAGCTTTGTCGCAGACTGTTTCAATCGGTTTTTCGCCGTTCCTTGACTTGACGGGATCAACTGTCGAGGCTGGGCGGGTTGAAATGGGAGACAACCATGATAGATCTGTACACCGCTGCGACCCCCAATGGTCACAAGGTTTCCATCCTGCTTGAGGAACTCGGCCTGCCCTATGAGGTGCACGCCTTGAGTTTCGACAAGAAGGAGCAAAAGGCCCCAGCGTTCCTGAAGATCAATCCCAATGGGCGTATTCCGGCCATCGTCGATCGCGACAATGGCGATTTTCCGGTGTTCGAGTCCGGCGCGATCCTGGTGTACCTGGCCGAACGCACTGGCCAGTTGTTGCCGGCCGATCCCAAGGGCCGTTCGCTGGTCATGCAATGGCTGATGTTCCAGATGGGCGGGGTCGGGCCCATGCAGGGCCAGGCCAACGTGTTCTTCCGCTATTTCCCGGAGAAGCTGCAGGGCGCCATCGACCGTTATCAGCACGAGACCCGGCGCCTGTACGAAGTGCTCGACAGCCGCCTGCAACAGGCCGAGTACCTGGCCGGCGACTACAGCATTGCCGACATCGCCACCTTCCCCTGGGTACGCGGCCATGAATGGTCCGGGGTTTCGGTGCAGGGCCTGCCGGCGTTGCAACGCTGGATGGCGGCCCTGGAGGCCCGTCCTGCGGTGCAGCGAGGCTTGCAGGTTCCACAACGCAGCGACGATGCCAGCGTCGTCAAGGGCGCCCAGGCCATGCTTATCCGATGAGAGTTTCCATGCGTTCAATCAGTGTTCTGGGCCTGTCCCTGGCAAGTACCCTGGTGCTTGCCGCCGATCTGCCGGGCAGCCACGACCTGCCCCTGGTCCCCCGTCTGGCCGATGCACAGATCGTCGACTACCGCCCCGAAGTGGAGCAGGAGCGCGTCTACCCCCTGGGTTCGATCCGCCGTATCAGCGGCCAGTTGCGTTTCGATGGCCAGGTCAATGCCCGCGGCAAGCTCACCGCCATCACTTACCAGTTGCCCGCCGAGCGCACATCCAACGAAGCCTTCACCCTGGCCAGGGAGGCGCTGCAAAAGCAGGGCGCCGAGCTGCTGTTCTGGTGCCAGGCCCGCGATTGCGGTGAAAGCAGCCTGTGGGCCAACGAAGTATTCGGCAACGCCAAGCTGTTTGGCGCCGATGAACAGCAGGCCTACCTGCTGCTGCGGCTGGCGGCGCCCCAGGACAACTCCCTGGTAGCCCTGTACAGCATCACCCGGGGTAACCGACGGGCCTACCTGCATGTGGAGCAGTTCGACGCCAGCGCGCCGCTGGGGGATCTGCTACCCACTTCGGCTACCCTGCTGCGCCAGCTCAAGGACACCGGCAAGCTGGACCTGCCGAAACTCGCCGAGCCCCAGCCCACCTGGCTCAACCTGCTGTCCCGCGGGCTGAACCTGGACACCACCATGCGCATCAGCCTGTCCGGCAAGCAGGCCGAAGCCTGGCGCCAGGCGCTGATTGGCCAGGGCGTGCTGGCCTCGCGGATGGAAACCGGTAACACCGACGCAGCAGGCCTGCATTTCGAACTACTGCGTTAAGCTGTTTCAGGCAGCCCGCGCTCGCGGGTTCGCCTACTCTTCACTGGTTCTTCTTGCGCGAGACATTTCATGCCCAATAACGATCGCCTGCTGGTGCAGATCCTGCTCCTGGTGTTGTTCGGTGCCAGCTTCTGGGTCATGGCGCCTTTCTGGTCAGCGCTGTTCTGGGGCGCCGTGCTGGCGTTTGCCAGCTGGCCGCTGATGCGCCTGCTGACCCGCTGGCTCAATGGCCGAGAATCCCTGGCAGCGGCCCTGCTGACCCTGGGCTGGATGGTGCTGGTGGCCGCGCCGCTGGTCTGGCTCGGCCTCAACCTGGCGGACCATGTGCGCGATGCCACGGCCTTCATCAAGGACGTGCAGGTCGACGGCCTGCCCGCCGCTCCAGAGTGGCTCGGCAACCTGCCATTGGTGGGCGAGCGCCTGGTGGGCTTGTGGAACAGCATCGACCAGCAGGGCGCGGCCCTGATGCTGGCGGTCAAACCCTATCTGGGGCAGGTGGGCAACTGGCTGCTGGCTCGCAGCGCGCAGATCGGCGGCGGCATTCTGGAACTGACCCTGAGCATCGTCTTCGTGTTTTTCTTTTACCGCGATGGTCCGCGCCTGGCGCTGTTCGTGCACAAGTTGCTGGAGCGCCTGATCGGCGAGCGCGCCGGCTACTACATCGACCTGGTGGCTGGCACCGTGCAACGGGTAGTCAACGGGGTGATCGGCACCGCGGCGGCCCAGGGCCTGCTGGCGCTGATCGGCTTCCTGATTGCCGGAGTGCCCGGGGCGCTGGTGCTGGGGATCGTCACCTTCCTGCTCAGCCTGATTCCCATGGGCCCGCCCCTGGTATGGATTCCGGCTACCGCCTGGCTGGCCTGGAAAGGCGAATATGGCATGGCGGTGTTCCTGGGGATCTGGGGCACTTTCATCATCAGCGGCGTGGACAACGTGCTCAAACCGTACCTGATCAGCCGCGGCGGCAACCTGCCGCTGGTGATCGTGCTGCTGGGAGTGTTCGGTGGCCTGATCGCCTTCGGTTTTATCGGCCTGTTCATCGGCCCGACGCTGCTGGCGGTGGCCTACAGCCTGTTGCTGGACTGGAGCGCCAGCCAGGCCCGGGCCCAGGAGCCGCGTTGAACCACCGATTGCCGCTCCCCCTGGGAGCGGCAATGGACGTCAGGCAGCGACGTTGACGCTGCCGCCGAGGCTGCTGCTGGTGTCCAACTGATACTGCTTGCTCAAGCTGGCGATCATCTTGCCCAGAGCTTCGGCGAGGTTGGCCTGCGGGTCCTGGGGGGAGCTGTCCTGGTTGCTTCCGGCCTGCAACGCGGCCTTGAGCTCATCGCTACTGATGCCGCCACTGCTGTCGCTGTCGAGAATCTTCAGCAGAGCCGAGCTGGTGTCGCTGCTGGTGGAGCTGTTTCCCGAGGCTTGCAGGGCAGTGCTCAGTTCGTCACTGCTGATGACTCCGTCGCCATCGCTGTCCAGGGCGCCGAGCAGGGCATCCGCCAGTTGGGTATCGGGGGCGCGGTCCTTGGGCGGAGGAGGGGCCATGGCGGCCATTTCATCGCTGCTCAAGCTACCGCTGCCGTCACTGTCCAGGTCGCTGAAATTCTTGCTCAGGCTGACCAGGATGCCGTTGTCGCTTTTCTGCGATAGGGCGTTTTTCAGCTCGTCCTGATCCACCGCGCCATCACCGTTGCTGTCGAGCTTGGCGAACAGCTCCTTGTGCAATTGCTGGCCACGGTTGGTGGTGCTGGAGCTGTAATAGCTCGAATAGTTGCTGCTGAGGCTATCGATCATGGGGCTCACTCCCTGCGGATGAATAGAACCGGTGGGGGGACACCGGCCCAAGCAGCCTCAGGGGGGGAGTTGTCCTGGGTATTGGCGGTTTGTACCTGCCGCCACACAAGGCGCTCAAGGCCTGGGTAGACGCAATACCGCGGTCAGGCCGCCGCCGGGGGTTTCTTCGAGGATCAGTTGGCCGCCCAGGCGCTCCGCCGCTTCACGGGCGATGGTCATGCCCAGGCCGACGCCGCCGGAGTTGCGGTTGCGCGAGCCTTCCAGGCGAAAGAATGGCTCGAACACCGCTTCACGCTTGTCGGCGGCAATCCCCGGGCCGTGGTCGATGACCCGGATCAGCAGTTGCCCGCGGTCGTCCTCCAGGGTCAGGGTTGCCTGGCCGGCGTAGCGCAGGGCGTTGTCCAGCAGGTTGTTGAGGCATGACTGCAACGCCATGGGTTGCACCAGCAGCGGCGCGCAATGGCCTTGGGCCTGAGCGTCGGCGCCCTGGTCCTGGGCGTTCTCGCACAGCGACTCCACCAGGGCCTGCACGTCCATCCATTGCTCGGCCTCGCTGGTGCGTTGTTCGTGCAGGTAGCTGAGGGTGGCGTCGAGCATCTTGATCATGTCGTCCAGGTCCTGGCGCATCTGCCCTTGCAGCTTGCTGTCCTCGATCTGCTCCAGGCGCAGTTTCAGCCTTGATAACGGGGTGCGCAGGTCGTGGGAGACGGCACCGAGCATGCGCCCGCGTTGCTGCACCTGCTCGCGGATGCGCTTCTGCATCTGGTTGAAGGTGCTGGCCGCTTGCCGGGCTTCCCTTGGGCCCACCTCTTCCAGGGGCGGGCTGTCGAGGTCTTCGCTCAAACGCTCGGCGGCGGCGCTCAGGCGCTGGATCGGCCGCGACAACAGCTTGGCGCCGTACCAGGCAGCGATGATCAGGGAGATGAACTGGAACGTCAGGGGCACCAGCGGGCCGCCGAACCAGGGCCGTGGCGGGCGCCTTGGATAAGGGGGCGGCGGCTGGCCATTGATCAACTGCGCCGAATCGGGAGGGGGCGGCGGCGGGGGCGGGCCGTAGTGGTGAAACCAGAAGAACGCCAGCAGGTGGGCGAGGACGATCGCGATCAGCAAGACGCCGAACAGGCGGCCGAACAGCGTATCGAACCGCCCGCGCATCAGCCGATGTCCCGGGCGTCGAACAGGTAGCCTTCACCGCGCACGGTCTTGATCAGTTGCGGCGACTTCGGATCGTCGCCGAGCTTTTGCCGCAGGCGCGAGACCAGCAGGTCGATGCTGCGATCAAAGGCCTCGATGGATCGGCCGCGGGCGGCGTCCAGCAATTGTTCGCGGCTCAGTACCCGGCGCGGGCGCTCGATGAACACCCAGAGCAGGCGGAACTCGGCGTTGGACAGCGGCACCACCAGGCCATCGGCGGAAATCAGTTGGCGCAGCACGCTGTTCAGGCGCCAGTTGTCGAAGCGGATATTGGCCCGCTGCTCGCTGCGATCGTCGCGCACCCGGCGCAGGATGGTCTGGATCCGGGCCACCAGTTCCCGTGGCTCGAAAGGCTTGGCCATGTAGTCGTCGGCCCCCAGCTCCAGGCCGATGATGCGATCGGTGGGCTCGCAGCGGGCGGTGAGCATGAGGATCGGGATGTCCGATTCGGTACGCAGCCAGCGGCACAGGGACAGGCCGTCTTCGCCGGGCAGCATCAGGTCCAGTACCACCACGTCGAAGTGCTCGGCCTGCAGGGCCTGGCGCATCGCCGCGCCGTCGGTGACGCCGCTGGCGTGAATGTTGAAACGCGCCAGGTAGTCGATCAGCAACTCGCGGATCGGTACGTCGTCGTCGACGATCAGGGCCCGGGTGTTCCAGCGTTTGTCGTCGCCACTGACCAATGCTTTGGCGTCTTCGTTGAGAGGGGCTGAAGTGTTCTGCATGGGTGCGGTCGTCTGCCAGGTAGGCTGCCGGCGCCTGAGGGCGACGGCGGGGTTGTGGCTTCAGCATAGGCGTCCGGCCCGGGGGCTGGAAGTGCTGTTCGAAGGTGTTGCGGCTGGCGAGGGTAGCGCCGGGGATTGTTGCCCACGTGTCGTCAGTGTATCGAGGTTGATACAAATGCCGTGGCGTGGGGAAGCGATTGCCGGGGCAATCGGCCTTCTTGCGCACCGTTGAGGAGGATTTACCTCTGATCGGGTCCCGGAGCGGCGCGGCTTGCGCTACAATCCGCGCCGATTTCGACTTGCCTGAGAGCCCCTTCATGTCCGCCTGCCAGACTCCTATCATCGTCGCCCTGGATTTCCCCACCCGTGACGCCGCACTGAAACTGGCCGATCAACTGGACCCCAAACTGTGCCGGGTCAAGGTCGGCAAGGAGCTGTTCACCAGCTGCGCCGCCGAGATTGTCGGGACCCTGCGGGACAAGGGTTTCGAAGTGTTCCTGGACCTGAAGTTCCACGATATTCCCAACACCACCGCCATGGCGGTCAAGGCCGCCGCGGAAATGGGTGTGTGGATGGTCAATGTGCACTGCTCCGGCGGCCTGCGCATGATGGCTGCCTGCCGCGAAGTGCTGGACCAGCGCAGCGGTCCCAAGCCGCTGCTGATCGGCGTCACCGTGCTTACCAGCATGGAGCGTGAAGACCTTGCCGGTATCGGCCTGGACATCGAGCCCCAGGAGCAGGTGCTGCGCCTGGCTGCCCTGGCGCAGAAAGCCGGCATGGACGGCCTGGTGTGCTCGGCCCTGGAAGCCCAGGCCCTGAAGAGCGCCCATCCGTCCCTGCAACTGGTGACCCCGGGGATTCGCCCGGCGGGCAGCGCCCAAGACGACCAGCGGCGGATCCTCACCCCGCGCCAGGCCCTGGATGCCGGCTCCGATTACCTGGTGATCGGTCGCCCCATCAGCCAGGCGGCAGATCCGGCCAAGGCCCTGGCCGACGTCGTGGCCGAACTGGCCCTGTAACACGCTTCCTCTTGTAGGAGCCGGCTTGCCGGCGATAGCGGTTTTGCGGTTGGCGGCCCTTTCCGGCCGCCGTTGCGGATCGCCGACAAGCCGGCTCCTACGGATTCAGACTTTCAGTATCAGCTTGCCGAAGTTCTCGCCGCTGAACAGCTTGCCCAGGGTTTCCGGGAAGGTTTCCAGGCCCTCGACAATATCCTCCTTGCTCTTGAGCTGCCCCTTGGCCATCCAGCCGGCCATTTCCTGCCCGGCTTCGGCGAACTGCGCGGCATAGTCCATCACCACGAACCCCTCCATGCGCGCCCGGTTGACCAGCAGCGACAGGTAGTTGGCCGGCCCCTTGACCGCCTCCTTGTTGTTGTACTGGCTGATGGCGCCGCAGATCACCACCCGCGCCTTGACGTTCAGGCGGCTGAGCACGGCATCGAGGATGTCGCCACCGACGTTGTCGAAATACACATCGACGCCTTTGGGGCACTCGCGCTTGAGGCCGGCGTGGACGTCTTCGTTCTTGTAGTCGATGGCGCCGTCAAAACCCAGCTCGTCGATGAGGAACCGGCACTTGTCCTGGCCGCCGGCAATTCCCACCACGCGGCAGCCCTTGATCCTGGCGATCTGCCCGGCAATGCTGCCCACCGCGCCGGCGGCCCCGGACAGCACCACCGTGTCGCCGGCCTTGGGTGCGCCCACGTCCAGCAGGGCGAAGTAGGCGGTCATGCCCGTCATGCCCAGGGCTGACAGGTAGAGCGGCAGCGGGGCCAGCTTGGGGTCGACCTTGTAGAAGCCCCGGGGCTCGCCGAGGAAGTAGTCCTGCACGCCGAGTGCACCATTGACGTAGTCGCCCACCGCGAAACCGGGGTGGCTGGAGGCGATCACCTGGCCCACGCCCAGGGCGCGCATGACCTCGCCGATGGCCACCGGGGCAATGTAGGATTTGCCCTCGTTCATCCAGCCGCGCATGGCCGGGTCCAGGGACAGGTACTGGTTCTGCACCAGGATCTGCCCGGCGGCGGGCTCGCCAACTGCCACCTGCTGGTAGGTGAAGGTATCGCGGGTGGCCGGTCCGACGGGGCGTTTGGCGAGCAGGAACTGGCGATTGGTCAGGGCGGTCATGGCAGGCACTCGTGGGATGAATGAACCTTTAGTTGATAGCCCCTTGGCCTCGGTGCCGCAAGGTTTGCCGCTGCAGCGAATGGAGGCCAATCGATCGCCCTGATAAAGCCCCCGGCAGATTCATCACCAGAATGCATGAGCATCCAACCGGGCTTTTGATAGTGCTGACGCCACCAGCCCCGGCTGTGGCTAGATTGGGCCGGGTAGCTGACCCGCATTCGATCGAGGATTCCTGCAATGAGCATGACGTTTTCCGGCCAGGTGGCCCTGGTGACCGGCGCGGCCAATGGTATCGGCCGGGCCACCGCCCAGGCATTTGCCGCACAAGGCTTGAAGGTGGTGGTGGCGGACCTGGACACGGCGGGGGGCGAGGGCACCGTGGCGCTGATCCGCGAGGCCGGTGGCGAGGCGCTGTTCGTGCCGTGCAACGTTACCCTGGAGGCTGATGTGCAAAGCCTCATGGCCCGCACCATCGAAGCCTATGGGCGCCTGGATTACGCCTTCAACAATGCCGGTATCGAGATCGAAAAGGGCCGCCTTGCGGAGGGCTCCATGGATGAGTTCGACGCCATCATGGGGGTCAACGTCAAAGGGGTCTGGCTGTGCATGAAGTACCAGTTGCCGCTGCTGCTGGCCCAGGGCGGTGGGGCGATCGTCAACACCGCCTCGGTGGCGGGCCTGGGCGCGGCGCCGAAGATGAGCATCTATGCGGCCTCCAAGCATGCGGTGATCGGCCTGACCAAGTCGGCGGCCATCGAATATGCGAAGAAGAAAATCCGCGTGAACGCGGTATGCCCGGCGGTGATCGACACCGACATGTTCCGCCGTGCCTACGAGGCGGACCCGAAGAAGGCCGAGTTCGCCGCGGCCATGCACCCGGTGGGGCGCATCGGCAAGGTCGAGGAGATCGCCAGTGCGGTGCTCTACCTGTGCAGCGATGGCGCGGCCTTTACCACCGGCCATGCACTGGCGGTCGACGGCGGGGCCACCGCGATCTGATGCCGATGGCCGGGGCCCGATGGAATCGACCTCCAGTGTCCTGAAAACGACCTCGGCGTAGCTTTTTGCCATTATTCCGATGTCAGAGACTTGTGCGCCGGTGCATGCCGTTGCGACCCTTCGCCAAGACAAGATGGCCCTATTGCCATTGGGGATTGGAAGGGGACTGCGCACCATGACTTCGGCCGCAAGTGGACGTTTTGCCAACCTGGGCATGGCAAAGAAACTGGGCATCGGGTTTGCCCTGGTGTTGCTCCTAACCGCTCTGGTGGCGGGGATCGGTGTCTGGTCCCTGCAGACCATCAGCCAGCGCTTCGATGGCCTCAAGCAGATGTCCCAGCTCAATAGCGGCGTGCTCAAGGTGCGGCTGCAGGAGCAGGACTACGCCCTGCACGGCGACAGCAAGACCGTGGACAGCCTGCATGAAAGCCTGGAAGGCCTGCAGGCCCTGGCCCAGCAGCTCAAGGTGCGGTCGGCGGCCAACCAGACCGCGATGGGCGATGTGGAGCTGGCGCTGGCGGACTATCGCAAGGCCTTCGACGAGTTCGTCGAGCTGACCCAGGCCAAGGACCTGGCCCTGGAAATGGCCAGTTGGTCGGTGTCCAGCGTGGCCAATAACCTGGACGTGCTGCAGGCCGGGCTGGCGGATGACGGTGCCTATACGCTCAAGGAATCCCAGGGCAAGGACGGTGCCGAATTCATCGAGCAGGCCAATCAGATCAGCCAGGTTTCACGCCTGATGCTGCAGGCCATGAATGAGGCCCGGTTGCGCCTGGATCAGAACCGCAAGGGCGGCGACCAGGAGCCCGCCGAGCAGGGCAAGATCGAGCAGGCCGATCAGGCCCTGGCCCAGGCCGAGCAGTTGAAGGCCACGGTCAAGGATGCGGGCTATCAGACGGTGCTCAACGAAGTCTCGGGGCATATCGGCAACTTCAGCGAGAAGCTCAACGAGTACACCGGGTTGCTGGCCCAGGAGAAGCAGGTCTATCAGCAGCTGCATGAGCGCGCCGCCCAGGTGATGGCGCGGGTTGATCAGGCGTACGGGGCGCAAGAGCATTCGATGCTGGGGGAACTGGACAAGAACTCCCTGCTGATCATCGGCTCCTCGGCCCTGGCGCTGTTGGTGGGGCTGTTGGCGGCCTTGAGCGTCACCCGCCTGATCGTGCGCCCGTTGCGCAGTGTGATGCACGTGGCTCAGCAGATTGCCGCCGGTGATCTGACCGCGACCGTGGAGGTGACCCGACGTGACGAGATCGGTCAGTTGATGCAGGCCATGCAGCAGATGGGCAGCGGCCTGAGCGGCATTGTCAGTGGCCTGCAGGCGGGGATCGAGCAACTGGCCAGTTCGGCTCAGTCGCTGTCCACGGTGACCGAGCAGACCAACCTGGAAGTCAGCACCCAGAAGGAAGAAACCGAGCAAGTGGCCACGGCCATGAATCAGATGACCGCCACGGTGCACGATGTGGCGCGCAATGCCGAGGAGGCCGCCCAAGCCGCCCAGGCGGCGGACGACAAGGTCGAAAGTGGCCAGCAAGTGGTGCGCCAGAGCATGCAGCGCATCGAGCAACTGGCGGATTCCGCCAGCCGTGCCAGCAGTGGTATCGAGAGCCTGAGCGCGGAAATCGACAACATCGGTAGCGTGCTGGATGTGATCAAGAGCGTGGCCGAGCAGACCAACCTGCTGGCCCTCAACGCCGCTATCGAAGCCGCCAGGGCCGGGGAGCAGGGCCGGGGGTTTGCGGTGGTGGCCGATGAAGTGCGGGCCCTGGCGAAACGCACGCAGCAGTCCACCGAAGAGATCGCCCGGTTGGTGACGGCTCTGCACGCGGCGGCGGACTCCTCGGTGCGGCAGATCCAGAGCAGTGGCGAGCTGGTGAAGCTGGCGGTCAGCGATGCCCTGCAGACCGAAAGCGCCCTGGGCAGCATTGCCGCGGCGGTGTCATTGATCCAGCAGATGAACCAGCAGATCGCCGCTGCGGCCGAGCAGCAGAGTTCGGTGGCCGAAGAGATCAACCGCAGTGTCACCAGCATTCGCGCCAGTGCCGATCAGTCGTCCCTGGCGATGCAGGGCAACGCCGCGTCGAGCATCGAGCTGGCGCAGTTGGGCGTGGAACTGAAGGGGATGGTGGGGCATTTCCGCTTGTAGCGGCGGGGAGGGCGCAGCGTTCTAAAACCCTTGCCCGGGTGTTCCGGGCAAGGGTTTTTTCTGTCAGTCGTAGATGGCTTTCTTTTTCCAGTCGGCGTCGGCTTCCACGGTCTTGAGGCCCTGGGTCAGCTGGTTGTCTTCGTCCGGGGCAGGTTCCAGGGTCGACAGCACCATGGCATTGGCCCGGGCCAGGAGTTTGTCCAGGTATTCCAGTTGCTCCTTGTAGACCGCCGGGTCCGGCTGCTTGCGCAGGTACTGCACGCCACGCTCGAAGGCCAGCCGGGCCTGGCCCGGCTGATTCTGCTGCAGGGCATACTGGCCCAGGTTGTTGAAGAACTCGATATGCAGCAGCACCAGGATGTGGCGGATCTCCTTGATCCAGCGCTTGGCTTCGTTGGGCTGCAGGAAACCGTCGTGGGCGGCGCGAGTGACCTGGCCGTGCATGGCCTCCAGCAGGAAGCGCACGTCCTTGGCCTTGGCTTCGGTCTGGATCGGTGCCGGTGGGTTGTTCACCGGGATCGACTCGCCCTGGCCCACCAGGGTATTGAGCTCAGCCAGGCGAGCCTTGAGGGCGCTGTCGGTTTTATCGAGGTTGAGCATGCGCTGAACGACGTTCAGCTCCAGGCGCGTCAGCAGCAGCTTGAGGGCCGGTGACATGAACTGGCCGGGGAAGGTTTCGGTGATCTCGCCGCAACGACGCAGGCGATCATTGAGTTCGACCTTGGTGCGGGCTTTTTCCAGTTTGTTGTTTTCCACCACATGGTTCATGTAGCCAATGGCGATCAATAGTGCGATCCCGGCTATTACCAGCAGGGTGATCATGAGTGGTGTCACCGTTAAAACCTCGTTATGGGATTCGCGTGCGAGTGTAGTGGCTTGGCATTTAGACGCATAGCGCCGCTCGACGAGCCGGGCATGGATTGTGCTGCTTATATAGGTGGCATTTGCCTCGGGGGATCCAAGGGTTCAAATTGCCATCACCGGCTGTGGAGGACTATAACGCCTTGTCGAGTGCCAGAATATAGGCGTCAAAGCGCGGACGGCAGAAAACCCTGAAGCGGGCCTAAAACAGCTCCGAAGTCATTGATTTAAATAAAATTATATCTGGGGGTTGACGGCCTCCCAAAGCATCCATAGAATGCGCGCCACTTTCAACGGAAAGCAAATAGCAAAACGTTGAAGGAAGTGAATGCTGTAGCGTGTCCCCTTCGTCTAGTGGCCTAGGACACCGCCCTTTCACGGCGGTAACAGGGGTTCGAGTCCCCTAGGGGA
>NZ_JBWKQO010000005.1:0-652494 GCF_059418825.1 Pseudomonas sp. GW821-FHT07F01
TTGACCATATAACACCCAAGCAATTTGCTTAAGAAGCGAGTTGCGGTGTGTGAAGACGATACAAACCGAAAGTTTGCAAACACACAAAGCTATTACATACCCATTCGCTGGCACGTTGCACAAGCAACGGACTGGCTACCGAATTTCTTGACGACCATAGAGCGTTGGAACCACCTGATCCCATCCCGAACTCAGAAGTGAAACGATGCATCGCCGATGGTAGTGTGGGGTTTCCCCATGTGAGAGTAGGTCATCGTCAAGATTAAATTCCGAAACCCCAACTGCACATGCAGTTGGGGTTTTGTTTTTGCGCGTGGAAAAACTTGCTCTTATTCGCAAACAAATTTGCACAGTTATTTTCGGATTGGAACACTAGAATAACCGTTACTTTCTCCACTCCCAGAGCCTTCTATGCCAGAACCGGTTGACGCCCCCGGGTTGTCAGAATTACCACTGGACGACCTGGTTGCCTGCCATGAATGCGACTTGCTGATGCGCAAGCCCAAGCTCGCCCTCGGTGAGAAAGCCCAGTGCCCGCGTTGTGGCTATGAGCTCTACGCGCACCGGCACAATGTGGTCGAACGCAGCCTGGCCTTGGTGATCGCGGCCTTGTTGCTCTATGTGCCGGCGAACTTTCTACCCATCATGCAGCTCAATCTACTGGGACAGTCTTCCGAGGACACGGTCTGGAGCGGTGTGCAGGGGCTGTTCGACACCGGGATGGAAGGCGTGGCGGTGGTGGTGTTCCTGTGCAGCATGGGCATTCCCCTGCTCAAGTTGATTTGCCAGCTTTTAGTCCTGCTGAGTATTCGTTGGGACATCGGCCGCAGTTACGGCCTGCTGCTCTATCGCATTTATCACCATCTGCGCGACTGGGGCATGCTCGAGGTCTACCTGATGGGGGTGCTGGTGGCCATCGTCAAGTTGGCCGACATGGCATCCATTACCGTGGGCCTGGGCCTGGTGTGTTTTATCAGTCTGTTGTTGGTGCAGGTCTGGCTGGAGGTGGTGATGTCGCCTCACCAGATCTGGCAAGCGTTATCGGGAGAGGATATACATGCGGGCGATTGAGGCAGGCATTCTGATCTGTACTGAATGCCACGAGTTGAATCGGCAGGAGGCTGACAGCGAAGAGCAGACCTGCACTCGCTGCGGGGCCATGGTTCATCCTCGCCGCCCCAATAGCATACTGCGCACCTGGGCGTTGCTGCTCACCGCCGCGATCCTCTACATCCCGGCCAACGTGCTGCCGATCATGACCGTCAGTTCCCTGGGCCAGGGTGACCCCAGCACCATCATGTCCGGGGTCATCCAGCTGGTGCAGCACGGCATGTTTCCCATCGCTGCGGTGGTGTTCGTCGCCAGTATCCTGGTGCCCACCTTCAAGCTGGTGGGCATTGCCCTGTTGTTGTTTTCGGTGCAGCGTCACCAGCCGCTCTCGGCCCGACAGCGGATCATCATGTACCGCTTTATCGAGTTCATCGGCCGCTGGTCGATGCTGGATATCTTTGTCATCGCCATCCTGGTGGCGGTGGTCAACTTTGGCCGGCTGGCCAGCATCGAGGCCAATCTCGGTGCGGTCGCCTTTGCCAGCGTGGTGATTCTGACCATGCTGGCTGCAGTAACTTTCGATCCCCGACTGATCTGGGATAACACGGAGTCGGACGACGACCATGAGTGATTTGCCTACCGCCAAAACCCGCCCGGCCTCCAACTGGTCGGCTATCTGGGTATTGCCCCTGATTGCCCTGATCATCGGCGGCTGGCTGGGCTGGCGTGCCTACAGCCAGACCGGTATCGAGATCCAGTTGCGCTTTGAAAGCGGCGAGGGGATCCAGGCCAACAAGACTGAAGTGGTCTACAAGGGCATGCCCGTAGGTAAGGTCAAGACCCTGGCTCTGGACGATGAGGGCAACTCCAAGGGAGTGATTGCCACGGTCGAGATGAACAAGGACGTCGAACAGTACCTGAAGACCAACACCCGCTTCTGGCTGGTCAAACCCAGTGTCAGCCTGGCCGGGATCACTGGCCTGGAAACCCTGGTCTCGGGCAACTACATCGCCGTCAGCCCCGGGGATGGCGAGCCGAGTCGCAAGTTCAAGGCCCTGGCCGAAGAGCCTCCTTTATCTGATGCCAAACCGGGCCTGCACCTGACCATCAAGGCCGAGCGCCTGGGGTCGCTGAACCGTGGCAGCCCGGTGTTCTACAAGCAGATCCAGGTTGGCCAGATCAAGAGCTTCCTGCTCTCCGAAGACCAGAACACGGTAGAGCTCAAGGTCTATATCGAGCCCACCTATGCCAATCTGGTGCGCAAACACACACGTTTCTGGAACGCCAGCGGCATCAGCATCGACGCCAACCTGTCGGGGGTAAAAGTACGCAGCGAGTCCCTGTCCAGCATCGTCGCCGGGGGGATCGCCTTTGCCACGCCGGAGAATCGCAAGGACAGCCCGCCCACCGACCCAAGCCTGCCGTTCCGTCTGTATGAGGACTTCGACGCCGCCCAGGCCGGGATCCGGGTCAAGGTCAAGCTCACCGATTTCGAAGGCCTGCAGGCCGGGCGCACCCCGGTGATGTACAAGGGCATCCAGGTGGGTAGCCTGAAGGCCCTGAAGGTCGACTCCGACCTGAGCAGCGCCACCGCCGAGCTGACTCTCGATCCCCTGGCCGAGGATTACCTGGTCCAGGGCACCCAGTTCTGGACCGTCAAGCCTTCGATCTCCCTGGCCGGCATCACCGGTCTTGAGGCCCTGGTCAAGGGTAACTACATCGCTATCCGTCCCGGCGACAAGGGCGCCGCGCCCCAGCGCGAGTTCGAGGCCCGGGCCAAGGCCCCGCCGCTGGACCTGCGTGCCCCCGGCCTGCACATGGTGCTGTTCACCGACAACCTGGGGTCCCTGGATGTCGGCAGCCCGATTCTCTATAAACAGGTCAAGGTCGGGTCGGTGCAGAGCTACCAGTTCTCCCACACCCGCAAGCAACTGGTGATCGGCGTCCACATCGAGAAGGAATATGAAGGCCTGGTCAACGGTTCGACGCGCTTCTGGAACGTCAGTGGCATCACCCTGACCGGGGGCCTGACCGGTGGTATCCAGATCAAGAGCGAGTCGCTGCAAAGCCTGATGGCGGGTGGCATCGCCTTCGAGACCCCGCTGCCCAACGTGCCGCTGAAAAAGCGCATTCCACGTTTCCGCCTGTTCGCCAACCAGGAGGAGGCGGCGCAGCGCGGCACCCTGGTGAGCATCAAGGTTGATCGCGCCGACGGCTTGCGGGCCGGTACGCCTGTACGCTTCAAGGGCCTGGACGTGGGCAAGCTGGAAGAAGTGACCCTCAGCGCCGATATGCAATCGGTCATGCTCAAGGCGCGGATCACCGAAGTGCCCGAGCGCATCGCCCGGGTCGGCAGCCAGTTCTGGGTGGTCAAGCCGGAGTTGGGCCTGATGAAGACCTCGAACCTGGAAACCCTGGTCACCGGCCAATACATCGAGGTCCAGCCTGCGACGAAGAGCCAGGGCGTGCAGACCAGTTTTGTCGCCTTGCCGCAACCGCCGGAAGCCAGCGTTCAGGAAGCCGGCCTGAGCCTGGTGTTGAGCGCTGCTCGGCGTGGCTCGCTGAAAGTCGGAGTGCCGGTAACCTACCGCGAAGTGGCGGTGGGCAAGGTGACCGGTTACGAGCTGGGCCAGACGGCCGATCGGGTACTTATCCACATCCTCATCGAACCCAAGTACGCACCGCTGGTTCGCAGTGGTACGCGCTTCTGGAACAGCAGTGGATTTGGTGTCGACTTTGGCCTGTTCAAGGGGGCGACGGTGCGTACCGAATCCCTGGAGACCCTGATCCAGGGGGGGATTGCCTTCGCGACACCGGATGGCGAGCGCATGGGCAACCCGGCGCGGCCTCAGCAGACCTTCCCGCTGTTCGACAAGTTCGAAGAGGAATGGCTGACCTGGGCACCGAAGATCCCCCTGGGCAAATAACCTTCTTGTAGGAGCCGGCTTGCCGGCGAAGAGGCCCTCAGCCTTGCGTCGCGCCAGAGGACGCCTTCGCTGGCAAGCCAGCTCCTACAACAGCTTTCCCATAAAAAAGGCCGCGCTCGGAAGAGCGCGGCCTTTTTCGTTGCAGCGTTACGAAATCAGACTTCGTCCAGCTCCGCTTCTGCTTCCGGCTCTGCGTTCAGCACGGCCTTGACCTGATCGTGACGACGGATGAACTTCCAGTCGGCCTCGTCGATGTAGATGCCGTTCGGTCCGCTGCCACCTTCCAGGTCGATGGCCACCTGGGCCGAAACCTGGGGCTTCACACTGGCCAGGATTGGCACGAAGCCCAGTTGCAGGCTGGTTTCCAGCAGCGCCGCCTGGTTGCGCTCGTCGATGTCCGCCGCCTCGTCGAGGTAGTAAGGCAGGCGGATGCGCCCGGCCTGGTCGCGGTCCATCAAGTGCAGCAACAGGTACATGTTGGTCAGCGCCTTGATGGTCATGGTGGTGCCGTTGGACGCCGCGCCATCGATGTCGGTGTGGATGACCGGCTGGCCGTTGACCTTGGTGATCTCGAACGCTAGTTCGAACAGGTCCTTGAGGCCCAGCTGGTTGTGGTTGGCCGCCACCAGCCGCGCCAGGTACTCCTTGGCTTCTTCGTTCTTGTTGTCCTGCTCGGCGCTCTGGCTCAGGTCGAACACCGACAGGGTCTCGCCTTCTTCGTATTGCCCGGCGCTGTGGATGATCTGGTCGATGTGCTTGAGGGCTTCCTTGTTCGGCGCCAGGACGATGCGGAAGCTCTGCAGGTTGGACACCTGGCGCTTGTTGATCTCGCGGTTGAACAGCGCCAGCTGGTGTTCCAGGCTGTCGTAGTCGCTGCGGATATTGCGCAGGGTCCGGGCGATATCGGTGACCGCGGCGCGGCGCGCCTTGCCCAGGGTCAGGGCTTCGTCGGTGCGGTGGGCATAGGCGTTGATCAGCAGCTGCAGGCGCCGCTCTACGTCATCCTCACTGTCGAACTTGGCCACGCCCTTGAGGCGCACCTGGGCATACAGCGCCTCGATCTGTCCGTCGACCCGTTGCAGACCCTGCCAGCTGTCCTGGTAGTCGTTGAGCAGTGGCAGCAGGTTGTCCATGGAGTCGTCCACTGGGTCCATGAACGGCGTGCCGAACGGCAGGTCCGCCGGCAGCAACTGACGGCGACGCAGGGCGTCGTCGAGGGTGCGCTGCTTGGCTTCCATGTCGGCAATCTGCCGGCCCACCAGTTGCAGCTTCGCGGACAACTGCTGGACGCGCTCGGTGAAGGCGTCGCTGGAGCGCTTGAGTTCGTCCTGGGCGGCCTCCATCTGTGCCAGCTGCTCCAGCTTCTCGCCTTCCTCGGCGCTCAGAGTCTGAGCGCGGCGGAAGTCTTCCAGGGCCTTCTGGGCATCCAGTACCTGTTGGTACAGGGCTTCGGTCTGGGTCTTGCTCGCGGCGCGGTCGGCGGCCACGGCGGCCTGGGTCTTGAGCTGCTTGAGCTCTTTTTCCAGGCGTTCTTTCTGATCCCGCAGGGCGGCGCGGTCGGCCAGGGCCTGCAAGGCTGGCGGTTCGATGTGGGAGATGTCGATCGACAGCCCCGGCACTTCGAAACGCTCGCCCTTGAAGCCGTCGAGGATCAGCTCCACCGACTTCACCCACTCGCCGTTGTCGTCCAGGGCAATGCCATGCTCGCCCAGGGGCAGGCTGAACAGCGCGCTGTTGAACAGGCGCATCAGGCGCTCCACGTCCTGCTGGGAGAACTCTTCCCGCAGGCGGGCGTAGCTGTTGTTGTCGGCATGATCGAGCTGCTGCTTCACCGACTTCAGGCGTTTTTCCAGGTCCCGCAGGCGCTCTTCCAGGTCTTCGGCGGAGAATTGCCGGGACTGGGCCAAGGCGCCGGCCAGCTCGTCGTGAGCATCCTTGGCCGCCAGCAGTTGCTGTTCCAGGACCTTGACGTCATCCACCAGGGCGAAGCGGTGCTTGAGCACCGACAGCTCACCCAGCCAGCGCTGGGTGCCGGTGATTTCCCGCTCCAGGCGCATCATTTCCTGGGTGCTGCTGCGCTGGTCGTTCTGCAGCGCGTCCTGCTCGTTGCGGTAATGCTCGGCCTGGATGGTCAGCTCTTCCTTGCGGGCGCCGGCGTAGTCCGACCAGGTGCCCAGCAGCGAGTCCAGCAGTGGCGACAGGCGATGCAGTTTGCCCCGCAGAATGTCCCGCTGCTTCACGCCGTTGGCCAGGGCCTCCACCAGGGGGCCGGCGGCCACCAGGGAGTTGTAGTCCTGCTCCATGCGCCGCACATCGCGGAAAGCTTCGTCGCACGCGGCGATGTAGTCGACGCTGCCGGAGCGCAGGCTGTGCTCGAAGGCGTCGAGGAACAGCTGCTTGAGCTTGGCCGCGGTGATTTCGCGCATGTGCAGCAGGTTGATGAACAACGCGCGGAAGGTCTTCAGGCTTTGCTCGCTGGTGGAGCGCAGCGGGATCAGGGTCAGGTCCAGGGGGATCGAGGTGTGGCCGCCCACCAGCAGGCGCCGCAGTTCATCGGGCTTGAGCTCATAGGCCTTGAGGCCCTGGCGCTCCAGGTTGGTGAACAGCTCTTTCTGCCGCAGGCAGGTGTCGTCCTTCTGGTAGTGCGCCAGGTCCAGCTGCCCGGCGTAGGCGAAGAACTGGTGGCCGAAACCGCCGCCCGGGCCGCGCCCGACCACGCCGATCACATGGGGGCCGTGGGGCAGCGAGACTTCCACCAGGATGTAGCTGGTGTCGGAAGCGAAGTAGAAGCGCCGGGATTGTTCCAGGCTGTACTTGCCGAAGCTCATGTCCGACATGCGTGCCAGGATCGGGAATTGCAGGGCGTTGATGGATGCCGACTTGCCCAGGTTGTTGGCCCCGTACACCGACAGCGGCTCTTCCAGGGGGAACAGGCCGAGGCTGTAGCCGGCGGTGTTCAGTAGGGCGAAGCGGCGGATGCCGTAGCGTTCCTTGCTCATGCGTCGAGCTCCTGTTCTTCGGCGATGGCTCGGGCCAGCGCGTCTTCTTCACTTTCTTCGGACTCGTCGAATTCGCTCAGGTCCAGCGGGTCATCGGTCTGCAGCAGTTTCTCGTCGCTGTCGTTGTCCACCAGCACCGGGGTCGGCAACGGCAGCACGCTGTGCAGGCTGGCGGCCAGGTCGCGGTCCTGCTGCACCGACAGGCAGACATCGAGGAAGCGGTGCATCGGCGGCAGGAAGCGATAGATCCCCGGCTCCTCGGCGGCAAAACCCAGCTGGGTCATGCGGCGCATGATCTTCTCTTCCAGCTCTTCCTGGGTCTGCACTTCGGCCTGGATGAACAGGTCGCGGTACTTTTCCAGCAGCGACGGCAGTTCGTCGCGGCCCAGGCTGCCGCCGTCGAGCACGGCGATCGGGTCGCGGCCCTGGTCGGCCAGGTGCTCCACCAGGATGAAGGTGAACAGCGCCAGGCGCTGAGCGGTCTTGTTCACCTGGGCGGCGGCGTTGTCCGGCACGAAGTAGTAGAAGCCGCGGGTATCGCACACCAGCTCGAAGCCCAGGGCCTTGAACAGGGTGCGGTACTGGTCCTGGAAGTTCGACAGTTGGGCGTACAGCTCCGGGTCGCGGCGGCTGACGTGGTAACCCTTGAACAGCTCGCGGAAGATCGGCGCCAGCTGGGACAGTTCGGAAAGATCAAGATGCATTGGCGTTGCTCGCAGAATGCTCGGCGGCGTCATCGCGGGCCGAGAGCAGGGCGAAGGAGCGCAGGCTGACCTGGTGCTCCTGGGTGTGGTAGTCGCGGCGTTCGAGGCGCTCGCGCTTGAAGCGTTTTTCCCGGGACAGGCGCGAGAACCAGTACAGCAGTTCGTCGGTGGCGCCATCGGGCTCCTGGTCCAGCAGCCAGCTCATCAGGTCCGGCATCGGCAGGGCGTCTTCGCAGCGCTCGAGCATTTCCCGGACCGTACGCGGTGCCTTGGGGGCCACGCCCTTGTGGGTCTTGTGGGCCTTGGGGAAGCGCGCGGGCTTGGGTTCGAAGCGGGCCAGGGCGTAGACATAGGCTTCCACCTGGCCGGAGCTGCCGAGGAAGGTGCTTTGCGGACGGGTGAACATCGGCATGGCGGCCTGGGGCACGGCGTCGATGCCCTTGCGGCGGATGGCCGACAGGGCCAGGGCCGCGCCGCGGGTCACGGCGTTATGACGGCGCGCCTCCTCACGCAGCGGCAGCAGCAGTTCCCGGGCATGGCGCAGGGTCAGCTGGGCGCTGGTCTGCATTTCCAGGATCCGCGCGTGGGTGCGCAGCAGCATGTCGTCGTCCACCAGGTGGCCCAGGCGCTGCTGTTCGGTGAGCATGCGCAGCAGGACGTTCTCCACCTTGCGCACGCCCTGTTCGAACGCGCCGTCGGCGTTCACCAGCTGGATCATCGGTTCGACGTATTCGTCCCAGGTGGCCAGCACCTCGGCATAGCGCTGGCGCAGGGGGATCTGCCGGTCGCTGGTCTTGGCCCGCTCGGCCACGGCCACCAGGGCCTGTTCGTCGTTGGCGAGCTTCTTCAGGACATCGCGCACGCGCATGTCCAGCAGCCGCAGCTGGCGCGCCAGGTCGTTGCCGTCGCGCACGTCGAAGGCGTCCTGGATGTAACCGGCCAGGCGCTCGAGGTGGCGCAGGTAGGCTTCGATTTCCAGGCACAGGCCCAGGCGGTGCTCACGGCGCAGGTAGGCGAGGAAGTCGTGGATCTGCGCATTGAGCTCGAAACGGTTCGGGCTTTTCGCCACCGGGACCAGGATGTCCAGGCGTATCCATACGTCCAGCAGGTGGGTGATGTCCTGGGGCGTGCTGTCCAGTTGTTGGGCAGACAGCTGTGAACGCAGTTCGGCAAGACTCAGGGTGCCTTGGTCGAAGTGCTCGCACAGCGGCTCCAGAAGTGCCCAGTGTTCGGCGAGGGCGCGCAAGACGCGCTTGGGTTCGATCATCGGAATGGCCGGCTGGTTGGCAATGAAAAGCGGCGATTGTACTGCATCAGGGGGCTGACGATTCACCCCCAGGTCCAGGTATGAGACGGACAGTCGCTTTTGTGCGCAATCAACTGCGGGCGATCTTCGGCGAAGGACGGTAGAATCCCCCACCTCAGTTATCCACAAGTGGCCGACCTTTGCTTATCGAGTCCCGTCGTCGCGCTTATCTGTCCGCCATGCAGGTGGTCAGTTGGCTGCCGCGCAGCGAATTGCCCTTTGCCGCCCCTTCGCGCCCCGAGTTGCTGGCCCTGCCGGAACCGGAGGTGGAGGCGCCGCCTGCCCCTGTGGTCGAGGCCAAGGCTCCCGCGGCGCCGGCTGCAAGGAACGTCGAACGGCCGAAGATCGAGGTGCCGCGCCCCTCCACCGCCCCTGCGCGCCCAGCCAGCAAGGCGCCGATCGAGGGCGAAGAGGCCCCGGCCCCGGTGGTCAAGGCCCCGGTGGTACCGCCGCCGCGTTTTGCCCTGCAGTTGCTGCGCGCCGGCCGTTGCCTGCTGCTGGTGGAGTTACCCACAGGCGAAGCCTTCCAGAGCCGCGACCCGGCCTACCTGTTGCTCAAGGACATGCTGCGCGCCGCCGGCCTGCCGGACAGCCCGCAGATCCTCGCCGAGCCGGTGCGCTGGCCGATGCTGACCCGGGGCAACCTGGACCAGGGCCCCGAGGCTGCGCGGGATTTCGTCCAGGCCTTTGTCGGCGTGCGGATCGAGCAGGAACCCTGTGTCTGTCTGTGGCTGATCGGCCTGCCGGCGGTGCGATTTGCCGGCGAGGCGAATGCCGAATCCTACAACCGCGAACTCCAGGTCGAAGGCCTGGGTTCGACCTGGGCCCTGCCTGGCCTGGAACTATTGATGGAAGAGCCACAGCGTAAGGCTGATGTCTGGCAAGCCATGCGTCGCTTGATGACGCGCTGGAAAAGCACTGATGAGCAAAATGACCAATGAGTGACGCGTTGACCTTCCGCCTGGCCACCGAAGCGGACCTGGATAGCATCCTGAAAATCGAATATGCGGCGTTCAGCCACCCCTGGACCCGGGGCATTTTCATGGATGCCTTCAAGTCCTACGAGGTCTGGCTGATGTTCGAAGGCAGCCAGCAAGTGGGCCACGGGGTGATCCAGGTGATCATCGACGAAGCGCATCTGCTGAACATCACCATCAAGCCGGAAAGCCAGGGCCGCGGCCTGGGCCTGCGGTTGCTGGAAGAGCTGATGAAGCGCGCCTACCAGAAGGACGCCCGGGAGTGTTTCCTGGAAGTGCGCTCCAGCAACCAGACCGCCTATCGGTTATACGAGCGTTATGGCTTCAATGAAGTGGGGCGCCGCCGCGACTACTACCCGGCGGTAGGCGGTCGCGAAGACGCCCTGGTCATGGCCTGCACGCTGGTCGACTGAGCCTCTAACCGCACGCGGGCCGCTGCAGGATCTGGCTTGCCAGCGAAGGCGCCATTCGGGGCGATGCACGGCTTGAGGGCCTCTTCGCCGGCAAGCCGGCTCCTGCGGGAGAGCGCGTCATTGAATGCGGTGCAGGGCTCAGGGCTTGCCGTCCAGCGGGTCGCGGCGGGCCAGTTCGGCTTCATCCAGGCCATTGCCGCCACCAATGTTCTCTTCTTCGACAATACTCAGGTCCCAGTCGGCCGGTTTGTCGGCACCGGCCTCATGGGCGGAGCGGGCACCGTCTTCGCGGATCAGGGTTTCCGGGCTCAGGTCATCATCGCTTGCACCGTCGTCCGTGACGCGGTTGCTGGCGCGGGCGGCGGGTTCGTCGTCATCGAAATGCAGCTCCTCCATGGAGCCCATGCGGTCCTGATCGTCGTCGATGGGTTCGGGCTGGGGGGCGTTGTAGGGGCGTCGTGATTCGTTCATGGCGATTACTCATACTTCGGGACTGGATAAAGGGTGGACCCTTGCACGCCCCTGAAGATTCCCCCGCAAGGGATGGCCGGTATCTGTAGCAATAGGCGTGACCTCGACGGGCGGCCGTCTGTCAAAGCAGCGCATCATTCTTGAGGCTTCACAGCATGAACGAACTACAAGATCTGATTGATAACAACGAGCGTTGGGCCGAAGCGATCAAGCAGGAAGATCCGGACTTCTTCTCCAAACTGGCTCGCCAGCAGACCCCGGAATACCTGTGGATCGGCTGTTCGGACGCGCGGGTGCCGGCCAACGAGATCGTCGGCATGCTGCCGGGCGATCTGTTCGTGCACCGCAACGTGGCCAACGTGGTACTGCACACCGACCTCAATTGCCTGTCGGTGATCCAGTACGCGGTGGATGTACTCAAGGTCAAGCACATCCTGGTTACCGGCCACTACGGCTGTGGCGGCGTGCGCGCCTCTATGCAGGATCGCCAGCTGGGCCTGATCGACGGCTGGCTGCGTTCGATCCGCGACCTGTACTACGAGCACCGTGAAGCGCTGGGGCAGTTGCCCACGGAAGAAGAGCGGGTCGACCGCCTGTGCGAGCTGAACGTGATCCAGCAGGTGGCCAACGTCGGCCATACCAGCATCGTGCAGAACGCCTGGCATCGCGGGCAGAGCCTGTCGATCCACGGTTGCATCTATGGCATCAAGGACGGTCGCTGGAAGAGCCTGAATGCCACCATCAGCGGCTTCGAGCAGTTGCCGCCGCAGTATCGGCTGCGTCCGGTGGGCGCGGTCTGATCGTCGCTGGCCCCAGGCGGCGATAGGGCGCAGGCTTGCGGGCTCTGTCAGAGCACCGCGACCCTGCGGGTCGATCGCAGCCTGCGGCAGCGGCTACAGGTTGAGGGGTCGGCTCAGAGGTGCGGTACCTCGGTGCTTGGCGCCGGTGCCGGGGCCTTGAGCTGGTTGAGCTGGGTCTTGACCGGTGCACTGGTGCATTTGGCCGCGGCTTGCTGCTCGCTCAGCTTGCGCACCGAGGTGTAGAACAGCTCGCAGGTCTGCACTTTCTGCGTCACCTGCCAGGTCTGGGTGCAACTGCTCAGCAGCGTACTGGGATCGGTTCCCGGCTTGCTGCCCATGCCGGCCTGCCAGCAGGCCGCGCTCAGGTCCTGGCCCATCACTTTCAACCCCGCGGCATCGGCCTTGGCCTGGTCATCGTCGTAGTTCGCCGGGTCTGCCGCGTACCAGATATAGCTCGGGTGGTTGGAGCCCAGCACCGGCACCTTGACCCCCTCGCTGGGGCTGATCTGTGCCAGGCCCAGCACATTCACCGTGACCCCGTACTGCTGCTTGAGCCAATTGCGCACCGGTGCGCCGAAGGCCACCATCGGCAGGGCCGCGCCGCTGGTGCTCTGGCTGACCTGCCTGACCATGCTGGTCTGGTAGCTGTTGAAGTAGCTGTAGACCCCCTCCAGGTCCTTGCCGGCACTCGATGGCGCGGCAATCGGCGCGATGTCGACGATGGTCTGGTAGGCCGGGGTCTGCTCGGCGGCGATGCCGTTGGCCGTCAACAGGGTTGCCCAGCGGTCGGTGGTGGCCGACTCCAGATAGTCCTGGGCCTGGGTCAATGAATAGTCCGGCGGGAAGTGCAGCAGTTCGACGCTCTTGCGGTTTTCCAGGGCCATGCCCAGGGGCAGGAACAGGTACCAGCTGTAGGCCCATTTGCCATCGGCATTGAGCTGGCTGGCGCCCTTGTAGGCCAGGTCGCCGGCATCCAGCAGGGCACTCAGGGGCTTGTCGTAGCCGTCCGGCACACCGCTGATGGAGGCCAGGACCTTGTCGCCGGTGGTCTTGACACTGACTTTTGCAGCGCTGTAGCCGTCACGCTGCACGCTCTGGGTCAGGTAGTGAGCCACCGTCTCCTCCAGGGTCCAGTTGCGATAGCAGATCACGTTGCAGTTGTTGGGGTAGGCGAAGAGTTGGGTGACGCGCTGGGGGCTGCCCAGATCGACTTCGACATCGGCCTGTGCCGTCGCGCTCAGGGCAGCAGCGGTCAGCGCCAGGGTCATTCCTGCGAATTTGAACATGCTCAGATCCTTTTCAGCGTGAACCCCTTCGAAGGGGGGAAGGACATACTGAAACAGCACCGAGCGGAGAAACAGCCGGGAGTGAAAAAATATCCATTGCCCCGGCCGCGCAGGGTTCAACCAGGCATGAGGCGCGTCCAGGGAAACCCCGGGGCGTGGAGCTGACAGACCCGGATGACCACGATCATGACGACCAGATAGATCGGCTGCCAGGGGCTGAAGTGATTCCAGTGCAAGGCGCCCAGCCAGGGGCTGCGGGCACAGAAATCCGGGTCCGGCTGGCCGATGCGCCGCGAATGCAGCAGGCCGATCAGCACAAAGCCCAGGTAGGCCAGTATCCCCAGGGCCCCCAGCCAATAGCCGAACAGGCCCAGCATGACCGTTTGCGGCACCCCGTGGCGCAGCACCAGCCAGTGCTGGTGCGGATTCAGGCGCTTGGGCACCAGGCGCTCGCTCAACCACAGGTCGATGGCCAGCAGGCGGGCGATCGCAGGGGCCCAGGTGTTGAGCAGGATCAGCCCGAAAATCGCCAGGACACCCCCACAGAACAGCCCCATCATCACTGCAAGTTCTTTGCTGTGTTGGGGCTTGTTCATGAAGTACAGGCTCAGGGCCAACCCCATGGCGACCCCTGACCTGATCCAGCTGTCCACGCCCTGCGGACGCGGCATCAGGTTCTGCCAGAAAAACACATCGCTGCGAGGCAGCCGCTCCAGCAGCGCCGGGAAACGCGAGGCCAGGGTCTGCGACAGCTCCATACAGGCCTGCCAATGTTCGTCTTCGAAGTGCCGGGTCAGGGCGACCTGGCGACGTCGGGGCATGGGGTTCAGCAGCAGGCGAGCCGCGGCAACGTCCGGCGTCGCTTCGCCGGGTTCCCCGGCGTTGGCCAGCAGCTTCTGATAGAAGGCCTCCTGCTGGCAGCGCTCGATCAGCGACTGCCAGAGCCACGCCGGTTCAGGGGTGTTGCCACGGCTTTCGTCCCAGCCGAACAACTGGCATACCCGATCGAACAAGGGTACCTGCCAGGCTTGCTGCTGCAGCAACTGCAGCATTTCATGCTGCCAGTTCTGGCGATGATCGAAGATCCGCAGCCAGGGTTGTGCGCAGTAGCTCGTCAGGCGTTCGAGGAAGGCCCGCTCCTGGCCGGCTTGCAGCAACGCTTCCAGCGTCCGGCGGTATTCCTGCAACAGCGTCTTGACCAGGAATGCCTCTTGCCAGGCCTCCATGGGCGGTTGTTGCCAGGGTGTCAGCCAGTCCAGATGCTCGGCGGCCCAGCCGATGATCGCGGCGTATTGCTCGGGGTGGGCGCAGCACGCCACCAGCAGGCGCTGCAGGAAATCGTCCTCGCAACCCTCCTGCCGAGCCTGTTGCCAGCGCTCTGGCAGGTTCTCGACGCCCAGCCCCTTGAGCAGCGGCAATGCGCTAGTGGCTGGAGCGGGTAGGGGGGCGGGATCCTGCGGGGCGGGCGGGACCCAGTCCGCCAGCGGTTCGACGGACAGCGGGACGTCTTCAAGCAGGCTGGCCCATTGCTGGGCCTGGGAAGGGCCCCTCGGCGTTGGCCGCGGGGCGGCCGCGTCCATCTCTATCAGGCCCGAGCAGGCCTGCAGGTTGTCCGGGGGCGGTGCCTTAGTGGAGGCGGTCTGGATCACCTCGACTTCATCCGCGATCTCTTCCCGCCAGCGGGCCAGTTGCAGCGCCTGCTCATAGGCTTCACGCAGGCGCTGGAAGCCTTCGGCATCCTCGTCCGGACGGGTGATCTTCAACTGCCGGGCATAGCTGCGCTTGATGCTGCGTTCGTCGGCGTCCTCGGGCAACTCCAGCAGGGACCAGCAATCCATGTTGCCGCTCCTCAGTGCCAGTGGCCGTTTTCCAGGTGTTGCAGTTGTTCACTGAGCTGGCTGCGCACTTCGCGGATCTTGCGTTCGTCCTGGGTTTCCAGCACTTGCTGGAATTGCCCGGCCCAATAGCCGATCTGTTCGCGCAACTCCCCCAGGCTCTCCTGATACAGGCGTTCCAGTCGGGCGCTGAGCAGCGTGTTGACCTGCTGGTCGCGGGGGTGAATCTTCAATTGCGCCAGGGCCTTGAGGCGCTCCTGGATTTCTTCCGGAGTCAGCACGCCGGGGTTGTTTTCGATCACCAGGGAATGGCTTTCCCCGGTCAGCGGGATGCTCACCTGGGCTTCCAGAAGGCCGTTGATGTCGTAGGTGAAGCGCACGTCCAGCGAGACTTCGCCGGCGGGGCGCTTGGGCACGCGCATTTCCAGCTGGCCCAGGGCGACGTTGTCGCGTACCAGGCGGCTTTCGCCCTGGAAGATCTTCAGTAGCACCTGCTCCTGGTTGTCATGCAGGGTCTGCACGGTCTTGACCCGGCTTACCGGCACCACGCTGTTGCGCTCGATGATCGGCAGGTAGTGCCCGCTCTCGATCTGGTTGCCGTATTGCTGGGAGGTCTCGATCCCCAGGGTGTAGGAGCAGACGTCGGTCAGCACCACTTCTTCCAGGGCCGCCGAGCGTGCCTTGAGGGCCGCCTGGACCGCCGCGCCCTGGGCCACCACCTGGTCGGGATCGAGGCTGATGGAGGGAAAGCGCCCGAACAGCCCGGCCGCCAGCTTGCGCACCAGGGGCATGCGGGTGGCGCCGCCCACCAGGAGGATTTCATCCAGGTCGCTGACGCGGATCCGTGCATCGCGCAGGGCGCGTTCGATGGGCGCCCGCAGGCGTTCCAGCAGCGGCGCATAGAGGCTGGCCAGTTGCGCCTGGGTGATGGTCTGGGTCCATTGCCGGCCATCGACCCGCAGGCTGAATTCGGCACTGGGCTCCTGGCCGAGGGCGCGGCGCACGCGCTCGGCTTCCCGGCGCAGTGCCTGGAGCACGCTCTGGCGTTCGGGAAAGCCCGCGGCCTGGGCCTGCTGTTCGAGGAAGTGTTCCAGCAGCAGGTTGTCGAAGTCCTCGCCGCCGAGGAAGTTGTCGCCGGCGCTGGCGCGGACTTCCATGACCCCGTCGAACAGCTCCAGGATCGACACGTCGAAGGTGCCGCCACCGAGGTCGAAGACCAGGAACGAGGTTTCCCGGTCACGCTGGTGCAGGCCGTAGGCCAGGGCTGCGGCGGTGGGTTCGTTGATCAGTTTTTCCACCTTGAGCCCGGCCAGTTCGCCGGCAATCCGCGTGGCCTTGCGCTGGGCATCGCTGAAGTAGGCTGGCACGCTGATCACCGCTTCCTCCACCGGTTCGCCATAGGCCCGCTCAACGTCTTCCTTGAGGCTCTTGAGCACCAGGGCCGAGAGTTCTTCGGGGCGGTAGGTACGTTCCCCCAGGCGCACTTCGGTGGCGCTGCCCATATAGCGCTTGAACAGCGCCGTGGTGAGCTGCGGGTGCGTGTGCAGGCGCTCCCTGGCGGCTTGCCCCACCAGGATCCGGCCTTCGTCGTCCAGGCCCACCACGCTGGGGGTCAGCAGTTCGCCCAGGGCATTGGGCACCAGCTCGCTGGCGGTTTCGCGCCAGACCGCGACCAGGCTGTTGGTGGTCCCCAGGTCGATACCTACGATCATGACGACGAACTCCCTTTCCAATCGGAAAACAGATGAAACAAATAGGTGGCGCGCAGGATATTACCCGCCGGGTGGATGGGTAAAGTGGGTGATGTTATATGGCTATCATTTGTGCCGGTGCCGCAGAACCGAAGCCGGGCTTGGGTTTCGGTTCTGCGGTGGCAGGTGGGCCCGTTGCGGGCCCGGCCGGGGTCAGGCCGTGAAGTGCAGGGCGTTGGTCAGGTCGCCCATGGGCTTCTGGCCCCGGGCGATCATGGCCTGGTCACGTTCCTTGATGCCGTCCAGGGTTTCCAACTGGAACACCCGGGTGATCAGCCGCAGGATCGAGGCGGTGTCGTAGACCGTGTGGTCCACCGTGCCCTTGCGGGCGAACGGCGATACCACCAGCGCCGGAATCCGCGTGCCCGGGCCCCAGCGGTCGCCCTGGGGCGGCGCCACGTGGTCCCACCAGCCGCCGTTTTCGTCAACGGTGACGATCACCACCATGTTTTTCCACTGCGGGCTTTCCCGCAGCACTTTCAATGCCCGGTCGATATGCCGGTCGCCGGCGGCCACATCGGCATAGCCGGCGTGCAGGTTGAGGTTGCCCTGGGGCTTGTAGAAGGTCACCGCCGGCAGCTTGCCGGCCTCGGCATCGGCGAAGAACTTGTTGGTGCTCGACTCATCGCCCAGGCCGCCGTCGCGCAGGCGCTTGGCCCGTTCGGCGGGGTTTTCCGGGCCCTGGCGCACGAAGTAGTTGAAGGGCTGGTGGTGGTACTGGAAGTTGGGGATCTTGGGAATCCCGCCGGAATCCTTGAACTGCTCCAGGGTCGCCTGCCAGGCGCCGCCGTACCAGGCCCAGTCGACGTTCTTCTTCGACAGCTTGTCGCCGATGTGTTCGTGGGTTTGAGGCACCAGTACGCTGGGCAGGTCCGGCTTGGCGTAGTCCGGGCGCTCCGGGTCGCGGATCCAGGTCGGCCAGTAAGGCGGGGCCATGGTATTGACCGCGAAACCGTCCGGGGTCAGGGCGCTGGGACCGAACTGCGGAGCGCCGTCCATGGCACTGGCCGGGGACTTGTCCAGGGGCTTGAGGCGGGTGCCCTTGGGGTCGTCGCCCTGCAGGGTGGCGATCTGCGACTTGGCCACCGAGTTGGCGGCATCGGGGTAGAACGGCACCTTGGCGCTGATCAGGTACTGGTGGTTGAGGAACGAGCCACCGAATGCCCCCTGGAAGAAGTTGTCGCAGAGCACGAACTCCCGAGCCACGTCCCACAGGCGCAGGGAGTAGCGGGTCTGGGCGTAGTGGCCCATGGTCAGGGCGCCGGAGTCGGCCCAGGCCACGAAGCTGTCGTTCTTGCCGCCGTTGATCTGCATCTGGTTCTGGTAGAACACGTGCCACAGGTCGCGGGTCACCAGGCCCAGGGGCAGGTCCTCGCCACTGGGCCCCTTGAGGGCGAAGGGGGCATTGGGCAGGTTTTCCTGGAACTGGGTTTCCACCGGGTAGGTGATGCCGTCCAGGGTCTGCGGGCCCACCTGGAGAATGCCGCCCCAGATCGGCGGCAGTTTCTGCAACAGGTTGCCGTCGCGGTCGCGCTGCTGGAAGTCTTCGGGCTTGAGGGCCGAGAGCGGTTTCTCCACCCCGGGAAAGTTGGCGAACAGGTTGTTGAAGCTGCGGTTCTCGGCGAACAGTACCACTACGTTCTTCACCTGCTCCTGCAGCGCCTTGTCCAGTTCGGCCGGGGACAAGGGGCGTTCCACCGGCGGTTTGCCTCCTGGCTCGCCGGGCTGGCCGCAGGCGCTCAGGGTGGCGCCGACCCCCAGAACCGCAACGCCGCCTAGGAAGCGGCGGCGGCTGGTATCGGTAGGCTGGTCGGTGGCGGATTCGGGGGTGTCGCGCAGGTCGGTATCGTCGCTCATGTCGGCTCCTTGCTCGGCTCTCTGAGGATTCGTTACAAAGTATTTCGGTCGCACGGTAACAACCGAATATGACGCAAAGGCTACAGGAATGCGGCACGGCCTGGCTGTCTGGGCCCTGGATAAATCTGCGATTGGGCCGGCGGGCCGTTATCCACAGGCCCGCTGTGCAGCGGGCCTGTGGCTCTGTCAGGGAATGACCGGCGGCAGGTAGGACAGGGTGGTCCCCAGGGCCCAGAGCAGCACCAGCACCAGGGGCGCATGCACCAGCAACTGGACAAAGGAGAAGCCGATCAGGTCCCGGGCCTTCAAGCCCAGCACCCCCAGCAGCGGCAGCATGTAGAAGGGGTTGATCAGGTTCGGCAGGGCCTCGGCGGCGTTGTAGATCTGTACCGCCCAGCCCAGGTGGTACTGCAGGTCATTGGCCACCTGCATCACGTAGGGCGCCTCGATGATCCACTTGCCGCCGCCCGAAGGAATGAAGAAACCCAGCACCGCCGAGTACAGCCCCATCAGCAGCGCGTAGGTGTCGTGGGAAGCGATCTGCACGAAGAAGGTCGAGATGTGGTGGGCCAGGGTCTGGCCATCCACGCCCTTGACCACGGTCATCAGCGCGGCGATCGAACCGTACAGCGGGAACTGGATCAGCACCCCGGTGGTGGTGGGCACTGCCCGGGCCACGGCATCGAGGAAGCTGCGCGGGCGCCAGTGCAGCAGGGCACCGGCCATCAGGAACAGGAAGTTGTAGGTGTTGAGCCCGGAGATCGCGGTGATCGCCGGTTTGGTGGCGAACTCGTGATACAGCCAGCCGGCCGCCAGCAGCGCCAGGAGAAGGGTCAGCAGCGGGCTGTATTCCAGCCATTCGCCAGGGCGGGTCCGGGGTTGCGGCTTGGGCATGCTGAAGCTCGGGTCGACCCCGCAGGCCTGGGCATCCCGGGCGCTGCCGGGGCCGGGCGCCGTGGCGTAGGCGACGATCAGCGAGACCACCACCAGGGCCAGCAGCAAGACGCCGGATTGCCAGAGAAAGATGGTCTGGGTGAAGGGAATGACCCCGGTGATGGCCAGGATCGACGGTGGCAGGCTGCCGGGGTTGGCCTGCAACTGCGCCGCCGAAGACGACAGCCCCAGGGCCCAGACCGCGCCCAGGCCCAGGTAGGCGGCAGCGCCGGCGGCGCGGTAGTCCATGCGCAGTTCGGTACGCCGGGCCAGGGCCCGCACCAGCAGGCCACCGAACACCAGGGACAGGCCCCAGTTGAGCAGGGAGGCGACCATGGAAATCAGCGCCACCCAGGCCACCGCCGAGCGGCCGTTCCTGGGAATGCGCGCCAGCTTGTCGATCAGCTTCACCGCCGGCGGCGAGCTGGCTACCACATAGCCGCCAATGACCACGAAGGCCATCTGCATGGTGAAGGGGATCAGGCTCCAGAAGCCGTCGCCAAACGCCATCGCGGCATCGGTGGGCTTGGCGCCCATGGCCAGCGTGGCCAGGGCAACGATGATCACCGCCAGCGCGGCGAACACCCAGGAGTCGGGAAACCAGCGTTCGGCCCAGTTCGAGCAGCGCAGGGCAAAGCGGGCGGAGCGGCTATCTTGAATATCAGCGGCCACGTGAGTACCTCGGATTTCTTATGTTTATAAGGAGGTCGGCCGCCCCAGGCAGAGGCGGCCGAGAACTGTGCAAGAATGCGGCAATTGCCACGGACTGCAAAGGATCTCAACGCCCATGTCATTTTCCCCCGAAGAACGCGCCGCACTGCTCAAGGTCAAGGGTGTCGGTTCTACCGTGGTCGCTCGCCTGGAACAACTGGGCATCACTTCCCTGGCCCAGCTGGCCGCCGCCGATGCCCTGCACATCGTCACCCAGGCTTCGGCCCTGGTGGGTTCCAGTTGCTGGAAGAACAGCCCCCAGGCCCGCGCGGCGATCCAGGCGGCGATCGCCATGGCCAAAGGCAACTGAAGCGGTGCAGCGCCACCCGTCTTTCGCCTATCAGGCGGTCTACCGCTACCTGTCGCAGTGGATCGACAACGCCGCCAGCGATCAGGAGCAACGCCTGCCGTCATTGCGCGAACTGGCGCAGCGGCTGAAGGTTTCCCTGTCCACCATCAAGTACGCCTACGCTCTGCTGGAAGACGAGGGGCGCATCTGTTCGCGGCCGCGCCAGGGCTATTTCACCCGGGCCCTGGCCGCCGCGACCGTGCCCGAGGCCGGTGAGGATCTGCTCGACAACCTCTATGCCCAGGCCCGCCTGCCGGGGCGCCTGGCGCTGTGCAGCGATGCGCCGGCGATGCTGCTGTCGCTGGAGCAACCCTTGCTGATGACCGAGCGCGAACTGGCCCGCCAGTACCCGCGCAACCAGGCACCGCTGTACCAGCCCCTGGGCGAGCAGGAACTGCGCAGCGAACTGGCCCGGCGCTACACCTGCTCCAGCCGCGATTACTGGCAGGCCGACCAGGTGTTCCTGGGGGCCGATCTGCACAGCGTGGTGGAGTTGGCGTTGCGGGCGCTGGACCTGGACGGCGGCGTGGTGCTGGTGGAGTCCCCGTGTTCCTGGGCGATCCTGCGCCAGTTGCGGGCGGCGCGCCTGCGGATTATCGAGCTGCCCCTGGATGCCGGCGGGCGCTTCGATCTGCAGCAGGTGCAAGCGCTGCTTCAGCGCGAGCCGGTGCGCCTGGCGGTGTTCTCCTCGACGGTGAACATCCCACACGGCAGCCTGATGCCCGCCGCCGACAAGCAGCAGCTGTGCCGCTGGTTCGCCGAGCGGGGGATCTGGCTGCTGGAGAACGACAGCTACGGAGCATTCAGCTTCGTGCCCGGCGCTGCTCGCTATCGGGATTTCGCCGACCCCGAGCGCCTGCTGGTGTTCGCCAGCCTGGACAAGGCCATCGGCGCCGAGGCGCCCTTGAGCTACGTGCTGAGCCGCAGCCTGGGCCCGGCCTTGCAGCGCCAGTGCCTGGAGCGGCGCTTTCGTCTGTCGCCGATCCGCCAGAAGGCCGTGGCCCGGCTCTTGAGTTCCGGTCGCGTAGACCAGCACGTACTGAAACTGCGGGGCATGCTGCAACAGCGGATGAAGCAGTTGCAGCAACTGCTGGACGAGCAGGCCGGTGGGCTGTTGCATGCGCCGCTTGCCGCCGGCGGCGCGACCTTGTGGGTCGAAGCCAGGCGCCCGGTGCCTATGACCCGGGTCTACGAGCGCCTGCTGGCCGACGGCATCGTCATCGCCCCGGGGGCGATCTTCAGCCAGCAGGGCTTGTGGCAGCAGCACCTGCGCCTGAGCTTCACCCTGGACTGGAGCAAGGATATCCAGGGCGCCCTCGGGCAGTTGGCGCGGGCGGTGAGTCAGGCTTCCTGAACCACCCCATAACAATGCTGCAACTGCGGAAAGGCCTGCTCCCGAACCTCTGCGGCGAAGCGTTCGCAGGCCTGGCTGATCAGGGCGCCGGCATCGGCGTATTGCTTGACGAAACGCGGCACCTGGGGCCCGCCCAGCCCCAGCAGGTCCTCGGTCACCAGTACCTGGCCGTCGCAGGCCGGGGAGGCGCCGATGCCAATGGTCGGCATCGGCGAGAAGTCGCTGATGCGCCGCGCCAGGGGCTCCGCAACCCCTTCCAGCAACAGGCTGAAGGCGCCGGCCTCGAGGTGGGCCCGGGCATCTTCCTCGATCTTGCGGGCCGCCTCGCTGTCGAGCCCCTGGGCCTTGAACCCGCCCATCTGGTTGACGAACTGCGGCATCAGGCCGATATGCGCCATCACCGGAATGCCCCGCTGCACCAGGAACTCCACGGTGGGCGCCAGGGCCCGGCCGCCCTCCAGCTTGAGGGCGGCGCAACCGGTGCGGGCCATCACCTCGGCGCAATTGCGGTAGGCCTGTTGCGGGGATTCCTGGTAGCTGCCGAAGGGCATGTCGGCAATCACGCAGGCCAGGCGGCTGCCGGCCACCACCGCGCGGGTGTGGGCGATGATTTCCGCCAGGCTCATGTCCAGGGTCGAGGTGCGCCCGTAACCGACCATGGCGGTGGAATCACCGATCAGGATGAAATCCACGAAGGGGTCCATCAGCCGCGCCATGTGGCTGGTATAGGCGGTGAGGGAAACGATCTTCTGCCGGCCTTTCATGGCCACCAGTTGCGGGACGCTCAGGCGCTGGGTGCGGGTATGGCTGCTCATGACGACTTTCCTGATTCTGCTTGGGTGGGAAAGTGCCCGATTATTGGCCTGGCGCGCGGCCGTTCAAGGTACAGAAAACCCCGGAAAACCAACCCAGGGCCGGGAACGGGTTGTTCCCCGGATCTTTTGCGTAGACCATGAGCGCCTTTGCTTTGTGCTGCCATCGAGTTGCTTTATGACCCCTTCCACTGAGTCGTCGCCGGCGCGCTTTTCCCGCTCCGACTACAAGACCCTGGGCCTGGCCGCCCTGGGCGGTGCCCTGGAAATCTACGACTTCATCATCTTCGTATTTTTCGCCCTGACCCTGAGCCAGCTGTTCTTTCCCCCGGAAATGCCCGAGTGGCTGCGCCTGCTGCAGAGCTTCGGGATCTTCGTCACCGGCTACCTGGCCCGGCCCCTGGGCGGCATCCTCATGGCCCATTTCGCCGACCGCCTGGGGCGCAAGAAAGTCTTCAGCCTGAGCATCCTGATGATGGCGCTGCCTTGCCTGCTGATCGGCATCATGCCGACCTATGCCCAGATCGGTTATTTCGCGCCCTTGCTGCTGCTGGCGCTGCGGGTGCTGCAAGGTGCCGCCGTGGGCGGTGAAGTGCCCAGCGCCTGGGTATTCGTCGCCGAGCACGCGCCGCGGGCCCATCGCGGTTATGCCCTGGGCTTTCTCCAGGCCGGGCTGACCTTCGGCTACCTGCTGGGCGCCCTGACCGCGACCCTGCTGGCGCGGGTCTTCAGCCCCGAGGAAATCCTCGACCACGCCTGGCGCTATCCCTTCCTGCTGGGCGGCGTGTTCGGCGTGATCGGCGTCTGGCTGCGCCGCTGGTTGAGCGAAACTCCGGTGTTCGTGGCGCTGCAGCACCAGCGCGATGCCGCCGCCGAACTGCCCCTGCGCACCGTGTTGCGGGAACACCGGCTGGCGATCCTGCCGGCGCTGATCCTCACTTGCGTGCTGACCTCGGCGGTGGTGGTGTTCGTGGTCATCACCCCGACCATGATGCAAAAAAGCTTCGGCATGAGCGCCAGCCACACTTTTGCCCTGAGCAGCCTAGGGATTGTCTTTCTGAACATTGGTTGCGTGCTGGCGGGGCTGGTCGTCGACCGCCTCGGCGCCTGGCGCACGGTGATGCTCTATAGCCTGCTGCTGCCACTGGGCATCGCCGTGCTCTATGGCTGCCTGATCAGCGGCGGCGCCTGGATCGGCCTGGCCTATGCCATCGCCGGCCTGGGCTGCGGCGTGGTGGGGGCGGTGCCGTCGGTGATGGTGGGCCTGTTTCCGGCGCGGATTCGCGTGTCGGGGATCTCCTTCACCTACAACATCGCCTATGCCCTCTGGGCCAGTACCACGCCGTTGCTGCTGATCGCCCTGATGCCCTGGAGCCCCTGGATCTGCGTGATCTACTGCGCAGTGATGGGAGCGGTGGGAGTCGTCAGCGCCGCTTACTTCGGCGGCCGTGTGGGTGAGGAAGGGCCTGCGGCAGCGAGAGAAAGCTGCATGGCTGACCAACGCTAGGACTTTTCTTCGGCCTGCTGTGATTCAGCGAAGCGGCGAGCTAGAGCCTTCACCAAAACGCCTCTTGATCCCGCGTGAAACCGGGCTGGAAAAGGGCTTTCAGCCCCCGGTTTTTTCCCGCTAATCTCCCGGAACGCGCGGCCTGCGCTTGGGTTTCCGGGAGCTGTCTTGATTCGTTCGACGCTGTGTTCCTTGCGAAATTTCTCCGCCTTGGCGCCACTGTTACAAGTGGCGCTGATGAGCTTCGTGCTGGGGTTGGTGTTTGCCCTGATCCAGGCCTGGACCTGCACGCAACTGGACTACGGCCTGGAGGGCGCCAGCCCCGACAGCTTGCGCGCCCGGGTGATCGCAGTGGAGGCCGGGGCGCTGCTGGTGGAGGAACTCGACACCGGGGAGCGCCAGCGCTTGCGCCTGAACCGCGAACTGACCCGGCTCCAGCTGCCACTCGCTCAACTGCCGGGGCAGACCCTGGTACTCAGCCACCTGCGGGGGTACCTGCTCAGTTGTCGCCGCGACGATCAACCCGGGTGCAGCGCCCTGTGTTCCAGCGCCGCAGAGTGCCAGCAGCGCCTGCGCCAGGGCGACTCGTGTGTTGGCATGCTGGGCTTTGCCTGGCTCGTCAGCCTGATCTGCGGACTGCTGCATGGCTCGGGGCATCGACCGTTCTGGCCGCGAGCGGGCTCCTGAGGCCGCTTTCGCGGGCAAGCCCGTTCCTGCAGGTGCTCCGGCTTGCCGGCGAAGAGGCCCCCGGGCCTGCTGTCATTCGGGCAGCAGTTGTTCCAGATAGCGGGTGCGTTCGGTGCTCAGGCGGGTCACGCAGAGGTTGATCAGGGTCACATGGGCCGGCTTGCCCGGTTCCACTTCGAAGGCCTCCAGCACGCAGGTGCTGTCGCGGTATTTGATCCAGGCGCGTTGGGCGTTCTTCAATTTGCCGAGGTATTCCTGTTCTTGCAGCAGGCTGCTGGGGTACAGGTTGTGCACCCGGACCAGCAGCGCCTGATAGCTCTGGTTGAGTGCGGCGTCGGCCCGCTCCTTGTCCTGCTGGGCGCAGCGGTCGACCTGTTCGCTGACGCTGATGTGCTCGCAATCCAGCGCTGCGGCCTGGGCAGGCGCCCAACCAGCGGCGCCTGCAATTACGGCGATGACGAGGCCAAAGATCCAGGGCTGATAAGGCATGTCGGTCCCTTGCGCTGAGAATGAAGCGGGCATTCTACAGCGCTGTTCCCAATGCAGAAGGGCTGGCCTGCCCACCACGGCCAGCGGTTATTGCAGCCAGTGCCAGAGCAGCAGCGTCCCCACCAGCCCGACCACGGAAACAATGGTCTGCAGCACCGACCAGACCCAGAGTGTCTGCTTGAGTTGCAGGCCGAAATACTCGCGCACCATCCAGAACCCGGCGTCGTTCACGTGGCAGAAGAACACCGAGCCGGCGCCGATGGCCAGCGCCACCAGGGAGCTTTGGGTGGCGGCCAGACCGGCCATCATCGGCGCCAGGATGCCGGCGGTCGTGGTGGTGGCCACGGTAGCCGAGCCGGTGGCCTGGCGCAGGGCCACGGCGATCAGCCACGCCAGGAGGATATAGGGCAGGTGCGCGCCTTCGGCCACCTTGCTGATGGTCTGGCTGACCCCGGCATCCAGCAGCGTCTGTTTGAGCCCGCCGCCGGCGCCAATGGTCAGCAGCAGCACGGCAATCGGTGCCAGGCTTTTGCGCAGGGTGTTGCCGACCTGGTCCCGGGCCATGCCGTTGGCCCAGCCCAGGCAGATCACCGCGGCGATCACCGCCAGGCCCAGGGCGATCAGGGGTTCGCCGAGAAACTTCAGGGTCAGGGCCAGGGTGTTCTCCGGGCTCATGGCGACCTTGGCCAGGGTGCTGCCGAGCATCAGCAGCACCGGCAGCACAATGATCAGCAGCGACACGCCGAAGCCCGGCTGGCGCGGGGCCTTGGGTGCAGCACTGAACAGCGCGCCGAGCTCCGCCGGTTCGCTGACCTGCAGGCGCTTGGACAACCAGTTGCCATACAGCGGGCCGGCCAGGATCACCGCCGGCACGGCCAGGCACAAGCCCAGCAGCATGGTCAGGCCGAGGTCGGCGTGCAGGGCGCTGACGGCAATCAGCGGGCCCGGGTGCGGGGGCATGAGCGCGTGCAGGGTGGTCATCCCGGCCAGGGCCGGAATGGCGATTTTCAGCAGCGGCAGGCCCGAGCGGCGGGCCATGACGAAAATGATCGGCACCATCATCACCAGCCCCACTTCGAAGAACAGCGGCAGGCCGATGACCATCGCCACCAGGGCCATGACCCAGGGCAGCGACTTGCCCTTGCCCAGGCCCAGCAAGGTCGAGGCGATGCGGTCGGCGGCGCCGGACTCGGCCATCAATGCGCCGAGCATCGAGCCCAGGGCAATGATGATCCCGGCCTCGCCGAGAATCGCCCCGGCGCCCTTGCTGAAGGCCTTGGCCACTTCCTCCGGCGGCAGGCCTGCGCCCACCCCGGCAATGAAGGTGCCGATCAGGATCGACAGGAACGGCGGCAGTTTGGTGGCGCTGATCAGCACAATGATGCTGGCGATGGCCACCAGGCAGCAGATGATCAGGCGGGTGTCGTGGACCATCCAGGCGGCAGTCGATACATCCAAGGCGGGACTCCTCAATCGGCTATTTTTATCTGTTACGTTTTGTTTCACTTTTTTGGGAGCATACCCGAGGCGCCCGCCGCAGAGGGCTTATGCGCACTTTTGGTGCATTCGTTAGCCGGCTAACTATGGGCCTGCCCTGGATAACCGGCGGATAACCGGCAGATGACAATTCGCTTATCCAGCCCTGGGCACCTGGCCAATCGAACTATCATCAGGGCCACGCTTTACCAGCCAACCGAGGATCTTTCATGGGCGCAGGACACAGTCACGGCCAGGTACGGGCCGGGCATGAACGCAAGTTGTGGATGGCCCTGGGGCTGACCGGCAGCTTCATGCTCGCCGAGGTCATCGGGGCCTTTGTCACCGGCAGCCTGGCGCTGCTGTCGGATGCCGCGCACATGCTCACCGATACCCTGGCGCTGGCCATCTCCCTGGTGGCGATCCAGGTCGCCAAGCGCCCGGCGGACCGCAAGCGTACTTTCGGTTATGCGCGCTTCGAGATCCTCGCCGCGGCGTTCAACGCCCTGCTGCTGTTCGTGGTGGCGTTCTACATTCTGTTCGAGGCCTGGCAACGCCTGCAGGCACCGGCCGAGATCCAGTCCACGGGAATGCTGGTGATCGCGGTGCTGGGGCTGATCGTCAACCTGATCTCCATGGGCCTGCTGGCCTCCGGCAGCAGCCAGAGCCTCAACGTCAAGGGTGCATACCTGGAGGTATGGAGCGACATGCTCGGTTCACTGGGGGTGATCATCGCCGCGCTGGTGATCATGTTCACCGGTTGGGGCTGGGTCGATTCCCTGGTGGCCGCGGCCATCGGCCTGTGGGTGTTGCCTCGGACCTGGACCCTGCTCAAGGAGAGCATGAACGTGCTGCTGCAAGGGGTGCCGGACGGGGTCGACATCGACCAGGTGGAGCAGGCCATACGCCAGGTGCCGGGGATCAGCGACGTGCACGACCTGCATATCTGGGCCCTGACCAGCGGCAAGAACGTGCTTAGCGCGCATCTGGTGGCGCACCTGCAAGGGTGGGATGAACAGGCGATCCTGGCCGAGGTCACCGAGCTGCTACAGGAGCGCTTCGACATTGCCCACGTCACCTTGCAGGTGGAGCAGGCAGGGTTTCATGAGCAGGTGCATGAACATTGAGGGAGCCGCGCTTGCGTCTTGTGCAGGAGCCGGCTTGCCGGCGAACACGGCCGTGCCTCAGTCGCGTTCTTCAAGGACATAACCCACACCGCGCAGGGTGTGGATCAGTTTGCGTTCGAAAGGGTCGTCGATCTTCGCCCGCAGGCGGCGGATCGAGACTTCCACCACATTGGTGTCACAGTCGAAATTCATGTCCCAGACAAAGGAAATGATCTGGGTCCGCGACAGCACCACGCCGCTCTGGCGCATCAGCAGGTGCAGCAGGGCGAACTCCTTGGTGGTCAGGTCGATGCGCTGCTTGCCGCGAAAGGCCCGGTGCCGGCCCTGGTCCAGCTCCAGGTCGGCGACCCGCAGCACATCCGGCACCGGCGCCTGTTCGCTGCGGCGCATCAGGGTGCGGACCCGGGCCAGCAATTCCGGAAACTGGAACGGCTTGACCAGGTAATCGTCGGCGCCCAGGTCCAGGCCACGGATCTTGTCCGCCAGCCGGCCCTGGGCGGTGAGCATCATCACCCGGGTGCTGCTGTCCTGGCGGATCTGCCCGAGCACGCCCCAGCCGTCGATGTGCGGCAGGTTGATGTCGAGGATCACCAGGTCGTACGCATGCTGGCGAGTCAGGTGCAGGCCGTCCGCGCCGTTGTTGGCGCAATCCACCACGTAGCCACTTTCAGTCAGCCCCTGATGCAGGTAGTCAGCGGTCTTGGGTTCGTCTTCGATGACCAGAATACGCATGAAAATGAGGTTCTCGGCAGGTGGGGGACAGTAACGAAAAGACGCGAGTAATCAGCGGGCCAATGCTCGAAAGTTGTGCGGCCCCGTGCCGTATTCGTGTTCTTTAAAGTTCGCTTGCTGGCACTTGAAAAGTGCTCTTGATGTTCACTTCGAATAGCCGGATGTTAATACAGAACCTTGAGCCAGAGCCTTTGCTAACGGATTTGTAATCTTTGCGCCACCCTGCTGATAAGCACTGAAAGTTACAGTTGGCCGAACTTGAAACTCTCCCTGTCAATGGGCGAACTGCTGCAGTTTCATATCGGCCGGAACTCCTGTGGATAAGCGTCGATATGGTGCGCTGCAACTTCGCAGACACTTTGCCTCCATAGGGGCCGGAACTTGTTATGCCGACTTTCCCGAGAATATCTGCCCGGGCAGCACGCACCTGCGTCCTGACCCTGTTGCTGGCCCTGGCGAGCCAATCTGCAAGCGCCGTCGAGCAACCGCTGTTGAGCCTGGACAGCGCCCTGGCCCGAGCCTTTGCCAACAACCCTGAACTGGCCGCCGCACGCTGGGAGATCGACATCGCCCAGGGCGCCCGCCAGCAGGCCGGGCTCATCCCCAACCCGGTGCTGTCGGTGGACGCCGAGGACACCCGCCGGGATTCGCGCACCACTTCGGTCAAGCTCAGCCAGGCCCTGGAGCTGGGGGGCAAGCGCGGAGCACGGATCGACGTGGCCAGTCGCGGTCAGGAACTGGCGGCCCTGGAGCTGGAGCGGCGTCGCAATCAGTTGCGTGCGGATGTTCTGGATGCCTATTACACGGCGCTGCGGGCCCAGGAACGCACCCAACTGGCCGGGCGCTCCCTGGCCCTGGCCGAACGGGGCGTGGCGGTAGCCCAGGGCCGGGTCAACGCCGGCAAGGCCTCGCCGGTGGAAGCCACCCGGGCCCAGGTGCAACTGGCCGAGGTGCGCCTGGAACTGAACCGGGGGCAGATGGAGCAGGACAATGCCTACCGACGCCTGGCCATGGTCACTGGCGCGGCCACCAGCGACTTTGCCGGGGTGCAGGAGCAGCCCCGGGCACTGGCGGCGCTGCCGGCCCCGGCACAGTTGCTTGGCCGCCTGCCGGAAACCACCGAACTGCGCCTGGCGGAGCAGGAAGTGGTGCAGCGCGAGGCGTCCCTGGGACTGGAAAAGGCCCAGCGCATTCCCGACCTGGACGTCAGCGTGGGCAGCCAGTACGACGCCAGCGCCCGGGAGCGGGTCAACCTGGTAGGGCTGTCGATGCCTTTGCCGCTGTTCAATCGCAACCAGGGCAACGTGCTGTCCGCCGCCCGCCGCGCCGACCAGGCCCGGGACCTGCGCAACGCCACCGAATTGCGCTTGCGTACCGAAACCCGCCAGGCCCTGGAACAGTGGAGCACCGCCCGGGGCGAGGTGCAGTCCTTCAACCAGACCATCCTGCCCGCCGCCCAGCGTGCGGTGGACAGCGCCACCCAGGGCTTCGAGATGGGCAAGTTCAGCTTTCTCGACGTTCTCGATGCTCAACGCACCCTGATCGGCGCGCGCACCCAGTACCTCGCCGCGGTGGCGCAAACCACCGATGCCTGGGTACGGATCGAGCGCATCTACGGCGACCTCAGCCGTTGGTGAAACCCTGGCTGATGGGCCTGGCGTGCCTTGCCGCGTTGCTGGTGAGCGACTGCAGTGGCGCACCCCCGACAGCCCCCGAAGACCCACCCGCGCATTGGTGCGTGCATGAGCTGCATCGGGCCATTGGTCAATGGCTGTTTCCCTCTACCCCGTAAGGCAGCGCCTGGCGCTACCGACCCTCGATCGATTCAGGAGTCCCCATGGATAAAAAACGCAGCCTTGTTCTGGCCAGCACGGCAGTGGTCGGCCTCGGGCTGGCGGCCTTGCTGCTGCCGGGCCTGTTCGCCAGCCCGGCAACGGTGCCCCAGGCCGAGGAGGCCGGGCACGGCGCCCAGGAGCCCGAGGGCCATCTGGAACTCAGCCCGGAACAGATCCAGGCCGCCGGCATCGAGCTGGCCGCAGCCGGTCCGCGGCGCCTCAACCGGGTACTCAGCCTGCCGGGAGAGATCCGCTTCGACGAGGACCGTACCTCGCACATCGTGCCCCGGGCCGCCGGTGTGGTGGAGTCGGTACAGGTCAACCTCGGCCAGGCGGTCAAGCGCGGCGAACTGCTGGCGGTGATCGCCAGCCAGCAGATCTCCGATCAGCGCAGCGAGCTGGCCGCCGCCGGGCGGCGGGTGGAACTGGCCCGTACCACCTTCCAGCGCGAGCGCCAGTTGTGGGTCGACCAGATCTCCGCCGAGCAGGATTACCTGCTGGCACGCCAGGCCCTGCAAGAGGCGGAAATCGCCCTCAACAATGCCCGGCAGAAGATGAATGCCCTGAGCGGCAGCGCCCAGTTGGTGGGCGGCAACCGCTATGAAATGCGCGCGCCGTTCGACGGTGTGGTGGTGGAAAAACACCTGAGCGTGGGCGAAGTGGTGGGCGAAACCAGCGCCGCGTTCACCCTCTCGGACCTGTCCCGGGTCTGGGCCACCTTCGGCGTGTTTCCCAAGGACCTGGACAAGGTCCGGGTCGGCCAGCCGGTGCAGGTCAGCTCCAGTGAGCTGGGGACCCAGGTCCAGGGCCAGGTGGCCTACGTCGGCAGCCTGCTGGGGGAACAGACCCGCACCGCCACGGTGCGGGTGACCCTGGCCAACCCCAATGACGCCTGGCGCCCGGGGCTGTTCGTCTCGGTACAGGTGGCCACCGAAGCCTTCGACGCACCGGTCAGCGTGCCGCAGACGGCGATCCAGACCGTGGAAGACCGGCCTTCGGTGTTCGTCCGCGTGGCCGAGGGGTTCCAGGCCACGCCTGTGGTCACCGGGGCCAGCCAGGACGGTTTTGTCGAGATCCGCGAGGGCCTCGAAGCCGGGGCCCAGGTAGCCGCCCGCGGCAGCTTTACCCTCAAGTCCGAACTGGGCAAGGGCGCGGCCGACCACGGCCATTGATCGGCCTCATCAGAGAGTGACTTCCCATGTTTGAACGCATCATTCAATTCGCCATCGAGCAGCGCATCATCGTCCTGCTGGCGGTGCTGCTGATGGCCGGCGTCGGCATCGCCAGCTACCAGAAGCTGCCGATCGACGCGGTGCCGGACATCACCAACGTCCAGGTGCAGATCAACTCCGCGGCGCCGGGGTTCTCGCCCCTGGAAACCGAACAGCGCATCACCTTTCCCATCGAGACGGCCATGGCCGGCCTGCCGGGGTTGCAGCAGAGCCGGTCGCTGTCGCGCTCGGGGTTGTCCCAGGTAACCGTGATCTTCAAGGACGGCACCGACCTGTTCTTCGCCCGCCAACTGGTCAACGAGCGCCTGCAAGTGGCTCGCGAGCAATTGCCCGATGGTGTGGAGGCGGTGATGGGGCCGATTTCCACCGGGCTCGGGGAGATCTTCCTGTGGACCGTGGAGGCCGAGGAGGGCGCCCGCAAGGAGGACGGCACGCCCTACACCCCCACCGACCTGCGGGTGATCCAGGACTGGATCATCAAGCCGCAACTGCGCAACGTGCAGGGCGTGGCCGAGATCAACACCATCGGCGGCTTTGCCAAGGAGTACCAGATTGCCCCGGACCCCAAGCGCCTGGCGGCCTACAAGCTGACCCTGAGCGACCTGGTGACGGCCCTGGAGCGCAACAACGCCAACGTCGGCGCCGGCTACATCGAGCGCAGCGGCGAGCAGTTGCTGATCCGCGCGCCGGGGCAACTGGCGTCCATCGAGGACATCGCCAACATCGTCATCAGCAGCAGCGACGGCACGCCGATCCGCGTGCGCAACGTGGCCGACGTGCAGATCGGCCGCGAGTTGCGCACCGGCGCGGCCACTGAGAATGGCCGGGAAGTGGTGCTGGGCACCGTGTTCATGCTGATCGGCGAGAACAGCCGTACCGTGTCCCAGGCGGTGGCGAAGAAACTTGAGGAGATCAACCGCTCGCTGCCCGAAGGCGTGGTGGCGGTCACGGTGTACGACCGAACCAACCTGGTGGAAAAGGCCATCGCCACGGTGAAGAAGAACCTCTTCGAGGGCGCGCTGCTGGTGATCGTGATTCTGTTCCTGTTCCTGGGCAATATCCGCGCGGCGCTGATCACCGCCCTGGTGATCCCGCTGTCCATGCTGTTCACCTTCACCGGCATGTTCAGCAACAAGGTCAGCGCCAACCTGATGAGCCTCGGTGCCCTGGACTTCGGCATCATCGTCGACGGCGCGGTGGTTATCGTCGAGAACGCCATCCGCCGCCTGGCCCATGCCCAGCAGCACCACGGGCGCATGCTGACCCGCTCCGAACGCCTGCATGAAGTCTTTGCCGCGGCCAAGGAAGCCCGGCGCGCGCTGATCTTCGGCCAGTTGATCATCATGGTGGTGTACCTGCCGATCTTTGCCCTTACCGGGGTGGCCGGGAAAATGTTCCACCCCATGGCCTTCACTGTGGTCATGGCGTTGCTGGGGGCGATGATTCTCTCGGTGACCTTCGTTCCGGCAGCCATCGCGCTGTTCGTCACCGGCAAGGTCAAGGAAGAGGAAAACCTGCTGATGCGCAGCGCCAAGCGCGGCTACGCCCCGGTGCTGGACTGGGTGATGGCCCGGCGTGGCCTGACCTTCGCCCTGGCCGGCTTGATCCTCGCTGGCAGTGCGCTGCTGGCCAGCCGCATGGGCAGTGAATTCATCCCCAGCCTCAGCGAAGGCGACTTTGCCCAGCAGGCCCTGCGGGTGCCCGGCACCAGCCTCACTCAGTCGGTGGACATGCAGCAGCACCTGGAGAAAACCCTGCTGGCGCAAGTGCCGGAGATCGAGCGGGTGTTCGCCCGCACCGGCACCGCGGAGATCGCCTCGGACCCGATGCCGCCGAATATTTCCGACAGCTACCTGATGCTCAAGCCCAAGGCCCAGTGGCCGGACCCGAACAAGTCGCGAGAGGCGCTGATCGCTGATATCCAGCGTGCCAGTGCCCTGGTGCCGGGCAGCGCCTACGAGCTGTCGCAGCCGATCCAGCTGCGCTTCAACGAGCTGATTTCCGGGGTGCGCAGCGATGTTGCGGTGAAGGTGTTTGGCGATGACATGGCGGTGCTGAACAAGACCGCTACGCAAATTGCCACGGCCTTGCAGAGCTTGCCTGGCGCCTCGGAAGTCAAGGTCGAGCAGACCTCGGGGCTGCCGGTGCTGACCATCAATATCGACCGCGACAAGGCCGCGCGTTTCGGCCTCAACGTGGGGGACGTGCAAGACACCATCGCCGTTGCGGTGGGCGGGCGCCAGGCCGGCACCCTGTACGAAGGCGACCGGCGCTTCGATATGGTGGTACGCCTGTCCGATCAACTGCGCACCGATATCGACGGCCTGTCCCGGCTGCTGATTCCCATACCGGCGACGGCGGGCACGGCCAACGGGCAGATCGGCTTCATCGCCCTGTCGGAAGTGGCCAGCCTCGATCTGGTGCTGGGCCCCAATCAGGTCAGCCGGGAAAACGGCAAGCGCCTGGTGATCGTCAGCGCCAACGTGCGCGGGCGGGATATCGGCTCCTTCGTCGAAGAGGCCACAAGCCTGATTGCCGAGAAGGTCAAAATCCCGGCCGGCTACTGGACCACCTGGGGCGGTCAGTTCGAACAATTGCAGGAAGCCTCCCAGCGCCTGCAGGTGGTGGTGCCGGTGGCCTTGCTGCTGGTGTTCGGGCTGCTGTTCATGATGTTCAACAACCTCAAGGATGGCCTGCTGGTGTTCACCGGGATTCCCTTCGCCCTGACCGGCGGGATCATGGCCCTGTGGCTGCGGGACATACCGCTGTCGATCTCGGCGGGGGTGGGCTTCATTGCCTTGTCCGGGGTCGCCGTGCTCAACGGCCTGGTGATGATTGCCTTTATCCGCAACCTGCGAGAGGAAGGGCGCTCGTTGTCCCTGGCGATTCATGAAGGCGCCCTGACCCGACTGCGCCCGGTACTGATGACCGCCCTGGTGGCCTCCCTGGGCTTCATCCCCATGGCCCTGGCCACCGGCACCGGCGCCGAAGTGCAACGGCCCCTGGCCACGGTAGTGATTGGCGGCATCCTGTCCTCCACCATCCTCACCTTGCTGGTGCTGCCTGCCCTGTACCAATGGGCGCATCGCAGGGAAGAAGACTGATCGCGCGCCGCTTCTTGTAGCCGCTGCCTGCGGCAGCGGCTACAGGTGTCAGTCCTGCGGCAATTTTCGGGCAAAAAAAGCGCCCCAAGGGGGCGCTAAAAATTCATCTCTTTCCAAAGGAGCATCAGAAAAAACGCTTCAAGAGATGAATGTGCTCGGTAGGCAATCGCTGTCAGATGTCTTCTTCGGCCGTGGTAGGCGCAGAAGCATCGCGAGGGGCTTTGCCGGTGCTGCCGGTGGCGGCTGTTTCCTGGTTGGCGTCGCCGTGGATCTGTTCCTGGCTGGCCAGGAAAGCTTCGCGGACCTGCTGTGGGCGTTCGCTGCCATCAGCGGCCCAGGTGGCGGAGCTGGTTGTGGCCAGTAGGCCGATCAATAACAGTTGGGTTGGGCGCATGAGCTTCTCCTGACACGTTGGGCGGCCGTGAAAAACACGGTGGCTGCCAGTGTGTCCGGGAGTATATGAAGGCCAACCTAACGAGAAGGTGAGGCCGATATTACAGTTCTGAAAGGCATGAGTCTGTGAAGAAGTTTTAACACCGGGCAGGCCTGGCGCCTGCCCGGAGCCGCTCTCTAGAGCAGGGCCAGGGGGTACTCGACGATCAGGCGAAACTCTTCCAGGTCGGATTCGAACTGGCTGGAACGGATGGTCGCCTGGCGGATGCGCAGGGACAGATCCTTGAGGCTGCCGCCCTGGAACACGTACTTGGCTTCGATATCCCGCTCCCAGCGGCGCTGGTCGGTCAGTGGGTCACCTGCCGCATCGCGGCGCATGTACACCGAGTTGGCGTGGCTGTAGTCGGCGCCGCTGCCGCGGGCGTAGCGGGTCATGAACGACAGGCCGGGAATGCCCAGGGGCTGCATGTCGAGGTCGTAGCGGACCATCCACGAGCGTTCCTTGGGCGAGTTGAAGTCGCTGTACTGGATCGAGTTGTCGAGGAAGATCGAGTCCGACTGGCGCAGGTAGTCGAAGTCGTCGTTGCCGTTGTTGCGCTGATGCGACAGGGCCAGGGTGTGGGCGCCGTAGGTGGCTCCGACCTTGGCGCTCCAGATGTTGTTGTCGAGCTCGCCCAGGAGCTTCTTGCCTTCATCGACGGCCTTGTAATAGTTGAAGCCGCTGAACAGGCTCAGTTGGTCGGACAGCGGGTAGTTGCCCGCGACGCCGAAGTAGTACTGGTCCCAGGCGTCCTTCAGGCGGCTGCTGTAGAGGCTGAAGTTGAGATTGGAGTTGAGCCGGTAGTCGCCGCCGAAGTAGCCGACCCAGGGCGAGTCCACCTTGCCGGCGTAGAAGGTGGCGAAGCCATCGCGCATGCCACTGCTGTCGGGCTGGCTCATGGCATGCAGGCGGCCGCCCTGCAGGTTGAGGCCGTCGATGCTGGTGTTCTCCAGGGTCACCCCGCGAAAGCTTTCCGGCAGCAGGCGGGAGTCGCCGTAGTGCACCACGGGGGTCTTGGGAAACACATCGCCGACTTTCACCACGGTATCCAGGGCTCGCATTTTCACCGCACCCCCAGCCTTGCCGTAGCTGTCGGCGGGCCGGTTGTCGTGGTTCAGCGGCAGCATGCCGAAGGAGCCACCGCCGCCGCTGCGGCCGGTGCCAGAGTCGAGCTTGAGGCCGTACATGGCAAAGGCATCGAGGCCAAAGCCCACCGTGCCCTGGGTGAAGCCGGATTCGAACTGGCCGATCAGGCCCTGGGCCCAGGCTTCGGAATAGCCGTTGCCGGTGGGGCTGGACTGGCCCTTGCGGTCGTCGCGGTTGAAGTAGAAGTTGCGCAGCAGCAGGTCGAGGCGGCTGCCTTCGACAAAGCCTTCGGGCCGTTCCTCGGCGGCCACTGCCGCCATAGGGCTGAGCCCCAGTACCGCAGCGAGCACGGACAGGGACAAGGGGGGATTGATACGCATGGGGGTCGCTCCTGAGTGTTGGCAGCTATCAACTTTTATATCGCCAGAGGCGTTCTTATTGGGCTCGACCGGCAGGCGTCGCAACGCCTGCCCAGTCGCTGTCGATAGTTGCAAACGGCAGATAACGGCGGGGTGACCCGGTCATTACAATTGTGCAAGAAAGCCGTCCAGGGCCCGGGCCAAAACCCCGACGGGCCGGGGGTTATCCCGGGTAGGGCGGGCTGTCGGCAGCGCCCATTACAGATAAGTAATCTGCCCGCGATCATCCTGACAGGGTCGGTTGCTTATCCTCGCTGGCGTCAACTGGACGAGGAAACTGTGATGAAAGCAATCAACCTGAGTCTCGCCGCGCTGCTGTTGAGCCTGGCTTCCCTGGCGCAGGCCGAAGGGGGAGGCGACCGTACGTTCGCCCGGGCCATGGTGGAAAACCAGAAGGCCATGGAGCGCTATGCGGCGAACCAGGGCAAGCCGGCGCCGGTGGTGCAGGCGTACCGCTACGGCATGAAGCTGGATGTCGCCAAGGTGGTCAACGTGACCCCGCCGATCAAGTCCTGCGAGGTGGTGCCTTCGCGCATGACGTATGAGGATTCCGCCGGCCAGCTCAAGACCATCGAGTACCAGGTCATGGGCCAGTGCCGCAACAACGGCAGTTGATGGGCCGCCGGCGCTGCTGTGCCGGGCCCGCAGGGGTAGGCCCGGCCAGCGTGGCTGCACTCAGTCGTTGCCGGAGCCGGGGTGCAGGGCGACGATCATGTCCACTTCCACCGAGGCATTCTTGGGCAATTGATAGACCCCCACCGAGGTCCGTGTGTGTACGCCGGCGTCGGCAAAGATCGAATAGAGGACTGCGGAGGCGCCGTCCGCCACTTCGCTCTGCTGGGTGAAGTCCGCCGCGCTCTGTACATAGACGTTGATCCGCAGGATGCGCTTGATCCGCTGCAGGTCGCCGAGCATCTGCTCGAGGATCGCCAGGGCCCGCAGGGTGCAGATCTGCGCCCCGTGCCGGGCCTGCTCCAGGGAGGTTTCGGCACCGACCCGGCCAACCACCATCACGGTATTGTCGATACGCGGGATCTGCCCGCTGACATACACCTCATCGCCATTGCGCACCGCCGGCACGTAATTGCCGCCAATGCGCATCTCGCCTTCGAAACTGTGTCCGACCTGTGCTGCGGCCTGCTGGAAAAGTGCCTTGCGTGATGCATCCATAGTCCAACTCCGTCGATCGCCCTGGAATTTCCCGTCGCCGACTATACGCGCTCCTTGGTTGCGCGAAATCCCCGGCTGCGGGCCCGAATTCCGCGGCCTTGCTGGCTGCGGAATTATTTTTGTCAGACAAGCCTTAATGGCTATTAAGAAAAATCTTTCAGGGCCGATGTTAGGCCCAAAGCAGTCCACTTTTTCAGCCCCCCCCGGTACATCCTCATGTTCAATAAACGCTTGAAGCAGGAGTTGTCGACTCTACGCGAAGAACTTTCGAGCCTTCAGCAAGTGAAGGAGAGCCTTGAAAGCGAGATGCTCGTCATCAACCTGAGCGCCGATGGACGGATTCAGTCGGTCAATCACAATTTCGCCCAGGAAATGCTCTACAAGACTGGCGATCTGGTGGGCCGGGCCCTGGAGGACATCGTCCCGGAACACGTCAAGCATGATGAGTTTCACCTGCGGTTCAAGGCGACCCTGACCCGGGGCGAACACTTTGCCGGGGCGGTGCGGCTGCTGCGCGGCAATGGCCAGGAAGCCTGGCTGCGTTCCATCTCCCAGCCGGTTCGCGACTCCGAGGGGCGGATCAAGTATTTCGCGATCTTCTCCAGCGACCTGACCCGCACCATCGAGGCCTCTCGGGAGCACGAGAACCTGATTGGCGCCCTGATGCGTTCCACCGCGCTGATCGAGTTCGACCTCAACGGCAACGTGCTGACGGCCAATGACCGCTTCCTTTCCAGCATGGGCTACAGCCTGGCGCAGATTCAGGGCAAGCATCACCGCATCTTCTGCGAGCCGGAGGAGTACAACAGCCAGGCCTACCAGGCCTTCTGGAAACGCCTGAACGCCGGTGAGTTCATCGCCGAGCGCTTCAAGCGCATCGACGCTCATGGCCGGGTGGTCTGGCTGGAGGCTTCCTACAACCCGGTCATGGACGCCAACAACAAACTCTACAAAGTGGTGAAGTTCGCCACCGTGATCACCGACCAGGTAAACCAGGAACTGGCCGTGGCCGAGGCGGCGAGCATTGCCTACAACACCTCGCTGCAGACCGACAACAGCGCCCAGCGCGGCACCACGGTGGTTACCGAGGCGGTGAACGTGATGCGCGATCTGGCCAAGCACATGCAGGAGGCCGGCGAAGGCATTGGCGCCCTCAACGAGCAATCCCTGGTGATCGGCAGCATCGTCAAGACCATCAGCGGGATTGCCGAACAGACCAACCTGCTGGCACTCAACGCGGCCATCGAGGCGGCCCGGGCCGGTGAGCAGGGACGTGGTTTCGCGGTGGTGGCCGATGAAGTCCGGCAACTGGCCTCGCGCACCAGCAAGGCCACCGAGGAAATCGTCGGCGTGGTGCGCCAGAACCAGGATATGGCCCGCGAAGCCGTGGAACTGATGGCCGAAGGCAAGCTGCAGGCCGAGCAGGGGCTAGCCCTGGCGGCGGAAGCCGGCACCGTGATCGTCGAGATCCAGGACGGCGCGCAGAAGGTGGTCAGCGCGGTCGGCCAGTTCGCCAACCAACTGTCCTCCTGATTGCTCCCCAGCACAGTGCTCCCGTCACGGGGCACTGTGGATTTCAGGGCAGCATCGGCCAGCCCCGGCGCCCTTGGCGCCATTCATTTCCCACGCTGAGACACTCGGGCCTGACCGATAGGGCCCCGGGCGACGGCTGCGTCCAAGAAAAACCAAGAAATTTCCTAGAGGCTTGTAGGAAGTATCTGGAAAGCGCTGCGAGGCTTGGAGAAAGCCCAAACTGCGCCGATGGCTAGGGGTTGTTGTATCCACTCCTAGTCTGTCGGTGTATCCATGTTCAACAAACGTTTGAAGCAGCAACTTGCCACCCTGAGCGACGAGCTGAACGCTCTGCAGCAATTCAAGGCCTGCCTGGAAAGCCAGGTGCTCAATCTCGAACTCGATGGCGAGGGGGCCATCCGCCGGGCCAACCAGAACTTCATCCAGGCCCTGGAACTCGATGGCCAGCCACTGGCCGGCGTGGCCCTGGAGAGCATCATCTCGCGCCACCCGCAGGCTGTGCCGTTGTATCGCGAATTCAAGGCGGCCCTGGGGCGCAACGAAAGCTACACCGGCCAATTGCGCCTGCAACGCGGAGGCGGCCGCGAGGCCTGGCTGCAGGTCTGCGTGCAGCCGATCCGCGATGGCGCCGGGCGGCTCGATCATTACAACCTGATCTGCACCGACCAGAGCGCTTCGGTGGAAAGTGCCTGCGAGCATGAAAACCTGATGGCGGCGCTGCTGCGCTCCTCTGCGGTGATCGAGTTCGACCTGCAAGGCCGGGTGCTGACGGCCAACTCGCGGTTTCTCGCCTGCATGGGCTACCGGCTGGATGAGGTCCAGGGCCAGAACCACCGCCTGTTCTGTGAACCGCAGGAATACGAGGGGCCCGGCTACCAGGAGTTCTGGGCGCGGTTGAACGCCGGCGAATACATCGCCCAGCGGTTCAAGCGCATCGACAGCCAGGGGCGGGTGGTGTGGCTCGACGCTTCCTACAACCCGGTGCTGGACGCCAGTGGCCAGCTCTACAAGGTGGTGAAGTTCGCCATCCTGATCACCGATCAGGTGAACCAGGAGCAACGGGTGGCCGAGGCGGCGGACATCGCCTACAGCATCTCCCGACAGACCGACACCAGCGCCCAGCGCGGCTCGGCGGTGGTCACCGAGACCCTGGACGTGATGCGTGACCTGGCTACCTGCATGCAGCAGGCCGGGGACGGCATCGAAGCCCTGAACGAGCAGTCCCTGGTGATAGCGAGCATCGTCAAGACCATCAGCGGGATTGCCGAACAGACCAACCTGCTGGCCCTCAATGCGGCCATCGAAGCGGCCCGGGCCGGTGAACAGGGGCGGGGTTTTGCGGTGGTCGCCGATGAGGTCCGGCAACTGGCCTCGCGCACCAGCAATGCCACCGACGAGATCGTCGGCGTGGTGCGCCAGAACCAGGACATGGCCCGCTCGGCGGTGGAGCTGATGGCCGAGGGCCGGCAGCAGGCGGAACAGGGCCTGACCCTGGCAGCGGAGGCCGGCACGGTCATCGTCGAGATTCAGGACGGTGCGCAGAAAGTGGTCAGCGCGGTCGGCCAGTTCGCCAACCAGCTGTCGGCCTGAGGGCGTGGGCGTGCGTCTTGGGGGCGCACGCCCGGGTTGCTAGCGTGGCGCAGGCCCATGGCACTCGTAGTGCAAGCGGTCGAACCACTCGCCGTGCAACAGGAAGCTGCGCCGCGAATGGCCGTAGCAAGAGAAGCCGCAGGCTTCCAGCACCCGCACCGAACCGGTGTTCTGCGGCCGCGCATTGGCTTCGATGCGGCTCAGTTGCAATTCGCCGAAGGCGCGCAGCAGCACCTGCTGCACCGCAGTGCGGGCAATGCCGCGGCCGTTGAAGCGGGCGCCGACCCGGTAGCCCAGTTCCGCGCAATTGAAGTAGGGGCGCTGCACCCGGTGCAGGTTGACGCGCCCCACCAGCACTGCGTTGTCGCGGATCAGGAACTGATAGCCGCGGTCTGCCTCGGCATCCTCGCACGCCTGGTTTATGGCTTCGGCGACCCCTTCGCGGGAGTAGTAGGTGGCAGGCCGGGCGTTGATCGAGGCTTCGAAGAACGCTCGGTTTTCCCCTTCGAAGGCCAGCAGGTCATCCAGGTCGTCGAGGTGTGGAGCGCTGATGTGCAGGTGGGTCATGGTGCCAGTGCCTCAATCCGTGAAGGCGCTTTCTTCTCACGATCCGCGGGTGTTCAGCAAGCCTCCAGGTGCGGTTTGATCAGCTCGGCGAACCATTCGATGAACACGTTGAGGCGGCGCGAGCGATGGCGCCGGTCGGGGTATAGCGCGCAGATATCCATGGGCGCCACCGGCAGTTCACGGAGCACCTGCACCAGCTCGCCACGGTCCAGCAGGTGCTGCACGTCGAAGCGTGGCACCTGGATCAGCCCCAGCCCCTGCCGGCAGCAGGCGATGTAGTTCTCGACGTTGTTGACGATCACCCGGCTGGGCAGCCCCAGCAGGTGCTCGCGACCTTCCAGCAGGTATTCCCAGGGCTGCTCGCGGCCGGTATCCGGGGAGGCATAACCGACCATCCACTGGCCGTTCTGCAGGTCCTGGGGGGTGTGGGGCTCGCCCTGTTCGGCCAGGTAGGCGGGGCTGGCGCAGTTGATCAGCGCCAGTTGCCCCAGGGGGCGGGCGACCAGGCTGCTGTCGGCCAGGCTGCCGACGCGGATCGCGCAGTCGATGCCTTCCTGGACCAGGTCGATGCTGCGATCGCTGGCGCCCAGGGCCAGTTGCAGGCCGGGGTATTGCGCCAGCCATCGGGGCAGGGCGGGGACGATCAGGCGCCGGGCGATGCGGCTGGGCACATCGATGTTCAAGCGCCCGCTGACGTCTATCTGGCGGTGGTGGAACAACTGGTTGAGTTCGGCGGCGTCTGCCAGCAGGCGCCGCGCCCGTTCCAGCAGAATGGCGCCGTCGGCGGTCAACTGCACGTGGCGGGTGGTGCGGTGCAGCAGTCGGGTGCCGAGGCCGGTTTCCAGTTGCTGCACGGCGGAAGAGACGGTGGCCCGTGGCAGTTCCAGGGCATGGGCAGCCTTGATGAAGCTACCCATGTCGGCCACCTGGATGAACACGCGGTATTGCTCAAGCTTATCCATCGTTTGAACGATCCTGGTTCGGGGGCGCCTGACGGCAGTGGATCGCAGCATCGGCCGAGGCGATCGATGCTGCGGCTCGGCAGGCCAATTTACCCCTTGGGCGCCAGGATTACTTGGTGGTGTAGCCGCCGTTGATCAGTAAGGTCTGGCCAGTGATCCACCAGCCTTCGGTGACCAGGTGGCGAATGAAGGGCACCACGTCCTCGATATCGGTGAGCCCGGTCTTGCTCGAAGGCGACAGGGCTGCGGCGCTCTTGTGGTACGCCACGGCGTCGGCGCCTTCGGCCGGGTAGAAGAATGGGGTATCCATGGGCCCGGGGCCGACGGCAGTCACTGAAATGCCGCGGGCACCGAACTCCTTGGCCGCGGCCCGGGTGAAGTGTTCCACCGGCGCCTTGGAGCCGCCATAGGCGGCATAGAACGGAGTGAAGGCCCCCAGCAGCGAAGTCACCAGGGTCACCAGCTTGCCGTTGTCCTCCAGGTGCTTGCCGGCTTCCTTGATAAAGAAGAAGGCGCTCTTGGCATTGACCGCGAACATCTGGTCGTACTCGTCCTCGTTGATTTCAATGATGGGTTTCTTCAGCACCTTGCCCACGGTGTTGATGGCGATGTCGATCTTGCCGAAGCGCGCCTTGGCCTCGTTGAACAGCTGCTCCACGGCACTGGCGCGGGTGAGGTCGGCCTGCCACGCCTGGGCCTCCACACCCAGGGCCTTGAGTGCCGCCACCGTGGCCTCGGCGTCGGCCCGGCTGGCGTTGCTGTTGTAGTGCACGGCCACCGCCCGGGCACCGTGGCTGGCCAGGTCGCGGGCAATCAGGCCGCCGAGGTTCTTCACGCCACCGGCGATCAGCACGACTTTGTTGTTCAGGGAGTGATCGGTCATGGCGCGGGTCCTTCAACAATTGGGGTGAAGGCTGAGTCTAGTGTCTGCACCGCTGTTGATAAGCCGTCGGCGGCTGGACGGATTATCCAGAAAATCCGGCCAATGACCTTGCCTGCCGACGGCCGCGATGGGGCTACAATCGCAGTTTTTTTCAGGAGCCAGTCATGTCCGATCTTCGTCGCCCGGTACCGCTGGACAAGGCGTACCGCTTGCTCAACCACGGCCCAACGGTGCTGGTCAGCGCAGCCCATGGCGGGCAGCGCAACATCATGGCCGCGGCCTGGGCCATGCCCCTGGATTTCGAGCCGCCGAAAGTCGCCGTGGTGCTCGACAAGTCCACCTGGACCCGACAACTGCTGGAGGCCTCGGGCACCTTCGTGCTCAATGTGCCTTGCGTGGCCCAGGTGGATATCGTGCAGAGCCTGGGCAACAGCTCCGGGCTTGAGCTGAGCCAGGGCGGTAGCGACAAGTTCGCCGCCTACGGTCTGCAGGCCTTTGCCGGCGAGCAACTGGCGGCGCCGCTGCTGGAAGGTTGCGTGGCCTGGCTGGAATGCCGGCTGCTGCCCGAGCCCCACAACCACCAGCAGTACGACCTGTTCCTTGGCGAAGTGATTGCCGCCCAGGCCGATGCCCGGGTGTTCAGCGAAGGGCGCTGGCACTTCGACGGGCACGACCGGCTGCGTACCCTGCACCATGTTGCGGGCGGGCATTTCCTGACCATCGGTGACGCCGTTGACGGTCGGCAACTGCCCCTGGTCGGCGAGCCCTGAGTCAGGGGATCAGCCGGTAGTCACGCAGCCGTTGCAACTGTTCGAGCACGCTCTGGTGGCTGTCGATGCAACCGGTAAAGCCGGCCTGGTGGATCTTGATGGTGCTTTGCACCATGTCGTAGCCGGTGTTGAGCCAGCCATCGACGAAGGGCCAGGCGGCGATCTGCTCCCAGGGCGTGGGGCGCAGTTGCTGTTCCTGGACAATGCGCGCCCACAGCGGCGCCTTGTCGGCCATCTGCACCCCCAGGTTCATCGGTTGCGGAGCGGCGCTGGCAAGGCCGAAGAACCCGGCGATCTGTGGCCACAGGTGCTGCCAGCGAAAGTGATCGCCATTGGTCACGTTGAAGACCTGCTGCTGTGCATTCGGTGAAGTCAGGGCCCAGAGCACGGCCTGGGCCAGCACCCGGGAATCGGTGGCCTGGTGCAGCGCCGACCAGGCCTGCAGGCTGCCGGGAAAACGCAGTGGCAGGTTCAGTGCCTGGCTGATGGCGGCGAAGCTGGCGATGCCGGTGAGGATGTTCATCGGTGAGTTGAGGCTGGGGCCCATGACCCCGTCCGGGCGCAATACCGTCCAGGCAAAACCCTCGCGTTCGGCTTCATGCCACAACAGGTCTTCCTGATCGTTGTAGAAGATCGGCCCCATAAAGCGCGGGTCGCTTTCCTTGGCTGGCGTCTTATAGGACCCCAGGTGTTCACCGTAGGATTTGCCGCCACCGATCAGCACCACCTGGCGCAACCTGGCTCCGGCCTGGCGCAGGGCCTTGAGGCTGTGCTCCAGCATCGCCAGGTTCGGCGCCACTGTGGCGGCCATGCTTTCCCGCTCGCTGTAGGCGCAGAACACCAGGTCGGTGACGCTGCCCAGTCCGGCAAAGGCGCGGGCGGTGCCGGCGACGTCCAGCAGGTCGGCGCTGATGTGCGCTGGTGCCGGGCTGCCGTCCAGCAGGCTGGTCGGTGGGCGGCGACGGGCGGCGGTGGTCAGTTGCCAGCCCGGGGTACGGTGCATCAGCTCGACCACTGCGGTGCCGACCACGCCATAGCCGCCGATCACCAGCAAGTGACGGTCCGGGGAAGTTGAAACGCTCATCTGGGATACCTCGAATAAAGGGATCGCCAGCATAGAGTCGGGTCTTTGAGTGAAATAGACTGCCGGCCGGAACAGCATCTATGAGTTGAATTCATATGGCGGGCAGCGAGATCAACCGGTTTGCCGAGATGGAAACCTTTGTCGCGGTGGTGGAGTGTGGCGGCTTGTCGGCCGCTGCGCGGTTGAGGCAGGTGACGCCTTCCTCGGTGAGCAAGCTGCTGGCGCGGCTTGAAGCACGCCTGGGCGTACGCTTGCTCAACCGCTCCACTCGCCAGTTGCAACTGACCGCGGAAGGCCGCGGCTTCTATGAAAACAGCGTGCGCCTGCTGGCAGACCTGCGAGAAGTGGAGGGTGAGGCCAGCAGCGCCCGGGCTCCGGTGGGCCGGGTGCGGGTCAACACCAGCGCCTCCTTTGGCCTGCATGTGCTGGCGCCCCTGGTGGCGGAGTTTCTCCAGCTGTATCCGCAGGTGTCCCTGGACCTGGTGCACAGCGATGCCCTGGTAGACCTCTTGGGGGAACAGACCGATGTGGCGATCCGCACCGGGCCGCTGGCGGATTCGCAGTTGATTGCCCGCAAGCTCGGGGAAACCCGCGGCGTTGTCGTTGGCTCCCCGGCCTACCTGGCTCGCTGTGGCGTACCGCAGACCCCGGAGGATCTGGCCGCGCACCACCTGCTCGGTTTCGACTACGCGCGGGCCTTGCCGGGCTGGCGCCTGGGCGCGGCGGGCGAGAGCCAACTGCTGCAGCCCAATGGCCGGGTGCAGGCCAGCGACGGCGAAGCCTTGCGCCATCTGGCGCTACACGGTGCCGGGCTGGCGCAACTGGCGGCCTTCACCATCGCCGATGACCTGGCCAGCGGCAGGCTGGTACCGGTACTGGAAGCCTTCAACCAGGCGCCGCTGGAAAGTTTTTATGCGCTGTATGTCGGCCAGGGCGGCCACGTGCCGTCGCGGGTACGGGTGTTCATCGACTTCCTGGCACTGCGGGTGCGCTTGTAGCCGCCACTGGTCAGGCGTGGCGACGGATGCTTGAATCAACCCCCTGGCGACTTTTCCAAGGACAGAACATGCATGCAGTTTTCCAACGACTGGTGAGCCTGCTGGACAGCCACCAGGCGCGCTATCGGGTGATTTTTCACCCGGCCGAAGGGCAGTCGGCGCGGGTTGCCGAGATCCGCGGCACCGAACCTGGGCAGGGGGCCAAGGCCATGCTCTGCAGCCTCAAGGGCACAGACGAGGTGTATGGGCTGGTGATTCTCAGCGGCGACCAGAAGCTGGACATGAAAAAGGTCGGCGCGGCCCTGGGGGGCAAGAAGGCGCAACTGGTATCGCCGGAGCTGGCCAGGGAGCTGACTGGTTGCGTGATCGGCGCCATTGCTCCGCTGAGTTTCGATCCGCGCATCCGGCTGATCGTCGACCCGCAACTGACCTCCCGCTATAGCGAGATCGCCTTCAACGCCGGGCGCCTGGATGCCTCCATGGTGCTCGATACCCAGGACTACCTGAGGATCGCCCAGCCGCTGCTGCTGAGCGTGACCCGGGACCTGGAGAGCGACAGCGCCCAGCCCGGTTGAAGGCGGCTACCAGCTCAACCGAACCAGGGCCTCGGCAAAAGCGGTGAGCTTCGGCGAGCACTGGCGCGAGGGCGGATACACCAGCGACAGCTCGCGGCTGCGCCCGGCATGCTCCTGCAGAACCGGCACCAGCCGGCCGGTGTCCAGGGCTTCGCGTACCGCGAACTCCATCAACTGGGCAATGCCGAAGCCGCCGAGCACCGCGTCCACCAGGGCATCGCCGATATCGAAGATCAGCCGGCCCTGGACGGCCAGGTCCAGGGGCTTGCCCTGGTCCATGAACTGCCAGTCCACCAGCCGGCCGCTGCGCAGGTTACGCACGGCCAGGCAGTTGTGCTGCTGCAGGTCGGCCAGGTGCCGGGGCGTGCCATGGCGCTCCAGGTAGCCTGGCGCCGCCACCGTGACCCAGCGCAGGGGCGCCAGGGGCCGGGCAATGAGGCGCTGGTCCTGGATCACCCCGGTGCGCACCACCGCGTCGAAACCTTCATCGATGATGTCCACCACCCGGTCGGTCATCACCGCTTCGATGCTCAGCCCCGGGTGCTGGGCCGTCAGCTCGCCGATCACCGGCATCACCACCTTGCGCCCGAACAGTGACGGGGTACTGATCTTCAACATTCCACTGGGGGATTCGCGCCGGTCCAGCAGCAGGTGTTCGGCATGGGCCAGTTCCGCCAGCAGGGGGGCGGCGCGCTCGACCAGCACCTGGCCGTCCGGGGTCAGGCTGACACTGCGGGTGTTGCGTTGCAGCAGGCGGACCCCGAGCTGCTGTTCCAGGCGGGAAATGGCTCGGGACAGGCCGGACTGGGTCAGCCCCAGGTCACCGGCGGCACGGGTGAAACTGCGGGTTTCGGCAACCCGGACCAGCAGGCGAAGGGCGTTCAGATCCATGATTAAAGTCATTACTGAAAGAGAGAATGGCTTGTTTATCATTTAAACGGCATCGATGACACTGGCCGCCGGTTATTTCCACACAAGGATCTTCGCGATGTCCGCGACCCCGTTAGCCAAGCCGTCGGGCTGGATGCTGTTACTGCTGGCCACCGCGCAATTGATCATCGCCCTGGACGCCACCATCGTGTTTGTCGCCCTGCCGGAAATCGGCAGCCACCTGGGCTTCTCCGCCCAGCAGTTGCAATGGGTGGTCAGTGCCTACAGCGTGGCCTTCGGTGGTTTCCTGCTGCTGGGCGGACGGGCGGCGGACCTCCTGGGCAAGCGGCGTTTCTACATCGTCGGCCAGTCCTTGTACGCCCTGGCCTCGCTGGCCGGCGGCCTGGGCGGCAGCGCGCTGCTGCTGGTGCTGGCCCGGGCGGTGCAGGGCGTGGGCGGGGCAATGCTGTTCCCCGCGACCCTGGCCCTGATCAACACCTGGTACGCCGAGGGGCCGGCGCGCAACCGGGCCTTTGCGGTGTGGAGCGCAGCCTCGGCGGCGGGGCTGGCCCTGGGGGCGCTGCTGGGCGGGGTGCTGACCCAGTACTGGGGCTGGGAGGCGGTGTTCCTGGTCAACGTGCCCCTGGCTGGGGCCTGTGCGTTGCTGGCCCGGCACTGGATACCCGCCGACCCTGCGCGCCAGCGCGGCCGTCAGTTCGACTTGCGCGGCGCGCTGACCGTGACCCTGGGTGGCACCCTGCTGGTGTTTTCCATCGTCCAGGGCCCGGAGTGGGGCTGGAGCGCCCCGGCGACCCTGGGCTGCCTGGCGTTGTCCCTGGCCCTGCTCGGGTTGTTCGTGCGCCTTGAACAGCGTAGCGCCGACCCGCTGATGCCCCTGCGCCTGCTGGGTTATCCACAACTGCGCATGGCCATGGTGATTACCGCGCTGTTCATGAGCAGCTTCGGCGTGCAGTACTACTTCCTCAGCCTGTATTTCCAGCAGGTCGATCAGTTCAGTGTGTTGCAGAGCGGACTGGCGTTCCTGCCCTCGACCCTGCTGTGCACGGCCGGGATCTGGGTCGCGGAGCGGGCCCTGCTGCGCGTAGGCTTGCGGGCGACCCTGGTCAGCGGCTTGCTGCTCGGGGCGCTGGGCATCGGCCTGATGTACCTGGCCCTGCCGGGCAGTAGCGGCTTTGTCGGCCTGCTGCCGGGGATCGTGATCATGAGCATCGGCCAGGGCATGACCTGGACCTCGATGTGGGTCTCGGCCGGGCAGGGTATCGCGGCGTCCGAGCAAGGGGTGGCTGCGGGCGTGGCTTCCACCAGCCAGCAGATCGGCGGCGCCCTGGGGCTGGCGCTGCTGGTGTCCCTGGCCAACACCTTGAGCGCCGGCGGTAATCAGGCCTATGGCATCGAGATGGCTACCGCCGCCAGTGCCCTGCTGGCGCTGTTCGGGGCCTTGCTGGCGCTGCGCCTGCCCCGGGCTGGAGTGGCCTTGCCGGCCTGTTCCGTGGCCCAGGGCTGAGGGCGTCAGCCATGGGCCTGTGGCAGGTGGCGGCGCACTGCCCACAGGACCCCGGCCAGGAGCAACAGGGCGGCGCTGCTTTGCAGCAGGCTGGGCAGGTGCTGCAGGCAGATGAAGCCATAGAGCAGGGCGAACAGGGTCTCGAACACGATCAACTGGCCGCTCAGGGTCAGCGGCAGGCGCCGGGTCGAGGCATTCCACATGCGATTGCCGAACCAGGAACCGAGCACCGCGCTGGACAGGCTCAGGCCCCAGAACAGCATCCAGCGCTGCTCGCTGGCCTCGGCCCGGGTGCCGGGCAATGAGAACCCGTCCGCCAGCAGCCAGACCAGGGCGCTCATCAGCCCAGTGGTAATGCCCCACAGGGTCGACCACTGGCTGCTGTTGAAACGGCTGCCTTTGAGGTAGCGGGCGTTGTCGGTGGCAAACCAGGTCCAGCACAGCAAGGCGCCGAAGGCGCAGAGCAGGCCCAGGGCGCGCTGGCCCAGTTCCACCGAATCGCTGTGGGCGGTGAGCAGGGTGTCGAGGTTGATGCAGCAGATGCCGGCGAACACCAGCAACAACGGCCAGCGCAGCCGGCGCAGGGGCACGGCATCGGCATCGCCGCGGCCGGCCAGGGTGATGGTCAGCGGCAGCAAGCCGACGATCAGTGCGGTGCTGGCTACGCCGGCCCACTGGATGGCGCTGGCCAGGAGCATGAAGTAGATCAGGTTGCCGGTTAGCGCCAGCTTCACCAACAGTACGGCATCGCCCCAGGTCAGGCGTTGCAGCAGCTCCCGGGCCTGAGGCGCAGCCAGGAGCAGGGAGAATGCACCGTAGAGGCTGAAGCGCGCGCAGCTGAGCAGCAACGGGCTGAACTCAGGCAGCAGGCTGGGCACCACAATCGCCAGGCCCCAGACCGCACCGGCCAGGGCGGCATAAGCAACTCCACGTTTCATGCAAACACTCGTACCTAGTCATCAAGCTGCGCAGGCTAGTCATTGCTGACCGGATGGACAAAGGATATATAGGCACCTACCTATTCTCCTGGGGAATGCCTTGTGAGCCGCTTCGCCCGTCATCTGCCGCCGCTGGAAACCCTGGTCACCTTCGAGGCGGTGGGCCGTAACGCCAGCTTCACCCGCGCGGCCACCGAGCTGTGCCTGACTCAGAGCGCGGTCAGCAAGCAGATCCGTGCCCTGGAGCTGTCGCTCAAGACCGAACTGTTCGAGCGCCAGGCCCGGGGGGTGAAGCTCACCGCCAGCGGCGCCTCGCTGTTCGTCGAGGTCAGCACCCAGCTCGAAGCCCTGCTGCGCAGCGTCAGCCGCCTGCGGGCCGGGCGCGACGCCAATACCATCACCGTGCAATGCACCCACGCGGTGGCGCAGTTCTGGCTGTTCCCGCGCCTGCTGGCATTCAACAAGCAGCACCCGGACATCACCGTGAGCATCCATGCCAACAACGACATGGACGAGTCCAGCGTGGCCGAGCATGACTTCGGCATTCTCTATGGTGCGGGGCACTGGTCGTCCCTGGCGGCGGTATCGCTGTTCGCCGAGATGGTCTACCCCATCGTCAGCCGGCGCCTGGAGCTGCCTGTGGTCAAGGAGCTGGCGCAACTGGCCGAACTGCCGTTGATCCAGCTGGACGCCTCGGAGTGGAACTGCATCGACTGGCGGGACTGGTTCCATCATTTCGGGCTGGACTACAGCGCGCCACCGGGGGCCCTGGGGTTCAACCAGCTGACCCTGATGTTCAGCGCGGTGCAGCAGGGCATGGGCGTGGGGCTGGGCTGGGATTTCATGGCCAGCCAGTTGGTGGCCCAGGGCGAGTTGCTGCGGGTTGGCGAGTGGGCGTTCCGCACCGGGCAGGCGGATTTTCTGGTGCATCCGCGGCACAAGCGCCTGTCCGCCAGCGGCCAGTTGTTTCGCGACTGGCTGGTGGCCCAGGCGGCTGAATGAGCGCCCGGGGCCCAATGGCCAGCCCCGGGCTATGGGTCAGAGGCTGGCGCGCGGCACGCTGAAGCGGAACTCGCTGCCCTTGCCCACTTCGCTGTGGGCTTCGATCTTGCCGCCGTGGGCGTGGATGATGCCCTGGGTGATGTACAGCCCCAGGCCGGTGCCGTTGGGGTTGCCTTCCTTCATGGTCCAGTAGCGGTCGAAAATGAATGGCAACTGGTCGGTGGGAATGCCCTCCCCGGAGTCGCGCACGCTGAACACGATCTGCTCGCCGTCGGACATCGCCACCACCCCGACCTTGCCCTGTTTGGGGGTGAACTTTATGGCGTTGCCCACCAGGTTCGACAGCACCTGGAACAGGCGCTCGGGGTCGGCGTTGATCCTGAGGTCCGGTTCGGCGTGGAAGCTGATGTCGATGGCCTTGTCCAGGGCCAGTGGCGCCAGCAATGAATAGGCCTCTTCGAACATCTGGCTGACGTCCAGCGGCTGCGGGGCGATGCTGTAGCGCCCGGCCTCGATCTTGGAGGTGTCCAGCAGGTCTTCCAGGAGATTGTTCATGCGGCTGGCGGCCTGCTGCATGGTGTCGATGGCCGATGAAATGCGCCGTGAGGTATGCGGGCCATCGGAACTGAAGGCCTTCTGCATCATGCCGCAGAGCATGGAGATCACGGTCATCGGGTTGCGCAGGTCGTGGGACACCACCGCCACCAGTTCGTCCCGGGCGCGCACGGCCTGTTGCTCGCGCAGCACCTGGCGCGCCAGGTCGTGCTCCAGGGCCGAGCGGCGCAGGTCATTGGCGGCGAAGCGGTCGCCGTGGCTCCACTTGGTGGCGATCCCGGCCATCTCCACTTTCCAGATCTCGAACGAGGTACGCGGCCGCAGGCGCAGGCCGGCGTCGGAGTTTTCCAGGTCCAGGGGCTTTTGCGGGTTGCCGCTCCAGTTGATGTTTTCCTTCACTTCCGGGCGGAACCACAGCACGCCGTTATCCACAGGCTTGGGCAGGGTCATGGCCAGGACCCCGCTGGCCACCTGTTGATAACTCGCCGCCGGCGGGTAGACGCTGGCCAGGTGATGGCTGGCGAACACCGCCTGCCCGGTGCCTTGCAGCCAGCGGTGCAGGGCGCGGATTTCGTCCTGGGGCGGGCAATTGCCGAAGCAGTGCAGTTGCTTGTCTTCGATGATTGCCACGCCACCGGCCTGGGTCAGCTCCAGCAGCAGTTGCGGCACCTGGGTCAGGCCGTCGAAGACGCTGTCGGGGGTGTCGCGCATGGCCTGGTCGAGGCGGGCCAGGGCGGCGACTTTCTCTTCCCGCTGGCGGCTGATATCCAGGGCTTCCATGGCGCTGATCTGCAACGACAGCACCTGGCCGATGGTCTGGCAGGCAATGCGCAGCTCGTGGGGCACCAGCAGCGGCTGGCGGTTGCCGCAACTGATCAGGCCCCAGAGCTGGTCGCCCTTGAGCAGGGAAATGCTCATGGAGGACAGCACGCCCATGTTCTTCATGTACTGGCAGTGGATCGGCGACACGCTGCGCAGGGTGGCGAAGCTCAGGTCCAGGGCCTGCTGAGTGTCCGGGCGCAGCGCCGGCAGCAGGGGCACCGGCTGGTAGTCGGCGTTGGGGATGATCCGCAGCCAGTTGCTGCGGTACAGCTCGCGGGCTTGCTGGGGAATGTCCGAGGCCGGGAAGAACAGGCCATTGAACACTTCCATGGTGGGGCGGGTGGCTTCGGCGATCACCTGGCCGTGGCCTTCCTCTTCGAAGCGGTAGATCAGCACCCGGTCGTAGCCGGTCATCGCCTGGATTTCGCTGACGCTGATGGCGTACAGCTCATTCAGGGTCTTGGCCGTCTGCAAGCGCCGCAGCAGGCGCCCCAGGTTCTCGGTCTGCTCTTTCAGGTGCTGGGGCTGCAGGTGTTCGAGCTGGATTTCCAGCTCCAGCATCAGCACTCCCTGGTGGCGATGCAGCAAGCCTTCGAAGCGCGCGCCATTGACGGCCAGGTGCAGCGGTGGCGCATCGGACAACCGCGGCAGTTGCAGCACCTCGCGGATGCGCTGGCCGTCGGTGTCTCCCAGCAGTTGCTCCAGGGGCTGGCCGAGGACCTGCGCGGCAGGCTGGCCCAGCAGGGCCTCGACGTTGGCGCTGATCTGCTGGATGCGCAGCTCCGGCTCCGACAGCGTCAGCAGCACGCCATGGGGCTGGATCGCCCCGGGGGAGCGGATTGGCTCATCGGCGCAGTTGGCCAGCAGTTGTTCGAAGGCTTGGGCGTCTTGTGGGGTCATAGCAGCACCTCGCGGCTGTCGAGCCAGTGCTCGAAACAGGCAAATGTGGATTGCGCGGCGCTGACCACTTGTTGTCGTGCGCTCGCGTCCTCGGGCATGCGCCCCAGGTAGTCGAGAAAGTCTTTCCAGCGCCGCCCGGTGGCGGCGCCATACACGTCGAGGAAAGCCCCGCCGTTATCCCCGTGCAGGTCCAGGCGCTGGGCCATTTCCCGGCGCAGGATCTGCCCGCCCAGGGTCGCGCCCTCCAGTACATAGAGGGCGCCCAGGCACGCGCCGGGGCTGGCCAGTGCGGGCAGATGGTCGCAGCGGGGCAGGGCGTCGATGCGCTCCGGGGCCAGGCCCAGGGCCTGCAGGTCGCCGGCCAGGGCCGGGGTCTTGCGGCGCTGCTCCGGGTCGTAGCCGGCAGGGATCAGGCCGCTGTCATGCAGGGCCGCCTCCAGGGGCTGATAGAAGCCGAAATAGGCCTGGATCAGGCGCCGGTACCAGGCCGCATCGAGGTGCTCGGAGAAGAACGGCAGGCGCTTTTCCAGGGCCACGTGCAAGGTCGCGGTGCCGGCGCGCAGGTCTTGAAGCAGGGTGGGGGCGGTGGTGTCTTGGTGCGGTTTGGGCATTCAGGGGTCAGGGGTCGCAACAGGTAATGGACGCGCCATGGGCGTCATCGAAAGCTGGGACCAGGCTGTAGTCCCTGCACTAGAGCCATCGCACAGAAAAATAAGAGCGTCACTCTACCTGTGCTTTTTGCACTGACGTACAGTTTTTGACGCACCATTGGTCGGCCAAGGGTAGTCGATCGATGACGTGTTGCTGTGTCTGACTGTGTTCAAGAGGCAGAAATTCCTTTTTCCGTCTCGCAGGTTCAGCGGTGAGGATCAGATCCAGACGTCGTTCTGGGCGGTGCGTTCGCCACCTTGATCGCCGGTGTTGAGCACGCCCTTGGGTTCGATCAGCAGCAGTTTGACCTCCTGCTCGGCCCAGGGTTTGTGCTCGACGCCCTTGGGCACCACGAACATCTCGCCACTGCCGATGGCCACCCGGCCGTCACGGAAGTCGATGTACAACTGGCCGTCGAGCACGATGAAGGTTTCATCGGTGTCGGCGTGGGAGTGCCAGACGAATTCGCCCTGCAACTTGGAGATCTTGAACTGGTAGTCGTTCATCTCGGCGATCACCTTGGGGGTCCAGTGTTCGCTGAACAGGCCGAGTTTGCTGGCGAAGTTGATGCTCTGGTAGGCGTCTTGCGGGGCAGGGTTTTGCATGGTGTGGTCCACCTCAGTGATGAATGAGCGCTGAGGGTAAACAGCCAGGGGCCAGGGCTTCTTGAACGATCGTGTGTGGCCTCAGCGGCCGAGCATCTTCAGCCAGCGCGCCGGTGGCAGGCCGTAGGTCTGGCGAAACTGCCGGGTCATGTGGCTCTGGTCGGTGAAGCCGGCGATCAGTGCGGCGTTGGCCAGGGTCTGGCCCTGCACCAGCAGCGCGCGGACCAGGTCCAGGCGGCGCATGCTCAGGTAGCGGTAGGGGCTGGTGCCGAACAGCAAACGAAAATCCCGGGACAGGCTCCAGCGGTCGCGCCCACTGTGGGCCGCCAGTTCCTCCAGGGTCAGGGTGCGGTCCAGGGCACTGTGGATGTATTCCCGGGCCCGCTCGGCCGCCACATAGTCGAAACGTTGCCGTGATTGGGCGACCCCGGAGACGCTGTTCAGGGCATGGGCCAGGTCGAACAGGGCGTCTTCCTGTTCCAGCGGGTCCAGGGGGCTGTCGACCCCACGCAGCAGGGCCTCGGTGGCGGCAAACAGCCGCGGGTCGTTGGACAGGCCGCCAGTAATGAAGGGCAGCGGCTGGCCGCCGAGGATCTGCTGGATCAGCGCCGGCTCGACATACAGCATGCGGTAGTGAAAGCCGTCGTGGGTGCCGGCCTCGCCGTCGTGGGCTTCGTCGGGGTGCAGGACCATGGTGGCGCCGGGCAGGCTGTGGCGCCAGCCGCCGCGGTACTGGAAGCTCTGCACCCCGTGCAGGGTGCGGCCGATGGCGTAGGTGTCATGGCGGTGCATGTCATAGCCATGGCCGGCGAAATACGCCTCGATGCGCTCCAGGCCCCGGGCGGGCGGCGCGCGGTGAACCCAGTCGGTGACAGCTGCGGGTTTGGCCATGGAACGGTCCTGATGGATGAAACCAAGGGCCGTACGTTAACTCAGGGGCGCGCTGGCTGTCTTGCCCCTCGGTTCTACGCCGTAGCGGTTCTGCCGGAAGAAGGGCGGCTTGCAGGAGGGTTCCGGCGCTGCACGATGGCTTGTTGCCTGAGCCGGGTTGCGAGGCCAATCGGCGGTTGCCTGGGCAGGCGCGAGTGGAGTAGCGTCGTTCCCCCCGGACCCTCTTCATGGCCATCTGTTCCCATGTACGCCTCACACCTGGTTTACCTCGCCCCGTTGTTGTCGCTGGCCCTGCTCTGGAGCGTGGCGGTGATCACCCCCGGGCCGAACTTTTTCACCACTGCACAACTGGCGGCGGGCTGTTCGCGGCGCCATGGCCTGTTCGCCGCCCTGGGGGTGGCCAGCGGCACCGTGCTCTGGGGGCTGGCGGGAGGCTTGGGCATCAAATCGCTTTTCAGCGCGGCGCCGGCGCTGTTCGTGTTGTTCAAGGTTGCCGGTGGCTGTTACCTGATCTACCTGGGGCTCAAGCAGTTCAAGCGCAAGCCGGCCCTGGAGACCCCGACCACCGATGGCGCGAGCCATGCTGCGCGCAGCCTGTTCTCGGCCTACCGGCTGGGCTTTCTCGGCAACATGACCAACCCCAAGTCGGCGCTGTTCGTGGCCACCATTTTTGCCACTTCGATGCCGGCCTCCCCGCCACCTCTGCTACTGGGGCTGGCGGTGCTGACCATGGCCGGTCTGTCGCTGTCCTGGTACTGCTGCGTGGCGCTGTTTTTCGCCAGCAGCCGGGTGGCCGGGTTCTATGCCCGGGCCCGGCGCTGGCTGGACCGCCTGGCCGGTGGTTGCTATGTGCTGTTCGGCGGGCATCTGCTGGCCAATCGCTGAACGGCCGGTGCCTTGCGCCGGCCAGTATCCGCCCCCAACAAGGACGACCCGTCCCCGTATCAGGAGACCGAACATGGCTGTTGTTTTTCGCCCGGTGGCAGAGGCGGACATTCCGCGGATCTGCAGTTTCGTGGGCAATCCCCAGGAGCTGTATTTCTTCTTTCCCGCCGCCACCTGGCCGCTGACCCACGAGCAGTTGCGCGACTCCATCGCCCAGCGCAGCGACTCGACGGTGATCGAGCGTGACGGGCAGGTAGTGGGCTTTGCCAACTTCTACCGCTGGGCCAAGGGCGGCACCTGTACCATCGGCAATGTCATCGTCGACCCAGAGGTGCGCGGCGCGGGCCTGGCGGCGCAATTGATCGGGCAGATGATCCACATCGCCCACAGCAAGCATCAGGCCAGCGAGGTGACGCTGTCGTGCTTCAACAGCAACGTGGCGGGGTTGCTGCTCTATCCGAAGCTGGGCTTTGTGCCGTTCGCCATCGAAGAGCGCAAGAACAAGGAACAGGAGCGAGTGGCGCTGATCCATTTGCGCTACAGCCCCAGCTGAATTGAAGAACCGTCAGCAATCATTTTTTCAACGGGAAGCAGTCATGAGCAAGTTGCGGGTCGGGATTATTTTTGGTGGCCGTTCGGCCGAACACGAAGTGTCGCTGCAGTCGGCGCGCAATATCGTCGATGCCCTGGATCGCACGCGTTTCGAGCCGGTGCTGATCGGCATCGACAAACAGGGGCACTGGCACCTCAACGACACCTCGAACTTCCTGATCAACCAGGAAAACCCGGCGCTGATCGCCCTCAACCAGTCCAATCGCGAATTGGCGGTGGTGCCGGGCAAGGCCAGCCAGCAACTGGTGGAAACCTCCAGCCAGGAACTGCTGGGGCATGTCGATGTGATCTTCCCCATCGTCCACGGCACCCTGGGCGAAGACGGTTGCCTGCAGGGCCTGCTGCGCATGGCCGACCTGCCCTTTGTCGGCTCCGATGTGCTGGGCTCGGCGGTATGCATGGACAAGGACATCAGCAAGCGCCTGCTGCGCGACGCCGGGCTGGCGGTGACCCCGTTCATCACCCTGACCCGGGCCACCCGTGGCCGCTACGGTTTTGCCCGGGCCCGGGAAACACTCGGCCTGCCGCTGTTCGTCAAGCCGGCCAACCAGGGTTCATCGGTGGGGGTGAGCAAGGTCGACAACGAGGCCGAATACGAGGCCGCGGTGGAACTGGCCCTGGGCTTCGATCACAAGGTGCTGGTGGAGTCGGCAGTGCGTGGGCGGGAAATCGAATGCGCGGTGCTGGGCAACGACCAGCCCATTGCCAGTGGCTGCGGCGAGATCGTGGTCAGCAACGGTTTCTATTCCTACGACAGCAAGTACATCGACGGGGAGGCGGCCCAGGTGCTGGTGCCGGCGGACATCAGCATCGAGCACAGCGAGCGCATTCGGGCCCTGGCCGTCGAGGCATTCCAGGTGCTGGGCTGCTCCGGGCTGGCTCGGGTCGATGTGTTTCTCACCGATGAGGGGGAAGTGCTGATCAACGAAATCAACTCGCTGCCGGGCTTCACCCGGATCAGCATGTACCCCAAACTTTGGCAGGCCACCGGCATGAGCTACAGCGAGCTGGTGAGCCGCCTGATCGAGCTGGCGCTGGAGCGTCACGCTGAACGGCAAGGGCTGAAAATCAACCGCTGAAGCGGATCATCGTGGTTAAGGAAGTGACGAATGAGTTCGGCAACAGATGCATCGGTTTATCTTTTTTCCTACGGCACCCTGCAAGACAAGGCGGTGCAGATCGCCAACTTTGGCCGTGAGTTGAGTGGCAGCGCGGATGCCATGCTTGGCTACGAACAGAGCTGGGTGGAAATCACCGACCCCGAGGTGCTGGCGGCCAGCGGCAAGACCCACCACCCGATCCTGCGCCCGGGGGCGGCGGACAGCGCGCCGATTCCCGGCACCGTGTTCTGCATCACCCCCGGGGAGCTGGCAGCGGCCGACAGCTATGAAGTCTCGGACTACAAGCGGGTCAGCGTGACCCTGGCCTCGGGCATCCAGGCCTGGGTCTACGTCAGCGCCTGAGTCTTCGGCTCACTCCGGCGGCAGCATCACCCCGATGCACGCCAGGGCCAGCAGCACCGCCCCGAGCACGATGAACACATAGTTCAGCGGCGTGAAACGGGCGTTGCTGCGGCCTTCGGGATCTTTCGCGGCGGCATTCAGGCCGCGCTGGCCGAGCCAGGTGATCCACGCCAGTACCGGCAGCAGCGCCAGGCTGGCAATGTCGGTCACCGGGTAGCCGATGTTCTTGCGTGACAGCGCGTCCACCACGTTGTTGATGATCATCCCCACCACAAACAGGGTTGCCAGTTCACCGGGCCGCCAGTCATGGCTGCGGCCGTCGCGCTTGAGCGTCGCATCGGCTTCGCGGTACAGCGCATGGGTGAAGAAGATCGCGAAGAAGGCCCGGGCCACCGGCCACAGCTCCTGGCCGCTGGCGTGCCTGAACTGATGCCAGTTCTTGTAGGCCCAGTACACCTGGTAGATACCGAAGGTGAGGATGTACAGGGTCAGGAACTTGGCCTTGGACACTACGTAGAACGGCTGTTGCGCCGCTTCGGGCGAGGGGGCGACCAGATCCGCCTGGGGCGGGGCATAGAGGTTGTCAGACACGGGCACTCCTTGGGTTGGGCCTGAGGGGGGAGGCAACGTTAGCTCAGGTTGCTGGCCAAGAACCAGCAGGGGCTCGGTGGCCAACCGGAACCGGGTTCAGGCCCGGGGTGGATCCGCCGGCCGAACGTAGTGAATATCCCATTCACTTTCACCCACCTGAACAAAACCCAGGCGTCGATAAAAACGATTCGAGTCACTGCCGCGCAACGCATCCAGGTGGATGGGTAGCTGCTCGTTGGCGGAGCGTTCCAAAAGCTGCTCCAGGGCCTTGGCGCCGAGGCCCCGCCCTTGGAATTGCGGTAGGACGTACAGGTGCTGCAGGCGCAGGTGATCGCCGTGTGATTGGCTCTGGATAAAGCCTGCGGGCTGTCCGTCACTGAGGATGAAGTGGCAGCGTTCGGCCGCGAAGCTTGCGGCAAAACGCTCCCGGGCCCGCTGCGGATCGAAGCGCCCCAGGCGCTCAAGGCTTTCGCGCATCGCCGCGATGCGCATCTGGACCAGGGTTTCCAGGTCGCTCAGGGAGGTCGGGAGCAGTGCACTCTCGAGGTTCATGCCCGGCCGATCCACGAGTACTGGAAGGCCTTGGCTTCACCCCGGTGCCCGCGTCGACGATAGCTGGCCAGGGCCGGGGTCGAGCAGTAGGTGCACAGCTCGCTGATTTCGATCTGTTCATCACTGATTCCAGCGGCGTGCAGCAAGTGCACGGCATAGCGGCTCAGGTCGAACCACAGGGAATCGGCCTGGGTCGGTTGCGGTGGCGGAATCTGCGGCGGCAGCAGCGGGGCCGGTTGCTCACGGCTCCAGGGGGCCTGTGCGGCCGGCCACAGCGGGTCCTGAGTGGCGGACAGGGTGTCGATGAAATCGGCGCTGACTTCATAGCAGCAGGGTTTGATCGATGGGCCGATGGCCACCCGCAATTGCTGTGGGGTGATGCCCTTGCTGGCGAAGTGTTGCAGCACATTGGCGATGATCCCGCCATGCAGGCCTTTCCAGCCGCCGTGCACTGCCGCGACCCAGGAACCGTCCTCGCTGCTGATCAGCAACGGCAGGCAATCGGCGGTGACCACTGCGATGGGCCGGCTGGAATGGGTGAGTACCGCGTCGCCGCGGATGATTCCGCTGGGCAGCGTGGTACTGGCTTCCACCACCTCGCCGCTGTGGATCTGCGAGCAGAAGAACAGGTTGGCCGGCAGGGCGGCGCCGAGGGTCGAAAACGCATGACGGATGCCGGATATCTGGTTCAACACACCTGCCTGGAAACTCATCGGGCCTTCGCTCGGTAACCTGGGAATGGCTGCAGAGCATAGCGGTATCCGAGGTACTTTTGCTGACAGACAACGCTGGATAGGCCGGGGCAGACCAGCGGTAGCCTGCTGGTCGGCCCCTTCACCGGGCGTTTCAGGCGCTCAGCGGGATATACAGTTCCACCACGCTGTCCGGGTGCATGGGCCCCAGAAAGCGCTCGCCGGTGTACTCGAACTCCACCGCGTCGATGGGCATCAGCCCGGCGGCGGGCAACCACTCGCTGTAGGCGGCGCGAAAGGTTTCCGGCAGGGTGGCCACGCTGCCGTGATGCTCGACTCGCGCGTAATGGCGGGCAGGGATTTCCAGCTCCACCATGCCGGGCACCAGGGGCGCGTCGGCGGCGACCGGCAGGCCGGCCACATAACGCCACTGGCCGTCCTCCAGGGGCTGGCAGATGCCATAGGTGCCCACCGGCTCGGCCAGGCGCTGGATCTCCTGTTCCCGAGGTTCGAAACGTTGCCAGAGCTCGGCGATGGTGCCCGGGTCGTCCTGCTGCCAGGCCATGCCGATGATCCGCTGCGGCGCCAGGAATACCTTCTGTGGTGTCTGCGCGGCTGGGAGTTGGCGCTGCGGCTGGGCCAGGTAGCGCTGCAGATGGCCCAGTACTTTCTGGCTGCGGGCGATCTCGCTTTGCAACTGCCGGGCATGCGCCTGCAGTGACTGCTGCATGTGCAGCACGCTGTCCAGGCCGCCCTGGTCCGCCAGAGTGCGGATGTCTTCCAGGGACATGCCCAACTGCCGCAGCCAGACGATGCGCCCCAGGGTCACGATCTGTTCCGGGCTGTAGTAGCGGTAGCGGTTGTCCCGGCCGGTGAGGGCCGGGGTGAACAGGCCGATGCTGTCGTAATGGCGCAGGGTCTTGGTGGTAAGGCCGTGGCAGCGGGCCATTTGTCCGATGGTGAGCATGGAGCGTCCTTGGTGTGGTTGGGCTGCGGGGCATGCTGAGCCTTTACCCAAGGGCAAGCTCAAGCCCGGCAGCACGGCTCAGGACGATTTGATCGGCTTGATCAGGCTTTCGGCGGGAATGCCGAATAGCTGGTGCAGTTTCCAGATCATGGGCAGGGTCAGCGCGCGCTTGCCGTTGAGCACTTCGTAGACGCGGTTGGTGCGGCCGATGGCCGGGGCCAGGTCGGCGGCGGACAAGCCGGATTGTTCCATGCGGAACTTGATCGCCTCGATCGGGTTGGGCAGGTCCAGGGGAAACTGCCTGGCTTCGTACGCCTCGATCAGGGTGATCATGACGTCGAAGTAATCGCCTTCAGGTGTTCCGGGCTGCGGTTCGTTGTCGAACAGGGGCGAGACGCTTTTCAGCGCGGCGCGGTAGTCCTGGTCGGTGTGGATGGGGCGGATGTTCATGCGGGTTGCTCCATGTCTACGCTGTCGGCATCAATGGCGTCGTACTCTTGGTGAGTGCCCACGAACTTGATGTGCAACGCACCAAAGCGGTAGGCCACGGCAACGATCAGTCGATACTTGTTGCCCTTGATGTTGAAGACCACCCTGCGGCTTTTGAGAATGCTCGCGTTGCGATATTGGCCCTTGATTTGCGCAGGGTTGGACCACTCGGCATTCCTTGCTTCATCGATCCAGGCCAGCAGAGGCTGTTCTGCTTCCGGGTGCTTTGCCCAGAAGGCCTTCAACTGACTGACTGCAATAATTCTCATGGCGTGACCCTAGTCCCGTCCTGGGACTTAAACAAGTCGCTGAGTGCGTCAAGCGATGTACGGGCAGATCGCTGGATCTGCCCGCGCAGGCGACGTCGGTTCAGGGACGATCAGGTCATGCAGAGAGCGTGGCGTGCACGTCGTCCATCAGTGCCTTGCCCATCTCTGCCAGGTAGTGTGCCGCCCAAGCATAGCGGTCGTACCGGGGCTCCATGGCCGCCTCCAGGGTGAATTGCTTTGCCAGATGCAACAGGGTCGAGGCGTGTTCCAGGGCGTCGCTGATCGGCACGTCGGCATTCACTCGAAACAGCGGATGCGAGTGTTCGCCGCAGTGGGAAAAGCGGATTTCACCGAGGGTGGTCAGGGGCGATTGAGTGGTCATCGGGCACCTCCGGTTTTTTGTGACGGGAGGTAATGGAGAAACAGATTGCAGTAGCAGTTCATGGTCACGACTCCTTGATTCGAAGGACCGTCACCGTCTGCCGCCAAGCAGATCAGGGTGGCGGATTGCGCAGGATTGGCGGACCGGGAATCAAGGAACCGGCGAACCCGAAGGTTCTCCCACGCAACCCGCCATAACGCAGGTATGCGGGCGCAAAAAAAGCGCCCGCATGTGGGTGGGGCGCTGTTGCGCCTCGATTCTATCAGGCCGCCAAGCCTGTTCGCTGATTTTGCAGCGACGGTCGAACCATAGGTTTGAGTAGGGGGAGTCGCAACGGCATTACTGCGACATTTTGTGAACCAACCCTGTAGCCGCTGCCGCAGGCTGCGAACGACCGGAACGGTCGCAGCGATCTCCCAGGCGCCGAAGGCCCTTCGGTCCTTGTCGCAGCCTGCGGCAGCGGCTACAGAGGTTGTGCCAGCACCTCACGAAATACATCGGGCCTGAGCATCGCGATATGCAGCAATGAACGGGCCGCTCCTGAAGGCGAGCGCCGACCTTGCTCCCACTCCTGAAGGGTCCTTACCGAGACGCCGAGCAGTTGGGCAAACTTGGGTTGCGACAACCCGGTTTTACCCCGCGCCTCGGCGGCCTTGGTGATCGGAATGCTATGGGTATGGCCCTGCCGGCCGGCTTTGACATCGATGATCGCGTCCAGAAGCTCCTGGCCGACATTGCGCTTGGCATCGCGCTCCAATAGTTCTTTTTCAGTAAGGGGCATGATTCATCTCCTTCGCAATTCTGCGCAGAACAGCTGCTGGAATGTTTTCGGTAGCGCCTTTGCCATAGATCACCAGCGTAACCAGGGCTCCGCATGCGAGCTGGGTGGTATAGATGACCCGCACCGAGCCACTTTTTCCACGTCCTTCAACGCTCCACCTAATTTTCCTGCAACCACCAGAACCCGGGATGACAACGCCGGACTCCGGGTCGTTGGCAAGAAATGTCATGAATTCTCCACGCTCTTCTTCGGACCAGTAATCGGGCCAGAGTCTGGAAAACAGCGGAGATTCTATGATCGTCAGCATGCGGGAGGATTCTACGTCTTTGACGTACCTGGCGGCAATGGTGGGTGCTAGGAGATGACTCCTGAAAGATTAAGAACGTGGAGTTGCAACGCCAATGAGCGGAGTCCTGATTTCCAGTCAGCCCATTCGCTTTCTTGTGTGTGATCCATGCCTCCGATGTCACCTTTTGCATCACCTGAAACTCAGTCACTCACTCAACCTACCAGCACTTTCGCCATCTCACTGGTCGCCGCCCAACCCTGCCCCTGATACAGCGGCTTGCCAGCCTCGGTCGCATGCAGCACGGCAAAGCCCAGCCCGCGCTGGCTGAACTCGGCCTCTGCCAGTTTCATCAGCGCCGAAGCCAGGCCGCGGCGCCGGTAGGCCGGTTCGACGTAGACGTTGAGCACGTAGCCGCGTTGATCCTGGGTCGGATGGGAAGGGTGGGGCGGCCAGTCGATGCTCATCAGGCCGATGCTGGCCACACTCTGCTCGGCGTCCATCAGGGCGAAGCCGTAGTAGCGGCCGTCCTCCAGGCGTTCACGCAACCAGGGGCGAAAGTGCTCGGTCATCACCTGCAAGGTGGAGAGATCCTTACCCGCATCGAGAAACATCGCCTGGCGATGGCGGCAGATCAGCTCAAGGTCCTGGGGCGTCAGGCGGCGTGGGCTCAGGCCCGGGATATCAAGGTCGGCTGCAATCGTGTTCATCGTCGGTTCCTCGGTGGACAGGGACGATGCTAGGGCAGATCCAAAGGCCGGATCAGACACAGACCGCCGCAAAATCTTGCATACAGAGCCCTCGTTCATCGCCCACAAAAAAGGGCCAGCCTCACGGCCAGCCCTCGGGTTCATCCGATTACTCTCAATCCCCCAGCGCTTCCCCTTCGCGCCGCGGGTCGGCGCCGCCGGCCCAGGACGCCTTGCCCTGTGCATCACGCACGCGAACGATGGCCTGGGTGCCGCTGGTCATGTCGATCTCGTTCACTTCGTGGCCCTGGGCCTGCAGCGCCTGTTTCAACGCTGGGCTGAACTGGCCGGTCTCCAGTTCGGTCGGCCCGTTGCGGCTGCCGAAGTTGGGCAGGCCGACGGCGGCTTGCGGGTCCAGGTTCCAGTCGAGCATGCCGACCACCGACTTGGCCACGTACTCGATGATCTGCGAGCCGCCGGGGGAGCCGACGCTGGCCAGCAGTTCGCCGCTGGCACGGTCGAAGACCAGGGTTGGCGCCATGGACGAGCGCGGGCGCTTGCCCGGTTGGACGCGGTTGGCCACCGGCTGGCCGTTTTCCTCGGGAATGAACGAGAAGTCGGTCATCTGGTTGTTGAGCATGAAGCCCTGGACCATCAGGTGCGAGCCGAAGGCCGCTTCCACCGTGGTGGTCATCGATACGGCGCCGCCCAGGTCATCCACTGCCACCACTTGCGAGGTGGAGATGCGCATTGGCGAACGGTCCGGTGCATAGGCCACCTGGATGCCCTGGGGCTTGCCCGGTTCGGCCTTGCCCATGCTGCGCTCGCCAATCAGTGCGGCACGCTTGGCCAGGTAGTCCGGGGCGATCAGGCCGGCCACCGGCACGGGCACAAAGTCGCTGTCGGCCACGTACAGGCCACGGTCGGCATAGGCCAGGCGCTCGGCTTCGGCAATCAGGTGCACCGCTTGTGGCGCGGGCTCCAGGCCGGCGGGCAGGTTGGTTTTCTGCGGCTTGAGGTTGGCCAGGGTGTAGCGCGGGTCGCGCTGTTCCAGGGCCTGCAGGGTGCCGAGTATCTGCGCCACCGCCACGCCGCCGGAGGAGGGCGGCGGCATGCCGCACACCTGCCAGCGCTTGTAGTCGCTGCACAGCGGCGCGCGTTCCTTGGCGCGGTAGCCTTGCAGGTCGTTGAGCGACAGGCTGCCGGGGTTGGCGTGGCCCTGGACCTTCGCGACGATTTCCGCGGCCACCGGGCCCTTGTACAGGGCATCCGGGCCTTCCTCGGCGATGCGTTTGAGCACCGCTGCCAGTGGCGGGTTTTTCAGCAAGGTGCCCACGGCTTTCGGCGTGCCGTCGGCATTCAGGAAATACGTGGCCATGTCCGGCGAGCGTGCCAGGAAAGGATCGGCGCTGATCATGGTGTGCAGCCGTGGCGAAATGGCGAAGCCTTGCTCGGCCAGGCGGATCGCCGGTTCGAACAATTGCGCCCAGGGTAGGCGCCCGTGTTTCTGGTGGGCCATTTCCAGGGCCCGCAGCACGCCCGGGGTGCCGACCGAGCGTCCACCGATCTGCGCCTGGGGGAAGGCCATGGGCTTGCCGTCCGCTTGCAGGAAGAGCTTCTCGGTGGCGCCGGCCGGCGCGGTTTCCCGCCCGTCATAGGTGCGCACGGCCTTGCCGTCCCAGAGCACGATCATCGCGCCGCCGCCAATCCCCGAGGACTGCGGTTCCACCAGGGTCAGCACGGCCTGCATGGCAATCGCCGCGTCGATGGCCGAGCCGCCCTTGCGCAGCATTTCGCGCCCGGCCTCGGCGGCCAGCGGGTTGGCAGCGGCGGCCATGTGCTTGTCGGCATGGCGAGTCTGCATGTCGGTGCGGTAGCCCGAGGCGATTTCCGGGGCGGCAGGCAGAGCGTTGGAAGAAGGCGGGTTGTGGCAGGCGCCAAGGCTGAGGGCGGCAGCCAGCAGGCTGAGGCCGAGCAGTTGGCGGTGACGGGGAGGGAAGTTCGAGAACACGCGTTGAGCTCCGTTCACAGGGAAATGAGGGGTCGTCCGTGCGGGGGAATGTACAGCAGTGGCGCCGGCAGTTGGACCCGGATGTAGCCCTGGGCAGTTGGCTGGAGTGTGCCATCTCCCCTGTACACAGGGTCGCAGGCAGTCTTTCACCCGGCCGTCGATTGATCTGAGTCAGGGCGGGAGGGGGGCGTTGGGTACAGGGTGAAACAAACTATAAGCCTGATGAGGGGACGTCATGCACCGTTGTAAGTGGTTACTTGTTTTCGGATTGTTGTTGGGGGGGGAGGTCAGGGGGGAAACGCCAAGCGAACCGATCCAGCCGGTACAGCCGGTGAAGATCACCGATGTGGCCAAGGTGGAGCTGGGCAAGCAGTTGTTCTTCGACCCGCGCCTGTCCAAGTCCGGTTTCATATCCTGCAACTCCTGCCACAACCTGAGCATGGGTGGCAGCGACAACCTGCCCACCTCCATTGGCCACAACTGGCACCAGGGGCCGATCAACTCGCCCACGGTGCTCAACTCCGGCATGAGCATCGCGCAGTTCTGGGACGGCCGCGCGGCCACGCTTCAGGAACAGGCCGGTGGCCCCATCGCCAACCCGGGGGAGATGGGCTTCACCCATGACCTGGCGGTGGATGTGCTGCGTTCCATTCCCCAGTACCGGGCCTCCTTCAAGCAGGTCTACGGCGACGACGGCATCAAGTTTGACGACGTGACCAACGCCATCGCTGCGTTCGAAGAAACCCTGGTTACCCCCAATGCGCCGTTCGACCGCTGGCTCAAGGGCGACAAGGCGGCCATCAGCCCCACCGCGCTCAAGGGCTACCAACTGTTCAAGTCCATCGGCTGCGTGGCTTGCCACAACGGCGAGGCCGTGGGCGGTGGCTCATTCCAGAAGATGGGCATGATCGAGCCCTATGTCACCCAGAACCCGGCCCAGGGCGTGGCCGGGCTGACCGGCAAGGATGCCGACCGCATGCTGTTCAAGGTGCCGACCCTGCGCAACGTGGCGCTGACCTATCCCTACTTCCACGACGGCGCCTACTGGAAGCTGGAAGAGGCGGTGGACGTGATGGCCCGTCTGCAACTGGGACGCAAGCTGGGTACCGAGGAGGTCAGCCAGATCGTGGCCTTCCTTGAAACCCTGACCGGTGACCAGCCGGACTTCAAGCTGCCGATCCTGCCGCCGTCCTCGGCGCAGACACCGCGTCCGCAGCCGTTCAACTGAGCGAAAAAAACCGCAGCCTGCTGCGGTTTTTTCCAGGAGGGCCAGCGAAAGGCTCATCCTCTGTTGCTTCGACCTGGCTCGGAAAGGGCTGTAGCTTCTGTTGTCATGAAAAAACGACTGGATAATAATGAGAGATATTATCATTGGCGGTGGTCGATCATGGACGCAGGGGGCAAGGCTTCAACATCGCTGGGGATCGAACATCTGTATGGCCAACACCACGGCTGGTTGAAAGGCTGGTTACGCAGCCGGACCGGTAATTGTGCCGATGCGGCGGATCTGGCCCAGGACACCTTCGTGCGGATGCTATCCCTGCGCCAGTTGCCGGAGCTGCGCGAGCCTCGGCACTACCTGGCGACCATCGCCCGTGGTCTGTTGATCGACAAGGCTCGTCGCAAGCTTCTGGAGCAGGCCTACCTAGATGCGCTGGCGGCACGGCCGGAGCCGGTGCACATCTCGCCTGAAACCCATCACCTGATCATCGAATCACTGCTGGCCATTGATGCACTGCTCGATGGCCTCGGTACGCGCACCCGGCAGATTTTCCTCATGGTGCAGTTGGAGGGGCTCAGCTATGTGCAGGTCGGGCATCAGTTGGGCGTGTCGGTGACGACGGTGAAAAATCACCTGGGCAAGGCGCTGCTGCAATGCATTCAGTTGATGGAAGATTGAACGGTCCTTCGGCAGCACCCCTGGACAAGGCCCATCTGCAGGCAGCGGTGCAGTGGTACCTGACTCTCAACGATCATGGGGTCAGCCCTGAGCAGCAACAGGCCTGGCAGCATTGGCTTGGCGCCGACGCACGGCATGCGAGGGCCTGGGCCCGGGTGGAAAGGCTGCAAGAGCAGTTGCAAGGCGTCCCGCAGGGCATTGCCTTGCCGGTCTTGTCGGAGATGGGGATCCAGCGGCGCCAGGGCCTCAAGGTGCTGCTCCTGCTGGCGGGTGGTACAGCAATGTTTGGCGGCTATCGAATGTCTCCCTACAGTGCCGATTTCGCCACGCACACCGGCCAGCGCCGAGAAGTACGGCTAGACGATGGCAGCCATCTGCAGCTCAATACCGATACCAGGGTCGACATCGCCTACAGCCATGAAGAGCGGCTGATTTTTCTACGCCGGGGCGAGATCCAGGTTACCACGGCCGTGGACAGGGCCTCGCGCCCCTTGTTGGTGGTCACTCCCCATGGTCGGGTACAGGCCCTGGGGACACGCTTCGACGTGCGGCTGCATGCAGGCTTCAGCAGCGTCTCGGTGCAGCGTCACGCCGTCGAGGTGCGCCTGGAAGATGAGCCGCAACACTTTCAGAGGGTTGATGAGGGCCAGGCGCTGACCTTTGGCGCCGGGCGGATGGGGGCCCCGCGTATGGCAGGCCACGCCGAGAGCGCCTGGGTCCAGGGTCAACTGGTGGCGGTGGATTGGCGCCTGGCGGACTTCATCCACGAACTGGCCCGTTATCGCCCTGGTTATCTGGGCTGTGCGGACGAAGTCGGAGAGTTGCGGATCAGTGGTGCTTTTCGCCTGGACGATATCGATGGAGTGCTGGCCAACCTGCCGTTGTCGTTGCCGGTGACGGTACGCCGGTTTTCCAAGTACTGGGTGCGCGTGCAAGCGTGATGGGCTGATCGCTGGTTGAAGAAAAATCGTCAATGCGCCTTGCCGATTCCGCCTGGTGTTCGGCTCATCAGTAGAGCGGTCAATCAGCCGCCTTTACTGCTATGGCATAGGACGCGTACATGAGCCACCGGAGTCGTTTCACCCAGGCCGCCTTGCGGCGCAGTTTCAATCGCAAGGCGTTGAGCATCACCCTTGGTGCGTTGCTGTCCGCCACCGGTGTGGCGCCGTTGGCCTGGGCCGAGGGAGCGGTGGGTGAGCCGTTTGAATACAACATCGCGGCCGGGGCACTGGGCACTGCGCTCAGTGAGTTTGCCGCGGCCAGCGGTGTCACGTTGTCCTTTGGTTCCAGCCAGACCCAGGGCCTGGTCACTCTAGGAATCAAGGGCCGTTACTCCTTCAATGAAGGCATGACACAGCTGTTGGCCGGCAGTGGCTTGCAGGTACGCCAGGAGGGCCCGGCGCGCTATACCCTGGTCAAGGTGCCCGCGGGTGGAGCGCTGAACCTGGGAGCGACCCAGATCACCGGAGCAGCCCTGGGCGCGACCACCGAAGACACCGGCTCCTATACCACCGGCTCGATGCAGACGGCCACCAAGCTGGCTCTCTCGATTCGCGAGACCCCGCAGTCGGTGACGGTGGTCACTCGCCAGCGCATGGACGATCAGAACATGCAGAGTCTGGAGGAGGTGCTCAAGAGTACCCCGGGCATTTCCCTTACCAAGGACGGACCGCAGCGCCCCATTTTCTATTCACGGGGTTTTGCCGTGCAGAACCTCATGACCGATGGCCTGGCCAACGACATGTCCCATTACTTGAGTCGGGATATGAGCACGGCAGCAGACACCGCGATTCTAGACCGGGTCGAAGTCATGCGGGGTGCTGCAGGCTTGATGCAGGGCACGGGCAGTCCTTCGGCGGCGATTAACATGGTCCGCAAGCGACCCACTGCCGATCCGCGCTTGAGCATCACTGCCAGCGCAGGAAGCTGGGACAATTACCGAACCGAAATCGATGCCTCCAATGCCCTCAATGACAGTGGCACGGTGCGCGGACGCCTGGTGACGGCCTACCAGAGCAAGAACAGCTTCCAGGATGTGGCGGATGCCGAACGTTCGGTGTTCTACGGTATCGTCGAGGCGGATTTGAATGACAACGCCACGCTGACGGTGGGCGCCACCAATCAGACGTCCCACAACACCACTACCTGGGGCGGGCTACCAGCCGCAATTGATGGCAGTCATTTGCACCTGTCGCGCTCGGCCTACCTGGGCAGTGATTGGGAGTATTGGGACCAGGACAACGTTACCGCTTTCAGCCGCGTGGAGTATCGCCTCGACAATGCCTGGAAGCTGCTGCTGTCGGCTAGCAAGTCCTGGTCCGATCTGAAGATGCTCGGTTCCATGACAGAGCGCTTTGGTGCCGACTTCAATGATTTCGGCCAGTACGTTGGTCAATACCAGTACAAAGATCACCAGGACAGTTACGATCTTTTCGCTTCCGGGCCGTTTTCGCTGTTCGGACGCAGCCATGAATTGGTGGTAGGCGCCAGCCAGCGGGAGCTGGCTTTCAATGGTAAAGGCAATTATCAGGACAACGATACCCGGACCAATATCTACCATCCTGACCCCCACAGTGTTCCCAAGCCGCAGATGGATCTGGACTATTGGCGCCAGAAACGCAACTCGGAGCTGAAGAGCTTTTACCTCACCTCGCGCTTCAGTCTCGCCGACCCTCTGACCCTGATTCTGGGTGGACGACTGGACTGGTACGACTACGACGTGGATACCCATTTCGCCGGGGTGCGCACCTCTTCCAGCACCGACTACAAGGTCACTCGTAACCTGACCCGCTATGCCGGCATGGTGTACGACCTGGATGAGCATCACTCGGTCTATGTCAGTTACACCGATGTCTTTACCCCGCAAGCCGAGCTCGATAGTTCAGGCGGCCTTATTAAGCCCATTGTCGGCAAGAACTATGAGATGGGGATCAAAGGTGAGTATTTCGATGGTGCCCTGACCAGCAGCGTTGCGGTGTTCCGGATTGACCAACTGAACCGGGCGAAACAGGTAGTAAGTGATCAATGTTCCAGCCTGGAATGTTATGAGGCCAGCGGCGAGGTGCGCAGTGAAGGTGTCGAGCTGGAGATCAATGGCAAGTTGGCCCCGGGTTGGGAGTTGGGGGCGGGCTACACCTATGCCCAGGCCAAGTACCGCAAGGATGCCAGCGAGGAGAATGTTGGTCGCCTGTTCGATACCGATATTCCTCGTCACGTGTTCAAGGCCTTTACCACTTATCAGCTTCCGGGAGAGCTTCACCGATGGACTGTGGGCGGCGGGCTCTACAGCCAGAACAGGATCTACAACAAGGATGTGAATTTCTACGATTCAGGCACGCCCATGTATGTCGAACAGAAAGGCTACGCCCTGGTGGACCTGATGACTCGCTATCGGGCGTCTGAGCATCTTGAATTTCGACTTAACCTGAACAACGTCTTCGACAAGAAGTACTACCAGAGCATCAGCACCAATACTTACTACGGCAATGACATCTATGGCGAGCCGCGTAATGCCATGTTGACGGCGCGCTGGTCTCTTTAGCGGACAAGGTGTCGATCCCGCCACCTCGCTGCACGGTGAGTGGGGCAAGCTGTTTTCTGGCGACGCTACTGCTTGTTGGCCCCCGTGGCGCAATTGAATCGGTCATCGATGGGGGCTTGGCGAGCGGGTTCGAAGTAGCCAGGTGTACGAGTGCTATCGGTGCGTTGCCAGCGTTGTGGGTAAGACAGCATCGAGTAGGGCGAGTGGTCCTTGAGCGTCTCGTAGTTCAAGGACAGGTCGATCTGCGCGGCGCCGTGCAGGAGGGGGCCTTCGATCGAAAGGACGGAGCCGGTCAGCCAGGTTCGCTCAGGGCTTTCCAGGTAACTGGGCGCGGTGATGCGCAGCCAGGTACGCCCGGCATCCTGGGAAAAGTACAGGCGCGGCAAGCCGGCACCGCCCTTGCTGAAGCCCGGTCCTTGGGCAATCGGAATCACCAGGTAGTTGGAGTTGGCAGCATCGATCATCAAGTGCGAACCACGGCCATGCACGGTGATGCCGTTGAATGAGCCAAAGGGTGCAACCGGGGTATGGATGCCGAGCCGGGTGTCGGTGTAGTGCACCATGTCGCCACTGCTGGCGATGACCGGCGAGGAACCGTTGCAGAGCTTGAAGGTGGTCCGGTCGATCTCGAAAAAGCGTGATGAGTCGATGCGGTAGATGACCCGGCCGGGCAGGTACTGGATCGGCTCGGGAGTGCTGCAGGCCCCAAGTACCCCGCACGAGATCAGCAACAGCAGCTTCCTTGCCCACATGAGAAAACGACTCCTTGTTCCTGCCTGAATGCAGGGGCTGGCGTTTATGACATCCCTGGGGGCTTGGCGCAACACTGGCCATGGCGGGCCAGCGTTGCGTTGATGTTGCGGCGCCCTGTCAGGGCTTCATCTGCCAGGCCGTCGAGCTGGCCGCGGCCTTGAACTTGGCCCGATTTTCCGGAGTGGCCGGCGGTTCGGAGTCGCCGAAGATCGCCTTCAGCCAATGGCCATCGGTGGGGTTGGGGAAGAGGATGAACTTGCGGCCGAACTGCTCCTTGTCCTCGGTCATCAGGCTGCTGCGCTGCTTGACGTCGGCCACGTAGTACTTGCGTTTGAAGTCGTTGAGGTTGTCGCCCAGCATCAGCACCACGTTGTGGTCCTTGGCGATCTCCTGCTGCCGCGGCTCCTTGTTGGAGCTGTCGCGGTACACCGTCAGGTGCTGCTCATCGGCATAGGGCAACTGGTTCTTGCGCAGGTTGGCCAGGGCGTATTCGTAGGTCTTTTCGCCCTGGTCGCGGCTGGTGACGTAAAAGACTTCGACGCCCTTGGACTGGGCGTACTTGAGGAACTCCACGGCGCCTGGGGTGGCTACCGGGCCATTGTCGGCGACCCACTTGTCCCAGGCCTCGTCGTCGAAGAACTCCTTGCCCGAATTGATCATGTAGCCCCAGTAGCTGTTGCTGCTGAGCACGGTGTCGTCAACGTCGCTGATGATCGCCAGTGGCCGCTCGCCGGCCTTGTGTTCCTGCAGGGCGCGGTCCAGTTGCAGACGGGCGATGTTGAAGCCCTGGTAGTACAGCGCCTCGAACTCTGCGGCGGTCTGCTTCCAGGCCACGGCGGCGGTCAGCAGGTTGGAGGGCGGGGTAGGAGCCTGCTCGGCGAAGGTCGAGGTACAGGTGATTGCCAGGAGCGAGAACAGCCAGGGAGCGACTGAAGTCCTGTGGTTTTTTATTGTCATTATCGAGCCCTTGAAGTGAGGATTGCGCAGCTCTCACAAACACTGCCGGAGTGTTCTATCCCAGCCAGTGGCGGTGCTCAATGCGGGTGTCGCGTTTGTGGATCAATGCGGCGTAATCCCCGGTACTTTTTCGCGGGCATAAAAAAACGGCCTACCTTGCGGTAAGCCGTTTTTAGTACTTGGTGGCTACACAGGGACTTGAACCCCGGACCCCAGCATTATGAATGCTATGCTCTAACCAACTGAGCTATGTAGCCAAGTGGCGCGCATTATTCGCTCGGAACGACAATGCGTCAAGCGTTTTTATAAAAAAATTATCTACGCTATCAACCGTTTATCCCTTCCCCCCGAAAATCAGCGGCGACGGGCAGCGCTGGAACCAGCGGCTGGCCTGTTCGTAGGCGTGGGCCAATTGCAGGACGGCGAAGTCGGCCTGGTGCTTGCCGATGATCTGCAAGCCCATGGGCAGGCCGTTGGCATTGAATCCGGCCTGGACGCTGGCCACCGGGCAGCCGGACAAGGTGCCGGGAATCACCACCTCCATCCAGCGGTGGTAGGTGTCCATGGCCACGCCTTCGATGCTGCGCGGCCAGGGGCTGTTCTTGTCGAAGGGGAAGACCTGGGCGCTGGGCAGCAGCAGGTAGTCGAAGCGTTCGAACAGCCGGGAGATGGCGCGGTACCAGTCGCTACGAATCACTGAGGCTTCGAATACCTGGCTGGCGGAGAGCTTGAGGCCGTTCTCCACTTCCCAGATGGCCTCGTCCTTGAGCTGTGTGCGTTTCTGTGGATCGGCATAGGTGCTGCCCAGGGACCCGGCGACCATCCAGTGGCGCAGGGTGCGCCAACTGCTCCACAGGCGTTCGAGGGCGAAGTCGGGGCTGGCCGGTTCTACGCTGCAACCCAGGCTGCGGAAATCGCCCAAGGCCTTTTCGCAGAGCTCCAGCAGGCCCTTTTCCATTGGCAGGTAACCGTTGAAGTCCCCCAGCCAACCCAGGCGCGTGCCCTTGAAGTCACGTTCCAGCGGGGCGGCGAAGCCCTGGCCGGATTCGGCGATGGACAGTGGCGCCCGTGCATCGCCGCCGGCCTGTACTGACAGCAGCAGGGCCGCGTCGCGCACGCTGCGGGCCATGGGGCCTTCGTAGCCGAGCTGGTCGATGAACAGGTCGCTGCTGTCGTCGAACGGCACCCGGCCCTGGGACGGGCGAAAACCGAAGATGTTGTTGAAGGCCGCCGGGTTGCGCAGCGAACCCATCATGTCGCTGCCGTCGGCCACCGGCACCAGGTGCAGGGCCAGGGCCGCGGCGGCGCCACCACTGCTGCCGCCGGCGGTCTTGCTCGGGTCATAGGCACAGCCGGTGGCGCCGAACAGCGGGTTGTAGGTCTGGGAGCCGAGGCCGAATTCCGGGGTGTTGCTCTTGCCGATCAGGATCGCCCCGGCGGCCTTGATCCGTTCCACCATGATGCCGTCGCGCTCTGGGATGAAATCCCGGTACAGCGGCGAACCCAGGGTGGTGCGGATGCCGTGGGTCAGGGACAGGTCCTTGATCGCGTGGGGCAGGCCGTGCATCCAGCCGCGATATTCGCCACGGGCCAGTTCGGCGTCGCGCCGGTCGGCCTCGGCCAGCAGGGCTTCGGCCGGTTGCAGGCTGACCAGGGCATTGACCAGGGGGTTGTAGTGCTCGATGTGGGCAAGGTAGGTCTGCATCACTTCCCGGCAGGAAACCTGACGCAGGCGGATACGCTCGGCGAGTTCATGGGCCTGGAGCAGGACCAGTTCGCTGGGGGGCTTGGCGATCATGGCAGGAGGGCCTTTCAAACGGCTTTAGAAACGCCCCGGCATCCAGGCCGGGGCGGCAGAAGTCAACGCAGCTCAGCGCATCAGGTTGGTCCACAGGCGGTCGGCAAGGCGGATCGCGCCTTCGCCGCAGGTCTGGCTGAAGACCACCTTGGTGCCCTCGGGAATGTGCAGCTCGGGAGCATCCTTCAACCCGGCGTCGAGGAAGGGTTCGACGCCCTTGATCGGGCTCTGGTGCTTGAGGAAGTTCTGGGTCATGGCGGCGTTCTCAGGCTGGCTGAGGAAGGCGATGAAGGCCTTGGCGTTTGCCGGGTTCTTGCTGCCCTTGGGGATGACCATGTTGTCCACCCAGGCCAGCACGCCCTCTTTCGGGTAGAGGTACTTCAGGCCGGGCTTCATTTCCCGGGCGCGCATCGACGATCCGCCCCAGAACATCGACATGTCGATTTCCCCGGCCGCCAGGTTCTCGCGGATCGCCCCGGCCTTGGAGCTGTAGGTCTTGACGAAGGGCTTCTGCGCCTTGAGCAGGCCAAGGATCTGCTGCATCTGCTTGGGGTCTTCGCTGCACAGCGGAATGTTCAGGTACAGGCTGGCCATGTCGATCACTTCGCTCACCGAGTCGAACATGTTGATCCGCCCCTGCAGCTCCGCTGGCGGCTCGTAGAGCACCTTGTAACTGTCGCTCGGGCCTTTGTAGCGTTCGCCGTTGAGCACCACGCTGGTGGTGCCCCAGATGAAGGGCACCGAGTAGGCGCCTTCCGGGTCCCAGGTCGGGTTCTTCAGGTTGTCGACCACGCTGGCGTAATAGGGCTGCTTGGCCGGGTCGAAGCGCTCCAGCAACTGCTCCTTGATCAGGATCGGGATGAACTGGTGGGACGGGATCGCCACGTCATAACCGGTGCCGCCCTGTTTCAGCTTGGCCAGCAGGGTTTCGTTGGAATCGTAGGAGTCCACCGTGACCTCGATACCGGTCTGCTTCTGGAACTTGGCGAGAATTTCCGGCGAAAAGTAGCCGCTCCAGCTCACGACGTTGAGTTTCTCGGCGGCCTGCACCGCCAGTGGCAGGCTCAGCAACAACGAGGTACCCAGGCTTGCGATCAACTTGCTCATGTCATTTCCCCAAGGTCAGTGGAAGGTTCAAGCGTGTTTCTTGCTCAGCAGATAAGAGAGGCTGACGAACAGCACCGAGACGCCGAGGATCAGCGTCGACACGGCGTTGACGTCGGGTGTCACGCCCATGCGCAACAGGCCGAAGATGAAGATCGGCAGGGTGGTGGTGCCGGCCTGGGACACCATCATCGAGATCACGAAGTTATCCAGGGAGACAATGAAGGCCAGCATCAGCCCGGAGACGATCCCCGGCATCAGCAGCGGCAGGGTCACCTTGCGGAAGGTGCGCCAGGGGCCGGCGTACAGGTCCGCCGCGGCGTGTTCCAGGGACAGGTCCATGTCGTTGAGGCGGGCGCGGATCGGCAAATAGGCGAAGGGGATGCAGAACACCGTGTGGGCGATGATCAGGTTGCCGTAGCCCAGGGACAGCCCCAGGGTGGAGAACAGCGCCAGGGTGGCCACGCCGACGACGATTTCCGGCAGCACCAGGGGCAGCATGATGGCGCCCATGGACAGTTGCAGGCCCTTGAACTTCGCCCCGCGTGAGGTGCCCAGGGCCGCCAGGGTGGCGATGGCGGTGGCCGCCATGCTGGCGCACACGGCGATCAGCAGGCTGTTGCCTGCCGCCTGGCGCAGGGCCTGGTTGGCGAACGCCGCGCGGTACCAGTCGAGGCTGAAGCCGCTCCACACCGTGGCCGACTGGTTGGCGTTGAAGGAGAACACCACCAGCACCAGGATCGGCGCGTAGAGGTACAGGTAGAACAGGAAGCTGAAACCGCCGAAGCCGGGAAAGTCCTGGACACCGAGGCCGTTGCGCTTGAACAGGCGGATCATCATGCACCCTCCTGAAGGGTTTTCTGGCGCTGGGCGCGCAGGGCGTAGACGGTCAGTACCAGCATCACCGCAGCCATCAGCACCAGCGACAGGGCTGCGCCGAAGGGCCAGTTACGGGCATCGCTGAACTGCCGGAAGATCAGGTTGCCAAGCATCATCCGGGTGCCGCCCCCCAGCAGTTCCGGGGCGATCATCGCCCCCAGGCAGGGCACGAAAGTCAGGATCGCCCCGGCGAAAATTCCCGGCTTGGCAATGGGCAGCACCACCTTGCGCAGGGTCCGAATGCGTCCGGCGTAGAGGTCCTGGGCCGCTTCCAGCAGGCGGGTGTCCATTTTCTCCAGGGTGGCGTAGATCGGCAGCACCACGAAGGGCGCGTAGGTGTAGACCAGCCCCAGCAGCACCGCACCGTCGGTGTAGAGCAACTGCAACGGCTCGTGGATGACCCCCAGGCCCATCAGGCTGTTGTTGATCACCCCGGTGTTGCGCAGCAGCAGGATCCAGGCGTAGGTGCGGATCAGCAGGTTGGCCCAGAACGGCACGGTGATCAGGAAGATCAGCAAGCCCCGGCGCTGCACTGGCTGCATGGCCAGCCACACCGCTACCGGAAAACCGATCAGCAAGGTGATGAGGGTGGTCAGCCCGGCGATGCCGATCGAGCGCAGGGCGATCAGCAGGTAGGAGTCGGCGAAGGCCAGGCTGTCGTCCAGTTGCCGTTCGAACAGCAGGGAGGTGTAGGCGTCGCTGCTGAAGACCTTGTTCACCCCGCCGTAGGGGTTGGCTTCCATCAACGAATAGCCGATGACGATAAGGATCGGCACGATCAGGAACAGGCCGATGGCCACCAGGGCCGGGCTGACCCCGAGAAAGCTGCGCAGGGCCTTGCGCCGTTCCAGGTGCTGGGAAATCGAAGAAGCGTGCATGGCGAATCCTCGTGGTCAATCCAGCAGGACGCTGGCGCTGCCGCGTTCGAACAGCAGCCCGGCGCTGCTGCCTACGCTCAGGCGCGGGTGGTGTTCGAGGCTGTTGGGCGTGCGCACGGTGAGGCGTGTGCCGTCGCCGAGGCTGACCTGGTATTGCAGGTCGGTGCCCAGGTAGATCAGCGCTTCGATGCGGCACGCCAGGGCGCCTTGCGAGGCATCACCACGCAGGTGCAAGCGCTCGGGGCGCACCGACAGGGTGACCTGCTGTCCGACCTTGGCGGTGGTGCAGGGTTGCGCCGGCAGCGCCTGCCCGGCGGGCCCGCTGAACCAGGCCAGGCCCGCTTCGACACGGCTGACCGTGGCCGGGATGAAGTTGGTTTCACCGATGAAGTCGGCGACGAAGCGATTGCGCGGCTGCTCGTAGATTTCTTCCGGGCGACCCACCTGTTGCACTTCGCCTTCGGAGAGCACGGCGATGCGGTCGGACAGGGTCAGGGCTTCTTCCTGGTCGTGGGTGACGAAGATGAAGGTGATACCGGTCTTGGCCTGGATGGCCTTGAGTTCTTCGCGCATGGCCTGGCGCAGCTTGAGGTCCAGGGCCGACAGCGGCTCGTCCAGCAGCAGTACCTTGGGGTGGGGGGCCAGGGCTCGGGCCAGGGCGATGCGTTGCTGCTGGCCGCCGGACAGCTGGTTGGGCTTGCGCGCCGCAAAGCGCTCCATCTGCACCAGGGCCAGCATCTCGCGCACCCGCTCGGCGATCTGCGCCTTGCTCAATACCTGGCCCATAGGGCGCGATTCCAGGCCGAAGGCCAGGTTCTCGGCCAGGGTCATGTGGGGGAACAGTGCGTAATGCTGGAACACCGTGTTCACCGGGCGCTCGAAGGGCGGCCGGTCGGCGATGTTCTCGCCATAGAGAAGGATCTCGCCCTGGGTCGGGAACTCGAACCCGGCGATCATCCGCAAGAGGGTGGTCTTGCCACAGCCCGAGGGGCCGAGAAGGGTGAAGAATTCGTTGTCGCGGATATCCAGGTCGATGTTCTTCAGGGCCACCGGGCCGCTGTGTGGATCGCCGTAGACCTTGCGCACTGAACGGATGGACACCGCCAGCGTTTGCAGCGCATGCAGGGCATTCATGCCTTACCTCCGATTCCCCCATGAGCTGTCGTGCAGGCCATGGATCTTGTTTTTCTTGGGCAGGATCGAAATGTGTCGGGTGCGTGGAAAGCTTGTCTTTGCAGGCTTTGCGCGGGTTTTACCGGGTTCTGCTGGGGCTGATTATCAGTGAGGGGTTGCGGGGGCGAAACATCAATTTTAACATACCGGCTGTTAAAAAATTTAATAGCAAGGGGCGGGCGAAATCATGGTCGAGCAGCGTTTGCCACCGTTGAATGCAGTGCGTGCTTTTGATGCCGCCGCCCGTCTTGGCAGCTATGTCGAAGCCTCAAGGGCCTTGCATGTGACCCAGCCGGCCATTGGCCGCCACGTGAAGCTGCTGGAGGACTGGCTCGGGGTGCAGCTGTTCGAGCGCACGTCCCGCGGCGTGAACCTGACCCCGGCGGGGGAGAAGTACCACCGCAAGATCGCCGCCGCCCTGCAACTGATCATCGAGGCCGGGCGCGAGGTACAGCCCAGGGCCGCCGAGCGCTGGCTGCGGATCATGGTCGTGCCGGGGTTTGCCAAGCGCTGGCTGACCCCGCGCCTGGAGGCGCTGCGCCACGTGCGCCCGGGCCTGAAGTTCGCCATCGAGCCGAACTCGACCTTTAGCGAAGTGGATGCCAAGAGCAGCGACCTGGGGATCGCCTACGGCCTGGACGGGCAATACGCCGAGTCTCGGGTCAGCCTGATCTGCCCCCGGGTGTTTCCCATCTGCACCCCGGCCTACCTGGCCAGTATCGAGGCGATTCGCGAGCCGGCGGACCTGGCCCGCCATGAATTGATCCACTTCGATGACGGCGAGTGGTGGAACATGTGGTTCGCCGCCAATGGCCTGGATATCCAGCTCACGTCCGACCTGATCTACGTGAACAACGACCATGCGCTGTCGGTGGCTGAAAGCGGCGGTGGTATTGCCCTGGCCAACGAAGTGCTGGTGCGCGAGGAGCTCAAGGCCGGCACCCTGGTGCGGGTGCTGGAAGACCAGGTGCAGCTGGAAAGCTACCGGGTGCTGACCCCGGCCAGCGAGTGGTCGGAGGACGTGGAATGGTTTATCCAGTGGCTCAAGGCCGAGCTGGAAGCGGATTTCCCCGAGGCGCGAATCGGGGTTCGTTAGCAAGCTAATGGGATGGCGCGACTGCACCGAAAAATGGCACATTGACGCACCTGCCCCTGTGCGCCCACCCGTTGTACGGAAAATCCTATGGCTAGCAGCAACTCCCCGAGCGTCGCCGCGACGGCTTCCCCGGCTTCGCAAAGCAGTCCCCTGGTCCTGCGCATCATTGGTGCGGTGGCCCTGGCGCACCTGATCAACGACTTGATCCAGGCAGTGCTGCCGGCGATCTACCCGATGCTCAAGGACAGCTACGGCCTGACCTTCACCCAGGTCGGCCTGATTACCCTGACCTTCCAGCTGACCGCGTCGCTGTTGCAGCCCTGGGTCGGCTACTACACCGACCGCCGGCCTCAACCATTCCTGCTGCCGGCGGGAATGATCTGCACCCTGATTGGCATCCTGATGATGTCCCAGGTCGGCAGCTTTCCCTTGATCCTGCTGGCAGCAGCATTGATCGGCATTGGCTCCTCGACCTTCCATCCGGAGGCTTCGCGGGTCGCGCGGCTGGCCTCGGGCGGGCGCTATGGCCTGGCCCAGTCGAGCTTTCAGGTCGGCGGCAATGCCGGCACCGCCTTCGGCCCCTTGCTGGCTGCGGCCATCATCATTCCCTACGGCCAGGGCAATGTGGCCTGGTTCGGCCTGTTCGCGCTGTTTGCCCTGGTGGTGCTGTACGCCATCAGCCGCTGGTATGCCAACCACCTGCGCCTGTACAAGCTCAAGCAGGGCCAGGCGGCGACTCACGGCCTGTCCAGGAACCGGGTGATCAGCGCCCTGGTGGTCCTCGGGCTGCTGGTGTTTTCCAAGTATTTCTACATGGCCAGCTTCACCAGCTACTTCACCTTCTACCTGATCGAGAAATTCGACCTGTCGGTGGCCAGCTCGCAACTGCATCTGTTCCTGTTCCTGGGAGCCGTGGCGGCGGGAACCTTCTTCGGCGGCCCGATCGGCGACAAGATCGGGCGCAAGGCAGTGATCTGGTTCTCGATCCTCGGGGTGGCGCCGTTCACTCTGTTGCTGACCCATGTCGACCTGTTCTGGACCAGCGTCCTGAGCGTGGTGATCGGTTTTATCCTGGCCTCGGCATTCTCCGCCATCGTGGTGTACGCCCAGGAACTGGTGCCGGGCAACGTTGGCATGATCGCCGGGGTGTTCTTCGGCCTGATGTTCGGTTTTGGCGGGATCGGTGCGGCGCTGCTGGGGCACCTGGCGGACATTCATGGCATCGAGTATGTGTACTACCTGTGCTCGTTCCTGCCGCTGTTCGGGGTGCTGGCGATCTTCCTGCCGCGTACCCGCAAAGCCTGATGGCTTGAGGCGTGCTGGCGATAGAACGCCCGGGGTACTGGCCCCGGGCTTTTTTTTGCCTGGGCTTCAGCCGCCCTGGCGGGTGTGCCCGGTGCCTTGGCGAAAGGCGTTGGGTGTCTGGCCGCCGAGGCGCTTGAAGAAGCGGGAAAAGTAGGTGGGGTCGCTGAAGCCCAGGTTGTCCGAGAGCTGGCTGATGCTGATGTTGGTGTAGATCAGGTTGCGCTTGGCCTCCAGCATCAGGCGCTGGTGGATGATCTGCAGCGCGGTCTGCCCGGCCAGTTCCCGGCACAGGGTATTGAGGTGCACGCTGGACAGGCCGATGCGATGGGCCAGGGCTTCCACCGTCGGGTGCTCCTGGTAATGCTGCTCCACCAGCTTGATGAAGTGCCCCAACAGTTGCTGGTTGCGCTCGCTGCGGTTGCTGGGCGTCACGTTCTGCTGGCGTCGGCGGCTGATCCACACCAGCAGTACGTTGACCAGCGAATGCAGCAGCAGGTCCCGCGCCGAGGCGCTGCCTTCGTATTCCTCCAGCAAGGTCTTGAACAGGCTGTTGAGGCGCTGCCGGTCACGGCCCACCGGGTAGCGCCCGGCCGCGGCCAGGACCGCCAGCGGCGCCCCCAGCTGGCTTTCCAGTTGGGCCACCAGCGGCGCACCCAGGGTCAGCACGTAGCCCTCGATGTTCTCGGAAAACTGAAAGCCGTGGACCATCAGCGGCGGCACCACCTGGATGGTTGCTTCGCGCACGTCCTCGCGGCGCCCTTCGACTTCCACCAGGGCCTGTCCGCTTTGCACATAGAGCAGTTGATACAGGTCGGCGTGGCGGTGCGGCTTGATCTCCCAGTGGTGCAGGCTGCTGCGCTTGGGGATGGATTCACAGTGCAACAGGTCCGGAGTCGGCCAGGCCTGGTTTTCGCCGTAGAGTTTGAATACGGGGATGCTGGAGCGACTGGCTTTCATCGGGCGCGGCCCTGGGGGTGAGGGATTGGAATGCTCGATAATCGAACGCTGTTTTCAAAAGTGCATTTTTACGGCGGTTAATCACCATTTTTTGCGATTTTTGTCGGCAAAAATGCAGAGGTACAACAATAACCATAAATTCCGGATTTCGCCTGCACGGTGACTGGAATGCCCTTATGAGACGACAACAATGAAAACTCAGGTTGCGATTATCGGCGCCGGACCTTCCGGCCTTCTGCTGGGCCAACTGCTGCACAAGGCCGGCATCGACACCGTGATTGTCGAGCGCCAGACCCCGGACTACGTGCTGGGCCGCATCCGTGCCGGTGTGCTGGAGCAGGGCACCGTGGACATGCTGCGCGAGGCCGGTGTGGCCCGCCGCATGGACGCTGAAGGCCTGGTCCATGAAGGGGTGGAGCTGCTGATGGGCGGCAAGCGCGTGCGTATCGACCTCAAGGCCCTGACCGGCGGCAAGACGGTGATGGTCTATGGCCAGACCGAAGTCACCCGCGACCTGATGGAGGCCCGCGCTGCCTGCGCAGCGCCGATCATCTATTCGGCGGACAAGGTGCAGCCCCATGACATGAAGGGCGCGCAGCCCTATATCACCTATGAAAAAGACGGCCAGCTGCAGCGCATCGACTGCGATTACATTGCCGGCTGCGACGGTTTTCATGGCGTGGCGCGCAAGAGCATTCCCGAAGACGTGCTGACCCACTACGAGCGCGAATACCCCTTCGGCTGGCTGGGGCTGCTGTCCGATACCCCACCGGTCAATCACGAACTGATCTATGGGCAGCATGAACGTGGTTTCGTGCTGTGCAGCCAGCGCTCCCTGACCCGCAGCCGCTACTACCTGCAAGTGCCGCTGAGCGACAAGGTCGAGGACTGGTCCGACGAGCGCTTCTGGAACGAGCTCAAGGCCCGTCTGCCAGAAGAGGTGGCGGCTGACCTGGTGACCGGGCCAGCGCTGGAGAAAAGCATCGCGCCGCTGCGCAGCTATGTGGTGGAGCCCATGCAGTACGGCAAGCTGTTCCTGGTGGGGGACGCGGCCCATATCGTTCCGCCTACCGGTGCCAAGGGCCTGAACCTGGCGGCCTCCGATGTGTGCTACCTGTACCGGATCCTGGTCAAGGTCTACCGCGAAGGGCGTACCGAGCTGCTGGAAAAGTATTCCGAACTGGCCTTGCGCCGGGTGTGGAAGGGCGAACGCTTCAGCTGGTTCATGACCAATCTGCTGCACGATTTCGGCGACCGGCAGGATGCCTGGGACCACAAGATGCAGCAGGCCGATCGCGAATATTTCCTCAACTCCCACGCTGGCCTGGTGAACATTGCCGAGAACTATGTGGGCCTGCCTTACGAAGAAATCTGCTGAGCCCACGACCCTGAAGCGACCCGCATGCAGTGGGCCGTTTCAGGGCGCTGCCTGCAACGGGCGGCAAGCCGTAATGTAACAGTGCGGAAACATTCCTATTTATAAATGATATTCATTAGCATTACACTCCGATCCCTCTCTCCCTTGATGCACCATCCGGGTGCATTGAATCGACAAGGATCGTTTGTAATGAAAGTCAGCTCCTGCCTGTTCAATTCGCTTCTGCTCAGCGCCGGTGTCGGCCTGCTGGCCCCGCTGGCGCAGGCCGGCGATGCGGTTGAAGAGGCCAAGCCTGCATCGTTGGAACTGGATACCGCCTTTGTCACGGCTACTGGCGGCGCCACGGATCTCAAGGATGCCCCGGCCAGTGTCAGCGTCGTCACCCGCGAGGAAATCGAGCGCCAGCCGGTCTATGACCTCAATACCCTGCTGCGCCGGGTGCCGGGGGTGACCGGTGGTTTCGGCCCGGTGGGCGAGCAGTCGAAGATCAAGCTGCGGGGGCTGGACGACAAGTACACGCTGATCCTGGTGGATGGCAAGCGGGTCGGCAGTTCCGCGGACCTGAGTTATCGCCGCGACCTGGCGCGCCAGGACCTGAACTGGATCTCGCCGAACATGATCGAGCGCATCGAGATCGTCCGCGGGCCTATGTCGTCGCTGTATGGTTCGGACGCCATGGGCGGGGTGATCAATATCATCACCCGCAAGGTCTCGCGGACCTGGACCGGCTCGGCCAGCACCAATATCACCGTGCCCAAGGATTCCGACCGCGGCCAGACCACTCAGTACAGCGTGAATGCGGCAGGTCCGCTGACGGAGTCCCTGGGGCTGCGCCTGGGGGCCAACGTCACGCGTCGGGCTGCGGATGAGGTAGAGGCGCGGCGCGATGCCCAGGGCGATTTCATGTACGACGATGGCGCGGGCGGCTCCAAGGATCAGAGCGTGAATGCACTGCTGGACTGGCAGATCAACCAGGAGCAGAGCCTGTCCTTCGAGGCGGTGCATGGCGTTGAGCATTCCTGGGCATCAAAGAAGACCTTTGGTGATTGGGACGAGACCATTGGTGGCGCCTTTGGCCCCAGCCGACTGACTCGCGACAGCTACATCCTGTCCCACACCGGTGACTGGAGCTTTGGTACCTCGAAGCTCGATGCCTACCTGAACAAGTACCGCAACGACCTTGACCTGGGCAAAGCCAACTCGGAAGAGAAGATCGTCGAGGGCAGCCTGAATATTCCCTTCCAATTGCTGTTGGACCAGCGCCTGACGCTGGGCGGGCAATGGAAGCGTGAAGAGCTGACCAACACCGATACCCTGGGCACGGTACCTGTGGATTATCAGGGCGCGCCGGTCAGTGGCTCGACCTTGAAGGGCGATTACTCGGCGGCCTTTATCGAGGATGAACTGTTCCTGCTGGACAACCTGTCCCTGACCCTGGGCAACCGCTTCGACCACAGCGACAAGTACGGTAACCACAACAGCCCGCGGGCGTATGTGGTCTATCACCCGCACCCGGACTGGACCGTGCGTGGCGGTGTTTCCAAGGGTTTTCGTGCGCCAAGCCTGAAGGAGGGCAGTGCGGGGGCGGCTACCGAATCCGCAGGCCGGGGCTGTGGTTCGTTGCGGCCGTTGGGCTATGTCACTGGTAGTTGCTGGATGGCGGGCAATCCGAACCTGACACCGGAAACCAGCACCAACAAGGAAATCGGCCTTTCGTTCGACCACGATGGCTGGGAAGCGGGCCTGACCTACTTCCACACCGATTTCACCGACAAGATCGAATACGGCCCGTTGGGCCAGTACCAGGGCCGCTGGTGGACCATGCTGGAAAACGTCGACAAGGCCCGCACCCGTGGCTGGGAAGGCACCGCCCGGGTGCCGCTGGGCGACTCCGTGACGTGGCGCACCAACGCCACCTACATGCTGGAAAGCAAGAACCTGTCCACCGGCGAGGATTTGATCAGCTCGCCCAAACTGTCGGCATTCAGTGCGCTGGACTGGCAGGTCACCGACCGTCTGAGCACCGAGCTTTCGGCTCAGCACGTCGGCAAGCAGCGGGGCCTGGGCAATGATTTCGTGCAGTCCTACACCACCTACGACCTGACGGCGAACCTGGCGCTGACCAAGTGGCTGACCCTGAATGGCGGCGTGCAGAACCTGCTGGATAAAGACCTGCGGGATGGATCGACCAACTTCTACGTGCCCGGGCGGGCGTTCTTTGCGGGGGCAACCACTTACTTCTGAGGCCGCTGGATGTAGCGGGGGAATCAGCCCCATTGCCAGGCAATGGGGCTGAAGGGGATCACACGTTGAAGCGGAAGTGCATCACGTCGCCGTCCTTGACGATGTATTCCTTGCCTTCCAGGCGCCATTTACCGGCTTCCTTGGCACCGGCTTCACCCTTGAACTGGATGAAGTCGTTGTAGGCGATGACTTCGGCACGGATGAAGCCTTTCTCGAAGTCGGTGTGGATCACCGCGGCCGCTTGGGGCGCGGTAGCACCGACACGCACGGTCCAGGCGCGAACTTCCTTCACACCTGCGGTGAAGTAGGTCTGCAGGTTGAGCATTTCGTAGCCGGCGCGGATCACCCGATTCAGGCCGGGCTCTTCCAGGCCCAGGGCCTCGAGGAACATGTCCTTTTCTTCGCCGTCATCGAGCTCGGCGATTTCCGCCTCGATCTTGTTGCACACCGGCACCACGATCGCGCCTTCTTCCTCGGCAATGGCCTTGACCACGTCCAGCAGGGGGTTGTTCTCGAAGCCGTCTTCGGCAACGTTGGCGATGTACATCACCGGCTTGGTGGTCAGCAGGTGGAAGCCACGGATGATCAGCTTCTCATCGCTGCTCATGTCCTTCATCAGGCTGCGGGCCGGCTTGCCTTCGGTGAAGTGGGCGATCAACTGCTCCAGCAGGGCTTTCTGGGCCACGGCATCCTTGTCACCGCCCTTGGCGTTGCGGGCGACTTTCTGCAACTGTTTTTCGCAGCTGTCGAGGTCGGCGAAGATCAGTTCCAGGTCGATGATTTCGATGTCGCGCTTGGGATCGACGCTGTTGGACACGTGGATCACGTTGTCGTCTTCGAAGCAGCGGACCACATGGGCGATGGCGTCGGTTTCGCGGATGTTGGCCAGGAACTTGTTGCCCAGGCCTTCACCTTTCGAAGCACCGGCCACCAGGCCGGCGATGTCGACGAACTCCATGGTGGTGGGCAGCACGCGCTCGGGCACGACGATGGCGGCCAGGGCGTCCAGGCGCGGGTCGGGCATCGGCACGATACCGCTGTTGGGCTCGATGGTGCAGAAGGGGAAGTTCTCGGCCGCGATCCCGGATTTGGTCAGGGCGTTGAACAGGGTGGACTTGCCGACGTTAGGCAGGCCGACGATGCCGCAATTGAATCCCATGGTGTATTCCCCGAGGAGTAGAGTCAGGCCTTCTGGCTGTGCAGGTTTTTCATCGCGCGGTTCCATTCACCGGCGAAGATATCCGGCAGCACGCCGAGGGCAAAATCGATGCTGGCATCGAGTTTTTCCTGTTCGGCGCGTGGCGCACGACCCAGGACAAAGTTTGAAACCATACTGGCAACGCCCGGATGGCCGATGCCGAGCCGCAGGCGGTGAAAGGTATTCTGATTACCGAGCTGCGCGATGATGTCCCGCAGTCCGTTGTGCCCGCCATGGCCGCCGCCGGTCTTGAGCTTGGCGACGCCTGGCGGCAAGTCGAGTTCGTCGTGGGCCACCAGGATCTCTTCCGGCTTGATGCGGAAGAAGCCGGCAAGCGCCGCCACGGCCTGGCCGCTGCGGTTCATGTAGGTGGTGGGAATCAACAGACGAATGTCCTGACCCTGGTGACTGAAGCGCCCGGTCAGGCCGAAATATTTGCGATCGGCGACAAGGTTGATCCCTTGTTTTTCGGCGATGCGCTCAACAAAAAGGGCCCCTGCGTTATGCCGGGTCTGTTCGTATTCGGTGCCTGGATTACCCAGGCCAACGATCAGTTTGATGGCAGTCACGATAGGGGCCCTTCTTTGGAGTGGTGGATGACATCGCCGCAACCGGTGCTACGGCGAAAGTGGACGACAAGAGCTGGGTTGCCTTGCGGCAAACTTCGCGTTCTCGCCCGCTTTCTCGCTACGTTCCAGTCCGCGATGTACTCCGCTTAACTCCCGCGTCAGAGTGAATTACTCTGCAGCGCCTTCTGCAGCTTCTGGAGCAACACGTGGAGCGTGGACGTTGGCTACTGCCAGGTCGTTGCCGTGTGCCAGGGCCACGAATTCAACGCCTTTAGGGGCCTTGATGTCGGACAGGTGAACAATGGTGCCGATTTCAGCGTCAGCCAGGTCGACTTCGATGAACTCAGGCAGGTCTTTGGGCAGGCAGGAAACTTCGATTTCCGCGATTACGTGCGAGATCTCGCCGCCTTTCTTGACCGGAGCAGCTTCGTTGATGAAGTGCACTGGAACGATGGCGGTCAGTTTCTGACCAGCAACCACGCGAACGAAGTCAGCGTGCATCACGTGGCCTTTGGCCGGGTGACGTTGCAGGGCCTTGATCACGACGTTCTGCTTGGTGCCACCAACGTTCAGTTCGATGATGTGGCTGTAGGCAGCTTCGTTTTCCAGCAGCTTGGCAACTTCTTTGGCCAGCATGCTGATGGATTCAGGGGCTTTGTCGCCACCGTAAACTACAGCTGGAACCAGGCTTGCGAGACGACGCAGGCGGCGGCTCGCACCTTTCCCCAGGTCGGAACGCACTTCAGCATTCAGAGTAAAATCGTTCATGTTGTATCTCCAAAATAACCACACTCGCCCCAGCGTTTGCGACCAGCGCTAAAGGCGATATGGGCAAAAAAGCCCCGTCCCAACACAGGTTGGGACGGGGCGCTTTTCGTCATCGGGATGTTCTGCCAGGGACGGGCCCTAGCGGAACATCGCGCTGATCGATTCTTCGTTGCTGATACGGCGAACCGCCTCGGCAACTACCGGTGCGATATCCAGTTGACGGATACGCGCACAGGCTTGTGCTGCAGCGGACAGCGGGATGGTGTTGGTCACCACCAGCTCGTCCAGCACGGAATTTTCAATGTTCTCGATGGCCCGACCCGACAGCACAGGGTGTGTGCAGTAGGCAAAGACCTTGGCTGCGCCATGCTCTTTCAGGGCCTTGGCCGCGTGGCACAGGGTGCCGGCGGTATCGACCATGTCATCGACCAGAATGCAGGTGCGTCCTTCGACGTCGCCGATGATATGCATCACTTCGGAGTGATTGGCTTTCTCACGACGCTTGTCGATGATCCCGAGATCAACGCCCAGGGACTTGGCCACGGCACGTGCACGCACGACGCCGCCAATGTCCGGGGACACGATCATCAGGTTTTCGAAACGCTGATCTTCGATGTCATCCACCAGAACCGGGGAGCCGTAGATGTTATCTACCGGAATATCGAAGAAGCCCTGAATCTGGTCAGCATGCAGATCAACCGTGAGAACACGGTCGATGCCGACTACGGTGAGCATGTCAGCGACGACTTTCGCGCTGATAGCCACACGTGCGGAACGCGGACGGCGATCCTGACGGGCATAACCAAAATAAGGAATAACAGCAGTGATACGAGTCGCTGAGGAACGGCGGAAGGCGTCGGCCATCACCACGAGTTCCATCAGGTTATCGTTGGTCGGAGCGCAAGTCGGCTGAATAATGAAGACGTCTTTACCGCGGACATTTTCATTGATCTCGGCAGTAATTTCGCCGTCGGAAAATTTTCCAACAGAGATGTCACCGAGAGGGATATGCAGCTGACGTACGACACGCCGAGCCAGATCGGGGTTAGCGTTCCCCGTAAAGACCATCATCTTGGACACGCGCAGTACCTGAAGGCTGAGGGTATACCTGGATGAGTATAGGAAAATGGCAGGGGCGGCTGGATTCGAACCAACGCATGGCAGGATCAAAACCTGCTGCCTTACCGCTTGGCGACGCCCCTGTATCTGTTGCTTCGAATGCCTGGCACTCGGTTCCTTTAGAGCAGACTTTGCAGCTTGCGATGCAACATCGAAACGTTGCTTCCTTTGGCTACAAACCCTGTAAGGGTCTCTGTAAGAAGGGCCGAGACTTTATCAGCTTCAGCTTTGCTTGGGAAGCCCCCAAACACACAACTTCCAGTTCCAGTCAGTTTTGCTTCGGTAAATTTACCTAGCAAATTCAATGCGTTACGTACTTCTGGATAACGCCTTGCGACTACCGGAAGGCAGTCGTTTCTGCTGTTTCCCTTGGGAACGGGGCGCACTTTAATGGGCGCGGTGTTCCGTGTCAACAAAGGATCGGAAAAAATTTCTGCTGTACTAACAGACACTTGCGGGACCAGTACCAGATACCAGGGTTCTTCGGGATATTCAGGGGTCAGTTTTTCCCCCACACCTTCGGCGAAGGCAGCATGCCCGTGGACGAAAACCGGAACATCGGCGCCCAGGGTCAGCCCCAGTGCGGCCAGTCGGTCTTCGTCCCAGCCCAGTTGCCACAAGTGATTGAGGCCCAGCAGGGTGGTGGCGGCATTCGAACTGCCGCCGCCGATGCCGCCGCCCATGGGCAGGACCTTGTCGATCCAGATGTCGATACCCTGGGTGCAGCCCGATTGTTCCTGGAGTTTCTTCGCCGCCTTGACGATCAGGTTGCTGTCGTGGGGCACGCCTTCGAACGCGGTGTGCAGGCGAATCACGCCGTCATCGCGCAGGGCGAAAGTGATTTCATCGCCGTAGTCGAGAAACTGGAACAGGGTCTGCAGCTCGTGATAGCCATCTTCACGGCGACCGAGGATGTGCAGCATCAGATTGAGTTTGGCCGGGGAGGGCAGGGTCAGTTTTTCCATGGACATTTCATTGCCCCAGCTTGCGCGGCAGCCATTCCTTGATCACCAGGGTGACGTCAAGGTCGCTGCCGTGCAGTTTGATCCGCTCGGGCAGCCAATAGCCGTTCTGCTGCGAGTAGCTGCTGTATTCCACCTGCCAGCCATCTTGCTCCAGGCTCGCCAGATGGCTGTCGCCGTCCAGGGTCAGGCGGCTTTTGCTGTCGGGCGCGGGCAGGCCGCGAACCCACCAGGCCAGGTGCGAGACCGGCAGCTTCCAGCCCAGCTGTTCTTCCAGCATGGTTTCCGGGCTTGCGGATTCATAGCGACCCTGGTTGGCCACTTCCAGGCTGACCTGGCCGGGACGACCGGTGAGTCGTGCGGCGCCACGGCCCAGCGGGCCTGACAGGCGGATGTCGTAGTAGTCCTGGCGTTGCAGCCAGAACAGCGTGCCGCTGCCGGAGTCCTTGGGGGCACGAATGCCGATCTTGCCGTTGATCTGCCAGCCGTCGAGGCCGGTCAGTTGATCCTTGTGCAAGCGCCATTGCGCAGGGTTGCCCTGGCCCTGGACGGACTCGCGGGCACCGAAGCCGGCGCAGCCGGCCAGCAGGGCGATAAAGCTGAAAACGATAAAGTGGCGCAAAAACATGGTCTTAAAGAGTCTCTGATCCGGTCAGGCGTTTGATGGTGCCGCGTAGCACGGGGCTGTCGGGCTGATCCTTGAGGAACTTGCTCCAGATCTGCTTGGCCTCGCGCTGCTTGCCGTTGTTCCACAGCACTTCACCCAGGTGCGCCGCCACTTCCTGATCGGGGAAGCGTTCCAGGGCCTGGCGCAGCAGGCGTTCGGCTTCGTCCAGGTTGCCCAGGCGGAAATTCACCCAGCCCAGGCTGTCGAGGACGGCCGGGTCTTCCGGAGTCAGCTGGTGGGCTTGCTCGATCAGGGTCTTGGCTTCGGCATAGCGTGTAGTGCGGTCAGACAAGGTGTAGCCCAGGGCGTTCAATGCCATGGCATTGTCCGGTTCGCGCTGGATGATCAGGCGCAGATCCTTTTCCATCTGCGCCAGGTCATTGCGTTTTTCCGCCTGCATGGCGCGGGTGTACAGCAGGTTCATGTCGTCGGGGTATTGCTGCAGGGCCTGCTGGATGACTTTCCAGGCGCGCTCGCCCTGGTTGTTCGCCGACAGGGTCTCGACTTCGATCAGGTACAGCTGGATGGCGTAGTCGGGTTGGGCGTCGCGGGCCGCCACCAGGCGTTTTTGCGCCTCGTCGGTGCGGCCGTTGTTCATCAGGATATCGGCCTGGCGCAACTGTGCGGGCAGGTAGTCATTGCCCGGGCCGACCTGGCCGTATTCGATCAAGGCCCCTTGCGGGTCGTTGAGCTCTTCGGCAATCCGGCCCAGGTTCAGGTGCGCGGAGTCTTCGTGGCTTTCACGGGCAATCAGGTCTTCCAGGTAGCCCTTGGCTTCTTCCCAGGCCTTGGCCTCCAGGCAGACGAGTGCCAGTGAATAGCGCAGTTCGTCATCTTCCGGATATTGCTGGACCAGACTGGAGAACTGGGTCTTGGCATCCTCCATGCGGTCCTGCTCCACCAGCATGCGGGCGTAGGTCAGGCGCAGGCGCTTGTCGTCCGGGTACTTGCGGATGCTTTTTTCCAGCAGCGGCAGGGCTTCTTTACCCCGGTTCAGGCTTTGCAGCAGGCGGGCGCGCAGCAGCAATGGCGCAACTTCACCGTCTTCCGGTGGGTTCTGTTCCAGCAGGGCCAGGGCTTCCTTGGCGTCGCCGTCCTGTTGCATGAGCAAGGCCTTGCCGAAAATCAACTGGCTGTTGTGCGGGTGTTTCTGCAGCAGCCGGTCGAAGCTTTTCATCAGGCCGTTGCGCGTGTCCTGGTCGGTATCGGCTGCGGACAGGGCAAGAAAGTCGAAGTGGGTATCGCCCTTGCCTTGCAGGACCTTCTCCATATAGACCATCGAGTCGTCATAGCGCCCGGCCCGGGCCAGCTGGATCGCGGCGGCTCGCTGCGCTTCCAGGTCGTCGGGGGCGTTTTTCGCCCAGATCAGCGATGTGTCCAGGGCAGCCTGGTCGGCGCCCAGGTACTCGGCGATGCGAAAGGCCCGCTCGGAGATGCCCGGATCCTGGGTGTTGATGGCCTGGGTCACGTAGTTGTCCAGGGCAATGTCGAAACGATTGCGCTGGCCCGCGAGTTCAGCGCTCAGCAGGCTGAAGACGGTGTCTTCGCTGAACGAGGAATAGACCTTGGGCTTTTCAGGGGCGGAGGTGCTGTCTTCCACCGGCGACGTAGCGTCCGATGAAACGGGTGCCAGAGATTGGCAACCGCTGAGGAAGACAAAGGCGAGGAGCAACGCGGAAGATCTATTCATATAGGAAGAGGGCGACTAACCTGCGGTCGGATCATCATGACACAAGCCTTCGGCCAAACATAACCGAGACTCAACGGGATGCCAGAACAGAGGCAGTCTATTAGTTTCTGCGCGAAAACTGCCTGCGCTTCGACCATGCTGCGCGCTGGGCGGCCCTGGCGCTACGCAGAAACAGGCTCGGAATGCTCATTTAGGCCCCTAAACTCCGCTTCCTCGCCTGTTTTCGCCTTGCCTGATCTTCGCTCGGCGAGTTTTGGCACAAAACTAGGACAATAGTCGGCGGTAGTTGTTCTGAGTCGGGCGAAGTAGGACAATTGCCGGCTTCTCGACATCATCAGCGACCTTGAATGGCCTTCCTTGCACTCGGTATTAACCACAAGACTGCTTCTGTAGACGTCCGCGAGCGCGTGGCCTTTACCCCTGAGCAGTTGGTTGAGGCCTTGCAGCAGCTCTGCCGACTCACCGACAGCCGCGAAGCTGCGATCCTCTCCACCTGCAATCGCAGTGAGCTCTATATAGAACAGGATCATCTTTCTGCGGATGTGGTGCTGCGCTGGCTGGCGGAATATCACCATTTGAGCCTAGACGAGCTGCGCGCCAGTGCCTACGTGCATGAGGACGATGCGGCAGTTCGTCACATGATGCGGGTGGCGTCGGGGCTGGATTCGCTGGTACTGGGCGAGCCGCAGATTCTCGGGCAGATGAAGTCCGCCTACGCCGTGGCCCGCGAGGCCGGCACCGTCGGGCCGCTGCTGGGCCGGCTGTTCCAGGCCACATTCAGCGCCGCCAAGCAGGTGCGCACCGACACCGCCATCGGTGAGAACCCGGTGTCCGTGGCCTTCGCCGCGGTGAGCCTGGCGAAACAGATTTTCAGCGACCTGCAACGCAGTCAGGCCCTGCTGATCGGCGCCGGGGAGACCATCACCCTGGTGGCCCGGCACCTGCACGACCTGGGAGTCAAGCGTATCGTGGTGGCCAACCGTACCCTGGAGCGCGCCAGCCTCCTGGCGGAGCAATTCGGTGCCCACGCCGTGCTGCTCTCGGATATTCCCCAGGAACTGGTGCACAGCGACATCGTCATCAGTTCCACCGCCAGCCAGTTGCCGATCCTCGGCAAGGGCGCAGTGGAAAGTGCCTTGAAGCTGCGCAAGCACAAGCCGATTTTCATGGTGGACATCGCCGTTCCCCGGGATATCGAGCCAGAAGTCGGCGAGTTGGACGACGTTTACCTCTATACCGTCGACGACTTGCACGAAGTGGTGGCAGAAAACCTCAAGAGCCGCCAGGGCGCGGCCCAGGCCGCCGAGGAATTGGTGAACATCGGCGCCGAGGATTTCATGGTGCGCCTGCGGGAACTGGCGGCGGTGGATGTGCTCAAGGCCTATCGTCAGCAGAGCGAACGCCTGCGCGATGAAGAACTGCAGAAAGCCCTGCGCATGCTGGCCAACGGCAGCGGCGCCGAGGACGTGCTGGCCCAGTTGGCCCGCGGCCTGACCAATAAACTGTTGCACGCGCCGAGCGTGCAGTTGAAAAAGCTCTCCGCCGAAGGCCGCCTCGATGCGCTGGCCATGGCCCAAGAACTCTTTGCCCTCGGTGAGGGCTCATCGGATAAAACCCCGTAATGAAAGCGTCACTGCTCAGTAAGCTGGACATTCTCCAGGATCGTTTCGAGGAACTGACCGCCTTGCTCGGCGATGCTGAGGTCATTTCCGATCAGGCCAAGTTCCGCGCCTACTCCAAGGAATACGCGGAAGTCGAGCCGATCGTGGCTACTTATAAACAGGTGCTCAAGGTCCAGGCGGACCTTGAAGGCGCCCAGGCGCTGCTCAAGGACAACGACCCGGACCTGCGGGAAATGGCCGCCGAGGAAGTGCGCGAGGCCAAGGAACAACTGGCCGAACTGGAAAGCAGCCTGCAGCGCATGCTGCTGCCCAAGGACCCCAACGACGGGCGCAACGTGTTCCTGGAAATCCGTGCCGGCACCGGCGGCGACGAGGCGGCGATCTTCTCCGGCGACCTGTTCCGCATGTATTCCCGTTACGCCGAGCGGCGTGGCTGGCGGCTGGAGATCCTCTCGGAAAACGAGGGTGAGCACGGCGGCTACAAGGAAGTCATTGCCCGGGTCGAAGGCGAGAGCGTCTACGGCAAGCTCAAGTTCGAATCCGGCGCGCACCGCGTGCAGCGAGTGCCGGCCACCGAATCCCAGGGCCGCATCCACACTTCGGCCTGCACCGTGGCAGTACTGCCCGAGCCGGATGAACAGGAAGCCATCGAGATCAACCCGGCGGACCTGCGCATCGACACCTATCGCTCCTCCGGCGCCGGTGGCCAGCACGTGAACAAGACCGACTCGGCGATCCGCATCACCCACATCCCTTCGGGGATCGTGGTGGAGTGCCAGGAAGAGCGTTCCCAGCACAAGAACCGGGCGCGGGCCATGTCCTGGCTGTCGGCCAAGCTCAACGACCAGCAGACCAGCGCCGCGGCCAATGCCATTGCCAGCGAGCGCAAGCTGCTGGTGGGCTCGGGGGATCGCTCCGAGCGCATCCGCACTTACAACTTCCCCCAGGGCCGGGTCACCGATCACCGCATCAACCTGACCCTGTATTCCCTGGACGAAATCCTCGCCGGGGGCGTGGAAGCCGTCATCGAGCCGTTGCTGGCTGAATATCAGGCCGATCAACTTGCGGCATTGGGTGAGTAAATGACCATCATCGCCAGCCTGCTGCGCGCAGCCCAACTGCCCGACTCGCCGACCCCGCGCCTGGATGCCGAGCTGCTCCTGGCCGCGGCCCTGGGCAAGCCCCGCAGCTTTCTCCACACCTGGCCGGAGCGCATCGTGCCCAGCGAGGCGGCCCTGGTGTTCACCGACTACCTGCAGCGACGCCGCTCCGGCGAGCCGGTGGCCTATATCCTTGGCCAGCAGGGCTTCTGGAAGCTCGACCTGGAGGTGGCGCCCCACACCCTGATCCCGCGCCCCGACACCGAACTACTGGTGGAAGCGGCGCTGGAACTGTTGCCCGCGATCCCAGCCACGGTCCTTGACCTGGGCACCGGCAGTGGTGCCATCGCCCTGGCCCTGGCCAGCGAGCGCCCGGCCTGGCAGGTCACGGCGGTGGACCGGGTACTGGAAGCCGTGGCCCTGGCCGAACGCAACCGCCAGCGCCTGCAACTGGACAACGTCAGCGTGCTCAGCAGCCACTGGTTCAGCTCCATTGAGTCCCGGCGCTTTGATCTGATCATCAGCAACCCGCCCTACATTGCCGAAGCCGACCCCCATCTGGTGGCCGGCGACGTGCGCTTCGAGCCGGAAAGTGCCCTGGTGGCGGGCAAGGATGGTCTGGATGACCTGCGCCTGATCGTCGCCCAGGCGCCGCAGCACCTGGAGGCCGGTGGCTGGCTGATGCTGGAGCACGGTTACGATCAGGCCGCGGCGGTCCGCGAGTTGCTGGCTGCCCAGGGTTTCATCGAAGTCCACAGCCGGGTCGACCTGGGTGGGCATGAGCGCATCAGCCTGGGGTGCCGGCCGTGCTGACCGACCAGGAGCTGTTGCGCTATAGCCGACAGATTCTGTTGCAGCATGTCGATATCGACGGCCAGCTGCGCCTCAAGGAAAGCCGCGTGCTGATCGTCGGCCTCGGCGGTCTCGGTGCTCCCGCAGCCTTGTACCTGGCGGCGGCGGGGGTTGGTGAGCTGCACCTGGCCGACTTCGACAGCGTGGACCTGACCAACCTGCAACGGCAGATCATCCACGACAGCCACAGCGTCGGGGTCAGCAAGGTGGACTCGGCCATCAGTCGCCTGTCTGCCCTCAACCCGGAGGTCCGCCTGGTGCCCCATCGCCAGGCGCTGGATGTCGATACCCTGGCCGCTGCTGTGGCGGCGGTGGACCTGGTGCTCGATTGCTCCGACAACTTCAGTACCCGCGAGGCGGTGAACGCCGCTTGCGTGGCGGCCGGCAAGCCCCTGGTCAGCGGTGCGGCGATCCGCCTGGAAGGGCAATTGTCGGTCTTCGACCCGCGGCGCCCGGAAAGCCCTTGCTACCACTGTCTATACGGGCATGGCAGCGAAGCCGAACTGACCTGCAGCGAAGCCGGGGTGCTCGGCCCGCTGGTGGGCACCGTGGGCAGCCTGCAGGCCCTGGAAGCCCTGAAACTGCTGGCCGGGTTTGGCGAGCCGCTGGTGGGCCGGTTGTTGTTGATCGATGCCCTGGGCACGCGCTTTCGCGAGTTGCGGGTCAAGCGCGATCCGGGGTGCAGCGTCTGTGGTACCCATCGTGAGTGAAGCGCCGATCGGGGTGTTCGACTCCGGCGTCGGCGGCCTCTCGGTGCTGGCGGAAATACAACAGTTGCTGCCCCACGAGTCGCTGCTGTATTTCGGCGACTGCGGGCATATTCCCTATGGCGAAAAGACCCCGGAGTTCATTCGCCAGCGTTGCAGCCTGATGGCCCGGTTCTTTCGTGAACAGGGCGCCAAGGCCCTGGTCCTGGCCTGCAATACCGCCACCGTGGCCGGAGTTGCCGACTTGCGCCGCGATTATCCGGACTGGCCCATCGTTGGCATGGAGCCTGCGGTCAAGCCGGCGGCGGCCGCGACCCGCAGCGGCGTGGTCGGGGTGCTGGCCACCACCGGCACCTTGCAGAGTGCCAAGTTCGCCGCCTTGCTCGACCGTTTCGCCACTGATGTGAAGGTCGTCACGCAGCCCTGCCCGGGGCTGGTGGAGATGATCGAGAATGGCGACTTGCACAGTGCCGCTCTGCGCCAACTGTTGCACGGCTACCTCGAGCCTCTGCTGGCTGCCGGCTGCGACACCATTATCCTGGGCTGCACCCATTATCCGTTTCTCAAGCCGCTGCTGGCGCAGATGCTGCCCGGGCCCATCAGCCTGATCGATACCGGCGCCGCGGTTGCCCGGCAATTGCAGCGGCTGCTCGACGAAGGCGATCTGCGCGCCCAGGGGCCAGCCCGGGAAACCTGTTTCTGGACCAGTGGCGATGTCCCGCACTTTGCCCGGGTGCTGCCTCTGTTGTGGAAAGAATCTGCTGAAGTCCTGTCTTTGCAGTTGTGAAAAAATCGTGAAAAATCCCTTCGCTGGCGCTGAACTTCTGAATGCGCGCTGGCTTCTATAGCCTATCCACAGGGTTGTACAACACCATATAAAACCGTTCGAAAAGGATGTTCCTGATGAAGCGACTGTTGTGTTTGGCTGCACTTGCGGCCGGGTTGTTGGGGCACAGTTTTTCCGCGCAGGCGGCCGGAGTCGAGTTCTCCGTGGGGCAAACTGGCGATTCGACCCAGGCCTATCGGCTGGGTATGCAATGGGATTGGGACAAGAGCTGGCTGCAAAGTGACGTCGGCCGTCTCACGGGTTACTGGAGCGGCGCCTACACCTATTGGGATGGCGACAAGACCTCCAGCAACCACAGCCTGTCGTTCTCCCCGGTGCTGGTCTACGAATTCGCCGGGGCTAGCGTCAAGCCCTACATCGAGGCCGGCATCGGGGTAGCGGCCTTTGCCCATACCCAGGTCGAGGACAACAAGCTGGGGTCATCCTTCCAGTTCGAAGACCGCATCGGTTTCGGCCTGCGCTTCGCCGGTGGCCATGAAGTCGGCATCCGCGCCACGCACTACTCCAACGCCGGCATCAAGACCCCCAACGACGGTATCGAAAGCTACGCGCTGCATTACACGATGCCGCTCTGAGGCCGCTATCAGCGATACGCCGTGGCAATTCCCCGGCGTTCGCTCAAGCAATCGGCCTCGCCCAGCTCGAACTCGCGACAGATCAGCGGCCGCAGCTCATAGATGCTGCAACGCATGCTGTCGCGGTCCAGCGCCGCGCACCAGCCGTCATCCAGGCGGCGCATGACTTCCCCTCCCCAATCGTCGGTATCGATAAAACGCTCGGGCACCCCGGTGTCGGTGATCAGCATGACCTCCAGCTGGCAGCAACAGGCGGCGCAGGTGGAGCAACTGACGGCGGGTTCGGCGGCGATGGAGGTAACGGGGATGGTGGTCATAGGCGCGCAGTGTAAGGCAGTGAGCCCGGGCTGTGTTAAAGCCCGGACGGATGCTCAGTCTCCGGTGACCAGTGGCGGCTCTTGCGGGGCCGGCCGCGCGAGCACGTGCAGCAGCGGCAATAGCAGCGCCCAGAGCAGCCCCAGGCCGAGCAGGGTGGGGCCGGTGCCGTAGGGAAAAGTCACTCCCGCCAGGCGCCCCCCGGCGTAGTAGGAAAGCGGCCCGCCCAATGCCCCCAGCACACACCCCAGCCACCAGGGCCGGGCGCTCCAGGCCAGGCCATGGCGCAGTGTGGTGGCCAGCAGGGCCCAGAGCAGCATCAGCCACAAGGGCACCAGCAGGCTGACTTGCTGGAACTGAAACACCCCGAGCCAACTGAGGAAGCTGTCCAGGGCGATGCCGATCAGGGCAATGCCGACGATCATCGGGCCTTCGTCGGCCCAGCGGCCGATCCAGTGCAGATGCGCCAGCAGGATCGCCACCCCCAGCAGCAGCCAGAGGCTGTCGCCGCTGAGCACGCAGATGAACCAGCCCAGCTGGAACAGCAGGGCATTGACCAGTTGCCTAGGCATCGAGGCGCCCGAGCAGCGGTTGTGGCGCGGCCGCAGGTTTGGCCAGCAGCAGTTGGGCGGTGCCGATGCTGCGTTCCAGGAAGCCGCCTTCGCAATAGCACAGGTAGAACTCCCAGAGCCGCAGGAAGTATTCGTCGTAGCCCAGTTCGCCGAGGCGGCCATGGGCGCGGCGAAAGTTCTCGTGCCACAGGCGCAGGGTGCGGGCGTAATGCAGGCCGAAGTCCTCCATGTGTAGCAGGTTCATGTCGGTGTCGCGGCTGACCACTTCGAGCATCTTCTGTACGCAGGGCAGGGCGCCACCGGGAAAGATGTAGCGCTGGATGAAATCCACGCCATTTTTCGCCTGCTCATAGCGCTGGTCGCGAATGGTGATGGCCTGTAGCAGCATCAGGCCGTTGCTCTTGAGCAGGTGCGCGCATTGCTTGAAGTAGGTGGGCAGGAAGCGGTGGCCCACGGCTTCGATCATCTCGATCGACACCAGCTTGTCGTACTGGCCGCGCAGGTCGCGGTAATCCTCCAGCAGCAGGGTTACCCGGTCCTGCAGGCCGGCGGCCTCTATCCGCTGCCGGGTATAGGCGAACTGCTCCCTGGACAGGGTCGTGGTGGTCACCCGGCAGCCGTAGTGTTGCGCGGCATACAGGGCCATGCTGCCCCAGCCGGTGCCGATCTCCAGCAGGTGGTCCTCGGGCTTGAGCGCCAGCTTCTGGCAGATGCGTTGCAGCTTGTTCAGCTGGGCCTGCTCCAGGCTGTCTTCGGCGCTGCGAAACTGCGCGGCGGAGTACATCATGGTGGGGTCGAGGAACTGCTCGAACAGCTCGTTGCCCAGGTCGTAGTGGGCCGCGATGTTTTTCTGCGAGCCCTTGCGGGTATTGCGGTTGAGCCAGTGCAGGCCGCGGATCAGCGGCCGGCCCAGTTTCGCCAGGCCGCCTTCCATGGCGTCCAGCACGTCCAGATTGCTGACGAACACGCGGATCACCGCGGTCAGGTCCGGGGTGCTCCAGTAGCCGTGGATGAATGCCTCGCCGGCGCCGATCGAACCGCTGCTGGCCACCAGGCCCCAGGCGCTGGAGTCGTGGATGTGGATTTCCCCCAGCAGGGCGGCACCACTGCTGCCGAACACCAGACGCTCGCCCTCTTCGCAGACCACTAGTTGGCCGTGCCTGAGCTGCGCCAGTTGCCGCAGCACGCCACGGCGCAGCAGGCTGGCGGTGAGGCTGTGGGTGCTGAGCAAGGGGGTTCTGGCCGAGATGCTAGAGGATTTCATGGCGGCGATCCTTGGGTTGTACGGCGGCTGTGCGATAGGCGCCAACGGCGGCCCGATGGGGAAAAAAGCGCATGCCCTTGGCGGCCAGGCGCAGGGCCTGCCAGTAGATCGCCAGGCAGGTCTTGGCGGTCATCCATGGAAAATGTCGCAGGTACTGGTGCAGGCTGCGTCGATCCAGGGGCTGGCGTTGCAGGTTGAGGGTGGCGTCGAACACCTTGAGCTCGCCCTGCCAGTCGGCCATGTGCACGCCCAGCCGCTCGGCCGGCGGGCTGAAGCTCATGCGGTACTCCAGATCCCGGGGCAGGAATGGCGATACGTGGAAGGCCTTGGCCACGGCGAAGTGCTGGTGCTCGGGCGTTGGGGCAGTGCCCGGGCGGGCCGGCAGTACATAGTGATAGCGCTCGCGCCAGGGGGTGTTGGTGACTTCGCAGAGAATCGCCGCCAATTGCCCGTTGGCCTCGAAGCAATAGAAGAAGCTCACCGGATTGAACGCCAGCCCCCAGCTGCGCACCTGGGTCAGCAGGCGTATTGCGCCGCTGGGAGCGTGGCCGATGGCCGCGGCCACCTGCTGGCGTACCGCGTCGATCAGGCGCATGCCCTGGCCGGTGAAGGTCGGCAGGTAGTCGCTTTCACGGAAGGCGAAGGGCGCGAAACGGCTGCGGCCTGCCAGGGGCGAGAGCCCCAGCACCGCTTCCTGCTCGTCCAGGTCCAGGTACAGCAGGCCGATCCGGTAGCGGAAGGCATGGTCCTTGGGGGCGAAGCGCCGGTGGCTGATCCAGCCGTTGTACAGGGCGCTGTTCACAGTTGCTCTCCAAAGGCCTGGGCCACGCGCAAGGCGCTGACCACGCCGTCTTCATGGAAGCCGTTGGCCCAGTAGGCTCCGCAATAGAAGCTGTGGTGCGCGCCCTGCAGTTCGCCCCAGCGCGCTTGTGCGGCCAGCGCGCCGAGACTGTATTGCGGGTGGGCGTAGGTGTAGCGGGCAAGAATCTTCGAAGGGTCGATGGCGGCGCTCTGGTTGAGGCTGACGCAGAAGGTGCTGCTGCTTTGCAGGCCCTGGAGAATGTTCATGTCGTAGGTCACGGCTGCGGCCTTTTCGGCGCTGGCGTCGAGGCGGTAGTTCCAGCTGGCCCAGGCCAGGCGCCGGCGTGGCAGCAGGCGGGTGTCGGTGTGCAGCACCACATCGTTGTCGGCGTAGGGCAGGGCCTGGAGGATTTCCTGTTCAGCGAGGCTCGGGCTGGACAGCAGTTGCAGGGCCTGGTCGCTGTGGCAGGCGAACACCACCTTGTCGAAGCGCTCGCTGCCGGCGTCGCTGTGGATAAGTACGCCCTGCTCATCGCGTTCGACCCGCCGCACCGGGCAGTCGAGATGGATGTGCTGGCGAAAGCTTGCGGTCAGCGGCTCGATGTAACGGCTGGAGCCACCTTCGATCACGCACCATTGCGGGCGGTTGCTCACCGAGAGCAAGCCGTGGTTCTTGAAGAAGCGCACGAAGAATTGCAAAGGGAAACCGAGCATCTGCCCCGGCGACATCGACCAGATCGCTGCGCCCATGGGCACGATGTAGTGGCGGATAAAACGCTCGCCGTAGCCCTGGCTTTGCAGGTACTGGCCCAGGGTGGTGTCGGCGGCGATGCGTTGTTGCAGCAGGTCCTGCTGGGAGGCCCGGTTGAAGCGCAGGATGTCCCGCAGCATGCCCCAGAACCCCGGTGACAGCAGGTTGCGCCGCTGGGCGAAGAGGCTGTTGAGGTTGTTGCCGTTGTACTCCAGCCCGGAGGCTGGGTCGCACACCGAAAAGCTCATCTCGGTTGCTTTGTAGCGCACCCCGAGCTGCTTCAGCAGGCGAATGAAGTTGGGGTAGGTCCAGTCGTTGAAGACGATGAAGCCGGTGTCCACGGCCTGGGTCTCGCCATTGAGGCTGACGTTCACGGTGTGGGTATGGCCGCCGATCCAGCTGCCGGCCTCGTAGACCCGGATGTCATGCCGACGGTTGAGCACATAGGCGCAGGTCAGGCCAGCGATGCCGCTGCCGATGATGGCGATTTTCACGATGTTTCCCCGCTACGGGCCAGGCGCCTGGCAATGCTCAGTTGCAGGCGGCCTGGCAGCCAGGCCAAGAGCTTGAGGCCGAAGATGAACAGACCTGGGAAGGCGATCTCCAGGGGGCGCCTGCCCAGATGCCGGTGGATATGCCGGGCGGCCTGTTCGGCGGTCCAGCGCATGGGCATCGGGAAATCGTTGCGTGCGGTCAGTGGCGTGTCGACAAAACCCGGGCTGACCAGGGTCACGTCGATGCCTTCGGCAGCAAGATCGATACGCAGGGACTGCAGCAGATAGCGCAGCGCCGCCTTGGAGGCGCCATAGGCACCGGCCCGGGGCAGTGGCAAACAGGTCACCGAACTGGCCACGCCCACCAGGTACGGGCGATTGCCTGCGCGCAACAGCGGCAGTGCGGCCTCGATGCAGTAGCTGGCGGCCAGCAGGTTGGTATTCAGCACCCGTTCGATCAGCGCTGCGTCGAACTGCTGTACCTCGATGTATTCGCAGGTCCCGGCATTCAGGATCACCGTGTCCAGGGCGCCCCAGGCCTGGGCGATGCGCTTGCCGATCTCGCGTACCTGCAAGGCATCGGTGAGGTCGCCGGGCACCACCAGCACTCGGCCCGGATAGCGCTTGGCCAGGGCCTCCAGGGGCTCGCGGGAACGGGCGCTGAGCGCCAGCTGGGCCCCGGCCTTGAGCAGTTCTTCGGCCAGGGCTGCACCGATGCCGCTGCTGGCACCGGTGAGCCAGACCCTTCGTGGCATGGCAGGCTTCATCCGAGCCTCCGTTTCAGCCAGGCGATCATCGCCCCGAGTAGCGGCAAGTGTTCATAGAGCAGGGCACCGGCGTCGAAATAGTCGCGGTGGCGGTAGACCCTGGCATCGCGCCATTGCAGGTACGAGCAGCCCGCCACCTGGATCAGGCCGCCGCCGTTGAGGCGCGGGTGGCGGTAGCTCATGGTCCAGCGCAGGTAGCCCTGGCCCTCGGCGCACAGGTCGCTGCCGTGGAATTCAAAGCGCAGCTCACGGACGTTGGCGTAGAGCTCGGCGAAGTAGCCGCGCAACTGGGCCAGCCCCTGGACCTCGTGCAGAGGATCGGTGAACTGGATGTCATCGCTGTAGAGCTGCTCCAGCCGGTCGAGATTGTGCCGGTCGAGGGTGGCGAACTCCCGGGCGAAGTTGTCGAGAAAGTCACTCATGGCTCACTCCTGCATCCATTCGCGCGGGCAGCGCCTTGAACGCCGCCAGGGCCCGCTCCCGGGAGCGTGAAAGATCGACGATCGGCGCCGGGTAGCCAGGCATGCCGAACAGGCCGCCCATGGCCGCCGGGTTGTGGATATCTTTTTTGTTCAGCCCCGCCAGTTGCGGCAGCCAGTGCTTGATGAAGCGCCCCTCACTGTCGAACTTCTGCGACTGGCTGATGGGGTTGAAGATGCGGAAGTAGGGCGCCGAATCGGTGCCGGTGGACGAGCTCCACTGCCAGCCGCCGTTGTTGGCCGCCAGGTCGCCGTCGATCAGGTGGCGCATGAAGAAACGCTCGCCCTCGCGCCAGTCGATCAGCAGGTTCTTGGTCAGGAACATCGCCACCACCATGCGCAGGCGGTTATGCATCCAGCCGGTCTCCAGCAGCTGGCGCATGGCGGCATCGATGATCGGCAGGCCGGTGCGGGCCTCCTGCCAGGCCGCCAGTTCCTCGGGGGCATGGCGCCATTTCACCGCCTCGGTTTCCGGGCGAAAGGCCCGGTGCCGGGACACCCGTGGGTAGCCCACCAGGATGTGTTTGTAGAACTCGCGCCAGAGCAGCTCGTTGATCCAGGTGACGGCCCCGGGGCTGCCGCTTTCAAACTCGCCCTGGTTGCCGCGCAAGGCGGCGTGCAGGCACTGGCGGGGCGAGATCACGCCGGCGGCGAGGTAGGGCGAAAGCTGGCTGGTGCCGGGTTTGGCCGGGAAGTCGCGTTCGCTCTGGTAGTAGTGGATCTGTTCATCGCTGAACTGCTCCAGGCGCCTTTGCGCCTCGTCCTCGCCGGCGGGCCACAGCTCGCGCAGGGCTTGGGTGGGGCTGGGAAAGCCTTCGACCCGCTGCGGGAGCGGATCGGCGTTGATCGACAGCGGCAACTGAGCCCCGGGTGCCTTCACCAGGGCCGGCAGTGCGGTATGCAGGCGGCTGTAGCAGACCTTGCGAAACTGGCTGAAGACCTGGAAGTAGCCGCCGCTCTTGGTCAGTACGCTGCCGGGCTGGAACAGCAATTGGTCGAGATGACCCTGGACGCTGATTCCGGCGTGTTGCAGGGCCCGGGTCACGGCCGCATCGCGGCGGCTTTCGTGGATGCCGTATTCCTGGTTGAAGTGCAGCATCTGCACCTGCAATTGCCGGCACAGCTCCAGCAGGACCTGAGGCGCCTGCTCCCAGGTGGCGGCGCTGCGGATCAGCAGCGGGATATTCAGGCGGCCCAGGGCGGTGCTCAGCGACTGCAGGTTACGCAGCCAGAAATCGATCTTGCAGGGTGCATCGTCATGGGCCAGCCACTGCTCCGGGCTCAGCAGATACACCGCTACGGCCGCGCCCCGCTGGGCGGCGGCGCTCAGGGCGGTGTTGTCATGTAGGCGCAGGTCGCTGCGCAGCCAGATCAATTGCATGTCGGTTCCCGGATCAGAAAAGTCCTCGCTCGAGCAGTAGCTGGCAGGCCGCTATCGGGTCCTGGGCCAGGTACAGATCGGCGATTTCAGTGGTACATACGGACCACTGGGCGGGGTGGATGCACACCGCGGGTCCGACGATGAATTTTTTGCAGGCCACGCCGCTGAGCAGCCTGGGCAACTGGGCGTGGTTGAGTGCCTTGCCGGAATACAGCAGCAGGCCCCGGGCCTGCAGGCGTTCGGTGGCCAGGGCCAGTTCGCCGCCGGGCAGCGGCCAGTCGAAGACCTCCACCGGGCAGTCGGCGTTACTGGCCAGCCAGGCGGTGAGCCACAGGTGCGGCTCCAGTGGCAGGTCCGACTGATTGACCAGCAGCAGCGGGGCGCCCTGCACTTGACGGTTGTTGTGATAGATCCGGGCGCCGAGCTTGCTGCGCAGCCAGGAGTAGAAGAACACCTGTTCCATCTGGCTGCCGAACTGGCCTTGCCAGCGTTGTTGCAGTTCCGCCAGCAGCGGCATCAACAGGTGCTCGCACAGGGTCCGTGGCGGGTACAGCGCCATGGCCTGATTGAAGGTGTCGTCGACCTTGCGCTCGGCCAGCTGGCTGATGGCCCGGGCGAGGGCGGCGCGCAGGTGCAGCCAGTCATTCTCCACCTGGGGGCTGGAGCTGGTGTCGCTGTCCAGCAAGGGCTTGACCTGGCTCACCGCAACCCCTCGATTGAGCCAGGTGAGGATGGTCAGGATCTGCTGCACCTGCTCGCTGGAATACAGCCGGTGGCCCTTGGGCGTGCGCCGGGGCACGATCAGCCCGTAGCGGCGCTCCCAGGCCCGCAAGGTGACTGCGTTGACACCGGTCTGGCGCGCCACCTCGCGGATCGGCAGCCAGCCCTGTTCCTGGCAGTCGGTATCCGGGGCGGTGTCTTCGTCGACCGCTGGGGGGAAGGGTTTCATGGCTCAGATCGCGTTGCGCAGGCTGAGGTCTTCGGGGTGCGGCTGCAGGTACAGTTGCTGGGCAATGTAGGGATCGGGGTTCTGGCGCAAGTGGTGCTTGAGCAGGGTCAGGGGCACCACCAGCGGCACGATGCCCTGGCGGTACTGGCTGATGAGGCGTTGCATTTCCTGCTTGTCCTCGCTGCTGATGGCCCGCTTGAAGTAGCCACTGATGTGCTGCAGCACATTGCTGTGGGTGCCACGGGTGGCGCAGCGGCTCAGCGCTTCCATCAACTGGCTGAAGTAGCGTGGGCCGAGCAGCGTCGCATCGCCCTTGCCCATGCTGCCCAGCAGATTGCCCAGGGCCTTGTACTGTTCGGGGTGATGGGCCATCAGCAGGTATTTGCAGCGTGAGTGGAAGTCGGTGAGGGCGCGGCGGGTCAGGCCTTGCTTGAGCAACGCCTGCCAGTCGCGATAGACGTAGACCCGGGTCAGGAAGTTTTCCCGCAGTACCGGGTCGTTCAGGCGTCCGGCTTCCTCCACGGGCAGGTCCGGGTGCCGGGCGCAGAAGGCCTGGGCGTAGATGCCGCGCCCGCCGCTGCGATGGGGAATGCCGTTGGCCTGGTACACCTTGACTCGCTCCAGGCCGCAAGAAGGGGAGCTCTGCATGAAGATGTAGCCGCAGATATCTCCCAACTGGCCCGCCATGTGTTCGGCGTAGTCGGCCAGGGGCTGGGTGACGTCCAGGCTGCTGTCCCGTGTGCCTGTGGCCCGTGGCTGTTCGGGGGTGCCTACCAGGCGAATCGGCTCCCGGGGCGTGCCCAGGCCGATGGCGACTTCCGGGCACAGGGGGACGAAATCGAAGTAGTCGCACAGCACCCGGCTGCACAAGCGAGATTCCTTGTGCCCGCCGTTGTAGCGGACCTCGACGCCCATCAGGCAGGCGCTGATGGCGATTTTCGGCTTGGCAGACATGGTTCAACCTCCGGGCATACCTGTACAAGAACGATGGCTTGTACAACTTTTATCCATCATAGAATTAAAGTTGTACAAGTCAAATTATTTGTATAGGTATCCGCCGGCGCGGATGCGCCAGGTTATCGCCAGCCCATGTGCCAGTCGCGCTCGTTCTGCAGGGTCTGCCAGCTCAGGCGCTGGCTGCGTCGGGTGAGCACCGCCTGCAATTCGATGTCCTGCACGGTGCCTTGTTCATCGCAGAACAGCTCGGTAACCAGGAAGTGTTTCTCACGGCGTTGCGGGTGGGCTGCTGTCCACTTCGACAGCAGCAGTTTGCGCGGGTTGAGGCGATTCACTGCAGGCTCTCGTGCAAACGGCGTGCGGCTTCCTGGCCACTGAGCCAAGCGCCTTCGACGCGGCCGGACAGGCACCAGTCGCCGCAAACGTACAGGCCCAGATCGGCGTCGGCCAGGGCGCCCCATTCATGGCTGGTGGCCGGGCGGGCGTAGAGCCAGCGGTGGGCCAGGCTGAAGGTGGGGGCGGGCATGACGCTGTGCAGCAGCTCGGCGAAGGCACCGTGCAGTTGTTCGGTCACGGCTTCTTTCGAGAGGTCGATGTGCTGCCGGCTCCAGGCGCTGGTGGCATGCAGGACCCAGGTGTCGAGGTGGCTGTCGCGCCCGGGCTTGCTGCGGTTGCGGGCCAGCCAGTCCAGCGGGCTGTCCTGCACGAAGCAGCCTTCCATGGGGGTTTCCAGAGGGGCATCGAAGGCCAGGGCGACGGCCCAGGTTGGGTCCATTTTCACCCCGGCGGCGACACCCGCAAGCTTCGGCGCGGCGGCCAGCAAGGCAGTGGCCTGTGGTGCCGGCGTGGCGATCACGACGTGGCTGAAAGGGCCGTGGGTGAAACCTTCGGCGTCCTGCAGATGCCAATGCTGTTCGCCGCGGAAGACTTCGGTGATGCGGCAGGCGAAGTGGGCCTCGAGGTCGCCGATCAGCGCGCGGGTGATGGCGCTCATGCGGGGAGTGCCGACCCAGCGGGTCTGTTCATCCGGCGAGGGGCTGAGCTGGCCGCCGTGGGAGTTGTAGAGTTGTGGCGTCCATTCGGCGACCCAGCCCTTGGCTTGCCAGCGCTGGACTTCGGTGACGAAACGACGGTCACGGGCGGTAAAGTACTGGGCCCCCAGGTCCAGGCTGCCGGCATCGCTGCGTTTGCTCGACATGCGCCCGCCGCTGCCGCGGCTTTTGTCGAAAAGGTGGACGGTATGCCCGGCATCTCGTAGCGCCTGGGCGGCGGAGAGTCCGGCGATGCCGGTACCAATGATTGCGATGGGTACTGTCATAGGGGCCTCGTTTACCTTTCTGTACAGATTACGCCGCCGCCAAAACCTGTACAATATTGTTTTTTGGTATAGCTTTCGGCGTCATCGGTTGTTCAGGTTGTCTATCGTTAAAACACAGCCTGTCCGATTGAAAAGATCCCTGCTTATAAAAATAGACTAGTGATTCGGGTAAAACGCCACGCGAGGAAGATGTCATGCATATATTGCTGACCGGCGGTACTGGTTTGATCGGGCGGGCCCTGTGTCGTCACTGGCAGGCCCAGGGTCACCAGTTGAGTGTATGGACTCGCCAACCCGATAAGGTTGCCGCCCTGTGCGGTCCCCAGGTGCGGGCTGTCAAGGCTTTGCAAGAGCTGGACCAGATCCCGGTGGACGCGGTGATCAACCTGGCCGGGGCGCCGATCGCCGATCGGCCCTGGAGCCACAAGCGCAAGGCGCTGCTTTGGCACAGCCGCATCGCCCTGACCGAAACCCTGCTGGCCTGGCTCGAAAGCCGCGAACACAAACCCGGTGTGCTGGTGTCGGGCTCGGCGGTGGGCTGGTACGGCGACGGTGGCGAACGGGAACTGAGCGAGGATTCGCCCCCGGTCAACGAGGACTTTGCCAGCCAGTTGTGCATTGCCTGGGAAGAAACTGCCCAGCGCGCCGAAGCCATGGGCGTGCGTGTGGTGCTGGTGCGCACCGGTTTGGTGCTGTCGCCCGAGGGCGGCTTTTTGTCGCGCCTGCTGCTGCCCTTCAAGCTGGGGCTGGGTGGGCCGATCGGCAACGGCCGGCAATGGATGCCGTGGATTCATATCGACGATCAAATCGCCCTGATTGATTTTCTTGTGCATCAGCCTGGGGCGCAGGGTCCTTATAATGCCTGCGCGCCAAAACCGGTGCGCAACCGCGAGTTCGCCAAGACCTTGGGGCGGGTGCTGCACCGGCCTGCACTGATACCGCTGCCGGCGTTTTTCCTGCGCCTGGCCTTGGGTGAATTGTCGTTGCTGTTGCTGGGAGGCCAGCGTGCCGTTCCCGCGCGGTTGCTGGAAGCGGGTTTCACTTTCCAGTTCACTGATTTGCCTGCGGCCCTGGACGCCTGTGTCCAGCCGCCTCTGAAATAGGACGTTGCATGACCGATCACGCGTTGCTCCTGGTCAACCTGGGTTCGCCGGCTTCCACTTCGGTGGCGGACGTGCGCAGCTACCTCAACCAATTCCTCATGGACCCTTATGTGATCGACCTGCCCTGGCCGGTCCGACGTTTGCTGGTGTCGCTGATCCTGATCAAGCGGCCAGAGCAATCGGCCCACGCCTACGCGTCGATCTGGTGGGAAGAGGGTTCGCCGCTGGTGGTGCTCAGCCGGCGTCTGCAGAAGGTAATGAGCGAGCACTGGAAGCAGGGCCCGGTAGAGTTGGCCATGCGCTACGGCGAGCCTTCGATCGAGTCCGTGCTGCTCAAGCTGGTGGCCCAGGGGCAACGCAAGATCACCCTGGCCCCGCTGTATCCACAGTTTGCCGACAGCACGGTCACCACCGTGGTCGAGGAGGCCAGGCGTGTGGTACGCGAGCATAAGCTGGACGTGCAATTCAGCGTGCTGCAACCCTTCTACGATCAACCCGAGTACATCGAGGCGTTGGTGGCCAGCACCCGGCCGCACCTGCAACAGCCTTTCGATCATCTGCTGCTGAGTTTCCACGGCCTGCCCGAGCGGCACTTGAACAAGCTCAACCCGGGACACTCCCTCGATGGTGCCGGGGACTGCTGCGCAGAGTCATCGCCCCAGGTGCTTGCCAACTGTTATCGCGGCCAGTGTTTCCGTACCGCCAGGGCCTTCGCCCAGCAGATGGGCCTGGCCGACGGGCAATGGTCGGTTTCCTTCCAGTCACGGTTGGGGCGAGCGAAATGGATCGAGCCCTACACCGAGGCACGCCTTGATGAACTGGGTAAACAAGGGGTGAAGAAGCTGCTGGTGATGTGCCCGGCATTTGTCGCCGACTGCATCGAAACCCTGGAGGAGATCGGTGATCGCGGTCGCGAGCAGTTTCGCGAGGCGGGAGGGGAGGACCTGGTGTTGATCCCTTGCCTGAATGACGACCCACAATGGGCCAAGGCCTTGAACGCCTTGTGCGAGCGAGCGCCGCTGGCGTTGTAAATAGCTTCGCCGGCAAGCCGGCTCCTGCGGGGGAGACAGCTTGCCGGCGAAGGGTTCTCTAGATCAACGGCTCATCGGCCTTCTTGTTTTTCCAGCCGTCGTTCCCCGGCAGCACCAGGTTCAGCACGATGGCGACAACGGCGCACAGGGCGATGCCCTTGAGGCCGAAATCATCCGGACCGGTACCGGTTCCCACCAGCACGCCGCCAATGCCGAACACCAGGGTCACCGAGACGATCACCAGGTTGCGGGCTTCGCCCAGGTCGATCTTGTGGCGGATCAGGGTGTTCATCCCCACCGCGGCGATCGAGCCGAACAGCAGGCAGAGAATCCCGCCCATCACTGGCACCGGGATGCTTTGCAGCAGCGCGCCGAACTTGCCGATAAAGGCCAGGGTGATGGCGAAGACCGCCGCCCAGGTCATGATTTTCGGGTTGTAGTTCTTGGTCAGCATCACCGCGCCAGTGACTTCGGCGTAGGTGGTGTTGGGCGGCCCGCCGAACAGGCCGGCAGCGGTGGTGGCGATGCCGTCACCGAACAGGGTGCGGTGCAGGCCGGGCTTCTTCAGGTAGTCGCGGCCGGTGACGCTGCCGACCGCAATCACGCCACCGATGTGCTCGATGGCCGGTGCCAGGGCGACCGGGACGATGAACAGGATCGCCTGCCAGTTGAACTCCGGTGCGGTGAAGTGCGGCAGCGCCAGCCAGGGGGCGGCGGCGATCTTCGCGGTGTCCACCACGCCGAAGTAGAACGACAGGGCAAACCCCACCAGCACGCCGGAAATGATCGGCACCAGGCGAAAGATGCCTTTGCCGAACACCGCGACGATCAGGGTGGTGAGCAGCGCGGGCATCGAGATCATCATCGCCGTCTGGTAATGAATCAGCTCGCTGCCGTCACCGGCCTTGCCCATGGCCATGTTGGCGGCGATGGGGGCCATGGCCAGGCCGATGGAAATGATCACCGGGCCAATGACCACCGGCGGCAACAGGCGGTCGATGAAACCGGTGCCCTTGATCTTCACGGCCAGGCCGAGAAAGGTGTAGACGAAGCCCGCCGCCATTACCCCGCCCATGGTCGCGGCGAGGCCGAACTGCCCCTTGGCGAGAATGATCGGGGTGATGAAGGCAAAGCTCGACGCCAGGAAGACCGGCACCTGGCGCCCGGTCACCACCTGGAACAACAGAGTCCCGAGACCCGCCGTGAACAGCGCCACGTTCGGGTCGAGACCGGTGATCAGCGGCATCAACACCAGGGCACCGAAGGCCACGAAGAGCATCTGGGCGCCAGACAGTACCTGGCGCCAGAGCGGATCGTTGAACTCGTCCTGCATGATCAGGAATCCTTCTGCTTGGTGCCGAAGATCTTGTCACCGGCATCACCCAGGCCAGGAATGATGTAGCCATGCTCGTTGAGCTTCTGATCGATGGAAGCGGTGTAGATGGTCACGTCCGGGTGCGCCTGCTCGACGGCGGCGATGCCCTCGGGGGCGGCCACCAGGACCATGGCGCGGATGTCACGGCAGCCGGCCTTTTTCAACAGGTCGATGGTGGCGACCATGGAACTGCCGGTGGCCAGCATCGGGTCGATGATCATCGCCAGGCGCTCGTCGATTTCCGGTACCAGTTTTTCCAGGTAAGTGTGGGCTTGCAGGGTTTCCTCATTGCGGGCCACGCCTACGGCGCTGACCTTGGCGCCCGGGATCAGGCTCAGCACGCCTTCGAGCATGCCGATGCCGGCACGCAGGATCGGTACCACGGTAATCTTCTTGCCGGCGATCTTCTCGACCTGGACAGGGCCGCACCAGCCTGGAATCTCGTAGCTTTCCAGGGGCAGGTCTTTGGTGGCTTCGTACGTCAGCAGGGCACCGACTTCCTGAGCGAGCTCGCGAAAGTTCTTCGTGCTAATGTCTGCGCGGCGCATAAGGCCAAGTTTGTGTCGGATCAGCGGATGGCGGATCTCACGGATGGGCATAGGGAAAGGCTCCGGCGGCGGGCAAAAAAAACGGCCTAGATTAATCTATCCGGGGTTGTTGTCCTATAGACATAAAGTACGTTAGTCCAGAAACGCTTGATCTGACCGGGCCGGATGCGTACCTTTGCCCGCTTTTCCGAAACTGCCACCCCTTGGAGAGCGCCATGTCCGCTGATCTCGAGCATATCCGTCAAATCATGCGCGAGGCTGACTGCCTGTACACCGAAGCTGAAGTCGAGGCGGCCATCGCCCGGGTCGGTGCACAAATCACTGAAGAACTGGCTGAGCGCAATCCGGTGGTGTTCTGCGTCATGAACGGTGGCCTGATCTTCGCGGGCAAGCTGCTGACCCACCTGCGCTTTCCCCTGGAAGCCTCCTACCTGCACGCTACCCGCTACCGCAACGAAACCAGCGGCGGTGAGCTGTTCTGGAAGTCCAAGCCGGAAGTCTCCTTTATCGACCGCGACGTGCTGATCATCGACGACATCCTCGATGAAGGTCACACCCTGGGCGCGATCATCGACTTCTGCAAACACGCCGGCGCCCGCGCCGTGCACACGGCTGTGCTGATCGACAAGGACCACGACCGCAAGGCCCGTCCGGACCTCAAGGCCGACTACATGGGCCTGCCTTGCGTGGACCGCTACGTGTTCGGCTACGGCATGGACTACAAGGGCTACTGGCGTAACGCTGCCGGCATCTATGCCGTCAAGGGCATGTAAGCGATGACCGGGCCGAGCTTTCTCGATCAAGCGTTGTTCAGCGACCTGGCTGAGAAAGCCGCGGCCAACCCCCGCGGTCGTCAGCACCACAACTTCCATGCCATGGAAGAGCCTTGCCACCGGATGGCGGTGGGGCTGCAACCCTCCACTTATGTTCCGCCGCATCGCCACCTGAGCGCTGACAAGGCCGAGACCCTGCTGGTGCTCAAGGGGCGCCTGGGCGTGCTGATATTCGATGAAGCGGGCCAGGTCCAGGGCAAGCGGGTGCTGCAGGCCGGCGGCGACTGCGTCGGTGTGGACTTGCCGGCCGGGGTTTTCCACGGCCTGGTGGTGCTGGAGCCCGACAGCCTGATGTTCGAATGCAAGGCCGGCCCTTATCGCCCAGTGGGCGAGGGTGAGCAGGCCAGTTGGGCGCCCCGTGAAGGCGAGCCCGGCGTGGCCGAATACCAGGACTGGATGCGCGCCCAGTTCGACTGAACAGGCCCGCGCCCGTGACAGCGGCCTACCGTCGGTAACGGTGCAAGATTTGCGGTAAAAACCCGTGCTAGAGTGCTCGGCCCTTGTCTGGAGCCTGTCATGAGCCTGTTGATTCGCAGTAGCGCGGCCCTTCTTCTGTGCTTGAGCCTGCCCCTGGCAGCCGCCCCGGCCCCCTTGCACGGGCAGTTCCTGCCTCCCGATGATCTGACCCTGCGCGACAGCGTCCCGCAACAGCAGCAGTTGTTACAGGTCACCGAGTATTCGGTGGTGATCGGCAGCCAGCGCCAATCGAACCAGCAACCGATTCCCGTGACTTCGCCAGTGTGGGTGCGGCTCAAGGGCAAGCCGTTGAACAAGGGCGCCACCATCAGCCAGGTGCTGGTGAACTTCGACGGTGAAAGCAAAAGCCTGAAAAAGCCGCAGTTCGATGCCAAGACCCGGACCCTGACCCTGTATTACCCGCTGGCCCAGTACCGTGCGGTGATGGACCTGTTGCGCAACGACACGGTGTATTGCCAGTTCCTCAGCTATGCCAACGGGCACATCTGGGCTGACCTGCATACCGGCAGCGTGCGTTCGCGTTGAGGCCATATGCGGGCTGGGGGTAAACTGCCCGCCCCGTGAAATGTCTGCGAGCTGGAGTCGGCAATGCGTAAAGATAAGAAACAAGTGATTGGTGACGAGATCAGCGACGAGCAGATCAAGTTGTTCCTCGATTTCGAGCCGGTCGATGCAACTTCGCCGTCCCTGCACAAGCTGATCAAGGCCTATCGTGGCCTGCGCATCGATGATTTCGAACGCTTCCTGACCTTCTTCGTCGAGGCCGGTTTCGACCTGGATGGCAAGGATGAGCACGGCCAGACCTTCGTCGACCTGATCCGCGATCAGCGCAACGCCGCCGACTACATCGAGCTGATGGACAACGCCCGCGGCTGATCTTCTCGCCAGGCATAAAAAACGCCCCGTCCTGCGAAGGACGGGGCGTTTTTCATTCAGCGCGGATCAGATGCAGCTTTCGGTTTCCTTGCTTGGCTCGACCAGCTCCAGGCTCAGGTTGTTTTCGCTGTTGATCTGGTGGTACAGCGTTGCGTCGGTTTCCAGGACCTTTTCCCGTGCCGGGAAGATTTCCTTGAGCTTGGCAGCCCATTCGCCGCTGGCCTTGGCCGGGAAGCATCGCTCGATCAGCTCCAGCATGATCGAAACGGTCACCGAGGCACCTGGCGAGGCGCCGAGCAGGGCGGCCAGAGAGCCGTCCTTGGCGGCCACCAGTTCGGTACCGAACTGCAGGATGCCGCCTTTCTTCGGATCCTTCTTGATGATCTGCACCCGCTGGCCGGCCACCTCCAGGCGCCAGTCCTCGGCCTTGGCCTCGGGGTAGAAGCGGCGCAGGGATTCCAGGCGCTGTTCCATGGACTGCATGACTTCGCTGACCAGGTACTTGGTCAGGTCCATGTTGTCCCGGGCCACGGCCAGCATCGGGCCGATGTTGCCGGCGCGTACGGACATCGGCAGGTCGAGGAACGAGCCGTGCTTGAGGAACTTGGTGGTAAAGCCGGCATAAGGCCCGAACAGCAGGGACTTCTTGCCTTCGACCACGCGGGTGTCCAGGTGCGGCACGGACATTGGTGGCGAGCCCACCGCCGCCTGGCTGTAGACCTTGGCCTGGTGCTGCTTGACCACTTCCGGGTTGTCGCAACGCAGCCACTGGCCGCTCACCGGGAAACCGCCGAAGCCCTTGCTTTCCTCGATGCCCGAGGCCTGCAGCAGGGGCAGGGCCGCGCCACCGGCGCCGAGGAACACGAACCTGGCGTCGACTTCGCGGGTACTGCCGCTGTTGACGTCCTTGATGCTCACGGTCCAGCCGTTGGCCTTGTTGCGCTTGAGGCCAGTGACACGCTTGCAGTACTTGACCTGGGCATCAGGAGCGCTGGTCAGGTGCTTGAGCAACTGGTTGGTCAGGGCGCCGAAGTTGACGTCGGTACCGTTGAGCACGCGAGTGGCGGCGATGGTTTCGTCCGCTGGGCGGCCCGGCATCATCAGCGGCATCCACTCGGCCATCTTGGCCTTGTCTTCGGTGTATTCCATGTCCGCGAAGGCATGGTGCTGGCTCAGTACTTCAAAGCGCTTCTTGAGGAAGGAAACGCCTTTTTCGCCCTGTACGAAGCTCAGGTGCGGCACGGGGCTGATGAAGGACTTGGACGAGCCGAAGGTGCCTTTCTTGGTCAGGTAGGACCAGAACTGCTTCGACACCTCGAACTGGGTGTTGATGTGCACGGCTTTCTTGATGTCGATGCTGCCATCGGCGGCCTGTGGCGTGTAGTTCAGCTCACAGAGGCCGGCGTGGCCGGTACCGGCGTTGTTCCACGGGTTGGAACTTTCCGCGGCACCCGAATCCATCAGCTCGACGACTTCCAGCTTGATCGCGGGGTCAAGCTCTTTGAGCAGTACAGCAAGGGTGGCACTCATGATGCCGGCCCCGACCAATACGACGTCTACTGCTTCGTTATGCGCCATTAACGCGTCTCCAAAATCTGCAGCACCAAATTGACGGCATGGCTGCCAGGAGTGACGGGGCGGTTCACGTAATGCCCCAGGTTACCCATGGCCAGGATCGCCATGTCCGAATCTTCGCAATTTTTTGCAACTACCACGGACGCTGCCAACCGGGCCTCAAGGTGCGTATGAACGCATCTCGGGGAGCCTCGGGCAATTCGACTTATGGTCGATACATCCGCTCGTGCAACCAAATCCGTCAGCGGACAGGCTTCAAGCACCAGTTCTTGAGGAGTGCTCGGTCCTGTGTAATCGGGCTGTTGTAGAGGCCAATGGTGCCAGTTCAGACGCAAAACTATTCATTTGCTCGCCACACTCTTGTGAAGTTGTGAAAACCCGTTTTTTCACGCTCTTTTGAAGACGTGAACCTCAAAAAAGGGCTGCCTCAGCCTGGCACCTGGCCCGCGCGGTGATGCCGGCAAAGGATGCGGGCACGACGGGCAAACAGCTTTAAGTGGCCGAGCAACGGCAGCTCTGCAGTTTCGCGAAAAGTGGAGGTTTGCAAGGTGAACAGCAAGCACGCCAGCTTCACTCGAACTGTGTGGGCGGCTCTCTGTGGGCGGTGCGGGGTGCCAAAGCAGTGGCGTTGGCGGTACTGCGAGGCCCGATCAGGAGACGTCCTTATAATCGGGGGGAGATTGTAACGAAGAAATGCGCAGAAATGATCCTGTTTCGCGACTTTTATTAGGCTTTTGGTCAGGTGGCCAGTATCGGTTGCACCCGGGAGCGAGCGCAGCGCGGGCTGACCCGGGCGCTGGCGGGCAGCGCCTGGTGCAACCAGTTCAGGCGAATTTCCTGGATTTCCACCCAGCCATCGCCTACCGGGGCCAGCAGGCAGTGCTTGAAGGCCTGGCAACGTCCCTGGCTGTCCAGCAGGGCGAAGCTGCGAAACTGTTGACGGGGGGCGAACAGGGAGCGGATGAAGTTCATGACCAGGTACCTGAGTGTGTCATTGACGATAAGAATGCCCTTGAGCCGTTACATCATGATGTATTGCCAGTGAACGGCAGGTTACAGGAACCCGGTTGTACGGGACCTGTCTGAGTCTTGACTAAGTCATGCCTGGCGCTGGTTTGCCGTCCTTGTGCACCGCTATACTGCGGGCCTGTTTGTGCCTGATTCCTGGAGAGATGAGCATGTTGCAACGCCTGTTGTTCGGTTTGATCACTGTGACCAGCCTGTCGCTGGTGGGTTGCGCCCACAGCCCGCAACAACTCAGCCCGGAGCCCAAGCTCACTGCCCAGCTGGCGCCTGTCGGCCATGGCCAGCCGGTGGTGGTGAAAGTGGTTGATGGACGTCCTTCGCCGACCCTGGGCACCCGTGGCGGCCTGTACCCGGAAACCAGTGCCATCACCGTGCAGAGCGCGCAGATCCTGCCCAAGCTGCAGGCCCAGGCCGAAGCGGCAGTGCGCCTGCTGGGCTTTACCCCGACCGCCGGTGGCGCCAACGCCCCTCAGTTGACCGTGACCCTGGCCGAGCTCAAGTACCAGTCGCCTAAAGAAGGCCTGTACGTGACCGAGGCCACCATCGGTGCCACCTTCCGCTCGGATGTGCAGAACGCCAACCGTCGTTACAGCGGCCGTTACGGTGCTTCCCTGGACCAGCGTTTCGGCATGGCGCCGAACCAGGACACCAATACCAAGCTGGTGGGTGATGTGCTCAGCGATGCCTTGACCCGTCTGTTCAAGGATCCGACCGTGGGCCAGATCCTCGGCGAGTAACCCGCGCCTGGCCGGGGTTTGAGCCCTGGCCAAGCAACGAAAAAGCCCGGCTGCCTGATGGCGCGCCGGGCTTTTTTATGGGCGCGGATCAGGCCGCCTCGACGTAGAAGTCCAGCATACTGACGCCCGTCAGCAGGTCTGTTTCCGGCAGGTCCGCGTGCTGGTGCCCGCCCAGGGCGCAATACACCAGCCAGTGCCGGTCCTGCACGTTGAACGCCAGGGCGCCCACCAGCGCCTGCTGTTCTTCACTGGGGGCGATCAGGTAAAGGCGGTCCTGGTTTTCGGCGTGCAGCATGACAAGCTCCGTGGGTTTCGAGGGGCGACAGACTGGCTTGTTTAGATGACGAAAAGATGACGCTTTAAATTAATGGACCGGCGTCTCGTTACTGGTCGGAAAGCCCCCCGCGTTTTGTCGGGGATTGAGTAGAATCCGCGCCGCGGGTGCACTCGACGGCCCGTATACGGCTTTCCTCCGAGGTTCATGATGTCGCTGCAACTGATCTGGTCGATGTTCAACGCCCATCCCGCCAAACTGATCAACCTGCTTGCCCTGCTGTTCGCCTGCCCAGGCAGCTGGCTGCTGCACGCCACCCGCCGTCGTGAACTGCGGGCCCTGGCCAATCTGGCCGTGCAGAGCGAGGGACGGGCGGTAGATCAGCCGCTGCTGATGCTGGATCCCGCAACCTTGCGCATCAATAGGTTTTTCTACCGCTTCGGCTTCGCCTGCCTTGGCCTGGCGTTGCTGGTGTCCTGGATCAGCACCCGGTTCTGATCAACCCCCAGGTTGCAGAAACGACAACGGCGCCCGCAGGCGCCGTTGTGCTTTCCAGTCCGGCCGTTACAGCGCCAGACCGGCCTTGACCCGATACTGGTTGCGCACCGGATTGGCGTATTGCAGTACCAGGTACGGCCGGTGTTCTGCCGGGCAGGCATCCAGCCGGCGCTGCCACTCCTGTTCGGCCTTGGCCAGCTCCTGGGCCGGGAAGACCTCGGCGGCCGTTGGCACCTGCAGTTGTGGATCGGCATCGCTCCACTGGGCATAGGCCAGGTAGTGCACCGGGAACAGGCGGTAGCCGCCGAGGATCTGCCGGTCCATTTCCATGGCCAGTTGCTTGGTGTCCTCGAAGGATTCGCTGATGGGCGCGGCGAAGTTCACGTGGACCCGGCCTTTATAGCCGGTGATGCCCTTGGCGATGCTCACGTCATCCTCGCCTGGTGCCTTGGTATAGGTGCCGGTGGTGGCGCGGATGTACAGCTCGCGGGCCTTGGCCTGGTCGCAGGGGTCGTATTCGTAGCTGATGGACACCGGTGTCAGGTTCAACGACTGGATGACCTCGCCGAACGGCTCGTCCTTGCGGCTCATGTGGAACATCTTGAGGATCGCCGACTCGGTGCGATCGTCGCCATCCTTGGCCCGGCCCTCGGCCTGGGCGATCCAGATCGACTGGCCGTCGTTGCGGATCGAGTGGTTGATATAGGCCGACAGCAGCTGGTAGGCCGCGAGCTTTTCCCGGCGACCGCTGATGGAACGGTGCACGATGAAACTCTTGTTCAGGCGCATCAGGTCGCTGACAAACGGCTTCTGCAGCAGGTTGTCGCCAATGGCAATGCGTGGCGTCGGCAGGCCGGCGTGGTACACCGCGTAGTTGACGAAGGCCGGGTCCATGACGATGTCGCGGTGGTTGGCCAGGAACACATAGGCGGTGCCCGACTTGAACTGCTCGACGCCGGTGTAGGTCACGCCGTCGGTGGCCCGCTCGATGGTGTGGTCGACGTAGAATTCGACCTTGTCCTGCAGGGTGGCCACCGAAGTGACCCCGGCAAACTCACGGCGCAGGCGGTGAGCGATCAGGGGTTTGAGCAGCCAGCCGAAAGTCTTGGCAAAACGCGGGAAGCGAAAGTGGGTGAGGATATCTAGAAACGCCTTGTCACCGAGCAGCCGGGCCAGCACCGCTGGTACTTCGCTGTCGTGGTAAGGTCGGATGGCATCGAATTCGCCCATCATGCTCTCTTGTTAGAAACGGCTAGGGTAAGAAAAGGTTCGGATCGAAAAAAAGCCGGGCACGGTCTGAAAATTCAGCTCAAACAAAAAAAGCCCTGCAAATAGACCGGCGATTATACGCATAAGTCACTCTGGAGACGGCGATGCTGGAAACCGACCATTATCAGTGCCCTTACTGTGGCGAACAGGCGGAGGCGGTGCTGGACCTGTCTGGCGGCGACCAGACCTATATCGAAGACTGCCCGGTGTGCTGCCGGCCCATTGTATTCACCCTGCAAACCGACGGTCGGGAATGGATGCTCGACGTTCACAGTGAAAACGACTGAATGGGGAGTGGCCCTTATGCAGCGCATCTACGAGCCGGAAAACCTGCTGGAAGGCGAGTTGCTCCAGTGCATGCTGGCCAGCGAGGGGATCGAGGCCCATCTGCAGGGGCGCGATCTGTTGGGCGGGGCAGGGGAGCTGCCGCTGTTCGGGCTGCTGGGGCTGTCGGTGGAAAACCACCAGGCGCAACAGGCGCGAGAGCTGATCGCTGCGTACAATGCGGCCCTGCCGTTGCCCTTTGATGAACCGGACAATTTTGCCGGGGTGCTGGTCTGTTAGGCTGAGCGCCGATTTGCCGAGAGTTGTATTGCCCCATGTGTGGACGTTATGCCCTGTTTCGCTGGAACCCCGCGTTTGCCGCCTTGCCGGGATTTCCCGCCGACCAGAAGGCGCAGTGGAACATCTCGCCCAATGATTCGGTGCTGATCCAGCGCGCGGAAAACGGCCAGCGCACCCTGGCCCGGGCCCGCTGGGGGCTGACACCGCCGTGGCTCACGGACCTTTCCCGGACGCCCGCCCATGCCCGGGCGGAAACCCTGGCGGAGCAGCCGATGTTTCGCCAGGCCTTTCGCGAGCGGCGCTGCCTGCTGCCGGCCAATGGTTTCTACGAATGGCGCGGCGGCACCCGCAAGCGCCCCTACTGGCTGACACCGGGGGAAGGTTCGTCGATCTTTTTTGCCGCGATATGGGAGGCCTACCCGGTGCAGGAGCAGGTCTGGCTGAGCACTGCAGTGGTAACCCAGGCGGCTTCCAATCTGCGCCGCCCGCTGATCCTCGATGCCGCCGGCCAGCAAGCCTGGCTCGATCCCGAAACCCCCTTGCATGCCCTGCAAGCCTTGCTGGCCAGCCCGCCGGCAGCCCTGCGCGAGCGGGTCCTGGCCAACCTGGTCAATGACCCCAAGCTCAACGGCCCCGAGTGCCTGACCCCCGCCTGAAGCATCAACTGCAGGAGCTGGCTGCAGGAGCTGGCTTGCCAGCGAAGAGGCCCCCTGGTTTGCTGCCCAAGCCAGGATCGCTTTCGCCGGCAAGCCGGCTCCTACAGGTCCGTGATTAGACTTTGAACTGGTTGATCAGGCGTCGTTGCTGTTCGGCGAGCTTGGTCAGCCCGGCGCTGGCCGCACTGGACTCATCGGCGCCGCCCGCCACTTCATTGGCCACCTGGCCGATATTGATCACATTGCGGTTGATGTCCTCGGCCACCGCGCTCTGCTCCTCGGCGGCGCTGGCGATCTGGGTGTTCATGTCGTTGATCACCGACACCGCCTGGGTGATGGTTTCCAGGGCCTGGGCCGCCTTGGCCGCGTGTTCCACACTCTGGTCGGTCTTGTGCTGGCTGTCCTCCATCACCCGTACCACTTCCCGGGTGCCCTGTTGCAGTTGCTGGATCATCGACTGGATTTCTTCGGTGGCCTGCTGGGTTTTCTGCGCCAGGTTGCGCACCTCGTCGGCAACCACCGCAAAGCCCCTGCCTTGCTCGCCGGCTCGGGCCGCCTCGATTGCCGCGTTAAGCGCCAGCAGGTTGGTCTGCTCGGCAATCCCGCGAATGGCGATGAGGATGGCGTTGATGTTCTCGCTGTCCTTGGCCAGGGTCTGCACCACGCCCACCGCACGGCCGATTTCCTCGGCCAGGGCGCCGATGGCGCTGGAGGTGTCGCGCACGATCTGCATGCCTTGGCTGGCGGCCTGGTCGGCGTGGCTGGCGGCTTGCGCGGCCTGGGTGGCATTGCGCGCGACGTCCTGGGCGGTGGCGGTCATTTCGTGCACCGCGGTGGCTACCTGATCGATTTCAACCATTTGCTTGTGCACGCCCTGGTTGGTGCGAATGGCGATGTCTGCGGTGTGTTCCGAAGAATCGCTGACGCTCTGAACCGAGGTCACCACTTGGCTGATCATCGCCTGCAGCTTGGCCAAAAAGGTGTTGAAGCCTTTGGCGATGGAGCCCAGCTCGTCAGCGCGATCGCTGGTCAGGCGTCGGGTCAGGTCGCCTTCGCCCTGAGCGATGTCGTCGAGCATTGCCACCATCTGCCGCAGCGGCCGGGCAATGCCGTGGCCCACCAGCCAGATCACCAGCAAGCCGAGGCCGGCAATCACTAGCCCGACCATGGCCATGCCGAAGGTGTCGGCCTTGCGTTGTTCGGCCAGGTCACCTTGCAGTTTGTCGAGGTCGGCCATCACCGCGCTCAGCGGCAGTTGCAGCATCAGGGTCCAGTGCGCATCGGTCTGGCCGATGCCGAAGGGCAGGTACAGGCTGATGGTGCCGTTGGCCTGGTCGACGTCGTAGGTCACTTCGCCGCGCTTGAGGCTGGACAGCTTGGTCAGTGCATCACTGCTGAGCACGTCGCTGACTTTTTCACCGAACTTGCTCGAGTCCTTGGTATAGGCGACCAGGCGACCGTTACCGCCGATCAGGGCCATGTGCCCGGCGCCGCCGTAGAGCTTCTGGTTGGCGCCCACCAGCATGTCCTGGATGAAGTTCACTGACAGGTCGGCACCCACGATGCCCTGGAACTTGCCGTTGAGCAGGATCGGCTGAATAAAGGAGGCCAGCATCACCACCTTGTCGCCGACCTTGTAGGGAGCGGGGTCGATGGCGCAAGGCTTTAGGCTGTCCTGGGAGCAGAGGTAGTACTCGCTGGCGCGCACGCCGGTGGAAAGCAGGGTTCGATCATTGACGTCGGCCAGTTTGTCCAGGCCCAGGCTGCCGTCTTCATTGCGGAACCACCAGGGCAGGAAGCGGCCGTTTGCTGCATCGATACCCACCACCGAGGTGCCTATGTAGGCAGCGTCGTCATGGTCGATGGCGCCGGGTTCCCAGCCAATGTACGCACCGAGGATCTTCGGGTTCTGGGTGACGTTTTCCTTGATCAGGGCAATCAGCTGTTCACGGCTCAGGCTCAGCCCGGCATGGCCTTGCGAGTCCTGGGTGCCCATCAGCGCATTGACCCGCACCAGGCCGCCGGCGATCAGCAGGGGCGCTTCCAGTTCGCGCTGGATCTGGCTGACCTGGGTCTGCGCCAGGCCGCTCAGGCGTTGTTCGATGACCTGTTCGAACTGGGCCTGGGTACGGTCTTGCACCATCTGCTGGGTCCTGGCCCCGGAGAACAGGGCGTACAGCACCAGGGCTGCAACCACGCTGAGAACGATGGCGCCGGCCAGGGCGGCGACGGAAAACTGGATCGACTTGAACTTCATAGAGGCTCCGGGCGCAGGAATTTAGGTCTGCCGAGCTGTATCGGCCGCTGCAGCGCTGGCCATTAGCCTTACACGGAAAAATGACTGTTTCAGGGAGCTTGATGTCGTTCTTGGCAAGCTGTGGGGGTAACCCGGGCGGGATTTGCGGGAGGAATGAATTTTCTCCTGCAAGGCAGATATGTATCTGAAATGCGACCGATTGCTGTTTTTACATCTGGCGCGGATACATTTCCGCCCTTAGGATACGCGCCACGTTTTCAGGGAGGTTTCATGATGAAGAAGTCATTGGTCGTATGTGCATTGAGTGCCGCAGTACTGCTCAGCGGTTGTGAAACGGTCAATACCACCAGCGGTGGCGTGGTCGGTGTGGATCGCAAGCAATCCATGTTCAGCATGGTTTCCAGCGCTGAAGTGAACCAGTCCTATGCCCAGTCCTATCAGCAGACTCTGGGTGAAGCCAGCAGCCAGGGCGTACTGGACAAGACCAGCGCCAACGCCAAGCGCCTGCAGGTCATTGCCAACCGCCTGATTGCCCAGGCGCCGACTTTCCGCCCCGACTGCGCGCAGTGGAAATGGGAAGTCAACCTGATCAAGAGCGACGAGCTCAACGCCAACTGCGGTCCTGGCGGCAAGATCATTTTCTACTCCGGGCTGATCGAGAAGCTCAAACTCACCGACGATGAAATCGCCGCGGTCATGGGTCATGAAATTGCCCACGCCCTGCGCGAGCACGGTCGCGAAGCCATGTCCAAGCAGTATGCGGTCGGTGCCGGCAAGCAGATCGCCACCTTGTTCGGCGTTCCGCAGGAAACCGTAGCCCTGGGCGACAACGGGGTGAACCTGCTGATGACCCTGCCCAACAGCCGCGAGAATGAAAACGAAGCGGACCTGATCGGCCTGGAACTGGCCGCCCGTGCCGGTTACAACCCGAATGCGGCCATCAGCCTGTGGAACAAGATGGGCCAGGCTGCCGGTGGCTCCGCGCCGCCCGAGTTCATGAGCACTCACCCGGCTTCCACCAGCCGTATCGCTTCCTTGCAGGCGGCGATTCCCAAGGTGATGCCGCTGTATCAGGCCGCCAAGAAGTCCTGATCCCTTCGCGTCATTGTCGATGACGCTGTCGCCGGCACGCCGGCTCCTACGGGTTGCGTAGGGGCCAGCTTGCCGGCGATTTCGTTTATACCCAGCCGCTGATCTGCATGGCCTTGTACACCGCCACCACGGCGAGGATGAAGAAGGCCGACGCCGCCAGGCGACGGATCAGGGTCAGGGGCAGCTTGTCTGCGGCGAAGTTGCCTGCCAGGACCACCGGTACGTTGGCAATCAGCATGCCCAGGGTGGTACCGATGATCACCAGCCACAGATCCGGGTACTGCGCCGCCAGCATGACGGTGGCGACCTGGGTCTTGTCACCGATTTCTGCCAGGAAGAAGGCGATCAGGGTGGTCAGGAATGGGCCGAACTTGCGTGCGGTATTGGCTTCGTCGTCGTCCATCTTGTCCGGAACCAGGGTCCACAGCGCGGTGGCGGTGAAGCTGGCGGCGAGGATCCAGTGCAGGGTCGAGTCCGAGAAGAAGCTGCCGAACCAGGCGCCTACCGCACCGGCCGCCGCATGGTTGGCCAGGGTCGCGGCAACGATGCCGGCGATGATCGGCCAGGGTTTGCGAAAACGCGCGGCAAGAATCAGGGCAAGCAGTTGCGTCTTGTCGCCGATTTCGGCCAAGGCAACGATTGCGGTGGGAACGAGGAGAGAATCCAGCATCATCAGGGTTTTCCTAAGGGGCGGGTCGACACGGCTATGACACGTACAGCCTTCCCGCCCCGGGTAAGGTGTGCGTGTCATAGGTCTTGTCAAACCCTGCGGTCCGTCTGTGCGGACTCTTGGGTCGCATGCGCCATGGTCTGAGGACCAAGTATGTTGACGCATGCCGGACGAGCGTGGCGCTCGTGGGAGACTACTCCCCTAGGACGGAGCGGATTCTGCCTAGGCAAAACTCTTTCGGCAAGCCTTGTTTGCGAAAAAGGATTTCAGCCACGCTTGGCCCGATAAATGCGAAAGCCCTGGCCTTCGGCCTTGATCGCACAGGGCCCCAGGTGCTCTTCGATCAGCGGCTGGTAGCGCAGGAAGCTGTTGGCAACTACTCGCAGTTCTCCACCTTTTTGCAGATGTTTGGCTGCTTTTCGCAGCAGGTTTTCCGTTGCCTGGTAGTCGGTATGGACCCCGGTGTGGAAGGGCGGATTGGTCAGGATGCCGTTCAGCCCCATGGGCGCGGCGTCGACTCCGTCACCGGTCAGCACCTCGGCTTCCAGGCCGTTGGCCGCCAGGGTCAGGCGGCTGCTGGCGGCGGCGAAGGCGTCCACATCCAGCAGGGTCACGCGGCTGTCCGGGTAGCGGCGTTTCACGGTGGCCCCGAGCACTCCGGCACCGCAGCCGAAGTCCAGCAGGTGGCCGGCGGGCAGGTGGTCCAGGTGCTCCAGCAGCAGCGCGGTGCCGCGATCCAGCCGGCCATGGCTGAACACCCCCGGCAGGCTGATGACTTTCAGCGGGCCTTCGGCCAGCGGCAGTTCGTACTCCTGGGCCAGGCTCTGCAGGGTGAGCGGTTCGGGAGCATTGGCCACCGTGACCTGCCACAGCTGGCAGTGCCGGGCGCTATCGAGCTTGCGCGGTTTGCCGAAGGGGTTGAGTTGCTTGGCCGCACTCTCCACGCCGCTGCGCTTCTCGCCCACCAGGTACAGTTCGCGCCCGGCCAGGCGCGAGGCCAGGGCGTTGAGCAGGTAGTCGGTGAGGTCCTTGGATTTGGGCAGGAACAGCACGGCGCTGTCGAAGGATTGGGCCGGTGCGTCTACGCCAAAGTGACTGCGGCCGGGAAAGCGCGCCTCCAGGGCTGCCTGGTCGCCGGCGTGCCAGCTCCAGCCCCGGGCATTGGGCAGGCGGCCCAGCAGATCGTCGGCGGCCAGGCCGGCCAGCAGCAGTGAGCCTTGAAACAATTCAGCCTGACGCAACAGTACTTCACTGCGTGTGTCCATGATCCGCCCCCGAAAAAAGTGGCGAAGTTTATCAACTCACGACCCGCAGCGGGGCGCCGCTGAAGAAGGCGTGGGCGTTTTGCGTCAATTGACCGACGATTCGCTGGCGGGCCTCGCGGCTGCCCCAGGCGTTGTGTGGAGTGACGATCAGGCGCGGAATGTCGCCGGCCAGCAGGGGGTTGCCAGCCACCGGGGGTTCGACGCTGAGCACATCGGTGGCTGCACCACCCAGGTGACCATTGCGCAATGCATCGGCCAGGGCCTGTTCATCGATCAGCCCGCCGCGGGCGGTGTTGACCACCAGGGCTCCGGGCTTGAGCAGGGCCAGTTCCCGGGCACCGATAAAGTGGCGGGTGTGCTCGTTGAGGGGGCAGTGCAGGGTCAGGGCGTCCACTTGCGGCAGCAGTGCCTCCAGCGGCAGGCGGTCCGGGCGGGTCGGGCGGCCTGGAATCTGCCCCAGCAGCACACGCATGCCAAAGGCTTCGGCCAGGCGGGCCACCGCGCTGCCCAGTTCGCCATTGCCCAGCAGGCCCAGGGTCTTGCCCGACAGTTCGATGATCGGGTAGTCCAGCAGGCAGAACTGACTGGCCTGTTGCCAGCGCCCGGCAGCCACGGCCTGCTGGTAATCGGCGACCCGGGTGGCCAGGTTGAGCAGCAGCATCAGGGTGTGCTGGGCCACCGAGGGAGTGCCGTAGCCCTGGCAGTTGCTGACGGTGATCCCCTGCTTGCGGGCTGCGGCCAGGTCGACATTGTTGGTGCCGGTGGCGGCCACCAGGATCAGTTGCAGTTCGGGGCAGGCGGCCAGGGTTTCGGCTGTCAGTGCCACCTTGTTGCTGATGGCCACCCGGGCTCCCTGCAGGCGTTCGGCGACCTGTTCCGGCGCTGTGTGGGCATGTACTTGCAGAGGGCTGAAGCTGTCATGCAGCGCACCCAGGTCCAGGTCACCGAGGTCCAGTGAGCTGTGATCGAGGAAGACGGCGCGGCGATTGTTAGACATGAACTGTACCTTTTGCACGAGGGTTCTAAGGCGTAATCTGCCGAGCCTAACAGATGAAATAATTAGACATACACAGGAGCCTGCATGTACTTCACCGAGTTCTTGACCGTTGCCCTCATCCATCTTCTGGCAGTGGCCAGCCCCGGCCCGGACTTCGCCGTGGTGGTGCGTGAAAGCGTGACCCACGGCCGTCGAGCCGGCACCTGGACCGCGCTGGGCGTGGGCTGCGCAATCTTCCTGCACGTGGGTTACTCGCTGCTGGGGATCGGCCTGATCGTTTCCCAGTCCATCGTTCTGTTCAACGCACTGAAGTGGCTGGCTGCGGCCTACCTGCTGTACATCGGCTACAAGGCCCTGCGTGCCCAGCCGGCCAAACCGGCGGCCGACGACCTGCACAAGGAAGCCGGGGTCCGCACTGCGCGTGGGGCCTTCACTTCAGGCTTTGTCACCAATGGCCTGAACCCCAAGGCGACGCTGTTCTTTCTCTCGCTGTTCACCGTGGTGATCAACCCGCATACGCCGCTGGCGATCCAGGCCGGGTATGGCGTGTATCTGGCGGTGGCCACCGCTGTGTGGTTCTGCCTGGTGGCCATGCTCTTCAGCCAGCAGCGGGTTCGTGCCGGCTTTGCCCGCATGGGCCACTGGTTCGACCGCACCATGGGCGCAGTACTGATCGCCATCGGCGTGAAGCTGGCCTTCACCGAGATGCATTGATTGCGCTGAGCTGATTCAGGGCCGCCACGTAATGCCGTGGCGTATCCCCGAGCAAACGGCAGAACATCGCGCTGAAGGCCCGGGCGCTGCCGTATCCCAGCGAGTCGGCCACGCTGTGCACGCTTTCCCCGGCGAGCAGGCGTGGCAGGGCTTCCATCAGGCGCACCTGCTGGCGCCAGGCATTGAAATTCATCTGCACCTGCTGCTGGAACAGCCGCGCCAGGGTTCGTGAACTGGCGCCGACCTGCTGCGCCCAGTCTTCCAGGGTGTGGGGGTGATCCGGGGTCTGTATCAGGGTCCGGCAGATGGCTTGCAAGCGCCGGTCCTGGGGCATGGGAATGTGCAGCGGAAGGTTTTCCAGGGCGGCGATTTCTTCCAGCATCAATTGCTGGATCAAGGGGTTTTCCGCTTGTTCCGGACCTTGCACGGCACGCAGGATCAACTCCCGCAGCAGCGGTGTGACCGCCAGGACGCAGCATTGGCGCAATGCGGGCGCTGACAGCTCCGGGTCGATGAACAGAGAGCGCATGCGCACCTCGCCGACCATGAAGATTTCATGCTCCACCAGTGGCGGGATCCACACCGCCCGGCTCGGTGGGATCACCCAGGCGCCCTGGGCGGTGACCAGGCGCATGGTGCCGCAGGCGGCGTAGAGAAACTGCGCCTCGCGATGGCGGTGCAACGGTTGATGCGCGGCGTCGGGGTAGTCCCGGGGATAGGCGCTGACCGGCCCATGGTGGAAGTGGTCGATTAACATGTCCGGTCCAATGACTTTGTTGTCAGAAATGCGGTGGATTGCCAAATTAGCATAGGCGGCACAACAACCAACCCCCGGTGTGTCGCCATGAATCAAGCCCGAAACGTCATCCGCTACGTCAACGCCGCCCATGTCATCGATCACATGTTCATGCTGATCTTTCCCGCTGCCGTGCTGGGCATGACCCAGGCCTTTGGCCTGGACTATGCCGGGCTGATCGGTCTGTCCCTGGGCGGTTTCATCGCCTTTGGCGCCTGTTCGCTACCGGCCGGCTGGCTGGGGGATCACTGGAGTCGGCGGCAGATGATGCTGCTGTTCTTCTTCGGCATCGGTGGCGCCTCGATCCTCACCGGGCTCAGTAATAGCCCGAGCATGCTGGTGATCGGGCTGACCCTGATGGGAATATTCGCCGCTATCTATCATCCGGTCGGCACCGCGATGCTGGTGGCCTATGCGCAGAATCGCGGGCGCGAGATCGGCATCAACGGTATGTGGGGCAACCTCGGCGTGGCCTTCTCGGCCTTGATTACCGGCTTGCTGGTGGCGCGGTTCGGCTGGCGCTCGGCGTTCATCCTGCCGGGGAGCGTGGCCATCCTTCTGGGTGTCGGCTTTGCCTTGCAGGTGCGTGACGAGCCTGCCCCCGCACGCGCCCATGTGCCGCTCAAGGGCAAGGGCGGGCAGCAGATCTCCATGTTCCTGGTGTTCGGCGTGCTGGCCCTGGCCACAGCCACTGGCGGGGTGGTCTTCAACGCCACCACCATGACTTACCCGAAGCTGTTCCAGGAACGCCTGCATGAATTGTTCACCTCGCCGCAGACCCTGGGGGTGGTGGTCAGCCTGGCCTATGCCTTCGGCGCAGTGGCGCAGTTGTTGATCGGCCGGGTATTGCACCGCTTCAGCCTGAAGTGGCCGTTCATCATTTTGACCCTGCTCCAGGCCCCGTTGCTGCTGGCGATGGCCGACAGCCAGGGTTGGGGCGTGATCGTCCTGGGTGCGGCCTTCATGTTCGTGGTGTTCGGCCAGGTCACGGTGAACGATGCCATGGTCGCGAACTTCGTTGCGCCCCAGTGGCAGTCGCGAGTCTTCGCCTTGCGTTACTGCCTGTCGTTCGGTGCCAGTGCCACGGCGATTCCGCTGATTGCTCTGGTGGAACCGCGTGAGGGCCTGAGCGGCCTGTACCTGGTCCTGGCGGGGGTCGCGGCGCTGACGTTTGCCGCGGCGCTGGCCTTTCCCCGCACCCCCGCGGAAGCGGCAGTGGGGCAAAGCGCCTGAGGTCGTGCAGGGCCGTAACAATACTGGCCTGAAGCTAGTATTTGTACGGCCCTGCAAATCATTCCTTTGGCTGATTTAGCGGGCGCGCAGGAGCTCTAGAGTGGTTATCCTCCAGTCACGACCGAGCCGTCAGAAAAGGGATTCTTATGTTGCAGACTCGCGTTATTCCCCCCGCCGAAGGCGCCTACCAATACCCACTTCTGATCAAGCGCTTGCTGATGTCCGGCACCCGCTACGAAAAAACCCGCGAGATCATCTACCGTGACCAGTTGCGCTACACCTATCCGACCCTGATCGAGCGGGTGGCGCGCCTGGCCAATGTGCTGACCGCGGCCGGGGTCAAGGCGGGGGACACCGTGGCGGTCATGGACTGGGACAGCCATCGCTACCTGGAGTGCATGTTTGCCATCCCGATGATCGGTGCGGTGATCCACACCATCAACGTGCGTCTGTCGCCGGAGCAGATTCTCTACACCATGAACCATGCCGAGGACCGCTTCGTGCTGGTCAACAGCGAGTTCGTCGGCCTGTACCAGGCGATTGCCGGGCACCTGACCACGGTGGAGAAAACCCTGCTGCTCACCGATGCCCCGGAGAAAACCGCCGAGTTGCCGAACCTGGTGGGCGAGTACGAGACCTTGCTCGCCGCCGCCAGCCCCCAGTACGCGTTCGAGGATTTCGACGAGAACTCGGTGGCCACCACCTTCTACACCACCGGCACCACCGGCAACCCCAAGGGCGTGTACTTCACCCACCGCCAACTGGTGCTGCACACTCTGGGGGTGTCCACCATCATGGGGGCCATCGACAGCGTGCGCCTGCTGGGCACCAACGATGTGTACATGCCCATCACCCCGATGTTCCACGTGCACGCCTGGGGCTTGCCGTACGTGGCCACCATGCTCGGGCTCAAGCAGGTCTATCCCGGGCGCTACGACCCGGAGTACCTGGTGGAGCTGTGGCGCCGGGAGAAGGTCACCTTCTCTCACTGCGTGCCGACCATCCTGCAGATGGTGCTCAATGCCAAGGCAGCCCAGGGTACGGATTTCGGCGGCTGGAAGATCGTCATCGGCGGCAGTGCGCTGAACCGCGCGCTGTACGAGGCGGCCAAGGCCAAGGGCATCCAGCTGACGGCTGCCTACGGCATGTCGGAAACCGGACCGCTGGTGTCCTGTGCACACCTGAACGATGAACTGATGGCGGGCAGCGAGGACGAGCGCACCACCTACCGCATCAAGGCCGGGGTACCGGGGCCGCTGGTGGAAGCGGCAATCATCGATGCCGAAGGCAACTTCCTCCCGGCGGACGGCGAGGCCCAGGGCGAGCTGGTGCTGCGGGCGCCCTGGCTGAGCGAAGGTTATTTCAACGAACCGCAAAAAGGCGCCGAGCTCTGGGAAGGCGGCTGGCTGCATACCGGTGACGTGGCGACCCTGGACAGCATGGGGGTGATCGACATCCGCGACCGGATCAAGGACGTGATCAAGACCGGTGGCGAGTGGATCTCCTCCCTGGACCTGGAGGACCTCATCAGCCGCCACGTGGCGGTACGTGAAGTAGCAGTGGTGGGCATCGCCGATCCGCAGTGGGGCGAACGCCCATTCGCCCTGCTGGTCATCCGCGAGGGCCATGAGATTGGCGCCCGCGAGCTCAAGGAACACCTCAAGCCCTTCGTCGAGCTGGGCCACCTGAGCAAGTGGGCGATTCCCAGTCAGATCGCCCTTGTTACTGAAATTCCCAAGACCAGCGTTGGCAAGCTCGACAAGAAGCGCATCCGCGTCGACATCAGCGAGTGGCAGGCCAGCAACAGCACCTTCCTCTCCACGCTTTGAGCGTCCCCGGCCGTGCCCGCTCGGGCACGGCATGCCCACCCGGCAAGCCTTTGCCTTGTACTCACGGATTTTTCAGTCATTCTTGCCGCGCCGTTTTTCAAAGGTTATGGCAAAGGGCTGTTCCAGTGCGGTGGGTGGCTGCAAATCACACTTTAGAGGGATCAAGCAGTAATCCCTGCTGGATATAGTCCGTTCACGGATTTTTCTGAACGACGGAGCATTGCGGGGGGCTCGCGCCACGCAACTTCGGAGCCGGGACAAGTGTTCATTCAACCGGTATTCGAAGCGTTTTCAGAAAAGCGTACTGCCATAACAATAATGCACATGGAGTAGCGTCGATGACATCAGCAAACCAGTTCTGGCGCCGGGCGAAACTGCCCCTGGCCGTCGGTCTCGCCTCCACGCTCGCCGGGCCGGCATTCGGCGTCAGCTTCAACATCGGTGAAATCGAAGGCAGCTTCGATTCGTCCCTGTCGGTGGGGGCCAGCTGGTCGACCGCCGGGCGCAACAAGGACCTGATCGGGGTCAACAACGGCGGCAAGGGCCTGTCCCAGACCACCGATGACGGCCACTTGAACTTCAACAAGGGCCAGACCTTCTCGAAGATCTTCAAGGGTATCCATGACCTGGAATTGAAGTACGGCGATACCGGTGTGTTTGTCCGTGGCAAGTACTGGTATGACTTCAAGCTCCAGGACGAAGACCTGGACTTCAAGAACGTCAGCAACGACAACCGTAAAGAGGGCGCCAAGTCTTCCGGCGGGCAGATTCTCGATGCCTTCATCTATCACAACTATTCCATTGCCGATGAGCCGGGCTCCGTGCGTTTCGGTAAGCAGGTGGTGAGCTGGGGCGAAAGTACCTTCATCGGTGGCGGTATCAACTCGATCAACCCCATCGATGTGTCGGCGTTCCGCCGTCCTGGCGCCGAGATCAAGGAAGGCCTGATCCCGGTCAACATGTTCTACATCTCCCAGAACCTGACCGAGAACCTGTCGGCCGAAGCCTTCTACCAGTTGGAATGGGACCAGACCGTTACCGATAACTGCGGCACCTTCTTCTCGCAGCCGGACAACATTTCCGACGGCTGTGACGACAACCTGCGACTGCTGGCCAAGCGTTCGACCATCGCCGCCACGGCGCCGGGGCGCGCGGCCCTGGCCGCGATGCAGGCTCGTGGCGTCGACGTCAACGAAGAAGGCACGCTGGTGCGTCGCAGTGGCGACCGCGATGCCCGTGACAGCGGCCAGTTCGGTGCGGCGTTCCACTACAACTTCGAGCCGCTGGACACCGAGTTCGGCGCCTACTTCATGAACTATCACAGCCGGGCGCCGATTTTCAGTGCCACGGCTGCGCCACAGTCGGCTTACGCCATTGCTCCTGGCTTCGGCACTTTGGCGCCGGTATGGATCGCCGGTAATTCGAAGTACTTCGTTGAGTATCCAGAAGACATTCGCCTGTATGGCTTGAGTTTCTCCACCACCCTGCCTACGGGGACGGCGTGGAGCGGTGAAATCAGCTACCGGCCGAATGCGCCTGTACAACTCAACTCTACCGATATTCTCTATTCCGCCGTTCGACCTCTGAAGGGGGCATACACCAACGCCTCGCTGCTTGAAGGTGTAGCGGGGCAGGACCTTCACGGCTATCGCCGCAAGGAAGTCACTCAGTTCCAGACCACCTTCACGCACTTCTTCGATCAGGTCATGGGCGCCAGCCGTCTGACGCTGGTGGGTGAGGTGGGGGTTACCCACGTCGGAGGCCTTGAGAGCAAGTCGGATGTCCGCTATGGACGTGATCCGGTGTTTGGTCCTGGCGCCTTGCCAGCCACCGGCGGGCAAAACACCTGTCGTGCGCTTAACTCCACCACCATTGCCGGTGCAGGTCCTGGTGCAGACGCCAGCAATCTGAGCGCCAACTGCAACAACGATGGCTTCACCACCGCCACCTCCTGGGGCTACCGCGGCCGTGCCATCTGGGAGTACCCGGATGTGTTCGCTGGTGTGAACCTCAAGCCGAACGTGGCCTGGTCCCATGACGTCAAGGGTTACTCGCCAGGTCCTGGCGGCAACTTCGAAGAAGGCCGCAAGGCCATCAGCCTGGGGCTGGATGCCGAGTACCAGAACACCTACACCGCGAGCCTGGCCTACACCAACTTCTTCGGTGGCGACTACAGCACCGTGGATGACCGGGACTTCCTCGCCTTGAGCGTTGGCGTGAACTTCTAAGCACACTGCATTTTCAGGAAGAACAACAATATGAAAATCACCAAGAGTCTGTTGCACGTCGGTGTGCTGGGACTGTCACTGCTGGCCACCGGGGTCATGGCCGCGGTCTCGGCCGATGAAGCCGCCAAGCTGGGTACCAGCCTGACGCCGATGGGCGCGGAAATGGCCGGCAATGCCGCCGGCACCATTCCGGCCTGGAAGCCACTGGCGACCAATGCTGGCACCGTGGACAGCAAGGGTTTCCTGTCCAACCCCTACGGCAGCGAGCAGCCGCTGTTCACCATCACCGCGCAGAACGTCGAGCAGTACAAGGACAAGCTGGCGCCGGGGCAGTACGCGATGTTCAAGCGCTACCCGGAAACCTTCAAGATGCCGGTCTACCCGTCCCATCGCGGGGCCACCGTGCCGGCTGACGTGTTCGCCGCGATCAAGCGCAACGCCACCAGCACCAACCTGGTGTCCGGCGGCAACGGCCTGGAGAACTTCGAAACCGCGATTCCGTTCCCGATCCCGAAAAGCGGCGTGGAAGTCATCTGGAACCACATCACCCGCTATCGCGGTGGCAGTGTGACCCGCCTGGTGACCCAGGCCACGCCACAGGCCAATGGCTCCTACAGCCTGGTGTACTTCCAGGACCAGTTCGTGTTCCGCGACAAGATGAAGGACTACGATCCGAAAAACCCGGGCAACATCCTGTTCTACTTCAAGCAGAAAGTGACCGCGCCAGCGCGCCTGGCCGGTGGCGTGCTGCTGGTGCACGAAACCCTCGACCAAGTGAAGGAGCCGCGTTCGGCCTGGGTCTACAACGCTGGCCAGCGCCGCGTACGCCGCGCCCCGCAAGTGTCCTATGACGGCCCGGGTACCGCTGCCGACGGCCTGCGTACTTCCGACAACCTGGACATGTACAACGGTGCGCCGGATCGCTACGACTGGAAGCTGGAAGGCAAGAAGGAGATGTACATCGCTTCCGACAGCTACAAGCTCGACTCGCCGACCCTGAAGTACGCCGACATCATCAAGGCCGGCCACATCAACCAGGACCTGGCTCGCTATGAGCTGCGCAGGGTCTGGCATGTGGTGGCAACCTTGAAGGAAGGCCAGCGCCATATCTACGCCAAGCGTGACTTCTACATCGACGAAGACACCTGGCAGGCAGCGGTGATCGACCACTACGACGGTCGTGGCCAGCTGTGGCGCGTGGCCGAGGCTCACGCCGAGAACTACTACGACAAGCAAGTGCCGTGGTACGCCCTGGAAACCCTCTACGACCTGCAGTCCGGCCGCTACCTGGCCCTGGGCATGAAGAACGAAGAGAAACAGGCCTACGACTTCGGTTTCACCGCCACCACCAGCGATTTCACCCCAGCCGCCCTGCGTCAGGACGGGGTTCGCTGAGCCGCTGCAAATAGAGGCCGCATCCTCGGAAAAAGCCCCGACCTGGTTCGGGGCTTTTTTTTGCCTGAGGGCCCGGCCTTGGAATCCATCCGGGTACAGACGGCTTTCTCGAAACTAATTAGCCACTTAATCAATAAATAAACGAAATATCTTTTAATCATTCAGAGTTATCTGACCAATTTGCTCATAGTCTTTTTCACCCGAATGGTCGCAAAAATCTTCAACAGGTGGCCTTTTACCGCTAGTCTGCGGACATCTGCTACGCCGACAACCGTACATCAATAAGAGTTGGCCATGACTGACCTGTCCCCCCTGCAACGGCCTGCCAGCGCGGTGATCCCCGCTCTGGAGGGGCGTTTTTATCGACCCCCCCTGCCCGATGGATACGTGCAGCGGCCGCGTCTTTGCGAGCGTCTGGGCGCCGGGTTGAAGGGGCGATTGCTGCTGGTCTGTGCGCCTGCCGGGTTTGGCAAGAGCTCGCTGGCCGTGGAGTTTTGCCAGGGCCTGCCGGATAACTGGCAGAGCCTGTGGCTGGGGTTGAGCCGCCGGGACAGCGATCCCGGGCGCTTCCTCGAGCGTCTGTTGGCCGGTCTGCAGCAGTACTTTCCCCAATTGGGACGGCAGTCCCTGGGCCTGTTGAAAATGCGTCAGCGTCACCAGCCCTTCGCTTTTGAAGAGTGGCTGGACGGCCTGCTGGATGAGCTGGCGGTGCAATTGACCGGTGCCAGTCCGTTATTGCTGGTGCTGGACGACTATCACCTGGCCCAGGGGCCGGTCCTCGATCGTTGCCTGCAGTTTTTTCTCAATCACCTGCCCGATGGCTTGCTGGTGCTGGTCACTAGCCGCCAACGCCCGGACTGGCACCTGGCGCGGCTGCGGTTGTCCCGGCAACTGCTGGAGCTGCACGAGCAGGATTTGCGCCTGACCCATGACGAATCCCTGAGCCTGCTCGACCGGCACAGCAGTTCGCTGCGCGGCGAAGCCCTGGAAAACCTGATTCAGCGCAGCGAAGGCTGGGTGGCCGGGCTGCGTTTCTGGTTGCTGGCGGCATCCGAGGCGGGAGCCGGGGGCGCGCTACCCCAGGGCCTGCATGGCGGGGAAGGGCTGATCCGCGACTACCTGCTGGAAGAGGTCATCGACTGCCTGCCCGCCGAAGTGCAGTCATTCCTGTATGACACGGCGCCCCAGGAGCGGTTTTGCGCCGAGCTGTGCGATGCCCTGCGCGAAGCCCATGACAGCGCCGAGATCCTGGGTTTCCTCCAGGCCCACCAGGTATTCCTGGTGCCCCTGGATGAACACGGCCATTGGTATCGTTATCACCACCTGTTTTCCGACCTGCTGCGCAGCCGGCCCACGGCCAATGCCCTGGTGCCAGCGGCCAGCCTGCACCTGCGCGCCTGCCGCTGGTTCAACGCCCAGGGGCTGCTCGACGAAGCGGTGGAGCAAGCGCTGCGCGCCGGGCACCTAGACGTGGCGGCCAACCTGGTGCAGAACCTGTCCGAAGAGCAACTGCTGGCGGAGCAGAACGTCGGCATGCTGCTGCGCTGGAAGATGGACCTGCCCGACAGCCTGCTGATCAGCACGCCGCGGCTGATCGTGCTCTACAGCTGGGCCCTGGGCCTGGCCTGCCAGCTGGATGCGGCGGAGGAACTGGCCAATCACCTGAGTCGTTTCCTGCCGGCCCCTTCGGCCACGGCGCAGAAGTCGATGTTGGCGCAATGGCTGGCCCTGAGCGGAATCATCGCCCGTGGCCGCGGCCAGCGGGAAAACACCCTGGCCTATTGCAGCGAGGCCCTGGAAAGCCTGCCGCCCAAACGTTATGGGCAGCGCCTGATGTGCCTGTCGACCTTGTCCAACCTGGCCATTACCGATGCCGATCTGTGGCGGGCCCGCAGCCTCAATCGCGAATCCCTGGAGCTGGCGCAACGGGTCGGCAATCCGTTGTTCGAAGCCCTGGCCCACTACGACCGTGCCCGGGTCCTGCAGGCCCGCGGCGAAGTGCTGCGGGCGCAGGAGGAGGTACACCAGGGGCTGCGGCGCCTGCAGGGCCTGTCGGCCCAGCGGTTGTATGCGGTGCGGGCCCGGCTGACCCTGTATGACGGTTACCTGCTGACCCTGCGCGCCCAGCCCGAGGCCGGCCTGTTGCGCTTGCAGGCCGGCCTGGTGGAGGCCCGGGCCTGTCGCGATATCAGCGTGCTGATCGGTCACTGCGTGATCGCCAAGCAGGAAGGCCTGGGTGGCGAGTTCTCCCGAGCCTTCGCCGAGCTGGCGGAAGCCGAGCGCTTGATGCACATCTGGGACGTGCCACCGATCTATTACCTGGCAATGATCACCCTGGTGAAATGCGAGCTGTGGCTGGCCCAGGGGCGTACCGATCTGGCCGAAGCCTGGCTGGCCCGCCTGGGCCAGACCTACACCGGCGAACAGGCGGCGGCGCCACCGGAGTTCCACCCGCAACTGCCGTTGCACATCGAATTGCAGCAAGCCCAGCTTGAAAGCATCAAGGGCGATCTGGGCCGGGCGGAGCAGCGCTTGAATCGGTTGGTCGAGCATGGCCAGCAAAGCGGGCGGCAGTTGCTGAGCGTGATGGCCCTGACCCAAAAAGCCGCACTGTTGCTGGCGGCCGGTCGCGGTCCGCAGGCCCGCCAGGACCTGGCCCAGGCTCTGGAGGCCGGGGTTGGAGGCGCGGTGCAGCCGTTCATGGCATTGCTCCATGGCCATCCCGGCTGGATGCGTGAGCAGTTGCAGCAGGGCGTATCGACAGCCCTGACCCAGGCGTTGCTGGAGCGGTTGCCGGCAGCATCGCGTGAACCTCAGGAGATCGTGGCCCATAACGAGTCCTTGAGCTCCCGGGAGCTTTCAGTGTTGCAGTTGATCGCCCAGGGCTGCTCCAACCAGGAAATCAGCGAGCGCCTGTTCATCTCGTTGCATACGGTGAAGACCCATGCCAGCCATATCAACAGCAAGCTGGGGGTAGAGCGCCGGACCCAGGCCGTGGCCCGGGCCCAGGAGCTGGGGTTGCTGGGGTAGGCGCTGCGCCACTGGCTGCCGGGGCTAGCGGGCCAGGTGCTCCTTGCAGTAGTCGGCGAACAACCGCGCCGGCTTGGTCAATTGGCCACGTTTGAGCCAGGCGGCCACCAGGCCTGAACCTGTGACGTCCTCGACAATGTCGACACACACCACCGGCTTGCCATCGTAGGAAAAAGGCGAGTGGGGGCGGGTGACCAGGATCGAGAAACCGAAGCCCTGGCCGACCATCCCGCGCACCATCTCGATGGACGGTGAGCTGAAGGCAATCTGCGGCGTCAGCCCCAATTCTTCGAACAGGCTGACGAAATAGGTGCGGCTCGGTTGCACATCCAGCAGGATCATCGGCTCCAGGCACAGGTCGCGCAGCGATACCTGGGGCTGCTTGGCGTAGCGATGGCCGGCCGGCAGCAAGGCGTAAGGCCGTTGCGGCGGCATCAGTGGCTCGGTTTCGATGGTGCCGTCCAGGTCATGCTCATAGAGGATCGCCAGATCGAACGCGCCACCGGTCAGGCCCTGTACCAGTTCCTGCTGCTCGCCATCACGGATGCGGATTTCCACCCCGGGATAGAGCGCGCTGAAGCCGGCGATCAGCTGTGGCAGGTACAGCGGTGCCACGGTTTCGAAGCAGCCGATGTCGATCTGTCCGGCGACCACGTCGTTGTCTGCCAGGGCGTTCTGCTCGAACTCCTTGGCCATGCGCAGCAGCTCCTGGGCCTTGCGGTAGAAACGTGCCCCGCTGGGGGTCAGGGAGACGCCGAGAGCATGGTGACGAATCAGCAATTGCACGCCGAAGCTGTCCTCCAGGCCCTTGATGGCGGTGGAGATCGACGGCTGGGCAATGTACAGCTTGCGTGATGCCTCGGCGACGCTGCCGCACTCGACGGTGGTGATGAAGTACTTCAGTTGACGCAGATTGTAGGCAGCCACAGCGAACCTCGTTCTTTGCCCGGGCACGGGGGAAGGGCGGCCGGGTCAGGGTGACCCGGGACTTGCATGCATCACCGCGCATGCAGTGCGCTTGATGCAAGCAAGTTACGCACCGGCAAGGCTCCCCCGGCGTGTTTTTTTGTCCCGCAACAATACTCACAAGTGCCGGGAGGGAGGGCATGACCAAGGCAGTTTTTTCATCGCTTGCGAGCACATTTTTCCTCGCTTGGCTTCAGGCACTCTCCTCGCCGGGGTCGGCGGGCGGGGCTTCCTCGGTCGGGGTGGCGTCGAAGTCCAGGGTGACGCTGAAGCGTTGCTCCTCCACCAGCACGTCGATGCGCCAGCCCAGGCGGGCACACAACTGGCGCATCAGTTCCAGACCCAGGCCATAGCCGTAGTCGCTGGAAGGCTCGATCTGCTTGGCTTCGCGGATGCGGTTGAGAATGCGCAGGCGCGGGTAGTCGAAGTGGATCTCGATGGTGCCGTCATCGGCATATTGCAGGGCGTTGCGCAGGAAATTGCCGACCACGATTCGGCAGGCGGTCAGGGGCAGGCGGCAGGGCGTGGTGCTGATGTCCAGGGTCAGTTCGATATCCCGTGTACCGATCAGGTAGCGCTGCTCCTGGATCAGCTCGTTGACCAGCCCGCTCATGTCGATGGGCTCCTCGGGCAGGGCTTCGGGCAGCTCGCGGCTCATCCACAGCAAGGTCTCGGCGATGCGCTGCATGTTCAGCACCGAGCGTTCGATACGTTGCAGGGGCGGCGGCAGGGCGCCGCCGGATTGCAGGGTCAGCAGCTCGATATTGGCCTTGAGCACTGCCAGCGGGGTACGCAGTTCATGGCTGGTGTAGCGTAGCAGCCGGCCTTCACGCAGGCTGGCAGCCTGGACCTGTTGCATGCTCTGGGCCAGGGCGTCGGCGAGCATATTGAATTCCTTGAAGCTGAAATTGGGCCGTTCGCCGGCCACCGTGTCGGGGTCCTTGAGGGTACTGGACCACTGGGACAGGCGGCCCAGGGGCCGCACCAGCCACCAGACCAGCAGGGCAATGATGATCAGCGCCGGTATGAACACCGCCAGGCTGATGAAAATCACCCCGTGCAGTTCACGGTCCAGGTAGGCGTCGGACAGTGGCGTCTCGACTTCGCCGCCTTCTTCCTGGTCATGGTCGACGTCGTACATGTACAGGGTCTTGCCGTCCGCCAGGGGTTGGGCAAGGATCGCCCGGCCTTCATCGTCGTCATCGGAATCCAGATCGCCAAAGACCTGGACTGCACCGAAGGACAGGCTCGGGGGCGTGTCCAGCAATTGGCGGACCTTCTCGGGCAGCGCCTCCTTGCCGATGACGCTGGTATAGAAATAGTTGTGCGGCGGCGGGGTCGTGGGGTCCTTGTTGTAGTGTCTGGCGAAGTACTGGGCTTCTTCCTCCATCATCGCGCTGGCGGTGTAGAGCAGGCCGCGGACGCTGTATTCCGGCAGCAGCAGACTGTAGATCAGCAGTACCACGGCGATCAGCAGCAGGAAGCTGCCGCTGATCACCCATTTCAAACTCAGGCCGTTACGCATGTGACCTCAGCTGTATGCCAATACCGGGAAGGGTGTGGATCAGGGGCTGGTCGAAGGACTTGTCCACAGTCTTGCGCAGCCGGTGCATATGCACCTTGAGGGTGTTGCTGTCGGGCGGCTCGTCGCCCCAGATCGTCGCCTCCAGGCGTTCCCGGGTGACAGGCTCGGGGCTGGCGCGCATCAGGCATTCCAGCAGGGTCCAGCAGATGGGCGACAGGTGCAGCTCCTGGCCGGCGCGGCTGACCTTGCGGGTGGTCAGCTCCATTACCAGGTCGGCCACCTGCAGGCGGCTGGCCTGGCCGCTGCGGCGCAGGCTCAGGGCACGGATCCTGGCCACCAGCTCGGCCAGTTCGAAGGGCTTGACCAGATAATCGTCGGCACCGGCGGCAAAGCTGGCGAGCTTGTCCGACAGGGCATCCAGCGAGGTGAGCATGAGGATGGGGGTCTGGCTGCCGTGCTGGCGCAGTTGTTCGCACAGCTGCTGGCCGTCCAGCCGCGGCAGCATGATGTCGAGGAGGATCACGTCGTAATGCTGGCTCAGGGCCAGGTTAAGGCCGGTCTGGCCGTTGCTGGCGTGGTCGCAGACGATGCCGCCGATTTCCAGGTACTCGATGACGGTATTGGCCAGGTCAAGGTTGTCCTCGACCAGCAGCAGGTGAATATGCACGGAAACGTCCCCTTGGACCCTTGGCACTCGATGGCCCGAAGGATAGCGGAAGCCGAGGCTTTTCCATTGATGTTTACCCGCTGTTAACCCAGCGCTCTCTAAGCTCAGGCTCTTCTTAACTGCAGAGCGCGGCACAGCCATGAACCTGTCTTCAGTGCTCAAAGGCATCCTGCTGGTGTTGATTCTTCTCGGCCTGATGGCTTGCGTCCTGCCGTCCGGGGCACCCATGGTGCGCCTTGGGGACGGCGGCCCCTTGAGCTTGTTCCTGCTGGGGCATGACCTGCAACGGGCGGAGGCCGAGCATGTCGCGGGTATCGTCTGACGATAGCGGCGCCGGCTACACCGACCAGTTGGTGCTGTGTCTGATGCTGATCCTGTGTGTATCGATTTCCCTGGGTGCCTATATCGTGCGCTTCAACGCCCAGATCGACCGCCAGCGCGAGCTGTCGCCGGTGCACTTGCTGGAGTGTGGTCAGGGGCGGGGGGCCTTTATCGTCGACCCCCATGGCCGGCTTAGCAGCAGCGACAACTGCTACTTGGTGGACGAAGACGACTAGCCTCGCCGCCTGGCAGCGCCCAGAATGATCCGCCTTCGAGTTCCAGCGCAAGAAACGAGGTTCTTGCGCTGAAATCTCGTTCTACAGTGCAGGCGTACTGAGATGAAGGCGGCGAACCCCAGGGTTGCCGGCCTGATTTCCCTGGCGGATTGAAGGAGAACTGCGATGTCCTGCGTATTCAAGAAAATGGCGTCCCCGGTTGGCCAACTGACCCTGGTCGCCCGGGGAGCGAAGCTGGCGGCGATTCTGTGGGAGCACGAGCGGCAGAACCGGGTGCGCCTGGGCCCACTGCAGGAAGCCGCGGAGCATCCGCTGTTGCTGGAGACCGAGCGCCAGTTGCTCGAATACTTTGCCGGTACCCGCGAGCGTTTCGAGCTTGAACTGGACTTTGTCGGCACCGAGTTCCAGCGCCAGGTCTGGCAAGCCCTGCTGACCATTCCTTTCGGCGAGACCCGCAGTTACAGCCAGATCGCCCGACAGATCGGCAATCCCACTGCAGTGCGTGCGGTAGGGGCGGCCAATGGGCGTAATCCGATCTCGATCGTCGCCCCCTGCCACCGGGTGATCGGCGCCTCGGGCAGCCTCACCGGTTTCGCCGGCGGTCTTGAGGCCAAGCAGTTCCTGTTGGCACTGGAAGGCGAGGAGACGTTGCAACTGGCGTTCTGAGTAAGCAGTGGCGGCGAGCTGTGACAGAATGGCCCATCGATTTTTCTGGAGCCTTCCCATGGACGCCGCCAAGCCCAGCCTCATCCGCGAAACCTTCCCCGTCGGCCCGCTGCAGTGCAACTGCACCATCATTGGCGACCCGCTGACCAAGAAAGCCATAGTCGTCGATCCGGGCGGCAACCCCGACCTGATCATGGCGCGCCTGGACGCACTGGGCCTGAAGGTGGTGAGCATCATCCATACCCATGCCCATCTGGATCACTTCCTGGCCTCCGGGCAGATGAAGGAAAAGACCGGCGCCACCCTGCACTTGCACAAGGACGACCAGTTTCTCTGGGACAACCTTGAGATGCAGTGCAGCATGTTCGGCGTGCCCTACACCCCTGTGCCGTCCCCGGATCGCTGGTTGGGTGATGACGAAGAGCTGGCCTGCGGTTGCGGTGTGGCCTTGCACACTCCAGGGCATACCCCAGGTTCCATGAGCTTTTGGTTTTCCGAGGCTAAGCTTCTGATTACCGGCGACACGCTGTTCAAGCGCGGGGTCGGGCGCACGGATTTGTGGGGTGGCGACCAGGCCACGCTGGTGCGTTCGATCAAGCAGCGTCTCTATACCCTCGACGAAGACGCCACAGTGGTTGCCGGGCACGGCCCAGACACCCGGCTGGGAGATGAGATGCGTCAGAACCCGTTCGTGCGAGCCTGACTATTTGCCCGTTGGTTCACGGAATTTTTGCCGTTCTGCGTGTTCCAACGCCGGCAAAGGTCTATTGCCAACGTCCGCTGCACCACAGAATGCAAAATGTAGGAGCTTTCCATGTTCACCTCACGTCGTTTGATTGTTGTCGCTACTGCTGTGGCCTTGTTGTCCGGCTGCGCTTCGCCTAACCCCTATGACAACCAGGGGCAGGCCGACGGCGGCTCGTCTGGCATGAGTAAAACCGCCAAGTACGGTGGGCTGGGAGCCTTGGCCGGTGCGTTGGCTGGTGCTGCCATCGACCACAACAACCGTGGCAAGGGGGCCTTGATCGGTGCAGCAGTGGTCGGTGCTTCCGCTGCAGGTTATGGCTACTACGCTGACCAGCAGGAGAAAAAACTGCGCGCCAGCATGGCTAACACCGGGGTCGAAGTGCAGCGCCAGGGCGATCAGATCAAGCTGATCATGCCGGGCAATATCACTTTCGCCACTGACTCGGCGAATATCGCGCCCAGCTTCTACCAGCCCCTGAACAACCTGGCCAACTCCCTGCGTGAGTTCAACCAGAACCAGATCGAGATCGTCGGCTACACCGACAGCACTGGCAGCCGTCAGCACAACATGGATCTGTCCCAGCGTCGCGCCCAGAGCGTAGCGACCTACCTGACGTCCCAGGGGGTCAGCGGTTCCAACCTGTCCGCTCGTGGCGCCGGTCCGGACAACCCGATCGCCAGCAACGCCGATGTCAACGGCCGTGCGCAGAACCGTCGGGTCGAGGTCAACCTCAAGGCGATTCCGGGCCAGCAGTACCAGCAACCGAACCAGCAGTACCAGCAGCCCTATCAGCAGCAAGGTCAGCAATACCAGCAGTATCCCTGACCGGACTGGCTGAACCCCAGGCATAAAAAAGCCCGCCCGATACAGATCGGGCGGGCTTTTTTAATGGCTGAGGCGTATTACTTCTTCAGGCCATATTGTTCGTCGAGCATGCCTGGGGCATTCGGCGTCTTCGGCGCGTAGTCCCGTGGTGGTTCCTGGTCCCGTGGAGGGGTCAGGCGCTCACGTGGAGCCTGCACCGACTCCGAGTGCAAGGCGGCCAGCAGGCGCTGGCGGGTCAGTTCGTCCAAGGCCAGGCGATTGGCGCCCTCGGCGAGGTGATCCTGCACTTCCTGGTAACTCTGGGTCAGTTTCTTGACCAGGGTTGCGGTGCTGTTGAAGTGAGTGACCACTTCATTCTGATAATTGTCGAAACGTTCCTGAATATCATCCAACTGACGCTGCGTGCGGTTAGGCGCGGCATTGGGCAGCAGGCGAGCGACCAGGAATCCAATGGCGACACCCGCGACCAGGGCAAGAGTCGGCAACAACCAAACTAAGAGCGAGTGTTCCACGAGTCCTTCCTCTATAAACGGCTTTGCTTTACGTTAACGGCTCGAACCTGCGCTGTATACCGCGATTCACTCGCAATAGATTGGCACAGACCATTTGCTAGACGAGTCGACCCCCTTCGAGGTCACGGAGTTCCTTCCTTGCTTATGCGTGAAACCCCTGTAGTGATTGCCGGCCCGGTGGGCCAACTGGAAGCCCTGTATCTGCAGGTGCCCGATGCACGTGGGATGGCGCTGATCTGCCACCCCAATCCGGTGCAGGGCGGCACCATGCTCAATAAGGTGGTATCCACCCTGCAGCGCACTGCGCGGGATGCCGGCCTGAGCACCCTGCGCTTCAACTACCGTGGCGTGGGCGCCAGTGAAGGCAGCCACGACATGGGCAGCGGTGAAGTCGACGATGCCCAGGCGGCAGCCCAGTGGTTGCAGGCCCAGCATCCGCAACTGCCCTTGACCCTGTTCGGGTTCTCCTTTGGCGGTTTTGTCGCGGCCAGCCTTGGCGGGCGTCTGGAAGGCCAGGGCACGCAGCTCAAGCACTTGTTCATGGTGGCGCCGGCAGTCACCCGCCTGCGTGATAGCGACCTGCTGCCGCAGAACTGCCCGTTGACCCTGATCCAGCCGGAAACCGATGAGGTCATCGACCCGCAGGCGGTCTACGACTGGTCCGACGCGCTTGTTCGCCCCCATGAGCTGCTGAAAGTGGCAGAATGCGGGCACTTTTTTCATGGCAAGCTCACCGATCTGAAAGATCTGGTGCTGCCGCGACTTTCGAATTGATAGCAGTCTGATAAGCGATTACCCATGACTACTCGTACGCGTATCCTCACCGGCATCACCACCACCGGCACTCCGCACCTGGGCAACTATGCCGGTGCGATCCGCCCGGCGATCGTCGCCAGCCGCGACAGCAATGCCGATTCCTTCTACTTTCTGGCCGACTACCACGCACTGATCAAGTGCGATGACCCGCTGCGTATCCAGCGTTCGCGCCAGGAAATCGCCGCCACCTGGTTGGCCGGTGGCCTGGATGTGGAACGCGTGACTTTCTATCGCCAGTCGGACATCCCGGAGATCCCCGAGCTGACCTGGCTGTTGACCTGCGTGGCGGCCAAGGGGCTGCTCAACCGTGCCCATGCCTATAAGGCTTCGGTGGACAAGAATGTCGAGGCCGGTGAAGACCCGGACGCCGGCATCACCATGGGCTTGTACAGCTACCCGGTACTGATGGCGGCGGACATCCTGATGTTCAACGCGCACAAGGTGCCGGTGGGCCGCGACCAGATCCAGCACGTGGAAATGGCCCGGGACATTGGCCAGCGTTTCAACCACCTGTTCGGCCAGGGCAAGGAGTTCTTCACCATGCCCGAGGCGCTGATCGAGGAAAGCGTTGCCACCTTGCCAGGCCTCGATGGCCGCAAGATGTCCAAGAGTTACGACAACACCATCCCGCTGTTCACCAGCGCCAAGGACATGAAGGACGCGATCTCGCGGATCGTCACCGACTCCAAGGCGCCAGGCGAGGCCAAGGATCCGGACAACTCTCATTTGTTCACCCTGTACCAGGCGTTCTCCAACCCTGCGCAAGCCGCCGAGTTCCGCAGCGAGCTGCTTCAGGGCCTGGGTTGGGGCGAAGCCAAGAACCGCCTGTTCCAATTGCTGGATGCCGAACTGGGCGAAGCCCGCGAGCGTTATCACCAACTGATCGCACGCCCTTCGGACCTGGAAGACATCTTGCGGGCCGGCGCCGTCAAGGCCCGTGCCGTGGCCACGCCGTTCCTCAACGAACTGCGCGAAGCCGTGGGCCTGCGCTCTTTCGCCGCCCAGGTACAGGTGGCAGCCACCACCAAGAAAAAAGCCGCCAAGGCCGCGCGTTTCATCAGCTTTCGAGAGGATGACGGCAGCTTCCGTTTCCGTTTGCTGTCGGCCGATGGCGAGCAACTGCTGCTGTCGCGCAATTTCGCTGATGGCAAGGCTGCAGGTGCTGTCACCAAGCAACTGCAATCGGGCCAGGAGCTGGATCTGCGGACCGAGGGCAATGCATTCGGTATCTGGCTGGACGGCGCCTGTGTGGCGGATAGCCCGGACTTTGCCGATGCCAGCGCCCGTGACGCGGCTGTAGATGCACTGCGCATCGCTCTGACCCCGGCGCAGGACTAATCGGCATCTTCCCGACCAAGGGCTGATTGCCATTCCCCAGGGCCGTCGCTAAAGTGACGGCCCGTTTTTGTTGCCTTGCTAACGAATTATGACGCCCCTAGAACGATACCAAGCAGATCTGAAACGCCCGGATTTCTTTCATGATGCGGCACAGGAAACGGCTGTGCGTCATCTGCAGCGCCTGTATGACGATCTGATCGCGGCCGAGCAAAACAAGCCGGGCCTGCTCGGCAAGCTTTTTGGCAAGAAGGATCAGACGCCGGTCAAGGGTCTGTATTTCTGGGGCGGAGTGGGGCGCGGTAAGACCTATCTGGTGGACACCTTCTTCGAAGCCTTGCCGTTCAAGGAAAAGGTACGCACGCACTTTCACCGTTTCATGAAGCGCGTACACGAAGAAATGAAGACCCTGGGCGGTGAGAAGAACCCGTTGACCATCATCGCCAAGCGTTTCTCGCAAGAGGCGCGGGTGATCTGCTTCGACGAATTCTTCGTGTCTGACATTACTGACGCGATGATTCTTGGCACCCTCATGGAGGAGCTGTTCAAGAATGGCGTGACCCTGGTCGCCACTTCGAACATCGTCCCCGACGGCTTGTACAAGGATGGCTTGCAGCGCGCGCGCTTCCTGCCGGCGATTGCCCTGATCAAGCAGAACACCGAGATCGTCAACGTCGACAGCGGTGTCGACTACCGCCTGCGTCACCTGGAGCAGGCGGAGCTGTTCCACTATCCATTGAACGAAGAAGCACAGGAAAGCTTGCGCAAGAGCTTCCGGGCGTTGACGCCGGAGTGCACCCAGGCGGTGGAAAACGATGTGTTGATCATCGAGAACCGCGAGATCCGCGCATTGCGTACCTGCGATGATGTGGCCTGGTTCGACTTCCGGGAACTGTGCGACGGCCCGCGCAGCCAGAACGACTACATCGAGCTGGGCAAGATCTTCCATGCCGTGTTGCTCAGTGGCGTGGAGCAGATGAGCGTCACCACCGACGACATCGCCCGGCGCTTTATCAACATGGTCGACGAGTTCTACGACCGCAACGTCAAGCTGATCATTTCCGCCGAGGTCGAACTCAAGGACCTCTACACCGGTGGCCGCCTGACGTTCGAGTTCCAGCGCACCCTTAGCCGTCTGCTGGAGATGCAGTCCCACGAGTTCCTGTCGCGGGCGCACAAGCCATAAGCATCGCCAGATGAAAAAGGGCCTGCATTGCAGGCCCTTTTTTTATGCCGCCTGTTGCTGGAACTGTTGGCGGTACTGGTTGGGTGAAAGTTCGGTGTGCTGGCGGAACAGTCGGGCGAAGAAACTGGCGTCGTCGTAGCCGACTTCGTAGCTGATGGTCTTGATGCTCTTGCGCGTTCCCGAGAGCAGGCCCTTGGCGGTTTCGATGCGCAGGCGCTGCAGGTAATGCAGGGGCTTGTCGCCGGTGGCGGTCTGGAAACGGCGCATGAAGTTGCGAATGCTCATGCCGTGCTCGCGGGCCACGTCCTCGAAGCGGAACTTGTCGGCGAAGTGCTCTTCGAGCCAGTGCTGGATCTGCAGGATGATCACGTCCTGATGCAGCTTCTGGCCGCCGAAGCCGATGCGCCCTGGGGCGTAGCTGCGCTGTACTTCATAGAGAATGTCCCGGGCCACGGCCTGGGCCACGTTGGCACCGCAGAAGCGTTCGATCAGGTAGATGTACAGGTCGCAGGCCGAGGTGGTACCGCCCGCGCAGTAGAGGTTGTCGGCGTCGGTCAGGTGCTTGTCCTGATTGAGCTGGACCTTGGGGAAGCGCTCATTGAAGGCGCTGAAGAAGCGCCAGTAGGTAGTGGCTTCCTTGCCATCGAGCAAGCCGGCTTCCGCCAGCCAGAACACCCCGGTGGCTTCGCCGCAGAGCACCGCGCCGCGAGCGTGCTGGGCGCGCAGCCAGGGCAAGATCTGCGGGTAACGCTGGCACAGGGTGTCGAAGTCGTCCCAGAACGCTGGGAGGATGATGATATCGGTGTCTTCCAGCGGGCCGTCCACCGGCATGATCACGTCGCTGAAACTGCATACGGGTTGACCGTCGGGGCTGACCAGGCGGGTTTCGAACGCCGGGGTCAGGCCTTGGCCCAGTTGTTTGCCGTAGCGCAGGCTGGCCAGATGGAAGAAATCCTTGGCTTGCATGAGGGTGGAAGCGAAAACCCGGTCGATAGCCAGGATGCTGACGCGCCGCAAGGGCGTGGAGGTTTGGTTAGACATAATTCAATTGTTCTTATAGGGGAAAGTGGTCACCAGACGGCTGGATCGTCTTATTTTTTGTCGGATGTGTCCAGTGTCCCGTGCAGGTGGCTAGCCTTAGGCTCTGGCAGCCAACCCATGATCAATAACCATCACAGGTGCCTGCATGATCCCTAGAACCTTGTTCAGCTCCGAGCACGAACTCTTCCGTGACAGCGTGCGTACATTCCTTGAGAAAGAGGCAGTGCCCTTCCATGGCGAATGGGAAAAACAGGGCTATATCGACCGTCAGTTGTGGAGCAAGGCGGGGGAGGCCGGAATGCTGTGCTCGCACATTCCCGAGGAATACGGCGGCCTGGGGGCGGACTTTCTCTACAGCGCGGTGGTGATCGAGGAGATTGGCCGGCTGGGCCTGACGGGCATTGGTTTTTCCCTGCATTCGGACATTGTCGCGCCCTACATCCTGCATTACGGCAGTGAGTCGCTGAAGCACAAGTACCTGCCCCGGCTGGTCTCGGGGGAAATGGTCACGGCCATTGCCATGACCGAGCCGGGGGCGGGCTCCGACCTGCAAGGGGTGAAGACCACGGCAGTGCTCGACGGCGACGAATACGTGATCAATGGTTCCAAGACCTTTATTACCAACGGCTACCTGGCGGACCTGGTGATAGTCGTGGCCAAGACCGATCCCAAGGCCGGAGCCAAGGGCACCAGCCTGTTTCTGGTTGAGGCCGATACTCCCGGGTTCTCCAAGGGCAAGCGCCTGGAAAAGGTGGGAATGAAGGCTCAGGACACCTCCGAGCTGTTCTTCCAGGATGTGCGAGTACCCAAGGAGAATCTGCTGGGGCAGGCTGGGGCAGGTTTTGCCTATTTGATGCAGGAGTTGCCCCAGGAGCGCCTGACCGTGGCCATTGGTGGCCTGGCCAGTGCCGAGGCGGCGTTGCAGTGGACCCTGGAATACACCCGCGAACGCAAAGCCTTTGGCAAGGCGATTGCCGATTTCCAGAACAGCCGTTTCAAGCTGGCGGAAATGGCCACGGAAATTCAGATCGGCCGGGTATTTGTCGATCGCTGCCTGGAGCTGCACTTGCAGGGCAAGCTCGATGTGCCGACGGCGGCCATGGCCAAGTACTGGGGGACTGACCTGCAGTGCAAGGTGCTTGATGAATGCGTGCAGTTGCACGGCGGCTACGGCTTCATGTGGGAGTACCCGGTGGCCCGGGCCTGGGCCGATGCCCGGGTGCAGCGCATTTATGCCGGGACCAACGAGATCATGAAGGAGATCATTGCCCGCTCACTATAGGGAGCGGGCCGCCGGCGAAGGGTGCGAAGCGGGTTATGCGACGTATCCATTCGCTGGCAAGCCAGCAACTGTGGGCCTATTAAGGCGCGGGGTTGGGGTGATCCTTGTGGATTGCCTCGATCCCGGCGAGGACCTCATCCGACAACTTCAAGGCGGCGCTGGCGATGTTGCTGTCCAGCTGTTCCAGAGTGGTGGCGCCGATGATGTTGCTGGTCACGAACGGCTGTTGAGTGACGAAGGCCAGGGCCATCTGTGCCGGATCCAGGCCGTGCTCGCGGGCCAGCGCCACGTAGCGGCTGCAGGCCGCTTCCGACTGAGGGTTGAAGTAGCGGCTGAAGCGGCTGTAGAGGCTCAGCCGTGCCTTGGCTGGCCGCGCGCCGCCTTCGTACTTGCCGGACAGGTAGCCAAAGGCCAGAGGAGAGTAGGCCAGCAGGCCGCATTGTTCACGAATGGCAATTTCCGCCAGGCCCACTTCGAAGCTGCGGTTGAGCAGGTTGTAGGGGTTCTGGATCGAAACCGCCCGCGGCCAGCCACGGCTCTCGGCCAGGGCAAGGAACTTCATGGTGCCCCATGGCGTTTCGTTGGACAGACCGATATGGCGGATCTTGCCGGCCTTGACCTGCTCGTCCAGGGCTTCGAGGGTTTCTTCCAGCGGAGTGAAGTCTTCATCGGCCTGGTGCTTGTAGCCCAGTTGGCCGAAGAAGTTGGTGCTGCGCTCGGGCCAGTGCAGTTGGTACAGGTCGATCCAGTCGGTCTGCAGGCGCTTGAGGCTGGCATCCACGGCTTCGACAATATGCTTGCGGTTGTGCTTGAGCTGTTTGTCGCGAATGTAGTCGATGGTGTTGCCCGGACCTGCGATCTTGCTGGCCAGGACCCAGTCGGCGCGGTCGCCACGCTGCTTGAACCAGTTGCCGATATAGCGCTCGGTGGTGGCGTAGGTTTCGGCCTTTGGCGGCACCGGGTACATCTCGGCAGTGTCGATGAAGTTGATTCCGGCGTTCTTGGCCCGCTCGATCTGAGCGAAGGCTTCAGCCTCGGTGTTCTGCTCTCCCCAGGTCATGGTGCCCAGGCAAATTGCACTCACATTCAGATCGGTTCGGCCCAGCTGGCGGTAGTCCATCGGGTGCTCCCTTGGCAAAACAATCATAAAAGCAGGTTGAAATTTTTTTCGCAATCTGCATAATTCGGCAGCTCTTTCTGCAGTGGAAGTGATGCGCCGCCTGCCGAAGAATCTTGCCGTATATCAGACGCGCTGACCCGAGCCCCCGATAGCGTCTGTGTCCGGCTGCCTTTGACCTTGTCAAAGTAAGCACTATTCAGTAAGATCCGCCGTCTATTTTGCTGGGCGGCCCCTGAGGCTATAAAGAATGAAAACTTTTACTGCTAAACCGGAAACAGTAAAGCGCGACTGGTTCGTCGTCGACGCTGCTGGTCAGACCCTGGGTCGTCTGGCCACCGAAATCGCGAGCCGTCTGCGTGGCAAGCACAAGCCTGAGTACACTCCTCACGTTGACACCGGCGACTACATCGTCGTGATCAATGCCGAGCAGGTACGTGTTACTGGCGCTAAAACCACTGACAAAATGTACTACTCCCACTCCGGTTTCCCGGGCGGCATCAAGTCGATCAACTTCGAAAAGCTGATCGCCAAAGCCCCTGAGCGCGTGATCGAGACCGCGGTAAAAGGCATGCTGCCTAAGAACCCGCTGGGTCGCGACATGTACCGTAAGCTGAAAGTCTATGCGGGCGCTGCACACCCTCATACTGCTCAGCAGCCCCAAGAACTGAAGATTTAACGGAATAGTTCATTATGTCGGCGACTCAAAATTACGGCACTGGCCGTCGCAAGACTGCAACCGCACGCGTTTTCCTGCGTCCGGGCACTGGCAACATCTCGATCAACAACCGCTCCCTGGATAACTTCTTCGGTCGCGAAACTGCCCGCATGGTAGTTCGTCAACCGCTGGAGCTGACCGAGACCGTTGAGAAGTTCGATATCTACGTCACCGTTATCGGCGGCGGTGTAAGTGGTCAAGCTGGCGCAATCCGCCACGGTATCACTCGCGCTCTGATGGATTACGACGAAACTCTGCGCAGCGCGCTGCGTAAAGCTGGTTTCGTAACCCGTGACGCACGTGAAGTTGAACGTAAGAAAGTGGGTCTGCGTAAAGCGCGTAAGCGTCCGCAATACTCCAAGCGTTAATTCGCTACTGCGTTCAAAAACGCCCAGTCTCCTCGCGGAGCTGGGCGTTTTTTATTGTCTAGAATTTGCTCTGTGACAACTTGCCACATCCGCGGAGGCCCTATACTGCAAGGCTTCGGGCCGGCTCGGCTTGGTAATTACCTTGTCAGAATAGGGGCTTTTCATTACCATTCGGCAAAATTTTTATAAGTTCAGATTTTTACTTAGTAGATGCCTGATTTAACAGGCCACAAAGCTGATGGGAGAGGACTGAATGAGCAATGACGGCGTGAATGCAGGCCGGCGTCGCTTCCTAGTAGCAGCCACATCCGTGGTGGGTGCTGCTGGAGCGGTGGGGGCTGCGGTCCCGTTCGTGGGGTCATGGTTTCCCAGTGCCAAGGCGAAAGCCGCAGGTGCACCGGTGAAGGTGAATATCAGCAAGATCGACCCAGGTCAGCAGATGATTGCTGAATGGCGTGGTCAGCCGGTATTCATCGTCCGCCGTACCGAGGAAATCCTGGGGAATCTTAAAAAGATCGAGGGCCAGTTGTCTGACCCTGACTCCAAGAACTCAGTACAACCAACCTACGTCGACCCGGAAGTGCGTTCGATCAAGCCAGAGATTCTGCTGCTGATCGGTATCTGCACCCACCTGGGCTGTTCTCCGACCTTCCGTCCTGAAGTGGCGCCCGCGGATCTGGGCAAGGACTGGGTAGGTGGCTATTTCTGCCCTTGCCACGGTTCCCACTACGATCTGGCTGGTCGCGTCTACAAGTCGCAACCTGCGCCTTTGAACCTGCCAGTACCCCCGCATTCCTATGAGTCGGATGACATCATCGTCATTGGCGTCGACACGGAGAAAGCGTGATGAGCAAGTTCATGGATTGGGTTGATGCGCGCTTCCCCGCGACCAAGATGTGGGAAGACCATCTCAGCAAGTATTACGCTCCGAAGAACTTCAACTTCTTCTATTTCTTTGGCTCCCTGGCGCTGCTGGTTCTGGTCAACCAGATCGTAACCGGTGTCTGGCTGACCATGAGCTACACCCCTTCGGCGGAAGAGGCCTTCGCTTCCGTTGAATACATCATGCGCGACGTCGAGTACGGCGCGATCCTGCGTCTGCTCCACTCCACCGGCGCTTCGGCGTTCTTCATCGTGGTCTATCTGCACATGTTCCGTGGCCTGCTCTACGGTTCCTACCAGAAGCCCCGTGAGCTGGTGTGGCTGTTCGGCATGCTGATCTACCTGGCACTGATGGCCGAGGCCTTCATGGGCTACCTGCTGCCGTGGGGCCAGATGTCCTACTGGGGCGCCCAGGTGATCATCTCGCTGTTCGGTGCGATCCCGGTCATCGGCGACGACCTGACTCAGTGGATCCGCGGTGACTACCTGATTTCCGGTATCACCCTGAACCGCTTCTTCGCCTTGCACGTTGTTGCCCTGCCGATCGTGATCCTCGGTCTGGTGGTGCTGCACATCCTGGCACTGCACGAAGTGGGTTCGAACAACCCGGATGGCGTCGACATCAAGAAGAACAAGGATGAGAACGGCATCCCGCTGGATGGTATTCCTTTCCACCCTTACTACACCGTGAAGGATATCGTCGGCGTAGTGGTGTTCCTCTTCATCTTCTGCTCGATCGTGTTCTTCTTCCCGGAAATGGGTGGCTACTTCCTCGAGAAGCCGAACTTCGAACAGGCCAACCCGTTCAAGACGCCTGAGCACATTGCTCCGGTTTGGTACTTCACCCCGTTCTACGCGATCCTGCGTGCGGTGCCGGACAAGCTCATGGGCGTCATTGCCATGGGGGCTGCCATTGCCGTGCTGTTCGTGCTGCCTTGGCTCGACCGTAGCCCGGTCAAGTCCATGCGCTACAAAGGCTGGCTGAGCAAGATCTGGCTGCTGGTGTTCTGCATCTCGTTCGTGATCCTGGGTGTGCTGGGTGTATTGGCACCGACTCCGGGTCGTACGCTGCTGTCGCAGGTATGTACCTTCCTGTACTTCGCCTACTTCATTCTGATGCCGTTCTACACCAGGCTCGAGAAGACCAAACCGGTTCCGGAAAGGGTGACTGGCTGATGAAAAAGCTATTTGCTGTACTGATTCTTGCTGCTATGCCTGTATTGTCTTTCGCGGCCGAGCACGGCGGCCCTGAGTTGGAGAAGGTCGATATCGACCTGGCCGACAAAGCTGCCCTGCAAGACGGCGCGCGTACCTTTGCCAACTACTGCATGGGCTGCCACAGCGCCAAGTTCCAGCGTTATGAGCGGGTTGCCGACGATCTGGGTATCCCTCACGATCTGATGTTGAGCAAGCTGGTCTTCACCGGCGCCAAGATCGGTGACCACATGAACATCGGCATGCAGCCGGCAGATGCCAAGACCTGGTTTGGCGCTGCGCCACCGGATCTGACCCTGGTGGCCCGTGTGCGGGGTACAGACTGGCTCTATGGCTACCTCAAGTCCTTCTATGAGGACCCGGCGCGCCCTTGGGGTGTGAATAACAAGGTTTTCCCGAACGTGGGCATGCCTAACGTTCTGGTTGGCCTGCAGGGTCGCCAGGTGATCGGTTGCAAGCAGGTGCAGATCGTCGAAGACGGCAAGAAGCAATACGATCCGCTGACCGGCACGCCGCTGACTCATGAAGCCTGTGACCAGCTGACCATCAAGGAGAACACCGGGACTCTCAACGAGGCTCAGTTCGACGAGAAGGTCAAGAACCTGGTGACCTTCCTGGCTTACTCGGCCAACCCGGTCAAGCTGCAGCACCAGCGCATCGGTACCTACGTACTGCTGTACCTGGCCTTCTTCTTCGTGTTCGCCTATCTGCTCAAGCGCGAATACTGGAAGGATGTGCATTGATAGCGTTTTAAGCATCAGTTGTTGAACGTGCGCGCCCAAGGGCGTCTCTGAAACTGTAACAACCCTGTATCATTCGGGGGTTACCAGAGGCGCCCTGAGGGCGCGCTCGTTTTTTCTGCTTCCGATAATTTCAACAAGCGAGGAGGATCGCCATGGGCGTGACCAATCGGTTGGCCTGTTACTCCGACCCCGCCGACCACTATTCCCACCGGGTGCGCATTGTGCTCGCAGAGAAGGGTGTCAGCGCCGAGATCATCAGTGTGGAGGCGGGGCGTCAGCCGCCGAAGCTGATCGAAGTGAACCCTTATGGGAGCTTGCCAACGCTGGTCGACCGCGACCTGGCGTTGTGGGAGTCGACAGTGGTGATGGAGTACCTGGATGAGCGTTATCCGCATCCGCCACTGCTGCCGGTTTATCCTGTGGCGCGAGCCAACAGCCGTCTGCTGATACACCGGATCCAGCGTGACTGGTGCGGGCAAGTGGATCTGATTCTTGATCCGCGGACCAAGGAGGCTGCTCGAGTGCAGGCGCGCAAGGAATTGCGTGAAAGCCTGACAGGTGTTTCTCCTTTGTTTGCCGACAAGCCATTTTTCCTCAGTGAGGAACAAAGTCTGGTGGACTGCTGCCTACTGCCCATACTCTGGAGATTGCCGGTCCTGGGTATCGAACTGCCGCGGCAGGCCAAGCCGTTGCTTGATTATATGGAACGCCAATTTGCGCGTGAGGCTTTCCAGGCGAGTCTGTCTGGTGTCGAACGCGATATGCGCTGAGGCTTAAGGAGCCGCTATGAACTCCAGTCGACCTTATCTGGTCCGCGCGCTCTATGAGTGGATTGTGGACAACGATTGCACCCCGCACATGCTGGTCAATTCCGACTATCCGGCAGTGCAGGTGCCCCAGGGCTTTGCCAGTGATGGGCAGATCGTCCTGAACATTTCTCCCAGTGCCGTGCGTCATCTGCATATGGATAACGACGTAGTGACCTTCGAAGGGCGCTTCGGTGGTGTGCCGCACAGCCTGCATGTGCCGGTTGCGGCGATCCTGGGGATCTATGCCCGTGAGAATGGCCAGGGCATGGTCTTCGATCTGGAGTCGCCTCTGGATGAAGAGGATGATCTCGAGCCGGATGACGACCTGCCGCCACCGGACAGTGAGCCGCCGCGCCCCAGTGGCCGGCCCAGCTTGAAAGTGGTCAAGTAATAAAAAAGGCGATCCATCCGGATCGCCTTTTTTGTATCTCGCGGTTGTGTGTCAGTCGATGTATTCGAACAGTTTGACGATCTTCTGCACACCGGACACGCCTTGAACCAGGTTGGTGGCCTGGGTGGCCTCCTGTTGGGTCAGCAAGCCCAGCAGGTAGACGATGCCGTTCTCGGTCACCACCTTGATTCGCGAGGCGGGCACGCTGGCGTCGGTGAGCATCTGGGTCTTGATCTTGGTGGTCAGCCAGCCATCGTTCTGGCGGGCCAGGAAGCCGGAAGGTGGCAGTACCTGCAGTTCGTTGTGCACCTTCTTGACGCGCTGCACTTCACTGGCGGCCTGTTCGGCCATGGCCTTGAGGTCCGGGCGGGGTGTTTGTCCGGCCAGCAGGACGATGCCGTTGAAGCTGGTGACAACGATGTGCGAGTTGTTTTCCAGGTCTGGGCTGGCTTTGGCGACGTTGACGGCGACTTTGGTCTCGATCAGCGAGTCGTCGATCTTGCTGCCAAAGGTACGGGTGCCGCGGTCATCATCGATGGGTTTGTCGCGGGTGGCGGTAATCACCGAGCTGCAACCAGTGATGCTCAGGCACAAGGTCAAGGCCAGGAGGCCAAGGCGATTAGGGGTCATTCTTCACTCCCGAACAATTGGCTGTCGATCAGATCGCAGAGGCAATGGATCGCCAGCAGGTGGACTTCTTGAATGCGTGCAGTGACGGTGGCCGGTACGCGGATCTCGACATCTTCAGGCAGCAGCAGGGAAGCCATGCCGCCGCCGTCACGACCGGTCAATGCTACGACAATCATTTCGCGATCATGTGCGGCCTGGATCGCCTGAATAATGTTTGCGGAGTTGCCGCTGGTGGAAATCGCCAGCAATACGTCGCCGGGCTGGCCCAGGGCGCGGATCTGCTTGGAGAAGACTTCGTTGTAGCTGTAGTCGTTGGCGATCGAGGTAATGGTAGAGCTGTCGGTAGTCAGGGCAATGGCCGGCAGGCTCGGGCGTTCGCGCTCGAAGCGGTTGAGCAGTTCGGAGGAGAAATGCTGGGCATCGCCGGCGGAGCCACCGTTGCCGCAAGAGAGCATCTTGCCCTCGTTCAGCAGGGCGTTGACCATGACCTGGCTGGCTTGCTCGATGTGCGGTGCAAGTACGTCCATCGCCTGTTGCTTGGTGTCGATACTGGCCTGAAAAAGCTGGCGAATTCGGGATTGCATGTCCATCTGTGTGACCTTAAGTGGCGCGGCTTGGTGGCACGTAAATGTGCAGCCCGCAAAGCAAAGAGCAAAAAAGTTGAGTGAAAATGGGTGCGGCCTGAGGGCTTCTTTCAGCTGTCGAAGGCATTGCGTAGCCAGTTCAAGCGGGCTTCTGCACCCGAGGCGCCGTCAATGGCGACCACGTCGAAACGGCAAGGATGGCTGGACCAGCGTGATTCGCTTTGCAGGAAAAGCTGCGCGGCAAGGATCAGTTTTTGACGCTTGCGCCCATCGATACTGCCCAGTGCGCCACCCCATTGCGTGTGTTTTCTGTAGCGGACTTCGATGAATACTACTGTATCGCCGTCAAGCATGACCAGATCAAGCTCGCCGCGTTTACACAACCAGTTCTGCGCCAGCAGGCGTAGTCCGTGCTGTTGGAGATGCCCAAGCGCTTGGCTTTCGGCATCTCGTCCGCTGTGCTGGCTTGATCCTTGGAGCATTAGCGCGGCGTGTCGGGCAGGCGGGTCACCTGGCCCCCGACGAACTTGGCCCATGGCAGCTGACGCTCGATGCGTTGCCCGGCAGCCATGCCCAGGCTGCCGGATTCACCTTCTATCCGGCTGTCTGGCAGGGCCTTGAGTTGGCCCAGGCGTGGCGCCAATCGATAGGCGTCGACGCCCATGGCATACAGGCGCCCTAGGCTGCCGCCGGCTTGCGGCCATTGTGCGGTGACCTGGCGGCGCAGCGGGCCGTTGGCATCCAGCAGCCATGGGGTTTCGCAGAACATCACGCCGTTCATGTCGTTGTACTGGTTCTGGTCGCCGCTGGCGCTGAACACATTGGAGGTGGCGTAGACCGGTACATCACCAGCGTATTGGAAGTTCAAGGTCGGCTTGATCTGCTGAGCCTGTTGCGGAGTGGAGGCGAGGAAAATGAACTCGATATCCTGGCGACGTGATGGCTGTGCGGCTACCTGGGTGCCTACGGTGCTCTGCAGGCTCTTGGCGCGGCCTTCGCTCTGGCGCAACTGGAACAGGTCGGCAATCTGCTGTGCCAGGGCGACGGGCTGATCGACGCGTTCGATACCGATTACGCTACCACCGTTGGCTTCCCAATCCTGACGGAATGCCTTGAGCACGCGATCGCCCCATTCGCCTTTCGGAACCAGAGCGGCGGCGCGGTGCAGGCCGTCGGCGCGGGCGCGACGGGAAACCTCGCGGGCTTCGTCTTCGGCTGCCAGGCCGAACTGGAACAACTGCGCCGGGCCTTGTTCGCCTTCGCTGTAGTTCAGGGCCAGGGTGGTGATCGGCAGCTGCGGGCGAGCGGCAAGTTGCTTGACCAGGGGCTTTTCCAGTGGGCCGACGACCAGTTGCACGCCAGCGGCCTGAGCCTTGCGGTAGAAGTCATCCAGCGAGCTTAGGCGCGAGCTGTCATAGAACTCGATGCTGGGTGGATTCTGTCCGGCTTGCTGAGCCTGGTAGTGAGCAGCCATGAAACCTTCGCGCAGTGCTTTGGAAACCGATGCGAGGGGGCCGTCCTGTGGCAGCAGCAAGGCAATTTTCGATACCGGCTGGCTGGCCAGTTCCTTGAGCTTGATCAGGGGTTGGGGCAGTTGAATGGCAGCCGGGTGCTTTGGATTCTGGGCGCGCCAGGTATCGATGGCTGCCTGCTGCTGTTCCAGGGTGCCGGCGCTCTTGACTGCCAGGGCCAGGCTCATCCAGCCGGCCAGGTCGTCATTGCCGGCAGGCTGCAACTGATCGGTCGGCAGGGCGGCAATCAGTGCCCAGATGGCTTCGTGGTTTTTGGCTGCTGCATCATCCTTGAGCAAGGGCGCGATAACGATGCGCTCTTTGGCGGCGGCCAATGTCTGGCCGTCGGCTTCCAGTGCGCGAGCATGAACGCTGCCGGTGCGAATCTGTTGAGCTGCCGGCAGTTCGCTCAGGTGTTGCAGGCTTGGATGGCTCAGTGCGGTGAGGGCAGCCTTTGGCTGGTTGCGCACCAGGGCCAGCTCTGCGGACAGGGTGCTGGCGAAGATTTGCTGGGCAGGCTTGAGTTGATCCAGCGGCACTTGCTGCAGGATTTGTCCGGCGCGTCCGGCATTGCCTTGACGATACGCCAGGTCGGCGGCGCTCAGGCGCAGCAGGGCTGCTTTTTCCGGAGTTTTGCTGGTGGCGGCCTGTTCGAGCAGTTGCTCGATACTGGCATCCGGTGTCCGTGGAAGTTCGCCAAGGCTGGAAGAGGGCGAGCTGGCGCAAGCCACCAGAAGGGTAGCCAGGCAGAGGGCAAGAAACAGCCGCAGGCAAGCGATCATGTAAGTGTTCCTGATACTCGATCAAATGAGCGTGGAATTGTACCCAAGCGCTGGCTGGGGTGCGATGTTACTGGCGATAAACCGTCGATTTAGCTCAAGCAAATGTTGCTTGGCTGCCTGAAAGGTCGCAGCACAGCGCCATACCGTCTGATCGCAAGGCGTATTGAGAATGCTTCAACGCGCTACAATGGCGCTTTTGCCGATCAAGAGGTGTGCGCTTTGACTGCTCCAGGTCTTTTGAATTCCGCTGCTGGCTCGCTTTATGTGGTGGCGACGCCCATCGGCAACCTGGACGATATCAGCGCCCGGGCCTTGAAGCTGTTGCGCGAGGTGTCGTTGATCGCTGCCGAAGATACCCGGCATTCCCAGCGCCTGATGCAGCACTTTGGTATTTCCACGCCCCTGGCTGCCTGCCATGAGCACAACGAGCGTGATGAAGGCAGTCGCTTCATTACTCGTCTGCTGGCTGGGGATAATGTCGCCTTGATCTCCGATGCGGGCACGCCGCTGATTTCCGATCCCGGCTACCACCTGGTGCGCCAGGCGCGGGCGGCGGGTATCAACGTGGTTCCAGTACCGGGGGCCTGTGCTCTGATCGCGGCGTTGTCGGCGGCGGGCTTGCCTTCGGACCGGTTCATCTTCGAAGGTTTTCTGCCGGCCAAGGCGGTCGGGCGCAGGGCGCGCCTGGAAGCGGTCAAGGAAGAGCCGCGTACGCTGATTTTCTATGAGGCGCCGCATCGCATACTTGAATGCCTGCAGGATATGGAGTCGGTATTCGGTGGTGAGCGGCCGGCATTGCTGGCGCGTGAATTGACCAAGACCTTCGAGACTCTGAAGGGGCTGCCACTTTCCGAGCTGCGCCAGTTCGTCGAGTCCGACAGCAATCAGCAGCGTGGGGAGTGCGTGGTGCTGGTCGCGGGGTGGACAGCACCGGAAAGTGATGAGGCGATCAGTAGTGAGTCGATGCGTATCCTCGACCTGTTGCTCAAGGAAATGCCGCTGAAGCGGGCTGCTGCTTTGGCTGCGGAAATCACTGGCGAGCGCAAGAATGTGCTGTATCAGGTGGCCCTGGATAAACAGAAAGAACAATAAATTGCGTAGCAGGGTGGCCAAAGGCTTTTAGCGCTTGTTCTTCGTTCGCTCTGCCGTTAACCTGCGCGGCGGAGAGTCGATTGGACAGTCGCTGCCCTCTATGAAAATTAGAGGGGGGAGGAAAGTCCGGGCTCCATAGGGCGGAGTGCCAGGTAATGCCTGGGGGGCGTGAGCCTACGGAAAGTGCCACAGAAAATAACCGCCTAAGCACTTCGGTGCCGGTAAGGGTGAAAAGGTGCGGTAAGAGCGCACCGCACGTCTGGTAACAGTTCGTGGCTAGGTAAACCCCACTCGGAGCAAGACCAAATAGGGTTCCAAGGCGTGGCCCGCGCTGGAACCGGGTAGGTTGCTAAAGATGTCCAGTGATGGCCATCGTAGAGGAATGACTGTCCTCGACAGAACCCGGCTTACAGATCGACTCTCCACCTTTTCCCTCCCTGCTTGAATCAATAGCAGAAGCGTTTTTGTAATACCGAAAAAATCTTACTCTTAATAAATTACTTTAACTTCGCGCTGCAGCTTATTGAGCTGTCGGAAGTTGATGCTCTGAAACACCCTTCGAATTCTCGTTACCTCTCCTTTAAGTCTCCTAAATCTCCGTTCTATAAGGCTTTTCCGTCGCCGCGCGCCTTGACGGTGGTGTGGGCGCATTCCTATAGTGTGCGCAAGTGGCGGAAAGTGGCATGAAGTGGGTTTTTTGAGCGCAAAACGCTAAAATTTGGAGAAACGCTGACGTGTTTCGCGGAGCTAACGCTATCAGTCTCGATGCAAAAGGCCGTCTCGCCATGCCGAGCCGGTATCGTGACGAGCTCGTTTCGCGAAGTTCCGGGCAGTTAATCGTCACCATCGATGCCGTTGATCCCTGTTTGTGTGTTTACCCCCTCGATGAGTGGGAACTGATTGAAACCAAGCTGCGCGCACTGCCTTCTCTTCGCGAAGAGAACCGTCGTTTGCAGCGTTTGCTGATTGGTAACGCCGTCGATCTTGAACTCGATGGCAGTGGTCGTTTTCTGGTGCCGCCGCGCCTGCGTGAATATGCCAAGTTGGATAAGCGCGCAATGCTGGTGGGCCAACTGAACAAGTTCCAATTGTGGGACGAGGATGCCTGGAATGCTGTTTCCGCAGCGGACCTGGCAGCTATTCAACAACCGGGCGCCATGCCTGATGAACTGCGTGATTTGATCCTGTGACTATTGATAGCGGCTTTAACCACATCACCGTACTGCTTGACGAAGCCGTCGAGGCTCTCGCCGTACGTCCTGATGGCTGCTATCTGGATGGCACCTTCGGGCGTGGCGGGCATAGTCGGCTGATTCTCAGCAAGCTCGGGCCCCAGGGGCGCCTCCTCGGATTCGACAAGGATCCCCAGGCGATTGCCACCGGGCAAGCGCTAGCGGCCGAAGACGGCCGCTTTGTCGTTGTACAGCGCAGTTTCGCCGAGCTCGGTTCGGAAGTTGCCGAACGCGGCCTGGCGGGCAAGGTCAGCGGTGTCCTGCTGGATCTGGGGGTGTCTTCGCCGCAGCTGGACGACCCTGAGCGCGGCTTCAGTTTTCTCAATGACGGCCCGCTGGATATGCGCATGGACCCGACTCGCGGCATCAGTGCTGCGCAGTTCATCGCCACCGCTCCGGTAGAGGAAATTGCCCGGGTATTCAAGGAGTACGGCGAAGAGCGTTTCTCCGGTCGCATGGCGCGAGCCGTGGTCGAGCGCCGCGAGATCCAGCCGTTCGAGCGTACCGCCGATCTGGCTGAAGTGTTGAAAGTCGCCAACCCGGCTTGGGAGAAGGGCAAGAACCCGGCTACCCGTGCTTTCCAGGGGCTGCGCATTCACGTCAACAATGAACTGGGTGATCTCGAGGCTGGCCTTGAAGCTGCACTGGAGTCCCTGGAAGTGGGTGGTCGCCTGGTGGTGATCAGCTTCCACTCCCTGGAAGACCGCATCGTCAAATTGTTCATGCGTCGTCTGGTCAAGGGCGAATCGGACAACCTGCCGCGCAATCTGCCGGTACGTTTCGAAGCCTTTGTGCCGAAAATCAAGATCCATGGCAAAGCGCAGTTCGCCTCCGAGGCAGAGCTCAAGGCCAACCCGCGTGCCCGCAGTGCCGTCATGCGCGTCGCGGAGAAGCTTCGGTGAGCAAGCTTTTCGCCAAGCCACTTCCGGGCGGAAGCTTTTTCATGTTCCTGCTATTCGTCGGCGTTCTGGTTTCCGCGATTGCGGTGTCCTACAGCGCCCACTGGAACCGTCAGTTGCTCAATACGCTGTACGGCGAGTTGAGCGTGCGTGACAAAGCCCAGGCCGAATGGGGCCGTCTTATTCTTGAGCAAAGCACCTGGACTGCTCACAGCCGCATTGAAGTGCTGGCCACCGAACAATTGAAAATGCACATTCCCGGCGCGGCCGAAGTTCGCATGGTGGCGCCATGAAGCTCGAAGGCGCGCTCTATCCATGGCGTTTCCGTGTAGTGCTGGGTTTGCTGGCGGTCATGGTGTCGGCGATTGCCTGGCGCATCATCGACCTGCAAGTGGTCGACCGTGACTTCCTCAAGGGGCAGGGCGATGCACGCAGTGTCCGGCACATTCCGATTCCCGCGCACCGCGGTCTGATCACCGATCGCAATGGCGAGCCGCTGGCCGTCAGTACGCCCGTGACCACCCTCTGGGCCAATGCCAAGGAAATGCAGCTGGCCAAGGATCGCTGGCCGGCGCTGGCCATGGCACTTGGCCAAGACCCGAAAGCCCTGGCCGAGCGGCTTGAAGCCCAGGCCAATAAAGAGTTCATCTATCTGGTCCGAGGCCTGACGCCTGAACAGGGCCAGTCCGTATTGGATCTGAAGGTCCCCGGTGTCTATGGCATCGAGGAGTTCCGACGCTTCTATCCAGCCGGCGAAGTAACCGCGCACATGGTGGGTTTCACCGATATCGACGACCGCGGTCGCGAAGGGGTGGAACTGGCCTACGACGAATGGCTCGCAGGGGTTCCGGGCAAGCGCCAGGTGATCAAGGACCGGCGCGGCAGGCTGATCAAGGACGTCCAGGTCACCAAGAACGCCAAGGCCGGCAAGCCCTTGGCGTTGTCGATTGACCTGCGCCTGCAATACCTGGCCAACCGCGAGCTGCGCAACGCCATCGTCGAGAACGGTGCCAAGGCTGGCAGCCTGGTGATCATGGACGTGAAGACCGGCGAGATCCTGGCCATGGTCAACCAGCCGACCTACAACCCGAACAACCGGCGCAACCTGCAGCCGGCGATGATGCGCAACCGCGCGATGATCGACGTGTTCGAGCCTGGCTCGACCATGAAAGCGATCTCCATGAGTGCCGCACTGGAAACCGGACGCTGGAAGCCCAGCGATACCGTCGAGGTCTACCCGGGCACCCTGCAGTTGGGCAAATACACCATCCGTGACGTTTCCAAGACCGAAGGTCCGGTACTCGACCTGACCGGCATCCTGATCAACTCCAGTAACGTCGGCATGAGTAAGGTGGCCTTCGATATCGGCGGCGAAACCATTTTCCGCCTGGCACAGAAAATCGGTCTGGGCCAGGACACGGGGCTCGGCTTCCCTGGTGAGCGGGTCGGCAACCTGCCGAACTACCGCGAATGGCGCAAGGCGGAAACCGCGACCCTGTCCTATGGCTACGGCCTGTCGGTGACCGCGATCCAGCTGGTGCACGCCTTTTCCGCATTGGCCAACAACGGCCGTATTGCGCCGCTGACACTGATCAAGTCCGACAAGACTCCGCAGACCACCCAGGTGATTCCGGAAAATGTCGCCAAGACCATGCAGGGCATGCTGCAGCAAGTGATCGAGGCCCCGCGCGGAGTATTCCGTGCACAGGTTCCGGCCTATCACGTGGCTGGCAAGAGTGGTACTGCGCGCAAGACTTCGGTGGGTACCAAGGGCTACGCCGAGAACTCCTACCGCTCGCTGTTCGCCGGCTTCGGTCCGATGAGTGATCCACGCTACGCCATCGTGGTGGTGATCGACGAACCGAGCAAAGCCGGTTACTTCGGTGGCCTGGTATCGGCGCCGGTGTTCAGCAAAGTGATGTCCGGCACCCTGCGCTTGATGAACATCACCCCGGACAACCTGCCGACCACGCAGCAGGCCAACGCCGCATCCGGCACCCCTGTACGAGCCAATGGAGGGCGCGGCTGATGTCTCTTAGCCTGAACAAGATTTTCGCCCACGCCGGTCACGACCTGCTGATTCGTGAGTTGACCCTGGACAGCCGTAACGTGCGGGCCGGGGACCTGTTTCTTGCGGTGCCCGGCGCCAAGTTCGATGGGCGTGCGCACATTGCCGATGCCCTGCAGCGCGGCGCTGCCGCGGTGGCTTATGAAGTGGAAGGGGCAACTGTGTTGCCGCTGACCGATGTACCGCTGATTCCGGTCAAGGGCCTGGCGGCGCAGCTGTCGGACATAGCCGGGCGCTTCTATGGTGACCCGAGCCGCCAGTTGAACCTGGTGGGCGTGACCGGCACCAACGGCAAGACCAGCGTTACCCAACTGGTGGCTCAGGCCCTGGACCTGCTGGGCCAGCGTTGTGGCCTGGTAGGTACCCTGGGGACCGGGTTTCATGGCGCGCTGCAAAGCGGGATGCACACCACGCCGAACCCGATTGCCGTGCAGGCCACCCTGGCAGACCTGAAGAATGCAGGAGCCAAGGCGGTGGCCATGGAGGTCTCGTCCCATGGCCTGGATCAGGGGCGCGTGGCGGCACTGGCTTTCGATGTGGCGGTGCTGACCAACCTGTCCCGTGACCATCTGGATTACCACGGAACCATGGAAGCCTATGGCGCAGCCAAGGCCAAGCTCTTTGCCTGGAACGACCTGCGTTGCCGGGTGATCAACCTCGACGACGATTTTGGCCGGCAACTGGCGGCGGACAAACATGAGTCACGACTGATCACTTACAGCCTCGAAGACGCCGCTGCTTATCTGTACTGCCGCGAAGCGCGTTTTGACGATGATGGCGTGCGCGCGACCCTGGTGACCCCGCAGGGTGAGCACCACCTGCGCAGTTGCCTGCTCGGGCGCTTCAACCTGAGCAACGTGCTGGCTGCGGTAGGTGCGTTGTTGGGTCTTGAATACGCGCTGGACGAAATTCTTGCGGTCCTGCCCAAGCTTGAAGGCCCCGCCGGACGCATGCAGCGCCTGGGTGGCGGTACTCAGCCGCTGGTGGTGGTGGATTACGCCCACACCCCGGATGCCCTGGAAAAAGTCTTGCTGGCCCTGCGTCCGCATGCCAAGGGCCGCCTGCTGTGCCTGTTCGGTTGTGGCGGCGACCGGGACCGCGGCAAGCGTCCGTTGATGGCTGAGGTGGTCGAGCGTCTGGCCGACGGCGTGCTGGTGACTGATGACAACCCACGCAGCGAAGACCCGGCCCAAATCTTCGACGATATTCGTGCCGGCTTCAGCGCGGCAGAAAAGGTGGAATTCGTAGCCGGTCGCGGGTTGGCCATTGCTCGCCTGATCGCTTCCGCGTCGGCCGATGACGTGGTGGTGCTGGCCGGTAAAGGCCATGAGGATTACCAGGAAATAAACGGCCAGCGACATGATTTTTCTGATCTCGCCGAGGCGGACAAAGCCTTGACCGCGTGGGAGGTGGGCCATGCTTAAAGCCCTGCAACTCAGTGAAGTCTCGGCTCCATTGGACGCCCGCCTGATCGCGGGCGATGCTCGTTTTAGCGGCGTCAGTATCGATAGCCGGGCGATTCAGGCCGGCCAACTGTTTATTGCTCTGACCGGCCCACGTTTTGACGGCCACGATTACTTGAATGAAGTGGCGGCCAAGGGCGCCGTGGCGGCGTTGGTTGAACGTGAGGTTCCCGACAGCACGCTACCGCAACTGCTGGTCAAGGACACTCGCCTGGCGCTGGGGCAGTTGGGTGCGCTCAATCGCGCCGCGTTCAGCCGCCCGGTCGCTGCGGTAACCGGCTCCAGCGGCAAGACCACGGTCAAGGAAATGCTCGCCAGCATCCTGCGCACCCGTGGTCCGGTACACGCCACTCGGGGCAACCTGAACAATGACCTGGGTGCGCCCCTGACCCTGCTGGAACTGGCCCCGGAACACACAGCCGCAGTGATAGAGCTGGGCGCTTCGCGCATCGGCGAGATTGCCTACACCGTGGCCATGACTCGCCCCCACGTAGCGATCATCAACAACGCCGGCACCGCTCATGTCGGTGAGTTTGGCGGGCCGGAGAAGATTGTCGAGGCCAAGGGGGAAATCCTGGAAGGCCTCGATAGCGCCGGGATCGCCGTGCTCAACCTGGACGACAAGGCTTTCCCTATCTGGAAGGCCCGTGCTGCCGGCCGTCAGGTGCTGAGCTTCGCGCTGACTGACAGTTCTGCCGATTTCTTTGCCTCCGATATCGGTCGCGATGCCCGTGGCTGCCCATCCTTCAAGTTGCACAGCCCCAAGGGTGTGGAGGCGGTGCAATTGAACCTGCTGGGCACCCATAACGTTGCCAATGCCCTGGCTGCGGCAGCCGCGGCCCACGCCATGGGCGTCTCGCTGTTCGGCATCGTCACCGGCCTGAATGCGGTGCAGCCGGTCAAGGGGCGTACCGTCGCCCAACTGGCCAAGAACGGCATGCGGGTCATTGATGACACTTACAACGCAAACCCCACCTCAATGTGCGCCGCCGTTGATATACTCGCCGGCTTTTCCGGCCGCACCGTCCTGGTGCTCGGAGACATCGGCGAGTTGGGCGAGTGGGCGGAGCAGGGGCACCGCGAAGTAGGTGCATATGCCGCTGGCAAGGTTTCGGCCCTCTACGCCGTAGGCCCGATGATGGCTCATGCCGTTGCCGCCTTCGGCGAGCACGCACGCCACTTCGCCAGCCAGGCTGACCTGATTGCCGCCCTGGGCGTCGAGCAAGACCCAAATACCACCATTTTGATCAAAGGATCGCGCAGCGCGGTGATGGAAAACATCGTCGCGGCTTTGTGCGGCTCCAGTACGGAGAAACATTGATGCTGCTGCTGCTAGCGGAGTACCTGCAACAGTTCTACAAAGGCTTCGCGGTCTTTCAGTACCTGACCCTGCGCGGGATCCTCGGGGTACTGACCGCGCTGTCTTTGGCGCTGTGCCTGGGTCCGTGGATGATCCGCACTCTGCAGAACCGCCAGATCGGCCAGTCCGTGCGTAACGATGGTCCGCAATCTCACCTGTCCAAATCGGGCACACCGACCATGGGCGGTGCGCTGATTCTCTCGGCCATCGGTATCAGCACCCTGCTGTGGGCCGACCTGCGCAACCACTATGTGTGGGTCGTGCTGCTGGTGACCCTGGCCTTTGGCGCCATCGGCTGGGTCGACGACTATCGCAAGGTGATCGAGAAGAATTCCCGTGGCCTGCCCAGCCGCTGGAAGTATTTCTGGCAATCGGTGTTCGGCCTGGGCGCGGCGATCTTCCTTTATATGACTGCCCAGAGTCCGGTGGAAACCACTCTGCTGATCCCGATGCTCAAGGACGTGAGCATTCCCCTTGGCATCGGCTTCGTGGTCCTGACCTATTTCGTCATCGTCGGTTCGAGCAACGCGGTCAACCTGACCGATGGCCTCGATGGCCTGGCGATCATGCCGACGGTAATGGTGGGCGGTGCGCTTGGCATCTTCTGCTACCTGTCGGGTAACGTGAAGTTCGCCGAATACCTGCTGATTCCTTATGTACCGGGGGCGGGAGAGCTGATTGTCTTCTGTGGTGCGCTGATTGGCGCGGGCCTGGGCTTCTTGTGGTTCAACACTTACCCGGCGCAGGTGTTCATGGGTGATGTTGGCGCCCTGGCACTGGGCGCGGCCCTGGGCACTATCGCGGTCATCGTCCGTCAGGAAATCGTTCTGTTCATCATGGGCGGCGTGTTCGTGATGGAAACCCTGTCCGTGGTGATCCAGGTTGCCTCCTTCAAGTTGACCGGCCGCCGTGTGTTTCGCATGGCGCCGATTCACCACCATTTTGAACTCAAGGGCTGGCCCGAGCCGCGTGTGATCGTCCGTTTCTGGATCATCACCGTGATTCTGGTGCTGATCGGCCTTGCCACCCTGAAGCTGAGGTAGAACGAGTGTCTCTGATCGCTTCTGACCACTTCCGCATCGTTGTCGGCCTCGGCAAGAGCGGCATGTCCCTGGTTCGCTTCCTGGCGAGCCGGGGCGTTGCCTTTGCGGTGGCCGATACGCGGGAAAATCCACCTGAGCTGGCCACGCTGCGGCGTGACTACCCGCAGGTGGAGGTGCGTTGTGGCGAGCTGGACGTGGACTTCCTGTGCCGTGCCGACGAACTCTACGTGAGCCCTGGCCTGGCCCTGGCGACCCCGGCCCTGCAGGCTGCTGCTGCCCGTGGGGTGAAATTGTCCGGTGATATCGAGCTGTTCGCGCGTAACGCAAAGGCACCGATCGTGGCAATCAGTGGTTCCAACGCCAAGAGCACCGTGACCACCCTGGTGGGCGAGATGGCAGCGGCGGCGGGCAAGCGCGTGGCGGTCGGCGGCAACCTCGGGACCCCGGCCCTGGACCTGCTCAGCGATGACGTCGAGCTGTACGTGATGGAGCTGTCCAGCTTCCAGCTGGAGACCACCGACCAGTTGGGCGCCGAAGTGGCCACCGTGCTCAACATCAGCGAAGACCACATGGACCGTTACAGCGGCCTGCCGGCCTACCACCTGGCCAAGCACCGGATCTTCCGTGGCGCCCGGCAGGTGGTGTTCAACCGTCAGGACGCTCTGACCCGGCCATTGATCGGTGAAGGCCTGCCATGCTGGACCTTCGGCTTGAGCAAGCCTGATTTCAAGGCCTTCGGCCTGCGCGAAGAGGACGGTGAGAAGTACCTGGCCTTCGAGTTCCAGAACCTGATGCCCGTGCGCGAGCTGAAGATCCGCGGCGCCCATAACCAGTCCAACGCCCTGGCAGCCTTGGCCCTGGGTCATGCAGTGGGCTTGCCGTTCGACGCCATGCTCGCGGCGCTGCGCACCTTCGCCGGCCTCGAGCATCGCTGCCAATGGGTTCGCGACCTGGATGGCGTGGCGTACTACAACGACTCCAAGGCCACCAACGTGGGCGCCGCCCTGGCGGCCATCGAAGGCCTTGGCGCCGACATCGAAGGCAAGATCGTGCTGATCGCCGGTGGTGACGGCAAGGGCGCCGACTTCAAGGATCTGCGCGGCCCGGTGGCGGCCAACTGCCGCGCGGTGATCCTGATGGGGCGCGACTCCGATCAGATCGGCGAAGCCATCGGTGACGCCGTGCCGCTGATTCGTGTCGGCTCGCTGCAGGAAGCCGTGGAGCAATGCCGCGCCACTGCCCAGCCCGGTGATGTGGTGCTGCTGTCGCCGGCCTGCGCCAGTTTCGACATGTTCAAGAACTACGAAGACCGTGGCCACCAGTTCGTCCGCGTTGTGGAGGAACTGGCATGAACCTGAGAAACATCATCAAGCCCTATCCATCGCCGATCATCACCGGTCGGGGCATCGATCTCGATTTCCCGATGCTCGCCGGTTGCCTGACCCTGCTCGGCCTGGGCCTGGTCATGATTGCCTCGGCCTCCACTGAAGTGGCGGCGGCGCAGTCGGGCAGCGCCCTGTACTACATGATTCGCCACCTGATCTACATCCTGCTGGGCCTGGGGGCCTGCATCGTCACCATGATGATCCCGATCGCCACCTGGCAGCGCCTGGGCTGGTTGATGCTGATCGGTGCTTTTGGCCTGCTGGTGATGGTGATCATTCCGGGGATCGGCCGGGAAGTGAACGGTTCGATGCGCTGGATCGGCTTCAGCTTTTTCAACGTCCAGCCTTCCGAGATCGCCAAGGTGTTCGTGGTGATCTACCTCGCCGGTTACCTGGTGCGGCGCCAGAAAGAAGTGCGCGAGAGCTGGATGGGCTTCTTCAAGCCGTTCATCGTGCTGCTGCCCATGGCTGGCCTGCTGCTGATGGAGCCGGACTTCGGCGCCACTGTCGTAATGATGGGCGCCGCTGCGGCCATGCTGTTCCTGGGAGGGGTCGGGCTGTTCCGGTTTTCCCTGATGGTGGTGCTGGCGGTTGCCGCGGTGGTGCTGCTGATCCAGATGCAACCCTATCGTATGGCACGTCTGACCAACTTCGCCGACCCCTGGGCCGACCAGTTCGGTGCCGGCTACCAGCTGTCCCAGGCGTTGATCGCCTTTGGTCGCGGCGAGTGGCTGGGCGTCGGCCTGGGCAACAGCGTGCAGAAACAGTTCTACCTGCCGGAGGCCCACACAGACTTCGTGTTCTCGGTACTGGCTGAAGAGCTGGGCGCCGTCGGTTCGCTGTGCACGGTGGCGCTGTTCGTCTTTGTCTGTATCCGCGGCATGTACATCGGCCTGTGGGCGGAAAAGGCCAAGCAGTTCTTTGCCGCCTATGTCGCCTACGGCCTGTCGTTCCTGTGGATTGGTCAATTCCTGATCAACATCGGGGTGAACGTCGGCCTGTTGCCGACCAAGGGCCTGACCTTGCCTTTCCTCAGTTATGGCGGCAGCTCGCTGGTGATCTGCTGCGCCTGTCTGGGGTTGTTGCTGCGTATCGAATGGGAGAGCAGGACCCACCTGGGCAGTGAAGAGATGGAGTTCAATGAAAGTGACTTCGCCGAGGAGCCGAGCCATGGGCGCTAATGTCCTGATCATGGCCGGCGGCACCGGAGGCCACGTGTTCCCGGCACTGGCCTGCGCCCGCGAGTTCCAGGCCCGTGGCTACACCGTGCACTGGCTAGGCACCCCACGTGGCATCGAAAACGATCTGGTGCCTGCGGCCGGGTTGCCGTTGCACCTGATCAACGTCAGCGGTTTGCGGGGCAAGGGCAAGCTGTCCCTGCTCAAGGCGCCGTTCGTGTTGATCAAGGCCGTGCTCCAGGCGTGGCGGGTCATTCGCCAGTTGAAGCCGGTCTGTGTCCTGGGTTTTGGCGGTTATGTGACCGGCCCTGGTGGAGTTGCCGCGAAGTTGTCCGGGGTGCCGGTCATCGTTCACGAACAGAACGCCGTGGCCGGTACCGCCAATCGGCTGCTGGTGCCGTTGGCTGCCCGAGTCTGCGAAGCTTTCCCGGACACCTTCGGTGCCTCGCAAAGCCGGCGCACCACGGGCAACCCGGTACGCACCGAACTGTTCCTCGAAACACCGCGCGAGGCCCTGGCCGGACGCAAGGCGCGTTTGCTGATCCTGGGCGGAAGCCTGGGCGCAGAGCCGTTGAACAAGCTGTTGCCGGAAGCCTTGGCACAGGTCGCCCCCGAGCTGCGCCCGGAGGTGTTCCACCAGGCCGGCAAAAACCACGATGAAGTCACTGCAGAGCGCTATCGCGCCGCCGGCGTCGAGGCGCAGGTGCAGCCCTTTATCAAAGACATGGCCCAAGCCTATGGCTGGGCCGACCTGGTGGTCTGTCGCGCAGGCGCGTTGACCGTCAGCGAACTGGCTGCCGCCGGTCTGCCCTCGATGCTGGTGCCTTTGCCCCACGCGATCGACGACCACCAGACCCGCAATGCCGAATATTTGGCTCGTGAAGGTGCTGCCTTCCTGATGCCGCAAAGAACGACTGGTGCTGCGGACCTTGCCGCTCGCCTGACAGAGGTTTTGATGCAACCAGAACGACTCGACAACATGGCCCAGGCCGCCCGCCGCCTGGCCAAGCCCGGCGCCACCCACGACGTAGTGAATATCTGCCTGGAGGTGGCCCATGGTTGAAAATCAGAAAGCCATGCCGCAGCCGGAAATGCGCCGCATCCGCCGCATCCACTTCGTCGGTATCGGCGGCGTGGGCATGTGCGGGATTGCTGAAGTGCTGCTGAACCTGGGCTACCAGGTTTCCGGTTCCGACCTCAAGGCATCGCCGGTTACCGAGCGCCTGGAGTCCTTTGGCGCACAGATTTTCATCGGCCACCGCGCCGAGAACGCTGCCAATGCCGATGTGCTGGTGGTTTCCAGCGCCGTGAACACCTCCAACCCGGAAGTCGCCACTGCTCTGGAACGGCGTATTCCAGTGGTGCCACGGGCGGAAATGCTCGCCGAACTGATGCGCTACCGTCACGGCGTGGCCGTGGCCGGCACCCACGGCAAGACCACCACCACCAGCCTGCTGGCCTCGGTATTCGCCGCTGGCGGCCTGGACCCGACGTTCGTCATCGGCGGGCGGCTGAATGCAGCGGGCACCAATGCACAACTGGGCACCAGCCGTTACCTGATTGCCGAAGCCGACGAAAGCGATGCCAGCTTCCTGCACCTGCAACCGCTGGTGGCTGTGGTCACCAACATCGACGCCGACCATATGGCGACCTACGACGGTGACTTCAACAAACTGAAGAAAACCTTTGTCGACTTCCTGCACAACCTGCCGTTCTACGGGCTGGCGGTGATGTGCCTGGACGATCCGGTGGTGCGCGAGATCCTGCCGCAGGTCAAGCGTCCGACCGTGACCTACGGCTTCAGCGAAGAAGCCGACGTGCGCGCCATCAATGTACGCCAGCAAGGCATGCAGACCTTCTTCACCGTACTGCGTCGCGACCGCGAGCCGCTGGACGTGTCGGTGAACATGCCGGGCAACCACAACGTGCTGAACTCCCTGGCGACCATCTGTATCGCCACCGACGAAGGCATCAGCGATGAAGCCATTGTCCAGGGCCTGTCGGGCTTCCAGGGTGTGGGCCGACGCTTCCAGGTCTATGGCGAACTGCCGGTGGAAGGGGGCAACGTGATGCTGGTGGACGACTACGGTCACCACCCGACCGAAGTCGCTGCGGTGATCAAGGCCGTGCGCGGTGGCTGGCCGGAACGCCGCCTGGTGATGGTCTACCAGCCGCACCGTTTCAGCCGTACCCGCGACCTGTACGACGACTTCGTGCAGGTACTGGCCGATGCCAACGTATTGCTGCTGATGGAGGTCTACCCGGCCGGCGAAGAGCCGATCCCGGGCGCCGACAGCCGTCAGTTGTGCCACAGCATCCGTCAGCGTGGCCAACTGGACCCGATCTACATCGAGCGTGGGGTCGACCTGGCACCGCTGGTCAAGCCGTTGCTGCGCGCCGGTGACATCCTGCTGTGTCAGGGTGCCGGTGACATCGGTGGCCTGGCGCCAAAACTGCTCGGCAGCCCGCTGTTCGCCGGTGCTGTAGCCGCTGGCAAGGGGGCGAAATGACCGCTGCCTACGCCAACCTGTTCTCTACGGTGAAACCGAGCGATTTCGGTCGCGTCGCCGTTCTTTACGGTGGCAAGAGCGCCGAGCGCGAAGTGTCGCTCAAGTCCGGCAAGGCCGTGCTTGAAGCGCTGCAGAGCGGCGGTGTGAACGCCTTCGGCATCGACGTCGGCGATGATCTGCTGCAACGTCTCTTGAGCGAGAAGATCGATCGTGCCTTCATCATTCTCCACGGTCGTGGCGGTGAAGACGGCAGCATGCAAGGGCTGCTGGAGTGCCTGGGGATTCCTTACACCGGCAGCGGCATCCTCGCTTCGGCCCTGGCCATGGACAAACTGCGTACCAAGCAGGTCTGGCACAGCCTGGGCATTCCGACGCCGCGCCACGCCGTATTGAGCTCCGAGGCCGATTGTATTTCCGCGGTGGCGGAACTGGGCCTGCCTTTGATCGTCAAACCGGCTCATGAAGGCTCCAGTATCGGTATGGCCAAGGTGACTTCCGCGTCCGAATTGATCGACGCATGGAAGGCGGCCAGTACCTACGATTCGCAAGTGTTGGTCGAGCAATGGATCCAGGGTCCGGAGTTCACCATCGCGACCCTGCGTGACCAGGTGCTGCCACCCATCGCCCTAGGCACTCCCCACACATTTTACGACTACGACGCCAAGTACCTGGCTTCCGATACCCAGTACCGGATCCCGTGCGGGCTCGACAGCTCCAAGGAACAGGAACTCATGGAACTCACGGCGAAAGCCTGTGAGGCGCTCGGTATCGCCGGTTGGGCACGTGCCGACGTGATGCAGGACGCCCAGGGGCAGTTCTGGTTCCTGGAAGTGAATACCGCTCCGGGCATGACCGATCACAGTCTGGTTCCGATGGCGGCCCGCGCGGCCGGCCTGGATTTCCAGCAACTGGTATTGGCCATCCTGGCAGCCAGTCTTGAGGCGAGAGGTTAAGTCCATGCAAGGCGCGTCGCTTCGTCATCAGCAACCCGCACCCGGCCGCAAGCCGGTGCCGCGGGGTGCCAGCCGAATGGTGGCCAAAGAGCCGATGTCGGCGCGCCTGCCGAAAGCCAACTTCGGCTTTCTGAAAAGCCTGTTCTGGCCGGTGCTGCTGGTGGCTCTGGGGTTTGGCACCTACGAAGGGGCCCAGCGCCTGCTGCCGTACGCCGACCGCCCGATCACCAAGATCGCGGTGCAGGGGGACTTGAGCTACATCAGCCAGCAGGCGGTGCAGCAGCGGATCGCGCCTTATGTCGCGGCGAGCTTCTTCACCATCGACCTGGCGAGCATGCGCACCGAGCTGGAGCAGATGCCCTGGATCGCCCACGCCGAGGTACGTCGGGTGTGGCCGGACCAAGTGGTGATTCGCCTGGAAGAACAACTGCCGGTGGCCCGCTGGGGCGACGAAGCGCTGTTGAACAACCAGGGCCAGGCCTTCACCCCGCGTGAACTGGCGAACTATGAGCACTTGCCGCAGTTGTTCGGGCCGCAGCGGGCCCAGCAGCAAGTGATGCAGCAGTATCAGGTGTTGAGCCAGATGCTGCGGCCGCTGGGCTTTTCGATCGCCCGTCTGGAGCTGCGCGAGCGCGGCAGCTGGTTCCTGACCACCGGCGCCGGCAGTGCCGGCCCGGGTATCGAACTGCTCCTGGGCCGCGATCACCTGGTGGAGAAGATGCGCCGCTTCATTGCCATTTATGAAAAAACGCTGAAAGAACAGATCACGAACATCGCGCGCATCGATCTGCGCTACGCCAACGGCCTGGCCGTTGGCTGGCGCGATCCGGCGGCACCCACGACGGCGCAACCTGCCGTCGCGAAGAATTAAGAAGAGGCAGGACCATGGCAAATGTGCAAAGCGGCAAAATGATCGTCGGCCTGGATATCGGTACCTCCAAGGTTGTGGCGCTGGTGGGCGAAGTCGCGGCCGATGGCTCGCTGGAAATCGTCGGCATCGGCACCCATCCTTCCCGCGGCCTGAAGAAGGGCGTGGTGGTGAATATCGAATCCACCGTGCAGTCGATCCAGCGTGCGGTGGAAGAGGCGCAACTGATGGCGGGCTGCCGTATCCACTCGGCGTTCGTCGGTGTGGCGGGCAATCACATCCGCAGCCTGAACTCCCACGGCATCGTGGCGATTCGCGACCGTGAAGTCAGCTCGGCGGACCTGGAGCGGGTCCTCGACGCTGCCCAGGCCGTGGCGATCCCGGCTGACCAGCGGGTTCTGCACACCCTGCCGCAGGATTACGTGATCGACAACCAGGAAGGCGTGCGTGAACCCCTGGGCATGTCCGGCGTACGCCTGGAAGCCAAGGTGCACGTGGTCACCTGTGCAGTGAATGCCGCGCAGAATATCGAAAAATGCGTGCGCCGCTGCGGCCTGGAAATCGACGACATCATCCTCGAGCAACTGGCTTCGGCCTACTCGGTGCTCACCGACGACGAGAAAGAGCTGGGCGTGTGCCTGGTGGACATCGGCGGCGGCACCACCGACATGGCGATCTTCACCGAAGGCGCGATCCGCCACACCGCGGTGATTCCGATTGCCGGCGACCAGGTGACCAACGACATCGCCATGGCCCTGCGTACCCCGACCCAGTACGCCGAGGAAATCAAGATCCGTTACGCCTGCGCCCTGGCCAAGCTGGCCGGTGCCGGCGAAACCATCAAGGTGCCAAGCGTTGGCGACCGCCCACCGCGCGAACTCTCGCGCCAGGCCCTGGCCGAGGTGGTCGAACCGCGTTACGACGAACTGTTCACCCTGATCCAGGCCGAACTGCGCCGCAGTGGCTACGAAGACCTGATCCCGGCGGGCATCGTGCTCACTGGCGGCACTTCGAAGATGGAAGGCGCGGTGGAACTGGCCGAGGAAATTTTCCACATGCCGGTTCGCCTGGGCGTGCCCCACAGTGTCAAGGGCCTGTCCGACGTGGTGCGCAACCCGATCTATTCCACCGGTGTCGGCTTGCTGCTGTACGGGCTGCAGAAACAGTCCGACGGCATCTCGTTCTCCGGCATCGGCAGCCGCGACAGCTACAGCAGCGACGAGCCCAAGGCGGCACTGCTCGATCGCATCAAGAGCTGGGTGCAGGGCAACTTCTAAAGATTTACCGCAACACCGTTTCAAAGCAGTAGGCAGTAGGCGAAAAACTAGAGAAATGAAAGGAGAGGGAAAATGTTCGAACTCGTAGACAACATCCCGCAAAGTCCGGTAATCAAGGTTATCGGTGTTGGCGGTGGCGGCGGCAACGCGGTCAATCACATGGTCAAGAGCAACATCGAAGGCGTCGAGTTCATCTGCGCCAACACTGATGCTCAAGCGCTGAAAAACATCGGCGCGCGGACCATCCTGCAACTGGGGACCGGCGTGACCAAGGGCCTGGGTGCGGGTGCCAATCCGGAAGTCGGCCGTCAAGCCGCCCTGGAAGACCGCGAGCGTATCGCTGAAGTACTGGCGGGCACCAACATGGTGTTCATCACCACCGGCATGGGCGGCGGTACCGGTACCGGTGCGGCGCCGATCATTGCTGAAGTGGCCAAGGAAATGGGCATCCTCACCGTTGCGGTGGTGACCCGTCCGTTCCCGTTCGAAGGCCGCAAGCGCATGCAGATCGCCGATGAGGGCATCCGCGCGCTGAGCGAAAGCGTCGACTCGTTGATCACCATCCCCAACGAGAAACTGCTGACCATCCTCGGCAAGGACGCCAGCCTGCTGTCGGCTTTCGCCAAGGCGGACGACGTGTTGGCCGGTGCCGTTCGCGGTATTTCCGACATCATCAAGCGTCCGGGCATGATCAACGTCGACTTCGCCGACGTACGTACCGTGATGAGCGAAATGGGCATGGCGATGATGGGCACTGGCTGCGCCAGCGGTCCGAACCGTGCACGTGAAGCCACTGAAGCGGCGATTCGCAACCCGCTGCTGGAAGACGTGAACCTGGAAGGCGCACGCGGCATCCTGGTGAACATCACCGCCGGTCCTGACTTGTCCCTGGGCGAGTACTCCGACGTGGGTAGCATCATCGAGGCCTTCGCTTCCGAACACGCCATGGTCAAGGTCGGTACCGTTATCGATCCGGACATGCGCGACGAGCTGCATGTAACCGTAGTGGCCACCGGCCTGGGCGCAAAAATCGAGAAGCCTGTGAAGGTCATCGACAACACCGTCCAGACTTCCATGTCCGCCCAGTCGCAAGCGCCAGCCCCTGCTCGCCAGGAACTGCCGTCGGTGAACTACCGTGACCTGGACCGTCCGACCGTCATGCGCAATCAGGCGCAGTCGAACGCGGCGACCGCGGCGAAGCTGAATCCGCAAGATGATCTGGACTACCTGGACATCCCGGCATTCCTGCGTCGTCAGGCCGATTGATGGAATGCATCAGGGGTATTAGGGTGATTGGTGTTCAGCAAAGGCATGGTCTGCTATTATCGCCAGCCTTTGTTGATACCAGTTCGCAATTTGCGCTGAAGCGGCCCAAGCCATGATTAAACAACGCACCCTGAAGAATATTATCCGTGCCACAGGTGTAGGCCTGCATTCCGGGGAGAAGGTATACCTGACCCTCAAGCCTGCGCCTGTCGACACCGGCATTGTGTTTTGTCGTGCCGACCTGGACCCTGTGGTGCAGATTCCTGCTCGCGCGGAAAATGTTGGCGAAACCACGATGTCGACCACTCTGGTCAACGGTGACGTCAAAGTGGACACGGTGGAGCACTTGCTCTCGGCCATGGCTGGCCTGGGCATCGATAACGCCTACGTCGAGCTCTCCGCGTCTGAAGTCCCGATCATGGATGGCAGTGCCGGACCCTTCGTATTCCTGATTCAATCTGCTGGCCTCGAAGAACAGGACGCAGCTAAAAAGTTCATCCGCATCCTTCGTGAAGTGACCGTGGAAGACGGCGACAAGCGCGCCACTTTCGTGCCTTTCGATGGTTTTAAAGTGAGCTTCGAGATCGATTTCGATCACCCGGTTTTCCGTGACCGCACCCAGAGTGCAAGCGTGGACTTCTCCAGTACTTCGTTTGTAAAAGAAGTCAGCCGCGCCCGTACCTTTGGTTTCATGAGTGATATCGAGTACCTGCGCAAGCACAACCTCGCACTCGGCGGCAGCGTGGAAAACGCAATTGTGGTCGATTCGGATGGCGTACTGAATGAAGACGGTCTTCGCTACGAAGACGAATTCGTCAAGCACAAGATCCTGGATGCAATTGGCGACCTCTACCTGCTGGGCAACAGCCTGATAGGTGAGTTCAAAGGCTTCAAGTCGGGCCATGCACTGAACAACCAGCTACTGCGCAAGTTGATTGAGCAGAAAGATGCCTGGGAAGTCGTGACCTTCGAAGATGCCAGCACTGCACCGATCTCTTACATGCGTCCGGTTGCGGCCGTGTAAGTCACTCTCTCTTTCCTTTTGTTTTTGAAGGCCATCCCCCCCGGATGGCCTTTTTTTATGCCTGCGGTTTCAAGCGCCGCGCTTGGAGCCGCCCTGGGACATGTTGGAAACCACCCGGTTGCGCCCGCTGTACTTGGCCTGATACAGCGCCTTGTCGGCGTCGCTCACCCATTGTTCAAGACCGATATCGGCGTTACCCGACCAGGTGTTGATGCCAATGCTCACGGTCAGCGGCGCGGCGTGTTCGCTGATGGCCGGCAAGGCGGCGATGCTGGTGCGGATCTTCTCGGCGAGTACGGCGGCGCCGGCAATGTCGGTTCCTGGCAGGATGACCGCAAACTCCTCGCCGCCATAGCGCGCCGCCAGGTCCGATGGGCGCCCGACGCAGGCGCCAATGCTCTGTGCCACCGCACGCAAGGCCTGGTCCCCCAGCGGATGGCCGAAGCGGTCGTTGAAGGATTTGAAGTGATCGACATCGACCATCAATAGCGACAACGGCAGGTTGGCGCGCCGGGCCCGCGACCATTCGTTGCCCAGCACCTGGTCCAGGGTCCGGCGATTGGCCAGGCCGGTGAGGGCATCGACGGCTGCCAGGCGCGCCAGTTCCTGCTCGGCGCTCTGCCGGCGCCGCAGTTCGCGGCACAACTGCCAGGTCAGCCAGAACAGGGCGATGCAGAGGGCGCCAGTGGCGCCGCTGATCAGCACCGCGGTGCGTTGCCAGGCTCCGAAGACCTCGTCAATGGACAGCGCGACAATCACGATCAGGGGCAGATCGCCGACCTGGGAAAAGGTGTACAGCCGCTGCTTCTGATCAACGCTGGAGACGCTGCTGAAGCTGCCGTTGCCTTCACGCAGAATGCGGACGAAGTTGGGGCGGCTGCTGAAGTTCTTGCCTATCAGGTCGTCTGCCAGCGGCGGTTGCTGGGCCAGCAGAACGCCGTCGCGGCTCACCAGGTTGATCGTACCGTTGCGACCGATATCCAGATTTCTGAACAGCTCGTTGAAGTAGCTCAGGCGCATGGCCGCTTCGGCCACCCCGATGAACTGGCCATGCTCGTCGCTGAGCCGGCGGCTGAAGCTGATCCGCCAGTCGTGATCGGCGGTGCGCGCGCGGAACGGCGGGCTGATCATCATCCTCGGGTCCGGATTGTCGATGTGCGATCGAAAGTACTCGCGATCGGCGTAGTTGCCCGTGCGCGGCACGACCGAGGCCGAGTCGGCCAGCACGTCGCCGTGCCTGTCCAGCAGCAGGATGTCGCCCTTGTAGGGCGCTGCGGTGGCCCGGTCGAACAGCGCCAGGTGACGTATGGACGCCGAAACATCCTTCAGATCGTCACGTTGCGCGGCACTGATCAGTCCCTTGAGAGACAGGTCGTAGAGCTCGACGTTGCGCAATACATCGGCGTCGATCAGTTGCACGATGTTGTTGGCGGCACGTGTGGCAGCCTGTTCGGCAGCGGCGTGTTCGCGGATCAACAGGTAGGTGACGATGCCGAGAATGGCTACAACGATCAGCGAGCTGGAGAGGATCAGCAGGCGCTCGGTATTTGACGCGATCTTCCCTGTGCGGGGTGTCGCACTACTCACGTTCATGATTTTGATTTCTGCTGCGTCGACAGTTTTGAGTCTAGTGTGGACGTGGGCTACAGAAATCGGTCACGCCTGCGCGCTTGTATAAATCTCCGATAAAAAAAAGACCAGCAAAACATGCTGGTCTTTTTGTTTGGGCGGCTTAGAAGACGTTGATCGGGTAGTCGAGGATCACCCGGTATTCGTCGGTGTCGTTGTCCAGCGCGCCGTAGCCGTTGCCGCCACGGTTGGTGGCCCACTGCAGGCGTACGGCGAGGTCCTTGGCGCTGCCGCCCTGCACCACGTACTTGAGGTCCAGGTCGCGCTCCCAGTGCTTGGCGTTCTTGCCGTCGGCGCTGTACCAGCTGGCATAGCCGCGGCTGGCCGGATCGACCTTGGTCAGGTCCAGCTCGCCGCGCGAGTAGGAGAGCGCCGAAGTCAGGCCCGGCAGGCCGAGACCGGCAAAGTCATAGGCGTACTTGAGCTTCCACGAACGCTCGTTGGGGCCGTTGAAGTCCGAATACTGCTGGGAGTTGTCCAGGTAGATGCTGTCGCCCTGGGCGATGTAGTCGAACGGTGTGTTGCCGTTGACCCGCTGATAGGCCGCGGTGACGCTGTGGTTACCCACGCCGACGGTGAAGTGCAGGCTGTAGGTGTTGTTGTCGATGTTGCCCAGCAGCGCCTGGCCGGTGTCCTGAGTGTGATAGAAGTGCAGGCCCGGGTTGAGGCTGACCAGTTCGTTGACCGCGTAGGTGTAGTCCAGGTCGTAGTAGTACTGGTTCCAGATGTCCTTGAGTTCGGACGCGTAGAGGCTGCTGGTCAGCCCTGGCACGCCGCTCCAGGCCACACCGGCCCAGTTCAGGTGCAGGCTCTCGTCGCCCTCGCGCAGGCTGCCGTAGGAAGTACCGATGCGTTTGTGTCCGCTCTGGTTGTACGGCTTGGTGAAGCTGGCCTGGCCGCCCTCGATCAACCAGCCGTCGAAGCTGTGGTTGGTCAGGCTCACGCCGCGGAAGGTCTGGGGCAGCATGCGGCTCATGCCGCCGGCGATCACCGGGTTGTTGAGGAACAGGTCGCCAGCCTTGAGCTCGGTATCGAAGGCCCGCATTTTCAAGGTGGCGCCGGCGGTGGAGAACGAGCCGGGTGCCTTGTGCCGGCCATCGTCGCTGATAGGCAGGATGCTTGACTTGGTGGTGCCGCCACCACCGTCCAGCTTGAGGCCGAGCATGGCGTTGGCATCAAGGCCGAAACCCACGGTGCCCTGGGTGTAGCCCGACTCGAAGACGCCGAGAAAACCCTGGCCCCATTCGATGTTGTCTTTGTTCTGCTGCAGGCGGTTGCGGTTCATGTAGTAGTTGCGGGCGTTGAGCTTGAGGCTCGAACCCTCGACAAAACCCTCGGCCTTGGTTTCTTCGGCCGCTTGCCCGAGTGTCGGGATCGTTGCGGCGATTGCAATGAACAGGGGGCTGATCTTCAGTGAGGTCTTGAACAACGTTTAGCTCCTTTGGTGAACGACAATGGCTTCTTATTGTGAATTCGGGTGTTTCTTGTTCTGGGTATGACGAGTGTGCAGAGGGTTTCTATACGGCAAAAAAAAGCCGCTGAACTCAGCGGCTTTAAGACAACTTACTCCCGGGTTGAAAGCAGAGAAGTTGTCGAGGGAAACAAGTCGAAAGCTAGGATCAACTGTCTTTCTGAGTGTCGCTCTTGCTTTGCTCGGCAGTGATCTTCTGGGCTTGCTGAGTGTTTTGCTGCTGGGCTGCCTGGGCGATCTGGGCTTGTTCGAAAGCGGCGGCGCGTGCGGCATTTCTTGCCACGAATCCCTGGGATTCTTCGGCCATGGCCATTGGTGCCACGAACAGGGAAGACAAAACAAACGCGCTGGCGATACCCATACTGTTGGACATTTCTGAAGACCTTCTTGCAGAGCAAGTTCAATTCGGTGCGACAAAAATATAACCACGTGGCTGCTGGAAAAAGAGCCGAACAGGATAAGGACTGTTACAAAAAAAACAATAGTAGGAGCTGGCTTGCCAGCGAACGCGTCCTATCGCCTTGCGCCGGATGTGTTGACGCCTTCGTCGGCAAACCGGCTCCTACAGAATCCGAGAATCCGAGAATCCCGAGTCAGAGAGGCAGGTACAGGCCGAAGGTATTGATGCCCCGGTCACTGCGCACGAACACATCGCCGCCATGCATCAGGGCGATGGCCTTGACGATGGCCAGCCCCAGGCCGTGATTGGCACCGCTGTTGCTGCGCGAGGCATCCACCCGGTAGAAGCGCTCGAACAGCCGTGGCAGGTGTTCACTGGCAATGTCCTGCCCCGGGTTGCTGACGGCGATCGCCACCTGGTGTTCCTGGACCTCGATCCGCACCTGGATCACTTCCCCGGCTGCGGTGTGCTGCACCGCGTTGCTCAGCAGGTTGATCAGGGCCCGGCGCAGGTGGGCAACCTCGATCCGCACCTGGGCATCGCCCTGGACCTCGACCCTGACCTGGGCGTCTTCGAGGATGAAGTCCAGGTAGTCCAGGGTCGTTGCCACTTCCGCCGCCAGGGAACTGGTGGTGAGCTTGGTGGCCTTGCTGCCCTGGTCGGCACTGGCCAGGAACAGCATGTCGTTGATGATCGAACGCAGCCGCTCCAGCTCTTCGAGGTTCGATTGCAGTACCTCGAAGTAATGCTCCGCCGAGCGCCCCCGGGTCAGGGCGACCTGGGTCTGGCCGATCAGGTTGGTCAGGGGCGAGCGCAGTTCGTGGGCCACATCGGCGTTGAACGACTCCAGGCGCGAGTAGGCGTGTTCGACCCGTTCCAACGTGGAGTTGAAGGAATTGACGAACTGCTTCAGTTCCGGCGGCAGTGGCGACAATTGCAGGCGCCCGGACAGCCGTGGCGGTGCCAGGCGCTGGGCTTCCTGGGAGAGCTTGATCAGCGGCTTGAGGCCGATCCGCGCCACCCAGTAGCCCAGGGCCGAGGCCAGCAGCACGCCGACAATGGCCAGGCCGATCAGGGCCATCAGCAACTGATGCTGGGTCTGGTGGAAGGTGTCGGTGTCGATGGCGATCAGAAAGCGCAGGGCCGGGCGCTGTTCCTTGGCCGGCAACTGGCTGACCAGGACTTTCAGCGGATAGGGGTGATCGCTCAGGTTCAGGTCACGCATGCCCAGGGGGCCTTGGGCGAATTCGCGGATCTGCGCGTCGGGGCTGCCGTATTCATAGCCGGGGTCGCCGCTGATGGCCCAGAAGCGGATGCGCTTGTCTTCCTCGCTCAGCAGCTTGAGCTTGGCGTTGATCTTGGCCCAGTGCTCGGGGTTGCCGTAGCGGGTCAGGGCCGACTCCAGCACGCTGTAGCGCGCATCCAGTTCGGCTTCCGGGAGCAGCCCCAGGCCCTTGTCCACCTGCTGGTAGAGGGCCCCGCCAATCAGCAGGAAGATCAGCAGCGCCACCAGAGTGAACAGCCCGCTCAGGCGCAGGGCGATGGAGTTACTCGGCACCGCGGCTCTCCAGTACATAGCCCATGCCACGGATGGTGTGCAGCAGTTTCTGTTCGAAGGGGCCGTCGAGCTTGGCCCGCAGGCGCTTGATCGCCACTTCGACGACATTCGCGTCGCTGTCGAAATTGATGTCCCAGACCATTTCAGCGATGGCGGTCTTGGACAGGATCTCGCCCTGGCGCCGGGCCAGCACGCTGAGCAGGGAAAACTCCTTGGCGGTCAGGTCCAGGCGGCTGCCGGCACGGCTGGCCTTGCGGCTGATCAGGTCGATCCACAGGTCGGCGATGCTGATCTGCACCGGCTCATGCCCACCGCTGCGACGGGTCAGGGCTTGCAGGCGGGCCACCAGTTCAAGGAAGGAGAAGGGCTTGCCCAGGTAGTCGTCGGCGCCATCGCGCAGGCCCTTGATGCGGTCTTCCACGCGTTCGCGGGCGGTGAGCATGATCACCGGGGTCTGCTTGCGCGCACGCAGTGCTCGCAATACGCCAAAGCCATCCAGGCCGGGCAGCATCACATCCAGCACTATCACGGCATAGTCGCCCTCCAGAGCCATGTGCAGGCCTTCGACGCCGTCCCGGGCCAGGTCGACGGTGTAGCCTTGCTCGGTCAACCCGCGGTGCAGGTAATCGGCCGTTTTTTCTTCGTCTTCGATAATCAGAACGCGCATGACCCGCCTCAGGTAGTGGTGGCCGGCAACAGGGCCGGCTGGGGCCGGTGGAACAGCCGCTCAAGCCACAAGTATATGACCGGCGTGGTGAACAGCGTCAGGGCCTGGCTGACCAGCAGGCCGCCCACCACGGCAATCCCCAGGGGCTGGCGCAGTTCGGCACCGGCGCCGTAGCCGAGCATCAGCGGCAGGGCACCGAGCAGGGCGGCCAGGGTGGTCATGATGATCGGCCGGAAGCGGGTGATGCAGGCCTGGTAGATCGCCTCCTCGGGAGGCAGGCCGCCGTGGCGCTGGGCTTCCAGGGCAAAGTCGATCATCAGGATGCCGTTCTTCTTGACGATTCCGATCAGCAGCACCAGGCCGATCAGCGCCATGATGGAAAAGTCCTGGCCGCACAGCCAGAGCATCAGCAAGGCGCCCAGCCCGGCCGAGGGCAGGGTGGAAATGATGGTCAAGGGATGCACGAAGCTTTCGTACAGCACCCCGAGAATGATGTACACCGCCACCAGCGCCGCCAGGATCAGGTACGGCTGGCTGGCCAGCGAGCTCTGGAAGGCCTGGGCCGCGCCCTGGAAATTGCCGCTGATGGCCGTTGGCATGCCGATCTCGCTCTTGGCCTGGTTGAGCAGGATGACCGCATCGCCCAGGGCCACGCCGGGGGCCAGGTTGAAGGACAGGTTGGCCGCCGGGAACATGCCGTCGTGGGCAATCGACAGCGGGCCGATGGTGGGCGCATCGAAGCGCGCCAGGGCAGAGAGCGGGACCATTTCTCCGGTCAGCGGCGAGCGCAGGTAGAAGTAGTTGAGGCTCTCGGCCTTGCCCCGTTGCTGGGTGTCGAGTTCAAGGATCACGTTGTACTGGTTGATCTCGGTCTGGAACTCGTTGATCTGGCGCTGGCCGAAGGCGTCGTACAGTGCCTCGTCGACATCGCTGGCGGTAAGGCCGAAACGCGCGGCAGCCGTGCGATCGATATGGATGTGGGTGATGCTGCCGCCCAGTTGCAGGTCGTTGGAGATGTCACGGAAGGCCGGGTTGCTGCGCAGCTTTTCCGTCAGGCGCTGGGTCCAGGTGCTCAGGGTCGGGCCGTCGTTGCTTTTCAGTACGTACTGGTACTGGGCGCGGCTGGGACCAGAGCTGAGGTTGATGTCCTGGCCGGCCCGCAGGTACAGGACAATGCCGGGCACCTTCATCAGTTGCGGGCGGATGCGGTCGATGAAGGCACTGGCAGACACGTCCCGGTCGCCACGGTTCTTGAGGGAAATCCAGAAGCGGCCGTTGGCGATGGTCTGGTTGCTGCCCGAGACCCCCACGGAGTGGGAGAAGGCCTGCACTGCCGGATCGGCGGCGACTATCTCGGCCAGCGCCTGGTGCTTTTTCACCATGTCCGGGTAGGAAATGTCCGCCGCAGCCTCGGTAGTACCGAGCACGAAGCCGGTGTCCTGCACGGGGAAGAAGCCCTTGGGGATCAGGATATAGCCGGCAATGGCCATGCTCAGGGTCAGGCCGAAGATCCCCAGCATCAGTTTCTGGTGGGCCAGGGCCTTGCGCAGGCCGCGCTCGTAGACCGCCAGCAGGCGCTCGCCGAAGCCCGGCTTGGCATGGGCCGGGTGCACCGGCGCGCGCATGAACAGGGCCGCCAGGGTGGGGGCCAGGGTCAGCGAGACCACCACCGAAATCATGATGGTGGAAGTGGCGGTCAGGGCGAACTCCTTGAACAGCCGGCCCACCACGCCGCCCATGAACAGCAGGGGAATGAACGCCGCCACCAGGGAGAAGCTGATGGAGACCACGGTGAAGCCGATCTCGCCGGCGCCCTTGATTGCCGCCTCGCGCATGCCGTCGCCGGCTTCCAGGTGGCGGTGGATGTTCTCCACCACGACGATGGCGTCATCCACCACAAAGCCCACGGCCACGACAATGGCCACCAGGGTCAGGTTGTTCAGGCTGAAGCCCAGCACGTACATCAAGGCGAAACTGGCGGTCAGGGACACGCCCAGCACCGCGGAGACGATCAGGGTTGCCGACCACTGGCGCAGGAACAGCGCCATCACCGCCACCACCAGCAGCACGGCGATCAGCAGGGTGATCTCCACTTCGTGCAATGAGGCGCGGATGGTCTGGGTCCGGTCCACCAGCACCTTGACCTGCACCGAGGCCGGGAGCATGGCCTCCAGGCCTGGCAGGGCAGCCTGGATGCGGTCCACGGTCTCGACGATATTGGCCCCGGGCTGGCGCGAGATCACCAGGTTGACCCCCGGTTGGTCGCCGGACCAGGCCTGGACGTAGGCATCTTCCGAACCGTTGACTACCCGCGCCACATCCTGCAGGTGCACGGGGGCACCGTCCTTGTAGGAAACGATCAACTGGCCGTATTCCTCGGGATGGAACAACTGGTCGTTGGTGGACAGGGTGGAGATGCTCGACTCGCCGTACAGTGCACCCTTGGCCAGGTTGAGGCTGGTCTGCTGGATCGCCAGGCGGATGTCGGCCAGGGTCAGGCCGATGGCCGCCAGTTTGTCCGCCGAAGCCTGGACCCGGATCGCCGGGCGCTGCTGGCCGGTGATGTTGATCTGGCCGACCCCGTCGATCTGGCTGATCTGTCGGGCCAGCAGGGTTTCCGCGTAGTCACTGAGCTCGGTGCCGGGCATCTGCGTCGAACTGATGCTGAGGATCAGCACCGGGCTGTCCGCCGGGTTGACCTTCTTCCAGGTGGGCAGGGTGGGCATGTCCTTGGGCAACTTGCCAGCGGCGGTGTTGATCGCCGCCTGCACTTCCTGGGCGGCGGTGTCGATGCTCTTGTTCAAGGTGAATTGCAGGGTCAGCAAGGACGAGCCCAGGGCGCTGCTGGAGGTCATCTGGGTCATGCCGGGAATGGCGCTGAATTGCACCTCCAGGGGCGTGGCCACGGAAGAGGCCATGGTGTCCGGGCTGGCACCGGGCAGGGCGGCGGACACCTGGATGGTCGGGAACTCGGCCTCTGGCAGCGGCGCCACCGGCAGGCGCGGGAAGGCAATGGCGCCCAACAGTACCAGGGCGAAGGTCAGCAGGACGGTGGCAACCGGATGGTCGACGCACCAGGCGGACACCGAGCCATGGCCCTTCATGGCTGGGGCTCCGTCGCCTGTACCACCTGGGGTGGATCGCTCAGTACCTGGACCTCGGAGCCGGGCTTGAGCCGCGACTGGCCGTCACTGACCAGCACATCGCCAGCCTGGACCCCGGAAATGATGTTCAACCCGCTGTCCTGATACACCACCTGCACCGGCACGACTTCCACCTGCTGGCCCTTGACCCGGTACACGAAGTGCTGGTCCAGGCCGCGCTGGACCACGGTCGGCGGTACGGTGAGGGCGTTCTGGTCCAGGGCGGTCTGGATTTTCACCGTCACCAGTTGCCCGGGCCACAGCTGCTGCTGGGCGTTGCTGAACTCCGCCTTGGCGCGGATGGTGCCGGTCCCGGCGTTGATCTGGTTGTCGATCAGGGTCAGGTGGCCGTTGCCCAGCAGGGCCCCGGCGCTGTTGCTGTCAGCGCCGAGGAACGCCTTGACCGCCGCCGGGTCCTGGGCGCGGATCAGTTGCTGCAGGGTTGGCAGCATTTGCTGGGGCAGGGAAAACTCCACGGCAATCGGGTCGATCTGGGTCACCGAGAACAGGCCCTGGGTATCGCTCATGCGCAGGAAGTTGCCTTCATCAACGGTACGAATCCCCACCCGGCCGCTGACGGGAGAGCGGATCTGAGTGTAGGAAAGCTGTACCTGAGCGGCATCAATGGCAGCCTGGTTACCCTGGGCCGTGGCGTTGAGCTGATTGACCAGGGCCACTTGCTGGTCATAGGTCTGCTTCGAGATGCCGTCATCCACCGACAGCAGCTTGTAGCGCTTGAGGTTGATCTGGGCCACCTGCAACTGGGCCTGGTTCTGCGCCAGCTGGGCCCGGGCCTGATCGAGGTTGGCGCGTATCGAACGATCATCGATGGTCGCCAGCAGGTCGCCGGTCTTGACCAGTTGCCCCTCCTTGACCAGCAGCCGGGTCAGGATGCCATCCACCTGTGGGCGAATCACCACGCTGTGCAGCGACAGCACCGTGCCGATGCCGCTGGCGTAACGCGGCACATCCTGCTGGTGCACGCTGACCACCCGTACCGGAATGGCCGTGGGCGCGGCCAGCCTGGCAGTGGCGGGCTTGTTCAGGAACCACGCGAGGCCGGCGATGAGCACCACGAGTACCGCTGCGGTCACGACTGTTTTCTTGGCAATGGGCATGGGGTGAGAGCGCCGGGCAATGATGTCGGAAGGATGGCCATGATCTGGGCACAGTTATAGCCCGACAACCCGGTCAGCACCGTGACGGCCAGCTGTCAGCGCTGTCAGAAAACTCCCGGTGGGCCCTGATCAAAGATGGCTGGCGCACAGGTATACTGGCGCCCACTGCGGCCTGCACCCCGGCGCGGATTTCCTTTCTCTCCTGGAGTTTCCATGACTTCCCCTGCACAACCCGCTGCGGATGACGCCCTGAACGTCGACCCGGCCGCCGACGCAACCGCTACCGACACCCCGAGCACAGCGGCGATCCCGGCGTTCAAGTTTCCCTTCAAGCCTTCCGAGTTTGCTCCTGCCAAGAATGCCCAGCAGCCCTGGTACAAAAATGGTGCCAGCAACGGACACACCAAGACCCCCGGCGCAGCGCCTCCCGGCACTCGTCGCTCCATGGGCAAACGCTGATATCGCCGACATTCGCAGAAAAAATCCCGATTTGCGCTTTTTTAATCGCAATGATGGCTAATTGCTTTAAACCTGAGCTGGATCAGTATTTGTGGCATCAGTGCGCTTAGAGTCAGCAGCCCTGCCGACTCCACCCAACACATACGAGCGCGCTATCCATGAAGATCAACCTTCCGGTTACTGGGCGAAACGTGGACTTTGCCCCTGATGCGAATATCCTTTCGACCACTGATCTGACTAGCGCGATCACCTACGCCAACCCTGATTTCATCAAGATCAGTGGCTACAGCCGTGAGGAGTTGCTGGGCTCGCCGCATAACCTGTTGCGCCACCCGGACATGCCCTCCGCGGCCTTCGCCCACATGTGGCGCACCCTCAAGCGCGGCCGTTCGTGGATGGGCATGGTGAAGAACCGTTGCAAGAACGGCGATCACTATTGGGTCAGTGCCTATGTCACGCCCGTGACCCGCGATGGCCAGGCGGTGGAATACCAGTCGGTGCGCACCAAACCCAGCGTCCGTCAGATCGAGGCGGCGGAGCGGGCCTATGCCCAGCTCAACGGTGCCGGCCCCTCGTGGTGGAGCCTGTTGCCGGTGATCAGCCTGCGGTTGCGTCTCTGGGCCTCCATCAGCGCCGGCTTCATCGGCAGCTACGGCGTTTCAGTGTGGCTGCTGCCCGAATCCTGGATGGTCCAGGGGGCCGTGATGGCCATGGGGTGGTGCCTGAGCCTGACGGCGGTCGGCGTGCAAGCGCGTCCACTGGATCGATTGGCCGAGCGCGCCCGGCAGATCGGTGACAACCCCTTGAGCCAGGGCATCTATACCGGCCGTACCGACGAGTTCGGGCGCATCGAGTTCGCCCTGCAGATGCTCGAAGCCCAGGTGGGCGCGGTAGTGGGGCGCATCGGCGATGCGTCCCAGCGCCTGGAGGGGCATGCCGCGGAACTGGTGGAGCATCTGCACAGCAGCCACAACAGCACCCTGGAGCAGCAGGCGGAAACCGATCAGGTGGCGGCGGCCATTCACCAGATGGCGGCCAGCGTCGCCGAGGTCGCCACCCATGCCCAGCAGGCCTCGGTGGCGGCGGACCAGGCGGAAAGCGAAACCCGTGAGGGCCACCTGCTGGTGGGCGAAAGCCGCAGTGCGGTGCTGCGCCTGGCCAGCGAGCTGGAGCGGGCCACCGAGGTCATCCATCAACTGGAAAGCCATAGCACCGACATTTCCGGGGTGCTGGAGGTGATCCGCAGCATCGCCGAGCAGACCAACCTGCTGGCCCTGAATGCGGCAATCGAGGCGGCGCGGGCCGGGGAGCAGGGCCGGGGTTTTGCCGTGGTCGCCGATGAAGTGCGCGGGCTGGCCCAGCGTACCCAGGATTCCACCAACGAGATCCAGCGCATGATCAGCACCCTGCAAATGGGCGCGCGCAATGCGGTGGAGGCCATGCAGCACAGCAGCCAGCACCTGGAGAGCAGTGTCGACCAGGCCAAGCGCGCGGCGGTGGCCCTGGACGGCATCAGCCAGCGGGTCAACCAGATTACCGAGATGAGCTTGCAGATCGCCGCAGCGGTGGAAGAGCAGAGCGCAGTCAGCGAGGACATCAACCGCAACATCATCGGCATTCGCAATGCCTGTGAGGCGACCGTCAGTGCCGGCCAGCTCAGCCACGTCAACTCAGGCGACGTGGCCGGGCTGGCGGGGGACTTGCGGCAACTGGCCCTGGAGTTCTGGCACAAGCGCGGCTAGGGCTGTTCGCCGACCCGCCGTTGTCCGCGGCTCAGGCGGCGCGCAGGGAAATGAAGGCGTAGTCCAGAGGCGTTTCACTGACTACCTGGGCACCGGCGGCCTGGACCTGACCGGCGATATCGTCTCCGGACAGGTGAAAGCGCCAGGGCTGGCTCGGTGTTCCGGGTGGTGCAGCCTGGACCTGGTCGATGGCGTTAGCCAGGGCGCCCATGTCCGGCAGGTAAGCGGTGAAACCGTCGCCCTTGAGCGCTGTGGTGCGAATGCCCAGCAAGGCGCAAATGGCTTCCTTGGTGTGGATGTCGTCACGGTCGGCCTGGCGCGAGCGGCGGATCAGCTCGGCCAGCTCCTGATCCACCAGTTCATTCCCCAGAATCAGTTGCGGGCCCTGTTCCCAGGATTCCGGCGGGCATTCCTTGGCCTGCGGGTTGAGGGGAATGTGCGGATTGATTTCCATGGGGTAGATGCGGCACACCAGTGGCCGGCGCTGGTAGATGCGGCACAGCTGGTCTTCGTCAAGATTCCGGCAGGGGCCGACGTTGTAGGCGGCGAAGGTGATCGCCACATAGGCTTCGGTGGCGCCACTGCGGACCCGGCAGGAACGGCGTTCGGCGTGCTCGCGCTGCTGCATCGGCAGCCCCAGGCCATTGCCGAGGAAGGCTTCCACCAGAATGATCACCTGGCCGCCGTCGGCCGCCCAGTCGCGGGCTTCCAGCAGGGTCAGGGGCACGTGGTGATCGTTGCAGCATTTGCCGCAGCCGACGCAGGAAAACTGAGTGTTCATTGCACGAAGCGCCTTGTGGATCAGCAGGAGTCAGGTGGGAAAACCGTCATGGACGCTACCCGGGTCCATGCCGAAGCAAGTTATGCGCCATTCACCGGGCCTTGAGGGCCGGCCGGATCGAGTCCCACTCGCTGACCGCAGCCTGGCCGGTCTGCCTGTTGTACAGGCACAGTTCGATGCCCGATTGGCCGCGCATGTGTTTCTGCGGGTAGCGGCCTTGCAGCAACAGGGCGCTGACGCCGACCTGGTCGGGAAATTGCGCGATGGTTCCCACGGGTTTGGGGTTTTGCAGGCCGCTGGCCTGGGTACAGCTGATTCGGATGGCCTGCTCCAGGGCGGCCCAGGCATCGTCGCTGGAGGCGCTGGCCTGGCCGGTGAGGGTGGCCAGGCAGAGCAGGCACAGAGTCTTGGCGTTCATGGGGGCGGCTCCTTGGGGCGCAGGGGCTTTGGGATCGCCGCGGCTGATCCGGCCGTTCGCAGCCTTCGGCGGCAGCTACAGGATAGTGACCGGCGGATCAGTCGAGGGTTTCGTGACGCACGATGTACATGCCGACGCTTTCGTAGAGGCGCCGGGCCCCCAGGTTGCCTTCCAGTACCCGCAGATCGACGCAGCCTTCCCGGCGTTCGGCGAACAGGATGAAGGCTTGCTGCAGCAAGGCGCGCCCCAGGCCCTGGCCGCGCGCTCGGGGGTGTACCACCAGGTCCTTGATGTAGGCGCTGGTCCAGCACTGGGCGACGCCGATCACACCTTCGGCATCCCGGGCCACCAGGCACAGTTCGGGGTCGTATTCGGCATCGCTCTCGAAGGCCTGGCGCCAGCTGTCCAGCACCGGGACGTCGCCGCCACCGTCCTGGTAGCCCAGATGCATCAACTGATGCACAGCCTGCGCATGCTCGGGGCTGTAGTTGTACACAGTGATGCCGGCAGGCCACTGCGGCGCTGCCAATGGGGCAGTGAGATCGCGGCGCATCAACAAACAGTGGATCTGGCTCATGCCTCAGGCGCCCTGGGTGGCAATGGTCTTGGCTGCGTCGATCAGGCAGCGGGTCAGTTCTGGCGAGGAAAACTTGGTGAGCACGGCGTTGGCACCGGCCACACGGGCTTTCTCGCTGTTCATGGCGCTGTCCAGGGAGGTGTGCAGCAGCACGTAGAGGTGGGCGAAGTCCGGGGTTTCCCGCAGGGTGCGGGTCAGGGCGTAGCCGTCCATCTCCGACATCTCGATGTCCGAGACAATCAGGTTGATCTCGTTGGCCGTGCCTTGCAGTTCCAGCAGGCAGTCGATGGCTTCCTTGGCGCTGCGGGCGGTGTGGCATTGCAGGCCGAGGTTGCGCAAGGTGTGTACCGATTGCTGCAGTGCCACCTGGCTGTCGTCCACCACCAGGATCCGCGCGTTGCCCAGGGCTTCGGCGTCTTCCATGCTCAGCTCGGTGGGCGCCATCTCGATCTGGGCCGGGGCGATGCCATGGATCACTTTCTCGATATCCAGTACCTGCACCAGGGTGCCGTCCACTTGGGTCACCCCGGTGATGTAGGACTTGAGGCCGCCGGAACCGAAGGGCGGTGGACGGATATCGGTGGTCAGGCAATGCACGATCTTGCTCACGGCCTGCACGTGCAGGCCCTGTTTGGAGCGGCTGACGTCAGTGACGATCAGGCAGCCGCTGTCGGGGTCGGCCAGGGGCCGCTCGCCGATGGCCCGGCTGAGGTCGATCACCGACAGCGAGTTGCCCCGCAGGGTGGCGATGCCTTTCACGTGGGGGTGGGATTCGGGCAGCTTGGTCAGCGGCGGGCAGGGAATGATTTCACTGACTTTAAGCAGGTTGATTGCCATCAGCTTGCCGCTGCGCAAGGTAAACAGCAGAAGCGATAGCGAATCTGCGCGGGCTTTGTTGGAGGACATAAAAACCTTCTCTGGAGAAAATTGGCTCGTGGCACGGGCCACGGACAACCATTGATAACGGGTTATCGACGTGTTCAGGGCTGGCTTTAGCGGTGTTCCCGCTTTCCGTCGGCGGCGCGACCCTGGCCGGCAAGCCGGCTCCTGCAGAGGGGCGGGGCGCTTTGTCGGCGCTGGCGTTTACCGCAGGCCCAGGCGCTTGGCCAGGCGGCTCAGGTTGGCCCTGTCCAAGCCTAGCTCACGGGCGGCGCTGGCCCAGTTGTGCTGGTGCCGCTCCAGGCAACTGCTGATCAGTTGGCGCTGGTAGTGGTCGGTGGCCTGGCGCAGGTCGCCGGCTACGGCAGGCATGGCCTGGGTTGCACCAGCAGGCTCGACGGGGGCGCTGGTTCTTTCGCTGGCCCGGGGCAGGTCCAGATCGCCGGCATCCAGGCTGAGGATCTTCGGTCGCTCGGGGTGGTTGCCCAGCGCTTTCAGAGCGCTGCGCCCGATCAAGTGCTCCAGCTCGCGAACGTTGCCCGGCCAGTGGTAGGCCAGCAGCGCCTGTTGCGCCTCAGCGCTCAGGCGCAGGCTGCCCAGGCCCATGCGCGAGCGGTTCTGTTCCAGGAAGTAGCCACTGAGCAGCAGCACATCGCGGCCGCGCTCGCGCAGTGCCGGCACCCGTAGGGGGTAGACGCTGAGACGGTGGTAGAAGTCGGCACGATAGCGGCCGTTGCGCACTTCTTCCGCCAGATCGCGGTTGGTGGCGGCAATCAGGCGCACGTCGACCCGATGCTCCTGGTCCGACCCCAGGCGTTGCAGTTGGCCGCTTTGCAGCACCCGCAGCAGTTTGGCCTGTACTGTCAGCGACAACTCGCCCACTTCATCGAGAAACAGCGTGCCGCCATTGGCCAGTTCGAATTTTCCCCGGCGATCCTGGGTGGCCCCGGTGAAGGCGCCGCGCACGTGGCCGAACAGCTCGCTCTCCACCAGGGTGTCGGGCAGGGCCGCGCAGTTGAGGCTGATGATCGGCTGCTCGGCCCGGGGCGAAGCCGCGTGGATAGCCTGGGCGACCAGTTCCTTGCCGACGCCGGTTTCTCCGGTGATCAGCACCGTCAGGTCGCTGCCGCCCACCAGCTTGATTTCCTCCAGCAAGCGTTTGTGGGCCTTGCTCTGGCCGATCATCTCGCGGTTCTGCCCGCTGGCCTGGCGATAGACCTCGGCCCGCTGGTGCTCGTTTTCGGCGCGCTGGGCCAGGCGTTCGATGCGCTGGGCGGCGCTGACCGTTGCGGCGGCGAGGCTGGCGAAGGCTTGCAGGGCATCCAGCTCAATGGGTTCGAAGCGCTGCGGGTCCAGGGCATCGAGGGTCAGCAGGCCCCAGGGGCGCTCGTCGACGAACAGCGGGCAGCCCATGCAGTCATGCACTTCCAGGTGATCATCGAGCCCTTCCACCAGGCCGTCGTAGGGGTCGGGCAAGTCGCTGTCGCTGGCAAAGCGGGTCGGGCCCGGGCTGCTGAGCAGGGCGGCGAAGCGCGGATGCTCGCTGACCTTGAAACGGCGGCCCAGGGTGTCGGTGCTCAAGCCGTTGACCGCCAGGGGCACCAGCCACTCGCCATCCAGGCGTAGCAGTGCGGTGGCATCGCAGGGCAGCAGGGCGCGCAGAGCTTCCAGCAGGCGGCGATAGCGCTCGCCTTCGGGCAGTTCGCGGGACAGGTCGGTGACCAGGGGAAGCAGGGCGGTGAGCAGGGATTTTGCAGTCATAATGACTCCGTGGTGTCTTAATGACTATAAAAGACAGAGTGTCTTTATGACTATATTTATTTTAACTTGTTGATATTTAACGTATTTATTTTTGGCACGAAAACTGATTAGGCATAGGAAACCTGCAAGCAGTCATAAAGTCCAGGAGTTGTCCTTATGCTAAGCGTTCAAGATCGTGCCATTATCAAAGCCACTGTGCCCCTGCTCGAAAGCGGCGGCGAAGCCCTGATTACCCACTTCTACCGGATGATGCTCTCCGAGTACCCGCAAGTGCGGCCACTGTTCAACCAGGCGCATCAGGCCAGCGGCGATCAGCCCCGGGCCTTGGCCAATGGTGTTCTGATGTATGCCCGGCACATCGACCAACTGGACCAGTTGGGGGACCTAGTGGCCAAGATCATCAACAAGCACGTCGCCTTGCAGATCCTTCCGGAACATTACCCCATCGTTGGCGGTTGCCTGCTGCGGGCCATTTCCGAAGTGCTGGGCAGCGAGATCGCCACCCAGGAAGTGATCGATGCCTGGGCCGCCGCCTATAACCAGCTGGCGGATATCCTGATCGGCGCCGAGGCGGCGATCTACGACGAGAAAGCCCAGGCGCCCGGCGGCTGGCGCGGTGCCCGTGAGTTCCGGCTGGTGCAGAAGGTGGAAGAAAGCGCGGAAATCACCTCCTTTTATTTCGAACCGCTGGACCAGGGGCCGATCCTCGCCGCTGAACCGGGGCAGTACATCGGTTTGCAGCTCTTTATAGGGGGCGAGGAAATCCGTCGTAACTACTCCCTTTCGGCACTTTCCAACCAGGGCCAGTACCGCATCAGCGTCAAGCGCGAAACCGGCGGCGTGGCCTCCAACTACCTGCATGACCAATGCCCGGTGGGCACCAGCGTCATGCTGTTCCCTCCTGCGGGGGAGTTCACCCTGGCGGCCAGCGACAAACCGCTGGTGCTGATCAGCGGCGGGGTGGGCATCACTCCAACCCTGCCGATGCTGGAGGCGGCGCTGGCCACCGAGCGTCCGGTGCATTTCATCCACTGCGCCCGCAACGGCCAGGTGCATGCCTTTCGCAACTGGGTCGATGAACTGGCCCAGCGGTATCCACAGCTCAAGCGCTTCTATTGCTACGCCGAGGATGACGGTGTCAGCCCGGCGGCGGACAAGCTGGGCATGCTGACCCGCGAGCAACTGGCCGAGTGGCTGCCGGAGCAACGCGACCTGGACGCCTACTTCCTCGGGCCCAAGGGTTTCATGGCCGCGATCAAGCGCCACCTTCAGGCCCTGGGCATTCCCGAGCAGCAGAGCCGCTATGAGTTCTTCGGTCCGGCAGCGGCCCTGGAATAACCACCCCGGCCGGCTCCCCACGGGCGCCGGCCTTTTCTCTCTCCCCTTCGTTTCATGTCGCTCCGGCATTCGCTGACTTTCCCGAAACCGCCTTTATTCTCGGCGTATTTGGTATGGCGGTTAATCCACTCTTAACCTGCTTGTCGCTATTGTCCGCAACTGGCAAAGCGCCCGAAGCCGCGTTGCAGTGGCGCTGTACGTCCCTGCATTCAAAGGTCATGTTCAACGTGTAGACTTCCCGGCAGCCGGGTGTGCCTCTGCGAGCATTGGCCTGCACGCGATCGACGGGTTCATCGAAGACAATCTCGGTCTGCCGCCTCGGGTCTCGGGGGCAGGCTGAACACAACAGAAAAAGGAATAGGGATGAGTGACGACAGACTGGGTTTGGGACGCGAGCGGCGTTTCCTGGTGCTGCTGGGGATTATCTGCCTGGCACTGATCGGCGGAGCCCTGTACATGCAGGTGGTGCTGGGCGAGGCGCCGTGCCCGCTGTGCATCCTGCAGCGTTATGCCTTGCTGCTGATTGCACTGTTTGCCTTCATCGGTGCGGCCATGAGTTCGCGACGTGGGGTCACGGTCATGGAAACCCTGGTGGTCATCTGCGCCCTCGCCGGCGCGGGCGTGGCGGGGCACCATGTGTACACCCAGTTCTACCCCTCGGTGAGCTGTGGCATCGATGTACTGCAGCCGATTGTCGACAGCCTGCCGTTGGCCAAGATCTTCCCCCTGGGCTTTCAGGTGGACGGTTTCTGCTCCACGCCGTACCCGCCGATCCTCGGTCTGTCCCTGGCCCAGTGGGCGCTGGTGGCGTTCGTGCTGACGGTGATCCTGGTGCCTCTGGGTGTGGTGCGCAATCGCAAGAAAACCTACTGATTCGCCCGTAAAAGCCCCGGCTCCCCATGGGAGGGCCGGGGCTTTTTTGTGCCGTTCATTCGGCACCTGAAAAGTCCGTGATTTGCGGCAAGCGCAGGTGCGGCAAAAGTGCGACATGTTGTCACAGTGCCGCGGTCGCAGAGGGGCGGTTGAGTCGCTGCAACAGACTGCATTCTGGCGCGCTGGTTCAATGAGAGCCTGTCAGTTTGTGTACGCGAGCCTGTCGGCCGAGAACCATAGCCTGCTATCGATACAAATCTTCACAGCGCCCGTTTTACAAGGGGTGAAGCCTGATGGAAGGCGGCCCTCAGGGGGGATCGAGAGTCCTGGAAGGGGGGTGTTTCAGGTCCTTTTTGGGGCTTTTTGTTGCAAATGAAAATCGCTATGATTGCGATCCTTCGCAACAATCATGAGGGATTGTTGCGCCATGGGATAAAAATTATTTCGGGATAAGACATGGTTTATAAAACGCGACATATCTACAATCGCCCGCACTGAATTTCCGACGCTGCTCAACCCTGAGCACACGAGGACGGTCGAGGGGCGGATAGAGCGCTCCATGCGACTGCGGGTGTCGGCGCCTTCCAAACTTCCGCACCAAATGGAATTGGTCTGTAACAAGGCCTTTGACCACGAGATCGAATAAGAACCACTGCTAGCCCGGGATGTGTCGTTGAGCGCTTAACGCAACGGGCAGGCCCTTATTCAATTGAAGAAAAATGCCAACCCTTGGCAGGGTGAAGTGTTGGCGATCAAAACCCAACTGCATTGCGCAAGCTGCTTTAGAGGTCGTGAGATGAGTAAAAACAGGTACCCCAGATTACTAGGCTTATTGCCGCTGCTCGGCATGTTAATGCTGGGAGGCTGCAAGTGGACCTTGCTCGATCCCAAGGGTCAGGTCGGTCTGGATGAACGAAACCTGATCATCACGGCAACCATCCTGATGCTGCTGGTGGTTGTGCCGGTCATCATCATGACCTTCGCCTTCGCCTGGAAATACCGCGCCTCCAACAAGGACGCGACCTACGCGCCGAAGTGGTCCCACTCCACCAAGATCGAGATCGCGGTGTGGCTGGTTCCGGTGCTCATCATCATTGCCCTGGGTTATGTCACCTACAAGTCGACCCACGCCCTGGACCCGTACCGTCCGCTGGATTCCGACGTCAAGCCAGTGACCATCGAAGTGGTCGCCATGGACTGGAAGTGGCTGTTCATCTATCCCGACCAAGGGATCGCCACCGTCAACAAGATCGTTTTCCCGGCCCATACCCCGGTGAACTTCCGCGTGACCTCCGACACCGTGATGAACTCGTTCTTCATCCCGGGCCTGGGCGGCCAGATCTACGCGATGGCGGGCATGACCACCAAGCTGCACCTGATTGCCAACCAGAACACCGAACTTGAAGGTATCTCCGCCAACTACAGCGGCGCGGGTTTCACCGGCATGAAGTTCAAAGCGATCGCTACCAGTCAGGAAGATTTCGACGCCTGGGTAAACGAAGTCAAGAAGGCACCTAAACAGCTGGACACCGCTGAATACGAAGCCCTTTCCAAGCCAAGCCAGAACAATCCTGTAGAGCTCTACTCCGCCTACGCGCCAAACCTGTTCCAGACCGTCATCGACAAGTATGAAGGCATGAAACCGGGCAAGCCGCTCAAGCACGAGAAGAAAGAAAAGGAAGTGGCCGCAACGGAAGGGATGGACGTGAGTTCGCATTCAGCTGCCGGGGCAGAGGAGTAAACGATGTTTGGTAAATTAAGTCTGGAAGCGATTCCGTTCCACGAGCCGATTGTCATGGTCACCGTTGCCATGATTCTGCTCGGTGGCGTGGCGCTGTTCGCGGCAATCACCTACTTCAAGAAGTGGACCTATCTGTGGACCGAGTGGCTGACGTCCGTCGACCACAAGAAAATCGGTGTGATGTACATCATCGTCGCCATGGTCATGCTGCTGCGTGGTTTTGCCGACGCCATCATGATGCGTACCCAGCTGGCCATGGCCACCGAGGGTTCGCCTGGCTATCTGCCACCTGAACACTATGACCAGATCTTCACCGCTCACGGTGTGATCATGATCATCTTCATGGCGATGCCATTCTTCACCGGCCTGATGAACCTTGTCGTGCCGCTGCAGATCGGCGCGCGTGACGTGGCCTATCCGTTCCTCAACTCCCTGAGCTTCTGGCTGCTGGTTTCGGGCGTGGTGCTGATCAACCTGTCCCTGGGCGTTGGCGAATTCGCCAAGACCGGCTGGGTTGCCTATCCGCCGCTGTCGGGCCTGCAATACAGTCCGGGCGTGGGTGTGGACTACTACATCTGGGCGCTACAGCTATCAGGGCTGGGGACAACGCTGACGGGGGTCAACTTCCTGGCCACCGTGCTGAAAATGCGTACCCCGGGCATGAAGATGATGGACATGCCGATCTTCACCTGGACCTGCACCTGGGCCAACGTGCTGATCGTGGCTTCGTTCCCGATCCTCACCGCTACCCTGGCACTGCTGACGCTTGACCGTTACATGGATTTCCACATTTTCACCAATGAACTTGGTGGCAATCCAATGATGTACGTGAACCTGTTCTGGGCCTGGGGTCACCCCGAGGTGTACATCCTGATCCTGCCGGCGTTCGGTATCTTCTCCGAAGTGATCTCGACCTTCTCCGGCAAGCGCCTGTTCGGCCACCATTCGATGATCTACGCTTCCGGCGCGATCTCGGTACTGGGCTTCATGGTCTGGCTGCACCACTTCTTCACCATGGGTTCGGGGGCCAGCGTCAACGCCTTCTTCGGCCTGGCGACGATGCTGATCTCGATTCCGACGGGGGTGAAGCTGTTCAACTGGCTGTTCACCATCTACCACGGCCGTCTGCGCATCACCAGCCAGGTTCTGTGGACCCTGGGCTTCATGGTGACCTTCGCCATCGGCGGCATGACTGGCGTACTGCTGGCCATTCCGGGTGCCGACTTCGTTCTGCACAACAGCCTGTTCGTGATCGCTCACTTCCACAACGTGATCATCGGCGGCGCGGTATTCGGCTACATCGCCGGCTTCAGCTTCTACTTCCCGAAAGCCTTCGGCTTCAAGCTGCATGAAGGTTGGGGCAAGGCTGCGTTCTGGTTCTGGATCTCCGGCTTCTTCGTCGCGTTCATGCCGCTCTATGCACTGGGCTTCATGGGCATGACCCGTCGTCTGAACGCCACCACCAACCCTGAGTGGGTGCCGTACCTGTACGTCGCCATGGTAGGTGCGGTGATGATCGCCGTGGGTATCGCCTGCCAGCTGATCCAGCTGTACGTCAGCGTGCGTGACCGCAAGCAGAACATGTGTGTATCCGGCGACCCTTGGAACGCCCACACCCTGGAATGGTCGACCTCGTCGCCACCTCCGTTCTACAACTTCGCGGTACTGCCGAAAGCCGAAGGCATCGATCCGTTCACCGAAGCCAAGGAAAACGGCACTGCCTACGCGCAGCCTGGCCGCTACCAGCCGATCCACATGCCCAACAACACCGCTACCGGTCTGGTCATGGGGGCTCTGCTGACCGTGTTCGGTTTCGCCATGATCTGGCACATCTGGTGGCTGGCCATCGCAAGCCTGGCCGGCACCGTGATCTATTTCGCGATCCACGCTGCCCGTGATGATCAAGGCTACATGGTGCCGGTCGAAACGATCGAGCGCATCGAAGCCGAACAGCACAAGCGTCTGGTATCGGAGAACAAGATCCCGGCTACCCGTGTTGAAACCTCGTTGGAACAGGCTTAATCCATGTCGAACTTAGTGACCAATGCTGGACACGCCCATGTCGATGACCATGGGCACGATGACCATCACCACGACTCGGGCGAGATGACCGTATTCGGTTTCTGGCTCTACCTGATGACCGACTGCATTCTGTTTGCGTCGATCTTCGCGGTATACGCGGTACTGGTTAACAACGTAGCGGGTGGCCCGTCGGGCCACGACATCTTCGAACTGCCATACGTACTGGGTGAAACCGCCCTGCTGCTGTTCAGTTCGATCACCTACGGCTTCGCCATGCTGGCGTTCTTCCGGGGCAACAAGAAGCAGGTACTGGGCTGGCTGGCCATGACCTTCCTGTTTGGCCTGGGCTTCATCGGCATGGAGATCAACGAGTTCCACCTGCTGATCTCCGAAGGCTATGGCCCTAGCCGTTCCGGCTTCCTGTCCGGGTTCTTCACCCTGGTTGGTACCCACGGTCTGCACGTGACCAGCGGTCTGATCTGGATGGCGATCATGATGTACCAGGTGCAGAAAAACGGCCTGACGGCGACCAACAAGACCCGTCTGAGCTGCCTGAGCCTGTTCTGGCACTTCCTGGACGTGGTGTGGATCTGCGTATTCACCGTTGTTTACCTGATGGGGACTATGTAAATGGCCAACACACACTCCCACGACGAAGCCGGTCACGGCAGCGTCAAGTCCTACGCCATCGGCTTCATCCTGTCGGTCATCCTGACACTGATCCCGTTCGGCCTGGTGATGTACCCATCGCTGCCCAAAGACGTGACCCTGTGGATCGTCCTGGCGTTCGCAGTCATCCAGGTGCTGGTGCACCTGGTGTACTTCCTGCACCTGGACCGTTCCGAAGCACAGCGCAACAACGTGGTGGCGTTCATCTTCGCCGCGTTGGTCATTGTTCTGCTGGTTGGTCTGTCGTTGTGGATCATGTTCAGCATCCACACCGTCATGATGGCGAAGTGAGGTAAACCCGATGTCGCTCAAGCACTTTATCCAAATCACCAAACCGGGGATCATTTTCGGTAACGTGCTTTCTGTGGCAGGCGGGTTCTTCCTGGCCTCGAAAGGGCATGTCGATCTGGCCATTTTCCTGGCCGCCATGATCGGCACCTCGCTGGTGGTAGCGTCCGGTTGCGTGTTCAACAACTGCATCGACCGTGACATCGACCTGAAGATGGAGCGCACCAAGAACCGCGTGCTGGTCCAGGGCCTGATTTCCCTGGAAGTGGCACTGGTCTACGCCTCAATCCTCGGTGTCGCCGGCGTCGCCCTGCTGTACTACGTGGCCAACCCGTTGGCCGCGTTGTTCGCGGTAATCGGCTTTGTCATCTACGTCGGCTTCTACAGCCTGTACCTCAAGCGCAAGTCGGTTCACGGCACGCTGGTGGGCAGTCTGTCCGGGGCCATGCCGCCAGTGATCGGCTATGTCGCGGTCAGCAACAGCTTCGACATGGCTGCGCTGACCCTGCTGGTGATGTTCAGCCTGTGGCAGATGCCGCATTCCTACGCTATCGCGATCTTCCGCTTCAACGATTACCTGGCCGCATCGATTCCGGTGCTGCCAGTGAAGCGTGGCATCCGCGTGGCCAAGAAGCACATCCTGCTCTACATCCTGGCATTCCTGGTGGCGACCCTGATGCTGACCTTCAGCGGTTACGCCGGCATGAGCTACCTGGCGGTAGCGGCGGCCATGGGCATGTACTGGTTGTACATGGCCTGGACCGGCTACAAGGCAGTGGATGACACCGTGTGGGCGCGCAAGCTCTTCGTGTTCTCGATCTTCACCATCACCGCGCTGAGCGTGATGATGTCGGTGGATTTCAAGGCCCCGACCGAGCTCCTGCTGACCTACGCACACTAAGCTGTCCAGGCCACAGGAAAAGCCCCGCCTTCGCAAGAAGCGCGGGGCTTTTTTCATTGCGCTGGGTTGATGGTCACATCATTTAAAGTTTTTCGGCCCGAAGGCCTGGCCTGGCCGGGTAAAATGCGCCGTTCGTGGATAGAACCTGAGTGGATGCAATGGAAAACCGTATTGAACTGTACGACTCGAAGGCGCGCTATGGCGTCATCAGTCGCGGACTGCACTGGGCCATGGCCCTGGCCTTTGCCTGGATCTACAGCACTACCAGTGCGCATTACCTGCTGGCCGATTCGGCCCTGGACAAGTTCCTCTGGCCGACCCACAAGCAAGTCGGCCTGCTGTTGATGGCCCTGCTGCTGGTGCGTGTGGTCTGGAGTCTGTTGAACCGTCATCGCCGGCCGCCGAGCCTCAACCTTGCAGCAACCCTGGGGCATGGGCTGCTGTATGCCGGGATGTTTGCCATTCCGTTTCTCGGCCTGTTGCGTCAGTACGGCTCGGGTCGCGCCTTTTCCGCCTTTGGTCTGCCGGTAATGAACGGCTTCGACGGGCCGAAGATCCAGTGGATGACCGAACTGGGCAACAATTTCCACAGCCTCCTGGGCTGGACCCTGCTGGTGCTGATCGTCGGCCATGTGGCGGCGCTGATCCTGCACTGCATCAAGGGCCAGGGGCATATTCTGCGGCGCATGGCCGGCAGTGCACGCTCGGCGTGAGCCGCGCACCCGAACACGGAAAAGCCCCGCCTTCGAGAGACGCGCGGGGTATTTTATTGAGAGCCCTTGCGTGGGCTGCCCAACTATTCAAATGACCCAACTCATGCAGGAAGCAGAATGATGAAGAAAACAGCGGTTATCGTGTTCAGCGGCGGACAGGACTCGACAACCTGTCTGATCCACGCCTTGCCGCTCTATGACGAAGTGCACTGCATTACGTTCGACTATGGCCAGCGGCACTACGCGGAAATCGAGACCGCGCAGCGGCTATCCAAGCAGTTGGGGGCGACCGTGCACAAAGTGCTGGACGCTTCGTTGCTCAACGAACTGGCGATCAGCAGCCTCACTCGGGACAACATTCCGGTGCCCACGGTGAACAGTTCAGGCGAGAGCTTGCCCAGCACCTTTGTACCCGGAAGAAATATCCTGTTCCTTACCCTGGCCTCTATCTACGCCTATCAGGTAAAAGCCGAGACCGTGATTACCGGAGTGTGCGAGACCGATTTCTCGGGTTACCCCGATTGCCGCGATGAATTTGTAAAGGCATTGAACAAGGCCCTCGAACTGGGCATGGAGTACAAGTTGCGCCTCGAGACTCCACTGATGTGGCTGAACAAGGCAGAAACCTGGGCCCTGGCGGACTACCACAATCAACTGGAGCTGGTTCGCGAGCAAACCCTGACTTGCTACAACGGCATCATGGGCAGTGGCTGCGCCAACTGCGACGCCTGCAATCTACGGGCAAAAGGCTTGAACGCTTATCTGGAGAACAAGACGCAAGTCATGGATAGCCTGAAGAGCAAGATGGGTCTGAAGTGAGGATTTGAGCAGCTTGCTGCCCTTGGAGCCCAACACTGAACCTGCCTGGCAGATAGGTGTTGAGCTCCGGCGTCGCTCTACAAACAGCGATCGATCATTTTGCCTGGCTATCCGTTATGTATCTCTTGAACAGTGATCGTGCGCCATAGGCGGGCAATATATTGAAGAATGCAAAACAGACCTTGATTGCGATCTGAACATAAATCATGTTCAGGATGTCGTTGTTTTGCATGGCTCCATAGAATGCGATGTAGCAAAACACGAAGCTGTCGATGATGACCGCAAACAAGGTGCTGAGGAATATCCGCAGAAATAGGAATCTGGAGTTTGTGAGTTCCTTTATCTTGCACAGCAAATATGAGTTTATGTTTTCAGAAACAAGGAAGGAAACGGAAGACGCTACCAGTACAGACGACACCTGGATAATAACGTCGTTATAAGGTGTATCGAGTTTCCAGCCTGGCAGTCCGGGGAGAAAAGTGGACGCGTAGAGCAGGATGATGATCATGGCGTTGCTTGCAAATGCAAACAGAATGGCTCTTCTGGCGAGCCTGAGTCCGAAGTTCTCGTTCAGCAGGTCAACGATCAGGAATGTCAGAGGGTACAGAAAGGTGCCGGGGGTAATAATGATGTCGAGGGATTCAAGGTAGATCGGCTTTGTTGCAGCGATGCTGGTGAAAATATAAAAGGTAAAGAGCAGCAGGTTGAGGATGATGTAGATCATCCATGAGTTTTCATTGCGGTCGTTCAAGTCGTATGCAGTAAGTGTTCCTCCTTGGGAGTAGAACTTTTTATACAGGTTTTTAACTTCCATTTTGTTCAAGTTATCCATTATTTCGCTGTTCACTACTTCGCTCAGCTTTATTTTTATGACCTTGCCGGTGTCGATGATCATGATCACGGCCAGGTTTTTATTGTTCTCAAACCCCAGAAGCTTGTACTTGCTGTTCTCGATATCACCTTCATAGGCAGTCATTGAAGCGTTCCTCAATGATATCGCCGACAACGGATATACGATCCGGGTCGAAGACGACCTCGTTCATGATCAGCAGTTTCCTGGTCTGTTTGTCGTAAGCCAGTTTTTCCTTTTCATCGGTGATCGTCCCCTTTTGCACGATCAGCAGGCCGCCGACCTCATACATGCCCTTGATATCGTTTTCCAGGCGCACGGCTATCAAGTTGCAGGATGTGCCGAAGTAGTAGGTCAATGGGAAACAAGTGGCGAGTTCGCCAATACGTTTATCCATGTTGGCCATCAACTGGCTTTCCTTGAGGATCGGAACAGCAGCAGGGTTCATGTTCCCTTGCGGGGAAATGCTGCTTTCGATGATCTCCTTCTCTTCAAAGTCGACGGTTTCTATTTCCTCATAGGAAATGCCGAAGAAGTCGGAGATTTTCCGAATGGTGGACTGCTGGACGTTGCTGACCTTGCCTTCCAGGATGTTGTATATGGTTGTTCTGGTCAGGCCACTGGCGTTGCATAAAGACAGTTGTGTCTCTCCGCGACTTTTAATCAGGTATTTGATATTGCTTTTTAAATACTCTGTTCTTTCTCTTCTGTGCATCAAATGCCTCACCATTTCCTTATAGTCGTAATGCATCGAATTTTTTAGCGTTCACATCGCGCATGACATCGATTGCCTGGTGCCAATAGCGGGATCACTGTGGCAGAAGCCTGTCAGTTGCTTTTGTGTTGTCTGGTAATTCGCTAGTGCTCCTTTAGCCAGCCTGTATCCGTCCTGGGATACTTCGCTACGGGGACTGTGGGCGATCAAGTCGCTGAGAGGGGCCGGTTTGCACAGGGCCGCAACGGACAAGTGTTGCATGCGTCAGCCATGACAATAAAGCCCCAGGGGTTGGGCATTATCACTCTCGCCCTGCGGCTTGCACCGGCAAGGCTGCGCCGATGTCCTTCCACTTCAAAAAAGAAGCATTTAACTTTGAGGATGTTTAATTTTTTGATTAATTCTGTTACGCCTTATACAGTCTTGACCCAGGGCCCGGATCAGCCCGATTCACACCAACGAACGTAAAACCCAGGAAGCACGCCCTCGTTCGTGGCGCGCAGTACTCAAGGAAGGGGCACAGATTTATGGCAGCCGATACCGAACCACTGAGGAACCAGGCCGACTTGCTGCGATGTGGCTTGGCGGACCTGCGAACAGAAGACGCCGAGCTGGCCAGGATCCTGGACGCTGAAGTAAGCCGGCAACAACGCACGCTTTCCCTGGTTTCATCCTCCTGTGCAGCCACCCCCAGAAGCCTTGCCGCCTCGGCCTCGGCGCTGGTCAACGTGACGGCGCAGGGGGTTGCGGGCAAACGCCATCACGCCGGGTGCGAAAACGTCGATCTGGTGGAATCCCTGGCGATCCGCAGGGCCCGGGAGCTGTTTGCCGCGCAGTACGCCGCGGTGCAATCGCACTCGGCCTCGAACGCCAACTACCAGGTGTTGTCCGCGCTGCTTGAGCCGGGGGACACCCTGCTCGGGATGGCCCTGGATCATGGCGGCGACCTGACCCACGGCAGCTCCCTCGCTTTTACCGGTGCCCACTACAAGGCGATCCGCTACGGCACCACGGCCCAGGGCACCATCGACTACCAGGAGGTACGTCAGCTGGCGATGGCCCACCGCCCGCGCATCATCATCTGTGGGGCAACGGCTTATTCGCGGGTCGTGGACTTCCAGCGTTTTCGCGACATTGCCGATGAAGCCGGGGCCATCGTCCTTGCCGACATCTCCCATATCGCCGGCCTGGTTGCCACGGGGCGTCACCCGAGCCCGATCGATGTGGCGCACGTCACCACCACTTGCACCCACAAACAGCTCGCCGGGCCACGCGGCGGCCTGATTCTTTCCGGGCGGGACGCGGACACCAAGGTGCCCGGCCTGAGGTCGAGCTTTCGTCGGGTGCTCGACCAGGCAGTTTTCCCCGGGATGCAGGGGGCGCCTGCAGTCAACATGATCGCCGCCAAGGCGGCCGCGCTGGGCTATGCCATGTCTGCACAGTTCGATGCCTACATGGGGCGGATTCGCGCCACGGCGGATGAAATGGCCTGCGCGTTCATGGCGCGGGACTACGAGGTAATGGGCGGCGGGACGGAAAACCACACGATCCTGTTGCGCTTGCCTAAGGGCATCAGCGGCTCCCTCGCCGAATCGGCATTGGAAAAGTGCGGAATCATCGTCAGCAAAAAACGCGCACCGGGGGAGACTCGATCGTCATTTGCCGCCAATGGCTTGTGTATCGGCACGGGCTCCATCGCACAGCGCTATGTGGACCCCCAGGGCTGCCGGCAGATCGTCGACCTGGTGTGCCGGATACTGGATCAGCTGCAGCCACAGGGCGAGCAGCCATACGTTCTGGAGCCCGCGCAGCAGGAGCGCTTCCGGCTGGAGACCGAGGCGTTGTGTGCGATGTACCCCATCCTTGAGTACGGGGATCGCTGAAGAAAAAAAGCCCCGTCTTCACGCTGGAATACGGGGCTTTTCAGGTCTGCAGAAGGCTGTGCTGGCGCTTCGCGAGCAAGCTCGCTCCTGCAGCGGCGGGTTACAGCTGTTGTTGCGCGCTGTAGCCTTCGAACGCGGTCTGCTGCTGGATCGCGGTGACGATGTTCTTGCGGGTGGCCTGCTGTTCGTTGCCATCCTTGTCGAGGAACATCTCGCTTTCCAGTTCCGCCTCGTCGCCTTCGCCGACAAAGCTGAAGCCGAGGAATTCGAAGGCTTCACGGTCGACGTTGGCCTTGGAGCGCGGGCGCATCGGCAGGGTGACGCTGACGCCGTCCTTGCTGATGGCGAACACTTCCATTTCCTTCTTCGGACGCGCCTTGCTCTTGCCGCCGCTGGGATTGCTGATGGCCTGGTGGGTCTGGTTCAGCACCTTAAGGGCCAGGCCGTAGACCAGCTCCTGGAAGTCCGGATCGTCCTTGTAGCTGGAGAGAATCCGGCTGATGGGGAATTTCTTGCTCAGGTCTTCCAGGGCGGCGAGGTCGGCGGCCTCGGCGTCTTTGAGCTGCTTGAGCTGGCCCATGAGTTCATAGGCGGTGTCGTCGTCAAAGCGGTCGTGGGCCTGGCGAATCGCTGCGCGCAGTTCGCGAATCTGGTCACTTTCTTTCGAGGTGTGGAAGGCGTCGAGCACCATCTCGCTGATGGTCTTGGCCTGGGACACGTGTTGTGAAAGATGAATGGCGTTTTCGTATTCGGCCTTGTTGGACAGGGCGACTACGGATTCTTCGGTGTTGGAATCAGGCATTGAACATCCACTACTTGGTTTAACAGGTTTGAGGCGCGAAAGGCCCAGGGGGATTTTCGGGGGCGCCTAATCTATTGGACCCGGGCCCTATTGTCACGGACCAAGCGACGGCCCGGCAGCCGCGCCTCTTTCAGACCGGCCTTCGCGCCACAGATTCCCTGTCGTTCAAAGCACTTGTGTATCGCTGACCCCAGCCTCCAGTTCCTGGCGCAGATCGCTGCCTCGGCGGGCGATGAATACCAATTGCGCGGCATGCTCGGTGGGCTGATCGGCGGCCAGGGTGAACTGGCTGCGGTTGCCCACATGCTGCAACCAATAAGGTTGTTCATTGCCTTCAAGGCGCACCAGGCCCTTGAGGCGCAGCAGGTCGGCGGGCAGGCGCGCCAGCCAGTCCCGCAAAGCCTTGGGCTGCAGCGGTCGCGAGCTTTTCCACACCCAGCTTTCGAACAACTGGTCGTGGGCCTGGGGCAGGGCCTTGAACAGCACTTCGGTGGAGCGCACCGGCGGCGCCAGCAGCAGCTCGGGGGGCAGCTCGGCCTGCACCGTGTCGAATACCGGGGCGCGATTGCCGAGGCTGGCGCGGATGCTCTGCAATTGCTCGGCGCTCACCAGGTCGGCCTTGTTCAGCAGCACCCAGTCGGCGCAGGCCACCTGGGCTCGGGACAGGCGGGCCATTTCCCCTTCCAGGTCCTGGTAGCCGCTGGCATCCACCAGGGTGATCACCGCGTCCAGGTGCAGGCGGTTGCGCAGTTGCGGGTAGCCGATGGTCTGCACGATGCGCTGCGGGTCGGAGACGCCGCTGCACTCGATGACAATTCGCTCCAGGGCCGGGCGCAGCTTGGACAGGCTCACCAGTTGCGCCAGCAGGTCCTCCTGCACGGTGCAGCAGATGCAGCCGTTCTGCAGGCTGTACACCGCGTCGGTGACCTCGGCGATGATCGCCGCATCGATGTTCAGCTCGCCGAAATCGTTGACGATCACCGCCAGCCGGCCGCTGTCGGCGCGTTGCACCATGCGGTTGAGCAGGGTGGTCTTGCCGGCGCCGAGAAAGCCTGCAACCACGGTTACCGGGATGCTCGGGGTGCTGTTCATTATTCCTTGCCCTCGATCACCGGTGGCAGGCCTTCCCACACCGCTTGCAGCGGGGTGTCGCTGAAGGTGCCCTGGCGGTCGTAGACCAGTTGCCCCTCGACGAAGGTCAGTTGCACCTGGGTGTGGTGGATGTAGTTGCGTGCGCCCTGGGCGAACAGGTCGCGGTCGAGGACGATCAGGTCCGCCGACTTGCCGGTCTCCAGGCTGCCGGTCAGGTGCTCCAGGCCCATGGCATGGGCGCCGTTGAGGGTCGCCACTTGCAGGGCCTGTTCCAGGCTGATGGGGTCACCGAAGGTGTCGGGTTCCTGGTTCCACGGGTTCTGCCGGGTGACCATGGTTTCCAGGGCCAGCCATGGATCGATGGACGCCACCGGCCAGTCGGTGCCGAACACCGCGATGCCACCGGCTGCCAGCACACCCTTGAAGTCATAGATGCGCTTGAGGCGTTCCTGGCCGTAGCCGGAGCGTGCGCCGCTGGCGAACGGAGTCGGGTACCAGGCTGCCGGTGAGAACTCGGCGATCACGTCCAGGGCCTGGAAACGCTTGAGGTTGCCCGGGTGCAGCAGGGTGCTGTGGGCGCATTGGTGACGGATGCCGCTGTTGCCGTTGCGCCGCCGGGCCTCGGCCACGGCATCGAGGAACACGTCGGAGGCGCCGTCGCCGGTGCAGTGGGCGATCACCCGCAGGCCGCGCTTGTCCATGTCCACCACCATGTCGGTAATGTGTTCCGGGGTCAGGTTGAGCTTGCCGCGCCAGCTCGACTCTTCCGGCCAGGGGGTCAGCAGGTAGGAAGACTTGGGCTCCACGGTGCCATCGAAGTGGAACTTCACCGCGTTGGCACTCAGGCGCGCGCTGCGATAGAAATGCCGCTCGCCACTGAGCAGTTCCCAGCGCCGGCGCACCGGGAAGATGTCGTCCTGCCAGCTGATGGCGGCTTCCACCCGCAGGGTCAGCTCGCCGGCATCGTCCAGTTCCTTGAGGGCCTGCAGGCGGTTTTCGCAGACGTGCACGTACTTGGTGGCCGTGACCCCGCGAGAGGTCTGGAAATGCACGCCATCGCGATAGGCACGGCGCAGCACCGACACCGGAGTCGGCGGCATGGCGGCGTGGATCAGGGCGTAGGCACCGTCGATCAACAAGCCGTTGGGTTCGCCGGTCAGCTCGTCGCGCTCCAGGTAGCCGTTGCGCGGGTCGCTGGTGTGGCGGTCGATGCCGGCCAGTTCCAGGGCCTTGGAGTTGACCATCATGGTCCCCCACATGCGGTCCAGCAGGGCCACCGGGCGGTCCGGCATGACGCTGTCGAGCCATTCGCGGCCCGGGGTCAGCCCGGCCTCGCGGAAGGTGTAGCGCACCCAGTACTGGCCGTAGATCCAGCCGTCGCCGGGATGGCTGTCGGCATAGGCGTGGATCGCTGCTGCCAGTTGCTCCGGGGTCGGGTCTTCGATGCCCACGTCCAGGTCGTCGGCGTAGCGCGGGGCCAGGGCCAGGTCCGGGTGGGTGTGCATGTCATGCAGGCCGGGCATGCAGAAGGCCCCGTCCAGATCGTGCTGGCGGGTATTGGGCCCGATCAGCGAGGCCAGGGAAGCGAGGCTGCCCACCGCGATCAGCTTGCCCTGGCGGATGGCCACGGCGTCGGCCCAGGGCTGGGCCGGATCGAGGGTGTACATCCGGCCGTTGTGCAGCACCAGTTCAGCGTATTGATCGACGGCGCTATGGGTGGAGTTGAATTGGTCGGAAGCGGTCACGGGGTCAACCTCTCAAGCAGGGGGCCCTTCAAAGGTGGGCAAAAAAGTATGGCGCAGCAGTGTTCTTGTCGGAGGTACCAGGGCCGCTGGGTGGCCCGGGTCATGCATTCAGCGTTGTGCGCCCAGGGTTTCGACAAAGCCGGCAATGCGCTGGCAGGCGTCCTTGAGCACCTCGTCGGCGACGGTGAAGGAGATCCGCACGAAGCCCTCGGCACTGGCGCCGAAAGCCTGGGCGTCGAGCACCGAGACCCCGGTGGCGCGGAACAGCTGCCAGGCGAAATCCATGCTCGACAGGCCGGTGCGGCGCACGTCCACCAGCATGAACATCCCGGCTTCCGGCTCGCGGCAGTCCAGCAGTTGCACCTGCTTGAGGCCCGCCACCACCAGGTCGCGGCGCCGGCGATAGACCTCGCGGGCGCTGCCGATCACTTCTTCATCGAGCTCCAGGGCCTTGAGCGCGGCTTCTTGGATAAACCCCGGCAGGCCGTAGAGCATGCACAGCAAGAGGTTGTCCAGATGCCCGACCAGGGCCGGCGGGGCGATCACCCAGCCCACGCGCCAACCGGTCATGGCATGGGTTTTCGACAGGCTGTTGAGGATTACCGTGCGCTCGGCCATGCCCGGCAGCGAAGCGATGCTCAGGTGTTCGCGGTCGTAGGTCAGTTGCCCGTAGACCTCGTCGGAGATCACCCACAGGTCATGCTTGCGCGCCACCTCGGCCACGGCTTCCAGCTCCTCACGGCTGTAGACGTTGCCGGTGGGGTTGCACGGGGTGGCCAGGGCAATGCCGCGAGTCTTGTCGGTGAGCGCCGCTTCCAGGGCCGCGGCGGTCAGGCGAAAGCCATTGGCCGCCGGCTGCTGGACGCAGGCGATCTGCGCCCCCGAGGCGTGGATGCAGGCCTCGTAGGTCAGGTACATGGGTTCTGGCACCAGCACTTCGTCGCCGCTGCTGAACAGGCACAGCGATGTGGCGAACAAGCCGTTCTGCGCACCCGCCACCAGCGCCACGTTGTCGGCGCTGACCTCGATGCCCAGCAGGCGGCGCTGCTTGGCGGCGATGGCCTCACGCAGGGCCGGGCGGCCGAGGACGTGGGTGTAGTGGGTGTCGCCTTGCTCCAGGGCGGCACTGGCGGCGGCGCTGATGCGCTCGTCGGTGGCGAAGTCTGGGTCACCGACGCTGAGCACGATCACGTCTTCTCCGCGCCCACGGGCCTCGATGGCCGCGTAGTGGATGTCCCAGGCGCTGACGGATTCGCCGCTGATGCGCTGTACGAAAGGTGAGTAACGCATGTTGTTCTCCTCACGGGCGTCGCTGCCCGCGCAATGAATGGGTTCAGGCCTGACGCTGGGGGACCTTGCCCAGGCGTGCGCACAGATGTTCGATGACAAAGGCCAGGACGATGTAGATCAGTGCCACGGCCAGCAGCGGCTCGTAGACTTTCAGGGTCTGGGCCCGTACCAGGTTGGCCGCGCCCAGCAGGTCGGTGACCGCCACGGTGGACGCCAGTGCAGTGGCCTTGAGCAGCAGCACGCATTCCCCCACCAGGGTCGGGCGCACCAGTTCCAGGGCCCGGGGCAGCCACACCCGGCGCAGGGTCAGCCAGTGGCCCATGCCATAGGCGCGAGCGGCTTCCAGCTCGCCTCGGGGCACGGCCCGCAGGCCGCCACGCAGCACTTCGCCGACGTAGGCGCCGACACTCAGGGTCAGGGCCAAGGCCACATACCAGAAACCTTCGCGCAGGTAGGGCCAGAGAAAACTGCCGCGGATCGGCGGGTAGGCGGCGAACAGGCTGCCGACCCCGTAATAGAGGATGTAGATCTGCACCAGCAGCGGCGTGCCGCGAAACACACTGATGTAGAACTGCATCGGCGCACGAATCAGAGGATTGCGCGACACCCGGCCCAGGCCCACCACTACTGCCAGGGCAAAGCCGCAGATTCCGCTCAGCAGCAGGAGCTTGAGGGTGATGCCCAGGCCGCGCAGCAGCTCGCTGGAAAAACCGTTGATCCAGGAAAAGTCCATCCGAGCCTCCTAGTGCTGGGGCAGCCAGCGGTTGGTGCGTCGTTCGAGCACGCGGAACACGCTGCCGGACACCAGGGTGATGACGAAATAGAAGGCCGCGACCGCCAGGTAGAACACCAGGTAATGCTTGGTGGAACCGGCCGCCTGTTTGCCCACCGAGAGCAGCTCGCTGTAGCCGACGATGCTGATCAGCGCGCTGTCCTTGACCAGTACCAGCCACAGGTTCGACAGCCCGGCCATGGCGTAGGGCAGCATGCTCGGCAACAGGATGCGCCGCACCAGCAGCCAGCGTTCGATGCCGTAGGCCCGGGCCGCTTCGATCTGACCGTAGGGAATGGCCTGGATCGCGCCCCGGATGATCTCCGCCGAATAGGCGCCCTGGACGATGCCCAGCACCAGCACCGCGGCGATGAAACCGTTGACCGTGACGCTCGGCCGGTCCATGGCGGCCATGGCCATGTTCAGCAGGTCGGTGCCGGCGTAGTAGAGCAGCAGAATCAGCAGCAGCTCGGGCATGGCCCGGTACAGGGTGGTGTAGGCGTTGGCCAGCTTTACCAGCCAGCGCGGGCCCTTGAGCTTGATCATCGCCACCAGCAGGCCGATACCCAGGCCGAGCACAAAGGCCCCGGCGGAAATCTGCAGGGACACCAGCGCGCCCTGGGCCAGGGCGCCGAGCCAGCCGTCGGCGACGAACAGTTGGGAAAGGTCGGACAGAGAAATCATGACGTATCCAGTCAACGCCGGCGGCCCGCGCAAACGGGCCGGCCGGACGGCTTAGTTGGCAGAAATGTCGACGCTGAAGTAGCGGCTGCGGATCTTGTCGTAGGTGCCATCGGCCTTGAGCGAGGCCAGGGCGGTGTTGATCCGCTGCTGCAGGGCGCTGTCACCCTTGCGCAGGCCGACCCCGATGCCGGAACCGAACAGCGGGTCCTTGGGCGCCAGGCCCTTGTCCGCCAGACCGGCGCCGGCCGCGGTCTTGAGGATCGGCTCGATGGTCAGGGCGTCGGCCAGCATCACGTCGATGCGCCCGCTCTGCAGGTCGGCGATCATGTCGTCCTGGGTGGTGTAGTAGCGCAGGGTCGAGGTCTTGCCGTAGTAGGTCTTGGCGAAGGTCGCGTTGGAGGTCGAACCCTGCACGCCGATCAGCTTGCCCTTGAGGCCTTCGGGGGTGGTGACCAGCTCCAGGCTCTGGTCGGCGACCCACATGGCCGGGGTCTGGTAGTAGGGCGCAGAGAAATCGATGACCTTTTCCCGTTCGTCGGTGATGCTCAGGGAGTTGAGGATGGCGTCGATCTGGCTCGATTGCAGGGCCGGGATCAGGCCGTCCCAGGCCACTTCCTTGAGTGGGCACTGGGCCTGCATGCGGTCGCACAGAGCCTTGATCAGCTCCGGTTCGAAGCCGCTCCAGTCGCCGTTGCCGCTTTTCATCGAGAACGGCGGGTAGGGTTCCAGGGCGATGCCGAAGACGATCTTGTCGGCGGCCACGGCGTGGCTGGCCAGTGCACTGAACAGGCAACCGGTGGCGAGCACCTTGAGCAGGTTTTTCATGGCTTTACCCTTTATCGAAGTTGTTGTTTTCAAGGATTGAAGCGAAACGTCAGACGCGGTTTTCCTGAGCCATGACGAATTGCCGGCAGCGCTCGCTGACCGGGTCGAGGAACACTTGCTGGGGGGGCCCTTCTTCTTCCACCAGCCCCTGGTGAAGGAACATCACCTTGCTCGACACATCCCGGGCAAAGGCCATTTCGTGGGTCACCAGGATCATGGTACGGCCTTCCTCGGCGATGCCCTGGATGACCTTGAGCACTTCGCCCACCAGTTCCGGGTCCAGGGCCGAGGTCGGTTCGTCCATCAACAGCACCTGGGGGCGCATGGCCAGGGCCCGGGCGATGGCCACCCGCTGTTGCTGGCCGCCGGAGAGAAAGGAAGGGAAAGCGTCGCGCTTGTTGGCCAGGCCGACCTTTTCCAGCAGGTGCTCGGCATGGGCGATGGCGTCCTTGCGGTCTTCACCGAGGACATACACCGGCGCTTCGATGACGTTTTCCAGGACGGTGCGGTGAGGCCACAGGTTGAAGCTCTGGAACACCATGCTCAACTGGGTGCGCAGGCGCGCCACCTGGGCCGGGTCGGCGACCTGCGGGTTGCCGGCACGGTCGGTCCTGATGCGCACTTCTTCGCCATTGATGCGCAGGCTGCCGCTGCAGGGAATCTCCAGCAGGTTGATGCAGCGCAGCAGGGTGCTTTTGCCCGAGCCGCTGGAGCCGATCAACGACACCACTTCGCCTTCATTGGCGCGCAGGGCGATGCCCTTGAGCACGTGGTGATCGGCGTAGCTCTTGTGCAGATCATCGATCGCCACCACGGGATTGACGGAGTTGGGCTGCGATTGCAAGGGTCGACCCTCTTGTTATTGTGCGATGGCCGGGCAGTACCCGGCACAGGGTAGGGCTTGAGAATTAGCCATCGACGGCGGCGGGTCAATCGAGCATTTTTAGTGGGACACGGTAATTTTTTTCAGTAATTGGCTTTTTTTTCGGCGACGAGCAAGGCTATTGCCGGACGCCGATTGCAGCTATGGTGCTGCCACTCGTTTTTTTGTAGTCGAGGCATGATCGGTATGCGTTATCCCTCCATGACCGCGTTGCGCGCTCTGGACGCGGTGGCCCGCCTGGGCAGTGTCGCCGAGGCCGCCAATGAGCTGAACCTGACGCCCAGCGCCATCAGCCACCAGATCAAGAGCCTGGAGCAGACCCTGGGGTTTGCCCTGACCGAGCGCCAGGGCCGCAGCATTCGCATCACCTACCAGGGGGAGCGCTATGCCCGGGACATCCACCTGCTGCTGGCCAATATCCTCGAGGCCGGCCAGCGCTCCGATGGCCAGCAGGTCAGCGGCCGGCTGTGCATCAGCAGCCCGCCGGGGTTCGCCACCTATTGGCTGTGCACCCATATCGCCGAATTCCAGGCGCTGTATCCCCAGGTTGAACTGCAGTTGGTGTCGCCCCGCACGCCGGGGGACACCAGCGACAGCAGCGTCGATCTGTTCGTGGCCTATGGCATGGGCGACTGGCCCAACCAGCAGGTGCAGAAGATCGTCTCCCTGCGCTATTTCCCGGTGTGCAGCCCGAGCCTGGTGAATGCCATGGGTGGCCTGAAAACCCTTGATGGCCTGGATCACGCCTTGCTCCTGCACATGATCGACTACTCCGACTGGCGGGTCTGGCTGGCGGCCGCCGGGGCGCCGAATGTCGACGTGCGCCGGGGCATTGTGTTTGCCGACGCGCACTTCGTGCAGTCGGCCTGCATCGCTGGCCAGGGCATTGCCATGGGCGACAACCTGATCAGCGGCGAAGCCCTGGCCCGGGGCCAACTGGTGCAGCCCTTCGGCACCGAGATCGAGTCCAATCGCGGCTACTACCTGGTGGCCGACCTGCTCAAGTCCGAGCGGCCGGTGGTGCTGGCGTTCAGCGAGTGGGTCAAGTCCCAGCTGCAGGGCATCACCCGCTTGCACCCGGAACCCCGTCGCAACGGCAAAGCGTGAATTTTATTGAGCAATCGCCGCGATTTTTTTCGATTGTTGCCCCTTGGGTGCAGCGACTAATGTCCCTCGACATCAGCCGGGCGCAGGGTGTCGCCCGCACATAAGAACAAGAGGAAGTAGTCGATGACCACCTGTGCGCAGTCCCTGGTTCGTTTGCTGGAAGGTTATGGCGTGGACACGGTATTCGGGATTCCCGGCGTGCACACCGTCGAGCTCTATCGCGGCCTGCACGGCAGCCGCTTGCGCCACGTCAGCCCACGGCATGAACAGGGGGCCGGATTCATGGCCGACGGCTACGCCCGGGCCAGCGGCAAGCCTGGGGTGTGCTTCATCATCACTGGCCCTGGCATGACCAATATCCTCACGGCCATGGGCCAGGCCTATGCCGATTCGGTGCCGATGCTGGTGATCTCCACGGTCAACCGTCGCGAGCACTTGCGCCTGGGCCACGGCCACCTGCATGAACTGCCGGACCAGCGGGCGATGGTGGCCGGGGTCTGCGCCTTCAGTCACACCCTGCAATCGCCTGCGGAACTGCCGGAGCTCCTGGCCCGGGCCTTTGCCGTGTTCAAGTGCGCGCGGCCACGACCGGTGCATATCGAGATTCCCCTGGACGTGCTGGACATGCCCGCCGCTGACCTCAACCTGATGCCCCGCAGCCTGCCCGGTGCTCCGGCCCCGGCCGGTGCCTCGATCGAGGCGGCCGCGACCTTGCTCAACAGCGCCCATCGGCCGTTGATCCTGGCCGGCGGCGGTGCCCGGGGTTGCGCCGAGGCGCTGCGCCAGTTGGCCGAACGCCTGCAAGCGCCGGTGGCGCTGACCACCAACGCCCGGGGTCTGTTGCCCTGCGCCCACCCGCTGTTGCTCGACGGTGTGCAGTCTTCGACCCATGGCCGGGCGCTGATCGACGAAGCCGACGTGGTGCTCGCCGTGGGCACTGAACTGGGGGAAACCGACTACGACTTCTTCGGCCTCGGGCCCCTGCGTTTCAAGGGCTCGTTGATCCGCCTGGACATCGACCCGATGCAGGTCATGGGCGTGCAGCGGGCCCATGTCGGCCTGGTGGGCGACGCTCTGGAAGGCTTGCAAGCCTTGCTCGGTAAAGTGGCGCAACCCAGCTCTCGCGGCCGTTGGGCCGTGGACAGCGTACTGCGGGTCAACCAGGCCGAACGCACCGGCTGGACGCCCAAGCAACAAGGCCTGCAGGGCTTGCTCGACCTGCTGCGGGACACCCTGGGCAGCCCGATCCTGGTGGGTGATTCGACCCAGCCGGTGTACCAGGGCGCTTGCGGCTACCAGGCACCGGCTCCGGCCAGCTGGTTCAACGCCGGCAGCGGTTACGGCACCCTGGGCTACGGCTTGCCGGCGGCCATGGGCGCCAAGCTGGCACAGCCCGAGCGTCCGGTGGTGGCGCTGGTGGGGGACGGCGGCTTGCAGTTCGCCAGCAGCGAACTGATCGCCGCCCGGGAAGCGCAGATTGGCGTGATCCTGCTGGTGTGGAACAACCAGTGCTACGGCGAGATCCGCGACTACATGCAGGCCCGGGACATCGTGCCGCTGGGGGTGGACATCCTCACCCCGGACTTCCAGGCCATGGCCCGAAGCTTCCATGTGGCGCACCACCGCGCCGACTCCCCCGCGCAGCTGCAAGACCTGTTGCACACCCTCAAGGACACCCGCCAACCGGTGATGATCGAGGTCGATGCCGGCGCCTACCTGGCGCTGGACTGAACCCAAGCCGGGCACAAGGAGCGCGCTTTACAGGATGCAGGTGGGTTACATTGGCGGCGCCCGACCGGGCGCGCCTTGCCACTTGAGGATTCAGGGATGAATTGCATTTTCTGCCAGATTGCCGCCGGCACCTTGCCCGCCGCACTGGTGTACCGCGATGAGCACTGCATGGCCTTCATGGACGTGCATCCGCTGGGTGAAGGGCACCTGCTGCTGATCCCCCAGCAGCACGTAGAGAAGCTCGAGCAATTGCCCGGTTTCATCCGCCAGCACCTGTACCAGGTCTTCGATGGTCTGCTGGCGGCGCAACGGCGTGCCGGCTACGGCGTCGAAGGCACCCACCTGCTGGTCAATGACGGCCGCGCCACCAACCAGCACATTCCCCATGCGCACCTGCACTTGATCCCGCGCAAACGCGGCGATGGCCTGGGGTTTGCCGGGCGCTTGCTGCTGCATTTCACTGGCTTGTTCGGCCGCCGGACCCAACTGGAGGTGTTGCAGCAGCAGGCCACGAGCATCGCCGAGCAGGTGCGGGTGCCCTGGGTCAGTGAAACCCCGGTGGGTAACCGCTGATATGCACCTGAGCCGCGCGCTGGCGCTTGAATATGCCGAAACCCAATACCTGCGGGCCCGGGTCCAGGGTCTGGCGAGCCTGCCGGGCAACCCTTATCGGGCCTGCCTCTTTGGTGAGCCGGGTTGTGGTGCCTTCGTCGTCGGCGGCAACCCCAGCCCGATGATGAACCGGGTACATGGAGACAGGGCACAGGATGCCCGGCGTCTGGTCGATCTGCTGCAGAGCTGCGTGGCTTACGCCCCGGCGATCGCCTTGATCGCCGAGTCAGCCAAGGTTGTGCCCACCCTGGAGCTGCAAGGGCTGCCGTTGCAGCGCCTGAAGGGCTGGACTCATGGGCAGCTGTTCGCTCCTGTGGGCGAGATTGTGGCGCCGCCTTCAGTGCTGGATATCGAGCCGGTGACCGCCTCGACGCTGGAAGTGTTCTGCACGCTGCACCGCGAAGGCTTCAATACCCCTGCGGCCGCTCGGCCGGCCACCCAGGCGGCCTTTGGTGGCTTGCTCAACGATGGGCGCGGGCATTTGTACCTGTTGCGGGAGCAGGGCGTTGCGGTGGCCGGCGCGGCGCTGTTCATCGCCGACAACGGCGTGGCATACCTGGGCACCGCCTTTACCACCCGGGCCGCGCGGGGCCTGGGTTATCACCGGGCCCTGATCGCCCATCGCTTGCAGCAGGCTGCTGCTTTGGGGGCCCGGAGCGTGGCAGCCACCGCCCTGGTGAACTCGCAAAGCCGGCGCAACCTGGAGCACTGCGGCTTGCGCCTGTCTCACCTGCAAACCCTGTATCGGGCCGAGTCACAGGGCTAGTGGGGTGGCGTTGTCGGCGCCGGGTCGAAGCGGATCGAGTACAGAATCGCCCTCAGGGTGGCGAAGTCCTGAAAGAACCCGACGCTGTCAGCCACCACCTGACGCTGGCCGCTGTCGAACAGCGCCATCAGGCAGGTACCGCCATAGGCGTGAAAGCCGGTGTCCCCATCGCTGATGCCGCAGGTCTGATAGGCCAGCAGGCCTTTCCAGCCGGGGCCTGAAATCTCTTGCACCGGGCTGGGTTCATCCCTTCCGGCGCTGCGCATCCACACGCCGCTTTCCTGATAGAAAAACAAACCTTCGGCGGCCTGTTCCAGGCTGCCCTGCTGCAGGCACAGGTGCAGGGTGTACTCCTCCTGGGGGCGTTTTTTCGGGTGGTCCAGGGTGAGGCAGTTCTGCGCCTGGCCAAGCTTCCAACCTTTGGGGTATTGCAGGCTGAAGCCCTGACCCTTGAAGCGTGGTGAATCCATGGGCAATACCGGAACTCCGGCTTCCTCGCGCAAGGGTTCGTACAGGCTGGGATCGTTGCGACAGGCAGACAGCGGGCGGGCCTTGGCCTTGTGCAATTGGTCGAGGCGATGAGTCCGGGGATCCGCACTGGCGCTGACACAAGCGCAGCCGTAGCCGTAGTGGTTGTTGGTGCGCACCCATTGCTGGTCGTTGAAAGTGGGCCACTCGCCCTCGGCCTGATAGCCGCCCTGGCTGGCGATCTCCCAGACGCCATCGCGGTCGGTCAGGGTGGCGTTGGCTGGCGTCGGATTCTCGAACCAGCCGCACCGGCGTTCGACTTTGGCTGGCGCGGCGAACGCGGGCAGGGCGATAACCGTCAAGAGGGTGCAGAGCATGACGCGCTGAAGCATGGAGCATCCTTGTTCGAGGGGCAGGGCGGGAACAATGGGGCGCCGGTTCAGGCGCGTCAACCCGATAGGGGCGTCGGACTGGCTAGGCGGCAGGACCAGGATGGTGTCAGTCTGCTGGCTGTGACCCTGTGGCTGACTTAAGTTCTGTGCAGCTAAGGCTCCGACAATTCTGGCCGAAACAGCGGTTGGGAAATGGCGTAATCTCGCGCCTGGTCAACGAGCCGTCCACCCGCCCTGAGGCATGTCATGCAACGGATGCTGTGCAGCGTTTTAAGCCTGACGATCATCCTGTCATCGCTGGGAGCTTGTACTACGGCTCCGGTCGGGCCGACAGTCGAGGGGCCGCAGGTGTATGGCTACACCCTCAATCAGCCACTGAGCCGCGAGCAGGTGCAGCGGCTGACCGACACCGGCAAGCACTTTGTCGGGGCCCTCAAGCTGTATCGGCAGGAATTGCCGGACGGCAGCCAGTTCGGTTTCTACACCAACTACCGGAACTGGCTGAATACCCTGGCCCGTACCAGTCGAGAGTTTCCTGCCGAGAGCGATTGCCTGGTGGCCCAGCAGGCGGACCAGTTGCAACTCACCACCCTGATCGATGACTTCAATGCCCGTCAGGCCCGCCCGACGGGAGTGCCACGTCAGGTGGGGGATGTCTACGCCGTCCAGGCGCTGGACGCCTGTCAGCGTGTCGGCGGCCAGGGGCCTGGAGCTGACGCTTTTCGCTATACCCTCTGGGCCACGCTGCAAACCGAGACAGCGGCCCACGATCAGGGCTTTCTGCGCAAGGTCGAGGACCCGCATGCCCAGGCCCGAGGCATTGCGCAGGTGATTGTTCTGCTGCCCTTTGCCGCGCTGGCCGCGTTCATGGGGGGCGGTTGCACCGACTTGCAGTCCCAACCCGATGGTGACGGCTACTGCGCCCGGCAGCGCGCAGGTGCCGGCAAATGAGGTGCAGGGCTCAATAGCGCCACTTGCGTACCAGGTCCTCGCCGTAGCGCTGGCTGATCAATGCTTCGGCAGCATCATCGTCGTCATGCACCTCCGCCAGGCAGAGCAGCATCAGCGTATCCAGGTACTCCTCGGGGGAGTCGAAAAAACGTGTCAGCGCCGCACCTGTGTCGTGATCGAAGTAGTAGACCGCGCCGGATTCGCGGTGAAAGCAGAACAGGTTGCCATTGCCCAGGTAGTCGCCGAAGGCCACCAGCTTGCCTGCCAGTACCAGATCGACATCGCCGATCTCGACGATACCGGGATAAGCCTCCAGCAACGGCTGGATCGGCGTGTGCCCGGGCCCGACGCTGCACAGGACCTCCGCCAGGGACAGCACCCCCAATTGCCGATGGTAGTCGCGCAGCGATCGAGGCAACGGGCAGTCCAGGCGTTGCTCCAGCGCCTGCAGGGCGTCCTCGCTGACAGGCGTCAATTCCGGTTCGTTGACATGCCCTTCCCATAGCGCGCCGTAGGCGCCAATTGCGGCCAGGTACCAGTTCAGCCGTGCAGCCTGGTCAGGCAGGTCCGGCCAGGCCAGGGGCGGGCAGCCGGCGGGGGGCCAGTCGGCGTTGGAGTCGTGCTGTTCGGACATGGGGCTTCCTTGGATGCGCTGGAGGCGGGGGAGTGATTATGCGCGATGGCGCGTGCGTTCCAGAGTGATGATCGAGGGTTCGAAGCCCAGCGAGCTGAAAAATTCCGCTGCCCCGGGGCGCCCGGCCCGCAGGACCCAGGTGATCTCGGGGTTGTCGCCCATCACCCAATGCACCAGGGCGCGGCCGATACCGCGCCGCTGGTGCTGCTCGGCAACGACCACCATGGACAGGTAACCGTTGGACAGACCGTCGCTGATGCCTCGGGCGAAGCCGACGATCTGCCCCTGCAGAAGGGCGACCGCCGTGCGCTGGGAGTTTGCCAGCAACTGGGCGAAGTATTCGCTGCTGCCCACCCGATGGCCCCAGCCGTTATCGCCGAGAAACTGCCGCAGTGCTTCGCTTTCAGCGGCGTGTGCGTCGCGGATCAGCATGGTGAACTCTCCAATGGGCAAGTACGGGCAGATCTCGCCCCGACTGTGCTCGGGGCCGACCCATGTAGTTGAGTGCTTCGGCCCAGTGGGCGTCGTTGTCGCAGCGGCGTGCCGGCTCGACCGTGGGCGACCTGGAGGATACAAGCCTGCCTCGGAAACTGGCAGCCCTCGGAGCCTGAACGCAACCGGCCAAGGGAGCTCTTCGAAACTCGTACGGCTGTTCGCGGCGTTCAGGCATTGGCCACGGATTTGTGGCCAGGGCAACGTGCTGCTCGCTGGCCAATTCCTCCCGGTGTGTTGAAAAAAAAACGCCGGGAGCAGGTCCGGGGCCTGGAACTTCCGCCGGTATTTGCGGACAAATTCCTCCAGGGCAATGCCCGTCGGAAATTCGGTTTGCAAGCGCTGGCGACAGGCGCTCAGGCCGCTTTCCAGGGCGCCTGAACGCCGTTGCCGGAATGCGCTTGCGCCGCGGCAGTGGTTTTTCTGGAGGCAGGTTTCTTGTTATCGTGGCCTCCCTCTTTCACGGACGAATATCGAGACAGCCCATGGCTAACTCCACCCCGTCACGCTTTGGCAAGATCCTCCAGGGTCTGCTGTTCGCCCTGATCGGCATCGGCCTGTTGGTCATTGCCGTCAATCTCACCCTTGATCGCCGCGAGTTCCTCGCCAGCGCCCAGACCGCCGACGGTATCGTCAGCGATTTGAATGCCGGGGGTTCGCACCCCGAGATCGCCTTCACCAGCAGTACTGGTGAGAAGATTTCCTACCCCCAGGGTGGCTTTATCTTCGGCTACCAGAAGGACCAGCCGGTGCGGGTGTATTACCAGCCCGAGCGGCCGGCCAACAGCGCAATCATCGACGACCCGGCAGCACTCTGGGCCACCCCGGGTGTGCTCGGCCTGATCGGTCTGGTATTTACCCTGGCCGGCCTGGTGGGTGTCATCAGCCAGCGCGGGCGAGCCACACAACGAGCAAAAGGACTTTGACCCCATGAACCTCAGCATTCCGATTCCGGTCAACGAAAGTAAATGGCTGTACCAGACCGCCAGCGGCGGCGGCCTGACCGTAGCCCTCGTGGCCGGCGGTGGTGGTTCGATCACCCTGCGTTCGCCTCAGGGCAAGGACGTCAGCTATCGCTACGGCGGCCTGGGGGTGGGCGCCGGCTTTGGTGGGCGCCTGCCGCGTTTCGGCAAGGTCAATATCCAGGTCAAGGGCAAGAGCGTCAGTGGTGCCGGTGCGGCGGAGGCTTTTCCCAGCACCGGCAAGGTCTTTGTCAGCGATGCCCTTCGCAGCCGGGACCTGACCGAGGACGACATCACCGGGCCTTGCTTCTATACCGAGGTCGGTGGCGGACTGGTGGTGGGCGGTTCGGCCACGGCCCTGCTGTTCGGCCTGGACCCCAAGCTACTGGCCCTGGCCGTCGTTTTGGGAAGCAACCCGGCGACCATGATGGCTTCGATCAAGGTCAACGAGCAGCTGCTGCGTTCGGCCAAGGGCGCAGTGGTCATGGCTGGCATGAACGTCGGACCACAGGCCGGTGGCGGCATTGCCACCTACATGGGCTACCTGTTCTAGCCTCGCCCTGAGGCGCGCCGGGAATCACAGGCGCGCCAGGCATTCCTGGAGAATATCCAGGCCCTCCTCGAAGATTTCAGGCTCGGTGGTCAAGGGCGCCAGCAGGCGAATGATGTGCCGCGACTTGCCGCTGGGCATCAGCAGCAGGCCCGCATCCCGGGCGCTGCCTAGCAGCGTGCTCAGTTGCTCTGGCGCCGGTTCGCCCCGGGCATTGACCAACTCGATGCCGCGCATGGCTCCCACCCCCGTCAGACGGCCCAGGAAGGGGCAGAGCCCACTGCTTTTCCAATGCTCATAGCGTTGCACGATCGCCCGCTCCTGGCGCTCGCCCCAGGCTTGCAGGTGCTCGTCGGTCATTTCATCCAGGGTCGCGAGCGCCGCCGCGCAGGCAATCGGGTTGCCCGAGTAGGTGCCCCCCAGGCCGCCCTTGGGCAGCACGTCCAGCAATGCTTTGCGACCCACCACGGCGCCCAGTGGAACCCCGCCGCCAATGCTCTTGCCCAGCAGGATCAGGTCCGGCTCGATGCCCAGGCGGGAGAAGGCAAAACGCTGCCCGGTGCGGCCGAAGCCGGACTGGATCTCGTCGGCGATCAGCAAAATGCCATGTTCATCGCAGAAGCTGCGCAAGGCCCGGGCGAACGTGGCGTCCAGGGCCAGGAAGCCGCCTTCGCCCTGCACCGGCTCAAGGATGAAGCAGGCCACTTCCTGTACATCGATCTCCACGCTGAACAGCCGACGCAATGCTTTCAGCGCTTCTTCGCAACTGACGTCGTTGTCGGCGCTGGGGTAGGGCAGGTGGTACACAGGCCCGGGTAGTACACCGACCTTCTGCTTGTAGGGCGCCACCTTGCCGTTGAGGTTGAGGGTGGCCAGGGTGCGCCCATGGAAGCCTCCGTCAAAGGCGATCACCGCGCTGCGCCCGGTAGCTCCCCGCACGATCTTCAGGGCGTTTTCCGCGGCCTCGGCGCCGCTGTTGGTGAGCATGCCGCTGACCGGGTAACTCACCGGGATGAAGTTCGCCAGGCGCTGCATGAACTCGATGTAGGGCCCGTGAGGCGCGGCATTGAAGGCGTAGTGGGTGAGCCGGGTGGCCTGCTGCTGGATGGCTGAGACTATGCGTGGGTGGCAGTGCCCGAGGTTGAGCACGCCGATACCGCCGACAAAGTCGATGTAGCGCTTGCCATCGATGTCCCAGACCTCGGCGTTGCGTCCGTGGCTGAGGCGGATCGGGTGGACGGTGGAGATCGAACGGCTGATGTTCTCGTGGCTCATGGATGCGGGCTCTGGGTGCCGGAAACAAGCCGTTATCTAAGCCGGGGCCGGGGGGCCTGGACAAACGAAATAAAGTCGCCGGGTCAGTATGAAAATTCCCGATGTGCCAAAGCCCTTGTCTCAGTGCTGCTGGGCCTTGTGCCTATTACGCAAATGCCGCACCAGTGCCGCAAGGACCACCAGCGCTATCACCCCGAGGAAGATCGGCAGGCGATAGGGTTTCAGGTCGCCAAGAAAATGCTGCAAGGCTTCGCCGGCCCAGTAACCGGCGCTGACGAACAAGATGGCCCATACCGCAGCCCCCAGCACATTGAGCAGGGCGAAACGCCAGGGTGCCAGGCCACTGGCGCCGATCACCATGGGGCCGACCAGGCGCATGCCGTAGAGAAAGCGCACGGCGAACACCGAAGTCGAGGGGTAACGCTGGATCAGGCCCTGGACCCGTTCGATGGCCGCCTGATGGCGCTTGAGCTTGGGCAGCAGGCGCGCCCCGCCATAGCGCCCGGTCCAGAACAGCAACTGATCGCCGAGGATGCCCCCCAGGGTGGCCCAGCCAATCACTTGCGGCCATTGCAGGCTACCCTGATGCGCCGCCATGCCGCCGAGAATCAACACGGTTTCGCCTTCCAGCAGGCAGCCGATGAAGATCACCCAGTAGCCGTAGGCGGCGATCAGCGCGTTGAGGTCGAGGTGTTCGAGCATGGGCAAGGGCTTCCGCAGGGGGCATGAAAACAAGCCGGGCGATGATCAGGTTACAAATGGCTCTGATTCCTTTCACCGGCCCAAGTGCCCGGGATCTTCCAGCGCAGGTACCGCCAGGGCGCCTGCCAGTCCATCAGAACCCAGCGTAGACGCCAGCCTCGGCGGCGGACACGGCTAGACCTACGGATATTGCTTGTGTGGAGCAAACTGGGTTCAGCGGGTATGTGAAAGCCCCTGTGCGTGCAGACTGGGTGCGCGAGCAGGATCAGTCGTTATTTGCGTCGGCTTGCTCGGCCCAGGCGGACTTGGACGAGGGATAGCGTACTTCAACCTGGGCGCCGGCTTGAATCAGGGCCTCCTGCCAGACACTGAACTGTTGCGGCCAGGCCTGGATCACCTTGAAGGGGACGCCGGTCAGCAAGTTTCTGGCCACGTTGGGGCTGACGCCCATGGCTTGCCTGATCAGCGCGAAGATCTTCGCGGGGTTGGGGCCCACCTCGGTGATCCAGAGTGCTGGATCACTGGAGGCGAGGGGTGGGTAGTCCGCAAGCGGAGCATACTGCCGGGTCAGCACTGCCCTGGCATCGCTATAGCTCAGCGAAGCCAGGGCCCGGGCACTGGCCAGATGTTCATCGCAGAACCACTCGTAGCCATGAGGGTGCCCCGCGCACCCTTGGCCCAGCGGGCGATAATCGGCGAACTGCACCATGCCGCCGCCAGTTCCGGCATGGCACATCTCCGAGGAAAAATCGTTGTGGCACAGGTCGCATACAGGTGGCTTCATCGATCGATCTCTCTGGGCATGCTCGGCCTCTGGGCTGAGGTCACGCAGTCTGCCCCAACACCCACGCCCAGAACATCCCGGCCATGTACAAGCCCAGCCCGAACACCGAATGCGCGATCAGGCTGCGCAGCCGGGCCACATTCGGTTTGGGCATCTTGCTCGCCGCGATCCCGGCGCCCATGCCCGGTTGCATCAGCAGGAACGGCGCAGCCACCGTCAATACGCCGATGATCAGGGCCGGTGCCAGGGTCGGTTGCCGCGCCCACTCCAGGCCGCAGATCAGCAGCAACAGGGCAGCAAAGACGACGCCGATCAGGTAGTGAGCCAGCCAGCCCAGTGTCCGCTCCCCGGGTACTGCATCGGCCTGGGCGATGCTTTGGTGCACAAACTTCCCACGAGGAAAATGCCCGATCCAGCGTCCGACCATGGCCCAGTTGGGGCCAGGAATGTTCAACACTCGCGCCAGAAACAGCGTCCACAAATCAAGGACCAAGGTAGCGCCGACACCGATCAGCAGTGCCGGTAAAATCAACGCCATGAACTCATGCATAAAGACTCCTGGGTATGGATGGCTGCACTTCAGCCTCGGCTATGGGTGTGATAATGTTTCATTCAATTAAGTGATTGAATGATCAATAAAGCAGCAGGAGCTGTCAATGACCGATTCGATTTCCCCTCAACAGCCTCTGGCGGACATGGCCGAGCTGGCACGTATTCTCGGCCATCACCACCGCCTGATCCTGCTGGAGCACATTGCTCGTGGCGAGCAGCCGGTGGAGCGCCTGGTGGAAGCCTCCGGACTCTCGGTGGCCAACACCTCGCAACATTTGCAACAGCTGCGCCGGGGCGGTTTCGTGCAGACCCGGCGCGACGGCAAGCGAGTGCTCTACAGCCTCAGCCAGGGGCCGTTGGCCGCACTTCTGGGGGGCTTGCGCCAATACGTCGATTACAACCACGGGCAGATCCGTGAGCTGCTGGCCGACAGCGAGCAGCAGCCGGGGCGCCTGGAGGGCATCTCCCGGGAAGAGCTGCGCCAACGCCTGCAGGAGGGCGGCATGACCCTGCTGGACGTGCGCTCGCCGCAGGAGTTCGCCCTTGGGCATTTGCCGGGGGCAATCAATATCCCGGTGGAAGAGTTGGAGCAGCGTCTGGCCGAGTTGCCCGCGGGCCAAGAGTTGGTGGCTTACTGCCGCGGGCCCTACTGCGTGCTGTCACACAATGCCGCGGCCTTGCTTCGCGCCAAGGGTTTCAGGGTGCGGCGCCTGGACGACGGTTTCGTCGATTGGCAGGCCGCCGGCCTAGGGGTGGAAACCACCCGGTAAAAGTGTCGCAGAGTCGGCCATACAGGACATTGCCTATAGGGCCATGATCCATATCAACAGGGTTTTCAGAAAAATCCGCTACAAGGGCATCAGGCTCGGACCCACAAGGTATCGAGCCCCGGGCCTGTACCGTGAAGGCCGGGATAACCAATAAAAACCTTTGTGGATATCGGCCGAGGGGACCACCCCAGGCGGATTTTAAAGGAATAACCTGATGGCTTTTTCTCTGTCACGCCTGTGCCTTCTGGGCGCTGCGTTGCTCTGCGTACACTCCGTTCAAGGCAGCGAGCCGACCCCGGCAGCCGCCGCTTCCCCCCCAGATTCCGAACTGATCCAGCGTGGCCAGTACGTGGCCCAGCTCGGCGACTGCATTGCCTGCCACACCGCCAAGGGCGGGGCCACCATGGCCGGTGGCCTGGAGCTGAAGACGCCCATGGGCACCATCTACTCCAGCAACATCACCCCGGATAAAGACACCGGCATCGGCAGCTACAGCTTCGAAGCATTCGACCGCGCCATGCGCGAAGGCGTAACCCCTGACGGCAGTCATTTGTACCCGGCCATGCCCTATCCGTCCTACGCCAAGATGACCGAAGAGGACATGCGCGCCCTCTACGCCTACCTGATGCACGGGGTGGAACCCGTAGCCCAGGGCAACCTGGAAGCCGACATGGGGTTCCCCTTCAACCAGCGCTGGGGCCTGTGGTTCTGGAACCTGGTGTTCGTCGACAAGCAGCCCTTCAAGCCTGACCCGGCCAAGGACGAACAGCTCAATCGCGGCGCCTACCTGGTCCAGGGCCTGGGCCACTGCGGTTCCTGCCATACCCCGCGGGGCATCGCCTTCCAGGAGAAGGCCATGAGCGACAGCGAATCCGGCGGCCAGCACTACCTGGCCGGCGAGACGGTGGAAGAGTGGCGAGCCCTGAGCCTGCGCAACCTGTGGACCGTGGAAGACACGGTGCAACTGCTCAAGACCGGGCAGAACCGCTTTGCAACGGTATCCGGCAACATGGCCGACGTGATCCACCACAGCACCCAGCACTTCACCGACGCCGACCTGACGGCCATCGCCGCGTACCTCAAGTCCCTGCCGGCCGGCAAGGACGACTTGCCCATGCCATCGGTGGCCCTGGCCCCGGCGGCCCCGCCGAACAACCTGTTCACCTCCCGTGGCGGCCTGGGCTACGCGCAATTCTGTTCCGACTGCCACCGCCAGGATGGCGCCGGCGTGCCGCAGATGTTCCCGTCCCTGGCCGGCAACCCCAGCGTCGCTTCGGCCAACCCGACCTCCTTGCTGCACATCACCCTGACTGGCTGGAAGACCGCCCAGACCGCGGCCCATCCACGGGTCTACACCATGCCCGGCTTTGCCCAGCTGGCCGATGGCGAGATCGCCGAGATCCTCAGTTTTGTCCGCAGCAGCTGGGGCAACAACGGCTCCGCCATCAGCGCCGAGCAAGTGAAGAAGATGCGGGCGCAACTGAGCCCGCAAGTGGAAAGCACCCTGTTCGAAACCCCGCGCCTGGCCAACCTGCTGGCGGCGCCGAATGCCGAGCAAGTGGTGCGTGGCATGCGCCTGCACCTGGAAACCAAGGCCCTGCTGCCGGACAACGTCGGCAACTCGCTGAACTGCACCAGTTGCCACCTCAACGCCGGCACCGTGGCCGACGGTTCACCCTTTGTCGGCGTCTCGGCGTTCTTCCCCGGCTACGCGCCGCGGGCGGGCAAGACCATCACCCTGGAAGAGCGCATCAACGGCTGCTTCCGCCGCTCCATGCACGGCAAGCCGCTGCCGGTGAACGGCGCCGACATGCAAGCCATGGTGGCTTACTTCGAGTGGATGAAAATGAACACCCGCCCAGAAGACAAGGTGGCCGGCCGCGGTGTGGGCAAGATCGACCCGGCCCTCAAGCCCAATGCCGACAATGGCAAGCAGGTGTACGCCAAGCAATGCGCGGTATGCCACGGAGCTGACGGTGAGGGCCTGAAACGCGCCGACGGCAGCCTGATCTTCCCGCCGCTGTGGGGCGATCAATCCTTCAACATCGGCGCTGGCATGGCCCGCACCTACACTGCGGCGGCCTTCGTCAAACGCAACATGCCGATCGGTTTCCACGAGAAGTTCCCCCTGGGCCAGGGCGGCCTCTCGGACCAGGAAGCCCTGGACGTGGCCGAATACTTCTCCCACCAGCCGCGCCCGGACTTCCCGGACAAGGTCAAGGACTGGCCCAACGGCGGCCGTCCGGCGGACGCCCGTTACTGAAGGCTTGACCCTGTAGTCGCCGCCTTTGGCTGCGGCTACAGGCCCCGCAGAAAAATCTGCCGACGCTCCCTGGCGCCGAGGTAAGATTGCCATCCTTTGCGTCAGCCTTCGCTGTCGGTCCTTCAAGGATGAATCATGCGGTTTCGCTCGATCCTGTTGCTGAGCCTGTCTCTGGGGCTCAGCGGTTGTGCCTTTGTTTCCGCGCTCAAAGCGACCACCGTCAGCTACCGGGTGCCGGCCGATGCCGGTGAAACCGCGCTGATCCGCATCGTCGCCCAGGGGCTGGTGCGGGGTGTGCCCTACAGCGACTGCATCGACTGGCGCAAACCCGCCTCAGGGCTGATGGTTCGCCCCCATCGCGGCATTGCCAATCCCAATTTCCGCAACCTGGGCATTCCCATGACGGCCGCCACCGACCGCATGCGCCGCCAGGAAGGCTTTGGCGCCAACGAACTGAAGATCCCGGCCAATCGCCCGTTCGCCTTCATGTTCTACAACACTGAACCGGGGATGGATAAGGACTACCGCGCCGTTTGCGAGCAAAGCGTGACCTTCGTGCCCGAGGCCGGCGCCACCTATCAGATGGTGTTTCTCCAGGATCAGATGTGCACCGCCATGCTGCGCAAGATCGACGACAAGGGCGAGATGCTGCCGGAGCGGGTGGCGCTGCGGCCTACCGATTACTGCAGCGCCGATGCGCGCTAGGGCAAGAACCTACGGGCCATAGTGCTTGCAGATTTCCTCCCAGATATAGGCGCCGCGAAAGCGGATCCAGCGGATGAACAAGCGGTCGCGAAAGGCCTGCCAGCGGCTGCTGCGCCGCAGTGCCAGGCTATCCTCGATTTCCTCCAGCAAGGACTCCCGCTCGAAGCCGATCCAGATCTCCGGGATCACCGACATCAGGTTGATGTAGCACACCGGCGCCACCTCTTCGTAGAGAATGCGCTCCACCTCGGCCCGGTCGTAGGCCTGGGTTTCCCGGGCGATGTAGGCGTAGTCCACCTCGTTGTCGACAAAGGCGTCCGAGAGCAGGTAGCGGATGGTGTCTCGCTGTACCGGGGGGATCGGGCTTGAAGGCATGTTGGGGCGGGTCCTTCCTGGTGGCCGGCGACAGCGGATTCTATCTCGGCGCAATCATCCGTGTCGGCGCCGTGCCATTGGCATTGTGTTGATAGATCGCCACGGGCTGCCCCTGCTCATTGAAAAACACCTGGCCGATCCCCGACGAGTTCCACAGCCGCTCCCCGGCCTCGGCATGCTCGGGCACATGGGGCATCACCTTCATCCGCCGGCGCTTGGTGAACCAGTTCAACGGCGAGCGCGGCGAGTAGAGCCAGCGGTTGAGGCGGTCGAACCATTCCAGCAGGGCGGCGGGGAATTCGTTCTTGATGCCGCTGCTGGTGATCTGCCAGATCCGCGGGCCGCCCTGGCGGTGGCGGATCAGCACTTCGTAGACGAAGGAGTAATGCACATCCCCCGAGAGAATCACGTAGCTGCCCGGGGTCCGCGAGTGGCGGAAGATGTTCAGGATTACCTGGGCGGAACCGCGATGGGCCATCCAGTTCTCCGCGTCCACCAGCAGCGGGTAGCCGCACCAGCTGAAGACCTTCTGCACCGTTTCGATCAGCTTGACGCCGAAGATCGGCGCCGGTGAAACGATGATCGCCGAAGGGTGATCCAGCAGTTCGTGTTGCAGTTCGCTCAGGGCTTCCCAGTCCAGCAAACCCGAGGGCTGGCCCAGGTTGGACTCGCTGCGCCAGCGCCGGGTGCGGGTGTCCAGCACCACCAGGGCCGGGGTGCTGGGCAATACGTATTGCCACTGTTGGAAACCCAGCAACTGGTCGATCAGGTCGTTTTGGGCCTGGCATTCCAGCATGCGTTCCGGAGTTTGTGCCGTGGTGCTCAAGGCGCGGGTGTGTTCCAGCAGTTGGGCGAAGGCATCCGGGTTGTTGCCCCAGCCCTGGCACAGCATGTAAGCCAGCAGCGCGTTGCCGATGATGCGCTTGGAGAAGGGATGGCCGTAGGCGGTTTCTTCCCATTGGGCGCTTAGGTTCCAGTCGTCGGTGATGTCGTGGTCGTCGAAGATCATCAGGCACGACAGGTGGGCAAAGACCCGCGCGGCACCCTTCAGGCCCTGGACAAAATCGTCGATGCGCTGCTGTTCCCGGGTGTAGCGCGTTTGCTGTTCCGGCGTCAGTTGCGGCGGCTGCGGCGTGATCAGGGTCCAGGGCAGCGGCGACCAGACCAGCAGGTACATGGCCAGCACCTCGGCGAACGTCACCAGGTGGTTGTCAGCGTTGCTGCTGGTGAAGATCGGCTTTTTCACTCCGCCGAAAAACCGCTCGCGCAGGGTTTCATTGCTCTTCAGCGCCGGGAGCAATTCGGCCCGCTGGTAGTAGCTGGCGCCATGGCGGTACAACGCCTGACTGTCGGCCACCACGGCACCGTCCAACTCTTCATCGAAAAGCCCGAGGCGCTCGATCAGGGCGTGGACGGCCCGCAGCATGGGCCCGGCCACATCGTCGGCGTACACCTGGTCGCCGCTCATCATCAGCAAGGCCGGGCGTTGTGCAGGCTCGGGCTGTTGCGCCAGCAGGCGGTCGACGCAGAGCAAGCCGTCAGCGGACGGGTGATGGGGCTTGCGGCAGGAGCCGTGGAGCAAGTTGTCGATGCGGCTGTGGAGCACGAACTCAGGGGACCCGGCATCGCCATACAGCAGGTGCGGCGCCCAATCGGCAATGGCCCGGGCGCTGTCCTCGGCATCGTTGATCAGCAGGTCATAGGCGATCGTCAGGTCCAGGGGCAGGGCGTCGTCCAGTGCCACATCGATCAGATGGATGAAGGCATGGCGACCGACGGGAATGACCTGGCATTGCTGCGGGTCGAGGGCCAGATCCAGGGTCGCGCTGCCAGCGGGCTGCAGGCGCAGGGTCAGCGCCAATGCCCTGGAGCCCACCAGCCACAGCACCAGCCGCGTCGGCTCCAGGCGGCGCAGCAACGGGCCGGCGAGAACAGGAGGCAGGGCAGTGGGGGGCGTGCTCGGGAGCATCTGCTGCGGGATCTCTAGCGGTTGCAAAGGGGGCGAAATGGTAGCGCAGCCGATGTCGAAGAAACGTCGGTTGCGCGGGCTGGAGCAAGGCTTTTGTATCCGATTATTTATGGGCGTGGGCCCGCATTGCCCGCAAGCTGTTGTACCTGATGATCCATGGCGTCCTGGTGAATCTGCGCCAGCATCCAGTCGATAAACACCTGGGCTTCGGGGGCCGCATCACTGGCCAGCGCGTAGTAATAGCGGGTCAGGGGCTGGCGCAGGTTCGGCAAGGGGCAGATCAGGCGGCCGCTGGCCAGGTCCTTGGCCAGCAACGAGGCCGGGCACAGCGCCAGGCCCAGCCCGTCGACGCAGGCCTGGAGCACGAAGTGCATATGGTCGAAATGCAAGGTCGGCGAGGTACGCAGTGGTTTCAGGCCGCAGTGCTCCAGCCACTTCTGCCAGTCGCTGGCGCGGGTGCGGCTGACCAGCAAGGTATGTCGCGGCAGATCATCGGGGCTGTTCAGTGCTCTGCTGTGCAACAGCGCCGGCGCTGCCACCACCAGGATTTCGTCTTCCAGCAGGCGTTGGGGTTGCAGCGTGGTTGCCCAGCCCGAGCGGCCACGGCGAATCACCAGGTCGAAGGTTTCCTTGGCGGGGTCGGGGAGCAGGGTGCTGGTCACCACCTCCGGCTGGATCTGCGGGTACAGCGCCATGAACTGCGGCAAGCGGGGAATCAGCCAGCGCACCGCGAAGGACGGTCGCACATTGATGATGACCTTGCGCAGGGCCGCGCCGCGGCGCAGGGAGGCGGCTGCATTGGCGATCTGGGCCAGGGCCACGCTGACCTGCTCATGGAAGGTTTGCCCGGCAGGGGTGAGCACCGACTGGCGGATGCGCCGCTCGAACAGCAGCACCCCCAGGTGCTCTTCCAGCAACTTGATATGACGGCTCACCGCGCTGTGGCTCACATGCAGTTCTTCGGCGGCGCGGCTGAAACTCTCGTGGCGAGCAGCAGCGGCAAAGGCGCGGACGGCGTTCAGGGGCGGCAGGTCAGTGATCATGTGTCTAATTTAGTCACATGTATGGCGCAATTAAAGCGTTTGTCAGTGCCGCAACAGAAGGTCACGCTGAACGCCGTTCATGACCTGCCGGTTTGCCTGCCATGCCCGATACCCACGCCCGCACCACCGATAAGGCTTCCGCCCGCGCCGCCTCGATCCTCGGCCTGTGCCTGCCCGGCGACACCTTGCTCTACCTGTTGCTGCCCATGCAGCACGAGGCCTTCGGCGTGACCCTGGCCGAAGCCGGGCTGTTGCTGGCAGCCAACCGCCTGGTGCGGATCTTCGGCTACAGCCATGTGATGCGCTTCTACGCCCGGCGCGGTGATCGCCCGGTTTGCGTATTGGCCGCCGCCACCGCCGCCCTCTGTGCCCTGGGCTACGCCACCTTGTCCGGTTTCTGGTGGCTGCTGCTGTTGCGCCTGGGCTGGGGCTTGACCTACGCGGCCCTCAACCTTTCAACCCAGGTCATGGCCACCGCCGAGCCCACGGGCGCCGCCCGCCGCACCGGCCGCTCCCGGGCGCTGATCGCCACCGGGCCGATGCTGGCCTTGCCCCTGGGCGCGCTGGTCAGCGTCGAATATGGCCCGCGAGTGATCTTCCTTCTTATGGCCCTGACGTCGCTGGTCGCTCTGCTCCTGGCCTTCGGCCTGCCGAGCAAACCCCATCCACTGGCCAGTTCCAGCCGCCGTTTTCAGCGCCCCGACAGCGTGGCGCTGTGGTCCTTTATCGAAGGGCTGGTGCTGGATGGTCTGTTCATCATTGGCCTGTCGCTGCAGGCCGAGCAGCTGATGGCGGGTAATGCGGTACTGGTGGCGGGCGGGCTTCTGGCCCTGCGTTACGTTTCGGAAATGCTCCTGAGCCCCCTGGGCGGCCTCGCTGCACAACGCTGGGGCGCGACGCGGATGTTGATCGTCTTCTCCCTGCTGACCTCTGTGGCCCTGGTGGGCTTTGGTTGCCATTGGCTGATTGTCGGCGGCGCCCTGGTGCTGGTGTTGCGGGCCCTGCAATTGCCGCTGGTGGTCACGGTGGTTGCACAGCGGCATCCGGGGACGGGCAGGGTGCGGGCCCTGGCGGCCAATGCGGTGTGGCGGGATATCGGCGCCGGGGTCGGGCCCTTGATCGCCGGCTTGCTGCTGCCGGTGGCGTCCACGGTGTGGGTGTATTCGCTGGCGGCGGGGTGTCTGGCGGTGAGCGCGTTGGCGTGTCGAGAGGTTGGTGTCCGTGGGGAGGAGGGCAGCCAGGCGTCTGCCGAAGAGGCTTAGGGGCGCCTCTGTGGCCACGGCCAGTCAGATCAGTTAGCGGAGTTCTGTAGGGGCGAGCTTGCGCGCGATCGTCACGAGCAAGCTCGCCCCTACAGGTCTCAGGCCGAGGCCTTGTGTTCTTCTCCGCGTTCAATGCTCTGCGGCTGGCCCTGCTCGATCACCCAACGCAGCAGGTCGGTCACCGACACCCGATGCTTGCGCTCCACCCACTCCATGCCCTCGGGGCTGTAGTGCTCGCTGTAGCGGGTCAGCACCAGGTGATTCTGGTCTTCAGACATGCGCAGGCTGACTTCGCGGCAATGCAGGCTGGCGTTGTCGAGCTTGGTCACGCGTTGCAGCAGCATCAGGGCGTGTTGTTCGCAGGTGGGCACGGGCAGCTCCTTTGCGGCAAGAGGGGCTGGGGCCGAGGCGGGTTTGAGCAGGCGCATGGTCAGGGTTCTCCAGCAAGGGGAAGCCGATGCTGGCAGGTGAACCTTGCGCAAAGATGTCTGCTTTATTGCGTGGCTGAAGGTTTGTTACCACGTTGAAATATATGACGGGCCGCGCCGAATGGTTTTAGATATCGGCTCTTTCCGACCTTGAGTGATGCCTGCTGGTGAGCCGTCTTTTGATCGTGGACGACGACATTGAAGTCCTCGCTCTGCTGAAGAAATTTTTTGTCCAACAGGGCTATCAGGTGGCCGTGGCCACCGATGGCGCTTCGCTGTGGGCGGCTCTGGAGCGGGAGGTGCCGGACCTGATCATCCTCGACCTGATGCTTCCCGGCGACAACGGCCTGACCCTGTGCCAGCGCTTGCGCCAGCAGCACGCCACGCCGGTGATCATGCTCACCGCCATGGGCGAGTTGAGCGACCGGGTGGTGGGCCTGGAGATGGGCGCCGACGATTACCTGAGCAAGCCCTTCGATGCCCGCGAACTTCTGGCCCGGGTACGGGCGGTGCTGCGCCGGGCCGGGGAGAACCGGCCGGTGAGCGCGGACGTGCCGCGGCCCCTGATCAAGTTCGCCGACTGGCAGCTGGACCTGACTCGCCGCGAACTGCGCTCGCCGGACCAGGTGATGATTCCGCTGTCGGCGGGGGAGTTCGACCTGCTGCTGGTGTTTGTCGAGCACCCGCAACGCATCCTCACCCGCGAGCAACTGCTGGACCTGGCCCGGGGCCAGGCCCATGACGCCTTCGATCGCAGCATCGATGTCCAGATCAGCCGCCTGCGGCGCAAGCTGGAGTTCGACACCAAGCGCCCGGCGATGATTCGCACGGTACGCAACGGCGGCTATCTGTTCACCCCCAGCGTGACCCGCCAGTGAAGCTGATCAAGCCCTTGTGGCGTTATCGCCTGCGCGACACCGTGGCGCGCTGGATCGCCCTGACCATCATCATGGCCATGCTCACGGCCCTGGCGTTCAATGCACTGTTCGTGCAGTTGGCCGGGGTCTGGGCTTATCCGCCACTGGCGGAAACCGGGTTGCTGGAGAAGTCCGCGGCCATCGTGCGCATGGTCGAGGCCTCGGAGCCGGGCCAGCGCTCGCGGTTGGCAGCTTCGGTCAGCACCGATCACCTGAGCATTGTCTGGCAGGCGACACGGCAGGGCCTGGATCTGCCGCTGCTGGAAGACTCCGAATACCGCGACGGCTCCGAGGCGTTTCGCGCCTTGCTCGGCCCACCGCAGCGGCATATCGAGGCCTATCAGCCCAGCGACTGGCGAAGCGACCAAGGTCGCTACGCGCTGCTGGTGCAGTTGAGCGACCAAAGCTGGCTGATGTTTTCTTCGGCGTCACGCAGTTGGGGGCTGGAGGAGGGCACGCGCAACCTGATCGTAATTGCCCTGGTGCTGATTTCCACCGGCCTGGTGGCCTTGATTGCCACTCGCCGGCTGGCCAAGCCGCTGCAGCAGTTCGCCCAGGGCGCCCGGCGCTTTGCCGTGGACTTTCGCGCGCCGCCCATCGATCCGGTGGGGCCCCACGAGATCCGTCAGGCGATTCTTGCCTTCAACGCCATGCAGGCGCAGTTGCAGCACTTCATCAAGGACCGCACCCAGATGCTCGCGGCCATCTCCCATGACCTGCGCACACCGCTGACCCGCATGCGCCTGCGCGGTGAGTTCATCGAGGATGCCGACCAGCAGCAGCGCCTGTTCCGCGATGTGGACGAGATGCAGGCGATGATCAATTCGGCCCTGGAGTTCTTCCGCGACGATGCGCGGCTGGAGCAGGCCACCCATTTCGACCTGGCCGAACTGTTGCAGACCCTGGTGGACGACTACCGCGACCAGTCCATGGAAATCCTCTTCACCGGGCCGCCGCGTCTGGTGTATTGCGGCCGGCCCCTGGGGCTCAAGCGGGTGATGACCAACCTGCTGGACAACGCGCTCAAGTACGGTGCGCAGCCAGCCATCGTGCTGGAACAGGGGACGGATCAGGTGCGGGTACGCGTGCTCGATCGTGGCCCGGGGATTCCACCCGAGGCTCTGGAACAGGTGTTTGCACCATTCTTCCGGCTGGAGAGCTCGCGCAACAAGAGCACCGGCGGCGTGGGCCTGGGGCTGTCGGCAGCACGGGCCATTGTCCGCGAACACGGCGGCGAGTTGCGGCTGTTCAATCGTGAGGGCGGTGGGCTGGAGGCGCGGGTGGAGTTGCCGCTGTAGCCGCTGCCGCAGTTGAGGGTTTGCGTCAGAGCTCCATTGCCTCCTGCCCTGGCCCGCTAGGCTTTTTTTCAAGCTGCCCGTAGCGTGACTTGCGCCATCCTGCATTTGCAGGATGGTTTCTGCCCTGGTGCGCCGGGATACTCGATCAGGCACTACCGCGCCCCTGGGCGCACCCTCGCCGAAACCGATAACAACAAGAACGGTGGGCACCATGAACGCAACCCTGGTCGTCCGGAACGCGCCTGCCGCCTGGACATTAATCGATCCGCCTGTGCAGTACCTGGCCCCGGGCCAAGGTTCTGAACATCACGTCTTCCGCTGTTCGTCCACTGGCATGTGCCAGACATCACGGCCTCAAGCGCCGCCCTGAGTTTGTCCTTCCTGCAATCGCACTTCTCTGTCTGTGGCCTCTGTCGCGGGCCGCTATTGCTCGTCCCAAAGAAAGGATCTGCTTCATGACTGGTAAACCTTTAGCCATGCTGGGCGCTATTTTGCTGATCGTCAGTCTTGGCACTCATGCGGCGCAGCCGCCGGTACAGCCCTACCTGGCGCCTCAGGCGCTGGATCTGGCGGCCTTCCTGCCTCCACCACCACTTGCCGGCAGCTCCGAGGACCGCCAGGACCTGGAGACCGTACTGCTGGTCCAGGGCCAACGCACGCCGCAGCAGGTGGCGCAGGCCAAACGCGACGATCATCTGAGCGACGCGGTATTTCCCTTTGCCGGGGAGATTTTCGGGCCGCAGTTCACTCTCGACCGGCACCCGCTGACTGCGCAGTTCTTCCGCCGCACCCTCAAGGACCTGGTGCAGACCCTGATGCCTGCCAAGGCCCATTTCGCCCGCCCCCGGCCTTATGAGCTGAGCGCCGAGGTAAAGCCGGTGCTGGCGCCGCCGATGGGCGAGTCCTACCCCAGCGGGCACACCATGGATGCCTACCTGAGCGCCATTCTCCTGGCGCGGATGGTCCCGGAAAAGCGTGACGAGCTGTTTGCACGGGCCGCTGCCGCGGGGCAAAGCCGAGTGGTGGCCGGGGTGCATTACCCCACGGACCTTGAAGGGGGGCGGATCTCGGCGGTGGCCCTGGCCGTCGAGCTGCTGCACAACCCTGAGGCCCTTGACGACTTCAACCGGGCCCGGCGCGAACTGCGCGCCACCCTGGCCCTGGATTGACCTCCTATCCCTGAGCGCCGGCTACGGGCGGCGCTCCTTCACTGACAAGGAACAGTGCCATGTCCGTGTATCGCACAAGCATTGTGCTGCTGGGGTTGTGGCTGGGCCCGGGCGGTATCAGCCAGGCTGGAGATGAGGACTGGGAGGAGCTGTTCACCGAGGGCGAGGCCCGGATGTTTTTCGATAACCAGTACTTCGCCCGGGATTACCGCAACGGGCCCAACAACAGTGGCCGTAACCGCTACAAACCGCGTAGTGAGCGCAATGGTTATCGCCAGGAGTGGGGCCAGTCGGTGCAGCTGTATTACCGTTCCGGTTTTACCCCCGGGCTTCTGGGCCTGGGGTTCGATGCCTTTGCCATGCAGGCCTTCAAGCTCGACAGTGGCGGTGGGCGCACCGGCACCGGCACCCTGGCGCTGGACTGCAAGGGGCATCCGCGGGACAGCCATGGCAAGGTTGGCGGTGCCCTCAAGCTCAAGGTGGCCGAGGCACAGCTGCGTTATGGCAATTTCACCACCCAGGCGCCGGTACTGGCGGCCAACAACAGCCGGATCATTCCCGGGATGGCCTACGGCTGGCAGTTGCAGCGCGACTGGGACGGGCTGAGCCTGGAAGCGGCGCGGCTGAGTGCCTTGTCCGGCCCCACCGAAAGCAAGGCCCGAGGCGGGATTTCCACGGTATACGGACGTTTATCCGGGGCGCGGATCAATATCGACAGCGCCCAGTACCTGGGGCTGAACTACAGGGGCGAGCAATGGCGCGGGGCTTATTACCTGGGGCAACTGGAGGACGTCTGGACCCAGCATTACCTCAACCTGGGCCACACCCTGGAACTGGCTGGCGAGCGCAGCCTGAGCAACACCTTCAACCTGTATCGCACCCGGGATAGCGGCGCCTCGTTGTTTGGCCCCATCGACAACCTGATCGCCTCCCACGCCCTGGCGTACCGTTTCGATGCCCATCGCTTGACCCTGGCCTACCAGCGCTCGTTTTCGGATACCCCGTTCGACTACATAGGTTTCGGAGACGGCCAGACCGGGCAATCCATCGTCCTGGCCAACTCCGCGCCCTACTCGGATTTCAACGGGCCACGGGAACGCTCCTGGCAATTGCGTTACGACCAGCGCCTGGCCTGGCTTGGGCTGCCGGACCTGAACCTGGGGCTGCGTTATCAGCGGGGCTGGGGAGTGGATGGCAGTCATGCCCCGGCCAACAGCATCTACCGTGGCCTGTATGGCGAAGATGGGCGTCATCACGAAACCGACCTGGATTTGAGCTACACCTTCAGCAGCGGTTCGCTGAAGGGCCTGCACCTGCGGGCCACGCAGATCTGGCATCGAGGCAACAGCGCCCAGGCCGATGGTTCCATCGACCAGTTGCGGATTCGCGTGCAGTATCCGCTGGCGCTGTTCTGAAGGGGCGGGGTGGGACTCAGGACCAGTCGAAGCAGAACAGCACCAGCCCTTCCACCGGTTCGTAGAACATCACGATCAGGTCGGCGCCGCTGATTCCGTAGTGGCTGGCCGGTACGCTGAGCGCGTGCTCGAAGCGCCGGCCAGCGGGGCTCAAGGGCCAGACGTCGATGTCGCCGCTGTCATCCGTGGCTTCGACGATATCCATGGGAAATTCCACGGTTTCCACCCAGTTGCCATAGCCCTCGGCGATGCCGGCCATCTGGTCGATGAAGGTCATGTGGTAGTCGCTGTCCTCCGGCCAGGTCAGGCGGCCGAGTTCCTGGTAGCGCTGGCGCGAAGCCTGGTAGGTGGCGTGCTCTTGGGCGTAATGGCGTTGCAGGCTGGCCCGCACGTTGCGCCGGGGCTCGGGCAGATCGGCATTGCCCGGGTGCAGGAAGAAGTAGCGCGGGTCGCCGCACAGGCGGTAGCGGCCGTTCTCGATCTTGAAGCCGATCCAGTTGGTCTTCAGCAGTTCGCTGCCAAAGCCGCAGTCTGCCGTCAATTCGCCTACCAGCCCCTCATCGGGTTCGATGGGGCTCAGCAGGTGCAGGCGCCCGGACCAGCCGGGGTTGATCAGGTTGGCGTCGATGGACAGCAGCGGCAGCAGGTGCTCGGCCAGTTCCTGCTGGTCGGCGACGAACACCTCCTGGGCATCGGGGTAGGCGACGGCGCCGGCCGGCAGTTGGGTGCATTCCGGGGTCTGGATCGTGGGCATACAGCGGGTCCTTGCTCAAACGGGAACAACAGGGAAAGAAGGCCGCGCCTCAGGCGCGGCTGTTACGGAAACTGCCGGGGGTAATGCCCACCACCTTCTTGAAGGCGCGGGTCATGTGGCTCTGATCGAAGAAGCCGCAGCTGAACGAGGCTTCCGCCAGGCTGGCGCCGGTGCGCAGCAGGTTCTGCACCTGGGCCACGCGCTTCTGGATCTGGTAGCTGTGGGGCGAGACGCCGACGGTCTTCTTGAACACGCGGATCAGGTACAGCGGGTCCATGTCCACCAGTTGCGCCAGTTCTTCCAGGGGAATGTGCCGGGCGTATTCGTCTTCGAGCTTCTTCTTGATGAACTTGACGGCGCTGCGCTCGGCGCTGGCGATAGCGGCAATGGGGGCGCCGCTGCGTTCGAAGAGTTGGGTCACCAGGTCCAGGAGGATGGATTCGCGCTCCAGGCTGGGTGGGGAATTTTCGATGATCTGGTGTTGCTGGAGGAAGGTCAGGGCAAAGCTGGGGTCCAGGTTCAGGGCATTCTGGAACAGATGGATGTGCTCGGCGCCGAAGCGGCCCTGGAAAATCACCCGGTTGACCCAGCCCGGGTCGAGGTAAAGCATGCGGTACATCCATCCCTGGTCATGCCCGGGGAGGCCGTCATGAATTTCCCCCGGGGTGATGGTGACCACGCTGCCGGCGCTGCCCAAGTAGTAGCTGCCTCTATAGAAGAGTTTTTCCACCCCGCTGCTTATAACGCCTACTGCATACCGATCATGTGAATGCCTGCCAAAAGACTGAGTGCTGTAACGCGCCGATAACAACTCACAGTCGCCTTCTGGTATTCGCCAAAACTGCACGAAATCCTTGTCTGGCCTAAAGACTTTGCCGGGTTGGTGCTCATCCATGAGTTTGTCCAGTTTTGTGCAATACGTTGGAAAAGAGGGCCGCTAAATTTAGCACCCATTTCACAACGCGAGCTAGGGGAAGTGATGCCTACAAAACTAGTTATTGGGGATTACAAAAAGTCTTCATGGTCATTTCGTGCATGGCTGGTTCTTGTAACGGCAGACGTCTCCTTCGAGACCCTTCAGGTCAAGCTGGAACAGGATGACACCCGCCAGCAGATCCTGCGCTATTCGCCCTCGGGCAAGGTGCCGGCACTGCTGCTGGACAAGGTGGTGATCAACGACAGCCTGGCCATCTGCGAGTACGTTGCCGGTGCCTATCCGGCGGCGAACCTGTGGCCCCAGGACCCGTTGGTCAAGGCCCAGGCCCGCGCTGCCGCGGCGGAAATGCACTCCGGGTTCGTCAACCTGCGTACCCAGATGTCCTTCGGCCTGAACACCGGCGATACCCCCGAGCCGCTGACCGCCGACACCCAGGAAGAGATCCAGCGGATCTTCGACATCTGGACCAACCTGCGCCACGCCAGCGGCTCCAAGCAGTTCCTGTGCGGCGACTTCGGCATCGTCGATGCCATGTTCGTACCGGTGGTGTTCCGCTTCCGTCGTTATGGCGTGGCGGTGCCGGCACAACTTCAGGCTTATGTCGAACAAGTTCTGGCCTACCCGCCAGTACAAAAGTGGCTGAAGTTGGCTGCGGAAGAAGTTTGAAAAAGCCGAACTAGTTATAACGAATAACGCTAACTAAAAATTAATGGCTATTTGACGGAAGGCAGAAAAGACCCTGGTGTTTTTTCTGCTTTTTCGAGTCTGACTTTTGTTGCAGGAAGGGGAATTTATGAGTGTTCATAAAGTGACTGCCAAGGATGTTGGCCGTGAAGGGCAAGTTTACGACGTGATCGGCATCGGTTTTGGCCCGGCGAACATCGCCCTGGCCATCGCCATGGAAGAGATGGAATTTGCCGGCACCCGGCTGTTTCTCGAGCGTCACGCGAGCACTCAATGGCAGCCGGAGATGATGCTCTCCGGCAGCGATATCCAGAACCACCCGAGCCGTGATCTGGTAACGCCGCGCAACCCGCGCAGCCGCTACACCTTCACCAACTTCCTGTTCGAGAACGACCGCCTGTTCGAACACCTGAACCTGGGCCTGGAGTTCCCCCTGCGCAGCGAGTTCGCCGAGTACGTACGCTGGGTTGCCGGCTTTTTCGCCCGGGACGTGGCCTACAACCAGAGCGTGAGCCAGATCCAGGTCGACCCGGCCAGCAACCTCTACACCATCACCACCCAGGCCGGCGTGCAGTACCAGGCGCGCTCCGTGGTCCTGGCCCCGGGCCGCACCCCGGTGATTCCGCAGGTGTTCGCCAACGCCGCGGCGGACCGGGTGTTCCACCTGACCCAGTACCTGGGGCGCCTGGCCAGCCTGGCGCAGAAGGGTGAGCTCAAGCGCGTGGCGGTGGTCGGCGGCAGCCAGAGCGCCATCGAAATCATCCTGCACCTGCGCCACACCTACCCGAACCTGGAAATCGTCAGCGTGCAGCGCGGCTACGGCTTCCGCCTCAAGGACACCAGCCAGTTCAGCGAGCACGTGTACTTCCCGTCCTTCGTCGACCAGTACTACAACAGCTCCGCCGAGGCGAAGAAGAACATCAACCGCCACCTGCACTACACCAACTATTCCGCTGCCGATGCCGACGTAATCAAGGAACTCTACGTGGGCATGTATGAGGACAAGCTGCAGGGCCGCGAGCGCGTGATCATCAAGGGGCTCAGCGAGATCCAGGGCTGCACGCCGGACGGCGAGGGCTACAGCCTGTCGCTGCGCAACAGCAGCACCCACGCCACCGAGGAACTGGGCGGGCTGGACGCGATCATCCTGGCCACGGGTTTTCGCAACCTCGGCACCGGCCCCCAGGAAGAACGCTACCCGGCGATCCTCAAGGACCTGGCCGAACACCTGGAGAGCGACGCTCAGGGCGTGATCCGCATCGGGCGCGACTACAGCCTGGCCGCAGCCAAGGGCAGCCATTTGCCCGCGTTGTACCTCAATGGTCTGTGCGAATCCTCCCACGGCTATGGCGATGCCGGCTCCTTCAGCCTGCTGTCGCTGCGCTCGCGGGACATTTTCAACTCGCTGAACCAGCAACTGGGCCTGGCCCAGGCTGCAGAAAAGATCGCTTGAGCCGCTGCATCGAATCCTGAACCTCGACCCCTTTATGTGAGCAGGCAGCAATGGATATTTCAGAAATGGATGAGTTGGGCGTATTTGCGGATGTGGAGTCTTCGGCGCGCAGTTACTGCCGCAGCTTTCCGGTGGTCTTCGACCAGGCCCAGGGCAGTCATCTGTATGACCTGAAAGGCCAGGCCTATATCGACTTCCTGAGCTGCGCCGGGTCCGTGAACTATGGCCACAACCCCAAGGCGGTGAAGGCCGCGGTGATCGACTACCTGCAACGGGACGGCATCCAGGCCGCCCTGGACATGCACAGCCGGGCCAAGCAGGAGTTCATCTACAACTTCCGCAAGATCATCCTGGCGCCCCGGGCCCTGCCCTACAAAATGCAATTCACCTCGCCCACCGGCACCAGCGTGGTGGAGTCGGCGGTCAAACTGGCGCGCAAGGTCACCGGGCGCCGGCACATCGTGGCCTTCACCAACGGCTTCCACGGCATGTCCAACACCTCCCTGGGGCTGACCGGCAACCGTGACAACCGCCAGCCAGGGGTGGATCCCTATGTGTTCCGCATGCCGTTCGACGGTTACCTGGAAGGCCTGGATTCCATCGCCTACTTCGAGCGCCTGGTCAAGGACAACAGTTCCGGCATGGACCTGCCGGCAGCGGTGATCCTGGAAACCATCCAGGGCGAAGGCGGGATCAACGTGGCTTCGGCAGAGTTCCTGCAGCGCCTGCGCCAGCTGACCGCCGAGCACGGCATCCTGCTGATCGTCGACGATATCCAGGCCGGCTGCGGCCGCACCGGGACCTTCTTCAGCTTCGAGCCCTCGGGCATCACCCCGGACATGGTGTGCCTGTCCAAGTCCCTCAGCGGCTACGGCTTGCCGTTCGCCCTGCTGCTGCATCGCCCGGAACTGGACCAATGGTCCCCTGGCGAGGACAACGGCACTTTCCGCGGCAACACCCTGGCCTTTGTCGCCGCCACCAAGACCGTGCAGGAGTTCTGGAGCGACGACCGCCTGGTCAAGCACATCCAGGCCAACGAAGCACAGCTCAAGGAGTGGCTGGCTGAAGTGACCGAACGCTTCGCCGGGCATATCAAGGATGTGCGCGGACGCGGGCTGTTCTACGGCATCGAGTTCCACGACCCGGCCCAGGCCGCCGCGGTGATGCGTGCCTGCTTCGCCCGCCGCCTGATCATCGAGCGCTGCGGTCCGGTGGACCAGGTACTCAAGCTGATGCCGGCGCTGACCATCAGCAGCGAAACGCTGCAGGCCGGCCTGGCGAGCATTTTCGACGCCATGCAACAGGTGCTGGAGCAGGGCAAGTTAAGTGACCCGGACCAGGACGTCGATCCTCTGGTCTTCATTAATGGAGTCGCGCATGTCGACTAATACCAACCGCGCCATCATCGAGCTGACCATTGGTGGCTTGATGCTCAGCCTGTCGGCGCTGGCGGTGGCCTTTGCCCACATCGGCGCCGGTGGGGCCGGGTTCTACCGCATGCTGTTCGCCTCGATCCTGTTCTTCCTGCTGCTCAAGGTGCGGCGCATCCCGGTGCTGCTCAAGAGCGCCAAGGCGCAGCTGTACACGGCCCTGGCCGGGGTGTTCCTGGCCATCGACCTGGTGCTCTGGCACCAGAGCATCTACATCGTCGGCCCGGGCATCGGCTCGATCCTGACCAATTGCCAGGTGTTCTTCATGACCCTGCTGGGGCTGTACCTGCTCAAGGAGAAGCCGTCGATCTACTTCCTGATCTCCATCACCCTGGCGTTTATCGGCCTGTACCTGTTGCTGCTGCCGGAAATGACCAGTGCAGTGGGCATCAAGGGTGTGGTCTATGGCGTGCTCTCGGGCCTGGCCTACGCCATTTGCGTGTATTTCCTCAAGGTCAACACGCAGTTGCCTGACGGTGGGGGCGACAAGATCGCACAGATGCTCAACCTGAGCCTGTGGGCCGCGCTGGTGCTGCTGGTGTATGCCCTGGCCATGGGGGAAAGCCTGGCCATCGTCGATGGGCAGACCCTGGTGATGCTGATCATCTATGGGGTGATGGTGCAATTCGTGGGCTGGTTGCTGGTCAACCGCTCCATCGGTGCCATCAGCCTGGGCCTGGCGGGGCTGATCCTGCTGCTGGAGCCGGTGATCACCTACTTCGTCGATGTGGCGTTTCTCGGCAAGGCCAGCTCGGCGCTGCAGATCGCGGGTGCGCTGCTGACCATCTTTGCGGTGTACATCGGCTCTATCAAACCACCGGAGAAGGTGACGCCGGTGACCGAGGCTGCCTGAGGCCTCGAGCTGATCCAGTGCTCTGATTCATAGATCCGCTCGACTTTTGCTGCGCACAGACCCGCCTGTCTGCGCGCAGTTTTTTTTGCCCGGAATTCAGGCCGACAAGGCCAGGCGCGTGGCTCGCGGATCTGTCGCAGCCTGGGCCTGGGTGCCTTCGTCCTCTTCCAGTACCCGCGAGGCGCGGCCCACCAGCAATGGGTCCGGGGCATGGGCGACTTTCAGGTCCTTGCCCGGGTAGTCCAGCTCGTGCAGGAAGTGGCGGATACAGTTGATTCGCGCGCGCTTCTTGTCATCGGACTTGATCACCGTCCAAGGGGCATCGGCGGTGTCGGTGTGGAAGAACATCGCCTGTTTGGCGGCGGTGTACTCGTCCCACTTGTCCAGGGACTTGATGTCGATGGGCGAGAGCTTCCAGTGCTTGAGCGGGTCGTCCCGACGGGAGATGAAACGGCGCAGCTGTTCTTCGCGGTTCACCGAGAACCAGAACTTGAACATCAGGATGCCGCTGTTGCACAGCATGCGCTCCAGCTCCGGGGTCTGGCGCATGAACTCCAGGTATTGCAGGGGCGAGCAGAACTCCATCACTCGTTCCACCCCGGCGCGGTTGTACCAGGAGCGGTCGAAGAAGACCATTTCCCCGGCGGTGGGCAGGTGCTGGATATAGCGCTGGAAGTACCACTGGCCCTTTTCCTGTTCCGAGGGCTTTTCCAGGGCCACGATCCGCGCGCCGCGGGGGTTGAGGTGTTCCATGAAGCGCTTGATGGTGCCGCCCTTGCCAGCAGCGTCACGGCCTTCGAACAGCACCACGATGCGCTGCCCGGTTTCCTTGACCCAGCTTTGCACCTTGAGCAGTTCGATCTGCAGTTCGTTCTTGGCCTTTTCGTACTCGGCGCGGCGCATGCGGTTGCGGTACGGATAATTGCCCGGCAGCGCAGCGGACACGCTGTCTTCGTTGGAGCCGCGTGGCGCGCTGGCCACCTGCAGGGCCATGGGCTTCTGGCTGATGGCGCTGATCTCGGCCTCGGCGGCTTTCACCGGTGCAGCCTTGCTCGCCGTGCGTGGGCGACGCGGGCGCGGCGTTGCGGGTTTGCGCGGGGTGCTCTTGGCAGGGCTGGCGGAGCTGGCTTCCGGCAAGGCTTTGGGTTGGGTGCGGAGGGTGGATTCTTCACTCATATAAGGAGGGCCTGTGCGTCTCGTTCAAATGTTCACTTACAAGTGTATGGCCCTCAAACGTCGGCTCTTTGACCTCCATCAAGGATGTGCCCGAGAGATGCTTGTATCAGGCGCGCGGGGCCCTGGCGCCGGCTACGGAAGCAATTCCTGCTGATGCACCGCGAGCCTCGGGAATCCAATGGGAGTGTCGCCCCTGGCAGGGGGAGCGACATTCCTCGGAACCTGCATGGAAGGATGCTGAATATGGATACTGATACCGTTGTTCATTCACGCCGCCGTCGTCTGGCGCGTCGCTGGCAAAGTCTGTTGCTGCTACTGGGCCTGGGTGCGCTGGCGCAATCGGCGCTCGCCATCAACGTGGCGTTTGACGGTTCCTGTGCCACCCAGGCTGACCGTACCGCGGTGAGCAATGCCGTGGCCGTCGCTACTACCTGGTCGACCAATGCCTACAACCAGGTCAACAACAATGAAGCGACCTTTCGCCGCAATCAGGACCTGGCCTACCGGACCTGGTTCGGTACCTTCAGCCAGGATCGCTACCAGCGGGTGCGTGCAGTGCTCGACGGGGTGCGTTTCAAGCTCAACAGTGGCAACACCCTGACGGCCTATTGCCGGGTCAACCCGAATGACCCTTGCGACGCGCCCGGGGATATCGCCGCCACCTACGTCAACGCCCGCGGGGACGTGCAGGCCTGGTTCTGCACGGCATTCTTTGCCCTGCCGCCGCGCGTGGGTTTCGATACCCAGGCCGGTACCGTGGTGCATGAACTGACCCATTCCATTGGCCACACCACCGATATCCCCGGCGCCTACGGCGTGGCGGGATCGCAGAACCTGGGAGCCAACCGCCCGAGCGACGCGGTGGAGAATGCCGACAACTACGAGTACTACGTGGAGGACTTGTACGACTGAGCAGGGCGGGAAAGAGGCCCGCAACGGGAGGTGTGCGCCGTGCTGGCACTTTTCTGCAGGCGAAAAAAAAGACCTTGGATTTCAAGGTCTTTTTCATGTTTGGTGCCCCGAGGGAGACTCGAACTCCCACTTCTTGCGAAAACGGATTTTGAATCCGCCGCGTCTACCAATTCCGCCATCAGGGCTCAATGGCGGCGAAGTATAGAGAGGCGCTTACCGTTGGTCAATCGGCTTTCATGGTCAATTTTTGCTTAATCCGCTAAACTTTCCGGCCCTGCTAGACGAACCCCATCATGCGCGTTGCTGACTTTACCTTCGAGCTTCCTGATTCGCTGATCGCCCGCCATCCACTGGCCGAGCGTCGCGGCAGCCGTCTGTTGACCCTGGATGGGCCAACCGGCGCCTTGGCCCACCGTCAATTCACTGATTTGCTTGAGCATTTGCGCCCGGGCGATCTGATGGTGTTCAACAATACCCGGGTGATTCCGGCCCGTCTGTTCGGTCAGAAGGCTTCCGGCGGCAAGCTGGAAATCCTCGTCGAGCGGGTGCTGGACAGCCACCGTGTGCTGGCCCATGTGCGCTCCAGCAAGTCGCCCAAGCCTGGGTCGAAGATCCTCATCGACGGCGGTGGCGAAGCCGAGATGCTGGCGCGCCATGACACGCTCTTCGAGCTGGGCTTTGCCGAAGAAGTGCTGCCGCTGCTGGACCGGGTCGGGCACATGCCGTTGCCTCCTTATATAGACCGTCCGGATGAAGGCGCCGATCGCGAGCGTTACCAGACCGTGTACGCCCAGCGCCTGGGCGCGGTGGCGGCACCGACCGCCGGGCTGCATTTCGACCAGCCGCTGCTGGAGGCCATTGCCGCCAAGGGCGTGGAGACCGCGTTCGTCACCCTGCACGTGGGGGCTGGCACCTTCCAGCCGGTGCGGGTCGAGCGCATCCAAGATCACCATATGCACCATGAGTGGCTGGAAGTCGGCCAGGACGTGGTGGATGCAGTTGCTGCGTGCCGGGCTCGCGGTGGCCGGGTGGTGGCAGTGGGCACCACCAGCGTGCGCTCCCTGGAAAGCGCCGCGCGCGATGGCGTGCTCAAGCCGTTCAGTGGCGACACCGACATCTTTATCTACCCGGGCCGGCCGTTCCATGTGGTCGATGCCCTGGTGACCAACTTCCATCTGCCGGAATCCACGCTGTTGATGCTGGTTTCGGCGTTCGCCGGCTATCCCGAAACCATGGCCGCCTATCGCGCCGCGGTGGAAAATGGATACCGCTTTTTCAGCTACGGTGATGCGATGTTCATCACCCGTAATCCCGCGCCGACCGCTCCCAAGGATCTGGCCCCCGAGGAAACTGTATGAGTCGCACTTGTCGTATGTCCTTCGAGCTCCTGGCCACTGATGGCAAGGCTCGTCGCGGTCGCCTGACCTTCCCCCGCGGCACGGTGGAAACCCCGGCCTTCATGCCGGTGGGCACCTATGGCACGGTCAAGGGCATGCTGCCGCGGGATATCGTCGCTACCGGCGCCGAAATCATCCTCGGCAACACCTTCCACCTGTGGCTGCGCCCGGGTACGGAAGTGATCAAGGCCCACGGTGACCTGCATGATTTCATGCAGTGGAAAGGCCCGATTCTGACCGACTCCGGTGGCTTCCAGGTGTTCAGCCTGGGTGCCATGCGCAAGATCAAGGAAGAGGGCGTGACCTTCGCCTCGCCGGTGGACGGCGCCAAGGTGTTCATGGGCCCGGAAGAGTCGATGCAAGTGCAGCGCGACCTGGGTTCGGACATCGTGATGATCTTCGATGAATGCACGCCGTACCCGGCTGATGAAGACGTGGCGCGAATCTCCATGGAGCTGTCCCTGCGCTGGGCCCAGCGCTCGAAGAATGCCCACGGCGACAACACCGCGGCGCTGTTCGGTATCGTCCAGGGCGGCATGCACCAGGACCTGCGCATGCGCTCCCTGGAAGGCCTGGACAAGATCGGCTTCGACGGCCTGGCCATTGGCGGCCTGTCGGTGGGCGAGCCCAAGCATGAAATGATCAAGGTCCTGGACTACCTGCCAGGCCAGATGCCAGCCGACAAACCTCGTTACCTTATGGGAGTTGGCAAGCCGGAAGATCTGGTTGAGGGTGTGCGCCGCGGTGTGGACATGTTCGATTGCGTGATGCCAACCCGCAATGCCCGCAATGGGCATCTGTTCATCGATACAGGCGTGCTGAAGATCCGTAACGCGTTCCATCGCCATGATGATTCGCCGCTGGACCCAACTTGTGATTGCTACACCTGCCAGAACTTCTCCCGTGCTTATCTGCACCACTTGGACAAGTGTGGGGAAATGCTCGGGAGTATGCTCAATACCATCCATAATTTGCGCCATTACCAGCGTCTTATGGCTGGTTTGCGCGAGGCTATTCAACAAGGTACATTGGCCGCCTTTGTCGATTCCTTCTATGCCAAACGCGGGTTACCCGTGCCGCCTTTAGAATAAGTTCTAAAGACGTTAAGACACTAAATTCTGAAATTATCGGAGTGTTAAATGAGCTTTTTGATCCCTGCCGCGTATGCGGACGCCGCTGCACCTGCCGTTGCCGGTCCTGCTGGCACTGGTTTCGAGTGGATTTTCCTGGTCGGCTTCCTGGTCATCTTCTATCTGATGATCTGGCGCCCACAGGCCAAGCGCGCCAAAGAGCAGAAGAACCTGCTGGGTAGCCTGCAGAAAGGCGACGAAGTTGTGACCACCGGCGGTATTGCCGGCAAGATCAACAAAGTGACCGATGACTTCGTGGTTCTGGAAGTGTCGGACTCCGTTGAACTGAAGTTCCAGAAGGGCGCGATCGCTGCCACGCTGCCAAAAGGCACGCTGAAAGCGATCTAAGTTTCATCTTTTACCAATCGACGGGGCGCGCAAGGCGCCCCGCGTCATAAACGGGCGGCGTGATGCTGAACAAATATCCTCTGTGGAAGTACCTACTGATCCTGGCGGTGCTGGCGATCGGTTTTATTTATTCCGCTCCCAATCTATACCCTGATGATCCGGCCATTCAGGTCAGTGGCGCGAGTACCGCGTTGCAGGTCACTCAGGCGGATCTGGATCGTGCGAGCAAAGCGCTCACCGACGCCGGCATCAACGTCAAGGCTTCTTCCATTGCCGCCAACGGCAAGGGTGGCCTGCTGCGCTTGACCAACAAGGAAGACCAGCTTCCGGCCAAGGATGTAGTGCGCAAGGCGCTGGGCGATGACTATGTGGTGGCGTTGAACCTGGCGCAAACCACTCCGCAATGGCTGCGCAACCTCGGTGCGCACCCGATGAAACTGGGTCTGGACTTGTCCGGTGGTGTGCACTTCCTGCTGGAAGTGGACATGGACAAAGCCCTCGACGCCCGCCTGAAAGTCTATGAAGGCGACGTCAAGAGCCTGCTGCGCAAAGAGCGCCTGCGCTATCGCAGCCTGCCGCAGCTCAATGGCGCCATCCAGCTGGGCTTCAGCGATGAAGACAGCCGTGAGCAGGCCCGTTCGCTGATTCGCAAGAACTTCAATGATTTCGATATCGTACCGGCCGACCTCAATGGCCAACCGGTGCTGCGTCTGGCGATGACCCCAGCCAAGCTGGCGGAAATCCGCGAATACTCCATCAAGCAGAACTTGACCACCGTGCGTAACCGGGTCAACGAGCTGGGTGTGGCCGAGCCTCTGGTTCAGCGCCAGGGTGCCAACCGTATCGTGGTTGAGCTGCCGGGCGTGCAGGACACCGCTGAAGCCAAGCGGATCCTGGGCAAGACCGCCAACCTGGAGTTCCGTCTGGCCGCCGAGCCGGGTGCTTCCAAGGCGACTTCCGAGTCCTTCGAGTTCCGTGAGGGCAATCGTCCTCCAGCGCAGATCGAGCGTGGCCTGATCATCACCGGTGACCAGGTGACCGATGCCCAGGCCGGTTACGACGAGCATGGCCGCCCACAGGTGAACATCAAGCTTGATGGCCACGGTGGCGAGCTGATGAACCGTTCGACCCGCAGCAACGTCGGTCGCAGCATGGCGGTGATCTTCATCGAGCAGAAGCCGATCACCACCTATACCAAGCAGGTGGTCGACGGCGTCGAGAAGGACGTGCCGGTCCAGGCGTTCAAGGAAGAGAAGAAGATCATCAGCCTGGCGACCATCCAGTCGCCGCTGGGCAGCCAGTTCCGTATCACTGGCCTCAATGGCCAGGGCGAATCCTCCGAACTGGCGCTGCTGTTGCGTGCCGGTGGTCTGGCGGCGCCGATGTACTTCGCTGAAGAGCGCACAATCGGTCCGAGCCTGGGTGCTGACAACATCACCAAGGGTATCGATGCGTCGCTGTGGGGCATGCTGTTCGTGTCGCTGTTCATCATCGCCATCTACCGCTTCTTCGGGGTGATCGCCACTGTGGCGCTGGCCTTGAACATGGTGTTGCTGCTGGCCCTGATGTCCCTGCTGGGGGCTACGCTGACCCTGCCGGGTATCGCCGGTATCGTGCTGACCATGGGCATGGCGGTGGACGCCAACGTGCTGATCTTCTCGCGGATACGTGAAGAGATCGCCGCCGGCATGACCGTGCAGCGAGCAATCAACGAAGGCTTCGGCCGGGCATTCACCGCGATTCTGGACTCCAACCTGACCACATTGCTGGTGGGTGGCATCCTCTTTGCCATGGGCACCGGCCCGGTCAAGGGCTTTGCGGTGACCATGTCCCTCGGGATCTTTACCTCGATGTTCACGGCCATCTGGCTGACCCGCGCGATGGTCAACCTGATCTTCGGCGGTCGTGACTTCAAGAAGTTGTGGATTTAAGGGGCTGCCATGTTACGTACTATTAACTTCATGGGCGTGCGCAACGTTGCGTTCGGCGTCACTGTGCTGCTCACCATCCTGGCGTTGTTCAGCTGGTTCCACAAAGGCTTGAACTACGGTCTGGACTTCACCGGCGGCACGCTCATCGAGCTGACCTACGAGCGTCCGGCAGACGTGATGAAGGTGCGTTCGCAGCTGAACGACGCCGGTTATCACGAAGCCATCGTGCAGAGTTTCGGTGCGACCACCGACCTGCTGGTGCGGATGCCGGGCGAAGACCCGCAGCTGGGCCACCAGGTGGCTGAAGCGCTGCAGAAGGTTGGCGGTGACAACCCGGCGCAGGTCAAGCGCGTCGAGTTCGTCGGCCCGCAGGTGGGTGAAGAGCTGCGCGACCAGGGTGGCCTCGGCATGCTCATGGCGCTGGGCGGCATCCTCATCTACCTGGCGTTCCGCTTCCAGTGGAAGTTCGCGGTCGGTGCCATCGTCTCGCTGATCCACGACGTGATCGTGACCGTGGGTATCCTGTCGTTTTTCCAGATCACCTTCGACCTGACGGTGCTGGCGGCGGTACTGGCGATCATCGGTTACTCGCTCAACGACACCATCGTGGTGTTCGACCGGGTGCGTGAGAACTTCCGTGTGCTGCGCAAGGCCAGCCTGATCGAGAACATCAACATCTCGACCACCCAGACCCTGCTGCGCACCATGGCTACTTCGATCTCCACCCTGCTGGCGATCGTGGCCCTGCTGTTCTTCGGTGGCGACAACCTGTGGGGCTTCTCCATCGCCCTGTTCGTCGGTGTGTTGGCGGGTACCTACTCGTCGATCTACATCGCCAACGTGGTGCTGATCTGGCTGAACCTGAACAGTGAAGACCTGATTCCTCCGGCCAATACCGAGAAGGAAGTGGACGACCGTCCTTGATGGCCTGACCTGTTCCGGCTGTCAGTTAAAAAGGCGCGAGTGTTGAACTCGCGCCTTTTTTTTTGCTCCAAGGCTGGGAGAAGCGCGGGCTTTTGACCCGCATGTATGGTCAGGAGGTTCACGTGAACAAGTCGTTGCTGGTTGGTGCGGTATTGGGTGCTGTCGGTGTCACCGCCGGGGGTGCTGTTGCCACCTACAGCCTGGTTAAAAGCGGCCCTGAGTATGCGCAAGTGCTGGCCGTTCAGCCGGTCAAGCAACAGATCAAGACCCCGCGGGAAGTCTGCAAGGACGTCGCCGTGACCCGGCAGCGCCCGGTCAAGGATGAGCATCAGATCCTGGGCACCGTGGCTGGCGCAGTGGGCGGTGGCCTGTTGGGCAGCATGATCGGTAATGGCAATGGCAAGAAACTCGCCACGGTTGCCGGTGCTGTTGGTGGGGGCTATGCGGGGAACAAGGTGCAGGAAGGCATGCAGGAGCGTGATACCTACACCACCACCCAGACTCGCTGTAACACGGTCAATGACATCAGTGACAAGATCGTTGGTTATGACGTGAAGTACGACCTGGGTGGCAAGCAGGGCCAGGTGCGTATGGATCGGGATCCGGGCAACCAGATTCCGGTGGATAAAGAAGGGCGCCTGATTCTCGGTCAGAACCAGAATCAGCCCGGCCAGTAACCCTCAATTGCAGGAGCCTGTTTGCCGGCGAAGGCGATCTCAAGGTCCCATTCGCCGGCAAGCTAGCTTCTACGGCAATTGCGGGCATAAAAAAAGCACCCCTTGGGGTGCTTTTTTTGTCGCTGGTGCTTAGCGCTTCAGCGAAGCCGGCAGGTGCGGCTGGATGGCGGTCAGAACTGCCTTGAAGCATTTGGTGTTGCCGGCCACGACGTGGCCTTTTTCCAGGAAGTCGTGACCGCCGGTGAAGTCGCTCACCAGGCCGCCGGCTTCCTGGATCAGCAGGGCGCCTGCTGCCATGTCCCATTCGGACAGGCCCGATTCCCAGAAGGCGTCAAAGCGACCGGCGGCGACGTAGGCCAGGTCCAAGCTTGCTGCGCCAGCGCGACGGATGCCTGCAGTCTGGCCGACCAGGGCGCGGAACATGCCCAGGTAGTTGTCCAGGTTGTCCATCTGGTCGTCACGGAAGGGGAAGCCGGTGCCCAGCAGGGCGCCGTCCAGGCTGGTGCGGCCGCTGACCCGCAGGCGACGACCGTTCAGCTGGGCACCGCGGCCACGGCTGGCGGTGAATTCTTCCTGGCGAACCGGGTCCAGAACCACGGCGTGTTCCAGGCGGCCACGGTATTTGCAGGCGATGCTCACGGCAAAGTGCGGGATGCCACGCAGGAAGTTGGTGGTGCCGTCCAGCGGGTCGATGATCCACAGGTAGTCTTCGCCTTCGCCGCTGCCGGCGTGCAGGCCGGTTTCTTCGCCGAGGATGGCGTGGGTCGGGTAGGCTTTGCGCAGCGCGTCGATGATCTTCTGCTCGGCAGCGCGATCAACTTCGGATACGTAGTCTTTGGCGTCTTTTTCGTCGACCTTGATGGTATCCAGGCGCTCGATGGAGCGGAAAATCAATTCACTGGCGCTGCGGGCGGCGCGCAGCGCGATATTCAGCATTGGCTGCATGGATAGGTCACCTAAGGTTGTTAAAGAAAGCCGAGCATTCTAGCAGAAAACTTTTGCAGATGAAGGTCGGCGTTCGCTTTGATTGCATTGATCCGCTGTGTGGCGCATTTCGTCAGCGGGTATTGGCCGCTCCTGTCACGGGCTCTCAATAAGGCAGCGGAATTGGCAGATGGTTATTTTTGAGGCGGTGGTGCAGCCTGTTCTGTAATATTTGCTCCCCCTTCCCGTGTCCGAGAGCGCCTCCCTTGCTGCAGAACATTCGTGTCGTCCTGGTCAATACCAGTCATCCGGGCAATATCGGCGGGGCTGCGCGTGCCATGAAGAACATGGGCTTGTCGCGGCTGGTGCTGGTGGAGCCGCGGGTATTTCCGTCCCATGAGGCGGATGCGCGGGCTTCTGGTGCCACCGATATTCTCGAAAATGCCCGGGTGGTGGCGACGCTGGAGGATGCTCTGGCGGGTTGCACCCTGGTGTTCGGCACCAGCGCTCGTGATCGGCGCATTCCCTGGCCGCTGCTGGATCCCCGCGAGTCGGGCCTCAAGGTCGTGGAGGAGGCCGGGCAGGGGGCGCAGATCGCTCTGGTGTTCGGTCGTGAAGATTCCGGCCTGACCAATGACGAACTGCAGCGATGTCATTTCCATGTGCATATCCCGTCGGATCCGGAGTTCAGCTCGTTGAACCTGGCCACGGCGGTGCAAGTGCTGACCTATGAAGTGCGCATGTCCTGGTTGGCAGCCCAGGGCCAGCCGAGCAAGGTGGAGAAGGATGAGGTGGCGTCGCCGCGCAGTGATGAGCTGGCAACCATGGATGAGCTGGAGCGGTTCTACGAGCACCTGCAGCAAACCCTGGTGGCCATCGACTTCCTCGATCCGGAGAAACCTCGACACTTGATGGCGCGCTTGCGTCGGTTGTACGGTCGCAGCTCGGTCAGCCGGGCGGAAATGAATATATTGCGAGGCATCCTCACGGAAACCCAGAAAGCGGCTCGTGGGGAGCTACAGAAGCGGAAGGATCAGTGATGTTCGAACGTCTGCGTGAAGATATCCAAAGTGTTTTCCATCGTGACCCGGCAGCGCGCAACGCCTTTGAGGTGCTGACCTGCTACCCGGGGATGCATGCGATCTGGATCCATCGCCTGTCCGGCGCCTTGTGGGGGATGGGCTGGAAGTGGCTGGCGCGGCTGGTCTCGAACTTCGGGCGCTGGCTGACCGGGATCGAGATTCATCCGGGGGCCAAGGTCGGTCGTCGCTTCTTTATTGACCATGGAATGGGCATCGTCATTGGCGAAACCGCCGAGATCGGTGATGACGTCACGCTTTACCAGGGGGTGACCCTGGGTGGCACCAGTTGGAATAAAGGCAAGCGCCACCCGACCCTGGAAGATGGTGTGGTGGTGGGGGCTGGCGCCAAGGTGCTGGGGCCGTTCACGGTCGGGGCCGGGGCCAAGGTCGGTTCCAATGCCGTGGTGACCAAGGCAGTGCCGGCCGGTGCGACCGTAGTGGGGATTCCGGGGCGGATCATCATGAAATCCAATGATGAGCAGGAAGCCAAGCGCAAGGCCATGGCGGAAAAGCTCGGCTTCGATGCCTATGGCGTCAGCGAAGACATGCCTGACCCCGTGGCGCGGGCCATTGGTCAGTTGCTTGATCACCTGCAAGCGGTCGATGGTCGTCTAGAGGGGATGTGTGGCGCGCTGAAGGATCTGGGCAGTGACTACTGCGCCAAGGACTTGCCTGCCCTGCGTGAAGAAGACTTCGCTGAAGTCAAGGGCAAGGGCGACAGCCAGGTCGGCTGATGCCCCGCAAACCGGCTTCTCCTGCAGGAGCCGGTTTGCCGGCGAAAAAGCCCCCGAGATGCCATAAGCGACCCGCGGGTCAGTTGTTGCCATCGCGCTGTGCCATTACGTCGCAGACTTTGCTATGATTCGCGCGCTCTTTTGCGGGTAAATCCGACTAAAGTAGTTGGTCTTATAGTTGACCTGATTACTCGGGTATTGCATACTCGCCTCCATTCCGAAACTCCGTGGTACTTGTCCATGCGACTGACTACTAAAGGCCGATACGCCGTGACCGCCATGCTCGATCTGGCGTTGCACGCGCAACATGGCCCGGTCTCCCTGGCCGATATCTCCGAGCGCCAAGGCATTTCCCTGTCCTATCTCGAACAGCTTTTCGCCAAATTGCGCCGTAGCAATCTTGTGTCCAGCGTCCGGGGTCCTGGTGGCGGCTATCAGCTGTCCCGCGACATGCAGGGGATCCAGGTGGCCCAGGTGATCGATGCGGTGAACGAATCGGTCGATGCAACCAAATGCCAGGGGCTGGGTGATTGCCATGCCGGCGACACCTGCCTGACGCACCACCTGTGGTGCGATCTGAGCCTGCAGATCCACGAATTTCTAAGCGGTATCAGCTTGGCTGACCTTGTCACTCGCCGTGAGGTGCAAGAAGTAGCCCAGCGTCAGGACCAGCGCCGTTGTAATGGCAAGGCGCCGCGCCTGGACAAGATTGAAGCGTCCGCCGTCGAATGACAGCCAAAGAGCTAGCGGCACGCCAGCCAGCCTGATTTAGGAGAGAGTCCATGAAATTGCCGATTTACCTTGATTACTCAGCGACCACCCCGGTTGATCCGCGCGTCGCGCAGAAAATGAGTGAATGCCTGCTGGTCGACGGGAACTTCGGTAACCCGGCGTCCCGCTCCCACGTGTTTGGCTGGAAAGCCGAAGAGTCGGTGGAAAACGCCCGTCGCCAAGTGGCCGACCTGGTTAACGCCGACCCGCGTGAAATCGTCTGGACTTCCGGTGCTACCGAATCCGACAACCTGGCAATCAAGGGTGTCGCGCATTTCTACCACACCAAGGGCAAGCACCTGATCACCTCGAAGATCGAGCACAAGGCTGTCCTGGACACCATGCGCCAACTCGAGCGTGAAGGCTTCGAAGTGACCTACATCGAGCCGGGCGAAGACGGCCTCATCACTCCGGCCATGGTCGAAGCAGCCCTGCGTGACGACACCATCCTGGTTTCGATCATGCATGTGAACAACGAGATCGGCACCATCAACGACATCGCTGCCATCGGCGAACTGACCCGCTCCAAGGGCGTGTTGTTCCACGTCGACGGCGCTCAGTCCACCGGCAAGGTCGACATCGACCTGCAGGCCCTGAAGGTCGACCTGATGTCCTTCTCCGCCCACAAGACCTACGGCCCGAAAGGGATCGGCGCGCTGTACGTCAGCCGCAAGCCGCGGGTGCGCCTGGAAGCCACCATGCACGGCGGTGGTCACGAGCGCGGCATGCGTTCCGGCACCCTGGCTACTCACCAGATCGTCGGCATGGGCGAAGCCTTCCGCGTGGCCAAGGAAGACATGGCTGCCGAGAACCTGCGCATCAAGGTCCTGAGCGACCGCTTCTACAAGCAGGTCGAGCACCTGGAAGAGCTGTACATCAACGGCAGCATGACTGCCCGCGTACCGCACAACCTGAACCTGAGCTTCAACTACGTTGAAGGCGAGTCGCTGATCATGGCCCTCAAGGACCTGGCAGTGTCTTCCGGTTCGGCCTGTACTTCGGCCTCCCTGGAGCCTTCCTACGTGCTGCGTGCCCTGGGTCGCAACGACGAGCTGGCTCACAGCTCGATCCGCTTCACCTTCGGCCGCTTCACCACTGAAGAAGAAATCGATTACGCGGCGCAGAAAGTCTGCGAAGCCGTTACCAAGCTGCGCGCTCTGTCGCCGCTGTGGGACATGTACAAAGATGGCGTCGATATCTCGAAGATCGAGTGGGCGGCGCACTGAATATAAGTCGCCGCACAGGGTTCTGTAGAGCGTACCGATAACGGCGATTTGCAGAACCCAAGAGCGACTCTCTGATGAGTGAGGATTAAGAATCATGGCTTACAGCGAAAAGGTCATCGACCACTACGAGAACCCGCGCAACGTCGGCAAGATGAACGCGGAAGATCCGGATGTCGGCACCGGCATGGTCGGCGCTCCTGCCTGCGGCGACGTGATGCGCCTGCAGATCAAGGTCAATGAGCAGGGCATCATCGAAGACGCCAAGTTCAAGACCTATGGCTGCGGTTCCGCCATTGCTTCCAGCTCCCTGGCCACTGAGTGGATGAAGGGCAAGACCCTGGATGAAGCCGAAACCATCAAGAACACCCAGCTGGCTGAAGAGCTGGCCCTGCCTCCCGTGAAGATTCACTGCTCGGTACTCGCCGAAGACGCCATCAAGGCCGCCGTACGCGACTACAAGCAGAAGAAAGGCCTGATCTGACCGATCGGCTTTCACAGATTTGGCGACAAGTAAGGAGTCACGATGGCTATCAGCATGACAGAAGCGGCTGCTCAACACGTGCGACGCTCCCTCAACGGGCGCGGCAAGGGTGATGGGATTCGTCTGGGTGTTCGCACCACGGGCTGTTCCGGCCTTGCCTACGTGCTGGAGTTCGTCGACGAGATTGGCGAGGACGATCAGGTATTCGAGAGTCACGGCGAGAAAGTGATCATCGATCCGAAAAGCCTGACCTATCTGGACGGCACCGAACTTGATTTCGTCAAGGAAGGGTTGAACGAAGGCTTCAAGTTCAACAACCCCAACGTGCGCGGTGAGTGTGGCTGCGGCGAAAGCTTCAACATCTGAGGCTTGTCGTGGGTACTCCTTGTCATTTCGCTTTATTTGAGCTGCAACCGAGCTTCCGCCTGGATCTCGAGCAGTTGGCCGCGCGCTACCGCGAGTTGGCGCGTGGGGTTCATCCAGACCGTTTTGCCGATGCTTCCGAGCGCGAGCAGCGCCTGGCCCTGGAGCAGTCGGCAAGCCTCAACGAGGCTTACCAGACCCTCAAGAGCCCGCCCAAGCGCGCCCGTTACCTGCTGGCTTTGAATGGCGGCGAGTTGCCGCTGGAAGTCACGGTGCATGATCCGGAGTTTCTTCTGCAGCAGATGCAATGGCGCGAAGAACTCGAGGATTTGCAGGACAGCGCCGACCTGGCCGGAGTGGCGGCATTCAAGCGTCGGCTCAAGACAGCCCAGGATGAACTGAATGAAAGCTTCGCAGCCTGTTGGGATGATGCGGCGCAACGCGAGCAGGCCGAGCGCCTGATGCGGCGCATGCAGTTCCTCGACAAGCTCACCTACGAAGTGCGCCAGTTAGAAGAGCGCCTCGACGATTAACCCAGTGCCGCTCCGGTCGCACGCCTGATATACAGATAAGTCCAGATAAGCATGGCCCTACTGCAGATCGCCGAACCCGGCCAAAGTCCTCAACCGCACCAGCGTCGCCTGGCTGTGGGGATCGACTTGGGCACTACCAATTCGCTGGTCGCTGCCTTGCGCAGTGGTCTTTCCGAGCCGCTGGCCGACGCGCAGGGGCAGGTGATTCTGCCGTCCGCGGTGCGTTATCACGCCGACCGCGTCGAGGTGGGCGAGTCTGCCCGCCTGGCTGCACCTACCGACCCTTTGAACACCGTGCTTTCGGTCAAGCGCCTGATGGGGCGTGGCCTGTCCGACGTCAAGCAGCTGGGTGAGCAACTGCCCTATCGCTTCGTCGAGGGCGAGTCGCACATGCCGTTCATCGAGACCATCCAGGGGCCGAAAAGCCCGGTGGAGGTATCGGCTGAAGTGCTCAAGGTGCTGCGTCAGCGTGCTGAGGCGGCCCTGGGTGGCGAGCTGGTAGGTGCGGTCATCACCGTTCCTGCCTATTTCGACGACGCCCAGCGCCAAGCCACCAAGGATGCGGCCAAGCTGGCCGGCCTAAATGTGCTGCGCCTGCTCAACGAGCCGACCGCGGCGGCTGTGGCTTATGGTCTGGATCAGCATGCCGAAGGCGTGGTGGCGATCTATGACTTGGGTGGCGGCACCTTCGATATTTCCATTCTGCGCCTGACCGGCGGCGTCTTCGAAGTCTTGGCTACCGGTGGCGATACTGCCCTGGGCGGCGATGACTTCGATCACGCCATTGCCGGCTGGATCATCGAGGGCGCGGGCCTGTCCGCCGACCTCGACCCGGGTACCCAGCGCAGTCTGTTGCAAGCCGCTTGTGCGGCCAAGGAAGCCTTGACCGGCGCCGCGTCCGTGGAAGTGGTGTATGGCGATTGGCGTGCCACCCTGACTCGCGACGCCTTCGACGCCCTGATCGAGCCGATGGTTGCCCGCAGCCTCAAGGCCTGTCGTCGTGCTGTACGCGATTCCAATGTCGAATTGGATGAAGTGCAGGCGGTGGTCATGGTGGGCGGTTCGACTCGTGTGCCGCGTGTGCGTGAGGCGGTGGCTGAAATGTTCGGTCGCCAGCCGTTGACCGAGATCGATCCGGATCAAGTGGTGGCCATTGGGGCCGCGATCCAGGCCGATACCTTGGCCGGCAACAAGCGCGAAGGCGGCGAATTGCTGCTGCTGGACGTGATTCCGCTGTCCCTGGGGTTGGAAACCATGGGCGGGCTGATGGAGAAGGTGATTCCGCGCAACACCACCATTCCGGTTGCCCGTGCCCAGGACTTCACCACCTACAAGGATGGCCAGACGGCCATGATGGTTCATGTGCTGCAGGGCGAGCGCGAGCTGATCAGCGACTGCCGCTCCCTGGCGCGTTTCGAATTGCGCGGCATCCCACCGATGGTGGCCGGTGCGGCGAAGATCCGCGTGACCTTCCAGGTCGACGCCGATGGCCTGCTCAGCGTTTCTGCGCGAGAGCTGGGTTCGGGCGTCGAAGCCAGCATCCAGGTCAAGCCATCCTACGGTCTGACCGACGGCGAGATCGCCAAGATGCTCAAGGATTCCTTCCAGTACGCCGGCGACGACAAGGTGGCCCGTGTACTGCGCGAGCAGCAGGTTGATGCTCAGCGCCTGATCGAGGCGGTGCAAGGTGCCTTGGACGCCGATGGCGAGCGTCTGCTGGACGCCGAAGAGCGCATGGTTATCGAGCTGCAGATGCAGGAATTGAGTGAATTGATGCGTGGCACCGATGGTTATGCCATCGAGCAGCAGACCAAGCGTCTGTCGCAAGTGACCGATGCCTTTGCTGCCCGACGCCTGGATTCGACGGTGAAAGCCGCGCTGGCGGGGCGCAACCTGAATGAAATCGAGGAATAACTGATGCCGCAGATCATTTTTCTGCCACACGCCGTGTTCTGTCCGGACGGCCTGGTTGTAGAGGTCGAGCCTGGCGTCTCGGTGCTCGAGGTGGCGCATGACAACCACATCGAGATCGAAAGTGCCTGTGGCGGCGTCTGTGCCTGCACCACCTGCCATTGCATCATTCGTGAAGGCTTCGACTCGCTGAACGAGGCTGACGAGCTGGAAGAAGACCTGCTGGACAAGGCCTGGGGCCTGGAAGCGCAGTCGCGCCTGTCCTGCCAGGCCATCGTCGGCGATGAAGACCTGACCGTCGAAATTCCAAAATACTCGCTCAACCATGCAGCCGAAGCGCCGCACTGATTTCAAGGAACTGGCATGAGCCTCAAGTGGGTTGATGTACTGGAAATCGCGATCCAACTGGCTGAGTCCAAGCCGGATGTGGATCCGCGTTATGTGAACTTTGTCGATCTGCACCAATGGGTTCTGGCACTGCCGGAGTTCAGCGACGATCCGGCTCGCGGAGGCGAGAAGGTTCTTGAAGCAATTCAGGCCGCCTGGATCGACGAAGCTGACTGAATCCGCGGGCTACGCAGTTAGGCAATCCCTATAAACCCGCGTATAATTCGCGGGTTTAATTTTTCGCTTTAATCACCGTTTCTGGAGTTACACCATGGCTGTTCAACGTACTTTCTCCATCATCAAGCCTGACGCTGTTGCAAAAAACGTTATCGGCAAGATCGTTTCCCGTTTTGAAGAAGCCGGCCTGCGCGTTGTAGCTTCGAAAATGAAGCAACTGTCCAAGGCTGAAGCTGAAGGCTTCTACGCTGAGCACAGCGAGCGTGGCTTCTTCGGCGAACTGGTTGCCTTCATGACTTCCGGCCCGGTTGTTGTTCAGGTTCTGGAAGGCGAAAACGCCATCGTTCGCAACCGTGAGCTGATGGGCGCTACCAACCCTAAAGAAGCTGCTGCCGGCACCATCCGTGCTGACTTCGCCGAGTCCATCGACGCCAACGCCGTTCACGGTTCGGACTCCGAAGCTGCCGCTGCTCGCGAAATCGCTTACTTCTTCGCAGCTACTGAAGTAACCGCTCGCTGAGTAAGGCTTGCGCGTGAGAGGTGAAACCATGACTGCATCGATCGGCAAAACTAACCTGTTGGGGCTTACTCAACCGGAAATGGAGAAATTCTTCGACTCAATCGGGGAGAAGCGTTTCCGTGCCGGTCAGGTAATGAAATGGATTCACCACTTTGGCGTCGATGATTTCGACGCCATGACGAATGTCGGCAAGGCCTTGCGCGAAAAGCTCAAGGCTGTTGCCGAGATTCGCGGTCCGGAAGTGGTCAGCGAGGACATCTCCAGCGACGGCACCCGTAAATGGGTGGTGCGCGTGGCGTCCGGCAGCTGCGTCGAGACCGTCTACATTCCCCAGGGCAAGCGCGGCACTCTGTGCGTTTCGTCCCAGGCGGGCTGTGCCCTGGATTGCAGTTTCTGCTCCACCGGCAAGCAAGGCTTCAACAGCAACCTCACCGCCGCCGAAGTCATCGGCCAGGTGTGGATTGCCAACAAATCCTTTGGCAGCGTCCCGGCGACCGTCGACCGTGCCATCACCAACGTGGTGATGATGGGCATGGGTGAGCCGCTGCTGAACTTCGACAACGTCATCGCTGCCATGCACCTGATGATGGACGACCTGGGCTACGGCATCTCCAAGCGCCGGGTGACCCTGTCGACCTCCGGCGTGGTGCCGATGATCGATGAGCTGGCCAAGCACATCGACGTCTCGCTGGCGTTGTCTCTGCACGCACCCAATGATGCGCTGCGCAACCAGCTGGTACCGATCAACAAGAAGTACCCGCTGAAGATGCTGCTCGAGTCCTGCCAGCGCTACATGTCGGCCCTGGGTGAGAAGCGTGTGCTGACCATCGAGTACACCCTGCTCAAAGACGTCAACGACAAGCTTGAGCACGCGGTGGAGATGATCGAGCTGCTCAAGGATGTACCGTGCAAGATCAACCTGATCCCGTTCAACCCGTTCCCGCATTCCGGGTACGAGCGTCCGAGCAACAATGCCATTCGTCGCTTCCAGGACCAGCTGCATCACGCCGGTTTCAACGTCACCGTGCGCACCACGCGTGGTGAAGACATCGATGCCGCCTGCGGTCAGTTGGTCGGGCAGGTGCTGGACCGCACCCGTCGTAGCGAACGCTATATCGCCGTGCGTGAGTTGAGCGCCGACGCCGATATGCCGCAAAGCGCCGCAACCCGTACCTGAGAGAGGATCTCCATGGCCCTGCGCTTTGCGCTGCTCCTGCTTGTTGCCAGCCTATGTGCTGGCTGTGTTCTGTCGGGTGATTCCAACCCGATGAACACCAGCAAGGGGCGCGACGAGGCGCGCGAGGCCTATGTGCAGTTGGGCCTGGGCTACTTGCAGCAGGGCATGAGCGAGCGGGCCAAGGTGCCACTGAAGAAAGCCCTGGAACTGGCCCCCGCCGATGCCGACGCCAATGCTGCCCTTGCACTGGTGTTCCAGGCCGAGATGGAACCGGCCCTGGCCGACGAGCATTTTCGCCAGGCCCTGGCGGCGCGTCCGGACAGTGCCCGGATCCTCAATAACTACGGCAGCTTTCTGTTCCAGGAAAAACGTTACAAAGAGGCTTATCAGCGCTTTGAGCAAGCCGCTGCTGATACTCTGTACCCCGAACGTTCCCGAGTGTTTGAAAACCTCGGCATGACCGCTTCAAGGCTTGGCCAGCGTGATCTGGCCCAGCTGCAGCTGGAAAAGGCCTTGCGTCTCAATCATCAACAGCCCCGTGCATTGCTGGAAATGGCTGAGTTGTCTTACGAAGACAGGCATTATGTGCCCGCGCGCGACTATTACGATCGTTTTAGCCTGCTCGGCGAGCAAAATGCACGTAGTCTATTGCTCGGCGTTCGGCTGGCAACGGTGTTCGAAGATCGCGACAAGGCCGCCAGTTACGGTCTGCAACTAAAACGACTTTATCCCGGTACGCCGGAATATCAGCAATACCTGTCGGAGCAATGATGAAAGCGGCCCATCCCGAAGTTCAAGCAGTGACTCGCGTAAACCCCGGTGAGACCCTGCGTCAGGCCCGCGAAAGCAATGGTTGGTCGCTGGCCGAAGTGGCCCACAAGCTCAACCTCACCGTGAGCTCCCTGAGCAACCTGGAAGCTGGCGCCTTCGACAAGCTGCCGGGGCACACTTTCGCCCGTGGCTATATTCGTGCCTACGCCAAATTGCTGGGCATGGATCAGGCGGTACTGGTCCAGGAGTTCGATCAATACACCGGTACCGACTCCCAGGGCAGCAGCGTCCATGCCCTGGGGCGCATCGAAGAGCCGGTGCGGGTTTCCCACACTATCTTGCGCATTGTCAGTTTGCTGCTGCTGGTGGCGGTGGTTGGTGGCGGTTTCATCTGGTGGCAGGATCAGTCCTCCCAGCGCGGCAAGGAGCCGGTCTCCCTGAGCCCCGAGCATGTCGAGGTCGAAGGCGCCGACGGCACTACCCAGATTCATCCTATCGACGAGCCCGAAGACCAGGCGGTTGCCGAGGGGCAGAGCGAAGCGCTGGACAACGCCGCTCAAAGCGAAGGCCAGGCAGCGAGCGAGACTCCTGCCGCCCCAGCCGTTTCGACCGCGCCGGCGCCGGCTGCCACTGCGTCCGTCCCCGCAGCTCCTGTGCACAACGCGCCGGCTCCGGCGCCTGTCGCACCGGCTGCCGTGGCGCAAGCGCCTGTCACGCCGACCGCGCCTGCTGCTGCGGTTGCTCCGGGCAGCGCAGCGGCAACTGCAGTTGCAGGCGCGGGCCAGGTACAGATCCAGTTCAGTGCCGACTGCTGGGCCCAGGTCATCGATGCCAACGGCAAGGTTCTGCTCAGCGCCCTCAAGCGCAAGGGTGAAAATGTCGATGTCAGCGGCAAGCCGCCTTTTGCCGTACGTCTGGGCTATGCCCGTGGCGCACAAATCACTTACAACGGTCAGGCGGTGGATATCGCCCCGTTCACCAGCGGCGAGACTGCTCGCCTGAAGTTAGGTCAATAAGTCATGCACGGCGAATCTCCAATCAAGCGTCGCGAATCCCGCAAGATCTGGGTCGGCTCGGTACCGGTCGGAGGCGATGCCCCGATTGCGGTGCAGAGCATGACCAACAGCGACACCAACGACGTGGCCGCAACCGTCGCCCAGATCAACCGCCTGGAAGCCGCCGGTGTCGATATCGTGCGGGTTTCGGTGCCGGACATGGACGCCGCCGAGGCGTTCGGCCGGATCAAGCAGCAGGTCAAGGTACCGCTGGTGGCCGACATCCACTTCGACTACAGGATCGCGCTGCGCGTGGCCGAACTGGGCGTCGATTGCCTGCGCATCAACCCGGGCAATATCGGTCGTGAAGACCGGGTACGCGCGGTGGTGGATGCTGCCCGTGATCGCGGGATCCCGATCCGTATCGGGGTCAACGCCGGTTCCCTGGAAAAAGACCTGCAGAAAAAATACGGCGAACCGACCCCGGCTGCATTGGTGGAGTCGGCGCTGCGTCACGTAGAGCACCTGGAACGCCTGAATTTCAAGGACTTCAAGGTCAGCGTGAAAGCCTCGGACGTGTTCATGGCCGTCGAGGCCTACCGCCTGCTGGCCAAGGAAATCATCCAGCCCCTGCACCTGGGGATCACCGAAGCCGGTGGTTTGCGTTCAGGCACAGTGAAATCCGCCGTCGGCCTCGGTATGCTGCTGGCCGAAGGAATTGGCGATACCATTCGCATTTCGCTGGCGGCCGACCCAGTCGAGGAGGTGAAGGTCGGCTACGACATTCTCAAGTCCCTGCACCTGCGTTCCCGTGGCATCAACTTCATCGCCTGCCCGAGCTGCTCGCGGCAGAACTTCGATGTGGTGAAAACCATGAACGAACTGGAAGGACGGCTTGAAGACCTGTTGGTGCCGTTGGATGTTGCAGTGATCGGTTGCGTGGTCAACGGTCCGGGTGAAGCCAAAGAGGCGCACATCGGCCTGACCGGTGGTACACCGAACCTGATCTACATCGATGGCAAGCCGGCACAGAAACTGACCAATGACAATCTGGTGGACGAGCTTGAAAAGCTGATCCGGCAGAAGGCGGCCGAAAAGGTCGAGGCCGACGCAGCGCTGATCGCTCGCGGCTAACCGAACGTATTTAAGGATTTTTTGTGAGCAAGTCTCTGCAAGCCATTCGTGGCATGAATGACATCCTGCCCGAGCAGACGCCCCTGTGGCGTTATTTCGAGGGTACTGTGGCGCGCCTGCTGGATAACTACGGTTACAAGCAGATCCGCATGCCGATCGTCGAGTTCACCGAGCTGTTCAAGCGCTCCATCGGTGAAGTGACCGACATCGTCGAAAAAGAGATGTACACCTTCGAAGATCGCAACGGCGACTCCCTCACCCTGCGTCCGGAAGGCACCGCAGCGTGCGTGCGTGCGGTGCTCGAGCACGGCATCACTGGCGGTGGCCAGGTGCAGAAGCTGTGGTACATCGGCCCGATGTTCCGTCACGAGCGCCCGCAGAAAGGCCGTTATCGCCAGTTCCACCAGATCGGTTGCGAGGTATTCAACCTCGACGGGCCGGACATCGATGCTGAACTGATCGTGCTGACCTGGCGCCTGTGGGGCGAGCTGGGCATCCGTGATGCGGTCAAGCTCGAACTCAACAGCCTGGGTACCGCCGAAGCGCGTGCGCGCTATCGCGACGCGCTGGTGGAGTTCCTGTCGGCGCGCATGGACAAGCTGGACGAAGACAGCCAGCGCCGCCTGAAGACCAACCCGCTGCGGGTGCTGGATACCAAGAACCCGGACACTCAAGCCGTGCTGGTGGATGCGCCCAAGCTGGCCGACTACCTGGACGAAGAGTCCCGCGTGCACTTCGAAGGCCTCAAGGCCCGCCTGGATGCTGCGGGTATCCCCTATGTGATCAACCCCAAGCTGGTGCGCGGGCTGGATTACTACAGCAAGACTGTTTTCGAATGGGTCACCGACAAGCTCGGTGCCCAGGGCACTGTCTGTGCCGGTGGCCGTTACGATGGCCTGGTGGAGCAGATGGGCGGCAAGCCTACGTCGGGCGTTGGCTTTGCCATGGGGATCGAGCGTCTGGTGCTGCTGCTGGAAACCCTGGAGCAGGTCCCGGAAGAGATCTCGCGTCAGGTCGACGTTTACCTCTGCGCCTTCGGTGAGGCCGCCGAACTGGCCGCTCTGGCGCTGAGCGAGCGTGTTCGCGATCAATTGCCGAACCTGCGTCTTCAGATCAATGCCGGTGCTGGCAGCTTCAAAAGCCAATTCAAGAAGGCCGACAAGAGCGGCGCGCTGTATGCGCTGATCCTCGGTGACGACGAATTGGCCCAGCAAGTGGTAGGTTTCAAACCCCTGCGTGGCCAGGGCGAACAACAAAGCATTGCCTGGGATGCACTCGCTGCGCACCTGGCCACCTGCGTCGTGCAGGGTTGAAGCTGTCAAACAGCCGATTTAGCGAATAAGGAGTATTGGGGTGTCGAGTACCGAAGATGAACAGCTGGCGGAATTGAAAGACTGGTGGCAGCGTAACGGCAAACCCCTGGTGACTGGCGGCCTGCTGGCCCTGGTTATCGTGTTCGGCTGGCAAGCCTGGCACAAGTATCAGAACAATCAGTCGCAAGGCGCTTCGGTGCTCTATCAGCAACTGCTGGAAACTACCCTGACGCCGGATGGCAAGCCGGATGCGGCTCGTGTTACGGACCTGGCGGGCAAGCTCAACAGCGAGTTCGGCGGTACTGCCTACGCGCAGTACGGCAACCTGTTCGTGGCCAAAGTGGCAGTAGACACCGGCAAGCTGGACGATGCAGCGGCACAGCTCAAGGCCGTGGCCGACAAGCCCGCCAACCCGACCCTGGGTGAAGTGGCGCGTCAGCGCCTGGCACAGGTACTGGCGGCGCAGAACAAGGCCGACGAGGCTCTGAAGCTGCTCGACGGCGATGCCGACAAGGCATTCCTGGCGACTCGTGAAGAACTCAAGGGCGATCTGCTGGTCCAGCTGGGCCGTGTGGACGAAGCCCATGCGGCATACCAAAAAGCCAAGGCGGCGCTCTCGGATGAAGCGGCAGTCGGTGGCCTACAAATCAAGCTGGACGACCTGGCCAAAGGGGATGCATGACGTGATCCGTTGGAAACATGCAGCATTGCTGGCTCTGGCCTTGTTGGCCGCGGGTTGCAGCAGCAACAGCAAGAAAGAACTGCCACCGGCGGAACTGGTCGACTTCAAAGAAGAAGTGGTCCTGCAGAAGCAGTGGAGCCGTTCGATCGGTGACGGTCAGGGCGAAACCTACAACATGCTGGTGCCAGCCATCGATGGTGACACCATCTATGCCGCTGACGTGACCGGCGTGGTGGTTTCCATGGATCGCATGAACGGCGACGTCAAATGGAAGAAAGATCTCGAACTGCCTGTTTCCGGCGCCGTTGGCGTGGGTTATGGGCTGGTCATGATCGGCACTCTGAAAGGCGAAGTGGTTGCCCTGGATGCCTCCAGCGGTGAAGAGAAATGGCGTGCCCGTGTGACCAGTGAAGTGCTGGCTCCGCCAGCTACCAACGGTGACGTGGTGGTGGTGCAGACTCAGGACGACCGCGTGATTGGCCTTGAAGCCAGCACCGGTCACCAGATCTGGCTCTACGACAGCACTCCAGCGGTGTTGACCCTGCGGGGCACCAGTGCGCCGTTGGCGACCAACCGTCTGGCCCTGGCCGGTCTTTCCACCGGCAAGGTGGTCGCGCTGGATATTCGCAACGGCGTGCCGGTGTGGGAGCAGCGTGTAGCCATTCCACAAGGCCGTTCCGAACTGGATCGGGTCGTGGACATCGACGGTGGCCTGCTGCTGTCCGGTGGCACCCTGTACGTTGCCAGCTACCAGGGGCGTGTGGTTGCCCTGGACCTGGAGAGCGGCCGTCCGCTGTGGCAGCGTGATGCTTCCAGCTACGCCGGTGTGGCCCAAGGGTTCGGCAGCGTTTATGTCAGCCTGTCCTCGGGTACCGTGGAAGGCGTGGACGAGCGTTCGACTACCGCGCTGTGGAGCAACGACTCCCTGGCTCGCCGCCAACTGTCGGCACCGGAAGTCTTCTCCAGCTACGTGGCCGTGGGCGACCTGGAAGGTTACCTGCACCTGCTGAGCCAGGTTGACGGTCGCTTCGTCGGTCGTACGCGCATTGATAGCGACGGCCTGCGTGCTCGTCCGCTGGTGGTGGGCGACATGATTTATGTGTATGGCAACAGCGGCAAACTGGAAGCCCTGACCATCAAGTAATGGTTTGACTATGCTTGGGGTGATCCCCAAGCGAACTGCAGGAGCGAGCGTGCTCGCGATGGATGCCAGGTGACGCCAGCTTGCTGGACGAGCGCGGCGCCATGGAGTTAATCGCGAGTACGCTCGCTCCTACAGTGCTGCCCCGAGCACCAGCCGCTGCCTCGCAGCGGCTTTTGTATTTTCTGAATTAACGCAGTGGAGAGCCGCATGGTTCCCGTAATCGCCCTGGTGGGCCGACCTAACGTCGGCAAGTCCACCTTGTTCAACCGCCTGACTCGGACTCGCGACGCCATTGTCGGCGACCTGTCCGGTCTGACCCGTGATCGCCAATACGGTGAGGCCAAGTGGCAAGGGCGTACCTATATTCTGATCGACACCGGCGGTATCTCCGGTGACGAGCATGGCATGGATGAAAAGATGGCCGAGCAGTCGCTGCTGGCCATCGAAGAAGCTGATGTGGTGTTGTTCCTGGTGGACGCCAAGGCCGGGTTTACCGCGGCCGACCAGATGATCGGCGAGCACCTGCGCAAACGTAACAAGACTTCCTACGTGATCGCCAACAAGGTCGACAACATCGACCCGGACATGGCCCGCGCCGAGTTCGCGCCGCTGGGCATGGGCGATGCCATCCCGATCGCCGGTGCTCATGGCCGCGGTATCACCCAGATGCTGGAAATCGCCCTGAGCGAATTCCCCAAGGATGACGCTGACGAGCCGGAAGAAGGCGAGGAAGAGATCGTTGCCGAGGGTGAGGAAGCCAAGCGCATTCCGGGCCCGAGCGAGAAGGACGGGATCAAGATCGCCATCATCGGTCGTCCCAACGTCGGCAAGTCGACCCTGGTCAACCGCATGCTCGGTGAAGACCGGGTGATCGTCTATGACCAGCCCGGCACCACCCGCGACAGTATCTACATCCCGTTCGAGCGCAACGACGAGAAGTACACCCTGATCGACACCGCCGGTGTGCGCAAGCGCGGCAAGATCCACGAGGAAGTTGAAAAGTTCTCGGTGGTCAAGACGCTGCAGGCGATCAAGGACGCCAACGTGGTGATCTTTGTCATGGACGCCCGCGAAGGTGTGGTGGACCACGACCTGAACCTGCTGGGCTTTGCCCTGGAAGCCGGTCGGGCCCTGGTGATCGCCCTGAACAAGTGGGACGGCATGCAGCCGAGCGAGCGCGACTACGTGAAGACCGAGCTGCAACGCCGGCTGTTCTTCGTCGACTTCGCCGATATCCACTTCATCTCGGCGCTGCACGGTACCGGTGTGGGCAACCTCTACCAGTCGGTGCAGAACTCCTTCAAGTCGGCGGTAACCCGCTGGCCCACCAGCCGCCTGACGCAGATCCTCGAAGATGCCGTTGGCGAGCACGCGCCGCCCATGGTCAACAATCGCCGGATCAAACTGCGCTACGCCCACTTGGGTGGTGCCAACCCGCCGCTGATCGTGATCCACGGCAACCAGGTGGAGAAGGTGCCCAAGTCTTATGTGCGCTATCTGGAAAACACCTACCGTCGAGTCTTGAAGCTGGTAGGTACGCCGATCCGCATCGAGTTCAAGGGCGGCGAGAACCCGTACGAAGGCAACAAGAACACGCTGACCGACCGCCAGGTCAACAAGAAGCGTCGCTTGATGTCGCACCACAAGAAGGCCGACAAGAAGCGCCGCGACAAGCGCTGACCGGCTTAGGCGCCGGCTTGCCGGTGAAGCTCCGGACCTGCTTCAGAGCTTCGCTGGCAAGCCAGTTCCTACGGGATCTGTGTGGATAAGAGGGCGCCCCGGGCGCCCTTTTTCATGCCTGGCGTTTGGGCTATTCTCGGGGGCCTCCGCGCCGCCGTAGTGCGGACTGCTCAGCAGGGAATCCTCATGATCATCAGTAAGTTGCCGAATGTCGGCACCACCATCTTCACGCAAATGTCCCAGCTCGCGGTGGAAACCGGAGCGCTCAACCTGTCCCAGGGCTTTCCTGATTTCGATGGCCCGCAAGCCCTGCGTGATGCGCTTGGCTGGCATGCCGCCAATGGCCATAACCAGTACGCACCCATGACCGGCCTACCGGCACTGCGCCAGCAGGTCGCCGCGAAAATCGCCCGCAGCTATGGCGTCCAGGTCGATGCGGACGCTGAGGTGACCATCACCCCCGGTGCGACCCAGGCAATCTTCTGTGCCATCCAGGCGGTGATCCAGCGCGGTGACGAAGTCATTGTGTTCGACCCCAGTTACGACAGCTATGAGCCGTCGGTGGAGCTGGCCGGTGGGCGTTGTGTGCATGTGCCGTTGGCCGGGCAGGGCTTTGCCCTCGATTGGCAGAAACTCGGTGAAGCCCTGAGTCCGCGCACGCGGATGATCATCCTCAATTCGCCGCACAACCCCAGTGGTGCCTTGATCAGCCGCGCCGAGCTGGACCAGTTGGCCGCCCTGATCCGTGATCGCGATATTTATCTGGTCAGTGACGAGGTCTACGAACACCTGGTGTTCGATGGCGTACCCCATGTCAGTGTGCTGGCCCATGAGGAGCTGTATCAGCGGGCCTTCGTGGTCAGCTCGTTCGGCAAGACCTACCACGTGACCGGCTGGAAGACCGGTTATGTGGTTGCACCACCGGCCCTGAGCGCCGAGCTGCGCAAGGTGCATCAATATGTCAGCTTCTGCGGGGTCACGCCTTTGCAGTACGCTCTGGCGGACTTCATGGCCGAACACCCGGAACATGTCGAAGAGTTGCCGGCCTTTTACCAGGCCAAGCGTGATCTGTTCTGCGATCTGCTGAGCGCCTCGCGTTTCAGCTTCAACCGGGTGTCGGGTACCTATTTTCAATTGGTGGACTATTCGCTGATTCGTCCAGACTTGAATGATGTCGACATGGCGATATGGATGACCCGCGAACACGGCGTGGCGGCCATTCCGGTGTCGGTGTTCTATCAGCAGCCGCCCCAGGGGCAGCGCCTGGTGCGTCTGTGTTTTGCCAAGCGCGAGGAGACGTTGCGCCAAGCAGCGGAGAAACTATGCGTGATCTGAGTGCATTACCCGATCTGAATCTGGCCCTGATCCAGACCACCCTGGCCTGGCACGACCGCCAGGCCAACTTCGAGCATTTCGAGCAGTTGCTGGAGCAGGCCCGTGGTGCAGATCTGATCATCCTGCCGGAAATGTTTACCACCGGATTCTCCATGGAATCCGCGACTCTCGCGGAAGCGGAGAATGGCCCTACCAGCAAATGGCTACGTGGCCAGGCGAAGAAGCTGAATGCGGTGATCACCGGCAGCGTGATAATCCAGGCAGCGGATGGCAGCCATCGCAATCGCTTGCTGTGGGCGCGCCCCGACGGTGAGGTCTGGCACTACGACAAGCGCCACCTGTTTCGCATGGCCGGCGAGCACAATCACTACACGCCGGGGGAACGGCAGGTACAGTTCGAGCTCAAGGGTTGGCGTATTCGCCCGCTGATCTGCTATGACCTGCGGTTCCCGGTGTGGAGCCGGGACGCCCAGGACACCGACCTGCTGCTCTACACCGCCAATTGGCCGGGTGCCCGCCGCCTGCACTGGAATCGCCTGCTGCCAGCCCGGGCCATTGAAAACCTCTGCTACGTTGCGGCGGTGAACCGGGTGGGCACCGACGGCAAGGGCTTTGCCTATACCGGAGACAGCCAGGTTCTGGACTATCAGGGCGAAACCCTGCTCAGCGCCGGGGAGGCCGATGGCGTCTTCCAGGTGTGCCTGAACGCGGGTGAACTGGCGGCTTACCGTGCGCGTTTTCCGGCGAACCTCGACGCCGATACCTTCATGTTCACTTAGGATCGCATCGGCACTGCACACTTTTTTACAGGTTGCGAATATCAAGCTTCGAGGGTGAAGGCCGATAGCAGGATCAGTTCAGGAGGAATCAACCATGACTACCATCACTGCCACCATCGTCAATCCTTACCCTCTGTCGGCCCCCAAAACTGCTTCGACTGAAGCCGAAGGCAACAGCGCCAGCCCGCTGGCGCCGGTGGATGACAGCAAGGACGGTCAGGATAAGGAGCTGCGGGTCAACTCTGGCGATGCCAATATCGATGCGGTAAAGGCCGGTGGTGATCCGGTCAAGGCGCTGCAGAAACAGATCGAGCAGACCCAGAAAACCCTGACCGAACAGCAGGCCCAATTGGCCAATGTGCAGAAGGGCCAGGCCAGCGACGAACAGAAAGCCCAGCAGGTGATGGAAGTCCAGGCGCAGATCGCCGTGACCAACAGCACCTTGCAGGTGCTGCAGGCGGCTTTGCTGCAAGCCATGTTCAGCGTTGATGTGCATGCCTGAAACAGTCGTTGCTGACATTTAGCTGGTGTTATCTGTTCCGGCATAAAAAAGGCCCCAGGGAGTCGAGCTCCTCGGGGCCTTTCGCTTTTGGCAGCCTTTAGGCTGCCTTGGCCTGCTGCTCGCTCAAGGAGCGGTTCAGCGCACTGAACAGCGCCTTGAAGCTGGCGGTAGTGATGTTTTCGTCGATACCGACGCCGTGCACGGCGCGCTCACCGTTGACCCGCAGTTCGATGTAGGCCGCCGCCTTGGCGTTGGTGCCGGCGCCGATGGCGTGCTCGTTGTAGTCCATGATCTCCACCGGAACCGGCAGCCCGGCCACCAGCGCTTCCAGGGCACCGTTGCCCTTGCCGCGCCAGCTGAGGTTGGTCTCGCCCTGGCCCTTGCTCGAGACTTCCACTTCCACGGCGCTGTGCCCGTTCTCTTCCTGCAAGCGATGGCTGACCAGCGCGTAGGGGGTGTTGGCCTGCAAGTACTCGCTGTGCAACAGCGCGTGGATCTGCTGGGCGGTCATTTCCAGGCCCAGGCGGTCGGTTTCCCGCTGCACCACCTGGCTGAACTCGATCTGCATGCGGCGTGGCAAGCTGATGCCGTATTCCTGCTCGAGCAGGTAGGCGATACCACCCTTGCCCGACTGGCTGTTGACGCGGATCACCGCCTCGTAGCTGCGACCGATATCGGCCGGGTCGATCGGCAAGTACGGCACCTCCCACAAGCCATCGGCTTTCTGCTGGGCGAAGCCCTTGCGGATCGCGTCCTGGTGCGAGCCGGAGAACGCGGTGTGGACCAGGTCGCCGACATAAGGGTGACGCGGGTGCACGGCAATCTGGTTGCACTCTTCCACGACTTTGCGCACGCCGTCGATGTCGGAGAAATCCAGTTCAGGGTTTACACCCTGGGTGTAGAGGTTCAAGGCCACAGTGACCAGGTCGACGTTACCGGTACGTTCGCCGTTGCCGAACAGGCAGCCTTCGACACGGTCGGCGCCGGCCATCAGGCCCAGCTCGGTGGCGGCCACGCCCGTACCGCGGTCGTTGTGGGTGTGCAGGCTGATGAGCACGCTGTCACGACGGTTGATGTTGCGGCAGAACCACTCGATCTGGTCGGCGTAGATGTTCGGTGTGGCGACTTCAACGGTGGCCGGCAGGTTGAGGATCACCTTGTTGCTTGGCGTGGCGTTCCAGACTTCCACCACGGCGTCGCAGACTTCCTTGGCGAACTCCAGCTCGGTGGCGCTGAAGGTCTCTGGCGAGTACTCGAACTGCCACTGGGTTTCCGGTTGCTGGGCGGCGTATTTGACGAACAGCTTGGCCGCATTCACCGCGATCTCTTTCACACCGGCCTTGTCCTGGTTGAAGACAATGCGGCGGAACGAAGGGCTGGTGGCGTTGTACAGGTGGACGATGGCCTTTTTCGCACCACGCAAGGACTCGAAGGTGCGGGCGATCAAGTCTTCACGGGCCTGGGTCAATACCTGGATGGTGGTGTCGTCCGGAATGTGGCCGCCTTCGATCAGGGTGCGCACGAAGTCGAAGTCGGTTTGCGAAGCGGCCGGGAAAGAAGCTTCGATTTCCTTCACACCTACAGCCACCAGGGTCTTCCAGAAGCGCAGCTTCTTGACGGCATCCATCGGTTCGATCAACGACTGGTTGCCATCACGCAGGTCCGAACTGCACCAGATCGGCGCGCTGGTGATGGTTTTCGACGGCCAGGTACGGTCCGGCAAGTTGATGGTCGGGAACGCGCGGTACTTGGAGGATGGGTCTTTGAGCATGGTCATGGAGAAATCCTTATTGTCCGGGCCGAAAAGAGGCGGCCTGCCGGTGAGTCAAGAGTGAGGTTGACGCAGGGGGATGAGGCACCGCGATTCAGCCTGGCAGTCGTGCGCTGACGAGGCAGAGGCTCCGGTGTTGACGACGCTGAATGAGGGTGTGAGAGGTTTTCATGTGCTCAACCCTAACCACTGGGGTGAGAGATGGCAAGCAGTCGAAAAAAATTGAGAGGAATACTCGAAAACAAAGCTATATCGAGATTTTATGCTGGGTATTCTTTGAAAGAATACTAACGATTGCGCAGTCGAGTAGGGCTGCGCAATCCCTGTGGGCGTCGGCTCGCCGCTGAATCAATGCCTGATGCAGGCAAGCGGCGCTGCGCGATCAGGGCTGGAAGGCCCCGATAAAGATGGCCGGATCGACCCGCGCATCATTCAGGCTGACGTTCCAGTGCATATGCGGCCCGGTGGCGCGGCCGGTCGCCCCCACCTTGCCCACCACGGCGCCACGGGCCAGGGACTGGCCGATCTTCACGTCGATTTTCGACATGTGGCAGAACATGCTGATGAAGCCCTGGCCGTGGTCGACGAACACGGTGTTGCCGTTGAAGAAGTAGTTGCCGATCAGGATCACTTTGCCCGCCGCCGGGGTCTTGATCGGTGTGCCTGCCGGCACCGCGAAGTCCAGGCCCGCGTGAGGGTTGCGCTCTTCACCGTTGAAGAAACGGCGTACGCCGAACTTGCTCGACAGGGGGCCATTCACCGGCTTGTCCAACAGCAGGTTGCTTGGGGTGTTGGGGCTGAAGCTGCGGTAGGCGCGGATCTGTTCCGCCAACTCGCCGTCGATGCGCTTGAGGTCCGCCGGGTTCGGATTGACCTGGCGCTGGTTCTTCAGGGTGATGTGCTGCTCCGGGTATTTCTTGTTGCCGACCACGAAGTTCAGGCTGCGCCCGCCGGTGCTTACTTGTTGAGTGCCGGGCTTGACCGTCAGCGGGATGCCGACAATCGCCAGCCAGTTGTTCTGCTCCTTCACCACCAGCACCGGCTTGCCCTGGTAGCTGGCCTTGGGCGCCTGGGCGGCGCTGCCCAGGTCGACCACCGCTACGCCACCGGGTACGGGTTTGTTCAGCAGGCGGGTGATGTAGCTTTCGGCGTGAGCATTGAAGGCCAGGCACAGCAACAGCAGGGAGCAGAGAAAACGCGGCATGGATCAATCCAGTAGAGAAAGGGTGACGGGCGTCAGGTGGTTGTCTTCGACGCGTACTTGCAGTTCGCCTTCGCCCAGGCGGGCACTGAGGCGCTGGCCTGGGCGGGTCTGGCCGGCACTGCGAATGGCCTGCCCGCGATCGTCCAGCAGGATGCTGTAACCGCGCCCCAGGGTGGCCAAGGGGCTGACCACATGCAGGGTCTGCATCTGGCTGTGCAATTGCAGGCGGCGGCCCTTGAGGCCTTCGCGCATGGCCCGGGGCAGGCGTTCGGCCAGGCTGTCCAGGCGCTGGCGCAGCAGTGCCAGTTGCCGCCCTGGATGCTGGGCTCCGAGGCGGGTTTCCAGGCGGATCAAGCGTTCGCGACGGGTATTGAGGCTGCGCTCGAAGGCGCGGCGCAGGCGCATGTCCAGGTCGTCCAGGCGCTGTGCCTGCTGGCGCAGGCGTTCGCCGGGATGGCGCAGGCGTCGGGCCAGGCCGTCCAGGCGCAGCCGGTCGCGCACCAGCCGGTCGCGCATGCGCATCACCAGGCGTCGATGCAGGTTGTCGACCCGGCGTTGCAGGTCACTGGAATCGGGGGCCAGCAGTTCGGCTGCTGCGGAAGGCGTGGGCGCGCGAACGTCGGCCACGAAATCACTGATGGAGACGTCGGTTTCATGACCGACGGCGCTGACGATCGGTGTCACGCAGGCATCCACCGCACGGGCCACGGCTTCTTCGTTGAAGCACCAGAGGTCCTCCAGGGAGCCGCCGCCACGGGCCAGGATCAGCGCGTCGAAGCCCCGGGCGTCGGCCAGCTGCAGGGCCCGGACGATCTGCGCCGTAGCCTCGCGGCCCTGCACGGCGGTAGGGATCAGGGTCAGCACAACCTGCGGTGCGCGGCGCCGGAACACACTGATGATGTCGCGGATCACCGCGCCGGTGGGTGAACTGATGATGCCGATGCGTTGTGGATGGGCCGGCAGTGGCACTTTGCGTTCGGCGCTGAACAGCCCTTCGGCGCTCAGCTTGTCTTTCAGGGCATCGAAAGCCAGGCGCAGGGCGCCATCACCGGCCGGTTCCACGGTGTCGAGAATCAGCTGGTAGTCACCGCGCCCTTCGAACAGCGAGACCTTGCCCCGCACCTTGACCGCCAGGCCGTCCTTCAGCGCCTGGCGGACCCGCGCGGCGTTCTGCCGGAACAGTGCGCAGCGCACCTGGGCGCCGCTGTCCTTGAGGGTGAAGTACACATGGCCGGAGGCCGGGCGGGCGAGGTTGGAGATCTCGCCCTCCACCCAGATATTGCTGAACACGTCCTCGAGCAGCACCCGGGCGCGGCCGTTGAGCTGGGTGACGGTGAGGACCTCGCGGTCCAGGCCGAGTCGTGCGAAGGGATCTTTAATCATGGGGCGCAGTTTAAAGGCCTGTCTCTGAATGGAACAACGCAAATCAACTACAAGTGATTGCGAAAATGTTCGACGAATTGCGCCACCAGGGGCGTCGGCTCCTGTCGGTAGGCGAGGGCCACGGTGCTCTGGCAATCGGCATCCGCCAGCGGCAGGAAGCGGATGCTGGCCGGGGCGATGTCCTGCATCGACTCGGGCAGCAGGGCGATGCCGAAGCCGGCCTGGATCAGTTGCAATTGGGTGGTCTTGCGCGACATCACCCGCGCCGCCCTGGGAAAAAAGCCCTGGCGCATGCACAGCTCGGCCGAGAGGTAACTCAAGCCGCCCCGCTGGGGGTGGGGGATGGAGATGAAGGCTTCCTCGCGAAGCTGGGCCAGGTCGACGCCCCCGGCTGGAGGGGCCAGCGCCAGTGGGTGCTGAGGTGGCACCGCCAGCAGCAAGGGTTCGGCGAACAGGGGCGTGATCTGTACACCTGCCCGTTGACGTAACACCGGCAGGCGCAACAGGCCGATATCCAGGTGCCCCTGCGCCAACTCTTCCAGTTGCGCCTCGGAAGACAGCTTGGCGATGTCCATCGAGGCTCCAGGGCAATGCTGCAAGTAGCTGCCGATGCCCTGGAGTAGCCGGCCGCTCATGGGCACGGTGCTGGAGTGGCTCAGGCGCAAGGTGCCCAATTGCCCCAGGCCTACCTGAGTGGCCAGTTCGCTGGCCTTGTGCAATTCGCTCAGCAGGTTGCGTGCCTTGGGGAAAAACGCTTCACCGGCCGCCGTCAGCCGCGGCAGGCGCGCGGTGCGCTCGAACAGTGGGGTCTGCAATTGGTTCTCCAGCTCCTTGATCTGCCGGCTGAGGGCTGACTGGGCGACGAACAGGCGCTCGGCGGCGGCGCTGAAGCTGCCGCATTCGGCGATTTCCACGAAATAGCGCAGTTGGCGGGTCGAAATCACGAGGCATGCCTTTTTGCGATGAGTTGGCGACTTGGACGATATTAGTCGCAAGGCTCACTGCTGGCTAAAGTCACTGCGTATTCAACTGGGAAGTCGCAGCGATGAGCGTGGTAATCGAGGGTTTGAACCAGTGGTCTTTCGGCCCGGGCAGTTGGTTGGTGATCGGCCTGGGTATCGCGCTGGCGTACATAGTGTTCGGCATTGCCGGGTTCGGTACGGCGCTGGTGGCCGGGCCGGTGCTGATCCTGTTCATGCCGCTGTCGAAGATCGTGCCGCTGCTGGTGCTCCTGGATTTTGTCGCGGCCTTTGGCAACCTTCTGCCCTCGCGCAAGGATGTGGCCAGGCCGGAGTTGCTGCGCCTGTTGCCCTGCATGGCAGTAGGTTGCACCTTGGGGGTGATCTTCCTGCTCAACCTCAAATCCGATCTGTTGCTGCTATTGATGGGGCTGTTCATCAGTGCCTATGCCATCTACAGCCTGTGGGTGAAGGCGCGTCCGACCCAGCTGGCGGCCGGCTGGGCGGTGCCGATGGGGATTGTCGGTGGGCTGTTTGGCGCCCTCTTCGGCAGTGGCGGCTTTCTATATGCCATCTACCTGAACAGCCGCCTGCCCAAGGATCCGGCGCGGGCGACCCAGAGCGCGCTGATCAGTTGCAGCACCGTGGTGCGCTTGAGCCTGTTCGCCCTGGCCGGGGTCTATGCCGAGTTGCCGCTGCTGCTATTGGCGCTATGCCTGTTGCCGGCGATGGCCTTGGGGTTGTGGATTGGCCGCCGGCTGACGATGAAACTGTCCCGGGAGGCTTTTGTACGCCTGGTGACCTGGCTGGTGCTGGCCAGTGGCGTTGCCTTGATCGGCCGTTACCTGAGCACTTGACCTGCTGGGGCCAGGGATTAAGCTGCGGGCCTTTGAATTCGTTCGCCGGCAGGCCGGCTCCTACAATTGATGACAGGAGCCGGCTTGCCGGCGAAAGCGTGAGTACCGTCCCCGCATGTTCCAGGCTTATCCATGAACTCCCAAAGCATCCTCGTCCCGAAAATTTCCACCCTGCCGGTGCACGAGCCCCGGGCCCGGGCGATCGTGCGCTGGCTGGTGCGCAAGAACATCGTCGAGGAAAGCCTCAGCACCTGCGGGCGCACGGGCAATCGCATGGGGCACGCCATTGCCGCCGGGGCACGGGAGGTGGTGCTGCGGCCAGAGGCGCTGCCCTTCGGCGAGCCGATCAATGGCCTGGAAATCATCACCAAGCGCTGCATCTATACCCCGGCCAAGGGCTTTCTCGAGGAAGCGGGCTGTGCCGAGTGCCGGCAGGAAATCGGCGAAGCGCTGTTCGAAAGCCTGGAAGACTGGATGCCAGGGCGTACCGACAACTTCACCTGCCCCGAATGCGGCCATGAAGATGACATCAACGGCTTTCTGTTTCTTCAGGAATGCGGTTTTTCCAACTTGGGCTTTATCTTCAACAACTGGGCCGAAGCGGGTTTTAAACAGAGCTTTATCGACGAGTTCGCCGACTGGCTGGATCAGCCGATAAGTTGGGTCAAGGTCGAGTTGTAGCGCGCGGATATCTCCATCTATCACTCCAGCGATATTAGCCAGAGTTTTACATTGAGCCCGGGTAGCTGTCTGAGTATAATGGCGCGCTTCCATTTTCCCGCCCGGGAGCCCCCGCGATGCTGCGTATCAGCCAAGAAGCCCTCACCTTCGACGACATTCTCCTAGTGCCCGGTTATTCCGAAGTACTGCCTAATGAAGTCAGTCTTAAGACCCGTTTGACCCGTGGCATCGAGCTGAATATTCCACTGGTTTCCGCCGCCATGGACACCGTCACTGAAGCCCGTCTGGCAATCGCCATGGCTCAGGAAGGCGGCATCGGCATCATCCACAAGAACATGACCATCGAGCAGCAGGCTGCCGAAGTGCGCAAGGTCAAGCGTTTCGAAGCCGGTGTGGTCAAGGACCCGATCACCATCGAGGCCGACGCCACCGTGCGTGACCTGCTCGAACTGACCAGCATGCATAACATCTCCGGTGTGCCGGTACTGCACAACGGCGACCTGGTGGGCATCGTGACTTCCCGCGACGTGCGTTTCGAAAGCCGTCTGGAAGTCAGCGTCCGTGAAGTGATGACGCCTAAAGAGCGCCTGGTCACGGTCAAGGAAGGCGCCGACAAGACCGCCGTCCGCGAGCTGCTGCACAAGCACCGCATCGAGCGTGTACTGATCGTCGACGACGCCTTCGCTCTCAAGGGCATGATGACCGTCAACGATATCGAGAAAGCCAAGGCTTACCCTCTGGCCAGCAAGGACGACCAGGGTCGCCTGCGCGTCGGCGCTGCGGTCGGTACTGGCAAGGACACTGGCGATCGCGTTGCTGCGCTGGTCAATGCCGGTGTCGACGTGGTGGTGGTGGACACCGCCCACGGTCACTCCAAAGGCGTGATCGACCGCGTTCGCTGGGTCAAGGAGAACTTCCCGCAAGTGCAGGTGATCGGCGGCAACATCGCCACTGGCGCTGCTGCCAAGGCCCTGGCCGAAGCTGGCGCCGACGCAGTCAAGGTCGGTATCGGCCCGGGCTCGATCTGCACCACCCGTATCGTTGCCGGTGTTGGCGTGCCGCAAATCAGCGCCATCGCCAATGTTGCAGCGGCGCTGGTAGGCACTGGCGTGCCGCTGATCGCCGACGGCGGTATCCGGTTCTCCGGTGACCTGTCCAAGGCCATCGTCGCCGGTGCTTCCTGCGTGATGATGGGTTCGATGTTCGCCGGTACCGAAGAGGCTCCAGGCGAGATCGAGCTGTTCCAGGGCCGCTCCTACAAGGCTTACCGTGGCATGGGTTCCCTGGGCGCCATGTCCCAGGCCCAGGGCTCTTCCGACCGCTACTTCCAGGACTCCTCCGCGGGTGCCGAGAAGCTGGTGCCGGAAGGTATCGAAGGTCGCGTGCCGTACAAGGGCACCCTGACCGCGATCATCCATCAGCTGATGGGCGGCCTGCGTTCTTCCATGGGCTACACCGGTAGCGCCAACATCGAAGAAATGCGCACCAAGCCGGAGTTTGTCCGCATCACCGGTGCCGGCATGGCTGAATCCCACGTCCACGACGTGCAGATCACCAAGGAAGCGCCAAACTATCGCGTAGGTTGATAGTGATCGCCTCCAGGCCAAGGCCCGGAGGCGATTGACGAATTTAGTAACCGGGGCTGTGTTTTTCAGCCCCGTGTCGTTTCTGAAATTAGACGAGACTGACCATGGCCCTCGACATTCACGCTCACCGTATCCTGATCCTCGACTTCGGTTCCCAGTACACCCAACTGATCGCCCGCCGTGTGCGCGAGATCGGGGTCTACTGCGAACTGCATCCGTTCGACATGGACGACGAAGCGATCCGCGAATTCGCTCCCAAAGGCGTCATCCTCGCCGGCGGCCCCGAATCCGTGCACGAAGCCAACAGCCCTCGCTGCCCGCAGGCGGTGTTTGACCTGGGCGTCCCGGTCTTCGGCATCTGCTACGGCATGCAGACCATGGCCGAGCAGTTGGGCGGCAAGGTCGAAGGTTCCGAGCTGCGTGAATTCGGCTATGCCCGGGTTGATGTAGTCGGCAAGAGCCGCCTGCTGGACGGCATCGAAGACCACGTCGACGCCGACGGCCTGTTCGGCCTAGACGTTTGGATGAGCCACGGTGACAAGGTCACCAAGATGCCGGAAGACTTCCACATCCTGGCCAGCACCCCGAGCTGCCCGATTGCCGGCATGTTCAACGACGACCTGCGCTACTACGGCGTGCAGTTCCACCCGGAAGTGACCCACACCAAGCAGGGCGGTCGCATCCTGTCGCGCTTCATCCTCGACATCTGCGGCTGTGAAGCGCTGTGGACCCCGTCGAAGATCGCCGAGGACGCCATTGCCCAGATCCGTGCCCAGGTGGGCACCGACAACGTGCTGCTGGGCCTGTCCGGCGGTGTCGACTCCTCGGTGGTCGCGGCCCTGCTGCACAAGGCCATCGGCGACCAGCTGACCTGCGTCTTCGTCGACAACGGCCTGCTGCGCCTGCACGAAGGCGAGCAAGTAATGGCCATGTTCGCCGAGAACATGGGTGTCAAGGTGATCCGCGCCAACGCCGAGGAGCAGTTCCTCAATAACCTGGCCGGCGAAGCCGACCCGGAGAAGAAGCGCAAGATCATCGGCCGTACCTTCATCGACGTGTTCGATGCCGAATCCTGCAAGCTGGAAAACATCAAGTACCTGGCCCAGGGCACCATCTACCCGGACGTGATCGAGTCGGCTGGCGCGAAAAGCGGCAAGGCCCACGTGATCAAGTCGCACCACAACGTGGGCGGCCTGCCGGAAGAAATGAACCTCAAGCTGGTCGAGCCACTGCGCGAGCTGTTCAAGGACGAAGTCCGTCGTCTGGGCCTGGAACTGGGCCTGCCGTACGACATGGTCTACCGTCACCCGTTCCCGGGCCCGGGCCTGGGTGTGCGCATCCTTGGTGAAGTGAAGAAGGAATACGCCGACCTGCTGCGTCGCGCCGACCACATCTTCATCGAAGAGCTGCGCAAGGCCGACTGGTACCACAAGGTCAGCCAGGCATTCGTGGTGTTCCAGCCGGTGAAATCCGTGGGCGTGGTAGGTGATGGCCGTCGTTACGCCTGGGTCGTGGCCCTGCGCGCCGTGGAAACCATCGACTTCATGACCGCACGTTGGGCGCACCTGCCTTACGAACTGCTGGAAACCGTCAGCGGCCGGATCATCAACGAGATCGAAGGCATCTCCCGCGTCACCTACGACGTGTCGAGCAAGCCGCCGGCCACGATTGAGTGGGAATGATCGGGGCCGAGTGATCGGCGCTTGATCCATTCGCGTTAGCCAATGGCGATCGGGACCTTCGGGTGTCGATCGCCATTGTCGTTTCTAGGGGATTGCCTGCGGTACACATCGGCATTTGTGTTGCAGGACCTTTGGAAGCGGCGCTTTTTCGGCTTCCGGCAATATCACGTAAGACATGCTCGGCCCCTTGTCCTGGGCTTCTCTCTACCCTTGGATCTCCCCCCGCCTGTTTTTGCTGCGGCTTGTTCGCGGCGGGGTTTGATCGGAGGGTACAAGGTTGTCGGTTGACAACCTTGTGTGACTGGCGATACTGGAGGCTATGGATGGCTCGTGCAACTCATCCCAAGAAGGACATTGAAATGGCCCTGCGCTACGCCGAATGGCAGGGCTGGCGCATCGAGGTCGGCGGTGGTCATGCCTGGGGGCGGATCTACTGTCCGTACAACAACGAAGTGTGTCGCTGTGGCGAGTTTTGCATCACCAGCGTATGGCGCACGCCGAAGAATCCGACCCAGCACGCCCGGGCGTTATGCCGGGTGATCGATAACTGCACCCTGAACCAGCTGCGTGGAGCCAAGTCGCCGGCAGCCCGCAAGGAGTAAGCACCATGGAATACCTGTTCACCCTCAACTACCTGCTGCCGCTGGAGGGCTGTGATCCGCTGCAACTGGTGGAGCGCCTCGGTGCGGCGGGTTGCACCGACGTCCTGGTGGGCACCGGCCTGGCCGGGCGCCTGGCCCTGGAGTTCAGTCGCGAGGCCGAGAGCGCCGAGGCGGCGCTGCTCAGTGCCCTGGCGGATATCAAGCGGATCATTCCCGAAGCGCGGCTGGTGGAGGCCAGCCCGGATTTTGTCGGCCTCAGCGAGATCGCCGAGATCGTCGGCGTGTCCCGGCAGAACATGCGCAAGCTGATGCTCGGCCATGCCGACAGCTTTCCCCTGGCGATCCATGAAGGCAGCGCTTCGCTGTGGCACTTGGCGGAGGTCCTGAGCTGGCTGGACAGCAAGGGCGGCTACGCCCTCAAGCACCCGGTGATCGAGGTGGCGCGGGTGGCGCAGCAGGTGAACACCGCCAAGGAGTCGCAGCGCATCGGCCCCCTCAGCGGTGAACTGGTGGCCTTGCTGGGCTGATGGGGCAGGGTGGGGCTTAGCGCCGCGCCACGTCGGAGAAGTAGAACTTGTCCAGGGTGTGCCGTGATTCGGTGTACTCGAACTGGCGCCCGTCCTGGAGAAAGGTCTGGTTGCTCACCACGATCACGTGGCTCTGGCCGTCCAGGTCGAGCAACTGCTGGTCGTCCTTGCTCCGCGGGCTGGCCTCGATGGTGCGTTGGGCGTAGCTGATGCTCAATTGCAGGGTTTGTTCGATGTAGGCATAGATCGACTGCTCGGCGATCTGCCGGTCCAGCCCTGGAATCAGATCGGCGACAAAGTGGTTGATGTCGAGAATCACCCGTTTGCCGTCAATGCGCCTGACCCGCTTGATCCGGGTGATCAGGCTGCCTTCTTCGGCTTGCAGATGGGCCCGCAGCGGGCCTTCGAGAGGAAACTGGCTGAACTCCACCACCTCGGTGCTGACGTCATCCCCCAGGCCTGGATAGGTTTCCTGGAAGCTGACGATGCCGCCCAGTTGGAACTCGATGGGATTGGGCGAGAGCACGAAGGTGCCCTTGCCGTGGATCTTCTGCGCGAAGCCGCGCTCCTGCAGCAGTTCGATGGCCTTGCGCACGGTGCCGCGGCTGGCCTGGTAGCTGTCCATCAGTTCGCTTTCCGAAGGCAGGCGGGCGCCACGCTCCAGACGTTCGGTGGTGATGCTGGCAAGCAGATCGCTGTAGATCTGGTTGTATTTGCTCATGGGATGGCTCTGTGCCGCGCTGTGCTCAAGGCAGGCACCTTAAGGGCTGCGCGGGGTATTTGTCCATGTACCTGGCAGGCCGGAGTCGGCTCGGAAAAGCACATTTCGAGCGTTGGCTCGAAGAAAAATCCAAACTCGTCTGTACGAGTTGTTGATTTAACTCGTACAGACGAGTAGTTTCCTCCTCGGCGTGCTGCCAATAACAAAAATCTCAGGTGGAAGAACGAGCATGAGCCACGACTATTCAACGATCGCCAGCGAGTTGCTGCACAGCCTCGGTGGCGCCGACAACCTCGAGCAGGCTGCCCATTGCGTGACCCGCCTGCGCCTGGCCCTGAAGGACCCGAGCCGGGTCGACAGCGCCACGCTCAACCAGATCGACCTGGTCAAGGGATCGTTCTTCACCGGCGGCCTGTTCCAGGTCGTGATCGGCCCCGGCGAAGTGGAAAAGGTCTATGCGGCGCTGCGTGAGCAGACTGGCCTTGCGGCCTCGACCATTGCCGATGTGAAGGACAAGGGCGCGCAGAAGACCCACGCCATGCAGCGCCTGGTGCGGGTGTTCTCCGATGTGTTCATGCCTATCCTGCCGGCCCTGATCATCGCCGGCCTGCTGATGGGGGTGAACAACCTGCTGGGTGCCAAGGGCATGTTCATCGAGGGCCAGACCCTGCTCGAGGCCTATCCGGGCCTGGACGGGCTGTGGAGCCTGATCAACCTGATGGCCAACACTTCCTTCGTGTTCCTGCCGGCCCTGGTGGGCTGGTCGGCGGCCAAGCGCTTCGGCGGCAGCGAGATCCTCGGCATCGTCCTGGGGCTGATGCTGGTGCACCCGGATCTGCTCAACGCCTGGAACTACGGCAAGGCCGTGGCCGGGCTGGATGGCCAGAGCCTGCCGTACTTCGACATCCTCGGCCTGTTCCAGATCGAGAAGGTCGGCTACCAGGGGCAGATCCTGCCGATCCTGCTGGCAGCCTATGTGATGAGCGTGATCGAAAAATGGCTGCGGGCCCGGGTGCCCAACGCCATTACCCTGCTGGTGGTGCCCATCACCACCATCGTGGTCACCGGGGTGCTGGCCCTGGCGATCATCGGCCCGGTGACCCGCCATCTGGGGATCCTGATCACCGAAGGCGTGGTCACCCTGTTCGACCTGGCGCCGGTGGTGGGTGGGGCGATCTTTGGCCTGCTCTATGCGCCGCTGGTGATCACCGGCATGCACCACATGTTCCTGGCGGTCGATCTGCAACTGATCTCCACCCAGGGCGGCACCTTTATCTGGCCCATGATCGTCATGTCCAACCTGGCCCAGGGCAGCGCGGCCCTGGCGGTGTTCACCATGAGCCGCAATGCCCGGGACCGCAGCATGGCTTCGACCTCGGCGATCTCGGCCTATTTCGGCATCACCGAGCCGGCGATGTTCGGCGTCAACCTGCGCTACAAGTTTCCGTTCTATGCCGCGCTGATCGGTTCGGCCCTGGGCAGCATCTTCCTCTCGCTGAACAAGGTCCAGGCCTCGGCTATCGGCGTCGGTGGGCTGCCGGGGTTCATCTCGATCATTCCGCAATACATCCCGATGTTCGTGATCGGCATGGTCGTCGCCCTGGTGGTGCCTTTCGTCCTGACCTGCGGCCTGAGCCTGAAGATCATCCGTCCCGGCTACCGAGTGGCCTGACCGGCCCTGCAGGAGCCGGCTCGCCGGCGAATGCCCTCGCACTTTCCAAAGGATTCCCCCATGCAAGACTGGCAGCGTTCGGTGATCTACCAGATCTACCCGAAAAGTTTTCACAGCCACCAAGGGCAGGCCACCGGCGACCTGCTGGGAGTGGTGGACAAGCTCGACTACCTGCACTGGCTGGGGGTCGATTGCCTGTGGCTGACCCCGTTCCTGCGTTCGCCGCAACGCGACAACGGCTATGACATCAGCGACTACTACGCCATCGACCCCAGCTACGGCAGCATGGCCGACTGCGAGTTGCTGATCGCCGAGGCCGGCAAGCGCGGGATCAAGCTGATGCTGGACATCGTGGTCAACCACACCTCCATCGAGCACGCCTGGTTCCAGCAGGCCCGCAGCAGCCTGGACAACCCCTACCGGGACTTCTACATCTGGCGCGATGAGCCCAACAACTGGGAGTCCAAGTTCGGCGGCTCGGCCTGGGAATACGAAGCGCAGACCGGCCAGTACTACCTGCACCTGTTCGACCACACCCAGGCCGACCTCAACTGGGACAACCCACGGGTGCGCGCCGAAGTCTTCAAGATGATGCGCTTCTGGCGGGACAAGGGCGTCGGCGGCTTTCGCCTCGACGTGATCAACCTCATCTCCAAGCCTGCGGACTTCCCCGAGGACCAGAGCGATGGCCGGCGCTTCTATACCGATGGCCCGAACGTTCATGAGTACTTGCAGGAAATGCATCGGGAAGTGTTCGCCGGCCATGACCTGGTGAATGTCGGCGAGATGTCGTCCACCCGCCTGGAACACTGCATCCGCTACTCGAACCCGGAGTCGAAGGAGCTGTCCATGACCTTCAACTTCCATCACCTGAAGGTGGATTACCCCAATCAGCAGAAGTGGCTGCGAGCCGATTTCGACTTCCTCGAGCTCAAGCGCATCCTGTCCGACTGGCAGTGCGGCATGCAGGCCGGTGGCGGCTGGAATGCGCTGTTCTGGTGTAACCACGATCAGCCCCGGGTGGTATCGCGCTTTGGCGACGACGGCGAACACCGTGTGGTGTCGGCGAAGATGCTGGCCACCGCATTGCACCTGCTGCAGGGCACGCCCTTTGTCTATCAGGGCGAAGAGCTGGGCATGACCAATCCGCATTTCCAGCGCATCGAGCAGTATCGCGACGTCGAGACCCTGAACATCTACCGCCTCAAGCGCGAGGCCGGTGAAGAGCCGCAGGCCATCATGGCGGCGATCCAGCAGAAGTCCCGGGACAACGGGCGTACGCCAATGCAGTGGAATGCCGGGGCCAATGCCGGTTTCAGCAGCGGCACCCCCTGGATCGAGGTTGCGGCCAACGCTGGCCAGATCAATGTCCAGGCACAGCTCGACGACCCGCAATCAGTGCTGCACCACTATCGCCAATTGATCGCGTTGCGCCGTGAGCAGGGTTTGATCCAGCACGGCGTCTATCGCCAATTGCTGCCCGAGCATCCGCAGGTCTGGGCCTACGTGCGGGAAGGGCAGGGCGAGCGACTGCTGGTGGTGAACAACTTCTACGGTTCGCCGTGCGAGGTTGAATTGCCGCAGGAGGTCATCGAGCCGGGCATGCAGCAGCGTCTGCTGATCAGCAACTACCCGGGGGATGGCGCCCGCAGCCGGCATTTGCGGCTGCGGCCCTATGAGTCCTTCGTCCTGCACCTGACCGACTGCTGACAATCCTCGCAGAAGCTGCCGGGCGGTTTGCGTCTGCCGTGAATGCGCTGTTGCAGATACAGCGCAGGGCTTCGTTCGTCGGCAAGCCGGCTTCTGCGGATCGAAATATCACAATAAAAATAATGGGGTGGCTTATGAAAACAACAATAAATCGCGGCCTGGCGGCGTCCTGCCTGTGCCTGGCATTGCCCTTTCCGGCCCAGGCCCTGGAGTTCGCCGGCTACCTGCGCAGCGGCCTTGGCACTTCGGTCAACAGCGGCCCGCAGTCCTGCTTTCAGCTACCCGGCGCGCCCTCCAAGTACCGCCTGGGCAACGAGTGCGAGCAGTACGCCGAGCTTGAGCTGCGCCAGGACCTGTACACCCTGGAGGACGGTTCGGTACTCAGCGTCGACGGCATGGCCTCGCTCTACAACCGCTACGACCGCAACCTGACCTTCCAGGGCGAGAACGGCTCGGCGCGCATGCCGCAGATGTACGCCCAGTGGTCGAACCTGCCCAGCCTCAATGGCGGCTCGCTGTGGGCCGGGCGCCGTTACTACAAGCGTAACGACATCCATATTTCCGACTTCTACTACTGGAACCAGAGCGCCACCGGCGGCGGGGTCGAGGACGTGCGCATCGGCGATCTGAAATACAGCTACGCCTTTTCCCGCAAGGACAACCTCTACCAGAAGCAGGCCGTGAGCCGTCACGACTTCAACGTTGCCGGCTTCCAGACCAACCCCGGCGGCGAGCTGGAGCTGGGCCTGAGTTACCTGGAAAAGCCCGATCGCCGTGGTGCCCACAATGGCTGGGCGATCACCACCCAGCATGTGCAGAAAGACTTCTTCGGCGGCAAGAACAAACTGGCCCTGCAATACGGTGAGGGGCCCGGTACCGGCCTGGGCTACACCGGCAATCCCTACCTGGATGACGGCAACAAGAGCTATCGCCTGGTGGAGTTCTTCGATTGGCAGGTCACCCCGCGCTTCGGCGGCCAGGTAGAGGCGGTCTATCAGAAGGACATTCGCCCCGACGGCCAGGACCAGAACTGGATCTCCCTGGGTGTGCGCCCGGCCTATGCCATCACCGAACAGTTCAAGCTGGTGACCGAGTTTGGTCATGATCAGGTGGAGGCGCCCGGGGGCACCCGCAAACTCAGCAAGTTCACCTTCGCGCCCACCTGGTCACCCAAGGGGCCGGAGTTCTGGGCGCGGCCCGAGGTGCGCCTGTATTACACCTATGCCAGTTGGAACGAGGCCGCCAAACGCGCGGCCAACGAACTGGCGGCCGGCTCCGCGCTGTCCGACAGTGGTGTCTTCGGCACTGCCCGACACGGGGCGAACGTCGGTTTGCAGGTCGAGTACTGGTGGAAATAAGCGATGCTGTCGGGGCTCGCGCTCCATCGGCACTTCAAGGAATCATTAGCAGGTGACGTCATGGCCATAACCCAACCCTTGCAATTGCTCGCGCCCCTGTCCGGGGTGCTGCTGCCCCTGGACCAGGTTCCGGATCCGGTGTTTTCCAGCCGGGTGATCGGTGACGGCGTGTGCATCGACCCGACTTCCCAGACCCTCTGTGCGCCTCTGTCCGGGGTGGTCAGCAACCTGCAGCACAGCGGCCATGCAGTGAGCATCACCGGTGAACAGGGCCAGCAGGTGCTGATGCACATCGGGCTGGACACGGTGAACCTCGCGGGCAAGGGCTTCACCTGTCTGGTCGAGGAGGGGCAGCAGGTCTCGGCAGGCCAGCCGCTGATCGAGTTCGATGCTGATTATCTGGCCCGGCACGCGCGCAGCCTGTTGACCCTGATGCTGGTGGTCAGTGGCGAGGCGGTGACGGGACTGGTGTCCGGCAGCCTGCTGGTGGAGCTGGGACAGCCGGTGTTGCAGATCGAGCCCGCCTGCGCAGAGGAAGGGGCCAAGGTCGAGGGCGCTGAAGCAGAGGCGCTGTTTTCCAAACCGCTGATCCTGGGCAACCCCCAGGGGCTGCACGCACGTCCGGCGGCGTTGCTGGCCCAGGCCGCCAAGGGCTTTGCCGCGAATATCTGCCTGCACCGGCGCCAGGACTCGGCCAATGCCAAGTCCCTGGTGTCGATCATGGCGTTGCAGACGGTGCAGGGCGATGTCTTGCAGGTCAGTGCTGCGGGTGCGGATGCCGAGCGGGCGATCCAGGTTCTGGTGGAGCTGCTGGCCTCGGGTTGTGGCGAGAAAGTCAGTGCTGCGGCGCCGAGTCCTGAGCCAGTAGCGGTGCGGGATGAGTCGTTGGAGACGGTTCTGCGGGGTGTCTGTGCGTCACCGGGTTCGGCGGTCGGCCAGGTGGTCCATGTGGCTGAGCAGCGCCTGCAGATAAGCGAGTGGGCGGCAAACCCGCAGCAGGAGCGTGAAGTCCTTGAGCGGGCCTTGCGAGAGGCGGTGCGGGGCCTGCAACAGCTGCGGGACAATGCCCCGGGTGAAGCACAGCAGGAAATCTTCCGTGCCCACCAGGAGCTCCTCGACGACCCGAGCCTGTTGCAGCAGGCTCAAGCCCTGATCGTCGCCGGCAAGAGCGCCGCCTTTGCCTGGAACAGTGCCATCGAGGTTACCGCCGAGCTGTTCAAGGGCCTGGGCAGCACGCTGCTGGCTGAACGCGCGGTGGATCTGGCGGACGTCGGCCAACGGGTGCTCAAGCTGATTCTCGGGGTGCAAGAGCATGCCGTGAGCTTGCCGGACCAGGCCATTCTGATTGCCGAGCAACTGACCCCCTCGCAGACCGCCAGCCTGGACACGGCCAAGGTGCTGGGGTTTGCCACCGTCGGCGGCGGCGCCACCAGCCACGTGGCGATTCTCGCCCGAGCCCTGGGCCTGCCGGCGATCTGTGGGCTGTCGCCCCGGGTCCTGTCCCTGGCCAACGGCACCCGGGTGTTGCTGGATGCCGATCGCGGAGAACTGCATACGGACCCTGACCCGCAACGCTTGCAGCAACTGGAGGCCCTGCGTCAGCAGCAACGCCTGCGCCAGCGTCAGGACCTGGCCCAGGCGGCGCAACCGGCGGTGACCCGCGATGGTCATCATCTGGAGGTCACGGCCAACATTGCCTCTCTGGCGGAGGCCGAGCAGGCCATGAGCCTGGGAGGCGAGGGCGTCGGCCTGTTGCGTTCGGAGTTCCTCTACCAGGACCGCAGCCACGCCCCCAGCCTGGAGGAGCAGGCTGAAACCTATCGGGCCATCGCCCAGGCCCTGGGCCCTGAGCGCAATCTGGTGGTGCGCACCCTGGACGTGGGCGGCGACAAGCCCCTGGCCTATGTGCCCATGGACAGTGAAGCCAACCCCTTTCTCGGCCTGCGGGGCATCCGCCTGTGCCTGGAGCGCCCCGAACTGCTGCGGGAGCAGTTCCGGGCGATTCTCTCCAGCGCCGGGCAGGCACGCCTGCACATCATGTTGCCCATGGTCAGCCAGCTGGCGGAGCTGCGTCAGGCGCGGCAGCTACTGGATGACGAGGTTCGGGCCCTGGGCCTGGCGGAAAGGCCCAAGTTGGGCATCATGATCGAGGTGCCTTCGGCGGCCCTGATGGCAGACCGCTTTGCTCCGGAGGTGGATTTCTTCTCCATCGGCACCAACGACCTGACCCAGTACACCCTGGCCATGGACCGTGATCATCCGCGCCTGGCCAGTCAGGCCGACAGCTTCCACCCGTCGGTGCTGCGCCTGATCGCGCGAACGGTGCAGGCCGCCCATGCCCACGGCAAGTGGGTCGGAGTCTGTGGTGCACTGGCGTCCGAAACCCTGGCAGTGCCGCTGTTGCTGGGCCTGGGGGTGGACGAACTGTCGGTGAGCGTGCCGTTGATTCCGGCCATCAAGGCCCGGGTACGCGAGCTGGATCTGAGCGAATGCCAGGCGCTGGCAGCTCGGATCATCGATCTGGAGGACGCGGTTCAGGTACGTGAATACCTGCACAAGCAGCAAGTCGCAGCCGATTCACTGGTTCTGGAGAACTGAAAATGTTCGAGAAATTGCAACGCGCGTTCTGGAAATCCCTGACTCCGGACCTGATCCCTGATCAGCCGAAGGCCCCCAGGGCCAACGGCAATGTTCTGAATGATGCAATGCTGGCGGCGCTGGGTGGCAGCGCCAACATCAAGAGCCAGCAACCCCTGGCCCTGACCCGCCTGCGCCTTGAGCTGCATGATCCGCAACTGCTGGACAGCAGCGCCCTGCGCGTGGCGGGGGTACCGGCGGTGATGCCCCTGGCCGGTGGCGTGGTGCACCTGCTGTTGGGGTTGCAGGGCTGAGGGGCCTGTTCGCCGGCCAACCGGCTCCTGCAAGAGCAACGGGCTTGCCAGCGAGCAGACTCTCGAAAACACCCATCGTTTCCCCGTCTCGCCTGCGTCCCGTCGCCGCGCCGGCCTTACTGTTTCTCAACTGCGGGTGTATCGTATTCGCCTTTTGCGGGCCTGGGCCCGCGGCTGATACGTGAGGTAGTTGAGTCCATGTCCTTTACCCGTCGACAAATACTCGGTGGTCTGGCCGGTCTGGTAGTGGTGGGCGTGGGGGTGGGCGGCGCATCGCGTTATTGGCTGGGAAAGATGGCTGACGCTGAGGCGGGGCACGATTACGAGCTGATCGCCGCGCCACTGGACGTGGAGCTGGTGCCTGGGCACAAGACCGAGGCCTGGGCCTTCGGCCCTTCAGCGCCCGGTACCGAACTGCGGGTGCGCCAGGGCGAATGGCTGCGGGTACGCTTCATCAACCACCTGCCGGTGGCCACCACCATCCACTGGCACGGCATCCGCCTGCCCCTGGAAATGGACGGCGTGCCTTACGTCTCGCAACTGCCGGTGCTGCCCGGCGAATACTTCGACTACAAGTTCCGCGTGCCGGATGCCGGCAGCTACTGGTATCACCCCCATGTGAACAGCAGTGAAGAACTGGGTCGCGGCCTGGTGGGCCCGCTGATCATCGAAGAACGCGAACCCACCGGCTTCAAGTACGAGCGCACCCTGAGCCTGAAAAGCTGGCACGTGGATGAAGAGGGCGCGTTCATGCCCTTCAGCATCCCTCGGGAGGCGGCGCGCGGTGGTACGGCCGGGCGCCTGTCCACCATCAACGGTGTGTCCCAGGCGGTGATCGACCTGCCGGCCGGGCAGATCACCCGGGTGCGCCTGCTGAACCTGGACAACACCCTGACCTACCGCATCAACATCCCGGATGTCGAAGCGCAGATCTACGCCCTGGACGGCAACCCCATCGAGCCGCGCCCCTTGGGCAAGGAATACTGGCTGGGCCCGGGCATGCGCATCTGCCTGGCGATCAAGGCGCCGGCGGCCGGTGTGGAGTTGTCCCTGCGCAACGGACCGGTGCGCCTGGGCACTTTGCGCTCGGTGGCCAACAACGACGCGCCCACCCAGTGGCCCGCCGCCTTGCCGGCCAACCCCGTGGCCGAGCCGGATCTCGACAACGCCGAGAAGCTCAACTTCAATTTCGAATGGGTTGGCTCGGTCTCGGTGAACGTGGACAATGGCAAGCCGCCTAGCCTGTGGCAGATCAACGGCCAGGCCTGGGACATCACCGACAAGACCTGCGCCGACCGCCCGATTGCCACCCTGAAAAAGGGCAAGAGCTACATTTTCGAATTGAAGAACATGACCCAGTACCAGCACCCGATCCACTTGCACGGCATGAGCTTCAAGGTCATCGCCTCGAACCGCAAGAAGATCACCCCCTACTTCACCGACACCTACCTGCTGGGCAAGAACGAGCGTGCCCGGGTCGCCCTGGTGGCGGATAACCCGGGGGTCTGGATGTTCCACTGCCACGTGATCGACCACATGGAAACCGGCCTTATGGCCGCCATCGAGGTGGTGTGATGCGCCAGATACGCCCGGCGCCGATCATCGACCGCAGCCGCGACCAGGACTTCATGCGTGAAGCCCTGGCCCTGGCCGCGCAGGGCGCTGCCCTGGGCGAGGTGCCGGTTGGCGCGGTGCTGGTGCTGGATGGGCAGGTCATCGGCCGTGGCTACAACTGCCCCATCAGCGGCAGCGATCCCAGCGCCCACGCCGAGATGGTGGCGATCCGCGAAGCGGCCCAGGCGGTGAGCAACTATCGCCTGCCCGGCAGCACCCTGTACGTGACCCTTGAACCTTGCAGCATGTGCGCCGGGCTGATCGTCCATTCGCGCATTGCCCGGGTGGTGTACGGCGCACTGGAACCCAAGGCCGGCATTGTGCAGAGCCAGGGGCAGTTCTTCACCCAAGGGTTTCTCAACCATCGGGTGCTATACGAGGGCGGGGTGCTGGCCGAGGAGTGCGGCACGGTGCTGAGCGAGTTCTTCAAGGCACGTCGAGCGCGCTGATCGCAAACCGGTTCGCGGCCTACACAAAACCGTAGGAGCCGGCTTGCCGGCGAAGAGGCCCTTGAGCCTTGCGCCGCTCTGGCGGGCGCCTTCGCTGGCAAGCGGAACGCCGCCCGGCCAGCTCCTGCGGGGGAAGGCGGGTTATTTCTTGGCGACAATCACCGCGCGCATCGGCGCCGGCAGGCCCTCGATGGTCTTGCTGTGATCGTTGGGGTCCAGGAAGTCGCTCAGGGACTGATACTTCATCCACTCGGTGCCGCGCTGTTCCTCGATGCTGGTCACGCTCACATCCACACAACGCACATCGCTGAAACCGGCGCGTCGCAGCCACAGTTCCAGGGCCGGTACGGACGGCAGGAACCATACGTTGCGCATCTGCGCGTAGCGGTCTTCCGGTACCAGCACCTGGTGCTGGTCGCCTTCCACCACCAGGGTTTCCAACACCAGTTCACCGCCCTTGACCAGGCAGTCCTTGAGCGCCAGCAGGTGCTCGATGGGCGAACGGCGGTGGTAGAACACCCCCATGGAAAACACCGTGTCGAAGCCTTCCAGGTTGGCCGGCAGGTCTTCGAAGGGGAAGGGCAGGTGCCACACCGAAGGCTCCGACAAGTAACGCTGCACCGCCTGAAACTGGCAGAAGAACAGCCAGTTGGGGTCGACGCCGATCACGCTGTGGGCGCCGGCGCCAAGCATGCGCCACATGTAGTAGCCATTGCCGCAGCCGACATCGAGGATGCGCTTGCCCTCAAGGTCCAGGTGCGGAGCGACCCGCGACCACTTCCAGTCCGAACGCCATTCGGTGTCCACGTGCACGCCGAACAGGTCGAACGGGCCCTTGCGCCACGGCGACAGGCCCATCAGTGCTGTGCGCATCTGCGCCCGAGTGGCGTCGTCGCAGTCGGTGTCCAGGCGCAGGCCATTGATCAGGTCGGTTTCGCTGGGCTGGATCTTCGGCAATGCATCCAGGGCGCTTTGCCAGCGCTCCAGGTCGCCATGGCCTTTTTCCATCTTGGCGTCGAGCTGGGCTTGCAGCCCATTGGCCCAGGTGGCCAGGGGCGTACCCGCCAGACGGCGAGCGAGGGGGGACAGATCAATCATGGCAGGGCAATCAACGAGGCAAAGTTAAGGCATTGGAACCACGGCACGACTTTCGAGAACCCGGCAGCCAGCAGGCGTTCGCGGTGTTCTTCGAGGCTGTCGGGCTTCATGACGTTTTCGATGGCACTGCGCTTCTGGGCGATTTCCAGTTCGCTGTAGCCGTTGGCGCGCTTGAAGGCGATGTGCAGGTCGGTGAGCAGGGCGTGTTCCTGGTCATCGTTGAAGCGCAGCTTCTCCGAGAGGATCAGCGCGCCACCGGGCAGCAGTGACTGGCGGATGCGCCCCAGCAGGGCCAGACGCTGCTCGGGGGCGATGAACTGCAGGGTGAAGTTCAGCGCCACCACCGAGGCCGGCTGGAATTCCAGGGCCAGGATATCGCCCTCGATCACCTGCACCGGCAGCAGCTCCTGGAACATCGAATCCTGGCCGTTGAGGTATTCCCGGCACCGTTCGACCATGGCTGCGGAGTTGTCCACCGCGATGACCCGGCAGCCATCCGTGCGCACATGGCGGCGCAGGGCCTGGGTCACCGCCCCCAGGGAAGAGCCCAGGTCGTAGAGCACGCTGTTGGGCTGGGCGAACTGCGCCGCCAGCACCCCGAGGTTCTCGACAATGGTCGGGTAACCCGGCACCGAGCGCTTGATCATGTCCGGGAACACCCGCACCACATCCTCGTTGAAGGCGAAGTCGGGCACCTGGGCCAGTGGCTGGGCGAAAAGGCGGTCGGGTTCTTTGCTCACGGCGGTTCCGGCGATGGAGATAAAAAGAGGGCGGCATTGTAGCCGCTGCCGCAGGCTGCGATAAGGCCCGCAGGGCCTTCAGGGGCTCAAGGGCGACGCAAGGTGTGGTCCTTTCGCCGGCAAGCCGGCTCCTACGGAGAGTAGGGACCGGCCTGCCGGCGCAGGCGGCTCAGCGCGGCTTCTGGCTGAACGCCGAAGCGGCAATGCCCCACTGGCCCAGCCAGTAGAAAATGATGATCAGGTAGGGCGCGGCGTCGAAGGCCAGCACGAAGCGGCTGATGCCGATCAGGCTGTCGGAGAAGGCAAAGCTCAGGGCGCCCAGCGCTGCCAGTACCGCGGACCGCGTGGGCACCGCTGAGCCGAGGCGTGCCAGGGCGCGCCAGAGCATGGCGCTGATGGTCAGGGCGTAGACGATCACCGGCACCAGCAACGGCCCCAGGCCGTGGGAGATCAGGATGCTCAACAGCACCGCGCCAATGGCCAGTGCCACCAGCAAGGGCAGCAGCGCCGGGCGCCGGCAGTCACTGAGGTAGGCCTTGAGGTAGGCCAGGTGCGCCACCAGGAAGGCTCCGAGACCGAACACGAACAGGTCCGTGGGCCAGGCCAGCAGGACATCCCCCAGCACCGAGAACAGCAGGCCGATGATGATCCAGCGCCGGTAGTCCCCGGGCGGTGCATCGTGCAGCCAGCCCAGCAGGGCCAACACCGGCAGTGGCTTGACCAGCAGGCAGAGCAGGGTGGCATGCACGCTGACGCCGTAGAGGAAGGTCGCGGCGCCCATCAGCGCCAGTATCAGCCAGCCCATGTCAGTTCACCGTGATCGAGCAGTCGAAGGCCTTCACCGGGGCCTCTTCCGGTGCCCAGGGTTGCTGGTAGGTCAGCAGCAGCCGGCCCTGGCCGCTGGCGAAGGCCTGGAAACGCCAGGTCGACTGCCCGCCACTGCCCACCAGGCCGGTGTCTTCGGGGTTGCTGTAGACCTCGGGGCTGACCTTGCGCAGGATGCCGCCGGCCGAATCCTGGATCGCCCAGCGATAACCGGTGGTGGGGTTGCTTGGCAGGGTGAGGATCAGGTTCTGCCCACTGTGCAGTTGCAGCGGGCATTCACTCTGGTTTTCAACGGTGACGTTCTGCTTGGGCTGGCTGGCGCAAGCGGTCAGCAGGGCGAGGCTGAGCAGGGCAAGAAGGCGGGGTGTGGGCATGGGTCAGGAAGCTCCGATCATTCATGACGAACGGCGAGCATAACTGAAGATGATGGGCGGTGTGGGGAGGGGAATAAAGGTTGGCGGTTATGGCCTGTTCGCCGGCAAGCCGGCTCCTGCGAGGGGGGGCCCTGCAGGAGCCGGCTTGCGGCGAAAGGGGTTAGAACAGCACTTTGGCCACGTCGGCAAAACGCTTGGCAAAATGCACGGTGATGCCTTCCTTGAGGTAGTCCGGCAGTTCTTCGAAATGCCCGCGGTTGGGCTCCGGCAGGATCAGCTCGTGGATCTTCTGGCGCCGCGCGGCGATGACTTTCTCGCGCACCCCGCCAATCGGCAGCACGTGGCCGGTGAGGGTCAGCTCGCCGGTCATGGCCACGCCTTTCTTCGGCGGCTGGTTGCGCGCCAGGGACAGCAGGGCGCTGGCCATGGTCACCCCGGCACTGGGGCCGTCCTTGGGGGTGGCGCCTTCGGGAACGTGCAGGTGGACGAAGGCTTCGTCGAAGAACTTGCTGTCGCCGCCGAATTGCTTGAGGTGCGAGCTGACGTAGCTGTAGGCGATCTCCGCCGATTCCTTCATCACATCCCCCAGTTGCCCGGTGAGCTTGAAGCCGCGGTTGTGGGTGTGAATGCGCGTGGCCTCGATAGGCAGGGTGGCGCCGCCCATGCTGGTCCAGGCCAGGCCGGTGATGACCCCGGTGCCGCTCAGGACCTGCTCGTTACGGAACACCGGCATGCCCAGGGAAGCCTCCAGGTCCTTGGGCGCGATCTTGATCGTGGCGTCCGGCTCGTCCAGCAGCTTGACCACGGCCTTGCGTACCAGCTTGCCCAGTTGTTTCTCCAGCTGGCGCACCCCGGCTTCCCGGGCGTAGCCATCGATCACCGTGCGCAGGGCGCTGTCGCTGATGCTCAGGCTGGTCTTGGCGACACCGGCCTTTTCCAGCTGCTTGGGCCACAGGTGGCGTTTGGCGATGGCCAGTTTTTCTTCGGTGATGTAGCCGGACAGGCGAATCACTTCCATACGGTCCAGCAGCGGGCCGGGAATCGAATCCAGGGTGTTGGCGGTGCACACGAACAGGACCTTGGACAGGTCCATGCGCAGGTCCAGGTAATGATCGAGGAAGTCGACGTTCTGCTCCGGGTCCAGGGTCTCCAGGAGGGCCGAGGCCGGGTCGCCCTGGTAGCTCTGGCCCATCTTGTCGATCTCGTCGAGCATGATCACCGGGTTCATCACCTCCACTTCCTTGAGGGCCTGCACCAGCTTGCCCGGCTGGGCGCCGATGTAGGTGCGGCGGTGGCCCTTGATCTCGGCTTCATCACGCATGCCGCCGACGCTGAAGCGGTAGAACGGCCGCCCCAGGGATTCGGCGATGGATTTGCCGACGCTGGTCTTGCCGACACCGGGTGGGCCTACCAGCAGCACGATGGAGCCGCTGATCTCGCCCTTGTAGGCGCCCACCGCGAGGAATTCGAGGATCCGGTTCTTGATGTCGTCGAGCCCGGCGTGGTGCTTGTCCAGCACCTTGCGCGCGTGCTTGAGGTCGAGCTTGTCGTCGCCGAAGACGCCCCAGGGCACGGCGGTGGCCCATTCCAGGTAGTTGCGGGTAACCGCATATTCCGGCGAACCGGTCTCCAGGATCGACAGCTTGTTCATTTCCTCGTCGATGCGTTTCTGCGCCTGGGGCGGCAGCACTTTGCCAGTCAGGCGCTGTTCGAACTGCTCCAGGTCGGCGCTGCGGTCATCCTTGGTCAACCCCAGCTCCTGCTGGATCACCTTGAGCTGCTCCTTGAGGAAGAACTCGCGCTGGTGCTCGCCGATCTTGCGGTTGACCTCGGCGGAAATCTCTTTCTGCAGGCGCGCCACTTCGACTTCCTTGCGCAGCATCGGCAGGACTTTTTCCATGCGCTTGAGCATGGGTACGCAGTCCAGCACTTCCTGCAGTTCGTTGCCGGTGGCGGAGGTCAGGGCGGCGGCGAAGTCGGTCAGGGGCGACGGATCGTTGGGGCTGAAGCGGTTGAGGTAGTTCTTCAGCTCTTCGCTGTACAGCGGGTTGAGCGGCAGCAACTCCTTGATCGCATTGATCAGCGCCATGCCGTAGGCCTTGACCTCGTCGGTGGGCTCGCTGGGCTGATGGGGGTACTCGACCTCCACCAGGTAGGGCGGACGATGGTGCTTGAGCCAGGTGCGGATGCGCACCCGGGTCAGGCCCTGGGCAACGAACTGCAGCTTGCCGTTTTCACGGCTGGCGTGATGGACCTTGACCAGGGTGCCGTACTCCGGCAGCGCGGAGGTATCGAAGTGCCGCGGGTCCTCCTGCGGGGTGTCCATGAAAAACAGGGCAAGGGAGTGATGCTCGGATTTGCTCACCAGTTCCAGGGTTTCGGCCCAGGGCTCTTCATTGACGATGACCGGCAATACTTGCGCAGGAAAGAAGGGACGATTGTGAATCGGGATGATGTAGACCTTGTCCGGCAGATTCTGTCCGGGCAGGGCCAGGCCGGTGCCATGGGCAGCCTGGTGTTCGGTGTTTTCCGGATCGACGTAGTCACGTGGATCTTCGGGAAATTCTTGCTGGTCGCTCATGGAGGCTCCTGCGCGATGGACTATGCAGCTTAGATGGGGCAGGTCGCCGCGGGTTTCAATGGGGGACTGGTTTCAGCGTTTTTCCGAAGCGGTGGGAAATGCCGCTGCATCGCCCCTTGCCCTGGCAGAGAAGCGTTGCATAGCCGCGGTCTAGGCTGTTCTTGCTGCATGCCTGGGGGTTTTTGCGAAGGGATTCAAGCTCACTTGAAGGGGCTGTTTGACATGGGTTGTCAATAAAATGACTGCGATGTCACCTGTTTTATTGCGTGATCTTGTGTAATTTGAGGATTAATCTGATTGCCCGGAATGCCGGAATGAAGCTGGCATTTATTTGACGCGCGCATTCAGCTTCTCAGAGGGATGGGTATGAAGAAGGGATTTTTCAGCTTCCGGCAGGGGTTATCCGCGTCGGCCTTTTCAAGGCCCGCCTGGGACTTGGAGCGACTGAGAGCAGCCTTATGAAGTGGCGCCGAACCTTTCAGGCAAGGATTGTCGGGGTGCTGGCGCTATTGCTGTTGGTATTGATTGCCGCGGTGTATTTCGCGGTCAAGACCGCCACCACCCAAGCGGTGGAGCGCCAGGCGCAATTGCAACTGAAGATCGGCACCCGGGTATTCGAACGGCTGCTGGACTTGCGCGGTCGCAACCTGCAGTACGGTGTCGACTGGCTGGTGGTGGATTCCGAGTTTCGCCGGGCGGTGCTCAGCGGCAAGCCGGTGGATATCCTTGCCGCCCTGGCTCAGCATAGCGGCGGCATCCGTTCCAGCGAGATGTTCGTGCTCAGCCCCGAGGGCCGGGTCATCGCCAGCACCCTGCCGGTGATCGCCCGGGACCAGCACTTTCCCTACGACCAGGCCCTGCGCCGGGCCATGCGGCACAACACCCACATGCTCTTCGTCGCAATCAAGGGCCGGCCCTATCTGCTGGTCCAGGGGGAAGTGCTGGAGTCGCTACCCATCGCCCGGGTAGTGATGGGCTTTCCCATGGATGAGCTGTTTGCCCAGGAACTGCGCTCCATGAGCAACCTGGAAGTGTCGTTTCTGACGGTCGATGGTCAGCATCCCGGCGAGCTGTTCAGCACCCAGCCGGAGTTCTTCTGGTCGCCCATCATCAATGTCCTGGCCGACTCCCTGTGGCAATCCCTGCCGCAGTTGAGCGAGACCCATGGCCAGCGTTTCCTCAACCAGGCCTTGCAACTGGCCAATACCGGGGATGCCGGCGATCCGCGGGTCATGGCTTTGCTGCAAAGCCCCCTGGAGCAGGCGTTGCAGGCCTTTGCCCCGCTGGACCGGGAGTTCATGTGGATCGCCATGGTGGCGCTGGTGGTCTCCCTGGTCTGCGCCCTGCTGATGGCGCGGCGGGTATCGCGGCCCCTGGAAGACCTGGCCCAGGCGGCAAGACGCATCGGTGCCGGTAACTATCAGGCCCCGGTAACCATCAAGCGCAGCGACGAGTTCGGGGTGCTGGCAGATGCCTTCAACGCCATGCAGAGCGCCATTGCCACCCGCGAACGGCAACTGGCCCACAACGCTCTGCATGATCCGCTGACCGGGCTGCCGAACCGGGCCCTGGCCATCGAACGCCTGACCAAGGCCATTGCCGCCCGGCGCAATGTGGTGCTGCTCTACCTGGGCATCGACAACTATCGGGCGATCAACGAGGGCTTTGGCACAGAAGGCCTGGACCAGATGATGGGCGAGCTCAGCCGGCGCCTGCGGGAAGTATTGTCCCAGGGCGATACGGCGGCCCGGATCACCGCCAGTGAATTCCTCCTGCTGCTGGAGAACACCGAACTGGACGGGGCCATGGCCATGGCTGACCGGCTGCATGACCTGCTCAGCCGGCCGCAACTGATCCAGGGCGATGAGGTGCGCCGGCAGATCTGCATGGGGATGGCGGTGTACCCCGCCGACGGCAAGTCCGCCGAGGAACTGATCAGCCGCGCCGCCATCGCCCGCCATGATGCTTCGCTCAAGCCCGGTTACTTGCAGGTCTACCAGCAGGACCGAGACCTGGCTCACCAGCGGCAGATCAGCCTGATCCGCGACCTGCGCCGGGCGGCCGCCGAAGGTGAGCTGTTCCTGTTGTACCAGCCCAAGCTCGATCTGCGCCGGGACTACCTGCACCAGGCCGAAGCCCTGCTGCGCTGGCAGCACCCGGTGTTCGGCGTGGTCTCGCCGGCGGAATTCATTCCCCTGGCCGAGCGCACCGGCAGCATGCACAGCCTCACCGCCTGGGTCATCGAAGCCTGTATCCGCCAGTTGGCGGAGTGGAACCGCCGGGCCCTGCCCGTACGCCTGTCACTGAACATCTCGGCCAGCGACCTGGAGGACGACGGCCTGGAGGTACGGGTCAGCGATTACCTTGAGGGCTATCAGGTGGCAGCCGAACAGTTGGTGTTCGAGATCACCGAGAGCGCCATCATGCGCGACCCGGAGCAGGCCCTGGCCGTGCTGCAACGCTTGCGCGGCTGCGGCATCAGCCTGTCGGTGGACGATTTCGGTACCGGCTATTCATCCCTGGCGCAGTTGCAGCGCCTGCCGGTGCAGGAACTGAAGATCGACCAGTCGTTCATCCGCAATCTGGATGAAACCAGCGGCGATGCGGTGATCGTGCGTTCCACCATTGAAATGAGCCACAAGCTGGGGCTCAAGGTGGTGGCCGAAGGCGTGGAATATGAGCATTGCCTGAAATTGCTGGAAAGCTGGGGCTGCGACACGGTGCAGGGCTATCTGATCAGCCGACCGTTGCCGACCGAGGCCTTTGAGCGCTGGCTGGTGAACTCCCGGGTGTCGAGCTGAAAGCTGGATGGCCGAGGGGCCATCCAGGGGGCGCGCTCAGGGGGCGGCGGACTCGGCCTTGGTCAACAGGCTTTGCAGCTCGGGCTCTATGCCTTCCTCACTGAGGTTGTCCATGATTTCCAGGATGCAGGGCGCATAGCGGGGCTCGATGGCCGCTTCCGACCAGTCCAGTTCATAGATCGCCATGACCCTCACGTCCAGGTAGGGCGAATCCACCAGCAGGCGTTTCAGCAGCTCGATGGCCGGCGGGCTGCGCAACTCTCCCAGGGACACCGCGCAGCGGTGCTGCCAGTACTCGGGGCGCGACAGCAGGGTTTCGCCAAGGCGTTGCCATTGCGCCGGGGTAAAGGCGTGGAGGACTCCCTTGGCCACCTGCTCGGTGGTGTATTCGTTCCAGTTGGCGGCTTCCGAGTCACCGAACCAGTGGTGTAACCGTTCAAACAACTCATCACGCTTATCCGTACTCATGATGTCTTTCTCCTGCGAGGGCGGTCGCGCCAGCACGCTGTTCCTGGCGTGCCGCCCAATGCCATGGCGTTTATACCGGCGTGCCAGAACCGATGCTGCCTCATTTGCGCAGGGCTTCCCAGCATTAACGGCGCGCGCTGACCAACCGTGTCTTGGCATTCTGGTGCAGGCCGCCCGATAGCGCGGCCCCGATTGTCCCGGTTTACCAGGTGCCGGCGAACTTCACCGCCGCCGCGGCGCGCGACGGCACCTTGAGGGTATGCAGCAGGGAAGACACGTGGATGCGCACGGTGAACGGCGAGATATCCAGCTCTCGGGCGATTTCCTTGTTGGTCTTGCCCTGGGCGATCAGGCGCAGGACTTCCTGTTGCCGGGTGGTCAGCTGGCTCACTTCGGCGCAGGCGTCCAGGGGCAGCAGCAGGCCGGAAGGCGCGTACTTGACCACCACGTCGCCTTCGCGGATGGCCTGAATCGCCTGGCCGATCTCGTCCGGGCTGATGCTCTTGCCGATGAAACCGTCGGCCCCGGCGGCCATGACTTCGGCGATCAGGTCCTGGTTGTCGACCATCGACACCACGATGATCGAGGTGCGCGGCAATTGCTGGCGCAGGCCGGCAATCATGCTGACCGAGGTCAGGCCGGGAAAGCGCAGGTCGAGAATCAGCGAGTCCGGCTCCTCGCCGCTCTCGGCCAGGGCCATTACCGCAGCCAGGTCGCCGGCCTCTTCGAGCACGGCATCGGGCAGCAAGCGCTGGATGGTGCGCAGCATGCCTTCGCGAAACAACGGGTGGTCGTCGGCGACGATAATCCGGCATGTCATGTTTGAAACTCCTTGAAACATCCAGTCCTGTGGGCATGCTAACTTGGCGCACGGCGTTGTAACTGCCCGCTGGTCGTGTCCGATGGGCCAGTTTGCCGAACGGCAAAAGACCACGGCAGCGCATATTGCACAAGGAGGTGATTGCATGAAAGTTGAGAAAGACAGTGAACTCGATCAGGCCACCCTGCGGATTATCGTGGCCGGATGCGCCCTGGTCTGGTTTGGCGTGATCGGCTTCCTGCCGGGGCAGGATGTGGATCCCTACGTGCCGGTGATGATCTACATTTCCCTGTTCATGCTGGGTTCGATCGTGCTGCGCATGGCCATTGCCCGTTGGCCCGGGCACTACCCGGCGCGGCGTATCCTGGGCATGGTCTATGACTACACTGGCACCTGTTACGGCCTGGTGGTAGGCGGCGAGGGGGCGCTGCCGATCTATGCGGTGATGGTCTGGGTCAACCTGGGCAATGGCATGCGTTTCGGCTCGCGCTACCTGGCCATCGCCACCGTGCTGGCGCTGTTCGCGCTGTTCATGGTCTACCTGCTGACCCCCTATTGGCAGGCCCAGCCCTACATGGTGCTGATGCTGATGATCACCAGCACGGTGATCCCGGTGTACGCCCACATCCTGCTCAAGCGCACCCGCCTGGCTTCGGAAGAGGCGATTGCCGCCAACCTGGAAAAGTCCCGTTTCCTGGCCCAGGCCAGCCATGACCTGCGCCAGCCGATCCACTCCATCGGCCTGTTCACCGCCTGCCTGCGCGAAGCCAGCCTGGGGGTGGATGAGCGGCGCCTGGTGGACAACATCGATCGTTCGCTGCTCAACGTCTCGCAGCTGTTCCGCTCGATCCTCGACCTCTATACCCTGGACAACGGGCGAGTGCAGCCCAAGTACGAAACCGTCCACCTGGGCGAACTGCTGCGCGACCTGGTGCGCCAGAATTCCGAGGCGGCGCGCTGGGCAGGTGTCGAACTGCGGCTGCGGCCTTGCGCCCATTGGGTGCGGGTCGATCCGGGGTTGCTGGCGACCATGGTGCAGAACGTGCTGTCCAACTGCTTCAAGTACGCCGCGGAACGACCGGTGCTGATTGGCGTGCGCCGGCGTGGCCAAGGCCTGGCCATTGTCATCTATGACCAGGGTCGGGGGATTGCCGAGGAGCATCTGCCGAAGATCTTCGAGGAGTTCTACCGGGTTCGCCAGGTACGGGACAAGGACGTCGAAGGCGTCGGCCTGGGCCTGTCCATCGTCAAGCGCCTGGGGCAGATGACTGACCTGCAGGTGACGATTCGTTCGCGGGTCGACCACGGCACCACGGTCAGCCTGCACGGCCTGTCACTGGCCGCGCCACAGCGTTTGCACGGTCGTGACGAGGCGTTGCAGAGCGGCTTGCTGACCGGGCTGCGGGTCTGTCTGGTGGAGGATGACCGTAACGTGCTGCTGGCCACTTCGGCGCTGCTGGAGCGCTGGGGCTGCGTGGTCCAGGCCGAATCGAGCGGGGAGAACCTGCTGACCGATTGCGACATTATCGTCGCCGACTATGACCTGGGCACCCGGGCCTCGGGTATCGAATGCATCGACAGCATCCGTCAGCAGCGGGGCTGGGAAGTGCCGGCGCTGATCATCACCGGGCACGACATCGAGAAAATCCACGCCGCCCTGCACGACCGCAACATCGCCATCCTGTCCAAGCCGGTGCGGCCGGTGGAACTGCGCAGCACCTTGCGAGCCCTGCGCGAGGCACCGCTGGTGCCTGCCCACAGGGCTGCGGCGCCAGAGACAGTTACCAGGTCCGGCACGGGATAAGCAGAGGGTAGTTGGTCATGGTCAGCTTCTTGTTCTCGCCGCTGGCCAGTTCGACGAAGTCATCCAGCATGCCCGAGTACGAAGAGATCGAACTGCGCTCGGTGTAGTAGTGGGTGGTCACCGGCCCGTAGTTGGTGTTGCTCTGGCCGGTGCCCACGTACTCGTTCCAGCGGCTGGTGCCGTACACCATATCGTGGCCCTGGACGAAGTAGCGGCCCGGTTGCAGCCCCGTGAACTGGAAGATGCCGTTGCCGTCGGTGCGGGTCACCCGGTGCACGGCCAGGGCCTCGGGGACCATGCTCACCGGTGCGCCTTCGGGTTGGGACGCGCGCAACTTGTGCCAGGCCTGCAAGTGCGGGGTGGCCGGGTAGAGATAGATCTCGACGTTGCGGCTGTCTTCGATACCGTCATTGCCGACGATACAGAACTTGCCGGTGAGCGTTGCGGTGCCGGGTTGCAGCGCGGCGCGCGCGGCCTGGGTGTCGAAGGGCTCGTCGGGGTACTGCACGGTGGGAATCTTGACTGGCGGGTATTCGTCCAGGGTTCGCCCTTGGCGCGGCGCGCAGGCAATCAGGGTACAGGCGAGCAGGGCCAGGCCTGTCACCATGAAGAGACGGGGTTTCATCAACTCAGGACCTTTTCAGGAGGGAGTGGTGCTCGCCCGACGCTGTCCCGCTGCTACACCGGTGCAGCCCGTCGCGGCGAACCTGGTTGGCCAGGGGCTAGCGGTTTATTGCTTGCTGCACTCGGCCGGCAGCGCTACCGCTCCACCCATGGTGGCGAAGGCGACCATGCCGCCGCTGGGCAGTACGCAATTGTATTCGCCGGCACTGGTGCTGGCGGTGAAGTAGGTCTGGGACGCGTCGCTGCGCACGTTGGAAACCGTGGAAACCGGCTTGCCAAGGGTGATCTGGGCGCGGTTCTTGAGGTCGTCGTTGCTCGGTTTGGCGATGGCGCAACCGCCCAGGGCGAGTGCCAGGAGGCTGAGCAGGGCAACGGGGCGGAGGCTGGACTGGAGTTTCATGATGAATCTTCCTTGGTGTTGTTGTGTTTTCAACGGCGCAGCCGCTCCCGACACCGCAGGCTGGCAACGGTGGGGAGATCAGATGGTTGCCCGGCACTATAGCCCCGGGTTGGGGGAGGGTCGATTAGCACAAATGGGCTAATGTCGCTTTGCAATTACGGGACTGCTGGGCAGGCGAACAGGGCCGCTTGAGAGGGCCGGCGAGGCGCCGCCGGTCCTGGAGCCGGGGTCAGGTCAGCAGTTGTTCCTGCAGGCGTCGGCCCAGTACGTCCAGCAGGTCGCAGCCATCGCGCAGGGGGATGACGCACAGCTGGGCGAAGTCCTGGAGCAGGGCCGGGTTGCTCTGCAGGTTGTCGTGGCTGGCGATGTTCTCCAGCAACTGGGTGGCCGCGCGGATGCGGTGTGCGGCGGCTTCGTGGAGAGCGTCCAGCGGGGCCTGGGTGTCCACCAGCAGGGCGGGGATGTTGTAGTCGTTGCTGGTGAGGGGCATGTATTGCTCCACGGCTTTGTCCAAAGTGCAGGCTACAAACAGGTCAGGCAGTTGCTGGTGCTTTGCGCGCCTGACGATATGGGGGGCTTCCACACCCCTGTCACTGAGTTTTCAATGACCCCCAGACCTTAAGGGCAGAGCCCTTGAGGGGCAAGGTGATGCGATGGGACGTGAGTTGTAGGAATTTTCGGTGACCGTCCTTTGATGGGCTGCCGGTCGAGCAAGATGGAATGACAAGCCCCTTGTAGGAGCCGGCTTGCCGGCGAAGAGGCCCGCAAGCCATGCAGCGCCCGGGCCCGCGTCTTCGCTGGCAAGCCAGCTCCTACGCAGAGGGCGAACGGCACAAAAAAGGCGGCTACCAGAAGGTAGCCGCCTTTTTCATGCCTGCCGGTAAAGCTTATTCCGACAGTTTGTAGGCAATGATGTAGTCGCCCATCTTGGTGCCCAGGGAGCCGTGGCCGCCCACGACCACCAGCACGTACTGCTTGCCATCCTTGCCGGTGTAGCTCATCGGCGTGGCCTGGCCACCCGCTGGCAGGCGGGACTTCCACAGCTCCTTGCCGTTCTTCACGTCATAGGCGCGGATGTACTGGTCCAGGGTGCCGCTGAGGAAGCCCACGCCACCACCGGTAACCATGGAGCCGCCCATGCTCGGCACGCCCATCGGCAGGCCGATCGGGATTGGCGAGCTGTCACGGCTGGTGCCGTTCTTGTGCTTCCACACCACCTTGTTGGTGGTCAGGTCGATACCGGCCACGTAGCCCCAGGCCGGAGCCTGGCAAGGTACGCCGAGCGGCGACATGAACGGGTGCATGATCACCGCGTAAGGCGCGCCGGTGTTGGGTTGCACGCCCGAGGTCTCGCTTTCGCGCTTGCTCCCGGCAGCCACTTCGGCACGCGGCACCAGCTTGGAAACGAAGGCCATGTAGTTCGGGCTGGTGAATAGCAGTTGGCGAACCGGGTCCAGGGACACGCTGCCCCAGTTGAACACGCCCACGTTACCCGGGTAGATCAGGCTGCCCTGCACCGACGGCGGGGTGTACTGGCCTTCATAGCGCAGTTCCTTGAACTGGATGCGGCACAGCATCTGGTCGAATGGCGTCGCGCCCCACATGGCTTTCTCGTCCAGTGGCGGCGGCAGCAGGTTCAGGTCCGAACGGGCCTGGGTTGGCGCGGTGTGGTCGCCTTCGACAGCGCCGGTGGGGGCCGGTACTTCACGGATCGGCACGATCGGGGTGCCATCGCGACGGTCCAGCACGTACAGGCTGCCTTGCTTGGTCGGCTGGATCAGCGCCGGCTTGACGCCGTCCGCAGTCTTCATGTCGAGCAGGGTCGGCTGGCTGCCCACGTCCATGTCCCACAGGTCGTGGTGGGTGAACTGGTAGTTCCAGCGCAGCTTGCCGGTGTCGATGTCCAGAGCCACGGTGCCGGCGCTGAATTTCTCGGCGCCCGCGGTGCGGTTGCCGCCCCATTGGTCAGGCATCTGGTTGCCCAGTGGCAGGTAGACCATGCCCAGTTTCTCGTCGACGCTGGCCAGGGACCACATGTTCGGCGAGTTGCGGGTATAGGTCTTGCCTTCCGGCAGCGGAGTGGTCTCGTCCGGGTTGCCCGAATCCCAGTTCCACACCAGGTGGCCGTCGTGCACGTCGAAGGCGCGGATCACGCCGGACGGCTCGTTGGTCGACTCGTTGTCGGTCACGTGGCCGCCAATGATCACCAGGTTACGGGTGATGGCCGCCGGGGAGGTGGAGTAGTAGCCGCCCGGGGTGAATGGGCCGATACCGGCCTTCAGGTCCACGGCGCCCTTGGTGCCGAAGTCTTCACAGACCTTGCCGGTGTCGGCGTTGATGGCGATCAGGCGCGCATCGGCGGTAGGCAGGAACAGGCGACGCGGGCAGCTGGTGGCGATGGCCTGGCCCGCGGGGGACAGGGTGGCCGGCTGGCTGATGGCGTCGGCGTTCTTGAAGTTGGCTTCGTCGTAGTACGACACGCCACGGCAGGTCATGTGTGCCCAGCCACGGAAGTCGTCGCCGTTGGGGCCCTGGATCTGCGGGTCGAAGCGCCAGATTTCCTTGCCGGTATCCGGGTCCAGGGCCAGCACCTTGCTGTGGGCGGTGCAGGCATAGAGCTTGCCGTTGACCTTCAGCGGGGTGTTCTGGTTGGTGATTTCCACCGGGTCCTTGTCGGTCGGCATGTCGCCGGTGCGGATGCGCCAGGCTTCCTGCAGCTTGCCGATGTTGGCCGGGGTGATCTGCTTCAGCGGCGAGTAGCGATCGCCGAACTCGGTGCGGCCGTAGGCCTGCCATTCACCGTCGGGGATGGCCGGCGCGGTGCTGGTCATGTCCGCGGTGTCGCGGCCCAGGTCACCGGAGATTTCCCCAGGGTTAGTGAACTGGCTGCCAATGGCGGCGCCACCGGCCAGGACCACGGCCACGCTCAGGGCAGCGGTGCCCAGCGGGGCCGGGCCATCGCGCAGCAGCGGGCGACGGAACCAGGGCAGCAGCAGGACCACGCCGAGGGCGAACCACAGCGACAGGCGTGGCACCAGTTGCCACCAGTCCAGGCCGATTTCCCATAGCGACCAGACGGTACTGGCGAACAGTACCAGGGCGTACAGGCCCAGCGCCGCGCGTTTACCGGCCAGCAGCAAGAGGCCGGTCAACGTCAGGCCGATACCGGCCAAAACGTAGTACAGCGAGCCGCCGAGCATGCTCAGCTTGATCCCCCCGGCCAGCAAGGCCAGGCCCATTAGCAGCAGCAAGATCCCGAGCAGGCTTGGCAGCAAGCGGCTCGGACTTGAAGCACCCTCAGTGCTCATAGTGTGGTTCTCCGTGACGTTTAGAGTGTTCCCGCGCATGTTCACTGTAGATGACGATCAGGCGCGGGCTTGGTTCAGCTGAAAACTGTGAATGGCGTCGTTGTGTGCCTGTCGGCCTTAGAACGAACTCTGGATCTTGATCCCGCCGATCAGGGCGTCGTCCACCCGGCTCACGCCGCCGGGGTGGCGGATGTATTGCAGGTTGGGGCGCACGGTCAGCCAGTTGGCCAGGTGCACGCCGTAGTACAGCTCGGCGCTGTATTCGGTGTCCTGGGGCGGCAGGTAGCTCGGGTTGTCGTAGTCGTAGAGCGCCCGGGCCTGGTTGCTGGCCTGGGCGTTCTTGCGGTACGCCGGGTTCACATGGACTCGGGCCAGGGCAAAGCCGATGTCATCCTTGGCCCGGGCATCGAACAGCCCCTTGTAGACCAGGCCCGCCTGGACATAGTTGTCGATGGCGTTGGTCTTCTTGTCGTGGGCGGTGACGTTGGCGAACAGGCTCAGGCCGCGGGAGTGGTCGCTGGCCTGGCTGGTGACCTGCTGTTGCGCGCCCAGCCACAGGCCGTGCTTGCTGGAGCTGCTGCGGTAGGCCTCGCCGGTCAGGGCTGCAGGCTGGCCATTGCCATCCTTGTAGACGTCGCTGGCCTTGGCGCTGCTGTAGTAATAGCCGGCGCGGTACTCACCGGCCAGGCCGTTGAGTTTGGGTGTCCACACCAGTTCCACTGGCAACAGTGTGCCCTGGGTGCCGCTGCCGCTGAGCTTGAAGCCGTTGTCGCGATCGAGGTTCGAGGGGTTCTGCTCATAGGCACCGATCTGCGCGTAGAGCTCGGCGTTCAGGTGGTATTTGACCCGCAGGGCCCACTGGCTGACCGGCCAGTTGTACCAGACGCTGCCGGCCCAGTTGCCCACCTGGGAGCCGCAGAACGCCAGGTTCTGGAAGTCGCAGGGAAAGCTGTTGAAGTCTTCGCCCTGGCCGAAGCGGCCGGCCTTGATGTCGAGCTTCTGGTCGAAGAATTTCTGCTGGTACCACATTTGCGTCAGGCGCCAGGTCTGGCCGCGGCCCCAGACTTCCTGGGCCGAGGTGAAGCCGCCGACCCGCGGGTCGTTGATCCGGTCGTTGCTGATGTTGTCGCCGTCGCGCTTGGTCACCGTCAGTTGGAATTCGGCGTCGTCCCAGCCGAGGATCTTCTGCAGGTCCAGGTGGCTGCCGAAGGCGAACTGGTCGCTGTAGCGCGCGGTGCGGTCGTGGTCGTAGCCACCGTGCAGGTTGGCGCCCATCTCGCCGACGTAGTCGATCTTGAAGTCGTAGCCTTTGTTGGCCAGTTCCGTGCGGGTGCCATTCCAGTCGCCGAGCATCCATGGTGAGTCACTGTCGAAGGCCGGTGCGGCCTGGGCGCAGGCGGCAAATCCAAGGGCGCCGAGCAGGCTCAGGCTCTTGGGCAGGGCGACGGAAGTCAGGACAGCGCTGTCTTTTAAGCGCTGAAAAGTGGGCATAGGCATTCGGATAAAGTCTTTTTCTAGGAATAGGCAGAAGCAAGGGCATGGCGCGTAGCATCGATGCAGGTTGATCGAGAACGGCAGGCCACTGATTTCAAAGGGAAAGATGAAACGGTTCAGCTTTATTAGGGGGCTAAGGATAAAGCGCCGTCTCCGGGAGAGAAAGCGCTTTTATTGACATGAACAGTTTCGCAATCGGTAACAGTTCCCGGCCCGGGCTCTGCTCAGCGTGGGGTGCTGGCCTGGGCGAGGCTGGGTTTGTGCCGGGTGTGGCTCAGGGCAAAGTGCGCCACCAGGCCGAAGATCAACCCCCAGAACGCGGCCGCCAGGCCCAGGAAGCTCATGCCCGATGCCGTGACCAGGAAGGTGATCAGCGCCGCTTCACGCTGTTTTTCGTCGGCCATGGCGCCGCTCAACCCGGCGCTGATGGCTCCGAACAGGGCCAGGCCGGCCAGTGCCGCAATCAGTTCCTTGGGCAGGGCGGCGAACACCGAGGCCAGGGTCGCGCCGAAAATCCCCATGAGGATGTAGAACAGGCCGCAGGCGATCCCGGCGATGTAGCGCTTGTCCTTGTCTTCATGGGCTTCGCGGCCGGTGCAGATGGCAGCGGTGATGGCCGCCAGGTTGATCCCGTGGGAGCCGAACGGCGCCAGCAGTGCCGAGGTGATGGCTGTCCAGGAAATGATCGAGCGGGCCGGGGTGTTGTAGCCGGCGCTGCGCATCACCGCCATGCCCGGCACGTATTGCCCGGTCAGGGTGACCAGGGCCAGGGGCAGGCCGATGTTGATGATGGCGTGCCAGCTCCACTCGGGAGCGATGAAGATCGGCTGGGCCACCGCCAGGGTGATGGCCCAGCCATTGAGTTCGCCCAGGCCTGCGGCCATCGCGCAGCCCACCAGCAGCACCGCGAGGATCGCGTAGCGGGGTGACAGGCGCTTGCCCAGCAGGTAGGCGGCGATCATCGCCAGCACCAGGGCCGGTTGCAGGCTGACCGAAGTGAACAGGCCGGCGCCGAAGCGGAACAGGATGCCCGCCAGCATGGCGGCGGCAATCGCCTTGGGCAGGCGGCTCATGAGTTTGTCGAAGGCCCCGGAAAGCCCGACCAGCGCGATGAGCAATGAGGCCACGATGTAGGCGCCGATGGCCTGGGGCAGCGACACCGTGGGTAGCATCGACACCAGCAGCGCTGCGCCGGGGGTGGACCAGGCGGTGATCACCGGCACTTTCAGGCGCCAGCTCAGCAGCAGGCCGGTGAGGCCGCTGCCGATGGAGATGGCCCAGATCCACGATGACACCTGGTCGCTGGGCAGATGGGCTTCGCGGGCGGCCTGGAACACGATGATCAAGGGGCCAGCGTAGGAAATGATCACGGCGATCAGGCCGGCGATCACGGCGGAGAGGGACAGGTCCTTGCTGAGACTGTGCATGGCATCTCGACTGGGCATGGGTGGGAGGGATTGAGTCGATTGGGTTGGTGATGTCTGAGTGTATTTCAATGAATTGAATCGATTCAATTGTTTCTCGGGATGGCTCTACCGAAGTTGGCTGTGGTTTGTTGATAACTTAATGATTTATAGGGATTTATAGATCATATAAAAATTTTTTAGCGGTTTTGAGTCGCCAGTTTGGCTTGAAGATCGAATCAATTTTCCAAATGAGTCGATGTTAAGGGGCGATCCATGGCTGTGATATGCTCCGGTCCACCTCAACGCAGCCGATGGTCATCAGCCTCCATGTGGGTTCCCCAGTTAAGCGAGTTCAATCAACCGGTCTACCTGTCCATCGCCGACGCCCTGGCGCGGGATATCGGCAGCGGTTTGTTGAATGATGGTGACCGCTTGCCGACTCTGCGCGAGCTGGCGGTAACCCTGAATGTCACTCCTGGCACCATCAGCCGCGCCTACAGCGAAGCTCAGCGGCGCGGGTTGGTGCAGGGCGAAGTCGGCCGCGGCACTTACGTGCTGGCGCAGCCGCCGCTGGTGTTGCCCGAAGGTTCCAGCGCTCCGTCCCTGTCCCTGGGGCAGGCCGAAGCCCTGGACCTGTCGATCATCAAGCCCTACAGCGAAACCCTGGAGTACTGGTTGCGTGGCGCCCTGGTGGGCATGGCCCGCAGCAGTGACTTCGGCCGGGCGCTGGACTACGCCCCCGATGGAGGCCACCCGGCTCATCGCGAGGCCGGGGCGCAGTGGTTGCGGCATTCCTTGCCCGAGGCCAACTGGCAGCAGGTGGTCATTACCTCCGGTGCCCAGCACGGGCTGATGGTGGCCATCAGCGCCCTGAGCAACGCCGGCGACCTGGTGCTTTGCGAGTCGCTCTGCTACCCGGGCATCATCTCCGTGGCCCACGGCCTGGAGCGGCGCCTGCGGGGCGTGGCCATGGATGAAGAGGGAATACTCCCCGAGGCCCTGCGCGAGCAGTGCCTGCGAGAAAAACCGGCGCTGCTGGTGTGCGTCGCCAGTTGCCAGAACCCCACCACGGCGATCATGTCGCCAAGGCGTCGGGCGCAAATTGCGGCAATCGCCGAAGAGTTCGACTTCCTGATCATCGACGACGATATCTACGGCTTTCTCGCCACCGATCCGTCGATCAAGCCGCTGGCGAGCTATGCGCCGCAGCGTTCGGTGTACCTCACCAGCCTGTCCAAGGCGATCATGCCGGCGTTGCGCGTGGGTTACCTCTACAGCCCGCCAAAGCTGCTGTCGCGGCTGAGTTCCATGGTCCGTAGCAGCGTGTGGATGCCGTCGCCGCTGACCGCGCAATTGGCCAGCAATGTGATTGTCGAAGGCTTGGACCGCAAGCTGGTACAGACCCAGCGCAATGAAGCGGCAGCGCGCCAGGCGATTGCCCGGGACGTGTTTGCCGGCCTGGAGATCCGGACCCAGCCCCACAGCTATCACCTGTGGCTGACCTTGCCGGAGCCCTGGACGGGCGATGAGTTCGCCACCCTGGCCCGAGCCAATGGCGTGCTGGTGATGAGCGGCAGCCAGTTCCAGGTGGAACGCGGTGCCAGCTCCCGTTGTGTGCGGGTGGTATTGATGTCGCCCACCACCCAGGACGAGTTGCGCTTTGCCCTGACCCAGCTGGCCAGCCTGATCGAGGCTGACCCGCGGCGTTACCGCTAAACCCTTGGCCGGCAAGCCGGCTCCTGCGGGGCCGTGTAGGAGCCGGCTTGCCGGCGAACAGGGCCTTAAAAGGTAGTACGCAACCCCACTTCCACACTGCGCCCGGCGGCCGGCGCGATATCCCGCAGGATCGAGCTGGCATAGCGCACGGTCTGGTTGGTCAGGTTCTCGCCCTTGACGAAGGCCAGCCACTGGCTATGTCCGATATCGAAGCGATAACCGGCACTGGCGCCAAAGGTGGTGTAGCCATCGGTGCCGCTTTCGTTGTCCGGCACCCGGCCCTGGCTGGAGGCATGTTGTACATCCAGGCGTGCCTGCCAGCGGTCCAGTTCCCACAGCAGGCCACTGTTCAGGCGCAATGGAGCGATGCGGGGCAGGTCCTGGCCGTTATCCAGGTTCTTGGCCCGGGTGTAGTCGCCGGACAGTTCCAGGGCGAACTTGCCGTAGGCGTTTTCCCCCAGGGTCCAGCGATCCTGGGCCTCGATCCCACTGAAGCGTGCCCGCACTCCGCTGTAGGCGTATTCCGGGATACCTGTCGCATCTTCTTCGCCTTCATCGTTGAGGGTGCGCCCCGTGCCCAGCAGGCCGATGTAGTTGGAGAAGTGGCTGTAGAACACGCCGACGCTGCCTTTGTGGATGCCGTTGTCGAAGCGCAGGGCCAGGTCGCTGGACACGGCTTTTTCCTTCGATAGCTTGGCGCTGCCCACTTCATAGGTGCCGGTGGCGACGTGGGCGCCGTTGGCATACAGCTCGTAGAAGGTCGGGGCGCGCTCGGTGTAGCCCAGGGTCGCGGCCAGGGACCAGACCGGGGTCAGGGTGTAGACCGCCCCCGAGGACAGGCTGCCGGCGGTGAAGCTGCTGGACTTGTCGGCCTGGGCGAAGCGTGCGTTGCCCTTGCTGTCCGGGTCCACGGTGGTGTGTTCCAGGCGCCCGCCGAGGCTGAGCCGCAGGCGTTCGGTGGCTTGCAGTTCTTCGAGGATGAACAGCGCGCCGCTGTTGGTATCGGTCTGTGGCACGAAGGCTTCTTCGCCCAGGGCGGAGAATTTGTTGCGGTTGACCTGTGCACCGATCACCCCTTCGAGCGGGCCCAGCGGCTGGTGCCGGGCCTCGACACGGGCCTCGTAGCCCTTGTTCTTGAAGGTGGTGCCGGTTTCGCCGCCCTCGATCTCGCGGTGTTCGTAGTCGGTGTAGCCGGCGTTGAACTTGAGCGAGCTGAACGGGCCCTGGAGGTTGCGCAGTTCCGAAGCGAAGGCGTAGTGGTCCTGCTTCATGCGGATGCGCACGTCTTCTTCGGCGGGGGAGCCGTAGTTGGAGTCGTAGTTGCTGTAGGACAGGCCGGCATAGCCGTCGTCCCAGGTGTAGGAACCGCCGATGGCACCGCCGTCCTGGCGACCGTCGCTGTTGCCCAGGCGGCCTTTCTTGCCATCCCCGTCTTCACTGGCCGCAGCGTGACGGCTGCGGGCGTAGCCGGGAATCTTCAGGTCATTGAACTGCCGCGAGTTGGCATCCAGGTGCAGGGCAAAGGTGCCATCGCCGGCTTCCAGCTTGCCGGCGCTGCTGCGGGTGGTGTCGGCGCCGCCGTAGCGCAACTCGCCCGCCCCGTGGATGCCCTCGATGGCCTCGGTGGGAATCCGATTGTCGAAGCTGTTGACCACCCCGCCAATGGCGTTGCCGCCGTACAGCAGGGCCGCCGGGCCGCGGACGATCTCGATGCGCTCGACGTTAACCGGGTCCAGGGGCACCGCATGGTCGTAGGACAGCGACGAGGCGTCGAGGGCCCCGACGCCGTTCTGCAGAATGCGAATCCGGTCGCCATCCAGGCCGCGAATGATCGGCCGGCTGGCCCCCGGCCCGAAGTAGGATGAAGACACGCCCGGCTGTTTGTTCAGGGTTTCACCGAGGCTGCCTTTTTGTTCCAGGGTCAGTTGGTCGCCTTCCAGCACAGTGCTTGGGGCGGCCAGTTCGGTGCTGCCCAGGGGGTTGGCGGTGATGACCTGCTGGGGCAATTCCACGGCATGGGCCTGGGAGGCGATCAGCAGCGCGGCGGACAGTGGCGACAGGCGCCATAGCAGGGAGCGAGAAGGGCGGGGAGTTGAGCGGGACATCGGTCATTCCTTGGCGAACAGAGCGCTAGGCGCTTTGAGTCAGTGAGCAGGCGGGACACGGGGGTGCCCAAAATGCGGGTGAGTTGTTATTGATTGATACAATATAACATCTCTTTTATTTCGAAAAGCCAGGAACTTTTCGCCGTTCATGCCCGATCGCCTCGGTGACGGGCTGCGACTACAGTTACTCAAGCGTGCTGGCGCGGGGCCAAGCCCTCGGCTAAGGTGCGCGGCTTTCCTCATTTTCTTCCCGCAAAGGCCTGGCATGACCGACACCCACACCGACCCGCTGCATGGCGTGACCCTGGAACAGATCCTCAAGGCGCTGGTGGAACACTACGAGTGGTCGGGGCTGGCTGAACGCATTGATATCCGCTGCTTCAAGAGCGACCCGAGCATCAAGTCGAGCCTGACCTTCCTGCGCAAGACGCCCTGGGCGAGGGAGAAGGTCGAGAAGCTCTATGTGAAGTTGCAACGTACCAAGCGCCCGCTTTAAGGAACCCTATGGCTGGCTTCTCGCTGCCGGGGCTGTGCACTCGGCGTGGCCTGATTGCCGTGGCGGCGATCCTTGGCTGGTTCGGGCTGACCGTCCAGCTGTACCTGATCCTGCTGTTGCGCTGGGACAGTGGCGCCAGCCTGCTGGGCGGGCTGGTGAACTTCTTCAGTTTCTTCACCGTGCTCAGCAATACCCTGGTGGCCAGCGTGCTGACTTGCGCCCTCAACCTGCGGGTTTCCAAGGGGCAGGCGTTCATGCTCCAGCCCTGGGTCAGCGGCGCCGTGGCGGCGAGCATTCTGTTGGTGGGGCTGGCCTACAGCCTGCTGTTGCGCCACCTCTGGCATCCCCAGGGTTGGCAATGGCTGGCGGACGAGTTGCTGCATGACGTGATGCCGCTGCTGTTCCTGGTCTATTGGTGGTGTTGCGTGCCCAAGGGCGGGCTGCGGATGAGGCACATCGGGTGGTGGACGCTCTACCCGATTGTGTATTTCGCCTACCTGTTGCTGCGCGGGCACTTGCTTGGGCTGTACCCCTATCCCTTCATCTCCGTGGACAGGCTGGGCTACCCCCGGGTGCTGCTCAATGCCCTCGGGATATTGGCGGGGTTCGTCCTGGTATCCCTGCTGTTGCTGGGGCTGGACCGCTGGCTGGGTAAACTCCGGTCCCGGGCCCCGTAGGAGCCGGCTTGCCAGCGAAGGGGCCCTTGGGACCGCCTTCGCTGGCAAGCCAGTTCCTACCCTGATGCGCGATTATTCTTCTTCGCTGCTGTCCAGGCGCCAGTAACCGGCGGCCTTGACGAATTCGTCGTTGAGCTGGTGCTCATCCAGCAGCACTCGACGCACCTGGCGCGACACCTTGCTCTCGGTGGCTACCCAGGCATACAGCTTGCCTTGCGGCACCTGCACCTGGCGCACCGTGCTGATCAGGTCCTGCCCGCCTGCGTCCCGTTCAACCCAGATCACCTGCACCTGGGCGGCGCTTTCCAGAGCCTGGCGTTCGGCGGCGTTCTGCACCTCGATCACCGCCAGCACCTGGCGCCCGGCCGGCAGTTCTTCCAGGCGCCGGGCAATGGCCGGCAGTGCGGTTTCATCGCCGATCAGCAGGTAGCTGTCGAAGATATCCGGCACCACCATCGAGCCCCGTGGCCCGCCGATGTGCAGGAACTGGCCCGGTGCGGCCTGTTCGGCCCAGGTGGAGGCAGGGCCGTCGCCGTGGAGCACGAAGTCGATGTCCAGTTCGCCCAACTCCAGGTCGTAGCGGCGCGGGGTGTAGTCGCGCATGGCGGGCATCGGGCCGCTGTCCTTGCCCGGGCCCAGTACCAGGGTTTCCAGGGCGGCTTGCTGTTCGGCGTTCTGCGGGAACAGCAGCTTCACATGGTCGTCGCTGCCCAGGCTGATGAACCCGGCCAGCTCAGGGCCGCCCAGGGTGATGCGGCGCATGCGCGGGGTCAGGTCGACCACGCGCAGCACCTCCAGGCGGCGGCGCTTGATCTCGTGCATGACCCGATGGATGGACAGTTCTGGGCTGGCAGTCATTGGCTTTTCTCCGGGGCGGGGTGGCTCACAGGACCATCGACAATGGCCTTGGCGGTGTTGTTCAGCAGGTCGCGCACCCGAAGGATTTCTTCCGGGCTCCAGCGGCCATGGTGCATTTGCAGGGCGTGGCGCAGGTTGTGCACCGCCTCGTGGATTTCAGCGGGGCGATCATGTCCGCGCAGGGAACGCTTGCTGACCTCGATGCGCATGCGCACGCCGTCCAGGGCGATGGCCTGCTCCTGCAGGGAAAGACGTCCGGCGTCGGTCACGCTGTAGCGCTTTTTGCCGCCTTCGGCATCGCCCTGGATCATTTCGCTCTCTTCGAGAAAGGTCAGGGTCGGGTAGATCACCCCGGGGCTGGGGCTGTAGGCGCCGTCGAACATGCTTTCGATCTGGCGGATCAGGTCGTAGCCGTGGCAGGGCTGCTCGGCGATCAGCGCCAACAGCAGCAGTTTCAGGTCGCCGGGGGCGAATACCCGGGGCCCGCGGCCACCGCGTTCGCGGCCCGGGCGGCGTTCGAAGATCTCATGGCTGTCCCCGTGCTCGCGATGGGGAGGGTGGTGGTGCTCTCTCATTTTCTCTATCTCCGTTTCGATTTAGACATAACTTAAGATATATCTTAAGAATGACGCAAGCACTTCTGCCTGCGGCAAAGCTGCCGTTTGTCGGAGAGAGAGGGGGCTGCCTGTCGTGATTCAGCGTTGCGCCACGCTGCCCAGGCATTGGGTGCCACTGCCCGGTTGCAGGTAGGGCATGAGGATCGGCGCCATGCCCTTGAGCACCTGCACCGGCAAGGCCGAGGTGAATCTGAAGGCCTGGGCCGAGGCCCCCGGCACGTAGGCGGTAAGGGTGCCGAAATGGTGGTCACCGATGTAGAACACGAAGGTTGCGGTGCGGTTGATGGATTTGGAGCTCAACACCCGCCCGCCGGCGCCAATGGCTTCGATGCGGTTGTCGCCGGTACCGGTCTTGCCGCCCATGGCCAATGGCGTGCCATCAGCCAGCTTGAAGCTGCCGGACACCCGTTTCGCGGTGCCGGCATCCACCACCTGCGACAAGGCCCCGCGCAGCGCCGTGGCCACCTCTGAGGGCATCACCCGCTTGCCCTTGTCCGGGTCGTTGAGCAGGCGGGTTTCATAGGGCGTGCCGGCGGCGAAGTGCAGGCTGTCGATGCGCAAGGTTGGCAGGCGCACGCCGTCGTTGAGGATGGTGCCCACCAGTTCCGCCAACGCCGCGGGGCGGTCGCCGGAGCTGCCGATAGCAGTGGCCAGGGACGGTACCAGGTGGTCGAACGGATAGCCGACGCTCTGCCAGCGCTGGTGGATATCGAGGAAGGCCTCGATCTCCAGCATGGTGCGGATACGGCTGTCGCGGGCACTGCGATGGCGGCTCTTGAACAGCCAGCTGTAGACCTCCTGGCGCTCGAACTCGCTGGCCTTGACGATCTGGGTGAAGTTCGCCTCCGGGTTGTTCATCAGGTAGCCCAGCAGCCAGAGGTCCAGGGGGTGGACCTTGGCGATGTAGCCCTGGTCCGGCAGGTCATAGGCGCCGGGGCCGTAGCTGGCGTAGAGCTTGTCCAGGCGCTCGTCGGTGAGCTTCTCGCTGACCTTGGCGCTCTTCATGTGGGCCCGGACGAAGCGGTTGAAGCTCTCCTGGCTGGCGTCCGGCAGCAGGTAGCGGTGCACGGCGGCGAGGCGGATTGCCGTGGGGTGCATGCTGTCGAGGAAGGTTTCCAGGCGCGACTGGGTGTCCTTGTTGCGGTACTTCTTCCAGAAGCGCAGCAGGAACGAGGTGCCCTCACGGTCGGCAAAGCGTGCCAGGTACTCCTGGCGCCGCGGGTTCTGGTCGTCCTTGAGCAATTCGGCGCTGCTGCTGTCGCCGCCATAAGTGCTGTAGCGCACCAGGTCGCGCATCAGGCGGATGAACGGCAGGTTGATGGATTCGCGCAGGGCATCGCGCAGGGTCGGGCTGCGGCCGTTGTCTTCGTTGCGAAAGTTGTGGAAGTGATGCACCCCGCCACCGGTGAAGAAGGCCTCGCCGGGGCTGGCGGAGTAGGTGCGGTCCAGGGCGGCGTCGAGCATCTTCGGCAGGCTGCGGTCGCTGTTCTGCATCAGGTAGTCGAGGGCCCAGCGGCTCAGGCGGTCCTGCTCGTTCACCGGGATCTTTTTCAACTGCGCGGGTGTTTGCGTGGCGTACTTGTCGTGCAGCTCGGAAATGATCTGCAGGTAGGTGGTCAGCACCCGCAGCTTGGCGGTGGAGCCCAGTTCCAGCTTGCTGCCTTCGTTGATGTCGAAAGGCTGGTCGGTGCTGTCGGTCTGCACCCGCACCCGCGAGCCGTCGGGGGTCAGTTCGAACAGGGTGAAGCTGTAGCGCACCTGGGTGGTGCTGGTGGGGGTCAGCAGGCGTTCGCCGAGCACACCAATCTGCGCGGCGAAGGCCGGGTCCGCAAGGTGCTTGAGGTATTCGGTGGCCTGGCGCTGCAGGTCGCTCTGCAAGGTGCTGGTGGCCGAGAGGTCGAGGCGGTCCAGGTCATACAGCGGTCGGTTGAGCAGGGCGGCGAGGCGGCTGCGGGCGACGCTGATGCCCTTGTTGGTCTCGATCGGCTGAATGGTCGGCTGCTGCTGCCAGTCCCGGTAGGTCACCTGGCTGGCCAGGGCGGCGCTGCTCAGCGCCGGGTCGATGACGTTGTTCTGTGCCAGCAGGCGGATATGGCTGTCCGTCAGTTCCGCCAGTTCTGCGCGACCCTTGGCCAGGTAATGGGAGGGACGGCGCTGGGCAATCATCAGCGACAGCACCTGGCGCAGGGCCAGCCCTCGTGCGGCGAGGCTTTTCGAGTCCATGGCGGTGCTGCCGAGCACCTGGTTGACCTTGTCGAAGTCAGCGCCATACCAGACCCGCAGCCCCTCGGCCATGCCGTGCACTTCGCCGTGGCCGGGCACCGCGGACAGCGGCACGCTGTTGAGGTAGTCGCGCACGATGCGTTTGCGGGCCTCCAGGGTCTGTGGGCCGTCCTGATAGGCCCGCACGCTGGCGGAAACCATCTGCCGGATCTTCTCGCCCCCGGATACCGTCAGGCCATCCGGCGAATGGCGGTATTTTTCCAACTGGGTGGCCAGGGTGCTACCCCCGGCGCTCTGCCCCGGCAGGTGCAAGAGCCGGGCGATCTGCGACCAGGCGGCCTTGGCAAAGCGCGGCCAGTCCACCGCCGGGTTGGCCTCGGCCGGCTTGGGGGCCAGCAGATCGCGGTTCTCGATGAACAGCAGGCTGTGCACCACCAGCGGCGGAATGCTGGCAAAGCTCTCATACAGCTGTTGCGGGTAATTGAACTGGTACAGGGGCGCGGCGCGGCAGTCGGTAATGGACAGGCCAGCCTGGATCTTTTCGGTGTAGGGCACGAAAAATCCGCTTTTGCTGTAGTCCATCAGTGCCGGGGAGAAACGCGTCTGGGCGTCGATCAGGTAACCGCGCTTGAGCAAGCGTGGCAGGAACTCCCCCAGGGCGCTGTAGCCCAGGCGCCGGTCGAACGGCCCGGCACCGGGATAGAGCACGGCATCACTGGGGCCGGGCTCCAGGGAGTAGCTCAGGTCAGCGGCCAGCCGGCTGAATTCCCGGGCCTGGAGTTTCGAGGTGCGCATCTCCCGGGCAGCGGCAAAGCCAAGGGCAATCAGGGCGATCAGCAGCAACAGCCAGAACAGGCGCCAGGCATAACGGCGGGATTTGCGGCGTTTCGGTAAAGGCGTTTCGTCCTCGCTGTGGCTTGGCACTGCGTTCTTATGCGAATCGGTCTGCCACAGAGCGCCCATAGTCGATTGATCCATTCACGCAGATTGATCGGACTTGCCTGAAGCTTAGTCGGTGGTGGGCGTCGGTGAAGAAAATGTGAAAACGACCCGGCCCCGCTTCTATGGCAAGGGAGCAAGCTCCCTCGCCACAGGGTAGAGCCTTTTCCCAGGTAAATACGCCCTAGGTAGGGGCATGACGATGCACCAGGCCTGTGCAATACTCCCGGCCCTTTCCGAGTGAGGTTTCAGGGCAAAAAGCAGGTAATGCTTCTCCGTGAAAGCGGTATTTGCCGAGATTTCTCTCTGAATATTGCAACTTATAGAGTGAAAAGCCCTGTCGGGAGCTTTTTATACTGCGCACCCCGCTGATCTGGCAGGTCTTGTCCTACCAGACGCTCCGTCCCACAAGGCCGGTGCGGTCGAGCAAGCTTCGGCTATCCGCTGGCGCTTCGAAGGCTCGGTGGTTCATATCCAATAACAAAATGAGGTTGTATCTCTATGCCAGTTGGCAACCAACTGCCCCACGGCGAGACCGCTCAGGGCGGCCCGCTGAAACGCGAACTCGGCGAACGGCATATTCGCTTGATGGCCCTTGGCGCCTGTATCGGTGTCGGCCTGTTCCTCGGCTCGGCCAAGGCCATCGAAATGGCCGGCCCGGCCATCATGCTGTCCTACATCATTGGCGGCCTGGCGATCCTGGTGATCATGCGCGCCCTCGGCGAGATGGCGGTGCATAACCCGGTCGCAGGTTCCTTCAGCCGTTACGCACAAGACTACCTGGGCCCGCTGGCGGGCTTTCTCACCGGCTGGAACTACTGGTTCCTGTGGCTGGTGACCTGTGTTGCGGAAATCACCGCAGTGGCGGTGTACATGGGGATCTGGTTCCCCGATGTGCCGCGCTGGATCTGGGCCCTGGCGGCCCTGGTGAGCATGGGCTCGATCAACCTGATCGCGGTCAAGGCCTTCGGTGAGTTCGAGTTCTGGTTCGCCCTGATCAAGATCGTCACCATCATCGCCATGGTGGTCGGCGGCATCGGTATCATCGCCTTCGGTTTCGGCAATGACGGCGTGGCCCTGGGCATCTCCAACCTGTGGACCCACGGCGGCTTCATGCCCAATGGCGTGACCGGCGTGCTGATGTCCCTGCAGATGGTGATGTTCGCCTACCTGGGCGTAGAGATGATCGGCCTCACCGCCGGTGAAGCGCGCAACCCGCAAAAGACCATTCCCAACGCCATCGGCTCGGTGTTCTGGCGCATCCTGCTGTTCTACGTGGGCGCGCTGTTCGTGATCCTGTCGATCTACCCGTGGAACGAGATCGGCACCCAGGGCAGCCCCTTCGTGATGACCTTCGAGCGCCTGGGTATCAAGACCGCCGCCGGCATCATCAACTTCGTGGTGATCACCGCCGCGCTGTCCTCCTGCAACGGCGGCATCTTCAGCACCGGGCGCATGCTCTACAGCCTGGCGCAGAACGGCCAGGCCCCGGCCGGCTTCGCCAAGACCTCGAACAACGGCGTGCCGCGTCGCGCGTTGCTGCTGTCGATCTTCGCCCTGCTGCTGGGCGTGCTGCTGAACTATCTGGTGCCTGAAAAAGTGTTCGTCTGGGTGACCTCCATCGCCACCTTCGGTGCGATCTGGACCTGGGTGATGATCCTTCTGGCCCAGCTCAAGTTCCGCAAGGGCCTGAGCCCGGCAGAACGTGCCGGCCTGAAGTACCGCATGTGGCTGTACCCGATCAGTTCCTACCTGGCCCTGGCCTTCCTGGTACTGGTGGTGGGGCTGATGGCCTACTTCCCGGATACCCGTGTGGCGCTGTATGTCGGCCCGGCGTTCCTGGTGCTGCTGACAGTGCTGTTCTATCTGTTCAAGCTGCAACCGACCAATGTCCAGCAAGGTTCGGCGCGGTCGGCGTCCTGACCTGCGCTTGGGTGATGCGGCTGGCTTGAGCATCCCGGACTGAAACGCTGAGACCAGAAATCCGGCGACCTGCAAAGGCCGCCGGATTTTTTTTGCCCGGGTCAACCGCCCAGGGTGCCGCTGGTATCGGCGTCGAAGATGGCCTTGGCCTGCAGCGCCGCCGGCGCCAGCAGGGCAAGCAACGCCGTTTCGCTGTGGAGCTGATGGGCGGCCAGGGTCTTGGGTGTCGGCTCGATGGGAATCAGCACCTCTTCGCCGGGCCCATGCAGCCAGATCGCCGTGACCTGCAGCGCCGAGATGAACAGCAGGCGCAGTTCATAGCTTTTTCCCTGCAGTTGCGGCGCCTGTTCCGCCAGGTCCAGGGCGTTGACGGCGGACGCCGCCAGGCTGCCATGGTTCAGCGCAGAGAAGCCGGCCTTGCCGGCCACCTCGGTCAACTGCGCATCGGCAATCGACACTCCGGCATCGAACACCAGGTAATGCCAGTCACCGGCCTTGGCCTGGGCCAGCCCCTTGCCCTGGGCCAGGTCCTCCAGGCTGAGGGCGTAGCCGCGAAAGGCCTGGGACAGATTCAGGTTACGGGCACGGGCCTTGGCAAACCCGCGGTTGATACCGAAACCCTGGGTCTGCAGGGCCGCCTGAAGGGCCGAGCGCAGGTGCTGGACGCCATCGACAGGCGCCTTGGGGTAAGTCAGTTGCATGTCGCCTCCTAGTTTTTTCGGGTGAAGTAGGTGTGGGTCCAGTTGCCGCCGCCGTTGTAGGAACCGGGGAAACTGTTCAGGGCGCGGGTCGAGTAACCGTAGATCGAATCCGCCACCAGGATGTAGCCGCCATCGCTGCCGTAGATCGTCAGGAAATGCGCACCGCCGCCGTACCAGGCACAGCGCAGGCCCACGGGGCGGCCCATGCCGAGCTGGTTGTCGATGGCCGGCATTTGCATCCGGTCCTCACGCATGCCGCCGTAGCAGCGGGTGGTGCGCAGGGCCGAATCCAGGTAGCCGTAGACGTTGCACGGCCCGGGCTGGCTGCAGCAGGAGTTGCGGCCCAGTTCGGCGTTGGCCACTCCGCACTGGGTCCAGGAACCGGTGCCGTAGTAGTTGCCCACCGATGCGGACAATGCTGCCCAGCACCAGTTGCTCTGGGTTTGCTGCTGCACGCTGAAGTTGAGCCGGGCAGCGGCCTGGGGCGCAGCTTCGGTGTGTGGATCGACTTCGCTCAGTTGCGGGTCGAGCAGGCTGCCGGCCAGGCACTGGGGCAGGGCCTGGGGAGCGTGGCCTGGGGTCAGGTTGCTACTTAACATGTTCATCCTCCATGAATGAAATCCAGCCTCCGGCTGGTGTCGTCGTTGCGTGTCGGGCTACTGCGCGTAGCCGGACCCGGGACATGACGCTGCGCTGGGCCAGCCTCGATGGCCTGCGTTGACCGGGTCTGCAAACAACCTTAGAGGATTGATGCGTCAATGCAATTAAAATATGCGTTTATGCATATTGCCTGCCGTGGACGTCCCTGGAAAGAGGGGCATCCATGGCGATGGCCGGGGCTATTTTTCGTCGAGGAAATGTTCCAGGGCTGCATTGAACAGGCCCGGGTCCTGGAGGAAGGCGAAGTGGCTGACATTGGGCAGGATCAGCAGCCCGGCGCCGGGAATCGCCTGGGCCATGTATTCGGTGTGCTCGCGCTTGATGGCTTCATCGTGGTCGCCATCGACGATCAGTACCGGCGTCTTGATCTTCGCCAGGTCGGCGTCGCTCCAGTTCGGCTGGCTGGCCCACATGTGGCCGATCTGCTCGACAAAGGCCGGGTACTCCTTGGGCGTGGGTGACAGGCGGGTGTACTCCTGGCCGGCGCGCTCGATGTAGGCGGCGAAGGTCGGGTTGTTCTCCACGCCTTCCTTGACCCCTGAGGTCTGGGTGTTGGCGGCGTAGGCGAAGACCTTGCCGACCCGCTGCGGGTAACGCATGGCCAGGTCCAGGCCGAGGATCGCGCCGTCGCTCCAGCCGACGAAATCGGCGCGGGGGATCTTCAGCTGGTCCAGCAGGGCGATCACGTCGTCGGCCATCAGGTCGTAGCCGTAGGGCCGGGCGTCCCGGGTGCTGCGTCCGTGGCCGCGGCTGTCGACGCTGATCACCGTGTGCCGGGCGGCCAGGGCCTTGGCCTGGAGCCCCCAATAGTCGGCATTACCCAGGCCGCCATGCAGCAGCACCACCGGTGAGCCGTGGCCGAGCTTGCTGTAATACAGGCGGATGCCGTTGACTTCGGCATAACCGGCTTGCGCCCCGGCCACCGGGGCCGGTGTGGGCGGCAGGCTCTGCCAGCGTTCGCCGGCAAAGGCACTGTTGAAGGACATCAGTAAAGCGATCACTGCAAACAGACGACGAGGCATGGGCTTCTCCGTGCATGGGCCCTCTGGTCGGACCGACCTTGGGCAGGTGGTTACCGCGATTGAGTCGATGCGAGACAGGCTAGACGTCGATGATCACCAGGGTGCCGTGGCTGCCGGGCAGCACGCTATGGGCCTGGCCGGCCTCCACCAGGTACATCTGGCCCGTCGCCACTTCCACCACGGCCTGGCCAATGCCCAGGTGCAGGCAGCCCTGGGTCACCAGCAGGCCTTCGTTGAAGTCGTGGGTTTCTTCCGGGTAGGGCTGGCCGTCCATGCGCAGCACCTTGATGCGGGCCGGGCCGACCTGGCCCACCAGCGTGGATTGCCAGGGCGCTGGCAGTTGGCGGGACAGTTGTTCGAATGACAGCAAGGGCATGGCGGGTCTCCGAAAGGTCAGTGGGGTTGGGGTCTGCTTTCGGTGGTCCGGTCAAGCAAGGTCTGGGTCGGGTTTTCTAGAACTCGTTCATCAACAGCACACGGCATTCGCGGCGCTGAAAAGCATTGATCTGCGGCACCAGGCGGGTGAAGTGCTCGGTCTGGCAGTGGGTGTCGAGGGCCGCTTGGTCCGGCCATTGTTCGACGAAGATGAAGTGCCCGGGGTCTTTCTGATCGACGAACAGATCGTAGGCGATGCACAGCGGTTCCTGGCGGGTTTTTTCCACCAGTTCGGCGTACCACGGGCGCACGGTGTCCAGGTGTTCGGGCTGGATGAAATCTTCAGCGATGACCTTGAGCATTGCAATCTTCCTTGGGTGACGCCCCGCGCTCCCCGGCAACCGGGGAGCACTGGGCAGTGGGGCTTAAGCGGCGGCTTCGGTGTTGGGTTCGAAGCTGTCGGCCCGGGCCAGTTGCCACATGCGCGAGTAGAACTCGCCGTTGACCTCGCCGGTGAGCAGCTCGCCGGGCTTGAGGAACACGTGCAACTGGGAGAACAGCTTGATCTCGGTGGCCGACATGCGTCGCACCAGGTGCTTGGCTTCCAGTTGCGAAGGGTGTTGCAGGCCGGCGGCAGCGAGCATTTCCGCCAGTGCCTTGAGGGTGTTGCGGTGGAAGCTGAATACCCGCTGGGCCTTGTCCGGCACCACCAGGGCGCGCTGGCGCAGGTTGTCCTGGGTGGCGACGCCGGTGGGGCACTTGTTGGTATGGCAGCTCTGGGACTGGATGCAGCCGATGGCGAACATGAAGCCCCGGGCCGAGTTGGCCCAGTCGGCACCGATGGCCAGCACGCTGGCGATGTCGAAGGCGCTGACGATCTTGCCACTGGCGCCGAGCTTGATCTTGTCCCGCAGGTTCAGGCCCACCAGGGTGTTGTGGACGAACAGCAGGCCCTCGCGCATCGGTGCGCCGATGTGGTCGGTGAACTCCACGGGGGCCGCGCCGGTGCCGCCTTCCTTGCCGTCCACCACGATGAAGTCCGGCAGGATGCCGGTTTCCAGCATGGCCTTGGCGATGCCCATGAACTCCCAGGGGTGGCCCAGGCAGAACTTGAAGCCCACCGGCTTGCCGCCGGACAGCTCACGCAGTTGCTGGATGAAATGCATCATCTCGATCGGGGTGGAAAAGGCGCTGTGGCTCGACGGTGAAATGCAGTCCTCGCCCATGCGGATGCCCCGGGTGTCGGCGATTTCCTGGGTCACCTTGTGCTTGGGCAGGATGCCGCCGTGGCCAGGCTTGGCGCCCTGGCTCATCTTGATCTCGATCATCCGCACCTGGGGGTTCTGCGCCTGCACGGCGAAGCGCTCCGGGTCGAAACGGCCGTCGCTGGTGCGGCAGCCGAAGTAGCCGCTGCCCAGTTCCCAGGTCAGGTCGCCGCCGTGTTCGCGGTGGTAGGGGCTGATGCTGCCTTCACCGGTGTCGTGGGCGAAGTTGCCGAGCTTGGCACCCTGGTTCAGTGCGCGGATGGCGTTGGCGCTGAGGGAGCCGAAGCTCATGGCCGAGATGTTGAACACCGAGGCCGAGTAGGGCTGGGTGCATTGCGGGCCGCCGACGGTCACGCGAAAGCTGTTGGGATCACTCAGGGGCGCCGGGCGCATGGAGTGGCCGATGAATTCGAAGCCCGACTGGTAGACATCGATCAGGGTGCCGAAGGGTTTGTCGGCGCTTTCGTTCTTGGCCCGGGAGTACACCAGGGAGCGTTGGGCGCGGGAAAAGGGCAGGGCGTCGCTGTCGGATTCCAGCAGGTACTGGCGGATCTCCGGGCGGATGCCTTCCACCAGGTAGCGGATATTGCCCAGGATCGGGTAATTGCGCCGCACCGCGTGCGGGCTTTGCAGCAGGTCGAAGATCCCCAGCAGGCTCAGCAGGCCGGTGACCAGGGCGAATGGCCAGAGCCAGTCGTGTTCGAGAAAGGGCAGGCTGGCGAGGGTGAAAATCACACAGGCGGCAAAGAAGGCGTAGCGGCTCAGAAGGGACAGGCTCATACGGTTTCCTTGGTTCGGACTCATTAAGGTCGTTTATCAGTACTCATTCTTATGGGTGCACAAGATCTTATTGTTGTGTGGGGCTGCCGGGGCGGCCCTGAAGGGGTATCAGGCGCTTTGCGCCTGGAGAAAAATCGAAAACAGCTCGGACTGGGATTTGATGCCCAGCTTGCTGTAGATGTGCTTTTTATGAACTTTCACGGTTTCGGCGGAGATTTCCAGCTTACGAGCGATCTCCTTGTTGGAGCAACCGCTGAGCATCAGGCGCCCCACATCCAGCTCCCGGGCGGTGAGTTGTGCGCCCCGCAGTTGTTGCATGGAGTGGTCCAGCTGGCTGCGCCAATCGGGCATTGGATGCAATTGCGCTGGGTTGTCTTGCTCAATGCTTTCGTGGGGCAGGCGCTGGCGCAGCAAGGCCACCACCCAGGGCTCGATCAGTGACAGCAGGGCGATCTGGGGTGGGGCGAAGCGTTGTCGCGAACCCAGGGACAGGCACAGGGTGCGGCCGTCCGCCAGCTGGCAATTGAACTGGATCTCATCGGCCACCACATTCAGACGAAAGTAGCGTTGGTAGTACTCGGTCAGCTGGAAGTGTTCCGGGGCCACTTCCGCCAGGCGCAACAGGCCGCTGCGCGATTGTTCGCGGCTGGCAACGTAGAAGGGGTCGAGCAGGTACAGGCCGTTGAGGTAGTCCTGGAACAACTGGTCGGGGCTGCCGTCCTCCCCCGGGCATTCGGCGAACACCAGGGGTTTGCGCTCACTGCAAAACAGCAGCGCCACCCAGCTGTCGAAACTCACGTACTGCTCCAGCAGGCGCACCAGCTGGGGCCAGAAACTGGCCTGGTCCAGGGCTTCGATCATCTGCCCCACCGAGCGGTGCCAGGCGATGTCATCCAGCGACAATGTCATGCATCTACCCCTATCGGGTTACCCCGGCTGCGTGATTTGCGGGCCGGTTGCTGCTGCGCATACTGCGGCACAGCCAAAGAACAAGGAATACCCATGAAGGTTGAACTGGCCCAGTTGGCGGGCCGTGATAACGCCACAGCTTACAACCTGGAACGGGCCCTGGCGGCCATTGCCGCCTGCGCCGCCGATACCCGGTTGATCGTGTTTCCAGAAACCCATCTGATGGGTTTCCCCAGCGCCGAGACCGTGGCCGCCGTGGCCGAGCCGCTGGATGGCCCCACCGTGCAGGCCGTGATCCAGGCCGCCCGGGCGCGCAATATCGCGGTGGTGATCGGCATGGCCGAAAACGACGACGGCCGATTCTATAACACCACTTTGCTGATTACCCCCGAGGGCATCGCCCTGCGTTATCGCAAGACCCACCTGTGGGCGTCCGACCGCGGTGTGTTCACCCCCGGTGACCGCTACGCCACCTGCCTGTGGAACGGTGTGCGGGTCGGCCTGCTGATCTGCTACGACATCGAGTTCCCCGAAAGCGCCCGGGCCCTGGCGCAACTGGGCGCCGAACTGCTGATCGTGACCAATGGCAACATGGACCCCTACGGGCCCACCCACCGTACCGCGATCATGGCCCGGGCCCAGGAAAACCAGGCGTTCGCGCTAATGGTCAACCGAGTGGAAGAAGGCGATGGCGGCCTGCTGTTCGCCGGCGGCAGCGCCCTGGTGGACCCCCTGGGCAGCCTGCTGTTCGAAGCCGGGCGCGAGGAAGGTCAGTTCAAGGTCGAGCTGGATCTCAAGCAACTGCAGGTGGCGCGCCAGGACTACCGCTACCTCGAAGACCAGCGCCTGAAGCTTGCGGGCGAAGTGCTCGAACACGGCGATGGCGTGCGTGAACTGCTGATTCCGATCCGCTGAAAGGGCCGTCCGCGGACGGCCAATCCCATAAGAAAGACCCCCTGCTGCACTCTTTTCAGTCCTGCCATAAATCTAATAATTGCGGAGTACTCGCTCATGGCTCGCTTGCAACGCACCCTTTCATTGGGCGCGGTGGTGCTGTTCGGTATCGCTTACATGACGCCGATCATTGTCCTCGGTACCTTTGGCATCCTCGCCCAATCCACCGCTGGCATGGTGCCGGCAGCCTATCTGGCAGCGCTGGTGGCGATGTTCTTCACCGCCATGAGCTACGGGCGCATGGCCGCGGCGTTTCCCGTGGCCGGCTCGGCTTACAGCTATGTGCGCAAGGCCATCAGCCCCAAGCTGGGTTTCATCGCCGGCTGGGCGGTGCTGCTGGATTACCTGTTCCTGCCCATGGCCATCTGGCTGATCGGCGCCGCTTACCTGCATTCGGCGTTTCCCGGTGTACCGCAGTGGGTCTGGGTGCTGGCTTTCATCGGGGTGACCAGCGCGATCAATATCGTTGGCCTGAAACTGGCCAACGGCATCAACGGCCTGCTGATGCTGGTGCAGTTCCTGGTGCTGATCGCCTTTGTCGGCCTGTGCATCCACTACCTTGGTGGCGAGGCCGGGCGGCCGCTGTTCACCCTGGCACCGTTCTTCAACGGGCAGATGCACCTGCCGCTGATCATGAGCGGGGCGGCAATCGCCTGTTATTCGTTCCTGGGCTTTGACGCGGTCAGCACCCTGACCGAGGAAACCCGCGACCCACGGCGGACCATTCCCCGGGCGATCATGCTGATTACCCTGGTGGGCGGGCTGATCTTTGTCGCGGTGTCCTACTTCGTCCAGGTTGCCCATCCGTCCTTCGAGTTCGCCGATGTGGATTCGGCGGCCTACGAGATTGCGCGCAATATCGGCGGCGACCTGTTCGTCTCGATCTTCCTGATCGGGCTGATTGTCGGTCAGTTCGCCTCGGGGCTTTCGGCCCAGGCCAGCGGCTCGCGACTGCTGTTCGCCATGGGCCGCGACGGGGTCTTGCCCAAGCGCTTTTTCGGCAGCCTGCACGGGCGTTTCGGTACCCCGGTCAACAGCATCCTGCTGTGCGCCGTGGTGGCGTTGCTGGCATTGAAGCTGGATGTCACCACCTCGACATCCTTCATCAATTTCGGCGCCTTCCTGGCCTTCAGCCTGGTCAACCTGTCGGTGATCTTTCATTACTGGGTGGGGGCCCGGCAGCGTGGCCTGCGGGAGCTGATCCTGTTCCTGATCTTCCCCCTCATCGGTCTGGCGGCCGATCTGTGGCTGATGTCCAGCCTCGATCACCTGGCGATCTACCTGGGGGCGAGCTGGCTGGTTATTGGCCTGGTGTACCTGGGTTTCCTCACTCGCGGTTTCTCCCGCCAGCCTCCGGAAATGGATTTTCAGGAAGCGGCATAGAACTGTCGGCAGTTTCCTTATTGCAATCGGTTCTCGTTTGGGTGATTTGGATATGTTATTGTATAACGCATCCAGCTCACCCAGATGCCCAGGAGGCCTCATGAAACCCGGTATCCATCCTGACTACCGCACCGTGCTTTTCCACGATACCGCTGCCGACGTGTACTTCCTCATCGGCTCCACCGTCGATACCGATCGCAGCCACACCTACAGCGACGGCAAGACTTACCCCTATGTGGCGCTGGACGTTTCCAGCGCCTCGCACCCGGTGTACACCGGCCAGCAGCGCAAGACCCAGTCCGAAGGCCGCATCGCCGGCTTCAACAAGCGTTTCGCTTCCTTCGGTTCCGGCGCCAAAGCCGCCCAGTGACGGCGTGCACGGCGAGTGTTGCGACTGCGCAACACTCGCTGAAGGTGGTTGGCGGCCCAGCCGCAGCGGACCGATGGTATTAAAAAGCCACTATCTCGATTGGAAATTCTTCTAGTCTTCAATCAGGCAACAGGGATTACCGTTGCCAGCTCTAACAATGAAGGACACGTGCATCGACGTTGACCCGAGGTGTCTCATGGGTGAGCTAAACGTTGCCACTGTCACACGCCGACCCGAGATTCTGCTGGTCGATAGCCAGGAAGTGATCCTGCAACGCCTGCAGCAGTTGCTCAGCCCGCTTCCCTACACGCTGCATTTCGCCCGCGATGCCACCCAGGCCCTGCAGCTCCTGGCCAGCCGGGAGGTGGACCTGGTGATCAGCGCCGCCCATCTGCCGCAGATGGATGGCCCGACCCTGCTGGCGCGTATCCATCAGCAGTACCCGAGCACCACCCGCATCCTGCTGACCGGCGACCCGGACCTCAAATTGATTGCCAAGGCCATCAACGAAGGGGAGATCTACCGTTACCTGAGCAAGCCCTGGGATGACCAGGAATTGCTGCTGGCCCTGCGCCAGGCCCTTGAGCATCAGCACTCCGAGCGCGAGCGCCTGCGCCTGCAGGATCTGGCCCAGCAGCAGAATGCCGAGCTCAAGGCGCTCAACACGCTGCTGGAAAAACGCGTGGCGGCACGCACCTCGGAGCTGCAGCAGACCGCCGACATGCTCGACCTGGCCTATGAGGAGCTCAAGCACAGCTACGCCACTGGCGCCGAGCTGTTTTCCCTGCTGGTCAACCAGCGCCTGCCCGCGGACAAGCAGACCAACCGGCGGATCATCGAGCTGGTGCGGGCCTACTGCAAAGTCCAGGGCATCGACCCTGGCGCCCAGCGTGACCTGGCCATGGCCGCGGCGTTGCACAACATCGGCAAGCTGAGCTGGAGCGACAGCATGATGACCAGCCCGGCGGATTTGCTGCATCACCATCAGCGCGAGCGTTATCGGGCCTATCCGGCGCAGAGCGAATCGTTGCTGATGACCCTGGAACCGGTGCAGGACGCCGCGCGGCTGATCCGCCATCATCAGGAACACTGGGACGGCAGCGGTTTTCCCGACCACCTCAAGGGCGACGCGATTCCCCTGGGCTCGCGGCTGCTCAAGCTGGCGGTGGACTTCATCGAGTTGCAGTGCGGGCTGATCCTGGAACGGCACATGAACAGCGACGAGGCCCTGGTGTTCATCCGCAAGTACGCCGGCCGCTTGTACGACCCGGACCTGGTGGAAGGTTTCATCCAGGTGTGTGCGGTCTACCTCAGCGACGTGACCCTGGGCGACCCTTCGGTGAAGGTTCTGAGTACCCGGGAGCTGGCGGCGGGGATGATCCTGGCGCGCAACCTGAATGCCGATAACGGCATGCTGCTGCTCAACGCCGGCAAGGTGCTCAACCTGCCGCTGGTGGACAAGCTGATCGCTTTTGAAACCATGGAGGGCGCCCGCTACAGCGTGTTCGTCAAGTTGCCCCAGGAACAGCAGGCAAGGGCCTGAAGCCGGGTGGCGGTCACATCGAAAAATGCCGGCGGCGGATGACGAGCCGCCGCCGCGCATGTGATCCTTGCGCCCTCATTCTCAAGGCTCCCGGATTCCCATGTCGCTGTCGTCCGTTGCTGCACCCTCCATCATTCGTATCGCCGCTGCCCTGCTGATCGGTGCCGACGGCCAGACCCTCCTGGTGCGCAAGCGCGGCACCCAGGCCTTCATGCAGCCCGGTGGCAAGATCGAAGCCGGTGAACAACCGGTGCACGCCCTGGCCCGTGAGCTGGAAGAAGAACTGGGATTGCGCATCGACCCGGCCCAGGCCCGTTACCTGCAACAGTTCTCGGCACCGGCGGCCAACGAGCCGGGGCATGTGGTGGAAGCCGAGGTGTTCCTGGTCCATATCCATGGCCCGGTGACCCCGGCGGCAGAGATCGAGGAAGTACGCTGGATCGACCCGGCCGGCGATGGAGATTTGTTCCTTGCGCCGTTGACACGCGATCTGATCTTGCCGTTTTATCGCAAGGCCCGAGCGGGCCACGCCTGACCCCCTCCCATTGCCAAGGATTGCCATGATTCCACTCCACGACTACCTGATCTTCGCCGCTGCTTCCCTGCTGATGGTGCTGACCCCGGGGCCGAACATGATCTACCTGATTTCCCGTTCGATCTGCCAGGGGCGCAAGGCTGGGGTGACGTCGTTATTGGGGGTGGTGGCGGGGTTCTTTGTCCACCTGTTCGCCGCCGCGCTGGGCCTGACCGCTGTGTTCATGGCGGTGCCCATGGCCTATGAGGTGCTCAAGTGGGCCGGCGCCCTGTACCTGCTGTGGCTGGCCTGGCAGGCGCTCAAGCCTGGCGCGCGCTCGCCCTTCGAAGCCCAGCAGCTGCCGGCGGATTCGCCGCGCAAGCTGGTGACCATGGGCTTTCTGACCAGCGCCCTGAACCCCAAGATCGCGGTGTTCTACCTGTCGATCTTTCCGCAGTTCATCCACCCCGAGCACGGTTCGGTGTTCTCCCAGAGCATCATCCTGGGCCTGACCCAGATCAGCGTGAGTTTCTCGGTGAACCTGCTGATCGCCCTGTTTGCCGCCGGTATCGCCTCCTGGTTTGCCAGCAACCCCACCTGGCTCTCGGTGCAGCGTTATTTCATGGGCTTTGTGCTGGCGGGGCTGGCCGTGCGCCTGATGTTCGAACAGCGTCGCGTCAACTGATCGAGGAGCGCCAGCATGAGTGATTTTCCAAGCCCGCAAGCGGTGGTCGAAGCACAACTGCAGGCCTACAACCGCAAGGATCTGGAGGCCTGGCTGGCGACTTATGCCGTAGATGCCCGGCAATACGAACATCCGGCCACCTTGCTGGCCAGGGGGCACGAGGAAATACGAGCTCGGGCCGTGGTGCGTTTCCAGGAACCCAACCTGCATGCCCGGCTGATCCAGCGTACGGTCATGGGCAACGTGGTGGTCGATCACGAACTGATCAGCCGCACCTTCGCCGACGGCAGCGGCACCCTGGAAACCGTGGCCATTTATGAAGTGCAGGGCGGCAAGATAAAATGCGCTTCATTCATTACCGGACACAAGACCCTCGACTGAGCATGCAGATCCAGCGCCTGACCCCTGACGATGTGGAGCAATACCGGGCCTTGATGCTCGAGGCCTATGAGCGCCATCCCCAGGCGTTCACCTCCAGCGTCAAAGAGCGGGAAAAACTGCCTCTGGCCTGGTGGGCCGCACGCCTGGACGGCGAGCTCGACCTGTTGCTGGGGGCGTTTTCCGAAGGGCGGTTGCTGGGGATCGTCGGCCTGGCCTTCGAGCTGCGGGAGAAGGCCCGGCACAAGGCGACCCTGTTCGGCCTCTATGTCACCGGCACGCAGCGCAACAGCGGGCTGGGCTACCGCCTGGTCCAGGGGCTGCTGGCCGAAGCGGCTGAATACGAAGGGCTGCGCCTGATCCAGTTGACCGTGACGGCCGGCAATGAAGCGGCGCTGGCCCTGTACCAGCGCTGCGGCTTCGTCCAGTTCGGCCTGGAACCCCAGGCAGTGCGGGTGGGCGAGGACTATTTCGACAAGATCCACATGTGGCGCCAATTGCCGGTCGAAGGCTGACCCCCGGTTCGCCGGCAAGCCGGCTCCTGGGCAAGCCTGCTTGGGGTCAGCGTACGGCGCTGACCCCGTCCAGGGTCGAGAACGAGGTGTCCTTGGCCGTGAGCAAAAAGTCGCGCATGTAGGGCGCATCCAGCATGTCGGCGCGAATCGCCGCGTACAGGGTGGCGAACAGGCCCTTTTCCCCGAGCCGCTTGGCCTTCACATAACCCCGTGAGCTGTACTCGTGCAGGGCCCAGTGAGGCATCCCGCACACGCCCCGGCCGCTGGCCACCAGTTGCATCATCATCACCGTCAGCTCCGAAGTCCGTACCTGGGCCGGTTCGATGTCCGCCGGTTCCAGGAAGCGGGTGAAGATGTCCAGGCGGTCGCGTTCCACCGGGTAGGTGATCAGGGTTTCGCTCAGCAGGTCTTCCGGGACTACGTATGGCTTGCTTGCCAGCGGGTGCTGGTTGGCGACCGCGAGCATGGCTTCGTAGGTGAACAGCGGCACGTAGGTGATACCCGCCAGCTCCAGCGGGTCGGAGGTCACCACCAGGTCCAGGTCGCCCCGGGCCAGGGCTGGCAACGGAGCGAACGAGAAGCCGGAGGCCAGGTCCAGCTCCACTTCCGGCCAGGCGTCGCGGAACTGATCGATGGTCGGCATCAGCCACTGGAAGCAGCTGTGGCATTCGATGGCCATGTGCAGGCGCCCGGCAGTGCCGCCGGCCAGCCGCGAAATGTCGCGTTCGGCGCCGCGCAGCAGGGGCAGGGTCGCATCCGCCAGTTGCAGCAGGCGCAGACCGGCGCTGGTGAAACGCACCGGCTTGGTCTTGCGCACGAACAGCGGCATGCCCAGGCGCTCTTCCAGCTCCTTGAACTGATGGGACAAGGCGGACTGGGTCAGGTGCAGGCGTTCAGCGGCTTCCACCAGGCTGTCGGCTTCGCGCAAGGCGTGCAGGGTCTTCAGGTGACGGATTTCGAGCACCAGGATCTCCATGAGTAAATTTTGTGGTTAAATCGAAAAGGTTGAGTTTGTCTCATGTTGACGGGCCTGTCGACCATCCCGCGTTCATCGATTCGCGGGCATCTTTGCCGATACGGGCGACAGCGCCTGTGTGTTGTGCACCGGGTGCCGGGGGCAAGCGCCGACCCTTGCCGCGGAAAAAGTACCGCTGGGGCAATCTTCATCAAATTGTCACGCAACTGTGGCAGCGCGAATCATCCAGGTTCATCAGACTCGCGCTCCACTGGGGTTCTGCGTTTCGGTGTTTTTCATGCGGGTACGATTTCTTTCAACTGTTCTACTCTTGGCCGGGCTGCTGCTCGGCCCGCTGTGTTTTGCGGCCGCGCGCTGCGATGTCAATGTCCCGACCCAACGGGTCGACCTGCCGCAGGTGAGCCTGGCCTACCAGAGCATTGGGCGCACCTCCGACCCGGCGTTGCTACTGGTCATGGGCCTGGGCGGGCAACTGATCCACTGGCCGGATGAGGTGGTGGTGGCCCTGTGTCAGCAAGGGTTTCGGGTGATCCGCTACGACAATCGCGATGTCGGCCTGTCCACTTGGCGCCAGGCCCCGGCCAGCGCCAACCTGACCTTCGAAGTGCTGCGCTACAAGCTGGGCCTGCCGGTGGCGGCGCCTTACACCCTGACCGACATGGCCGATGACGCCCTGGGCCTGATGGACGCCCTGCATATCGAGCAATTCCACGTGCTGGGGGCGAGCATGGGCGGGATGATCGCCCAGCACCTGGCAGCCATGGAGCCGCGGCGGGTCGAGAGCCTGACGCTGATCATGACCAGTTCCGGGGCCGAAGGTTTGCCGGCGCCGAACGCGGCGCTGGTGCAACTGCTTTCGCGGCGCAACGCACCGAGCCGGGAAGCGGCGCTGGAGCAGCAGGCCGACCTGCTGGCGGCCCTGGGCAGCCCGAAGGTCAGCGATGACCGCCAGGTCCTGTTGCAACAGGCGGCGGTGGCCTATGACCGGGCGTTCAACCCGGAAGGGGTCAAGCGCCAGATCATGGCGATTCTTGCCGAGCCGAGCCGGGTGGCATTGCTCAAGCAACTGCGGGTGCCGACCCTGGTGGTGCATGGCACCGCCGACCCGTTGCTGCCGGTGATGCACGGCGTGCACCTGGCGGCGCAGATCCAGGGCAGCCAGTTGAAGTTGATTCCGGGGCTGGCCCACCGGTTCCAGGAAGCCTTCAAGGCGCCGCTGCTGGCGGCGGTGCTGCCATACCTGCAAACCCACCGGGAAGACACTTCCCACTGGGCGCAGATCGAGCCGCTCGATAGCAGCAACATCCTCTAGGGCAGCGCGGCAAGCCGGCTCTTGCGGTTGGGTGCAGGAGCCGGCTTGCCGGCGAATGAAGCGCTGCGGTTTCAGCGAACGATCTTGTCCACCTGGATGCCGAGTTTCTTCAGCCGGTACCAGAAGCTGCGCTCGGAAATGCCGATCAACTGCGCCGCTGCCGCCTGGACACCGTTGCTCTGCTGCAGGGCGGCGAGAATGTAGGCTTTTTCCACTTCCGCCAGGGCCGCTTCCAGGTCGCTGGGCACTTGCGGGCCGACACTGATGGCTGCGCTGCTCTCTGTGCCCTGCGCCTGGGGACCGAACAGATACCCTGGCAGGTCCTTTTCTTCGATGACCTGGCCGCTGGCGACGATGGTGGCCCGCTCCACGCAGTTCTGCAGTTCGCGGATATTCCCCGGCCAGGCGTAGCTGGCCATGGCCTGCAGGGCTTCGGGGCTGAAGCCGCTGATGCGCTTGCCGGCGGTGGCACCCAGGCTGTGGGCAAAGTGCCGGGCCAGCAGGGCGATGTCCTCGACCCGTTCGCGCAGTGCCGGCAAGGGGATCGGGAATACATTCAGGCGGTAGTACAGGTCTTCGCGAAATTCCTTGTTGGCCACCGCTTCCAGCAGGTTCTTGTTGGTGGCGGCGATCACCCGCACATCCACCTTGCGCTCCCGTGGATCGCCCACCGGCTCGATCACCCGCTCCTGCAGGGCACGCAGGATCTTGGCCTGCAGGGCCAGGGGCATGTCGCCGACTTCGTCGAGGAACAGGGTGCCCTTGTCGGCTTGCTGGAAACGCCCGACCCGGTCCGCCACGGCGCCGGTGAAGGCGCCCTTGCGGTGGCCGAACATCTCGCTTTCCAGCAGGCCCTCGGGAATGGCCGCGCAATTGACCGCGACAAAGGGCTTGTCGGCCCGGTTGCCGTGCTTGTGGATGGCCCGGGCGACCATTTCCTTGCCGGTGCCGCTTTCCCCGGTCAGGAGGATGGTGGCGTTGCTTTCGCGCACCGAATCCACGGCTTGCAGCACCCGACGGAAGGCCGGGCTGTCGCCCACCAGGCTGTCGATCTGCTGATGCTCTGCGAGCTCGGCGCGCATGCGCTGGTTGTCTTTGAGGATGTCGCGAAACTGCAGGGCCTTGCTGACGGTGATGTCCAGTTCGTCGATGTCGAAGGGTTTGGCGATGTAGTCGTAGGCGCCGTTGCGCATGGACTGCACGGCATTCTTCACCGTGCTGTAGGCGGTCATCACGATCACCGGCAACTGCGGGTAGCGCTGCTTGATTTCCCCCAGCAACTGCGGCCCGTCCATGCCGGGCATGCGCCAGTCGCTGATCACCAGGTCGATGTCTTCCTGCTCCAGCACCTTGAGCGCGTGCAGGCCGTTGCCTGCGGTGAATACCTGGATGCCGTTCTGGCTCAGGGCCGAGGACAGCAGGTCGCAGAGTTTCGGCTCGTCATCGACCACCAGCAGGTTATGCGTCATCACTGTCCTCGTCGTCTTCTTCACCGTTGGCCGGAATGTACAGGCTGAAGGTGGCGCCAGCATCTTTTTCGCTGGTGCACTCGATATGGCCGTCATGGCTTTCCATGATCGAGAAGACTTTAGCCAAACCCAGGCCGGTGCCCGAGGCCTTGGTGGTGACGAATGGGGTGAAGATGCGTTCCAGCATGTCCGGCTCGATGCCCTGGCCGGTGTCGCTGACGCTGATGATGGTTTCGTCGTCGCGCTGGGAAATGCCCAGGGTCAGGCGGCCGCCGTCGGGCATGGCGTCGATGGCGTTGAGAATCAGGTTGAGGCAGGCCTGCTTGAGTTGCCGGGCATCGGCGTGGATGGTCGCGCCGGGGGCCTGGTCGTCGATCCGCGCGTCGATGTTGTGGGTGGCCAGTTCCGGGGTGCAGAAGCCCAGCAGTTCCTCCACCAGCGGGCGGGCCAGCTGGGTGGCGCGTATCGGCGCGCTGGGCTTGGCGAAATCGAGGAATTCGGTGATCAGGTCGTTGATCCGGCTGACCTCGCTGATCACGTATTCCAGGTGGCGCTTGTCGTTTTCCGGCAGGTTGGCCCGGCGGTGCAGCAACTGCGTGGCGGTCTTGATGATGCCCAGCGGGTTGCGGATCTCGTGGGCCAGGCCCATGGCCACTTCGCCCAGGGCATGCAGGCGGTCGCGGCGGCGCAACTGGGCTTCCAGATGCTGCAGTTCCCCCAGGCGCTCGGTCATGTGGTTGAAGGTGCTGCTCAGCTCCGCCAGTTCGTCGCCGCCGATCACCGGCACCCGTTGGCGGTAGTCGCCGGCGATCACCGCCTGCACGCCCTTGGACAGGCCCCGCAGCGGTCGGGTCAGGCGCTGGGAAACCAGCCAGCCGACGCACAGCGAGGCTGCCGAGCTGAGCAGGAAGATCAGGATGAACAGGTTGCTCTGGTTGACCAGGCCCACCAGGCTGCTATGGCGCAGCAGGCCGCTGAAGATCACCCCCACCAGGTCGCCGCTGTCGTTGAAGATCGGCCGGTACAGGCCGCTGTAGCGGCTGGTGAACTGCTCGGTGGGCTGGCGGGTGGCGCGCAGGATGTCTTCGATCTTGTGCGGTACCTGGGGCGGGTGGTCCTCGAAGCGCTGGGTGGCGAAGATTTCCGAGAAGTCATCGGCCTTGGCCAGGTACAGGCGCAGGTCCAGGGAATGCACGTCGGCCACGCTGGTGAGGAAGCTGGCGTCCAGGTAGGTGGCGATCAGCAACTGGTAGTCGACCCCGTCGAGCTGGGTCTGGAACGTCGAGACCACCGCCCCGGTGGCCACGCCGCCGACCTGGATGGTCTGCAGCACGGCATTGGAGGCGGTACTGATCTGCCCCACCACGTCATCGGCGGCAGTGGTGAACACCACCTTGTGATCGTTCTTGCGGATCAGCGCCACCACGTCGATGCCCATGGAATCGGCGATGTCGGCGGTGAGCTTGTCATGCTTGGCCGCATTGCGGTCCGTGGGCGGGCGCGTATAGCGCAGGAACAGCTGGGCGATCCGCGCGTTGTCATGGAGGATTTCGGTGATCTCGTCCTCGACGATCTTGGTGGACTCCTGCAGCCAGATCCGCACGTTGCTGTCGAAGATTTCCGACAGGGTAGTGGCCGCCAGTTCCGCGGCGATCATGGTGGGAATCACACTGACCAGCCAGAACGCCAGCACCAGCTTGCGTTGCAGGCTCCAGCGGGAAATGGCGAAGGGGCGAGGAGGGCGACGATCTTTTCTGGTCATGTACTTTCGCTTATTGCAGCAGCCATGGCGGGGTCGGAGCGATCCGGGCGGACAAAGCGTTTTATCAGTTTGAGCAGGGCATTGAGCAAGGGATTGCGATGCCGGAAAAACAACATGTTACCGGTGAACTGGCAACCCAGGCGCAACTTGCTGGCATAACCGGCCTGGCCGCACTCGTACAGGGGAATGCGTTGCTGAATACAGTAGTCGACGTTGGCCAGCCAACTGCGGAAATACAGATTGTGCTCACGGGTGATACTGAGGTCGTGGGCAAAGAACTTGTCGATCAGCCGATGCTGGTCGATGAGCACCAGGTTGAAGGCCACCAGTTGCTCGTCGACCCAGTACAGGACACAGGCCGCGCGTTCCCCCAACTGCTCGAGGATGCCGGTGAAGTAGCCTGCCGGCAGGCGTTCGAACTGCAGGTCGCTACGATTCAGGGTGGCCTCGTAGAGGCGCATGATGTCCGGCAGCACGTCGTCGATCTGGCGTCGCCATTCTATGCGTGGCGCCGGTGTCCGGAGTTTGCGGCGCAGGTCCTTGCGGGTGGATTTGCCCAGGGTGCCCAGGTAGGCGTCGATCGAGGCAAAGGGCACCGGCAGCAGCGCCGTGGGCAGGCTCGGCATGGCTTGCAGCCCCGCGGCCAGGCAACTGGCAGCCCATTGCCGGTCGTTGCTCGGCGCATCCTTGACCGCCATCAGGCCGATGCCGAAGCTGTCGGCATCGCGTCGCGCCAGTTGCAGCAACTGCTCCAGCAGCTCCTGGCGGCGTTGCGCAGGCACATGGCTGGCGGTGCCGGCATTGCACTGTTCGGCCACAGGCGAGCCTATGGCGTACAGGCGCAGCTCCAGGGCCCCGGGCCACTGGCGTGCCAGGCGTTCGGTGAAGCGCTTGGCCAGCCCGGAGACCGTGGTATCAAGCCGGTACTGGGTGGTGAAGGCCGGCGCCACTGCCACCAGGGTCGAACCCTCGTAGAGCGCCAGGTAGCGCCAGCGAAAATCGGCGATCGCGGCTTTTTCCACGGCCAGGTAATAGTCCCAATCCTCCAGGGCCCCTGGGAAACAGTCATTCCAGGCGCTGCGATCGATGGCCTGGATGGTTGAAAAGGCTTGGGCGGTTATCACGTCTCTTCCTTAAGTCACGCCAGCTGTCGGTAGTCTTCGCGCACCGCAGGTGCCACCACTCGCTGCTGGATGAAATCTGCGCTCAGCTCGATCACCCGCTGGTACTGCAGGTCCACGGTGATCATGTGATAGCAGTTGTCGAGGAGGATCTTGGTCACCGGGCCGCCGAGCTTGCGCTCCACGTAGTCGGCGTTCCAGGTACTGGTGATGTCGTCTTCACTGGAGTGCAGCACCAGGGCCGGGGTCAGGATCGACGGCATGCGTTTCTTGACCACGGCGTTCATCCGGTGCAATTCGCGCACCGTCACGCCCTCCATGGTCAGGAGCCCGGCATTGCTGCTTTCACCGGCTTTCATCTGCTTCTCGACGATGGCCCGCAGGCGTTCGTTCTTGATGCCGTAGGGTGGCTTTTCCTCGAAGCGGCAGATGTGCACGCCAAAGGGGATCTTCATCAGCAACGGGGTGAGGAAGGCCAGCTTGTTGATGCTCCAGCCGTCGTACTTCAGGGTGGTGGAGTACATCAGCAGGCCGCTGATCCGTCCCGGATGCTCGGAGGCCAGGTACATGGACATTACCGCACCCATGGACAGGCCACCCACGAACACCTGCTCGTGGCGCTGCTGTACATCGGCGAAGGTCTTGCGCACGCCCTCGTACCAGTCCTGCCAGCCGGTGGCCTGCAGGTCGCTGTTGTCCCCGCAGTGCCCGGGCAGGGTCGGTACGTACACCGTGCACGTACCGTCCTTGGCCAGGCCCTGGGCCACCCGACGGAGTTCCGTCGGGGTGCCGGTCAGGCCGTGGATCAACAAGACCCCGACCGGACCCGTGCCGAGAACGAAGCCGGCGCTGCCTTCGCCCAGATCGATCTCAGCCTTGCTCATCGCTTCATGGCCCGATCCAGCAGGCGATCCAGCAGTGCGATGCCCAGGTCGATTTCCGCGTAGCTGATTTCCAGCGACGGGGCCAGGGTGATGACGTTCTTGTAGTAGCCGCCCACATCGAGGATCAGGCCCAGGCGCTGGCCGTTGATTTCGATGTCGCCTTTCATGCCTTCCTCGACCATGTAGTCCAGGGTCGCCTTGTCCGGGGTGAAGCCGTCGGTGGTGCAGATCTCGCAGCGCAGGGCCAGGCCCAGGCCGTCGACGTCGCCGATGATCGGGTAGCGCTTCTGCAGGTCCTGCAGGCCGGCCAGGAAGTACTTGCCCTTCTCCATGACCATCGCGCCGTAGTCGATCTCGCTGGTCATCTTGAACATTTCCAGGCCCACGGCGGTGCCCAGCGGGTTGGAGGCGAAGGTGGAGTGGGTCGAACCTGGCGGGAACACGCCCGGGTTGATCAGCTCTTCACGGGCCCAGATGCCGCCCAGCGGGTTGAGGCCGTTGGTCAGAGCCTTGCCGAACACGATCACGTCCGGCTTGACGTCGAAGTGCTCGATCGACCACAGCTTGCCGGTGCGGTAGAAGCCCATCTGGATCTCGTCGACCACCATCAGGATGCCGTGCTGGTCGAGCACGTGCTTGAGCTCGCTGTAGAAGTTCATCGGCGGGATCACGTAGCCGCCGGTGCCCTGGATCGGCTCGACATAGAAGGCGGCATATTCGCTCTGGCCGACCTTCGGGTCCCAGACGCCGTTGTATTCGGTTTCGAACAGGCGGGCGAACTGCTGCACGCAGTGGCTGCCGTACTCTTCCTTGGTCATGCCTTTGGGGCCGCGGAAGTGGTACGGGAATGGAATGAACTGCGCACGCTCGCCGAAGTGGCCGTAGCGGCGGCGGTAGCGGTAGCTGGAGGTGATCGACGAAGCGCCCAGGGTACGGCCGTGGTAGCCGCCTTCGAAGGCGAACATCAGGCTCTTGCCGTTGGTGGCGTTACGCACCACTTTCAGCGAGTCCTCCACCGACTGCGAACCGCCGACGTTGAAGTGCACGCGGCCGTCGAGGCCGAACTTCTTCTTGGCGTCGACCGCGATCATTTCCGACAGCTCGATCTTGCCTTTGTGCAGGTATTGGCTGGCGATCTGCGGCAGGGTGTCGATCTGTTGCTTGAGGGCGTTGTTCAGGCGTGGGTTGGCGTAGCCGAAGTTCACCGCCGAGTACCACATCTGCAGGTCGAGGTAGGCCTGGTCGCTGGTGTCCCAGACGTAGGAGCCTTCGCAGCGGCTGAAGATGCGCGGTGGTTCGATGTAGTGAACGGTATCGCCGTAGGAGCAGTACTTGGCTTCTTTTTCCAGAAGGATCTGGTCTTCTGCGGTAGCGATGCGGATATCAGACATGGTGGAAGAGTTCCTGGGTTTCAAGAGAGAAGTTGGTCGCGTTGGCGGCGTTGTTCGGCAGCTTGGCCAGCAGCGCTGGCAGTTCGGCGAAGGAGTCGAACCGCGCATGGGGAATCTTGTTGCGTTCGCAGTAGTCGGCCAGGCGATCCTTGGCGAACACGAAGTCGGCGGTGGAAGCCACGCACATGTCCGACTGGCCGTCGCCGATCACCAGCACGCGCTTGCCTCGCGGGGTGGATTTGCACTTGCAGTTGCCGGAAGCGGCGCGGCAGGCGTCGCTGGCGTAGGGGAAGTCGATGCGCCAGCTGTTGTGGTCGACCTGGCGCAGGCGGTTGGCGAGGATCGGCAGCAGGGTCACGTAGTTGCGTGCCAGGATGCGGGCGATGCCCTGCTCGATGCCGTCGCTGACCACTTCGATGGAAGCGCCCAGGCCGATCACGTGATCGACGAAGTCGGGGAAGTCGGGGTCGATTTCGACACTGTCGAAGTAGCCCAGCAGTTCGGCGGGCGAAGCCTTGACCAGGGCCAGTTGGCGGCTGAGGCATTCTCGGGAGCCGATGTGACCGTCCAGCCATTCCTGCTCTATGCCTTCCCAGCTGGGGTCGGCGAAGCGTTGGAGAACGTTATCGATCACGTCGGCGCGGGAGATGGTCCCGTCGAAGTCACATACGATATGCCAGTGCATCATCTGCTGTTACCTGTTGAATAAGAGCGCTCTTTGCGCTTGTGGCAGGGGTAGAGCAGGGACTGTGCCAAGTGGCGAAAACCCAGCGGGGCTGGGGTCTTGGCGAGGAAAGAGGGTGATTTGTAGAGTTCTGGCTACAATTTTTGTAGGTCCCTACAAAGAACATCAGTGCTTGCGCCCAAGGGCCGCTCTGATGATTGATGCGCGCATGTTCAGACAAGGAAACTCATTCATGCCCAGGCTTTCTTCCCCCGCCTTACTGGCCGGCCTGCTCTCCCTGACCCTCGCCAGTGGCGCCATGGCCGACTCCGGCATCACCGGTGAACTGGGCCTGGGCCTGGGCTATCAACCCCATGACCCCACAGGCAGCAGCTACGACACCGTGCCGCTGCCGTACATGGACCTGGATTGGGGAGATGTCAGCCTGAGCGGTGACGATGGTCTGACCTGGGATGCCTTCAAGAGCAATGGCTTGAGCATCGGCCCCTACATCAACTACCTGCAGGGGCGTAATTCCGACGGTGCGCTGCGCGGCCTGCGGGATGTTCGCGACATGGCCGATATCGGCGCCTTCATCGAGTACGCTCCCGAGGACTTCTGGCGGCTGTTCGCCGCCGTGGGCCAGGCGGTGGGCGGGGCCGGGGGCCAGGGCGGGGTGCTGGGCAAGGTCGGGGGTGAAATCGGCTACCCGCTGGGCCTGGGCATCATTGGCAGCAACAACCTGACCCTGCACTTCGCCGATGGCCGCCAGAGCCAGACCTTCTTCGGCGTCGACGCCAAGGAGTCCCTCGCTTCCGGCATTGGCCAGTACAACGCCAGCGGTGGCATGCAGAACTTCACCCTGAGCCAGAATTTCCACTTCCCCCTGGGGGACAACTGGGCGCTGGTGGCCAGTGCCAGCTGGACGCGCCTGGTCAATTCCGCCGCGGACAGCACCATCGTCCGCGACAAGGGCGAGGTCAACCAGGGGCAGGTGCAGACCGCCATCAGCTACAAGTTCTGAGGGGCGCCTCCCTGGCCTGAGCACGGCCTGGGGCGGCTACAGCAAAAACTGGTCTGGCCTTTGCAATGGTCGCCATGAATTCAATTTCTCAGGAAGTTCTTCATGGCTCGACCTGCCTATCGTCTACTCGCCTATTCCCTCTGGGACCTGATCCCGATTGCCATGGCCCTGGCGCATTTCGCCTTTGTGCTGTGGTTGGTGCTGGATTTCCACGCCCTGTCCTGGTGGGTCATCCTGCCGGCGGCGCTGCTCTACGCGGTCAGCCTGTCGTGGAGCATCAACAGCATTTCCCATAACCAGATCCACAACGCCTATTTCACCCCCGGGTGGATGAACCGCGGCTTCGACCTGCTGCTGTCGGTGACCATAGGTTTTTCCCAGACCCTGTACCGCGACATCCACAACCGTCATCACCGGGGCAACTCCGACCTGCCGGACGCCAATGGCAAGACCGTCGACCCGCTCTCCATCTACCTGCATGGCAAGGATGGCCAGCCGGACAACCCCTGGGCCTACACCTTCCTGAGCTTTTTCCGCGACGACCCCAAGGAGATCTATCAGGAAATGCAGCGCAAACGGCCTGACGATGCACGTTGGGTAAAAGTGGAGATCGGCGTCACAGTGGCGTTCTATCTGGCCCTGGCGCTGTATGACTGGCATGCGGTGCTGGTGCTGCTGCCGTTCTGGTACCTGGGGCAGTCGCTGTCGTCGCTCAATGGCTACTACGAGCATCTGGGGGGCAATCCGGACCTGCCGATTGCCTGGGGCGTGAGTTCCTATAGCCCGCTGTACAACCTGATCTGGATGAACAACGGCTACCACGCCGAGCATCACTACCGGCCGAAGATGCACTGGACCAAGGTCAAGGCTTTCCACCGCGAGATCCGCGAGCAGCAACGGGCTGCCGGGGTGAAAGTGATTCCGGTGTCCCACGGCCTGGGTTTCCTGGTGGCCCACCGCAAGGCCTAAACCCCGTGGCTGTAGGAGCTGGCTTGCCAGCGAAGGGGCCGGCAAGATCGCCTTCGCCAGCAAGCCGGCTCCTGCACAACATCCCTTCGCTGTAGCAAAGAGGCCCTCAGGCCTCTTCACCCTCCGCCAAGAGGGCAATCCCGCCGATGATCACAAAGACGCCGACCCAGTGCAGCAGGCTGATCTGCTCGCCCAGGCCCAGCCACGAGCCCAGCAGCACCACCACGAATACCAGGGAGCTCAAGGGGAAGGCCAGGGACAGGCTGCTGCGCCGCAGGATCAGCATCCACACGAAAAACGCGCCGATATAGCAGGCAATCGCCATCAGCACCCCGGGGTTGACCGCGACCGCCGCCAGCCATTGCAGGTTGAAATCCATCTGGCCCAGCTGGTCGCCGCCAACCTTGGTGGCGATCTGCCCGGCGCTTTCGAAACCGATCAGCAGGGCCCAGAGCACGATGGTGCCCAGGCGCTCGTGCAGCCAGCCGTGGGAGGTATTGGAACTCATCAAACGCTTCCTTCTATTCGTTGAACAAGGCTCAGGTACTGGCCACGCACACCAGCATCACCCCGGCGGTGATCACCAGGGTGCCGAGCCAGCGACGGCGGCTGACGGTCTCGCCCAGCACCACCTTGCCCGCCAGTACCACGCCGCAATAGGCCAGGGCCGCCGCGGGGAACAGCAGGCTCAGGGGCGCCCGGGACAGGGCTTCGAGCCAGACGAAGAACTCGATGGCGTAGGCGCCGATGCCGCACCACAGCAAGGGCGCGTTGAACACCTGGCCCCAGAAAGCGTTCAGGCGAAAACCGCCTTCCAGCTCTGGCAGGCGGTCCAGGCCGAGCTTGAAACAGAGTTGGCCGACCACGTCCAGGACAATGGAAAAGGCCACCAGCAGAACAACGGTCAGGGTCACGGGAACAGCTCCTCGAACAGCGAGATCAGGGCTTCATTGGTCACCGAGTTGCGCAGCAGGTCGTCCTGGCTCCAGCGCTCGGCCGGAGGCTGGTCGGACTTGGCTTCCCAGCGTTTGAAGGCGTTGCTGAAGGCCGGCTGGGCGAACTCGCCGCAGACGTCGATGCCCAGGATCCGCTTGCGCGCGGACAGGGTGCGCAGGGCCTGCAGCAGGTGGGTCAGGCGCATGCCGCCCTGGTCCCAGTTGGTGGCGGCGTCTTCGCTGGCCAGCACATCCTTGTCGATGGTGATCCAGATCGCCTCGGTGGGCAGGCTGTCGATCATCTGTTCGAGAAAGGCCTGCCAGTCCAGTTCCGCCAGGTTGCGCCAATGCAGGTGGTTTTCCTGCTGCTGGTGCCCGGCGCCGTCGCCGACCCGCCCCCAGACCTTGGACGGCGCGTGCTGCCAGGGGAACAGCTGCAGCTTGCCGTGCTTGAGGGCGGCGACGTTGCCGCCGCGCAGTTGTGGGTTGTGCAGGTCTTCGCTGCAGGGGCCGAGGGTGACGATGCGCTGGATGTGCGGCAGTTTCAGCGCCCGGTTGACCCAGGAGCCGCAATGCCGGCGCGGAGCCAGGCGCACCCAGTCCGGGTGGTTGTCGAAGTGGATCAGGCTCACCGGCTCTTGCAGGTCGCCGAGAAAGGCCGGGGTCAGGTGGTGATAGTCACCGGAGCCGACAAAGAAGATTTCCGGCTGCGGGCCGCTGTGGCGAGGCCGCTGGCGCAGGCGTTCGGTGAAGTGACGGTAGGTGCGCTCGGTGGACCACAGGCGCAGCTTGGGGCCCAGGTCCAGCAGGTCGAGACGCCGAGCCTGGCCGCTGTTCAGGCGTCGGATGATCGGCTCCTGGGCGGTCAGGCTGTGGTCGAGATCTAAGATATTCAAGGTGTTCTTTACCCATGGCAGCGCCCTCCAGAAAACTGCGTGATCAGGCTGAAACGCAGGCTGGGCGGGCTTTGCCGGGTAAATGCAAGGGTCGGGCCAGGGTCGTTGCCGGGTTGCCGGCGAAAGACCGCGGCGCAGGCTTGGCGAGCAAGCTCGCTCCTACGGGAATGGCAGGGCTCAGGCGTGCAGGCGCACCCAGACGCTGACCAGGATCGTCGCGGCGATCAGCCAGGCCACGGCGGCTACCGCCAGGGAAGCTTCCAGGCGCAGGCGGTCGACCATCACATACAGGGTCGCCAGGTAGACGAAGTAGGGAATGATCGACCACATGCCGAACAGGATGGTGGTCTTCAGGTCATCGAGGGAGCGGCCCTTGCCGACGATGTAGTGGGCGATCAGGGCAAAGGTCGGGAACAGCGGCACCAGGCCGGCGATGTAGTAGTTCCGGGTCTTGGCCAGGGCCGCCAGAATCACCACCACCGCCGCGCCCAGGGCGGCCTTCAACAATAGATCCATGGTTACTCGCGCCTTGGGTTAGTGGCTCAGGCCGTACTTCTTGACCTTGTCGAACAGGGTGGTCTTGGCCATGCCCAGCTCCTGGCTGGCCTGGGTCAGGTTGCCGCCGCTGCGCTGCAAGGCATCGTTGAGCAGGTTGCGCTCGAAGGCTTCCACCGCCTCGGCAAAGCCCAGCCCCTGGGCGACACTGCTGCCGGGCTTCTTGAAGGCCGGCAGGCCGAGGGCAAAGCGTTCGGCGACGTTGCGCAACTCGCGCACGTTGCCCGGCCAGTCGTGGCTCATGAGGGTCGACAGGGTCTGGTTGTCCAGCTCCGGCACCGCGCGGTCAAAGCGCAGGGACGACTGCTGCAGGAAATGCTCGAACAACTGCAGGATGTCTTCGCGGCGTTCGCGCAGGGGCGGCAGTTCCAGGGTCACCACGTTGAGGCGGTAGTACAGGTCGCTGCGAAACTCCTTGGCCCGGCTCATTTCGTCCAGGTCCGACTTGGTGGCGGCGATCACCCGGCAATCCACGGCCACGCTCTGGTTGGAACCGAGGCGCTCCAGGGTACGCTCCTGCAACACGCGCAAGAGCTTGATCTGCAGGTTGATCGGCATGCTTTCCACTTCGTCGAGGAATAGCGTGCCCTGGTGGGCGTGCTCGATCTTGCCGATGCGCCGTTTGCCGGCGCCGGTGAAGGCGTTGGCCTCGTGGCCGAAGATCTCGCTTTCGAAGAGGTTCTCGGGCAGGCCGCCGCAGTTCAGGGCGACGAACTGCTGCTGGTGGCGCCGGCTGAAGTCGTGCAGGCAACGGGCAACCAGTTCCTTGCCGGTACCGGTTTCGCCCTCGATCAGCACGTTGGCCGAGGTATCGGCAACGTTGGCGATCAGCTCCCGCAGGTTCTGCATGGCCGGCGAGCGGCCGATGATCCGCCCTTCCAGGGAACTGCGTTCGGCCAGCTGGCGGCGCAGGGAGGTCACTTCCCGGGCCAGGCCCCGTTGCTCCAGGGCGCGGCGGGCCACATCCACCAGGCGCTCGGGGGAGAAGGGTTTTTCCATGAAGTCGTAGGCGCCTTTCTGCATGGCGCCCACGGCCATGGAAATATCGCCGTGGCCAGTGATCAGCACCACCGGCAGGCTGCGGTCCCGGGCCTTGAGGCGGTTCAGCAGTTCCAGGCCATCGATGCCCGGCAGGCGAATATCGCTGACCACGATGCCGGGAAAGTTTTCACCGACCTGGGCCAGGGCTTCTTCGGCGCTGCCCACACCGATGCAGGGAATGTCTTCCAGGGCCAGGGCCTGTTGGCAACCCAGCAGGACATGGGGGTCGTCTTCGACGATCAGCACGGTCAGCTCGTTGTTCATATCGGCTCGGCTTGAGTGGGGCTTGCCAGGGGCAAGCTGAGGACAAAGGCGGTGCCGCCGCTTGCCGGGTGTTCCACCCCCAGGCTGCCGCCGGTGGCGGCGGCGAGGCTGGCGGACAGGGTCAGGCCGAGGCCCAGGCCCTGCTCGCCGGGTTTGGTGGTGAAGAAGGGTTCGAACAGGTGCTTGCGCGCTTCAAGATCGATGCCGTGGCCGTTGTCGCGCACCCGCAGGCGGTACTTGCCCTCGCTGAATTCGCCCTCCAGCCACAGTTGCGGCTCCGGTTGGGCCTGCATGGCATCCAGGGCATTGCCGATCAGGTTGACCAGGATCTGCTCCAGGCGGGTCTGGTCGATCTGCAGGGTCTGCTCGGTGAAGTCGCGGTGCAGTTGCAGGGGCAGGGGTTCGAGGCGCGCATTGAGCACTTGCAGGGCTGCGTCAACGGCCTTGTCCAGGCTGGCCTGGCCCTGGTCGTCGCCACGGCGGGCGAAGGAGCGCAGGCTGGCGGTGATGCGGCCCATGCGGTCGATCAGTTCATTGATGGTCTTGAGGTTGGCGCTGGCGGTGTCCAGGGCGCCGCGTTCGAGGAAGCGCACGGTGTTGCCGGACAAGGTACGCAAGGCCGCCAGGGGCTGGTTCAGCTCGTGGGCGATGCTGGTGGACATCTGGCCGATGGCCGCCAGCTTGCCGGCCTGGACCAGTTCGTCCTGGGCGCGGCGCAGGGTTTCCTCGGCCTGGCGGCGTTCGCGGATCTGGCCCTTGAGCCGTTCGTTGCTGGCCCGCAGGTCGGCGGTGCGTTCGGTGATCCGCCGTTCCAGCTGGCTGTTGGCTTCCTGCAGGGCTTCACGGGCGGCCAGGCGAGTGGCGATGACCTTGCGCCGTTCGTTCCAGGCGATCAGCAGAAAGGCCACCAGGGCAAAGGCCACCGCCACCAGGATGCCCTGGTTGATGGCTTCGCGGCGCAGGTCCTGCAACGGGGTGAGCAGGGTGAAGTTCCAGGGGGTATCGCTCAGGGGCCGGGTCTGGGACAGGTAGCTGATGGCTTTCTCGTCGGACACCAGCTCGGTGTTGGCCGGAAAGGTCAGCTTTTCCACGCCTTCGGCCAGGCGTTCCCGGGCCAGGGGTTCCAGTTCGTTGAGGGGGAACCAGTAATATTGCAGGCTGCGGGCCAGGCGTTCCTTGGTGTCGTCGCTGAGCGGGCGGACCGACTTGAGGCGGCGCGCCGGGTCGCTGGACAGGATGATGATGCCGTTCTCGTCGCTGACGAAGGCTTCCAGGCGGGCACGCTGCCAGCGTTCCTCCAGGGCCTCCAGGCGTACCTTGACCACCGCCACGCCGATGATCTTGCCTTGTTCCTCCAGGCCATGGGCCAGGTAGTAGCCAGGTTCGCCGTTGGTGCTGCCGATGCCGTAGAAGCGCCCGGGCTGGCCGCGCACGGCGTTCTGGTAATAGGCCCGGAACGACAGGTCTTCGCCCAGGTAGCTGTCGACGTCACGCCAGTTGCTGGTGGCCACCACCCGGCCCGTGGTGTCCATGACATAGATGGCCCGGCTGCGGCTGCGGCGGTTCAGGCCTTCGAGGTATTGATTGACGGTTTGCCGGTGTTCCGGCGAAGGATCGCCCAGCAGCTGGGAAACACTGGATTCCAGTTCCAGCAGGCTCGGCAGATAGGTGTACTTGCTGATCTCACTTTCTACGGCGCGGGCATGCAGCTCCAGCTGGCGCTGGCCATTTTCGCCGAGGGTGCGGATGCCGTTGTGCTCGTTGATCCAGAACCCGACGTAGCCCAGGCCGATCATCAGCAGGATGACCAGGGGCGGCAGGAACAGATGTCGGATCAGGCGGGGTTTCACGGCGAGTGATGGCGGCGCGGCGCGATAGAGAGTGGGGTCGCATTTCATCACAGATGCCTTGGGTCAACCACTGCGCAGTGTCTGTAGGAGCCGGCTTGCCGGCGACCAGGGCGGCACTGACGATAGGGGAGTCAGATACCGTCCCGTCGCAGGCAAGCCGGCGCCTACAGGAACGCGGGTTTTAGTGCTGCAGGATCTTCTCGAGGAAGTGCTGCGCACGTTCGGAGCGGGCGCTGATATCGCCGAAGAACTCTTCTTTCTGGCAGTCCTCGATGATCTGGCCCTTGTCCATGAAGATCACCCGGTTCGCCACTTTGCGGGCAAAGCCCATTTCGTGGGTCACGCACATCATGGTCATGCCTTCATGGGCCAGTTGCACCATGACGTCCAGCACTTCGTTGACCATTTCCGGGTCCAGGGCCGAGGTTGGTTCGTCGAACAGCATGACGATCGGGTCCATGGCCAGGGCGCGGGCGATGGCCACACGTTGTTGCTGGCCACCGGAGAGTTGCCCCGGGTGCTTGTGGGCGTGGGCGGCGAGGCCGACGCGGTCCAGCAGTTGCAGGCCTTTCTTGGTGGCCTCTTCCTTGCTGCGGCCCAGCACCTTGATCTGCGCGATGGTCAGGTTCTCGGTGATGGTCAGGTGCGGGAACAGCTCGAAATGCTGGAACACCATGCCCACGCGGGAACGCAGTTTCGGCAGGTTGGTCTTGGGGTCGGCGATGGAAGTGCCGTCCACCACGATGTCGCCTTTCTGGAAGGGTTCCAGGGCGTTGACGCACTTGATCAGGGTCGACTTGCCGGAGCCGGACGGCCCGCAGACCACCACCACTTCACCTTTCTTGACCTCGGTGCTGCAATCGGTCAGCACCTGGAAGTCCCCATACCACTTGTTGATGTTCTTGATAGAGATCATACGGCGAACCTTTTTTGCAGACGCTTGACCAGCAGCGAGGCGGCAAAGCTGATTGTGAAATAGACCAGACCAGCGATGATCAGGAATTCATTGGAGCGGCCGATGATGTCGCCGCTGGACCGCGAGGCGTTGAGGAAATCCACCAGGCCCACGGTGTACACCAGGGAGGTGTCCTGGAACAGGATGATGCTCTGCTGCAGCAGCAGCGGGGTCATCTTGCGAAACGCCTGGGGCAGGATGATCAGGCGCATGGTCTGGCCATAGCTCATGCCCAGTGCCTGGGCTGCGCCCATCTGGCCCTTGGGGATCGACTGCACGCCGGCACGGACGATTTCGCAGAAGTACGCCGCTTCGAACATCATGAAGGCCACGATGCACGAGGTGAATGCGCCGATCGGGGTGTCTTCGCCGGTGATCCAGCGCAGCACGAAAGGCACCGCCAGGTAGAACCAGGTGATCACCAGCAGCAGCGGGATCGAGCGGAAGTAGTTGACGTAGGCGCCCGCCAGGTTCGACAGCAGCTTGTTGTGAGACAAGCGCATCAAGGCCAGCAAGGTACCGAGGATGATCCCGCCGACCACACCCATGACCATCAGCTTGAGGGTCATCAGCATGCCGTTCCACAGGCCGGGAATGGCCGGGATGATGCCCGAGAAGTCGAATTCCATTATTTACCTCCCACGGAGATCAGGCCGGGGACCGAAACTTTCTTCTCCACCAGGCGCATCAGCAGCATCAGGCTCATGTTCAGGGTGAAGTAGATCAGGGTAGCCAGGGTGAAGGCTTCGAACAGGTTGGCCGAGAACTCGGCGGTCTGCTTGGTCTGGGCCAGCAATTCCATCAAGCCGATCAGCGACGCCACGGAGGAGTTCTTGAATACGTTGAGGAATTCCGAGGTGAGCGGCGGAATGATGATCCGGTAGGCCTGGGGCAGCAGCACGTTCCAGTAGATCTGCGGCAGCGAGAAGCCCATGGCGCGTGCGGCGGATTCCTGGCCACGGGGCAGGGCCTGGATACCGGTACGCACCTGTTCGCAAACCCGTGCGGCGGTGAACAGGCCCAGGCACACGACAACGCTCAGGTAGGCCGAGGTGGTCGGGTTGAGGTCCTGCTTGTACCACTCCTGGAGGTTCTCCGGCAGCAGGTCCGGCACCAGGAAGTACCAGATGAACAGCTGTACCAGCAGCGGCACGTTGCGGAAGATCTCCACGTACACGGTGGCGATGCCCGACACCAGGCGGTTCGGCACGGTGCGCATGACGCCCAGGATCGAGCCCAGCAGCAGCGCGATGATCCAGGCCACCACGGCGATGGCGATGGTCCAGCCCAGGCCGGAGATGAACCAGTCGAGATAGGTCTCGCTGCCCACGCCGGTGGACTTGAAGAACACGCCCCAGTCCCAGTTGTAATTCATTAGGGTTACCCCTCAGATCGTTCGATGTACAAGCACCCGCCTGGGGACGTCCGTTCCCGCCTGATCATGACGATCAGGCACACACGATCGGCTCGACAACCACCGGTTCGAGTGTTTCCAAAAAATGCCAGCAGGTAGTGACAGACTCCTGAAAGGGCAGGGCCCCTTCAGGAGATAAGGTTAGTCAGGAATCAGGACTTTTTGTCGTCAGCCGCTTTGTCGGTCGGGTTGGCGATCAGGGCCTTGAGCTCGTCGCTCATCGGGAACATCAGGTTCAGGCCTTTTGGCGGGATCGGCGACTGGAACCACTTGTCGTAGATCTTGTTGATTTCGCCCGATTTGTAGGTGGCGACGATGGCGTCATCCACGGCTTTCTTGAACGGGGCATCGCCCTTGCGCACCATGCAGCCGTAGATTTCGTAGGACTGAGGGGTACCGGTCACGGCCCAGTCGGTCGGTTTCTTGGCCTTGGCCATTTCACCGGCCAGCAGTGCGTCGTCCATCATGAAGGCTACGGCGCGGCCCGATTCCAGCATCTGGAACGACTCACCGTGGTCCTTGGCGGAGATCACGTTCATGCCCATCTGCTTGTCGGCGTTCATGGCCTTGAGGATGCGCTCGGAAGTGGTACCGGCTGTGGTTACCACGTTCTTGCCTTTCAGGTCCGCGAAGTCCTTGTAGGAAGAGTCCTTCTTGGACAGCAGACGGGTGCCGATCTCGAAGATGCCAACGGAGAAGTCGACTTGTTGCTGACGCTCGACGTTGTTGGTGGTGGAGCCGCACTCGACGTCCACGGTGCCGTTCTGCACCAGCGGGATACGGGTCTGGGAGGTGACTAGGTTGTACTTGACCTTCAGGTCAGGCATGTCGAGGTCTTTCTTGATCGCTTCGACGATTTTCAGCTGGATGTCGTGGGAGTAACCCACTGGCACGCCGGAAGCGTCAGCGATGTAGGAAAACGGAATGGAAGCGTCGCGATGTCCGAGGGTGATGGTGCCGGACTCTTTGATTTTCTTCAGTGTGCCGGTGAGCTCGGCAGCGAAAACTGGAGTGCTAATCAGAGCGGCAGCGATAGCTGCGCCCAACAGATGGGGAACGATGCGCATCAATATTTCCTCGACATTTGTTTTTTTTATGAAGCCAGTTCGACGGCTCTTTTATACAGCGAATGCCTTGACGGCTCCTGTTGTGTTGGCACGACAGGCATTCGTCGCACAGTGTAGAGCATGAGTCGTGCCAGACCCATTGATCATCGTCAAACCCTTGATTTTCAAGCCTATAGAATATTTATGACCTGGGGATTTCAGCGGCTGTATCCGGTTATCCGAACCCCTGTGGCTTCGCCATTCGGAAAACCGAACGTGCCCCTGCCATTGTAGGAGCCGGCTTGCCGGCGAAACGTTCAATCCTGCTGGCCCACAAAAAAGCCCCTGGACCTTCCGGTGCAGGGGCTTTGCTTGCCTATGTGGCTCAGGCAGCCTTGATCTTGCCGCGATTGTGCTCGACTTTTTGCAGATAATCCTGCAGTTGCTGCTGCTGCGCCTCGGTGGTGAACAGCCCGAGCTTGCTCCGGCGCCAGAGAATGTCCTGGGCTTTCACTGCCCATTCCTCGCTGCACAGATAATCCACTTCGCGGGTATAGAGGCCGCCGCCCAGGTGTTCGCCCAGGTCGCTGAGGCTGTGCACGCCTTCCAGCAGGCGCCAGGTACGGCTGCCGTAGCTGGTGGCCCAGCGCTGGGCGATCTGGCTGGGTACCCAGTCGAACTTCTTGCGGATGGCTTCTGCCAGTGCCTGTGGCGTGCTCATGTTCTCGCCACCGGGCAGGGTGGCCTGGGCTGTCCAGCTCGGCTTGGCCTGCTTGAAGTACGGCGCCAGCTGCGCCATCGCCGATTCCGCCAGTTTGCGGTAGGTGGTCAGCTTGCCGCCGAACACCGACAGCAGGGGGGCCTCCTCGCCATGGCCGGAAAGGGCCAGGGTGTAGTCGCGGGTGACGGCCGAAGGGTTGTCGGATTCGTCATTGCACAGCGGGCGAACGCCGGAATAGCTGTGCAGGATATCGCTGCGGCTCAGCTGTTTCTTGAAGTGCGCATTGACCACTTGCAGCAGGTAATCGGTTTCACCTTCAGTGATCGCCACCTTGGCCGGGTCACCGGTGTATTCGCGGTCGGTGGTACCGATCAGGGTGAACTGGTTGAGGTAGGGAATGGTGAAGACGATGCGCTGGTCCTCGTTCTGCAGGATGTGCGCGTGCTCGCCCTCGTACAGCTTGGGCACGATCAGGTGGCTGCCCTGGATCAGGCGGATACCGTACGGCGACTCCAGCTTGAGGTCGTCCTTGATGAACTTGGCGACCCAGGGGCCCGCGGCGTTCACCAGGGCCTTGGCGCTGATGGAGAACAGGCTGCCATCGGCGCGCTCCAGCTCCAGTTGCCACAGGCCCTTGCTGCGGCGGGCGCTGATGCAGCGGGTCTGGGTATGAACGTGGGCGCCGTGTTCGCGGGCGGCCATGGCATTGAGCACCACCAGGCGCGCATCGTCGACCCAGCAATCGGAGTATTCGAAGCCCTTGGTGATTTCGGCTTTCAGGGCGCTGTCGGCACCGAACTTCAGGCTGCGCGAGCCGGCGAGTTTTTCCCGCTTGCCCAGGTGGTCATACAGGAACAGGCCGGCGCGAATCATCCAGGCCGGGCGCAGGTGTGGCCGGTGCGGCAGGACGAAACGCATGGGCTTGACGATATGCGGGGCCTTGGCCAGCAGCACTTCGCGTTCGGCCAGGGCTTCGCGCACCAGGCGGAACTCGTAATGTTCGAGGTAGCGCAGGCCGCCGTGGATCAGCTTGCTGCTGGCCGAGGAGGTATGGCTGGCCAGGTCGTCCTTTTCGCAAAGGAACACGGACAGGCCGCGACCTGCCGCATCGGCGGCAATTCCAACACCATTGATCCCACCGCCAATGACGGCGATATCGTAAACCTCGGAAAGAGGGCGCGCGGGCAAGGTAGAAGTGGGCATCGACAGGCCTCGTGTTACTTTGATATTTGAATTCGAACATTAATGTTCATTTTCGAAAATACTAGCGCATAAAGATGCACGCATCCAGCGTGCTTCGATTGAAAAAACTGATCGAAGCAGCGCTAAAGGAAAGTTTTCGAACATTGTTGACGGGTAACTGTAGCCGCTGCTGTTGCCTTGGGCTGGATGGCGGGATCGGCCGCGGCGATTTCGAAAGCGATGAAGCGTCGAGGCTCGTCGTTCGAGCGCGGCCGGATCCGCAGAGGGGAGAGCAGTCAGACCACTTCGAGACGGATCTTGTGCTGGTTGAGCAGTTGGGTCAGGGCCGGTACCGGTTGCTGGTCGGTGACCAGGCAATCGATCAGGCTGATGGGCCCCAGGCGGATCATGGCGTTGCGCCCGAACTTGCTGGAGTCGGCAGCCAGGATCACCTGCCGGGCATTGGCGATGATCGCCTGGGATACCCGCACTTCCTGGTAGTCGAAGTCCAGCAGGCTGCCGTCCTCGTCGATGCCACTGATGCCCACCAGGGCGAAGTCGACCTTGAACTGGTTGATGAAGTCGACACTGGCCTGGCCCACCACGCCGCCGTCACGGCGCACATTGCCGCCGGTGAGCAGCACGTCGAAATCATCCTTGGCACTGAGCATCGAGGCCACGTGCAGGTTGTTGGTGATGATCTTCAGGTGGCTGTGATTGAGCAGGGCCCGGGCGATGGATTCGGTGGTGGTGCCGATATTGATGAACAGCGAGGCGTGATCGGGGATCTGCGCGGCAACGGCTTCGCCGATACGCTGCTTTTCGTCGCGCATCTGGTCGGCGCGCATGGCGTAGGCGGTGTTTTCTACGCTGGAGTCATAGGCTGCGCCACCGTGGTAGCGGCGCAGCAGATTGGCTTCCGCCAGCTGGTTGATATCGCGGCGGATGGTTTGCGGGGTTACGACGAACAGCTGGGCCAATTCCTCGATGCTGACGTAGCCGCGTTCGCGAACCAGATCGAGGATTTGCTGCTGACGGGGAGGCAGATTCATGGGGCTTCCTTTGGGCTGCCGTGCAAAATTTGCCCATGATGCCGCAGGAATCCCCTCCCTACCAGTTACAAGCGGTTACCAATCCACGGCTTGGCTTATTTGGCCTCGTCGTGGGGTTCCCAGTCGCGGGTGCGGCTGACGGCCTTCTTCCAGCCTGCGTACAGGCCTTCTTTTTCCGCTTCCGCCAGTTGTGGTTCGAACTCGCGCTCGATCACCGCCTTGCCCCGCAGTTCTTCCAGGCTGCCCCAGAAACCGCAGGCCAGGCCCGCCAGGTAGGCAGCGCCCAGGGCGGTGGTTTCACGCATTTGCGGGCGTTCCACCTGGGTGCCGAGGATGTCGGCCTGGAACTGCATGAGGAAGTTGTTGGCCACGGCGCCGCCGTCCACCCGCAGGGCTTTGAGGCGTTCGCCGGAGTCCTGCTGCATGGCGTCGAGCACGTCGCGGGTCTGGTAGGCGATGGACTCCAGGGCGGCACGGATGATGTGGTCCACGCGCACGCCGCGGGTCAGGCCGAACAGCGCGCCACGGGCATAGGGGTCCCAGTAGGGAGCACCCAGGCCGGTGAAGGCCGGCACCAGATACACGCCGTTGCTGTCCTTGACCTTGCCGGCGAAGTATTCGGTGTCGTGGGCGTCGTTGATGATCTTCAGTTCATCACGCAGCCACTGCACGGTGGAACCACCGTTGAATACTGCACCTTCCAGGGCGTAGGCCACTTCGCCACGGGGGCCGCAGGCGATAGTGGTGAGCATGCCGTGCTGGGATTTAACCGCCTTGTCGCCGGTGTTCATCAGCAGGAAGCAGCCGGTGCCATAGGTGTTCTTGGCCTGGCCCGGCTCGACGCACATCTGGCCGAACAGCGCGGCCTGCTGGTCGCCGGCGATACCGCCGATGGCGATGCCGCTCTTGGTGCGGCCATATATTTCCGACGAGGACTTCACTTCCGGGAGCATTTCCCGCGGGATGTCCAGCACCTCCAGCATCTTCGCGTCCCACTCCAGGGTGTGGATGTTGAAGAGCATGGTGCGCGAGGCGTTGGTGTAGTCGGTGACGTGGGTCTTGCCGCCGGTGAATTTCCAGATCAGCCAGCTGTCGATGGTGCCGAACAGCAGCTCGCCGTTGCGCGCACGCTCGCGGCTGCCTTCGACGTTGTCGAGGATCCACTTGAGCTTGGTGCCGGAGAAGTAGGGGTCGGTCACCAGGCCGGTGGTTTCGCGGATGTAGTCTTCCAGGCCGTCGCGCTTGAGCTGCTGGCAGATCTCGGTGCTGCGGCGGCACTGCCAGACGATGGCGTTGTAGATCGGCCGGCCGGTGTTCTTGTCCCAGACCACAGTGGTTTCACGCTGGTTGGTGATACCGATGGCGGCCACCTGGTCGTGATGCAGGCCGGCTTGTGCCAGGGCCTCGACCATCACCGCGCTCTGGGTGGCGAAGATTTCCATCGGGTCATGTTCGACCCAGCCGGCCTGAGGGTAATGCTGGGCGAATTCGCGCTGGGCGGTGCAGACCACGTTGGCGTCGCGATCGAAAATGATCGCCCGGGAACTGGTCGTACCCTGATCGAGGGCAATGATGTAGTTCTTATTCTGAATGTCGGTCATGTCGATTGCCTTGGACGAAATAAGGGAGTGAGAACAGGCGCGCGATCGATTTGGGCAGGATCACGCGCCACTGGATTCAGGAAGCTTTGACTTTGCCTTCGGTGACCTGTTCGGCCTCCGGGGCGACAGCAGCGCTGGGCAAATGGCGGGCAATCAAGCCGCGATAGGCCGCAGCACCCAGGCAGGCGCCGAGGATCGGAGCGAAGATTGGCACCAGGAAATACGGAATATCACGGCCGCCGGTGAAGGAAATTTCACCCCAGCCGGTCACGAACGTCATCAGTTTAGGCCCGAAGTCCCGCGCCGGGTTCATCGCAAACCCGGTCAGCGGGCCCATGGCACTGCCGATCACGGCAATCAGCAGGCCGATCAGCAGCGGAGCCATCGGGCCGCGCGGCAGGCCATTGTTGTCATCGGTCAGGGACATGATCACTCCCATCAGGATGGCGGTGATCACCAGCTCCACTAGGAACGCCTGGGCAGTGGACAGCGCCGGGTTGGGGAAGGTGGAGAACACCGAGGCCAGTTCCAGGCTGGCCTGGGAGCCACGGACCATCTGGTGGGTTTGTTCGAAATCGAAGAACAGGTTGCTGTACAGCGTGTAAACCAACAGCGCCGCGCAGAAGGCGCCAGCGATCTGGGCGAGGATGTAGAACGGCAGTTTGCGCTTTTCAAAATCGGCGAACAGGCACAGGGCGATGCTCACGGCAGGGTTCAGGTGCGCGCCGGAAACTCCGGCGGTCAGGTAGATCGCCATGCTCACGCCGATCCCCCAGATGATGCTGATTTCCCATAGGCCGAAGCTGGCCCCCGCGACCTTGAGCGCGGCGACACAACCGGTGCCGAAGAAGATCAACAGCGCAGTACCCAGAAACTCGGCGATGCATTGGCCCGATAGCGACGGTTGTTGCAGAGCAGTTGTCATGTGAACCTCGATTTTTGTTGTTGTCTGGCGCTGCTGCAAAAGGCATGGAGCGCGACTTCAAACGAAGGCGGAATCCCCATTCCGACCTCGCCTTGCTACTGGGTACAACCTTGGATCTACCGCATGATATTCAGAAACGAAAAAATATAGACAAGAAACACCGCTGTCAAAGGTCGAAAGTGAACGGATGGTCATTTTATAGATATCAATCAAATGAATGATTCCGGGGCATAGTCGCGGGAACGACAGGCATGGTTGCTTTCGTAGGCACACGGGCCGGTTATCAAGGCTTGGAATAGAGCCTTTTGCTGGTGAATGACCTAAAATTCGCGCGCTTGGTTTTGCCTTTTCATTCCTCGCCTGGAGCTGCCATGACCCCTGCACTGGACCTGCTGAAAAAAGTTCGCGCCGAACATCGCATCCACAGTTACGAACATGACCCCAAGGCCGCCTCCTATGGCCTGGAGGCCGCGGAGAAGCTTGATCTTGATCCAGCGCAGGTGTTCAAGACCTTGCTTGCCAGCAGTGAAAAGGGTGAGCTGCTGGTGGCGGTGGTGCCGGTCGTCGGAAGTCTTGACCTGAAGGCCCTGGCCCACGCAGCGGGCGTGAAGAAGGCTGAAATGGCCGACCCGGCTGCCGCCCAGCGCGCCACGGGGTACCTGCTGGGAGGCATCAGCCCGCTGGGGCAGAAGAAGCGCCTGCGGACCTTTATCGATAACAGTGCGCAGCCGTTCGCCAGCATTTTTGTCAGTGCCGGGCGCCGTGGCCTGGAAGTCGAGCTGGCGCCGGCGGTACTGGCCGAGCATACCCAGGCCAGGTTCGCCGATATCGGTCGTCCTTGAGTCGCAGCGGCTGCGGCCAGGGCCGCTGCTGTATGCAGGAAAATCCCGACTTCTGTGTCTGTCGCCCGTCGGGGGCCAGGGCCCATGCTGGGGGCCAGTTATTCACGGAGAAGGGATATGCAGCTTGAGTTTCATCAGGTCGATGCGTTCAGCGAGCGCCCGTTCGCGGGTAATCCGGCCATGGTTTACCGGCTTGAGTCCTGGCTCGATGACAGGCTGATGCAGCAGATTGCTGCCGAGCACAATCTGGCAGAAACCGCTTTTGTCGTGCGTGAGGCCCAGGGCTGGCGGATTCGCTGGTTCACCCCGGTGACGGAAGTGCCGTTGTGCGGGCATGCAACCCTGGCCACTGCCTATGTGTTGTTCGAGGTTTATGGCCAGACCGCGCAGCGTATCGACTTTCTCAGCCAGTCCGGGCCCCTGAGTGTCACCCGTGAAGAGGGCCTGTTGTGGCTGGATTTCCCGCTGCGCAGCCCGAGCAGCCAGGCAGGGCGGGAGGCGGTGGCGCAAGCGCTGGGGGTTGAGGTCGTCGAATTGCTGGGGGCCAACGAGCTATTGGCCGTGCTGGAGTCGGAGCAGGCGGTGCGTGAGTGCCGGCCGGATATGACGGCGCTGGCGAAACTGCCCTGGCCCGGGGTGATCGTGACTGCGCGCGGGGAGCAGCACGACTTTGTCTCGCGCTATTTTGCCCCCGCCATCGGTATCGATGAGGACCCGGTGACCGGATCCACCCATTGCTGCCTGGCGCCTTACTGGGCGCAGCGGTTGGATAAGCCGCAGTTGAGCGCCTACCAGTGCTCTGCCCGAGGTGGCGCATTGTTTTGTCGTCTGGAAGGTGAGCGGGTGAAGATCGGTGGGCATGCCCGGCTGATTGCCAGTGGGCAGTTGCATCTGCAATGACTGTGCTGGGTGTTTCGCCGGCAAGCCGGCTCCTACAGTGCGCTGTCGTAGGAGCTGGCTTGCCAGCGAAGACGGCTCAATGCGCGCTGCTGTAGCGGCGCACCCCTGAGTCGCTTTGCGGGATCTGCGCTGCGGTACTGCCCGAGGCCTGGAACAGCACCAGGTGTTCCGCCGCGACCCGGATACCCACATCGGCGCCGACCTGATGATCGGCGTGGCTCGGAAAGATCGATTCCAGCTGGCTGCCGGTGGGCAGCTGCAGGCGATACAGGGTCGAGGCGCCGAGGAACGTCTTGCCCACGACGCGGGCTTTCAAGGCGCTGTCGGGGGCGTGGACGATGTCGTCCGGACGCAACAGCACATCCACCGCACCGCCGGTTGGCCAGGTGTAGGCGCGGTTGCCCTGCAGCAAGCCGAGTTCGGTCTGTACCGATTCCGGGCTGCTCAACTGGCCGCGAATGAAGTAGCCCTGACCGATGAAGCTGGCGACGAAGGGCGTCTGGGGTTCGTGGTAGAGGTTGTACGGTGTGTCCCACTGTTCCAGGCGGCCTTCCTTGAACACCCCTACCTGATCGCTCACGGCGAAGGCTTCCTCCTGGTCGTGAGTGACCAGGATCGCACTGGTGCCACGGGCCTTGAGGATGTCACGCACCTCGTGGCTGAGCTTGCGTCGCAGTTCGCCGTCGAGGTTGGAGAAGGGCTCGTCGAGCAGCAGCAGTTGTGGTTCGGGAGCCAGGGCACGAGCCAGGGCCACCCGTTGTTGCTGGCCACCGGACAGTTCGTGGGGGAAGCGCTGGCCGAGGTTCTTCAGGTTCACCAGCTCCAGCAGTTCGGCCACCACCCGCTCTTTCTGCGGGTGTTTGCGAATGCCGAAGGCAATGTTGTCGGCCACGCTCAGGTGCGGGAAAAGGGCGTAGTCCTGGAACACCATGCCGATCCGGCGTTTCTCCGGCGCCAGGGTGAAACCGGCGCTGGAGATGGTCTCGCCCGCCAGCTGGATTTCCCCCTCATGCACCGGCTCGAACCCGGCGATGGCGCGCAGGGTGGTGGTCTTGCCGCAGCCGGATGAGCCCAGCAGGCAGCCGATATCCCCGGCATTGAGGTGCAGGTTGAGGTTCTGCACCACGCGTTGGTCCTGGTAGCCGCAAGCGAGGTTGCGCAGGTTCAGTAGCAATGGCTGGCTCATGCGTGGTGGTACGCCGGCTCGACGAGGAATTCGAGCAGGGCCTTTTGTGCGTGGAGGCGGTTTTCCGCCTGGTCCCAGGCCACCGAACGCGGGTCGTCCAGCAGGTCGAGGCTGATTTCTTCACCGCGGTGGGCGGGCAGGCAATGCATGAACAGAACGTCCTCGGCGGCCAGGTCCAGCAGTGCACGGTTGACCTGGAAGGGAGCGAACAGTTGCAGGCGCTTGGCGGTCTCCTCTTCCTGGCCCATGGAGGTCCAGACATCGGTGCTCACCAGGTGGGCACCACGCACGGCTTCGCGAGGATCACGGACGATGGTCACGCGGTCGCCGGCCTGGGCTACGAAATCCGCGTTGGGCTCGTACCCTTCGGGGCAGGCGATGCGCAGTTGGAAGTCGAACTGGATGGCCGCTTCTATATAGCTATTGCACATGTTGTTGCCGTCGCCGATCCAGGCCACGGTCTTGCCCTGGATCGAGCCGCGATGCTCGAGGAACGTCTGCATGTCAGCCAGCAGTTGGCAGGGGTGCAGGTCATCGGACAGGCCGTTGATCACCGGTACGCGGGAGTTGGCCGCAAACTCGGTCAGGGTGCTGTGGGCAAAGGTGCGGATCATCACCGCATCGAGCATGCGCGACATGACGATGGCGCAGTCGCCGATGGGCTCGCCGCGCCCCAGTTGAGTGTCCCGTGGCGAAAGGAAGATGGCCTGGCCGCCCAGCTGGATCATGCCGGCTTCGAAGGACAGTCGGGTTCGGGTCGACGACTTCTCGAAAATCATGCCAAGCACACGATTTTTCAAGGGCTCGAAGAGTACGCCGCGGTTACGCAGGTCCTTCAGCTCGATGCCTCGACGAATCACACTGACCAGCTCTTCGGGCGTGCAATCCATCAGGGAGAGAAAGTGCCTTGCGCTCATCATTAACTACCTTTTTGCAACGGACCGCAGATTCTCAAAGCCTTGTTTAGTCGAACAACGGGCTGGACCTGCGGCGAAAGCCGCACGGGGCGACGAAATAGGGGAAGGCGCGATCTTATAATTAAATGTCGCGTCTTACCAATAGTAGTGCTACGGCGATTATGGGCATGAGAGGCCAGGACGCGAATGCGCTGGCACTTTTGAGACCAGTTTCCAGACAGCAGCCGGGCATTTGTACACTGCCCCGGCGCGCCTTGGCAATCGAGCGCGGCGCAGGTGATGCCCATGCAGTCGTTTTCTGACCTGGAGGGCGGGGGCTGCGTCCCGGATAATCCGCGGGCTGGCAGCCTGAAACATTTCCTAATGCAAAGTGCTGAGGTTATAAAGGCGAATCAGTGGCAGGGACGGGTGAACGATGGAATCCAGGGAGCAACAACTGATGACGCTCTTGGGGCTCACGGCCCGGGCACTCACCGACATGACAGCTTCGGTGACGGCGTTTTCCTTCGAGCTGCTGCGCAGTGAAGATCCGGTGACCCGAGCGGCCGCGCGCAAGATGATCGACCGGATGATGAGCCTCAGTGCAGGCCTGGACGAGCATTGGCGATTGCTCGCACAACTCTCGGGTGGCTATGGAGAGCGGGAGGCCGTGGATGCAACCACCCACGTCTCAGCGGATGGGCCGCCACGGTTGCCCTCCAACTGAAGGCGCCGATCATGGCCGGGGCTGATGGCCGTGAATTCATGGGACGAACGTCACTGGTGTCCTGTCAGGGGAGCGCCCATAGTTTTTGCTTCCGGCAAGCGAATACGCTGCGCTCTCAGACAATAGAAACTGGCCATGACCAAGACTCTCCATCACCGTGCCTGCCACCTGTGTGAGGCCATCTGTGGCCTGACACTGGAAATCACCGAAGAAGACGGCAGTGCTCCGCGCATCAGCTCGATCAAGGGCGATCCTCAGGACAGTTTCAGCCGCGGTCATATCTGCCCCAAGGCCGTAGCCTTGCAGGATATCCAGAATGACCCGGACCGCCTGCGCCAGCCGGTGCGCCGGGTTGGCAATGAGTGGCAACCGATCGAATGGGACGAGGCCTTTGCCCTGGTGGCCGAGCGGCTGGCGAGCATTCAGCAGCGTCATGGCAACAACGCGGTGGCGACCTACCAGGGCAATCCCAGCGTGCACAACTATGGGCTGATGACCCACAGCAACTACTTTCTCGGCCAGCTCAAGACGCGCAATCGCTTCTCGGCCACCTCGGTCGACCAATTGCCTCAGCACCTGACCAGCTACCTGATGTATGGCCACGGCTTGCTGTTGCCGATTCCGGATATCGATCACACCGATTTCATGTTGATTCTTGGTGGCAATCCCCTGGCGTCCAACGGCAGCATCATGACCGTTCCGGATGTGGAAAAGCGCCTGAAAGCGATCCAGGCCCGTGGCGGCAAGGTAGTGGTGGTCGATCCGCGGCGCAGCGAAACCGCGGCCATGGCCGACCAGCATCTGTTTGTCCGCCCGGGGGGCGATGTCGCGCTGCTGTTTGGCCTGCTCAACAGCATCTTCGAAGAGGGGCCGACCCGCGACAGTCACTTGCAGGTGGATGGGCTGGCCGAGGTGCGCCAGGCCATATCCCGGTTCACGGCGGAGGCCATGAGCCCCCTGTGCGCCATTGCGGCGCCACAGATCCGCCAACTGGCCAGGGATTTCGCCTCGGCCGACAGAGCGGTCTGCTACGGGCGCATGGGCGTCTCGACCCAGGCCTTCGGCACGCTGTGCCATTGGTTGCTGCAATTGCTCAACCTGGTCACCGGTAACCTCGACCGCGTGGGTGGCGCCTTGTGTACCAGCCCCGCGGTGGATCTGGTAGCGGCGACTTCGGGCGGCCACTTCAATGCCTGGCAGAGCCGGGTTTCCGGGCTTCCGGAATACGGCGGCGAGTTGCCGGTGTCGGCCCTGGCAGAAGAGATGCTCACCGAAGGGGAGGGGCAGGTACGGGCGCTGATCACGGTGGCGGGCAACCCGGTGCTGTCCACGCCCAATGGCCGGCAGCTGGAGCAGGCGCTGGATGGCTTGGAGTTCATGCTCAGCATCGACCTGTACATCAACGAAACCACCCGCTATGCCGACTTGATCCTGCCGTCCACCTCAGCCCTGGAAAATGATCACTACGACACCACGTTCAATCTGTTCGCGGTGCGCAACGTCAGCCGTTTCAACCGAGCGATCCTGCCCAAGCCCGAAGGTGCACTGCACGACTGGGAGATCTTCGTCGGCCTGGCCAAGGCCTTTGCCGAGCGCACCGAAAGCTCGCTCAAGCCGACCATCGCGCCGGCGCAAATGATTGATATGGGGCTGCGTGCCGGGCCTTATGGCGACGCCTCGCCGTTCAAGCTGTCATTGGCGACGCTGGCCGAGCATCCCCATGGCATCGATCTGGGGCCGCTGCAGCCGAATCTGGCCGGGCGCCTGAAAACCGAAAACCGGCGGGTCCAGGCTGCGCCGCCGGCGATCATGGCCGACCTGGAGCGCTTTGCTGCCCTGAAGGCGCCGCAGGAGGGGGAACTGTTGTTGATCGGCCGCAGGCATGTGCGCAGTAACAACTCCTGGATGCACAACTATCACCGCCTGGTGAAGGGCAAGCCTCGTCACCAACTGCTGATGCATCCGCAGGATCTGGCTCTCCGGGGTTTGCAGGACGGTCAACGGGTACGCATCAGTTCACGGGTCGGCGCGGTGGAAGTCGAAGTGCTGGCCAGCGCCGAGATGATGCCGGGGGTGGTGAGCCTGCCCCATGGCTGGGGGCATGGGCGTCCGGGCGTGCAGATGAACATAGCCACGGAGCAGCCGGGTTGCAGCGCCAATGACCTGACCGACGAGCGCCAGCTCGATGTGCTGTCGGGAAATGCGGCGTTGAACGGGGTGCCGGTCAGGGTGCAGGCGGCCTGAGATGTCTGTCGGAGAGGCCGAGCAGGGTGCTCAGGATTCCGTTACAATGCGCCACCGTGCCGACAACAGAGTCGGAAAGTTCAGCCGAGGTGTTCCATGGATATCATCGAAACTATTAAAGAGCAGATTGCCAACAACACCATTCTGCTTTATATGAAAGGCTCGCCGAATGCCCCGCAGTGCGGCTTCTCTGCCAAAGCCGCTCAGGCCGTAATGGGCTGTGGTGAGAAGTTCGCTTACGTGGACATCCTGCAGAACCCGGAAATTCGCGCCAACCTGCCCAAGTACGCCAATTGGCCAACCTTCCCACAACTGTGGGTGGCCGGTGAGCTGGTCGGCGGCAGCGACATCATGGCTGAAATGTTCGCCAACGGTGAATTGCAGAGCCTGATCAAGGCCGCTGCCGAAAAAGCCGCTGCCAAGACCGAAGCGTAAAAGCGCGCCTGCTCGCGAGGGTTTCCGGGAATCGACATGCTACTCGTGTGATTCTCGGAAACTTGCGGCAAGCACTCTGCTTCGGTTTGTTACGCGAACATATCCGCGTAATAAAAAAAGCCCCGCTCTCATAAGAGAAGCGGGGCTTTTTTATTCTTCGGGTATTACGAGTTGAGTTACTCGTCACCCATTTGCGATTGCAGATAGTTCTCGATACCCACTTTATCGATCAGGCCCAATTGGGTTTCCAGCCAGTCGATATGCTCTTCTTCGGATTCCAGAATATCTTCCAGCAGTTCACGGCTGCCGAAGTCACCAACCGATTCGCAATGGGCGATCGCGGCCTTGAGGTCGGCATGGCCGGTGCGCTCGATACGCAGGTCGCATTCGAGCATTTCCTTGGTGTGCTCACCGATATGCAACTTGCCCAGGTCCTGGACGTTGGGCAGGCCTTCGAGGAAGAGGATGCGCTTGATCAGCTTGTCCGCATGCTTCATCTCGTCGATGGACTCGTGGTACTCGTGCTTGCCCAGCTTGTTCAGGCCCCAATCTTCATACATGCGCGCATGCAGGAAGTACTGATTGATCGCGACCAGTTCATTGGCAAGGATTTTATTGAGATGCTGGATGACTGTAATGTCGCCTTTCATGATGGGGTCCTGCCCTGTATTTAGTGGAACATGGGCAGAGTCTGAGCTGCATGAACATTACTGTCAAACCTAAGTTATTGAATAATATATGAAAATTAATCGGAATAAGAATGTTTGTGTTCCGCGTTTTGTCTCTAAGCGATTGAATTACAGGCATAAAAAAACCGGACGCCAGGTCCGGTTGTTTGTAACGCCGCTAATTATTGATTAAATCAGGCGACATTAAATTCCACAGGGTAGGGGATTGCCGCTTGGCTGCTCTGCAATTCGGTCAGGGTTTCGCGAACCACTTGCTTGGCCAGGCAGGCACATTTGCCGCACTGGCTGGCAACGCCGGTGGCCTGGCGTACTTCGCGGTAGCTGCAGCAACCTTCGTAGATCGCTTCGCGAATTTGTCCGTCGGTGACACCGGTGCAGAGGCAGACATACATAAGATGAGAACCGTCGCTGGTTAGGGCTCAATTGCGATGGATCTTAATGTTAACGAGAATGATTGTCAAAGTGGTTTCGACGCCCTTTGTTGCTGATTCTTGCTTGAGTGACGAACGGCTTTTCTTGGCATTAATGACAGATCATTCGCATTTTTCGCGTTGGAGGCCGGCCAGAGGAAAAACCACTAAGGACAGCTTAAAAACGCCGTGTATGATGGTCGGTCCTTGCGAAGAGGGCGCACGTCACGGGGCTGTCGCATCAGCATGGCAGGCTCGGGGCCAACCCTTCTTCTTCATTACTACGTCCACACCAGGAGATATCCAATGAGCGTACTCGTAGGCAAACAAGCCCCTGACTTCACCGTTCCGGCCGTTCTCGGCAATGGCGAAATCGTCGACAGCTTCACCCTGTCCTCGGCCATCAAAGGCAAATACGGCCTGGTGTTCTTCTACCCGCTGGACTTCACCTTCGTGTGCCCGTCCGAGCTGATCGCTCTGGACCACCGCATGGCTGATTTCAAGGCACGCAACGTTGAAGTGATCGCTGTGTCCATCGACTCGCACTTCACTCACAACGCCTGGCGTAACACCCCGATCAATGCCGGCGGCATCGGTCAGGTTCAATACATCATGGCTGCTGACATGAAGCACGAAATCGCCAAGGCCTACGACGTTGAGTCCGAAGGCGGCGTGGCTTTCCGTGGCGCGTTCCTGATCGACGACAAAGGCGTTGTCCGCTCGCAGATCGTCAACGACCTGCCACTGGGCCGCAACATGGAAGAGCTGATCCGTCTGGTCGACGCTCTGCAGTTCCACGAAGAGCACGGCGAAGTCTGCCCTGCCAACTGGAAGAAAGGCGACAAGGGCATGACCGCTTCGCCAGAAGGCGTTGCTGCTTACCTGAGCGAGAACGCCGGCAAGCTGTAAGGCTTGGCGTCACGCATAAAAAAACCGGCCTTAGGGCCGGTTTTTTTATGGGGCAAAGGAAAGCGACTATTCAGTCGTCGAAATCCTGCCAGCCGCCCATCTGTTTCCAGCGGTTGACGATGCCGCAGAACAGCTCGGCGGTCTTCTCGGTGTCGTAGCGAGCCGAGTGGGCCTCGCGACCGTCGAAGTCGATGTCTGCGCTCTGACAGGCCTTGGCCAGCACGGTCTGGCCGTATGCCAGGCCAGCCAGCGTGGCGGTATCGAAGCTGGAGAACGGGTGGAACGGATTGCGCTTCATGTCCAGGCGCGCCACGGCGGCATTCAGGAAGCCCAGGTCGAAGCTGCTGTTGTGGCCTACCAGGATGGCGCGCTTGCAGCCATTGGCCTTCAGCGCCTTGCGCACCCCGCGGAAAATATCGGTGAGGGCGGTTTCTTCGCTCACAGCCATGCGCAGGGGATGGTCAAGCTTGATCCCGGTGAATTCCAGGGCTGCAGCTTCGATGTTCGCGCCTTCGAAAGGCTCGACCCGGAAGAAGTAGGTGTGTTCGGGGAACACGAAGCCTTTTTCGTCCATGCCGATGGTGGTTGCGGCAATTTCCAGCAGGGCGTCGGTGGCCGAGTTGAAGCCACCGGTTTCAACATCGACGACTACCGGCAGGTAACCGCGAAAGCGTGCCGCCATCGGATGGCGAGGACCGCCGCTGCTACCTTCTTGTTCGTCGTCGAAATGGTCGTCACTCACGAGTGATCCTCCAGCAGGCGCCAGCGCAGTTTTTCACCGGCGCGCAGCGGAATGACAGTCAGCTCGCCAAACGGCAGGCTGGCAGGAGCGGTCCATTCTTCACGGACCAGGGTGATGCTGTCGGTGTTGGCCGGCAAGCCGTAGAAGCGCGGGCCGTTGAGGCTGGCGAAAGCTTCCAGCTGATCCAGGGCGTTGCGTTGTTCGAACGCTTCGGCGTACAGCTCGATGGCGGCGTAGGCGCTGTAGCAGCCGGCGCAACCGCAAGCGGCTTCCTTGGCGTGCTGGGCGTGAGGTGCCGAGTCGGTGCCGAGGAAGAACTTCGCGTTGCCGCTGGTGGCCGCATCCAGCAGGGCTTCCTGGTGGGTGTTGCGCTTGAGGATCGGCAGGCAATAGAAGTGCGGACGAATACCGCCCACCAGCATGTGGTTGCGGTTGTACAGCAGGTGATGCGCAGTGATGGTGGCGCCGACGTTAGCCGAAGCCTCCTTGACGAACTGCACGGCTTCAGCGGTGGTGATGTGTTCGAACACCACTTTCAGGCTGGGGAAGCGTTCAACCACACGCCGCATGTGCTCGTCGATGAAGATTTTCTCGCGGTCGAAGACGTCGACGTCGCCGCGGGTTACCTCGCCGTGGATCAACAGCGGCAGGCCGACTTCGGCCATGGCTTCAAGCACCGGGAAAATCTTGTCGATGCTGGTCACGCCCGAATCCGAGTTGGTGGTCGCGCCGGCCGGGTACAGCTTGGCGGCGTGGACGAAACCGCAGGCCTTGGCCGCGCGGATTTCCTCCGGCTGGGTACGGTCGGTCAGGTAGAGCACCATCAGTGGCTCGAAGCGGCTGCCGGCCGGGCGCGCAGCTAGAATGCGCTGGCGATAGGCGTCGGCTTCCGCGGCGTTGCGCACCGGAGGTACCAGGTTGGGCATGATGATGGCGCGGCCAAAGGTGCGCGCGACATCTGCGACTGTATTGGGCAACACGGCCCCATCGCGAAGATGAATATGCCAGTCGTCGGGACGCAGCAGGGTCAGGCGGTCGGACATTGGAGGTTCCAGGCGGGTAAAACTCGGGGGAATGCTACCGGAAAAGACTCTTCCAGGCACTCGCTATCAAGTTTTGCGACGAGCAACCGATATCCCGAAGGTATGGCGTATTAACGCCTGTCGATTTTTCTGTTGTACACGTCAGTGGAGCCTCCCGTGCGCCAGCGTTATCTAGCCTTGCTCAGTGTGTTTGCCAGCCTGCCTGCGATGGCTCTCACTTTCCAGACTCGCCTGGAGAGCATTGAGTGGACGGTCGAAGGTGACAAGTTCGAGTGCCGCCTGATCCAACCGGTTACCGATTTCGGTTCCGGCGAATTCGTTCGTCGCGCCGGCGAGCAGGCGATTTTCCGCCTCAAGAGTTTCAACCCCATGCAGGCCGGTGGTTCCGCGACCCTGCTTGCGGCCGCCGCCCCCTGGCAGCCGGGGCGTGGCGACATCAACCTTGGGGCGGTCAAGGCCGGTACCGATGGGGTGCTGTTCAACAGCAACCAGATGCAGGCCGGACGTCTGATCGTCGGTTTGCTGGAGGGGCGCAGCCCGGTGGTCCGGCACTTCTCCCGCGAAGGCGGAGTGTCCGAGGTACGCCTGTTGCCGGTGAAGTTCAGCAAGGCCTACGGCGACTATCAAAGCTGCATGGCCAAGCTGTTGCCGATGAACTATGAACAGGTCAAGCAGGCCGAGATCGGTTTCCCCGGGGGGGGCATCGACCTGGACGCCCGGGCCAAGGCCAAGCTGCAAGTGATGGTGGACTTCATCAAGGCCGACCCCACGGTCAATCATGTCGAATTGGACGGGCACTCTGATAACAGTGGCAACCGCCTGACCAACCGTGACCTGTCGCGCCGTCGTGCGCTGGCGGTCATGGAGTTCTTCAAGGCCAATGGCCTGGCGGAAAACCAGATCGTGGTGCGCTTCCATGGCGAGCGCTATCCCCTGGCCCCCAACACCAATGCGGCCAATCGGGCGAAGAACCGGCGGGTCAATGTGCATCTGGAGCGGGTCGCTCCTGCCGAAAAGCCGGCCCCAGCGCCTCAGGCGGCTTCCGGGTCCAGCGCAGCGGCGACTTCCTGATACGGCTGTCGTCGTCGCTCGCTCGACATAATCTGTCGCTTGGTCGTCATAAGCTGTCGCGCCTCTGTAAATTATCCGCGTGGATCGGTAGACTTGGCGGCTTTCCGTACAACCCCGTGGAGTGATGGCATGGCGGACGTTAACAAGGTCGTTCTGGCGTATTCGGGCGGCCTGGACACTTCGGTGATCCTCAAGTGGCTGCAGGATACTTACAACTGTGAAGTAGTGACTTTCACTGCTGACCTGGGCCAAGGCGAAGAGGTCGAGCCGGCCCGCGCCAAGGCGCAAGCCATGGGCGTCAAAGAGATCTACATCGACGATCTGCGCGAAGAGTTCGTGCGTGATTTCGTCTTCCCGATGTTCCGCGCCAACACCGTCTACGAAGGCGAGTACCTGCTGGGTACTTCCATCGCTCGTCCGTTGATCGCCAAGCGCCTGATCGAAATCGCCAACGAAACCGGCGCCGACGCCATTTCCCATGGCGCCACCGGCAAGGGCAACGATCAGGTGCGTTTCGAACTGGGCGCCTACGCCCTCAAGCCGGGTGTGAAGGTGATTGCCCCTTGGCGCGAGTGGGACCTGCTGTCCCGCGAGAAGCTGATGGACTACGCCGAGAAGCACGGGATCCCGATCGAGCGTCACGGCAAGAAGAAATCCCCGTACTCGATGGATGCCAACCTGCTGCACATCTCCTATGAAGGTGGCGTGCTGGAAGACACCTGGACCGAGCACGAAGAAGACATGTGGCGCTGGACTGTCTCCCCGGAGAAGGCCCCAGATACCCCGCAATACCTGGAACTGACCTACCGCAACGGCGATATCGTGGCACTGGACGGCGTCGAGATGACCCCGGCCACCGTGCTGGCGACCCTGAACCGCATTGGTGGCGAACACGGTATCGGTCGTCTGGACATCGTCGAGAACCGTTACGTGGGCATGAAGTCCCGCGGCTGCTACGAGACACCTGGCGGCACCATCATGCTGCGTGCTCACCGCGCCATCGAGTCCATCACCCTGGACCGCGAAGTGGCTCACCTCAAAGACGAGCTGATGCCCAAGTACGCCAGCCTGATCTACACCGGCTACTGGTGGAGCCCTGAGCGTCTGATGCTGCAACAGATGATCGACGCCTCCCAGGCCCACGTGAATGGCGTGGTACGCCTGAAGCTGTACAAGGGCAACGTGATCGTGACCGGTCGCAAGTCTGACGAGTCGCTGTTCGACGCCAACATCGCTACCTTCGAAGAGGACGGCGGTGCCTACAACCAGGCGGACGCAGCTGGCTTCATCAAGCTCAACGCCCTGCGCATGCGCATTGCCGCGAACAAGGGTCGGACCCTGGTCTGATGCTTTGAGTGGTTGAAGAAAGCCCCGCGATAAGCGGGGCTTTTTTTTGCCCTGGATAATTGCAGTGAGCGTCGGGGCCTAATTCAGATCAGCAAATGTCTGTTGGGCAAGGTGAGCCACTTCTTGATGGGCGAAGTACCAAGTACCGCTACTGAGAGTGCTTGTAGGTTGGAGTTTTATTAGTACGAAAAGTAGCTGATTTGACGATTGATCCTAGGCGGTTTGGATATTGAACCACTTTTATCTAGGTCGTTTTGTAAGGCAATTCGGTATTGTTTGTAAGGATCGTCCTCGTAAGGTCGTAGCCCTCTGTAGCACGGTGTCAGAGTCAATTCTCTGGGGTATTGTGCGGGCTCTAAAAAAACTCTCAGGACTGAGATGGACCTATGAAAAGAGTATTGATCGTGGATGATCACCCTGTTGTCCGTTTGGCTGTGCGCATGTTGATGGAGCGCCATGGCCTTGAAGTAGTAGCGGAAGCAGATAACGGCACGGATGCATTGAAGTTGGCTCTTGAATATGTTCCAGACATCTTGATTCTGGATATTGGAATTCCGCAACTTGATGGGCTCGAAGTTATAAACCGGCTGATGTCCAGAGGTATGTCGATCAAGATTCTGGTATTGACCCTGCAAGTTCCTGGGCCTTTCTCCATGCGCTGCATGCAGGCCGGTGCTGCCGGTTATGTGTGCAAGCAGCAGGACATCACCGAGCTGTTGAGTGCCGTGCGTGCGGTGCTTGCGGGATACAGCTACTTCCCCAACGAGGCCTTGCATACTTTTCGCTCAAGCCAGGGCATCAGCAGTGAGCAGCAGATGATCGAGCTGCTTTCAGGGCGCGAATTGATCGTATTGAAACAACTCACCAACGGCATGAGTAACAAGGAAATTGCCGAGGGGTTGTGCTTGAGCAACAAGACCATCAGTACCTACAAGCGCCGGTTGCTGGCCAAGCTCAATGCTCGTTCATTGGTTGATCTGATCGAGTTCGCTCAACGGCATCGGTTGATATGAGCCTTTAGAGCACGTGCGCATTGAGACGGTGTTGCTGGATGGGCTCGCTTGAGTGCCGACGCAGCCGGTCAGTCGGGGAGGCTGACCGGCCAGATTTGCGGCTGGGCACAGGTACAAAAAAACCTCCATGGGGAGGTTCTTTTGTGACTAGAGGTCAAAGTCGTAATCGGCCAACTGTTTTTGCAGGCGCCGTTCCTCGAGGAGATTGTCGATGGTCCGGCGCTTGCTCAGATTGGTTTTCGCCACTTCGACCACCGGTTCTGCATCATCTGTTTCAGCTGCGACGAAATCGTCTTCTACGTCCAGTTGTTCTTTGCCAGTACTCATAAGGTCGACTCCAGGCTAGGACTGCCATTGGCGCTCCTTATATCGATATTCTCCTGGCGGGTAAAAAAGATTTTTTCAATCGATCTATCGGCAAAATCAATGCTTGCTCAATCGTCGGAAGTCTTTTGCTTGTATTCGCACAGGTCTTCGATTCGACAGCTGCCACAGCGTGGCTTGCGTGCCAGGCAAACGTAGCGGCCGTGGAGGATCAGCCAGTGATGGGAGTCCAGCAGAAACTCCTTGGGCACGAACTTCATGAGTTTCTTTTCGACCTCGACCACGTTCTTTCCCGGGGCCAGCCCGGTTCGGTTGCTGACCCGGAAGATATGGGTGTCCACCGCCATGGTCAGTTGTCGGAAAGCGGTGTTGAGGACCACGTTGGCGGTCTTGCGGCCCACTCCGGGCAGAGCCTCCAGCTCTTCCCGGGTCTGTGGCACTTCGCTGTTATGGCGTTCCACCAGCAGGCGGCAGGTCTCGATGACGTTCTTGGCCTTGCTGTTGTACAGGCCGATGGTCTTGATGTATTCGGACAGGCCTTCGACGCCCAGGGCGTAGATTGCCGCTGGGGTGTTGGCTACGGGGAAGAGCCTGGCAGTCGCCTTGTTGACTCCGACGTCGGTCGATTGCGCCGAGAGAATCACCGCGATCAGCAGCTCGAACGGCGAGGAATAGGCCAGCTCGGTTTTCGGCTCGGGGTTGTCTTCGTGTAGCCGGCGAAAGATTTCCAGGCGTTTGGCGGCATTCATGGGTGATTCATTTCCTCGAAGGCGGTCGGTTTAAGGTCCAGGGGCCGGCCCAGGCCCGTTTTGCGGCCAGCAGCGCACCCAGCAGGATAAAACCGCCGGGGGCGAGGGTCAGCAGGCGTAGCCCCCCATGTGGCAGCACGACCCAGCCGCTGCCTGCATCCGGCTGGCCGACAAGCCAGCCCAGATGGCTGCCCAGCGTACCAGCGCCCAGCAGCTCGCGCAGGGCACCCAGGCCGATCAGGGCCACACAGAAAGCGCCGGCCAGGCGCAGTCGGTTGCGGTGCTGGAAGAACCCCGCCTGTTCCAGTACCACGCATTGCAGGGGCAGCAGGCCCAGGTACAGGCTCAATTGCTGGTGCAGCTCATAACTCCAGGCCTGCAGCGCCAGCCACAGGCAACTGCCGAGGCTGGCGCTGAGCAGCAGGCTGGCCAGCCAGTGGTGGCGGGCCTCGATGGGCGGACGCAGCAAGCGCATGCCGGTGCCGTAGAGGCCGATCAGCAATACCCAGGCCAGGGCCAGGCCGATTGCCTTGACCCAGGAGTCCGTAGCCCCGATCAGGGGTGGCAGCATCAGCAGCCCCGGCAATGACAGCGGCTTATTCATGAGGCGTTCCAGGGAGCAGTTGTCCGCGGTGTTCGTCGAAGTAGCGCAAGGCATCATGCAAGGCACTGATCACCGCACGGGAAGTGATGGTGGCGCCGGCAATCTGATCGAACTGCCCGTTGTCCTTTTTCAAGGCCCAGGCGCTGTCGCCCGGATCATTGCGGGATTTTCCTGAAAACCCCTGGAGCCAGGCATTGGGCCAGCTGGCGATACGTGCTCCCAGCCCCGGAGTCTCATCCTGCCGGAGGGTCTTGCTGCCCAGCAGGCGCCCCTGGCTGTCGATAGCGATCAGCAACTCGATGGGGCCGGCGTAGCCTGTGACCTGGCTGCGCAGCAGCACGGCGCTGGGCCGGCCATTGCGGGTGGCCAGGTAGCCATCGAGCAGGCGACTGTTGCTCAGTTGCCCATCGGCCAAGGGCAATGGCTGGTCCAGGGGCTGGTTGTCATAGCTGCCGGCGGGCAGCACATCCAACAGCTTGCGTGCCTGCAAGGCCCGTTGTTCGGCTTCTATGCGTGGAGTGGCGGCATATTGCAGCCACAGGGTGGCACCGATGCCCAGGGAGCCGAGCAGCATCAGCAGCAACAGGCTGCGAGCCCCTTTCATGATGGGCGCTCCAGCGGTTTTTCGGAGCTCAGGCGCTCCAGGGCCGGTACCGCCAGGTTCATCAGCAGCACGGCGAATGCGAGCCCGTCGGGGTAGCCACCCCAGGTGCGGATCAGGTAGGTGAGCAGGCCAACGCCAACGCCAAACAGCAGGCGGGCCTTGGCGGCCTTGGGGCCGGACACCGGCTCGGTGACGATAAAGAACGCACCGAGCATGCTGGCGCCGCTGAGCAGGTGGAACAGCGGCGAACCGTGGGAGTCGGAGCCGCTGCCGTTCCAGCACAGCAGGCTGATCAGCAGCAGGCTGCCAAGCATGCCCACGGGCGCCTGCCAGCCGATGACCCGCTGTTGCAGCAGAAACAGGCCGCCAGCCAGAAATCCAAGGTTGACCCATTCGGTACCACTGCCGCCGAAGTGACCGAAGGCGGGGTTGCCGGCAAAGAGTTCATCGACGGTCAGGCTCTTGTTGATCCGCAGGCTGTCCAGCGCCGTGGCCTGGGCCCAGGCGTCCGGGGGCGGGTTGCCTCCCAGGCCGAATACCTGTTGCAGCCCGCCGAGCAGGTCCAGGGCATGGGGTGCGGGCCAGTGAGTCATGGCTTGCGGGAAGCACAGCAGGGCCAGTGCATAACCCAACATCGCCGGGTTGAAGGGGTTCTGGCCGACACCGCCGTACACCTGCTTGCCCAAGAGCACGGCGCTGGCGGCAGCGCTCAGCGGCAGCCACCAGGGGCAATAGGGTGGCAGGGCCAGGGCCAGCAAGGTGGCACTGACCAGCGCACTGCCATCGCCGAGGGCAGGTTGCAGCGGACGCCGCCGCAGGAACAGCACCAAGGCTTCCATGGCCAGGGCCCCACTGGCTGCCAGCAGTAGATTCAGCAGCGGCCCCCAGGCATACAACCACAGCAGTACCAGCAGCCCCGGCAGCGTGGCCAGCAGCACGCGCTGCATGGCCTGGCGCAGGCGCGGGTCGACTGTTTCAGGGCACGTCATGGGCGTTTACCTGGCGCTCGGCTTCGCTCAGGCGGGCTTGGGCCTGGGCCAGTTGTTCGCTGCTGGTATCGGTCTGGCGTTGCAGTTTGCTCAGCTCGGCTCGGGCGTAGGCCAGTTCGGTCTTCAGTTGTCGCAGTTGTGGGGCGATCGGGCGTTTCTCGATCCGCTCCAGTACTGGTGCCGGTTTGCCACTGGCGTCCTCCGCGGCGTGCAGCGCCTGTTCGGCCGCCGCCAGGGCCGCGGCCAGGGTTTGCAGTTCGGCTTCGGGGGCTGCTGCGGCCTGGGCCTTTTTCAGTTCGGCGCGGCGCATCGCCAACTGGATCTTGGCTCGCTTGAGGTCGGCATCCCGGGCCACCGGCGCGGTCGGTGTAGGCGCCTGGGCTTCCAGTTGGGCCAATGCCTGCTCCGCTACTTCGAACTGGCGCTGCAGGACGATCAACTGCGATTGCTGCTCGAAGGTCGGCGGATGACCGAAGGCCTTGAGGGATTTGTGCAATTGGGCGCGACTCATGGCCAGCTCGATCTTGGCCTTTTTCAAGGCGGCATCGGCCGCCGCGGCTTTCTGTGCGCGGACCCGCTCGATAGCCGACTGAACCGGGTCCTGGCTGGCGTCGCTGGCCTGGGTGGCGCGCTGGGCCCTGGCCTGACGTTCGGCCAGGCGCCGGGCCTCTTCGCGCTGCAAGCGATCATTGCGCTGCTCGAAGCGGCGCCGGGCGTGATCGCGTTTGGCGGTGCGAGCCTGCAACTGCTCGGGGCTGCTGGCCAGGCCGCCGACAATGGGCAGCACTCGGGCCATGGGCAACTGCAGCATGTCGATGCAATCCACCGGGCAGGGCGCCACACAGAGGTCGCAGCCGGTGCATTCGTCGATCAATACGCTGTGCATGAGCTTCGCCGCGCCGACGATGGCGTCCACCGGGCAGGCCTGGATGCACTTGGTGCAGCCGATGCATTCGGCCTCGCGGATATGGGCGATCTGCGCCGGGGCTTCGCCACGGCTGTGGTCCAGTTCCACCACCGGCAACTGGAGCAGTTGTGCCAGGCCGGCGATGGTTTCCTGGCCCCCTGGCGGACACTTGTTGATGGCCTCGCCACTGGCGATGCCCTGGGCGTAGGGTTTGCATCCGGCGTGGCCGCACTTGCCGCATTGGGTCTGGGGCAGAAGGGCGTCGATGCGTTGAATCAGACTCATGTCTTGAGCAGTCCGTTGAAGCCGAAAAACGCCACTGCCAGCAGGCCGGCGCTGATCAGGTCGATCGGCAGGCCTTGCCAGGGCAGGGGAATATCGTTGGTGGAAATACGCTGGCGCAGGTCATTGAACAGGCACAGTACCAACCAGAAGCCCAGCCCGGCACCCAGGCTCATGGCGCCGAGGGTCGCCAGCCCGAGGTTTTCCCCGCTGGCGATCAACAGCAGGCCGAGCATCCCGGCATTGGCCAGCAACAAGGGCCAGAGGCCATCGAATGGCAAACCGGGCAGGGCTCGGGGCAGCCAGTGTAGGGCCGGCCTGATCAGCAGCACACTCAGGGACAGCCAGGCAAACAGCTGCAAGGACTGCAGCCCCGAGGGCACCAGCACACCACGATAGAGAACATGGCCGAGTACGCAACTGACCAGCATCAAGACCGTTGTTGCTAGGCCCAGCGCATGGATCCGAAGCCGAGCGCCATCGGCTGGGGCCTGCAGCAGCGGGTCGACGCCCAGCGGCCACTGCAACACGAAGTTGTTGATCAGGGCAGTGCTGACAAGGGCGAGGAGGAAGTCGGTCATGGTCGGGGCCGGTACGGGCAGGCTGTCCTTCAAGAGTAGGCAAACTCCAGCGTCGGCGCAGGGCCCGCCAGATATGCAAATCCCCCCGCTGCGCCGGGCGCAACGGGGGGATGGGGTCCAGCCTGCAGCCTTACTTGATCCGCTGGCCGGGCTTGGCGCCGCTGTCCGGGCTCAGCAGGTAGATTTCTTCACCGCCAGGGCCGGCAGCCATCACCATGCCTTCGGAGATGCCGAACTTCATTTTCCGTGGCTTGAGGTTGGCGATCATCATGGTCAGGCGGCCATCGAGCTTGGACGGATCAGGGTAGGCGCTCTTGATGCCGGAGAACACGTTGCGCTGTTCGTCGCCGATATCCAGGGTCAGGCGCAGCAGCTTGTCGGCACCTTCCACGGCTTCGGCCTTGACGATCAGGGCGACACGCAGGTCGATGGCGGCAAAGGCATCGAAGTCGATTTCCGCGGACAGCGGGTCCTTCACCAGTTCACCGTTGCCTTTAGGGCCACCGGTGTCGGTCTGGCTGGCGGCCAAGTCTTCCTTGGAGGCATCGGTCATGGCTTGCACTTTTACCGGGTCGATCCGCGTCATCAGCGGCTTGAATTCGTTGAGCTGATGGTTGGCCAGCAGTTGCTGGTGGTCGTTCCAGGTCAGCGGGGCCACGTTGAGGAAGGCCTCGGCATCGGCAGCCAGCAGTGGCAGCACCGGTTTGAGGAAGATCACCAACTGGCGGAACAGGTTGATGCCAGTGGCGCAGATGGCCTGGACTTCATCCTGCTTGCCTTCCTGCTTGTTCAGCGACCATGGAGCCTTGTCGGCGATCCAGGCGTTGGCGCGGTCGGCCAGGCCCATGATCTCGCGCATGGCCCGGGCGAAGTCACGGGCTTCATAGGCGTCGGCGATGCTTGGCGCCGCGGCCAGGAAAGCCTCGGTCAGCTCGGGGGCGGCATTGCTGTCCACCATCACCCCGGCATTGCCCTTGTGGATGAAGCCGGCGCAACGGCTGGCGATGTTCACCACCTTGCCCACCAGGTCGGAGTTGACCTTCTGCACGAAGTCTTCGAGGTTCAGGTCCAGGTCGTCGACACCACGGCCCAGCTTGGACGCGTAGTAGTAGCGCAGGTATTCCGGTGACAGGTGCTCCAGGTAGGTGCGGGCCTTGATGAAGGTGCCACGGGACTTGGACATCTTCTGGCCATTGACCGTCAGGTAGCCGTGGACGTTGATGCCGGTCGGCTTGCGATAGCCGGCGCCTTCGAGCATGGCGGGCCAGAACAGGGCGTGGAAGTTGACGATGTCCTTGCCGATGAAGTGATACAGCTCGGCGGTGGAGTCCTTGCCCCAGAAGGCGTCGAAATCCAGTTCCGGACGACGGCTGCAGAGGTTCTTGAAGCTGGCCATGTAGCCGATCGGCGCGTCCAGCCACACATAGAAGTACTTGCCCGGCTCATCCGGGATCTCGAAGCCGAAGTACGGTGCATCGCGGGAGATGTCCCACTGCTGCAGGCCGGCGTCCAGCCACTCGGCGATCTTGTTGGCCACGGCGTCCTGCAGGGTGCCGCTGCGGGTCCAGCTCTGCAGCATCTGCTGGAAGTCCGGCAGCTTGAAGAAGAAGTGCTGGGAGTCCTTGAGCACCGGAGTGGCGCCGGAGATCGCCGACTTAGGATCCTTCAGGTCGGTCGGGGCATAGGTGGCACCGCATTTTTCGCAGTTGTCGCCGTACTGGTCCTCGGTGCCGCATTTCGGGCAGGTGCCCTTGATGAAGCGGTCGGCCAGGAACATTTTCTTTTCCGGGTCGAAATACTGGGTGATGGAGCGCGTGGCGATGTGCCCGGCGTCCCGCAGCTTGAGGTAGATCTGGCTCGACAGCTCACGGTTTTCTTCGGCGTGAGTGGAGTGGAAGTTGTCGAAATCCACCAGGAACTCGGCAAAGTCGGCGCAGTGTTCAGCCTGCACGTTGGCGATCAACTGCTCCGGCGTGATGCCTTCCTTCTCCGCGCGCAACATGATGGCCGAGCCGTGTGCGTCGTCCGCGCAGACATAGATGCATTGGTTGCCGCGTAGCTTCTGGAAGCGCACCCACATGTCGGTCTGGATGTACTCAAGCATGTGGCCAAGGTGGATGGAACCATTGGCATAGGGCAGGGCGCTGGTGACGAGGATCTTGCGTGGCTCGGACATGGGGCTCGGCTACTTGATGAAACGGAGGTCGGCCACTATAAAGCGCCGGAGCGGAATTTTCACCCTTCCAGGCACATTGTGCGCAGCAAGCTTTCTCGCCACGAAGGAGTCGGCGGCGTAGGATAGCCGGCTGATTTTCCTGTCTTGTTATCGGAGTTGCCCATGAGCGCCGTCAATCGCGCAGCGGTGGAAGCCGTCCTTCGTCAATACACCGACCCTTACCTGAACCAGGACCCGGTCAGCGCCGGCTGCGTGCGGGACATCGAGGTCCAGGGCGACCGGGTTACGGTCCGCATGGAACTGGGTTATGCCGCCGGCCTGTTCAAGAGTGGCTGGGCGCAGATGCTGCAACTGGCCATCGAGGGCCTGGACGGCGTGAGCTCGGCCAAGGTCGAGATCAGCAGCGTCATTGCCGCGCACAAGGCCCAGGCGCAGATCCCGGGCCTGGCCAACGTCAAGAACGTGGTGGCGGTGGCTTCCGGCAAGGGCGGTGTGGGCAAGTCCACCACCGCGGCCAACCTGGCCCTGGCCCTGGCCCGCGAAGGCGCCAAGGTGGGGATTCTCGACGCCGACATCTATGGCCCGAGCCAGGGCATCATGTTCGGCATCGCCGAAGGCACCCGTCCGAAGATCAAGGACCAGAAGTGGTTCGTGCCCATCGAGTCCCACGGCGTGGAGGTCATGTCCATGGCCTTCCTCACCGATGACAACACGCCGATGGTCTGGCGCGGTCCTATGGTCTCCGGGGCCTTGCTGCAACTGGTGACCCAGACCGACTGGGGCAACCTGGACTATCTGGTGATCGACATGCCGCCAGGCACCGGCGACATCCAGCTGACCCTGGCGCAGAAAGTCCCGGTGGCCGGTGCGGTGATCGTCACCACGCCCCAGGACCTGGCTCTGCTGGATGCGCGCAAGGGCGTGGAGATGTTCCGCAAGGTCAATATCCCGGTGCTGGGCGTGGTGGAGAACATGGCGGTGCACATCTGCTCCAACTGTGGCCATGCCGAGCACCTGTTTGGCGAAGGCGGCGGCGAGAAGCTGGCCAGCCAGTACGACGTCGAGCTGCTGGCCTCGCTACCGTTGTCGATGCTGATCCGCGAGCAGGCCGACGGCGGCAAGCCGACGGTGATCGCCGAGCCGGAAAGCCAGATCGCCATGGTCTATCAGGAGTTGGCGCGGCATGTGGGCGCGCGCATTGTCTTGCAAGAAGCGGCCGCCCCGGCGATGCCCAACATCACCATCAGCGACGACTGAAGCCCCAGGCGGGTGAGTCATGTAGGAGCCGGCAGGATCAGACCCGCAGGCCGCCGTCCATTTCCAGGATGCGCCCGGTGTAGTAGTCGTTCTCGAAGATATAGGCCGCCGAGTGGGCGATCTCTTCCGGCTTGCCCATGCGCTTGAGAGGAATACCGGAAGTCATCTTCTCCAGGGCCTCGGGTTTCATGCCCAGGGTCATCTCGGTTTCGATAAAGCCCGGGGCAATGCCCGCCACGCGGATGCCGTAACGCGCGAGCTCCTTGGCCCAGGTGACCGTGGCTGCCGCGACCCCGGCCTTGGCTGCGGAATAGTTGGTCTGGCCGATATTGCCGGCGCGGGAGATCGAAGAAATGTTGATGATCGCGCCGTTGTTTCCGAGCTCGATCATCTTCGCCGCCACTTCCCGGGTACAGAGGAAGACCCCGGTCAGGTTGACGTCGATCACCGCCTGCCACTGGGCCAGGCTCATCTTGGTCATCTGGCCGTCCTTGACCTTGACCAGCAGGCCGTCGCGCAGGATCCCGGCGTTGTTGATCAGGCCGTGGATGGCGCCAAAGTCCTCGGCCACCTGGGCCACCATGTGGTTCACCTGCTCTTCATCGGCGACGTTGCACAGATAGGCACGGGCTTCGACGCCGTGGGTCTTGCACGCCGCGACAGCCTGGTCGAGCTTTTCCTGGTTCAGATCGACCAACGCCAGGCGCGCGCCCCTGGCTGCGAAATACTCGGCCATGGAGCGGCCCAGACCTTGGCAACCGCCGGTGATAATGATTACTTTGTCAGTGAGTTGCATTCGCATGTCCTGCTAGCTGGTCTTGAGGGGAGTCCTTTTCGGGAACCCTCGCTCGGCTGCCGGACCTGGCCTGGCTGCAGATGAGAATTGCCCTGTTGGCGTAGCTGGAACAATGCTCCAGGCGCCCGTCCGTTTTCGACGGATTCTACATAAGGAGTCATAAAGTGAGCGTTGAAGCTGCCAAGAATGCACGAGAACTGCTGCTCAAGGAATATCGTGGGGTGCTGTCCACTCACTCCAAGGCCATGCCGGGATTTCCCTTCGGGTCCGTGGTGCCCTATTGCCTGGACGCCGAGGGCCGGCCGCTGATCCTGATCAGCCGTATCGCCCAGCACACCCACAACCTGCAGAAGGATCCCAAGTGCTCGCTGCTGGTGGGTGAGCGCGATGCCGATGATGTGCAGGCAGTCGGTCGCCTGACCTACCTGGCCGAGGCTGAGAAGCTCGAGGACGAGGCCGCCATCGACGCCGCAGCCGAGCGTTACTACCGTTACTTTCCCGAGTCGCAGAACTACCACAAGGCCCATGACTTCGATTTCTGGGTGCTCAAGCCGGTACGCCACCGCTACATCGGCGGCTTCGGGGCGATCCACTGGGTCGACCAACTGACCCTGGCCAACCCCTTCGCAGGAAAGGCCGAGCTGAGCATGGTGGAACACATGAACAGCGACCATGCCAAGGCCATTGCCCACTATGTCCAGTTGACCGGGTTGCCGGACAACGCGCCGGCGCAGATGGCCGGGATCGATACCGAAGGCATGCACCTGCGCATCGGCCAGGCGTTGTATTGGCTGCCCTTCCAGGCGCCTTGCAATACGCCGACACAAGTACGCGAGGCCCTGGTTTTCCTGGCCCGAGCTGATCAATGGCCGAAAAATCCGCCCCCGGGTGCTTGAATTCACGAATTGGCGACGTCATTTACGGTCTACTGGAAGGCATTCTTCCGCAGAGGAAACCATTTGATGCGCCCTTTTCTGTTGCTCTTTTTACTTTTCCCGGTGCTCGAGCTGTTCGTCTTCGTCAAGGTCAGCGCGGCCATCGGGTTTTTCCCGGCGCTGCTGCTGATCATTGTCGGTTCGATGCTCGGTGTGCTGGTGTTGCGCGTGGCCGGTCTGGCCACGGCACTGCGTGCCCGTGAAAGCCTCAATCGCGGTGAGCTGCCGGCCCAGCAAATGCTCGAGGGCCTGATGCTGGCCCTGGGTGGTGGTTTGCTGATCCTGCCGGGTTTCATCAGCGATGTGTTCGGCCTGCTGATGCTGTTGCCGATCAGCCGTCGCCTGCTGGCCAATAAAATGCGCCAGCGTGCCGAGGAGCAGGCCCTGCGCCAGCGCGCCTTTGCCGACGACATGCGTGCCGCCCGTGGCGGCCCTGCGCCCCAGCAGCCGCTGGGCCGCGAGCCCAACGTGATCGAAGGCGAATTCGAGCACCGCGACTCCTGAGTCAGAAGCTCACGTCTCACGGCACCTTCGGGTGCCGTGTTCGTTTTGGCGCCAGCGATGTAAAAAATTTCATCGGCCAGCCCTTGTAATAACCTTATGCGCCCTTATGTAACGGTCACCGCAAGGTTTCTGGTGCTGACACCAGACAGACTTCCGCGGCTCGCTTGTCGAGCCGCACCCGGCAAAGCCGGATTTGCTAACCCGCCGGTATCGACACCGGCCGTTGAAAACCACAATTAGGAGAGATCGACAATGAAGCTTCGTCCTCTGCATGACCGCGTCGTCATCCGTCGCAGCGAAGAAGAATCGAAAACTGCCGGCGGTATCGTTCTGCCTGGTTCGGCTGCTGAAAAACCTAACCGTGGCGAAATCGTCGCTGTAGGTACCGGCCGTGTGCTGGACAACGGTGAAGTACGTGCGCTGGCCGTGAAAGTGGGTGACAAAGTGGTGTTTGGCCCGTACTCCGGCAGCAACACCGTGAAAGTCGATGGCGAAGATCTGCTGGTAATGGCCGAGAACGAGATTCTCGCTGTTATCGAAGGCTGATTTCCCGCGTATTTTCCCGCTACTACACAGTATTTAAGGAATATCGATCATGGCTGCTAAAGAAGTTAAATTCGGCGATTCCGCCCGCAAGAAAATGCTCACTGGTGTCAACGTTCTGGCTGACGCAGTAAAAGCGACCCTGGGCCCGAAAGGCCGTAACGTGATCATCGAGAAGAGCTTCGGCGCTCCGACCATCACTAAGGACGGCGTTTCCGTTGCCAAAGAAATCGAGCTGAAAGATCGCTTCGAAAACATGGGCGCGCAGCTGGTCAAAGACGTTGCCTCCCGTGCCAACGATGACGCTGGCGACGGCACCACCACCGCTACCGTTCTGGCTCAGTCGATCGTCAACGAAGGCCTGAAAGCCGTCGCTGCCGGCATGAACCCGATGGACCTGAAACGCGGTATCGACAAGGCGACCATCGCCATCGTCAAAGAACTGAAGGGTCTGTCCAAGCCATGCGCTGACTCCAAGGCCATCGCTCAGGTCGGCACCATCTCCGCCAACTCCGACAACTCCATCGGCGACATCATTGCCGAAGCCATGGAAAAAGTCGGTAAAGAAGGCGTGATCACCGTTGAAGAAGGCTCGGGCCTGGAAAACGAACTGTCTGTCGTAGAAGGCATGCAATTCGACCGCGGCTACCTGTCCCCTTACTTCATCAACAAGCCGGACACCATGGTCGCCGAACTCGACGGCCCGCTGATCCTGCTGGTGGACAAGAAGATCTCCAACATCCGCGAAATGCTGCCAGTGCTGGAAGCCGTTGCCAAAGCCGGCCGCCCACTGCTGATCGTGGCTGAAGACGTTGAAGGCGAAGCCCTGGCGACTCTGGTTGTGAACAACATGCGTGGCATCGTCAAAGTCGCTGCCGTCAAGGCACCTGGCTTCGGCGACCGTCGCAAGGCCATGCTGCAGGACATCGCCGTTCTGACCGGCGGTACCGTCATCTCCGAAGAGATCGGCCTGAGCCTGGAAAGCACCACCCTGGAGCACCTGGGTAACGCCAAGCGCGTGATCCTGTCCAAAGAAAACACCACCATCATCGACGGTGCTGGCGTTGAAGCGGACATCCAGGCTCGCGTGACTCAGATCCGTCAACAAGTCGCCGACACTTCGTCCGACTACGACCGTGAAAAACTGCAAGAGCGTCTGGCCAAGCTGTCCGGCGGCGTTGCAGTGATCAAGGTTGGCGCTGGCTCCGAAGTTGAAATGAAAGAGAAGAAGGCCCGCGTTGAAGACGCCCTGCACGCTACCCGTGCAGCCGTTGAAGAAGGCGTGGTACCTGGCGGTGGCGTAGCCCTGATCCGTGCTCTGCAAGGCATCAACGACCTGAAAGGCGACAACGCCGACCAGGACGTGGGTATCGCTGTACTGCGTCGCGCTATCGAAGCTCCACTGCGCCAGATCGTTGCCAACTCCGGTGACGAGCCAAGCGTTGTCGTGGACAAGGTCAAGCAGGGTGCCGGCAACTTCGGCTACAACGCTGCTACCAGCGAATACGGCGACATGATCGAAATGGGCATCCTGGATCCAACCAAGGTAACCCGTTCCGCGCTGCAAGCAGCTTCGTCCATCGGCGGTCTGATCCTGACCACCGAAGCCGCTGTTGCTGAAATCGTGGAAGACAAGCCTGCAGCTGGCGGCATGCCAGACATGGGCGGCATGGGTGGCATGGGCGGCATGATGTAAGCCAGCCTTACCCCTGTACTGAAAAAGCCCCGCCGGTGAAAGCCGGCGGGGCTTTTTTACGCCCCGGATATGGGGGGCGCCTGGATCTTCGCGGGCAAGCCTGCTCCACTTCTGCAGGAGCGGGCTTGCCCGCGAACGACTTCAGCGCTGGCTCAGTTCATCCGCCGCTGCCTTGGGCGCCTTCCAGCCCAGCAATTGCTGCTTGAAGCCATAACTGGCGCTCTGGTAGTAGCTGATGCCGCGCTGGATCAACGGATCGCTGTCCGGTACCCGGGATTCCTGGCTGGCGCCCAGGGCCTGGTCATGCCGGCGCAACCCCTGGCGCGGGCTGAGAATCGCCAGGTCCTGGCCGTCGAACAGGCCCAGGTGCTGATAGTTGCCCACCAGCACCCGGGGAGGCAGAGGGTTGTCCTGCAGCAGGTTGCGTCCGAAGAAGGTCGACTCGTAGTCCAGGTTCAACAGGCCCAGCAGGGTTGGCGCCAGGTCGATCTGGCTGGCCAGCTGTGCATTCTCCCGCGCCGGAATCAGCTTGGGCGCATAGATGAACAACGGAATCTGATAGTTGCTGATGGGCAGGTCTTCCTTGCCCGCGCTGCCTGCGGTGTGGTCGGCGACAAACACGAAAATGGTGTTGTCGAACCAGGGCTTCTGGCGGGCTGCCTTGAGGAACTCGCCAATGGCGTAGTCGGTGTATTTGACCGCGCCGTCCCGGCCCTTGCCGGACTTGATGTCGATCCGGCCATCGGGATAGGTGTAAGGGCGATGGTTGGAGGTGGTCATCAGTTGCAACAGGAAGGGCCGCTGCTGTGCGTAGTCGGCATCCGCCAGCTTCAGGGTCTGGGTGTAAAGGTCTTCGTCGGCCATGCCCCAGGCGTTCTTGAAGTGGATCTCGGACTCCTCGACGCTGCTCTGGTCCACCACGCGGTAGCCGTTGCCACTGAAGAAGGCATTCATGTTGTCGAAGTAACCTCGGCCGCCATAGACAAACACACTGTCGTAACCCACGGCCCGCAGTTGCTGGCCAAGGCTGGCGAAACCACTTTCACGACCGATGCGCTTGACGATGGAGCGCCCCGGGGTGGGGGGAATCGCCAGGGTGATGGCTTCCAGGCCGCGGTCGGTGCGGGTGCCGGTGGCGTAGAAGTTGTTGAAGTACAGGCTCTGTGCGCGCAACGCATCCAGGTTCGGGGTCAGGTTGCGGTCGTCGCCGTTGCTGCCCATGTATTTGGCGCTGAAGCTCTCTATGGTCACCAGGACGATGTTGGGGGTGCGTGGAGCCCCCGGGTTGTCGATGGCGCGCCGGATATCCAGCGGGTCCTTGCCGATGAAGCGGGCATTGGGTTCATTCAGTTCGGCGCGCATCTGGCGGGCCACCACATCGGCGGGCAGGCTGCGATAGAACTGCTGGTAGTCCAGCTCGTTGTTACGAAAGGCGGCAAAGAACTGATAGGGGCCGTTGCTCGCCAGTTCGTTCTGATAGGCGTTGCCGCCCTGGCTGCGCGGGCTGTCCTGGCTGAGCAGTTGCAGGCTGGCGCCGACCACCAGCAGCAGGCCGAGGGCACTGAGCAGGCGGCCACGCAGAGGCGGCAAGGGCGCATCCAGCGCAGCCTTCAGGGGCTTGCGCAGGGCCAGGCTCAGGGCGATTGCCGCCAGGGCCAGCAGGCTCATGTACAGGCCGATCGGGTAGGACTCGAGAATGTTGTTGAGGACCTCGTCGGAGTACACCAGGTAATCGACGGCGATGAAGTTGAAGCGCACGCCGAATTCATCCCAGAACAGCCACTCCGCCACGGCCGTGAACAGCATGGCGAACAGGCTCAGGCTGAACAGGCCCTGCAACAGCCAGCGGTGGCCGCGTCGACGCCACAGGGCGGGCGGGCAGAGCACCAGGTACAGGCCCAGGGGCAGGGCGGCATAAGCCAGGAAACCCAGGTCGTAGAGCAGGCCGACGCCAAATAGCGGCAGCCAGCCGCTACCGGCTTCGTCGAGGTGGGTGAGCAGCAAAATGCCGCGGGTCAGCAGGAAAATCGCCAGCCAGGTGCTGGTCAGCAGCAGCACGAAACGCGCCGGAGCTGTCTTGAGAAGATCCATCAGAGGGTGTTCCTTGGGGGCAAATGGCCCGCAGTCTGAGGTTGTCCCTGTAGTCAGCTTGTGAACCGCTGGTGAAAATATTGTTAAGCCCCCAGGCCCGGGAAAACTCTGCCTGGCACCGGCCGACAAGGCTGGCGGCGAGCCGGACTTGGCCTTAAGCTGCGCGAGCCAAGATGGCCGTAACCCTGTACGGAGAGAGTGCCGATGCGAATTCTACTGGTTGAAGACAACCGCGATATTCTCGCCAACCTGGCTGACTACCTGGGGCTCAAGGGCTATACCGTGGATTGCGCTCAGGATGGCCTGTCCGGGTTGCACCTGGCGGCCACCGAGCATTACGACCTGATCGTGCTCGATATCATGCTGCCGGGAATCGATGGCTATACCCTGTGCAAGCGCCTGCGCGAAGACGCCCGGCGTGATACTCCGGTGATCATGCTCACCGCCCGCGACCAGCTCGACGACCGCCTTCAGGGCTTCAAGTCCGGGGCGGATGACTACCTGCTCAAACCCTTCGCTCTCTCGGAACTGGCGGCGCGTATCGAGGCGGTGATGCGCCGTTCCCAGGGTGGTGGCCGTCGGTCGCTGCAGGTTGGCGACCTGAGCTACGACCTCGATACCCTGGAGGTCACCCGCGAAGGCCGCTTGCTCAAGCTCAACCCCGTGGGCCTCAAGCTGCTGGCGGTGCTGATGCAGAAAAGCCCCCATGTACTGCGTCGGGAGATCCTCGAAGAAGCCCTGTGGGGCGACGATTGCCCGGACAGCGACAGCCTGCGCAGCCACGTTCACCAATTGCGCCAGGTGATCGACAAGCCGTTCGCCAAGCCGCTGCTGCACACCGTGCACGGTGTCGGGTACCGCCTGGCCGAGGGCCGAGATGGAGTTTAAGCAGAGCCTTGCCCAGCGCATCATCATCGCCTTTGCGTTGATGAGCGCACTGGTGGCGGGGGCGTTTGCCATGGGCATCGTGGCGACGGTGCACCTGGTGGAGGAGAAGCTCATCTCCGCAGGCCTGGGCGGTGACCTGCAACGCCTGTTGCTGATGGATAACGTCGGCGACTGGAGCCACCGCCCCGAGCCCGACCAGTTGTTCTACTACAGTGGCGGGCGCGGCGACTTCGAGCTGCCCAAGGATTTGCGCCATCTGGATCCGGGTTTCCACGAGGTGTTCCGCGAGGAGTTGTCCTATCACGCCATGGTCGAGGTGGTGGACGGTCGGCGCTATGTGCTGCTGCAGGACCAGAGCGATTTCGAAGAGCGCGAGCGGGTGCTGTTCGCCGTGGTGCTGGTAGGTTTTGTCCTGAGCCTGGCGCTGGCGGTGTTTCTCGGCTGGGTCCTGGCTCGCCGAGTGATGGCGCCGGTGGTGCGTCTTGCCCGGCAGGTGCGCCACCGGGATCAACTGCTGGGCCTGGCTCCGCCCCTGGCGCCGGACTACGCGGCGGACGAGGTGGGAGAGCTGGCCATTGCCTTCGATGCAACCCTGGGCCGCTTGCGCCAGGCCTTGAGCCGCGAGCGGCTGTTCACCAGCGACGTCAGTCACGAACTGCGCACGCCATTGATGGTTCTGGCCACTTCCTGCGAGCTGCTGCTGGAGAATCCACGGCTGGACCCCCGTGGGCGAGCCCAGGTCGAACGCATCGCTCGCGCTTGCGACGAGATGCGCGAGCTGGTGCAGACGTTCCTGATGCTGGCCCGAGCACAGCGTGAAGATGCCAGCATGTCGCCGCAGCTGAGCCTGAGCCAGGCGGCCAGTGACTTGACCGGTATCTGGCGCGAAGCCATCGAGGCCAAGGGGCTCGAGCTGATCTTCGAGCCCGGAACCCCAGGTGACAATCGCTACAACGCCACCTTCCTGCATGCGGTGATGGGCAACCTGCTGCGCAACGCCTTGCACTACACCGAACAGGGTTTCATCCGCCTGAGCCTGGTGCCCGATGGATTCGTGGTGGAGGACAGCGGCGTGGGCATTCCCGAGGAGAAGCGCGAGGCAATGTTCCAGCCGTTTGTGCGGGGCGATGAAAAGCGTGGGGAAGGCCTGGGGCTGGGGCTGTCCCTGGTGCAGCGGATCTGCGAGAACCAGGGCTGGACTGTCAGCCTCACTACCATGACGCCCAATGGCTGTCGTTTTTTCGTTCAGCTGAACTCGGCCAAGGCCTGATTGTTCTTTCCCGGCCCTGTTTTACGGGGCCGGTCACTTGTCGTTTTTTCCTCTTAAGTGGCCCCAGGCCACTGTCCTCAGCCTGTAAAACCCTGAAATATTTCCTCGTTGGACGGTACGAAGTTTTCACAAAGGGATGACCTGTCGCTGACACGTCGCTGCTTAAGGTGGCGCCATCAGTTGCAGGAGACTTTGATGATGGCTACGCCGATCAAGCTGGAATTTTCCGAAAAATACGATGCCCAACACGCCCAGGAATACCTGCTCAAGCACCAGGATGGTCTGGCGCGGCAGTTGTCCCACAAGCGTGACGAACAAATGGCCCGTACTGCGCTGGCCCTGGCGGGAGAGCCCGGGCTGGTACTGGACCTGCCCTGCGGTGCCGGTCGTTTCTGGCCGCTGCTGGCAGAAAAAACCAATCGAGTGATTATTGGCGCTGACAATTCAGCGGCTATGCTGAGTACCGCCACGGTGGCCCAACCGGCAGACGTGGTAAAACGGGTACGGCCCTTGCAGACCTCTGCGTTTGCCATTGATTTGCCGGACAACGCCGTGGACTGCATTTTCTCCATGCGTTTATTGCACCACATAGGCCAGGCGGAGCACCGCATGGCGCTGCTACGGGAGTTTCAGCGGGTCAGCCGTGACAGCGTGATCATCTCGTTGTGGGTCGATGGCAACTTCAAGGCCTGGAAACGCAAGCGCATGGAGCGCAAGCGCCAGGCTGAAGTTGGGCAGGAGGGTTACCAGAATCGTTTTGTGTTACCGGCGGCCACGGTCGAAGAAGAATTCAGGCAAGCCGGCTTTCGTGTCCAGGAACACCTGGACTTCTTTCCGCTCTACGCCATGTGGCGGGTCTACGTATTACGCAAGAGGTAAGAGGATGGCTGTTGAATGTGCTTCGGAACTGGATGCCGCGCCCACAGATTGCTTCGAATACTTCTGGAACAAACAAGGTGAATGGGTCGAGGAACCCAATCAGCGTCGAGGCGGCGAGAGCGGCGTCCAACGCATTCAAAGCAGTAGCGGCGGCCTGCTCTATGCCAAGCGGCAGATCGGGCACATTCATCGCAGTTGGTTGCACCCTTTCGGGCGACCGACGGTCCTGCGTGAGCGCGAGGCTCTGCAAGGCCTGCGCCTGCTGGACGTGGAGGTCCCGGAACTGGTGTTCTGCGGGGCCCGGCGTGGCCCGGAGCGACAATGGCAGGCGTTGCTGGTCACCGCAGCGCTGGAGGGCTTCATGGAGGTCGACAACTGGTATGCCGCCGGTGGGCGCGAGCGCCATGGTGAAGCCTTTCATGATCGTTTGTTGCAGGCGGTGGCTGCGACCCTGGCGCGCATGCACAAAGGGCGCTGGCAACATGGTTGCCTGTACGCCAAGCACGTTTTCGTACGGGTGGACGGCGAGGGCGAGCAGGCTCAGGTGCGAGTCGCATTGCTGGATTTCGAGAAATGCCGCCAGCGCTTGAGCAGCCGCCGGGCCGCAGCCCATGACCTCAAGCAACTGCGTCGCCATTCGTCGTGGAATGACGCGGACTGGCAAAAGCTCTACTACTTTTACAAGACGGTGTTTGGCAGCCCCATCAAAGGTTTATAGCGATGAAGCTAGAAATTGCACGAGGTTTGTTCCTGGCAGGAGCCTTGGCAGTCGCTTCTTTGGCCGTAGCTGCCTGGGAGCAGCCGCGCACGCAGGTCCTGAGCGCCCAGGGAGACGCCCATTGCCCGTTGCCGCGGGTGGCCAAAGCCTCTGTGGCGGTCAAGCCCGATCATGACCTGTTGCTGTTCATGTTCGGCATGGCTCAAGGATTGAAACCCCAGAGTTGAAGCTTGTTCAGCCCCTAGAAAAAGGCCTCGCAATGCGAGGCCTTTTGTTTGCCCGGAAATGATCAGATCAGATGCAGGTGGTTGTCCCACAGGCCCGCTGGAAGGTCCAGGGGCTTGGCCACGATCTGCGTCTGACGGCAGTCGTAGAAGCGGCAGCGACCTTGTCCCGAGGTCACCACGAAGCCATCGGCTACCGCTCCGACACCGGCGCAATCGGGCAGCGGGGCGTCGACCCGCACGGCACCGCTGTCCAGGTCCCAGATAAAGAAGCGGTTGCCCCGGGGAGCGGTCAGGGCCACCAGCCGCAGGTCGCTGTGCACTGCCACGCTGGCGGTGTAGTGCCCCATGGCCTGCAATTGTTCCTGGGCTACCGGGAAGGGGGCGAAAGGCTGGCCGGGACGCTTGATCGCCAACAGTTCCGAGGATTCGTGGGCGGCGCCCATGAACTGCTGGCCGGTGACTATGGTGCCGTCGCCGGCAATGCCCATGTGGCGCACGCTGTTCATCTGCTGGGCCAGGGTTTCCTTGCTCAGCAGCGTGCCATCGCGCTGCATCAGGACCAGGCTCGGTTCCATGGCGTCAAGGTTCATCTCCACCCGGCTTTCGGCTTCGGTACGGATACCGCCGTTGGCCACCACCAGGGTTTCCCCGTCGGGCATCCATGACACCTGGTGGGGGCCGATGCCATGGGTGGACAGCTCGCTGTTGTGCACCAGGCGCTCACCCTCGAAGCGGTAGACACCCAGCAGGCCCCGGCCCGGGTCCCGGGTATCGTTCTCGGTGGCGTACAGCCATTCGCCGCTCTTGTGGATCACCGCATGTCCGTAGAAATGCCGGTCCGGTTGCGCGGTCAGGGTCTGCAGGAGCGCGCCGTTGCGCAGGTCGATCAGGTAGCTTTCGGTGCCCGGGCGCCGCGCCACGAACAGGGCGATGGGCAGTTGCGGGTGGTTGATGATGTCATGGCAACGTTGGCCGACCTGGGTGGCAAACACCTGTTTACCGTCCAGTTGATAACCGACGGCGTAATGCTTGCCGTCACCATCGTCCCTGGCCGAAAGCAGCAGGGGCTGCTTGCCCTTTTGCTTGAACAGCGTCCAGCCGCCCAAGGTCACCGCACTGAGCAGCAGGCTGCCCAGCGCCAAAGCCTGACGTCGCAGCATCATCAGTCACCGTCGTTGGCGTTGAAGCCCAGTTGGATCCCCAGCGCCTTGGCCAATTCGCCTTCATGCAGGCGGTGGACCACGTTGAGGCTGTCATACAGGTCGTTGAGTTGCTGGCGGCCAGCGTCGTCACTGAGCATTTCGGTCAGCGAGCGCTGGGTGCTGGCGAAGAGTTTCAGCGAGGCAGCGTAGGCGGCGTCGATCTTGTCGGCCAGAGGCTTCTGATCGGCAGGCAACAGGCCGCGCAGGCCCTTGTTGTCGACCCCGGCCCAGACTGTCTGGGCAGCGCTGAGGCTGGCTTCCAGGCCCTGCAGGGACGACTGGCTGCGCCAGGCATCGGCCTGGAACGGCTGCGGGATGCCCTTGGTCTGGCGGCCCATCGGCGTGCCGAGCTTCTTCTTCAGGGTATCCAGAGCCGTGACCTGGACCCGCAGCAGGTCGGCGATGGCCTCGTGGGAATCGGCGTACCGCTGGTTGGGGAACTTGCTCATCTGCGCGAGCATGCCGTCGTTGGTGTTCCAGCTCGACAGGATTTCTTCGGCCAGTTGTTTCTGGCGCTCACCAATGGCAGTCAGCAGCGGGCAGTAGCGGGCTTTCTGCGCGCTGTCGGCCATGTCGATCTTGCTGTCGAAGAGGATGTATTCGTAGGCCGACAGCCCCTGCACCACGACGCTGGACTTGGCCAGGGCGGCGGCATCGATCTGCGGGTTGGCGGTGACCAGTTGCTCCACCTGACGGCCCACCAGGTTCTTCTTGTCCGGCCAGAACTGGACCTGCCAGGAGCGGTTGCCCTCGGCCAGTGGGCCGATCAGCAACGGCTGGAGCTCGGCCCAGGCTTTTTGCGCATGGAGGAAGTCGGCCCGTGCGGTGTCCAGGCTTTCCTTGCCTTCACAGAAGGCCAGGGCACTGATGGCCAACTGGCGGTCGGCGTCGACCCAGCGACTGTAGGTCGGCAGGATGACCTGCTTGGCGATGGCCGCCGAGGTCACGGCTTGTGGGTCCTGGGGCGAGCAGGCGCCCAGGGCGAGTGCGGCAAGGCTGGTGAACAGCAGTTTGGGGCGGAACATGTTCGGGCTCCCTTTATTGTGGAGAAAACGTGTGAGTCGAGTGTTATAGAGAATTCAGGAATGCCAGCAACGCGGCGCGCTGCTGGGCATTGAAGGTCAAGACCTGTTGTTTCGCGCCTTCGGCTTCGCCGCCGTGCCAGAGCACCGCCTCCATCAGGTTGCGGGCGCGGCCGTCATGCAGGAACTGGGTGTGGCCGCTGACGGTTTCGGTAAGGCCGATGCCCCACAGCGGCGCGGTGCGCCAGTCGCGGCCACTGGCCTTGAACTCCGTGCGGTGGTCCGCCAGGCCTTCGCCCATGTCATGCAGCAGCAGGTCGCTGTAGGGGCGTATCACCTGGTTGGCCAGCTCGGGTTCGGCGGCGTTGGCTGCGGTGGTGAAACTTGGGGTATGGCAGGACTGGCAGCCGGTCTGGAAGAACAGGTTCTTGCCGGCCAGGACCTGGGGCGAGTCGACATCGCGACGTGCCGGCACCGCCAGGTTGCGGGTATAGAACAGCACCAGGCGCAGGATGTTGTCGCTGACCTCTGGCTCGCCATCCGGGCCGTTGCCATTGGGGGCCTGCTTGCAGGCGGTTTGCGCGTCGGTGCAGTCATCGAAGGGTCTCAGGCGGGTGGTCAGGCCCATATCACCAGAAAACGCGTGAACATTTTGTTGATTGAGGTTGGGTTGCCCGGCTTTCCAGCCAAAACGCCCGAGTACGGTCTTTTGCAGGGCGTCATCCCAGACCCAGTTGGGCCGGCCGGCGATGGCGTTTTTATTCGCCGGCCTGGCATTGGCCAGGATCGCCTCTTCGGGAATGGCTTCCAGCAGCCCCAGGCCGATCATCGGTGGCGCCACCCGGGCGGAAAAACGCGTGTCCGGGTGCATAGGCCCGTAGCCCAGGTCGGTGATCTGCAGCTTGGGTTTGCGCAGCTCCACTTGGGTGCCGTCCTGGAAGCGTACCGGCAGGGGATCGTAGTCCACCCGTACCCGGCCTTCGGGAGCGACCCCGGGAATGGCCATGTCCTGCAACTGGCCGCCGTACACCGGCTCCGGAACGATGCCTGCCTGTTCGATGAGCCTGGCAAAGGCCGGATCGTCGGGGATCGACAGGCGCACCAGCATTGACACCGCGTTCAGCGCATCCGGCGCCGGGGGATGGCCGCGCCCGTCCTTGACGTGGCAGTTCTGGCAGGCGTTGGTGTTGAACAACGGGCCGAGGCCGTCGCGGGCGGTGGTGGTGGAGGGGGCGATGACCCAGGGGCTGCGGAAGAAACTGTTGCCGACGCTGAAGTCCAGGCGTCGGGTGGGTGGCAGGTTGGCCGACGGCAGGGAGAAGGCATTGCGATCGCTCTTGTTGACCGTGGTCGCGCCGCCCGCCCGGGCTTCTCCAGGTTCGGCCTGGGTAAAGCGCGGCGCGTCATCGCAGGCACTCAGGCTCAGGGCCATGAACAGAGCGGACCAGCGAAGCGGCAACGAGGGCATCGGACATCCTGCAAGACGAGCAAAACAAGGGCGCAAAGTCTAACAGGGCGGCCTGGATTGAATAAGAGGAATTATCGTTTGGTTTGACCCAGGACAAGCTGGACGGGGCGCAGGCAACGATGTTGCAGGCTGTGCAAACGGCTGCGGCGGGCACAAAAAAGGCGACCCGAGGGTCGCCTTTCTGCCTGGCGCAATGCGGATCAGAATTCGTGATCGGCGTTGTCCGGGTTCAGGTCGCTGATGCCCAGCTTGCCGGCGGCCTGCTCGATCGAGCCGGTCTGCTTGACCAGGGCGGCGATGGCGTCACGCACGATCTGGTTGCCGGACTCGTTGCCCGCCGCAATCAGCTGGTCGTAGTGCTCGCCCTTGTTGGCGTGGTCGACCATGACCTGGATCTTGGCTTCGGTGGCCGCCAGGTCGGCTTTCAGGGCCGCGTCGGCGGCCGGGTCGGCCTTGGCCACCAGGGACGACAGGCTGGCGCCGCTCATCTTGGTGCCGTCGGTACGGGTGTACTCGCCCAGGTAGACGTTGCGGATGCCCTTGGCGTCGTAGAAGTGCGAGTTGTGGGTGTTGTCGCTGAAGCAGTCCTGCTCGTCTTCAGGGGAGTTGGCTTCCAGGGAAACCTTCATCCGCTCGCCCGCCAGTTCACCCAGGGACAGGCTGCCCATGCCGAACAGCATCTTGCGCAGGCCGGTCTCGGCCGGCTCGGCTTCCAGGGTGGCGCGGTAGTTGTCGGCCACGTCCGGCTTCCAGTTGCCGACCATTTCTTCCAGGTCGTTGACCAGCAGTTGGGTCACGGCCTTCAGGTAGGCACGACGACGGTCGTTGTGGCCGCCGGTGGCACCGGCACCTTCCAGGTAGTCCGAAGCAGGGCGGGCGCCGGCGCCAGGGCCGGTGCCGTTGAGGTCCTGGCCCCAGAGCAGGAATTCGATGGCGTGGTAGCCGGTGGCGACGTTGGCCTCGGCACCGCCCAGCTCGTTCAGGCTGGCGAGTTTTTCCGGGGTGATGTCTTTTACGTCGACCTTGTCTTCGCCGACCTGGATCTCGGTGTTGGCGATGATGTTGGCGGTGGCACCCGGGTTGCCCAGTGCGTGCTCGTAGCTCTTGTCGACGTAGTCGATCAGGCCTTCGTCCAGGGGCCAGGCGTTCACCTGACCTTCCCAGTCATCGATGATGGTGTTGCCGAAGCGGAACACTTCGCTCTGCAGGTAAGGCACGCGAGCGGCGACCCAGGCAGCCTTGGCGGCTTTCAGGGTGTCGTCGTTGGGCTTGGCGAGGAAGGCATCGATGGCGGTCTGCAGGGTTTTCGCGGTGGATTCGGAGTCGCTGTATACGGCGAAGACCATGTCGGCGTAATGCGCGACCACGGCCTTGGCAGCCGCTTCGTCGACCTTGCCGGCTGCATCGGCCGCTGGGGTGGCAGTGCTGGTGGCCGGGGTCGGCGCTTGGGCGGCAGCCTTGTCGTCTTTGCCTTCGCCGCAGCCGGCGAGGGAAATTGCGATGGCCAACAGACTGGCGGTAGCCAGAGGCATACGAATCATGGCGAACATCCTGCTTCGAGAGGGGAGTGGACGGCGCGGGGGCGCGCAAAAGCTGCGACATAATGCGAAAGATTTGCATTATGTGTAAAGGGTTGTGCCTGGAAATATTTCTTATTCAACAGGGGATTGCGCTGGGTCAGGTTCGCCAGCGCCGTGCCTGGCTCAGAGGATTGCCGCATTGCTGCGCTGGGCCTGTTTCAGGTAGGCCCCCAGCTCCCGGGCGGGCAGGGGTTTGCTGTAGTGGTAGCCCTGACCTTCGTGGCAGCCTTCGGAGATGATGTAGGCCTCCTGCTCGGCAGTTTCCACGCCCTCGGCGATCACCTGCATGCCCAGGCTCTTACCCAGCTGGATGATCGCGCGCACGATGGTGGCATCGTCGTCGTCGTCCAGCAGGTCCTGGACGAAGCTCTTGTCGATCTTGATCTTGTCCAGGGGCAGGCTCTTGAGGTAGCTCAGGGACGAGTAGCCAGTGCCGAAGTCGTCGATGGCAATCAGGGCGCCGGAGCGGCGCAGGCTCAGCAGGTGCTGGGCGGCGGTGCTGATGTCTTCCATCAGGCCGGTTTCGGTGACTTCCAGCTCCAGGCTGCGGGGCGGCAGGCGGTAGATCTGCAACAGATTGTTGACCACCCGTGGCAACTCGGCGTGGTGCAGTTGCACGGTGGACAGGTTGACCGCCATGCGCAGGTCGCTGAAGCCCATGTCGTGCCATTCCCGCAGCTGGCGACAGGCCTGGTCCAGCACCCATTCGCCGATGGCGATGATGGTGCCGTTCTGTTCCGCCAGGGGAATGAACAGGTCTGGCGGCACCAGGCCATGCTCGGGGTGCTGCCAGCGGATCAGCGCTTCGACGCCCACCACACGGTGGTCGCGATAGCTGATCTGCGGTTGGTAGACGAGGAAGAACTGATCCCGGGCCAGGGCCTCGCGCAGGTCTTTTTCCAGCTCGCGGCGGCGACGCATCTCGCTGTCGACGCTGGCGATATAGAACTGATACCGATTGCGTGACCGGGTCTTGGCCAGGGTCATGGTCTGTTCGGCTTTTTGCAGGAGCTTTTCCGTGCTGTCGCCGTCTTCCGGGAACAGGGTGATACCGATGGTGGCACGCAGGCGGATTTCCTGGTGATCCAGGGCGAAGGTGGCCTCCAGATCATCGAGGATGCTCTGGGCCAGTTCCGCAGCTTCGTAAGGCTGTTCGATATCGGCCTGGACCAGGGCGAACTGATCGCCCCCCAGGCGCGCCAGGGCGCCAAGCCGGCCGCTGTGGCCGCGCAGGCGGTCGGCCAGGGCCAGCAACAGCTGGTCGCCGGTCTGGTAGCTGAACTGTTCGTTGATGCCCTTGAAATCATCCAGGCCGACACAGAGCACCGCCACCCGGCGTTGCAGGCGCCCGGCGTCCACCAGGATCTTGTCCAGTTGCTGTTGCAACTGCTGGCGGTTTGGCAAGCCGGTGAGGAAGTCGTACTGGGCCATGCGCAACAGGCTGTTTTCCGCCTCGTGACGCAAGTGGGTGTTGCGCTCGATGGAGGCCAGCAACTGGTTGGCGGTATTGATCCAGATCCCCAGCTCGTTCTTCTCGTGGCCCTTGAGCAGGGGCAACTGGTGTTCGCTGGGGCGGTCGGGGTTGATGGTTGTCAGGTGCTCGATGATTCGCGACAGCGGCTTGGTCAGCAGCCAGTGATAGACCAGGTACAGCACCAGGCCCATGGCCAGGGCCCGCAGGACTCCGGAAATGAAGATGATCACCGAACTGACGATGAAACCCTGGCCATAAGTGGCGGTGTCGAGGGTGATGCTCAGGTCGCCGTAATATTCGCTGTAGGGGCCACGGCCCACCAATTGCGTAGTGAAGGTGCGTTCCTGACCGAGGATCAGGTCGGTCAGCCAGCGGCTGGAGGATTTCTGCAGGTCGCGGGATTTCTCCGCGAGCATGGTCTCGTTCGGGTGGCCAATGGAGGCCATGCGCACAGCGTCATCCTGGAACAGGCCTTCAATGACTTGCATGCCCATTTCCCGGTCCAGGCTGTAGACGGCCTGTGTCGATGGGTCGCGAAACATGTCGAGAATGCGCTGGGCATCGCTAGCTACCGCCTGCCGAGTCTTGTAGGCATCGAAGACGATCTGGGCGCAGCTCAGGACCACGCCCACTATGAGTGCCGACAGCAGCACAACCCGGAGCAACTTCACCGACAAGCTGTTTTTGAGTTCCAGCTTCAAAGGGCTATTCCTTGTTCCGTGCGTGTAGCGTCAAGTTGCCATGAGTATTGGCAATCCCGTGATGGCCGTCAAAGTGACATTAGTGCCGAGAACAGGATGTCTGCGGGCCAGGCCCGGGTGATCAGAATCAGGATTGCTCGTGCTGTGGATAGTGTGTCGGTAGCGACGCCTTGCAACTTGAGGGGCGGCGTTGTTTTTTACCTGCCATGAATCTTAGCGCTTCAGGTGGGCGGGACAAGATCCCGGCTTTGCCACAGGCAAAAAAAACCCGGCCAGGCCGGGTTTTTTACACTGCAAACGGACTTAAGCGACGAAGTTCTTGCCTTCGAACTGCTCAGCCACGAATTTCCAGTTGACCAGGTTCCAGAACGCTTCGACGTATTTTGGACGAACGTTGCGGTAGTCGATGTAGTAGGCGTGTTCCCAGACGTCGCAGGTCAGCAGCGGGGTGTCGCCGCTGGTCAGCGGGTTGCCGGCGCCGATGGTGCTGGCCAGGGCCAGGGAACCGTCAGCCTTTTTCACCAGCCAGCCCCAGCCGGAACCGAAGGTGCCAACCGAAGTCTTGGTGAATTCTTCTTTGAACTTGTCGAACGAACCGAACGCAGCGTTGATGGCTTCAGCCAGGGCGCCGGTAGGTTGGCCGCCGGCGTTTGGCGCCAGGCAGTTCCAGTAGAAAGTGTGGTTCCAGACCTGGGCTGCGTTGTTGAAGATGCCGCCCGAAGAGGTTTTGACGATCTCTTCCAGAGTCTTGCCTTCGAACTCGGTGCCTGGCACCAGGTTGTTCAGGTTCACGACGTAGGTGTTGTGGTGCTTGTCGTGGTGGTATTCCAGGGTTTCCTTGGAAATATGCGGCTGCAGAGCGTCGTGTGCATAGGGCAGCGGCGGCAATTCGAAAGCCATGATGATTCTCCTAATCAGGTCAGTTGCGGTGAGCGCAAGGCCGATCACGGGCGGCCAGACAAGCGCCGGGGAGTTTGTACTCTTTGCGGCGCAGGGTTCGGATCATAGCACCGGGGGTGCGGCTTAACCACGCAACAACTGTGTGGGATAGAGGTTCCAGAGCCTTTTGGAATAAGTCACGCGGCGCTGATCAACTGCAGGGCGACGCTGAACATCATCACCGCCACCAGCAGGTCGAGTATCCTCCAGGTGCTCGGGCGCGCCAGCCACGGAGCCAGCCAGGCGGCGCCCAGCGCCAGGGTGAAGAACCACAGCAGCGAAGCGCTCGCGGCCCCCACCACATAGGCGCCCGGTTCGGTCTGCTGGGCCCCCAGCGAGCCGATCAGCAGCACCGTGTCCAGGTACACGTGGGGGTTGAGCAGGGTCACCGCCAGGGCGCTGAGCATCACCGCCCGCAGCGAACGCACGGTCTGTCCTTCGCCCTGCTGCAGGCTCTGTTTCGAGCAGGCCCGGCGCAATGCCTGGGCGCCATACCAGATCAGGAATGCCGCGCCGCCCCAGCGTGCCACCGCCAGCAGCATCGGGCTCTGGGTGAGCACGGTGGCCAGGCCGAACACGCCGGCCGCCACCAGTAGCGCATCACAGGTGACGCACAGTGCCGCCACCGGCAGGTGGTGCTCGCGGCGCAGGCTCTGGGCCAGGACGAAAGCGTTCTGAGTACCGATGGCCATGATCAGGCCGAAGGCCACCAACAGGCCATTCACATAGCTTTGCCACATGGTTATTGCTCCTCGCCGGCGGCCAGTTGTTGCAATACCTGCATAGCCCGCCCGGCATCCGCCTGGCCGACAAACAGGTGGTCGTGGTAGTAGCCGGCGATCACGTTGCAACTGATCCCGGCCTTGCCCAGGGCCCCGGCGAAGGCAGCGGTCAGGCCTACGGCTTCGAGCGCCGAATGCACGTTGAGGGTGATCCAGGCGGCTACATAGTCGAAGCCCAGGCCCAGGCGCTCGGCCTGCTGGCGCGGGAGAATCACGGTCAGGCCTTCGCGCTCGCGAAAACTGCCCAGCACTTCGCAGTCCTGCAGCAGGCTGCGGTCGGGGAGGGAGCAGAACACGTACTCGCCGTCATTGAGCTGCGGGCTCATGCTGCGCAGCAGGGTTGCGAGGGAGGTTTCACCGGCCATGAACGGAATCCTTGAACGAAGAGGCATTGCTGAGGCTTTACGCTGGCTATTTTCCCGGCCCGGGTTGTATAAGAAAAACCAATATTGCTGATCTCTCATTAGGAAAACTGATGTTCGACTATAAGTTGCTCTCGGCCTTGGCCGCAGTGATCGAGCAGGCAGGGTTCGAGCGGGCGGCCCAGGTGCTGGGTTTGTCACAGTCGGCGATTTCCCAGCGGATCAAACTGCTGGAGGCCCGGGTCGGCCAGCCAGTGCTGGTGCGGGTGACGCCGCCGGCGCCGACGGAAATCGGCCGGCGCCTGCTCAACCATGTGCAGCAGGTGCGCCTGCTGGAGCGCGACCTGCAAAGCCTGGTGCCGGCGCTGGACGAGGAGGGCCTGCCGGAGCGCTTGCGCATCGCCCTCAACGCCGACAGCCTGGCCACCTGGTGGGCTGGCGCAGTGGGCGATTTTTGCGCCGAGCACCATCTGCTCCTGGACCTCGTGGTGGAAGACCAGACCGTCGGCCTCAAGCGCATGCGCGCCGGGGAAGTGGCGGCCTGCGTCTGTGCCAGCGAGCGCCCGGTGGCCGGGGCCCGCAGCCTGCTGCTGGGGGCCATGCGCTACCGGGCCATGGCCAGCCCGGAATTCATCGCCCGGCATTTTCCCCAGGGCGTGCGTGCCGAGCAGTTGCCGCGCACACCGGCTCTGGTGTTTGGCCCCGACGATTTCCTGCAGCATCGCTACCTGGCTTCCCTGGGCGTGGACGGTGCTTTCGAGCATCATCTGTGCCCGTCTTCCGAGGGCTTCATTCGCCTGACCGAGGCCGGCCTGGGCTGGGGGCTGGTGCCCGAGTTGCAGGTCCGCGAGCAGCTTGAGCGAGGCCTGCTGTTGGAGCTGTTGCCGGATAAACCCATCGATGTGCCGCTGTACTGGCATCATTGGCGCAACGGCGGCCAATTGCTGGGGCTGCTCACCGAGCACCTGGCACGTTTGTCGGCACAATGGCTGGTGCCCTGGGAGCAGCCGTAAGCGTCAAGCGACAAGCTGCAAGTAGACAGCTTGCGCACTGATTTTTAACTTGCAGCTTGTAGCTCGTAGCTCGTCACTGCTTTCTTAGGAATATTTCATGAAGATTCTGGTTACCGGCGCAAGCGGCTTCATCGGCGGGCGCTTCGCCCGCTTTGCCCTTGAGCAGGGCCTGGAGGTGCGGGTCAATGGCCGTCGCGCCGAAGCCGTGGAGCATCTGGTGCGCCGTGGCGCTGAGTTCGTCCAGGGTGACCTGAGCGATGCCGATCTGGTGCGCGAGCTGTGCCGTGACGTCGACAGCGTGGTGCATTGCGCCGGTGCCGTGGGCTTGTGGGGGCGCTACCAGGACTTCCACCAGGGCAATGTGCTGGTCACCGAGAACGTGGTCGAAGCCTGCCTCAAGCAGCGGGTGCAGCGGCTGGTGCACCTGTCTTCGCCCTCGATCTACTTCGACGGCCGGGATCACCTGGGGTTGACCGAGGAACAAGTGCCCAAGCGCTTCCGGCATCCTTATGCGGCCACCAAGTACCTGGCCGAGCAAAAGGTCTTCGGCGCCCAGGAGTTCGGCCTTGAAGTGCTTGCCCTGCGCCCGCGCTTCGTCACCGGCGCCGGCGACATGAGCATCTTCCCGCGGCTGTTGAAGATGCAGCGCAAGGGCCGCCTGGCCATTGTCGGCAACGGCCTGAACAAGGTCGATTTCACCAGTGTGCACAACCTCAACGAGGCGTTGTTCAGCAGCCTGCACGCCAGCGGCTCGGCCTTGGGCAAGGCCTACAACATCAGCAACGGCACACCGGTGCCTTTGTGGGATGTGGTCAATTATGTGATGCGCCAGATGCAGGTGCCGCAAGTCACCCGTTATCGCTCCTTCGGCCTGGCCTATGGCGTGGCGGCGCTCAACGAAGGTTTCTGCAAGCTCTGGCCGGGGCGACCGGAGCCGACTCTGTCGCGCCTGGGAATGCAGGTCATGAACAAGAATTTCACCCTGGATATCAGCCGTGCCCGGCATTATCTCGGCTATGAGCCCAAGGTCAGCCTGTGGGCGGCCCTGGATGAGTTCTGCGCCTGGTGGAAAGCCCAGGACATAAGCTGAAACCAAAGACTGAACCGAGTTTGCCCGGCCCGGTCCATTGGCCGGGCGAATTAGCGGTTTATACTCGCCGCACTCAGCCACCACCGCGTTTCACAAAGGTTGCCCCATGCGTAACGATGCAAACGATGACTTCGACGACGTTCCCAGTCTGCGCGCCGATCCTCTCGACGACGATGTCTTCCCCACCACCAGCGCTGCCCGCGAGCGTACCTCCGTGCATTCGCGCGGCACGCCGGTAGTCAAGGTCAAGAGCCCCAGCACCGGCCCGCTCTGGGCATTGGTGGGCGCCTTGTTCTTTGCCTTCATCGGCCTTGCCTGGTGGAGCTTCCAGCAGATTTCGCTGATGGAACAGCAATTGGTGGCGACCCAGGAAAGCTTCGCCAGGATCAGTGAGGAAGCGGCCGGACGCCTGCAGGACATCTCCGGCAAGGTGGTGGCCAGCCAGACCAATGTCACCACCGACAGCGAAGCGCTGAAGCTGCAGATCAAGCAACTGGAGAGCCGCCTGCAGGACCAGAGCCGCCAGCAGCAGGGCGTGGCGGGGCAGGCCACCGATCTGGACAAGCGCCTGGCGCAGATGAGCGCGCAGACCGCCGAGCAGCAAGCAGCCAACAGCCAGTTGCAGGCTCAGGTGAAAGCCTTGAGCGGTGAACTGGCGAGCCTGAAAAGCGCCCAGACCGACAACGGCAAGGTCGATGCCCAGCTCAAGAGCCTGGGCGCCGACCTGGCCACGCTGAAGAAACAGGGCAATCCGAGCGCCGCCATCGAGCGTCTGGAACAGGACCTGATCGTGCTCAAGAGCCAGCAGGACAACCGTCCCGCCGCTGCGCAAAACGGTGCCAGCACTGCCGAGTTCGACGCCTTTCGCGGCCAGGTGACCCGCAACATCAACACGCTGCAAAGCCAGATCCAGAACCTGCAGCAGCAGATCAACACCCGCCCTTGATGGGGGCCGCCTTCCCACGCCTGGCGTGGGAAGGCGTCGGTTCACCCCCCGTGTGCTGAATGTTTCCGCATATCCTGCAGCCGTCTACGCTCTTCGAACGCCAACACGAACGAGGAGCGGGCGATGAGACTGTGGCTTGGAAATACCTGGGTGGGCTGGCTGCTGCTGTTGTGCTTGGGCCCGCTGCAGGCGGCGCCGTCGGTGGATGATGGCGCGGCGGCCCGGGCGCTGCTGGAAAAGGCCCTGGGCTACTACCACGATCAGGGCGACAAGGCATTCGCTGCCTTCAGCCGCCAGGGCGAGTTCGTCGACCACGACCGCTATGTGTTCGTGGTGGATACCCAAGGCGTGATGCTGGCCAGTGGCGGTCCCTCGTCGGCGTTGATTGGCCGTGATGTGTCGCAAGTCCTGGGGCCGGACCTGCGCAAGGCGTTCAGGCAAGCGTTGAAGACGCCCGAGGGCAATGGCATCCAGCAGGCCGAGTACCGCTGGCAGAACTGGGCCGACGGCAAGATCGAGCGCAAGCATGTGTATTTCCAGCGGGTCGGCGAACGCATCCTGGCGGTGGGTTACTACCAGCCCCGGGCGTCGGCCGAGCAGGCCAGGGCATTGCTGGAGAGGGCAGCCACGGCCCTGAGCACGGACCGCAACGGCACGCTCAAGGCGATCAACCAGTTGCAGGGCGGTTTTCTTGAAGACGATCTGTACGTGTTCGTGGTGGACATGGACAGCCGGCGCTACCTGGCCCATGGCATCAACCTGCGTTTGCTCAACACCGACTTCGCCAAGATCAGGGATCCCGAAGGCAAGCCGGTGGGCGAGCCGATGCTGGCGCTCATGGCTCGCGAGGATCAGGGCGAATACCAATACCGCTGGAAGAACCCGGTGACCGGCAAGGTGGAGGACAAGCACGCCTACCTGCGCAAGGTAGGGAATCTGCTGGTTGCGGTGGGCTACTACAGCCCTTGATCATGCTGTCCTGCAGCCGCTGCCGCAGGCTGCTTCAGCAAAGGCTGGAGCGCTTCGACCAAAGCGGCTACAGGAGCCCGGGGTGGGTTAACGCGCCTTGTCTTCACGACCGCGCAGCAGGCGATTGGGCATGGCGATCGCCGCTGCCAGCCCCAGCAGGGATACCCCGGCACTGACCAGCAACAGATGCTTGAAGGTCGTCAGCAACTCGGCTCGCAAGGCGTCCCGCGCCGGGCCGGGGGCGGCGTTCAGGCCTTCCAGCAGGGCATTGCCGGAGTGCCCTTCAACCATCAGCCCGGCGCCACCGAGATGGGCCAGGCTGGAATCCTGGAGCAAGGCCAGCAGCAACGCCGACATCAGCGCCACACCCACCGCCCCGCCGAGGGCGCGGAACAGGTTGGTGGTGCTGGTGGCCACGCCGATATCCCGTTGTTCCACCGAGTTCTGCGTGCCCACCAGGGAGGTGGGGAACTGCATGCCGCCAGCGATCCCGCAGAGCAGCATGAACAGGCCGCTGAGCAGCTCCGACTGCGGCGGCACCAGGGCCATGCCGAGGATCGACAGCGGCATCAGCAGCGCGCCACTGAGGATCATCGGCTTGTAGCGCCCGGTGACCGAGGTCAGGCGCCCGGCACAATAGGCGCCCATTGGCAGACCCATGGCCAGCGGCAGCAGGTGCAGGGCGGCACTGTCGGCCCCGGCGCCGGTGATGCTCTGGAAGCGCAGCGGCATCAGCACGATCAGGGAAATGGCCTGGAAGCTGGTGAAGAAGATCGTGCACCAGCACAGCAGCGCGTTGCGGTTGGTGAACAGGTGCATCGGCAGCAGGGGTTCCCGGGCCCGGCGCTCATGCCAGACGAACAGTGCCAGGACGATGACCGCGATGGCCAGCAGATCGAGCACTTCGGCGCTGCGCCAGGAATAGCCCTGGCCTACCTGGGTGATACCCAGCAGCAGGGCGGTCAGGCCGATGATCATCAGCACGGTACCGAGGTAGTCGATGATCGGCTTGCGCTGGGGCACCGGCAGCCCGATCAGAGTGCGATGCGCCACCCACCAGGCGCCCAGGCCCAGAGGCAGGTTGATCAGGAACACCCAGCGCCAGGAAAGGAATTCGGTCATGTAGCCGCCCAGCACCGGGCCGGCGACGCTGGCCACTGCGTACATGCTGCTGAAGTAGCCCTGGTAGCGACCGCGCTCCCGAGGCGGAACTATGTCGCCAATGATGGCCTGGCTCACGGAGATCATGCCGCCGGCGCCGATACCCTGAAAAATCCGCGCCAGCACCAGTTGCTCCATGTTCTGTGCCAGGCCGCAGAACAGCGAGGCCAGGGTGAACAGCCCCATGCCGAACAGCATCAAGCGGCGGCGGCCGTAGAGGTCGCCGAGCTTGCCGTAGATGGGCACTGCCACGGTCATCGCCACCATGTAGCCGGAGATCACCCAGGCCAGCAGGCCGACGTCCTTGAACTGGGCGGAAATGGCCGGCATGGAGACGGCGACGATGGTCTGGTCCAGGGCGCCGAGAAAGATCGCCAGCATCAGGGCGATCAGCACGCTGCGAATGGCCGGTTTGGGCGAGACGGGCTGTTGGAAGTGGGTCACGAAAGAACCTGCGGGCAGAGATTGACCCGGCGGAGCAAGGCCGGTGGAAGTGCGCTTCAGTGTACTAGATAGGAGCCTACTAGATAGCCATACAAGGAAGTCTCCGGGGATTTTTCATCTGGGCTTAACTGATGGGAACGATGCTCTGTGAAGACCTGGGCAGTCATACGAAAGCGCAGATGATGCGGCAAGGATTAGCTGGTAATGGGACGCATTCTGTATAGTGCCCGGCACTGGGCTGGTGCTCTGAACACCGGCCCGGTCAATGTCCATTGATGTTGCTATTGCTTGCATTTCGCCCGGGCGTATTCGTTTATCGAAGAGCCCTGGCGGTTGTCTGATGGTTCGCCCGCTGGCGCCCCCGTCGCCCGTCACACTGAGGCCTGGACTGTAGTGATGAACAAGCCTGCCCTTGCGTCGATTCCGGTGTTCAAGCTCTATGGCGAGAGCCTGGACTGGCCTACCCCGGACCTGCTTCATTGCGAGCCCATCAGCCAGCGCAGCCGCGAGCACCATTGGGAAATCAAGCCCCATCGGCATGCCGACCTCTGCCAGTTGCTGTTTGTATACCGTGGGCAGGCGGAACTGGAGATCGAAGGCCAGCGTACCCTGCTGGACAAATCGATGGTCCAGGTCCTGCCGCCGCTGTCGGTCCATGGCTTCCGGTTTTCCGAAGACATAGAAGGTTATGTGGTGACGCTGGCAGCGCCGCTGGTAAGCCATCTGCAAACCCAACTGGGGCAGGGGCAAAATACCCTGGCCAGGCCCGAGGGATATCCGACGGGGGCAGACGAGGCGTACCTGAACGGTTTGTTCGCCGCCTTGCAGCAGGAGTACCAGGGGCAGCAGCCGGCTCGGGAAATGCTCATGCATGCGCTGGTCAGCATGATTGTGGTCTGGGTCGGGCGCCAGGCGTTGCAGCGCAGCAGTGCCAGCCGGCGTCCCCAGCGGGCCCGTGAGTATTTCAATGGCTTCATCCAGTTGGTGGAAGCCCATTACCGCGAGCATGTGAAGGTCGAGGACCTGGCCCACAAGCTGGGCATTTCCGTGTCGCACCTCAACGGCACCTGCCGTGAACTGGCAGGGCAGCCCGCGCTGCAGATCATGCACGAACGCCAGCTACTGGAAGCCAAGCGGCTGCTGACCTACACCGGGATGACCATCTACGAGATTTCCGCGGACCTGGGGTTTTCCGACCCCACCAACTTCACCCGGCTGTTCCGGCGCCGGGAGGGGATCTCGCCCAAGGTATTTCGCGACCGCCTGAAGGCCGATCAGGCCGGCGACGCCGATTCGCTGACGCTCACCTGAGGGCGTTCAAGGTGGCGTTGTGGGGCATGCAGCGCTCCAGGTTGCAACTGGCGTAGTTGCGCGGTTGCATGCGCGCCTGCTCCACGCGATAAGCGGCAGTACCGTATAGCGCCAGGGTCACGGTGCAGGTCATGAAGATGGCCAGGTACCTTCTTGTCTTGACGTTCATGGCAACGACCTCTGAACCCATACCCCTTTGGTTTAAAGGGGTACTGTTATCAGCATAGGTCAGTTGCGGGGGCTTGCCCGGCCTGTTTGGCAGGGTATTCAGCAGTTGGATCGAGCAGCCCGGCCAGCGCCGTGCATCTATCTACAAACCTTCGTCCCAGAGCGGTTGCTGGGGAAACCTGAGGACCAGGAAGTCGAGCATGCTGCGCAAGGTCGCCGGCATGTGCTTGCGCGAGGCATAGACCGCGTACATGTTCATCGTGCGCGGTTCGGCGTGGGGCAGCAGGCGTACCAACTCTCCACGCTTGATGTACTCACCGGCCTGGTAGCTGGGCAGCATGGCGATCCCGGCGCCGGCCATGGTGGTGCGCAGCAGCGTGCTGGCCTCGTTGGCGCTGATGTTGCCCTGCACCGGCACCGATACCTGTTCGCCATCCTGTTCGAAATGCCACAGGCTCTTGCCGAAGTAGGAGTGGGTCAGGCAGTTGTGCCGGTTCAGTTCCTCCACCCGCTGGGGCGCGGGGTGCTCTCGCAGATAGGCCGGCGAGGCGCAGATCACCGAGCGGCAGACCGTCAGGCGCCGGGCGATCAGGTTCGGGTCCAGGTCGTTGCTGGTACGGATCGCCAGGTCAATGCGTTCATCCACCAGGTTTACCGTGCGATCGAGCATCTGCAGGTCGATGCTGACCCCCGGGTAGCGCTTGACGTAGTCGGCCACGGCATCCGCCAGTTGCGACTGGCCGAACGAGGTACTGACGCTGATGCGCAGCAGGCCGCGGGGTGCATCGTCCGGCTCGCCAACCGCGGCCTGCATGTCGCTGGACAGCTCCAGCATCTGCCGGCAGCGGGGCAGGATCTCACCGCCGGCGGCGGTCAGGCTGAGCTTGCGCGTGGTTCGGTGCATCAGCCGGGCGCCGACCCAGTCCTCCAATTCCGCCAGATAACGTGACACCACCGGACGCGAAAGGTCCAGGTGATCGGCGGCGGCCGACTGGCTGCCCAGGTCGACGACGGTGACGAAGACCCGCATTGCTTGGAGACGATCCATGATTTGCCCGCTTTCAGAAACAAACTATGTTCAAGCATCGCATTTTTTGTAACGAGTCTGGCAACTAAGCTCTGTCCATCCCAACCCAGCCAACAGATGCCGGAGCTGCCCTCATGATCGGATTCACTTCACTCAAACGCTTGCTGCTGGCCACTGCCACCCTGGGCTTTGCCGCCCATGCGGCGGCCGCCGAGCCGACCCTGAGCCTGGATGTCTACAACCCGGGCGCCAACGCAATCTTCCCGGTGACCTCGGTGCTGGTCAGCGGCAAGAAGGACGCGATCCTGGTGGACGCCCAGTTCGGCAAGTCCCAGGCCCAGCAACTGGTGGACAAGATCCGCGCCAGCGGCAAGCACTTGACCACCATCTACATCAGCCATGGTGACCCGGACTACTACTTCGGCCTCGACACCCTGACCGCCGCCTTCCCCGACGCCAAGGTGGTGGCTTCGCAGCCGACCGTGGATCACATCAAGGCCACGGTGGACGGCAAGCTGGCGTTCTGGGGCCCGAAAATGGGTGCTGACGTACCGGCCAAGACCATCGTGCCGGGCGTGCTCAAGGGCCACAGCCTGACCCTGGAAGGGCAGAAGCTCGACGTCATTGGCCTGGACGGCAAGCAGCCGGACCGCAGCTTTGTATGGATCCCGTCGATCAAGGCGGTGGTCGGTGGCGTGGTGGTCGCGGAAAACATCCACGTGTGGATGGCCGACACCCAGACCCCGCAGTCCCATGCGGACTGGCTGGCTACCCTCAAGACCATCGATAGCCTGCAACCCAAGACCGTGATCCCCGGGCACTTCCTCGGTGACAGCGCGCGTTCCCTGGCCCCGGTGCACTTCACCGCGGACTACATCAAGGCCTTCGACGAGGAAGCCGCCAAGGCCAAGGATTCCGCCGAGCTGATCGCGGCCATGAAAAAGCGTTACCCGGACCTGGGCGAGGACAGCTCCCTGGAGCTGAGCGCCAAGGTCGCCAAGGGCGAAATGAAGTGGTGAAAACGGTTTGACCCGCTCCCTTGTGGGGGCGGATGCCTCTGTACTCTCTTAGCCAACTGGAGACATGTCATGAGCAAGATCGCAATTATTGGTGCCACCGGCCGTGCCGGTAGCCAACTGCTGGAAGAAGCCCTGCGTCGCGGCCACAGCGTGACCGCCATCGCCCGCAACACGGCGAAGATCGGTTCGCGTGCCGGCGTGGTCAGCCGCGATGTGGATGTGGCCGACAGTGCCGCGCTGCAAGCGGCGGTGGCCGGTCACGATGTGGTGATCAGCGCGGCGCATTTTTCCAGCATCGCTGCCAATGCCATCATCGACCCGGTGAAAAAGGCCGGGGTCAAGCGCCTGCTGGTGGTAGGCGGTGCCGGTTCGCTGTTGCTGCCGGGTGGCAGCAAGGTCATCGATAGCCCGGGCTTCCCGGAGGAATACAAGGCCGAAGCCAGCGCCGGCGGGGTGTACCTGGAGACCCTGCGCAAGGAGCAGGACCTGGACTGGACCTTCCTTTCGCCATCGGCGGAGTTCGTCGAGGGTGAGCGTACCGGGCACTTCCGCCTGGGCCAGGACGACCTGCTGGTCAGCGCAGAGGGCCGCAGCTGGATCACTTTTGCCGACTACGCCATCGCCATGCTCGACGAGGTGGAAAAGCCCGCCCATAGCCGTCAGCGTTTCACCGTCGGCTACTGATCACTGGCCGATTGACCCGTTAGCCGCCTGTTGCAGGCGGCTAACGGGTTGTTCCGGCAAGCGTTGAAGGCCCCTCGCGGGGCTTTTCGCTGTCTGCCGGTATTTCAGCGCTGCCGGGCCTGTTCCACCAGCCAGTCCAGCAGTTCCTGCAGGACCGGCGAAGGCCCCGGGCGCTCCGGGTACACCAGGTAATACGCCTGCCCTGTCGGCACCTTCAATTCAAAGGGCATGACCAGCCGCCCGGCACTCAGGTCATCGCCAATCAATGCCCAGTCGCCAATCGCCACACCTGTGCCCTGGGAGGCCACGGACATCGCCAGGTCCAGGGTCTCGAAGTGCTGGCCCTTGCCCAGGGTGTCCAGGGGCGTGCCAGCGGCCTTGAGCCAGGTTTGCCAGTCCCGCTGATCATGGGAGGGGTGCAGCAGCAGGTGCTGTTGCAGGTCTCTGGGGCTCGTCAGCGGCACCGGGCCTTCCAGCAGGGGCCGGGAACAGACCGGAGTCAGCTGTTCATTGAACAGGTGTCGCGAGCCCAGGGTCGGTGCCGGTGGCGCGCCGTACATGACCGCGGCGTCGAACGGCTCGCGGCCGAAATCCACGCCATGGGCAATGGTGGTGGTCAGTTGCACCGGCACATCGGGGCGCTCCTTCTGCCACTGCAGCAACCGCGGCAGCAGCCAGCGCATCACGCAGGTCGGGGCCTTGAGCCGCAGGTTGCGCTTCTGGCCGCCGATCTCGTCCACCGCGCCATTGATCATTTCGAACACCTGCTGCACCCGTGGCAGCCATTCCAGCCCCTCGGCGGTGAGGCTCAGGCCCCGGGCCTGGCGCAGGAACAACGGATAGCCCAGGTGACTTTCCAGCCCGGCGATCTGCCGGCTCACCGCTCCCTGGGTGATGTGCAACTGCTCGGCGGCGCGAGTGAAGTTGCAGCACTGGGCGGTGATCAGAAAAGTGTGCAGCGCGGGTAAGGGAGGAAGGCGTTTCATGGCTGGCCGAGGCATGACGTGGGGACATGGCTAGTATGACTTTTTATCCATTGTTGCGGCTACAGGCCCACCGTTCCAATAGCCCCTCTATCGGCGCCCGCAGGCGTTTTCCAGCCTGTGGTCGACGTGCGGTTTTCCTCCAATAAGAAGGGCGATGAGATGGCGACGTGCGGTGAAGTACTGGTCAAGCTACTGGAAGGTTATGGCGTCGAGCAGGTGTTCGGCATTCCCGGGGTACACACCGTGGAGCTGTATCGCGGCCTGGCCCGTTCGCCCATCCATCATGTGACTCCGCGCCACGAGCAAGGCGCCGGCTTCATGGCCGACGGCTACGCCCGAACCAGCGGCAAGCCCGGTGTGTGTTTCATCATCACCGGCCCCGGCATGACCAACATCACCACCGCCATGGGCCAGGCCTACGCCGATTCGATTCCCATGCTGGTGATCTCCAGCGTGCAGGCCCGCAGCCAGTTGGGGGGCGGGCGCGGCAAGCTTCACGAGCTGCCCAACCAGAGTGCGCTGGTCAGTGGCGTGGCGGCGTTTTCCCACACCCTGATGTGTGCCGACGAGTTGCCAGCGGTGCTGGCCCGGGCCTTTGCCCTGTTCCAGGCCGGGCGCCCACGCCCCGTGCATATCGAGATTCCCCTCGATGTGCTGGTCCAGGACGCCGACCACCTGTTGACCAGCGAGCCGGTGCAGATCGCCCGCGCCGGCGCCGCCCCGGCCGCTGTCGCGCAGATGAGCCAACTGCTGGCCAGTGCCAAGCGGCCGCTGATTCTCGCGGGCGGGGGCGCCATCGATGCCGCTCCGGCCCTGACCCGCCTGGCCGAGCTGTTGCAAGCGCCGGTGGCCCTGACCATCAATGCCAAGGGCATGCTGCCTTCGGCGCATCCGCTGCTGATCGGTTCCACCCAGTCCATGGTGGCGACCCGGGCCCTGGTGGCAGAGGCCGATGTGGTCTTGGCCATTGGCACCGAGCTGGCGGAAACCGATTACGACGTGACCTTCGCCGGTGGTTTCGAGATTCCCGCTACCCTGCTGCGTATCGATATCGATGCCGACCAGACCGTGCGCAACTATCCGCCGAAAGTGGCACTGGTGGCCGACGCCCGGATCGCTGCCGAAGCGCTGCTGGCGCAACTTGCCGGGCTGGAATTGGCAGCGCGTCGCAGCGACTGGGGCCAGGTCCGCGCCGCCGCCTTGCGCAGTGAGCTGAGCCAGCTCTGGGACGGCCCGACCCAGGCCCAGACCCTGTTTCTGCAGACTGTGGTCCAGGAACTGCCGGAGATTGTCCTGGTGGGCGATTCCACCCAGCCGGTGTACAGCGGCAACCTGACCTTCAACCCCGAGCAGCCACGACGCTGGTTCAACTCCTCCACCGGGTACGGCACCCTGGGTTATGCCTTGCCGGCGGCCATTGGCGCCTGGCTCGGCGGCGGTTCGCACGCCAGCCAGCGACGGCCGGTGGCCTGCCTGATCGGCGATGGCGGTTTGCAGTTCACCCTTTCGGAACTGGCCTGCGCGGTGGAGGCTCGCACCCCGATCATCGTCCTGCTGTGGAATAACCAGGGCTACGAAGAGATCAAGAAATACATGGTCAACCGCGCCATCGAGCCGGTGGGCGTCGACATCTACACCCCGGATTTCATTGCCGTGGCCAAGGGCCTGGGCTGCGCCGCCGAGCGCATCGACAGCGTCGAGCAACTGCGCGCGGCGCTGCGCTCGGCGGCGGATCGCCAGGGCCCGACCCTGATAGAGGTCGATCAGAACCGCTGGACCCAAGGAGTACAGGCATGAGCGCGCACCCCCTGTTGAACGGACTGTACATCGACGGCCAATGGTTGGCGGGCAGCGAGCATCTGCAGGTGATCAACCCCAGCACCGAGGGCGTACTGGCCCAGGTTGCCGGTGGCGGTCCCGAGGCCGTGGAGCAGGCGCTGTGCGCTGCCAGCGCCGGCCTTGCGCGTTGGTCGCACAGCAGCGGGGCTGAACGTGCCGCGGTCCTGCGACGGATTGCGGCCGGGGTGGCCGAACGCCGGGAGCAACTGATGCACCTGCAGTCGAGCAACAACGGCAAGCCGCAATTCGAGGCCGCCATGGATGTGGACGATGTGATTGCCACCTTCGAGTACTACGCCGGGCTGGCCGAAGGCCTGGATGCCGCTCAGGACGCCAACGTGGCACTGCCCAGCGAGGCCTTCAGTGCCCGCCTGCGCCGCGAGCCCTGTGGCATCGTCGGGCTGATCGTGCCGTGGAACTTCCCCATGGTCACCACCGCCTGGAAGCTCGCTCCGGCCCTGGCCGCCGGTTGCAGCGTGGTGCTCAAGCCTTCCGAAGTCACCCCTTTGCCGGAGCTGGAACTGGCGGCAATCATCGCCGGCAGCGGCTTGCCCCGGGGCGTGTTCAACCTGGTCTGCGGCACCGGCCTGGCAGTGGGCGCGCCCCTGGCAGCCGACCCGCGAGTGGCGAAAATCTCCTTCACCGGCAGCAACGCCGTGGGGGTCCAGGTGATGCAGCGCGCGGCGGAAACCGTCAAGGGCGTGAGCCTGGAGCTGGGGGGCAAGTCGTCGTTGTTGGTGCTGGCGGATGCCGATCTGGATCTGGCGGTGGAGCTGGCCTGTGGCGGCGGCTTCTTCAACGCCGGGCAGATGTGCTCGGCCACCAGCCGGGTGCTGGTGGCCGATGAGTTGGCCGATGAGTTCCTGTTGCGCCTCAAGGCCCGGGCCGAAGCCATTCGTGTGGCCGACCCGTTCGACCCCGAGGTGGAAATGGGCGCGCTGGTCAATCAGGCGCAATACCGGCGGGTGCAGGCCCATATCGAGGAAGGCTTGAATGTGGGGGCCAAGCTGGTCTGCGGCGGTGGCCGCCCGGCCGGCTTGCAGCAGGGGTATTTCATCCAGCCCACGGTGTTCACCGAGGTGCCGCTGGACAGTGCGCTATGGCGTGAGGAGATCTTTGGCCCGGTGCTCTGCGTGCGCAGTTTCAGCAACGAGCAGCAGGCCATCGAAATGGCCAATGACAGCGAGTTCGGCCTGGTGGCCAGCGTAGTGGGAGCGGATGCAGCGCATGCCGAGCAAGTGGCCAATGCCCTGCAGGCCGGTCTGGTGTGGATCAATGCGCCACAGGTGATCTTTCCCCAGACGGCGTGGGGCGGCTACAAGCAGAGCAGCATCGGTCGTGAACTGGGGCCCTGGGGGCTACAGGCCTTTCAGGAAATCAAGCATGTGATCCGCGCTCGTTAGGCAGGCCTCAGCTGCTCACCCGCAGGCGCGCCATATCCCGCAACGGCGGCGCGCCGAACAAGCGGCTGTACTCGCGGCTGAACTGCGACGGGCTTTCATAACCCACCCGATAGCCCGCTACCGAAGCCTCCAGCCCCTCGGCCAGCATCAGCCGCCGGGCTTCTTGCAGGCGCAACTGTTTCTGGTACTGCAGCGGGCTCATGGCGGTCATGGCCTTGAAGCGGTGGTGCAGGGTCGAGACGCTCAGGTTCACCTCCCGGGCCAGATCATCGATGCGCAACGGGTGCACGAAATTGCCGTTGAGCCACTTGATGGCCTGGTTGACCCGGTGGCCCTGGCTGTTGGCAGTGGCGATCTCATACAGGCGGTGGCCCTGGGGGCTGCGCAGCAGGCGATAGAGAATTTCCCGGCGTACCAGCGGCGCGAGCATGGTGATGTCTTTCGGGGTGTCCAGTAGGCGGGTCAGGCGCAGCACCGCGTCGAGCATCGCCGGGTCCAGGCGTTCCACGTACAGGCCGCGCCCGGTAGGCCGGGCGGGTACGCCGATGGGGCCGGCATCGGCAATCAATGCATTGATTTCCCCGGGGTCGATGTCCAGGCGCAGGGCCAGGATCGGCTCCTCTGGTGAAACGATCGCCACCTTGCCGCTCAGGGGGACGGAAACCGAGACCACCAGGTAATTCAAGGGGTCGTAGTTGTAGCTTTCATCGGCCAGGCGTACTTCCTTGCGGCCCTGGGCCATGATGCACAGCGCCGGCTGTGCCAGCACCGAACCGAATTGATGAGAGCTGCTGTGGCGCGAGACGAACAACGAGTCGATGGCCGTGGCGTAGCTGCCGTCCTCGGCGGTGTTGCGTGCAATGATCGCGGCCAGTTCCACGCGCTGCCGTTCCATCTCCGGGGCCAGGGGCGGTGGCGGGGTTTCCAGTGATGGCATGGGGCAGCCTCCGAGTGTTTGCAGTCGGCACAGCTTAAGTTTGTGCAAGAAGCGCGGGTAGGCGAATCCTGCGTAAAACTTGCCTGATCCTGCTGCTTGCGCGCGCGATAGGCAAGATCAGCCGATGCTCCTGAGCTTCACTTGCTTGAAACACCGTTGTCATGCTTTTGCCCAATGGCGGGGAGTCGGGGAGGGAGCAAAGGGCTTGTCGCAGGATTGGGCAAATCAACGGCAGAAATCGACTAACGCGCGCGAGGGCCTGCCCCGTATCGTTGATCCTGTCGCAGCCCGTCCCATGGCTGCCTCGACAACACCCTGGGAGGGTCGCACATGTCCACGCATATTCCCGTCAGTCACATGGCCTTTGTCCGAGCCCGGGCCGGGCGTTCCAAGGAGCTGGGTGCGCGCTTGAGCAGCCTGATCGAACCGTCCCGCCAGGCCTGTGGTTGCCTGCATTTTGCCCTGCAGCATTCGCAGTGCGATGCCGACCTGTGGCTGGTGTCCGGTTTCTGGAGCAGCCAGCAGGCGATGACGGCCTATTTCAATTCCCCGGCCATGGCGATCTTTGCCGAGCTGGTGCAGGACCTGGTGGTCAACAGCCTGGATTTTCATACCTTCAGTACCGTGTCGGCGCTGCAAGCCCATGGCGAATATCCGCAACTACAGCAGGCGCCGGTGCACAAGCTGGCCAGTTGAAGGTTTAGAATGGCCGACTTTTCATTGGCCAGGACTCGCAACATGGCACGCAAAGAGTTTGCACACTACGAAGCAGTTTCCGCTGTGGTTCCAGGGGAGGGGGGATACAGCGCCGCCATTGCCGTCAAGGCTCTCGGCGCATCAAGCGCACCACGCTTTCATAAAGTCCTGGATGAGCAGAAATTCAAGACGGCGCATGACGCCGACCAGGCTGCCGCACAACAACTCGAACAGTTGGCCGACGTCGATCAGGACGGCGAATTGAGCTGGAAGAGCTACTGAGTCCAAGCGCTATTTGACTGCCCCCGGGCGGTGCATCCTGAACAGAGCCTCTGGCCCCAGTTGGAAGTAATCCGCCGGCCCGCCGCCGCGCAGAATCGGCTCTGCCGCGGCGGTGTCGTAGATCCCGTCCTTGAGCAGCCACTTGGCGATATGCACGGCGACCACTTCGCCGAGGATCAGCCAGCTCGGCACCAGTTCCTTGTCCGCCCGCTGCAATTGAATGATCTGGGTGACCTTGCACTCGAAGGACACCGGGCTCTCGGCTACCCGGGGCACGCTGATGATTTTCGACGCCACGGGGGTCAGGCCGGCCAGTTCGAACTCGTTTACCTCGGCCGGGACTGCGGCGCAGCTCTGGTTCATCTGCTCGGCCAGAGGTCGGGTGGCCAGGTTCCAGGCGAACTCGCCGGTCTGCTCGATATTATTCAGGCTGTCTTTGCGCCCGACGCTGGAGAAACCGATGATCGGTGGAATGTAGTTGAAGGCGTTGAAGAAGCTGTAGGGCGCCAGGTTCAGGCGCCCCTCGCGATCCTGGGAAGAGATCCAGCCGATGGGGCGCGGGCCGACGATGGCATTGAACGGGTCGTGGGGCAGGCCGTGGCCCAGGGCAGGTTGGTAAAAGTGGATATCGTCGGGCATGGCTCAAGGTTCCTGCTTGGGGCGGGGTAAGGGCGTCATAGTGCAGTGCGCAATCGCCCAATTCCAGCGTCCTGGCCCTTGAGCGTTCCACGTTGTGGGTGTTTTCCCCTGGCCAGAAACGACTAAGCCCGGCCAAGGCCGGGCTGTGGTGTCAGGTGCATCAATCAGCTGATGCTGGCGGAGCCGGTGCGGTCGTAGCCATCAGCGGCGAAGGTGGCGGAACCGGTGCGGTCGTAGCCATCAGCGGCGAAGGTGGCGGAGCCGGTGCGGTCGTAGCCATCGGCGGCGAAGGTGGCGGAACCGGTGCGGTCGTAGCCATCAGCGGCGAAGGTGGCGGAACCGGTGCGATCGTAGCCATCGGCGGCGAAGGTGGCGGAACCGGTGCGGTCGTAGCCATCGGCAGCGAAGGTGGCAGAACCGGTGCGATCGTAGCCATCAGCGGCGAAGGTGTTGGCAGCCAGTACCGAGAGGGTCAGGGCGAGGATCAGTTTGCTTTTCATGATGGTGACTCCGGGTTCGTTGAGGTGAATACGTTGGGCTTGGAATGAATCCTACTCCGGTAAAGTTGATATAAAAGCGCAAATTAATGCTTATAAATATCTACTTTATCGATGTTTATGAGATCAGCCCTCGCCGCCAAATCCCGCGTTCAAGCCTCACTGCATAGAAGAGCCAAGTAACCACTTGGATTCATTAGCAGGCTATGCATCCAGCATTAACTGATCATTAATTGAGCAGATTGCTTGTAAGAAAATATTTCAACGATTTTTTCATCCGCGCCTTACCTGTTTTTCACCCCTTGACGTTCAGCCTCCGCGCAGGCCTGCAGTCCATAGACAGGCCGCCTTGAATGCGACCTTTGGAGCACCTTTGCGAATGAACAAGCTACCCCAGATCACCCTGGCCTTCTGGGTCATGAAAATCTGCGCGACCACCCTCGGCGAAACAGCGGGGGACCTGCTGTCGATGACCCTGAATGTGGGTTATGCCATCAGCTCGATGATTCTGATCAGTGTGTTCCTGCTGACCCTGGTCACCCAGCTGTGGTCCAAGACCTACAACCCGGTGCTGTACTGGATCGTGATCCTCTCCACCAGTACCGCCGGCACCACCATGTCGGATTTCATGGACCGCACCCTGGGCCTGGGCTATGCCAGTGGCTCGTTGATCCTGATCGGTATTCTGCTGGCGATCTTCGCGCTCTGGCGTCTGAGCGGCGACTCGCTGAACGTCAACAAGATCCAGACCTTTCGCGGCGAGATGTTCTATTGGATGGCGATCCTGTTTTCCAACACCCTGGGCACCGCCCTCGGCGACTACCTGGCTGACGATTCGGGGCTGGGCTTTGCCGGCGGGGCGCTGTTGATCGGCTCGACCATCGCCGTGGTGGTGCTGCTCAAGTACTTCACCAGGCTCTCGTCGGTACTGTTGTTCTGGGTCGCTTTCGTATTGACCCGGCCGTTCGGCGCAACCTTGGGCGACTTCCTCACCAAACCCCACGAAAAAGGCGGCCTGGATTTCGGCACCATCGGCTCGTCGGCGGTATTGGCGGGAATCCTGCTGGTGATGATCGTGGGGGCGGCCTGGGCCCAGAGCCGCGATGGGCGCCAGGGCGCTGCCGAACTTTCCTGACCTGTACAGCCTCTGTAGGAGCCGGCTTGCCGGCGAAAGCTTCCCCACAGATCGCGAAAAGCGCCCGGGCCTTGCACCCGGGCGTTGTTGTTTTCAGTCAGTCTCGATCCGCGAATGCTTGCGGGTGTCTTTCATGGTCGCGTAGACCAGCAGCGAACAGGCGATGCAGGCGGTGACGTACCAGTAGTAGCCGGTTTCCATGCCGATGCTCTTGAACCACAGGGCGATGTATTCGGCGGTACCGCCGAAGATCGACACGGTCAGTGCGTACGGCAGGCCCACGCCCAGGGCGCGGATTTCGGTAGGGAACAGCTCGGCCTTGACCACCGCGTTGATCGAGGTGTAGCCGCTGACGATGATCAGCGCCGCCATGATCAGGAAGAACGCGCCCCACCAGGTCTGGATGGTGTGCAGGGTGGTGAGGATCGGCACGGTGAACAGGGTGCCGAGGATACCGAAGGCAATCAGGATCGGGCGTCGGCCAACCTTGTCCGAGAGAGCACCGATCACCGGTTGCAGGCACATGAACAGGAACAGCGTGGCGGCGGAAATGGTGGTGGAGTCGGAGATGCTCATGCCGACAGTGTTCACCAGGTATTTCTGCATGTAGGTGGTGTAGGTATAGAAGGCCAGGGTGCCGCCCATGGTCAGGCCGACCACGGTCATCAACTCCTTGGGATGACGCATCAGGGTGCGCATCAGGCTTTCCTTGGGCTTTTCCTTCTTCTTGGTGAAGGACTCGGTTTCTTCCATGCCGCGACGCAGGTACAGGGCTACCACGGCGCAGAGGGCACCGATGCCGAACGGAATCCGCCAGCCCCAGGACTGCAGCTCCTCGGTGGTCAGAATGTTCTGCAGCACGATCAGCACCGCCAGGGCGATGAGCTGGCCGGAGATCAGGGTCACGTACTGGAAGCTGGAGAAGAAGCCACGACGTTCCTTGGTCGCCATCTCGCTGAGGTAGGTGGCGGAGGTACCGTATTCACCGCCTACCGACAGGCCCTGCATCAGGCGCGCCAGCACCAGCAGGATGGGAGCGCCGACGCCGATGGTTTCGTAACCCGGGGTCAGGGCGATGATCAGCGAGCCGAAGCACATCAGCAGCACCGAGGCCATCAAGGCGGCCTTACGCCCTTTGCGGTCGGCATACAGCCCCATCAGCCAGCCACCGATCGGGCGCATCAGGAAGCCCACGGCGAAGATCGCGGCGGTGTTCAGCAGTTGGGCGGTGGTGTCGCCCTTGGGGAAGAAGACTTTGGCGAAGTACAGCGAGAAGGCGGCGTAGACGTACCAGTCGTACCACTCGACCATGTTGCCCACGGAACCGCTGAAGATCGACTTCAGGCGGCTGGCGGTGGTCTTTTCTGTGGCGGGCGCAGCCGCCGACCCGGCAGGCAGGGTATTAGAGATATCCATGAAGGACCCTTCTATTCATTGTTTTTGTGGAGTGCGCGCGAGCGCAGCCTGCTGGGGCTATAGCAGGACCTGTGCCAAGGGCGAGAAGCCCGGGCTAGAGGGGGGAGGCGGGAGTGATGAGCGGAAATCCGCCTATCGGCACCTTGCGGGTAAGCGGGAAATTGCCGAAAGCGGCCGTGCCCCTGGGCATGTGGGCGAAGGCGTCGATGGGGGGGGGGGCCGGGCTTGAGGGCTGATTCTCCGGCAAGCCGGGTCCTATAGGGGTTACTCCTCCTTGAGGAACTGTTCCCTGGTCAGTCCATGGCGCTGCATCTTTTCGTTAAGAGTCCGGCGGGGCAGTTGCAGCTCGTTGAGCACCGCCTTGATATCACCCTTGTGCCGGCTCAGGGCCGCGCGCAGGCATTGGGCCTCGAAGGCTTCCTGCTGCGCCGCCAGGGACTGGCCGGGTTCGATGGCGTCGGGTTCCGGCTCGCCCAGGCCCAGCACCTGGCGCTCGGCGGCATTGGCCAGCTCGCGCACGTTGCCCGGCCAGTCGTGGCTGAGCAGGCGGCTCAGTTGCGCGCCGCTCAAGGGCGCGACGCTGCGCCCCAGGCGTTCCCCGGCATTCTGGGCAAAGTGCTCGTAGAGCAGGGGGATGTCCTCGCGGCGCTCGCGCAAGGGTGGCAGGCGCAGTTCAGCCACGGTCAGGCGGTAGGCCAGGTCTTCACGGAAACGCCCGGCACGGGCCTCGTCCAGCAGGTCGGGCTTGGTGGCGGCGATGATCCGCAGGTCGACCTTGATGCTCTGGTTGGAACCCAGGCGTTCCAGCTTCTGCTCCTGCAACACCCGCAGCAGCTTGACCTGCTGGGCCAGGGGCATGCTTTCGATCTCGTCGAGAAACAGCGTGCCGCCGTCGGCGTATTCCAGCTTGCCGATGCGTTTGCCCTGGGCGCCGGTGAAGGCGCCGCTTTCATGGCCGAACAGCTCGGCCTCGAACAACTGCTCGGGGATCGCCGCGCAGTTCAGGGCGACGAAGGGCTTGCCGGCCCGCGGGCCGAAGTCGTGCAGGCAGCGGGCAATCAGTTCTTTGCCGCTGCCGGTCTCGCCGCGGATCAGTACGTTGACCGGCAGGGCTGCCAGTTCCAGTACCTGGCGGCGCAAGGTCTGCAAGGCCCTGGAGACCCCCAGCAAGGTGGCGTCGAGCTTGGCCCGGCTGTCGGCCTGTTGGTGCAGGCGGCGGTTTTCCAGGACCAGGCGGCGCTTGTCCAGGGCCCGGCGCAGGCTGCTGAGCAGGGTGTCGGGGCTGAAGGGTTTTTCCAGGAAGTCGTAGGCCCCGTCGCGCATGGCTTCCACCGCCATGGGGACATCGCCGTGGCCTGTGAGCAGGATGATCGGCAGGTCCGGGTCCAGGCGCTGGACCTGGGCCAGCAGTTCCAGGCCACTGATGCCGGGCATGCGCACATCGCTGAGGATCACCCCGGGAAAGTTCTTCGGCAGTTGCGCCAGACAGTCCTCGGCCCGGCTGAACAGCTGGACCTCGAAGCCCGACAGGCTCAGCCACTGCTCGACGGCGGTACGGATGCTGGCTTCGTCGTCCACCACGATCACTGAGTTCAGCATTGGATATGGGCCTCCAGGTCGATGGGCAGGCTCAGGGTGAACACCGCCCCTTGCTCCTGGTTGGCCACGCTCAGGCGGCCACCCAGCTCGTGGACTATGGCATAGGACACCGCCAGCCCCAGCCCCAGGCCATCACCCACCGGTTTGGTGGTGAAGAATGGATCGAAGACGCTCAGCAAGTGTTCCTCGGCAATGCCGCCGCCGTTGTCGGCCACCCGCAGTTGCCAGAGCTGGTCTTCGGCTTCGAGACTGATCTCCAGGCGCTTGTGCGGTTTGTCCTGCATGGCGTCCAGGGCATTGCGCAGCAGGTTGATCAGCACCTGTTCCAGGCGGATGGCGTCGCCCCGGACCCAGGCCGGGCGGGTCAGTTGCAGTACCACTTCGACGTCTTCGGCACGCAGCCGGGCTTCCAGCAAGTGCAGCGACTGGTCCACCACAGCGGTCAGGTCCAGGCGTTCTCGCAGGCCACTGGGGCTCTTGCGGGCGAAGGTCTTGAGGTGGCTGGTGAGGGCGGCCATGCGGGTCAGCATGTCGTCCAGTGGGCGCAGGGCTTTGTAGGCTTCGTCCACCCGGCCGTGATCCAGCAACAGCCTGAGGGTTGCCAGCTGCATGCGCTGGGTGGTCAGGGGCTGGTTGATTTCGTGGGCCAGGGCGGCGGACATCTGCCCCAGGGCCGCGAGCTTGGCCGATTGCACCAGGCCTTCCTGGGCGGTGCGCAGATCGCGGGTACGTTCCTCCACCAGTTGCTCCAGCTCCTGGCGATTGCGCTGGCGGACTTTCCCCAGGCGCCAGCGCTGGTTGAGGAACAGCAGCAGGAACACCAGGGTCAGCCAGGCACCGGCGGCGGCAAGCCCGGCATTGCGGGTTTCCTCGAAGGCATTCGGCGGTTTGCGCAGCAGGTGCAGGGTCCAGCCTTCGGCGGCCAACGGCAGGGACTCCCAGAGGTAGCTGGCGCGGCCCTCGGGGCCTTCGACCCGGGCCAGGCTGCTGTTGTCGTCAAAGCGTTGCAGCGTCTGGTGCTGCAGCGGGGTCAGGGGCTGTTTGTCGTACTGGCGGGTGAGCTTGATTTCTTCCAGGTCGTTGCTCGACAGCGGCTGCAAGTGCCGGTAGCGCCAGCCTGGCTGGTTGGCGATGAACACGATGCCCCGGGCATCGCTGACCAGCAGGGTGTCGTTGCCCTGGCTCCATTCATGTTCCAGCTCGGGGAATTCCAGCTTGACCACCATGGCCCCGAGGAAGTCCTGGTTGTCGGCCTTGACTGCGCTGGCCAGGAAATACCCCGGGATGCCGCTGGTCACGCCCACCGCATAGAAGCGCCCGCTGCCCTGGCTGCGGGTCTGCTTGAAGTAGGGGCGAAAGCCGTAGTTGTGGCCCACGTAGCTGCTGGGCAGGCGCCAGTTGCTGGCGGCCACGGCCAGGCCCTCATGGTTCAGCAGTTCCAGGGTCGAGGAGCGGGCCGCGCCATTGATCTTTTCCAGCTTGCGGTTCAATGCGTCCTGGGTTTCGGTGGCCACAGGCCCCTGCAGCGCCGCGCGCAGTTCCGGGTCCAGGGCCAGGACCGCCGGCAGGGCGCGATAGCGTTCGATCAGGGTATGCAGCGAGTTGGCATACAGCCCCAACTGCTCATTGGCACGGGCGGCTTCCTCCACCAGCGTCTGCCGTTCTGCATGGCGCATGGCCAGGCCGGCGCTGAGCACGGTGCCAGCAAGAATCACCAGGATATAGAACGTCAAGCGGAGGGGGCGAGAGATCTGGGCCATGAGTCGGGGCAGGCTGCAATGGGGGCGGGAACGATAGCATGAGCGCCGGGGCTAACGTTGATCGCGGACAGTGTCGGGAAAGGGCGGTGCATAAAAAAAGCGGCGGGCCATTCAATGAACAGCACCGCCGCCTGGGCCGAACGGAGGAAGGACTTACTGCACTTCTACCGCCAGGCTGTCACTGATCTTCTTCTGCCAGATGGCGGGACCTGTGATGTGTACCGACTCGCCCTTGCTATCGACGGCGACGGTCACCGGCATGTCCTTGACCTCGAACTCGTAGATCGCTTCCATGCCCAGTTCGGCAAAGGCCAGGACCTTGGACTTCTTGATCGCCTGGGCTACCAGGTAGGCAGCGCCGCCGACGGCCATCAGGTACACGGCCTTGTTGTCCTTGATCGCTTCGATCGCGGTCGGGCCGCGCTCGGACTTGCCGATCATGCCCAGCAGGCCGGTCTGCTCGAGGATCTGGCGGGTGAACTTGTCCATCCGCGTGGCGGTGGTCGGGCCAGCCGGGCCGACCACTTCGTCACCGACCGGATCGACCGGACCGACGTAGTAGATGAAGCGACCCTTGAGGTCCACCGGCAGGGTTTCGCCCTTGTTCAGCATCTCGACCATGCGTTTGTGCGCAGCGTCGCGGCCGGTGAGCATCTTGCCGTTGAGCAGTACGGTTTCGCCCGGCTTCCAGCTTTGCACTTCTTCCGGGGTCAGGGTGTCGAGGTTGACCCGACGGGCCGACGGGCCGGCTTCCCAGACGATTTCCGGGTAGGCGTCCAGCGGTGGGGCTTCCAGGCTCGCCGGGCCGGAGCCATCCAGTACGAAGTGCGCGTGACGGGTGGCGGCGCAGTTGGGGATCATGCACACGGGCAGGGAAGCGGCGTGGGTCGGGTAGTCCATGATCTTCACGTCGAGCACGGTGGTCAGGCCACCGAGGCCCTGGGCGCCGATGCCCAGCTGGTTGACCTTCTCGAACAGCTCCAGGCGGATCTCTTCGATGCGGTTCTGCGGGCCACGGGCCTTGAGCTCGTGGATGTCGATGGATTCCATCAACACTTCCTTGGCCATCACTGCCGCTTTCTCGGCGGTGCCGCCGATACCGATGCCCAGCATGCCCGGTGGGCACCAGCCGGCGCCCATGGTCGGAACGGTCTTGAGTACCCAGTCGACGATCGAGTCGGACGGGTTGAGCATGGCCATCTTCGATTTGTTCTCGGAGCCGCCGCCCTTGGCCGCCACGTCCACTTCCACGGTGTTGCCCGGGACGATGGAGTAGTGGATCACCGCGGGGGTGTTGTCCTTGGTGTTTTTCCTGCTACCTGCCGGGTCGGCCAGGATGGAGGCGCGCAGGACGTTTTCCGGCAGGTTGTAGGCGCGACGCACGCCCTCGTTGATCATGTCGTCCAGGCTCATGGTGGCGCCGTCCCAGCGCACGTCCATGCCCACGCGCACGAAAACCGTGACGATGCCGGTGTCCTGGCAGATCGGCCGGTGGCCGGTGGCACACATGCGCGAGTTGATCAGGATCTGCGCTATGGAATCACGGGCAGCCGGCGATTCTTCCCGCAGGTAGGCCTCGTGCATCGCCTGGATGAAGTCCACGGGGTGGTAGTAGGAAATGAACTGCAGGGCGTCGGCAACGCTCTGAATCAGGTCGTCTTGCTTGATCACGGTCATGAGTCGCGCTCCTCTAAAAGACGGGAACATTTAATAAGGTGCCTGCACTTGGGTGCATCGGTCGGATGCAGGCACCTTCTAAGGCACGCCGGACAGACAACTGGCGCGACGCTAAAAAGGCGCGGCAGTATACCTCGCCTGGGGGTTGGGTACACCCGCTGGCCGGGCCAACCAAAGTCGCCCATCGGATGGGCACTGTTCTTGCCTGAGTCGGCGCTGAAACCTGGCGACGGGGTTTTAAATTTGAATAGTCATTTGCCGGGCTCAGCACTAAAGTGGCAAGTGGCCTGCAGGGTAGGAAACTCTTTAAGCCTCCTTTCTCACGGTGAGTCAACGATTGACCCATAAAGCCATCCAGAGCCTGTTATTCAAGCGCTTCGCCATTGCCGCGGGCACTTACGCACTGATCCTGCTGCTGTTCTGGCTGGCCGTCGTCACGGGGCATTCCCGTGCTTCGAGCGGCAGCGCGCTGCTGGGCACTGGCCTGGTGCTGGCCAGCCAGGGGCTGCTGTGCTGGGTGTTCGTCAGCGGACGCAACCTGCAGTTCGCCGACCCCAGCCTGACCGAAGTCCAGGTGGTGCTGGGCATCGCCTGGCAGACCTGGCTGATGGCCCATCTGGATCAGGCCCGCGGGGTGTTCCTGGTGTTCTACCTGCTGCCGTTGCTGTTCGGCTTGTTTCACCTCTCCCGCCGGGCCTATCTGCGCAGCGCGGCGCTGATCTTCTTCTGCTTTGCCGGGGTCAACCTGTGGGACGGCTATCGCCTGCTCCTCGGTGATCCGCAACTGGCCGCGCTGCAGGTCTGCGTGCTGCTGGTGATGCTGGTGTGGATGTGCCTGTATGCCGCCTATGTCCAGGCTTCGCGCTCACGCATGCGCCAGCGGCGCTTTGCCTTGCAGGCCCATCAGGACACGCTGCGAGGCATGATGCGACAGCTGGAGGACCTGGTAGCCACCGATGAACTGACCGGCCTGTTCAACCGCCGGCATTTCCTGCGCATTGCCAGCCGCGAGCTGCAAGCCATGGATCAGGAGCAGGTGCATGGGCTGGCGCTGATCGACCTGGACCATTTCAAGCGCATCAACGATCTCCACGGCCATGCTGCCGGCGACCAGGTACTGCAGGCCTTCGCCGCGGTGGCCACGGCTTGCCTGCGCGATGGCGACGTATTGGCCCGTTACGGTGGCGAGGAATTCATGGTACTGCTGCCCGAGTGTGACGCCGAGCGCCTGACCTCCTGCTGCGAGCGTTTGCGCCTGGCGTTCACCGAAGTGCAACTGGTGGGCCTTAACGTACGAGACCTGAGCCTGTCGGCGGGGATGACCCTGCTGCGGGCCGGCGACGATCTGGACCATGCCCTGCAACGCGCCGATCAGGCGCTGTATCGGGCCAAGCGCGACGGTCGCAATCGTTGCTCTGCGGCCTGGGAAAACCTCGATGCCTGAATTGACCGTTGGCAGCCGGTGCTGGCCGGTGGCGCCTGGAAGCAACTTGCTGGATGCCCTGAATCAGGCTGGCGTGACGGTGCCCTACAGTTGTCGCGCCGGTAGTTGCCATGCCTGCCTGGTGCATTGTGTCCAGGGCTTGCCCAGCGATAGCCGGCCAGATGCCTTGAGCGACGAACAGCGTCGGCTCGGCTGGCGCCTGGCTTGCCAGTGCCAGGTGGTGGAGGACCTGCACGTCGAGACCTTCGACCCTGTGCGTGATGGCCTGCCTGCGACGGTGAGCGGCCTGGACTGGTTGTCGAGCTCGGTCCTGCGCTTGCGCCTGCAGCCGCAGCGGCCCTTGCGTTACCGCGCCGGCCAGCATCTGGTGCTGTGGGCCGCCGGCCAGATCGCCCGGCCTTATTCCCTGGCCAGCCTGCCGGAAGACGACCGCTTTCTGGAGTTCCATCTGGACTGCCGGCATCCGGGCCAGTTCAGCGATGCGGCGCGCCAGTTGCAATTGGGCGATCCGATGCGCCTGGGGGAGTTGCGGGGCGGCGCCTTGCACTACGATCCGGACTGGCAGCAGCGCCCACTCTGGCTACTGGCCGCGGGAACCGGCCTGGCGCCGCTGTTCGGCATACTGCGCGAGGCCTTGCGCCAGGATCACCAGGGCCCTATCCGTATCATTCACCTGGCCCATGACAGCAGTGAGCATTACCTGGCCAAACCCCTGGCGGCCCTGGCGGCGAACCGGGCCCAGCTGTCCGTCGAGCTGTGGACCGGGGCCGAGCTGACAGCCGCTTTGGCGCAACTGCGGCTTGTTTCCCGGCAAACCCAGGCCTTACTCTGCGGTCACCCTGACAGTGTCGAAGCCTTCGCCCGGCGCCTGTACCTGGCGGGGCTGCCGCGCAATCAACTGCTGGCCGATGTGTTCCTGCCCCGTGGTTGAGCGCTGATTCTTCCAGAGCGAGATCCCCATGACCGATGCCATCGAGTTGCAACGTGAGGGCGGGCTGCTGACCCTGCGCCTGAACCGTCCCGACAAGAAAAACGCCTTGACCCGCGCCATGTACGCTCGCCTGGCCGACGCCCTGAGCGAGGCCGATGGCGATCCCGAGATCAACGCCGTGCTGATCTGCGGCAGCAGCGAATGCTTTACCGCCGGCAATGACATCGCCGACTTCCTCCAGCAACCGCCCCGGGACCTCGACAGCCCGGTGTTTCGCTTCATGCGCAGCCTTGTGCAATGTCGCAAGCCGGTGGTGGCCGCAGTGGCCGGCGCGGCAGTAGGTATCGGCACCACGATGCTGCTGCATTGCGATCTGGTCTATGTCAGTCGCGATGCACGGCTGCGCATGCCGTTCGTCAACCTGGGGCTGTGCCCGGAATTTGGTTCGAGCCTGATCCTGCCGCGCTTGCTGGGGCAGGCCAAGGCGGCGGAGTTGCTGTTGCTGGGCGAAGGCTTCAGTGGCGAACAGGCCGCCGCCTGGGGGATTGCCAGCGCCGCCCTGGGGGATGGTGTGGCCACCTTGGCCAAGGCCCGGGAGGCGGCCTTGCGTTTCAGCCAGTTGGCGCCCGAAGCGGTGCAGGTGAGCAAGCGCCTGATGAAGGCGCCGGACCGCGAACAACTGCGCCAGGTCATTGAGCAAGAGGGCGTGGAATTCACCCGGCGCCTGCAGTCCCCGGAAGCCATCGCCGCGTTGTCCGGGTTTCTCAGCAAGGGCTGAGGCCGTGGACAGCGGTTTCACGCGGGCATGAAAAAGCCCCGGTGTTTTCGGCACCGGGGCTTTTTGTTCAGCAAGGCGAAGACTCAGACCATCGGGTCGCCCACGTGCAGGATCTTCATGCCGTTGGTGCCGCCGGTGGTGTGGTAGCTGTCGCCCTTGGTGAGAATCACCCAGTCGCCTTTCTCTACGACACCGCGCTTGAGCAGCTCATCGATCGCTGCCTGGCTGACCTGCTCGGGCGGCAGGGAAGCCGGGTCGAACGGGATGGTGTAGACGCCACGGAACATGGCTGCGCGAGCCTGGGTTTCGCGGTGCGGGGAGTAGGCGTAGATCGGCACCGAGGAGCGGATGCGCGACATGATCAGCGGGGTGTAGCCACTTTCGGTCAGGGCGATGATCGCCTTCACGCCCGGGAAGTGGTTGGCGGTGTACATGGCAGCCAGGGCGATGCTCTGGTCGCAGCTTTCGAACACCTTGCCCATGCGGTGGCTGGAGGTCTTGCTGGTGGGGTGCTTTTCCGCACCGACGCAGATCCGCGCCATGGCCTGCACCGCTTCCAGCGGGTAGGCACCGGCGGCGCTTTCCGCCGAGAGCATCACCGCATCGGTGTAGTCGAGCACGGCGTTGGCCACGTCGGACACTTCGGCGCGGGTCGGCATCGGGTTCTGGATCATCGACTCCATCATCTGGGTCGCAACGATCACCGCCTTGTTGTGGCGACGGGCGTGCAGAATGATTTTCTTCTGGATGCCCACCAGCTCGGCGTCGCCGATTTCCACGCCCAGGTCGCCACGGGCAACCATGACCGCGTCGCTGGCCTTGATCAGGCCGTCGAGGGTTTCGTCGTCGGCCACCGCTTCGGCGCGTTCGATCTTCGCTACCAGCCAGGCAGTACCACCGGCTTCGTCACGCAGCTTGCGCGCGTATTCCATGTCGGCGGCGTCCCGTGGGAAGGACACGGCCAGGTAATCGACTTCCATCTCGGCCGCGAGCTTGATGTCGGCCTTGTCTTTCTCGGTCAGGGCCGGGGCGGTCAGGCCACCACCACGACGGTTGATGCCCTTGTGGTCGGACAGCGGGCCGCCGATGGTCACCACGCAATGCAGCTCGGTGGCGGTGGCGGTTTCCACACGCATCACCACGCGGCCGTCGTCCAGCAGCAGCTCGTCACCCACGCCGCAGTCCTTGACCAGATCCGGGTAGTCGATGCCGACGATATCCTGGGTGCCTTCGGTCAGCGGATGGCTGGTGGAGAAGGTGAACTTGTCACCGATCTTCAGCTCGATGCGCTTGTTGGCGAATTTGGCGATGCGGATCTTCGGGCCCTGCAGGTCGCCGAGGATGGCCACGAAGCGGCCGTGCTTGGCTGCCAGGTCGCGGACCAGTTTGGCGCGAGCCTTGTGCTCGTCCGGAGTGCCGTGGGAGAAGTTCAGACGGGCAACATCCAGGCCCGCGAGAATCAGCTGTTCGAGAACTTCCGGCGAGTTACTGGCCGGGCCAAGGGTGGCAACGATTTTGGTACGACGAACGGACATGCACGGACTCCTGAGTTCAAGCGCAACGAGAGGCTACTATGCTCCGAAGTTGTAGTCATTGTTCGTTTGCACTACTTATTGCTTTGTTTGTTTACCGCAACAACCTTGAAGATTTTTGCCGATGAGTCGATACACTGCACAAGACAGGAGATACCCCATGCGATTCGTACTCATTGCTGCCCTGGCCGTCAGTGTTGTCGGCTGTACCCGCTGGTCCATGGACCATCATTTGAATAACGCCTACCGCGCTTATGACCGCGGCAACTGCGAGAGCGTGATGCTCGAGTTGAGCCAGGTCGACCGTGACAGCCGTGCCCGTCGCTATATCCAGCCGGAAGTGTCGATGCTGCGCGGGCAATGCCTGGAGCGCCAGAAGTTGTTCGTCGATGCCGCGCAGACCTACCAGTTCATCATTACCCAGTACCCCACCAGCGAGTACGCGTTTCGCGCCCGGGCTCGCCTGGATACCCTGCAACAGTTGGGGCACTACCCGGCAAATGGCGCCGCTCAAGTTCGTCGCACGGCGTTGTAAAAGAGATTCACTAGGGGGCCGTGTAATTGCCCCTCGTGCTTGAGCTAACATCTGCACAGGCTGTTCGAAAACTGCCCCGGCCCGGCTGGTGGCAGTGGCGTTGGAATCCTTCTGGCAGTCTTCCTCGCGCATCGAATCCGGGAGGGCGGGCCGATTCAGGGCCTGTTCCGAAGCACTAGTGCGGTCATGCTTAATGACCTTTCATAGCGATACCCAGCATGTTCATGGAACCTCGGATCGAGCGGCACCAACTGCCGTCCTTTTTAAAAGTATTCAATCGTTTCACCGACAAGCCGGTGGGTTTCCTTGGCAACCTGTCGGCCGACGGGCTGATGCTGATCAGCCAGTTGCCGATGCTGATCGGTGCCGAATTCGACTTGCGGGTGAAAGTCCCCGGCGGTGACGGCCAGGTGCAGTTCATCGACTTCAGCGCCTGCTGCCTCTGGTGTCATGAGGACCTGACGCCGCACCACTACGACAGCGGTTTCAGCCTGTTGCGGGCCGGTGCGGAGTTTGTCGAGCTGGAGCAGGCGTTGCGTCATTACTTCAGCTTTCACCCGTTGCAGACCTCGGCCTGAGGCGCTCGGCAGCAGCTACAGGCTGCCGGCTTTCTTCCAGCTCAGATAGCGGCTGACCAGTTCGGCCCCCAGTTCTCCCGGGCGGGCGTCGAGCAGGGCGACGCCGTGGGCGCTCAGGCGTTCGTGCAGCTCGGCGCGGCTGTTCAGGTAGTTCACCGTCGCGCTGTAGGCCAGGGCTTCGGGCAGGGTTTGCACCGGGCTCTGGCGCAACTGGTCGAGCACCTCTTCGCGCAGGCTGGCCACCAGCACCCGATGCTGGCGGCCGATGCGCTTGACCGCCGTCAGCAGTTCCTGGTCATCCTCGTCCCGCAGGTTGGTAATCAGCACCACCAGTGCCCGGCGTTTCTGCCGCGCCAGCAGCTCGCTGGCGGCGGCCTGGTAATCGGCGGGGCGCTGGCTGGTGTCCAGGTCGTAGACGCCATTGAGCAGCACGCTCAACTGGGCCGAGCCCTTGACCGGTGCAAGGTAGCGCGAGCGTTCCCCGGCAAAGCTGTACAGGCCCACCGCATCGCCCTGGCGCAGGGCGACATAGCTCAGCAGCAGGCAGGCATTGAGGGCATGGTCGAAGTGCGCCAGCTCGCCATCCTGGCTGCGCATGCGGCGCCCGCAGTCGAGCATGAAGATGATCTGCTGGTCGCGTTCGTCCTGGTACTCCCGGACGATGGGCGCGCGTTGGCGGGCCGTGGCCTTCCAGTCGATCTGCCGCAGGCTGTCGCCTTCGCGAAACTCCCGCAGTTGGTTGAACTCCAGGCCCAGGCCGCGGCGTTGCCGCTGGCGCACACCGAGTTGGCTGAGCCAGTTGTCCACCGCCAGCAATTGTGCGCCGTAGAGCCGGGCGAAGTCCGGGTAGACCCGGGTGCTGTCGTGCACCTTGAGCAGGCGCCTGGCGCTCCATAATCCGAGAGGGCTGGGCAGGCTGACTTCGCACTGGTCGAAATTGAAGTGGCCGCGCTGCAGTGGGCGCACGTTATAGCCGATCCGGCTGACCTGCCCCGGCTCCAAGCGCGTGGACTGCGGCAGGTGCTCGAAGCCCAGGCCCTGGGGCGGGTGGTCGAACAGCTGCACATCCAGTGGTTGCCGGTAGTCGTGCAGGATCTCCAGTTGCACTTCGCTCCAGCGGCCCAGGGGCAGGCTGCCGGGTAGCTGGCGCTGGATCTGCGGCGAGGCCACGCGCAGCAGGCGCAGGGCGTCCAGCAATGCCAGCAGCAACAACGCCAGCAGCAGGCCCCAGGCAATCGAGTCCAGGCGCGGCAGGGCCTCGCTGCCCAGGGCACGGGCGGCGCCGAGCAGGGTGTACAGGCCGGTCAAAGTACCCAGCCAGATCAACAGCAGACGGGTCGGCTTCATTGGCGTGGGCGGCTCACAGGCGCGGTGCCGGAATCTGTTCGAGCATCTGCTTGAGCACCTGTTCCACCGACAGGCCTTCGATGTCCAGCTCCGGGGCGACCCGTACTCGATGCCGCAGCACGGCCATGGCGCAGCCCTTTATGTCATCGGGAATCACGAATTCGCCGCCACGCAGCAGGGCTCGGGCACGAGCGCCGCGCACCAGGGCAATGGAGGCGCGGGGGCCGGCGCCCAGGGTCAGGCCTGGCCAGCTGCGGGTGGCCCGGGCCAGGCGCACGGCATAATCGAGCACCTGCTCGTCCAGGGGCAGTTCGCTGGCGATGCGCTGCAGGGCCAGTACGTCCTTGGCCTGGAGTACGGTGCGCAGAGGCTGTACATCGAGCATGTCGGCGCGGGTCGAGCGCGTCACCTGGCGGACCATGGTCAGTTCTTGTTCGGCATCCGGGTAGTCCATGCGCAGCTTGAGCATGAAGCGATCCAGCTCGGCCTCCGGCAGCGGGTAGGTGCCTTCCTGTTCGATGGGGTTCTGGGTAGCCAGGACCATGAACGGCTGGGCGATGGGCAGCGCTCGGCCTTCGAGGGTGACCTGACGTTCCTGCATGGCTTCCAGCAGGGCGGCCTGGGTCTTGGCCGGCGCGCGGTTGATCTCGTCCGCCAGCAGCAGGTTGGTGAACAGCGGGCCCTTGCGCAGCTTGAACTGCTCGGTCTGCAGGTCGTATACCGCATGCCCGGTGACGTCGCTGGGCATCAGGTCGGGGGTGAACTGGATGCGCGCGAACTCGCCGCCAAAGCAGCGGGCCAGGGCTCGTACCAGCAGGGTCTTGCCGAGCCCGGGTACGCCTTCGAGCAGCACATGGCCGCCAGCGATCAGGGCGGTCAGCACATCATCGATGACCGCTTCCTGGCCGATCACCGCCTTCTGCAGTTCCAGGCGCACCGCCTGAGCCAGCTGGCTGGCCCGCTGGCGCTGCTGGGCAGCATGGACCTGAGGCTGTGGGGCCTCGGAAGGCTCGGGGAATTCGATCGGTTGTTCGCTCATAGGGCATTCCTGAGAGTTTGCAGGCGGGCGACCTGGTGGCTGAAATCAACGCTGGAAAGGCGCTGTCCGGACAAGGGTTGCAGGGCCTGTCGAATGGCCTCGACAGGTTGTTGGCTGAGCAGGGCCAGCACGTCCCACTGGGCCTCGGCCGGCAATTGCTCGAAGCCCGGGTGGCGGCGCCGTGCACGGCGCCGGATATCCAGTTGCAGGGCCTGCAGCAACGCACCCTGGCCAGCATGGCGCAGCAGGAAGTCGGCACTGGCCCGCAGGTGTTCACGCAGTTGACGCCGCGCCTTGGGGGCCGGAGCCAGCAACGGCCCGTGGCGCACGCCGGCCTGCCAGAGCCACAGGCCGAGCAGCAGGGCCAGGGCTACCAGCGCCTGGGGGAAATAGCGCCAGAGCAACTGCCAGAGGTCCGGGTGATCGGTATTGAACAGCAGCGTCACAGCGCTATCGGTATTGAGGTACCACAGCAGCCAGGCGTTGTCGTACAGGCCGATGGCCGGGGCTTTCCAGATATCGGCATCGGTGAGCACGATGACCGCGCCCTTGCCGTATTCAAGCTGGATCATGTGGGTCGCCACGCCGCTGTTGGCCCAGGATTGCGCCAGGCTTTGCGGGTCGTCCAGGTGGAAGTCGGTGTCGAAACTGATGTAGGCCGGAGCCTGTTCGTCTTCCAGGTAGACCTTGGTCAGCTTCGGATAGGCATCGTCGGCTTCCGGCTCCGGTGGCTCGTCAAGGTCCTGGCTGAGCTGCTGGTGGATCTGCACCTGGTCCAGCAGCAGGTCGCCGCTCTTCTGGCTGTCCTCGTCCCACAGGGCCTCGGCGACGAAGAGCAGGCGGCCGCCGGCGCGGGCCCACTCCAGGAGCTGGTCGACCTGGGGCGGGCTCATGTTCGAGCGCTCTCCCAGCAGCAACAGGCTGTTGCCGGCCGGGGGCAAGCTGGCCAGGACATCCAGGCTATTGGTGTGTTGTACCTTGAGGCCACGTTCACGCAGGAACATCTCGGCCGCCAGGTAGGGGTTGGCCCGGGCCTCGGGGGAGGGGCCGTGATCGACCAATTCCTGATAGGGAGTGGCATGGCGATACAGGTAATAGCCGCCGGCCCCGAGGACCAGAGCCAGGAACAGGACCAGGCCGCCCCACAGGTAGCGCTTCATGGCTGTGCTCCGGGGCCGAACAGGCTGCGCCAGGCGCCGCACAGTTGTGGTTGCAGATCGGCGCCGGGTACCTGATGACCGTACGCCATGTTCTGCCAGTGGCGGGTCAGGCTGATGCTGAAGGCCTCCAATTGTGGCTGCTGCAGCGCCTTGATGCGCTCCAGCACCTGGCCTTCGGTATCGGCCACGCTGAGGGGCAGGTGGAAGTCTTCCAGCAAGCGACTGAGCAGCGCCCGGTACAGCAGGCCCAGGGCTTCCCGGGGCTGGCTGGCCCAGAGTTCAGCGGCGCGGGCGGCGACATCGGCGGGCAGGGTTTCGCTGCTGACTTCCAGCCCGAACAACTGCTGGGGCATGGCCGCGGGGCGTTTCTTGCGCGTCAGCGGACGACGGCTGACGAAGGCCTGCAGCCAATCGCGGTAGCGCCAGATCAGCCAGCCCAGAGCCGCCAGCAGCAACCCCCAGAGCAGAATCTCCAGGCCCTTGGCGACCCCGCCGAAACTGTCCTTGCCGAGGCTTTCCAGCAGGTTCTTGAGCCAGCCTGGAGGCTTGCCCTTGGCGTCCTTCTTCTGGGCTTGCTCGTCACCGAAACGGTAGCGAGTGACCGACTCCTGGTTCTTGAAGGGGGGCTTGTCCAGGATGGCCTGGATGCTGTCCCTGGAGGCCTTGCTGGTCAGCGGTTGCTGCAGCAGCCGCGGGGTCTCGGGGCCGGCCGCGGAACTGCTGGGGGCGGCGGCCCAGAGCGCTTGGGTCGGTGCCAGGAACAGCAGGCCGGCGAGCAAGAGCAGCGTGCTGGCACCGGTCAGGCGCTGGCGCAGGCGACGGAATACCAGCTCGATGTCCCAGGCCTCCAGCTCGGTGCGTCGGTTCAGGTACAGGCTGAAACCGCAGGCCACGTAGATCGGCTCCCAGATCACCAGGACCAGGGCGTAGAAGACGTTGGTCAGGTGTTCCAGCCATAGCCAGTCCTGTTGGGCGGCGATCATCAGGCTCTGCCAGCTCCAGTCCACTTCGACCTGTTGTGGCAGCAGCAGGTAGAACAGCACCATCAGGCCAATCCACAGGGCGCCTTCCAGGTGCATGCCAATCAGGGTCAGCCAGCGCGCGGCCCCGGCATTTTTCTGTAGCAGCACCGCCAGGCGTTGTTGCCGGGCATCGGCGCTCAGGCCTTCAAGTTGTACCACCGGCAGGGTGAAGCTGCGGCTCATGCTGAAGCGACGCCAGGTCAGGCTGGCCAGCAGTTGCGGCTTGAGCAGGCGAGGCCATTGTTTCAGCGCTTGCCCCAGGCTGGGTGTTTCACCGAACAGGGCTTTAGACAGAATAAACAGCGGCAGGCGTTCGAAGGCCGGCTTCAGCCACCAGAACAGCAGGATCGCCAGCGACGGCGATTCCCAGAGCAGCAGGCTCAGCAGGGCGAACACTGGCAGGCTGACGATGGCCCAACTGCTCATCAGCAAGCGCCGATGACGCTGGCTCAGTAGCACGCCCAGGTCCATGGCCTCCCAGGCGCTGCGGGGGCGGATCACCACGCTGGCATCACTCAGGCGCATGGGATTCACGTCCGGCCAGGGTCAGGTAGGCCGCCACCAGGCCCCAAAGGGCACTGCCGACGCTGTATTTGACCCAGGCGGCCGGCCAGGTCATGGAGGACCAGTAGGCCTCGACAAAGGCGGCGATCAGCAAGAAGCCGATGACGCCGTAGATCAGTTGCACGCTGACGCGCGCGGCTTGCAGCAGGGCTTCGCCGCGGGTCAGGCGGCCCGGCGCGATCAACGCCCAGCCAAGTTTCAGCCCGGCGGCGCCAGACAGGGCAATGGCGCTGAGTTCAAAGGCGCCGTGGCCGATCACGAATGGCCAGAAGGTCTGGCCGAAGCCGATCTGGGTCAGGTGGCCGGCAATGGCGCCGATCATCAGGCCGTTGAAAAACAGGAAGAACACACTGCCCACGCCGAACAGCAGGCCGCTGGCAAAGGTCTGAAAGGCGATCCCGATGTTGTGCATGATGTAGTAGCCGAACATCACCCAGTCTTCGCTCGAGGCCCGTTCGGCGGCCCGCCCCAGGCGCCCGGCTGTAGGGTCGTACATGCCCTGCATCTCGCTGACTTGCTGCGGGCTCACCAGGCTGTAGATCAGATCGGGAAACAGGTACACCAGCACCCCGATGGCCAGCAGGCTGCCGAAGAACAGCAGGCTGGCCAGCAGCACCAGGCGCCACTCCTGACGCACCAGACGGGGGAAACCGGCCAGCACGAAACTCAACAGATTGGCCCCGAAGGCGCTGCGCTGTCGGTACAGCTGCTGGTGGCCACGCAGGGCCAGTTGTTGCAGCGGATCGATCAGGTAGCTGCTGTAGCCGCGTTCTTCGGCCAGGGCCAGGTGCTGGCACAGGCGCCGGTAGTCCTGGACGAAGCTCTGGCATTCCTCGGCTTTGGCCCGGCCATGTTCCAGACGCTCGAGCAATTGCTCGAACTGTTGCCATTGCGCCTGGTGGCGGTGTTCGAAAAGGCTTTGTTTCATGGGGTTCCCAGGAAGCCGCGGGCAATGCCATTGAGTTCGGCCGTGGCCTGGGCACTGGGTACATGTAGCGGTTGCGCGAGGATGCCGGCCAGTTCCCGGGTACGTTCGGCCGACAGCTGGCCCTGGCGCTCGGCAAAGCCGAGGATCGCCCGTTGCTCATTCAGGCTCAGGGCGAAGGGCGCAGTGCGGGGGACGGCTGGCGGCAGTTCGGGGCGTTTGACCGGCTGCTCGCGGTAGATCACCAGGGTACCGGCGGCCAGATCGCCGAGGCGTTTGAAGGTCGGGTGCTGCAGGCAACTGATGGCGCCGAGGAAATAGCCGAAAGGCAGCATGTCGGCAAAGCGCAGCAGGTTGCGGGTCAGGGAGGCACTCCAGCCAATCGGGGTTCCGTCGTCCTGCACCACTCGCAGCCCCATCAGTTGCTTGCCGGGGGAGCGTCCCTGGTTCAGCACCTCGAACAGCACCATGTACCACCAACTGATGAGGAACAGCAGGATGGAGCCGAGGCCGACGCCGACTTCGTCGAAAAAGCCCAGGATGATGAACAGCAGGCCCAGCACCAGCCCGCGGATGCCCAGGTCGAGACTGAAGGCCAGGGTGCGCACCAGCAACCCCGCAGGCCGCAGCGGCAGGTCGATGCCCTCGGGGGTTTCGACCTGGTAGCGCGTATCCAGTGGCGGGTGCAGCGATGCGTTCCTTGGCGTTGCTGTCGTCTCAAGCATGGGTAACTTATCGGCTTGGTCTGGTAAAAAATCCAGCGCCGATGCTAGCAGTGTCTGAGGGGCAAACGACATCATTAACTACGAATTCGCCAAGTCCAATGCCTTCGCCCCGGTTCGTGCGGCTGGCCCTGACGGCGCCTGAACGCCTAGACTGCGGCGGTCTTTCAGTTCAGGAACAGGCCGTGACTTCCCTCTTTTGGTACGACTACGAAACCACCGGCATCAATCCGCGTTGTGATCGCCCGTTGCAAGTGGCCGGCATCCGCACCGACCTGGCACTCAACGAGATCGACGAGCCGGTCAACCTCTACTGCCAGCCCAGCGACGATATCCTGCCCCATCCGATGGCTTGCATGATCACTGGCATTACCCCTGGCCGTCTGGCCGAACAAGGCCTGGGGGAGGCGGATTTCATGACCCGGGTGCACGAGCAACTGGCGCGCCCCGGGACCTGCGGCGTGGGCTACAACACCCTGCGTTTCGACGATGAGATGACCCGCTACAGCCTGTACCGCAATTTCTTCGATCCCTACGCCCGGGAGTGGCAGGGCGGCAACAGCCGTTGGGACCTGATCGACGTGGTGCGCACGGCTTATGCGTTGCGCCCCCAGGGGATCGTCTGGCCCGAGGAGCAGGGGCAGGTAAGCCTCAAGCTGGAGCGCCTGACCGCAGCCAACGGCATCGATCACGGCCAGGCCCATGACGCGCTGTCCGATGTCCGGGCGACCATCGCTCTGGCGCGATTGGTTCGCGACAAACAGCCCAGACTCTATGACTGGCTGTTCCAGTTGCGCAGCAAGCAGCGGGTGATGGATCAGGTCCGCCTGTTGCAACCCATGGTGCACATCTCCGGGCGCTTTTCTGCGGCGCGCCACTACATCGGCGTGGTCCTGCCCCTGGCCTGGCATCCACGCAATCGCAATGCCTTGATTGTCTGCGACCTGCACCTGGACCCTCAGGGGCTGTTGGAGTTGGACGCCGAAACCCTGCGCCAGCGTTTGTACACGCGCCGGGAAGATCTGCTCGAAGGCGAGTTGCCGGTGCCGTTGAAACTCATCCATATCAATCGCTGCCCGGTCGTGGCGCCATTGAGTGTTCTGCGCAGTGAAGATCAACAGCGGCTGCACTTGGACATGGAGCTATATCAGCGTCGGGCTGTGGCCTTGAGCGAAGCTCAAGAAGTTTGGCGGGATAAACTTTCGGTGATTTATGGCCCGGATGAATTTGCCGCAAGCGATGACCCGGAGCAACAGTTGTACGACGGTTTTATTGGTGACCGTGACCGGCGTTTGTGTGAGCAAGTACGTGAGGCTGACCCGTTGCACTTGGCCCAGCAACAATGGCCATTCGATGATGAGCGCTTGCCGGAATTACTCTTTCGCTACCGTGCCCGCAACTTTCCAGAAACATTGAACAAAGCCGAGCAAGAACGTTGGCTGGTTTTTTGTCAGCAGCGTTTGCTAGATCCGCAACTCGGTGCTCCCAATACCCTGGAAAGTTTCCGGCAAGGGCTTGAGCAATCGTTGTTAAGTGCGGACCCGATGCAGCGTCAGGTTCTGGATCAATGGCAGGACTATGTGCAGGCCCTGACGAGGCGCCTGGCTCTTTGAGCAGCGGCCCCGCTCCTTGAGCGGGTTGCCAGGGCATAAAAAAACGCCAGCATGCTGGCGTTTTCTCTGTAGGGCTGCAAAGCCCGGGCGCTCAACGGAGAGGCTTAGCCCAGCAGGGTGGCCCAGCCTTCTACCACGTCGCCGCCCCACTTGGCTTTCCACTCTTTCAGAGTCTTGTGGTTGCCACCTTTGGTTTCGATGACTTCGCCGTTGTGCGGGTTCTTGTACTGTTTAACTTTACGGGCGCGCTTGGTGCCGGTGGTTTTAACCGCGGCGCGAGGTGCTTTAACTTTCGAGTCGGGATCCAGCAGGGCGATGATGTCGCGCAGGGATTTGGAGTACTCGCCCATCAGGCTGCGCAGTTTGCCTTCGAACTCCAGTTCGGCTTTCAGTTTGTCGTCTTGGGACAGGTTCTTCAAACGCGCTTGCAGTTCTTTGATGGCTTCTTCAGTGGCACGGTATTCGTTGATCAGGGACATGAGGACTACCTTATTGAGCGCTGAGTGGCTGGGTGACAGTGTCGCAATAATAGTCAGGGAGTTTGAGCAAGTAAACATAATACCGCTGTTTTATTCGTCTCTCTTAGTGTGTTTAGGCGTAAAAGACATTTCGCTATTTAATAGGTTGATGCATTCGGGCCGGTTATTCACAAACTAGTTAAGCACTATTTACAAGTGCCATTACGGCGCCTGGAGTAGCGGCCGCTAAGCCGGGCCGGGGCGGCCCTTGGTGATCTACCCGGGGCGCTGGATGCAATGAATACTGCAGTTTTGTCGCGCAATCGCTAGAATGGCGACCTTTGCGAAGTTCTGGAGTTTCCCCCCCATGCGCACCTTTCGGTTGGTGATTTCTTGCCCTGACCGCGTTGGCATCGTTGCCAAAGTCAGTAACTTTCTAGCCTCCCACAACGGTTGGATCACCGAAGCGAGCCACCACTCGGACAATCTCAGTGGCTGGTTTTTCATGCGCCACGAGATTCGTGCCGATTCACTGCCCTTTGGCCTGGAGGCTTTTCGCGAGGCCTTTGCGCCGATCGCCGAAGAGTTCTCGATGGACTGGCGCATTACCGATACCGCCGAGAAAAAGCGCGTGGTACTGATGGCCAGCCGCGAATCCCACTGCCTGGCCGACTTGCTGCACCGCTGGCACAGCGATGAGCTGGATTGCCAGATCGCCTGCGTGATTTCCAACCACGATGATCTGCGCAGCATGGTCGAGTGGCACGGCATTCCTTATTACCACGTGCCGGTCAACCCGCAGGACAAGGAGCCGGCCTTCGCCGAGGTGTCGCGCCTGGTCAAGCAGCACGACGCCGAAGTGGTGGTGCTGGCGCGCTACATGCAGATCCTGCCGCCGGAGCTGTGCAGCGAGTACGCGCACAAGGTGATCAACATCCACCACAGCTTCCTGCCATCCTTTGTCGGTGCCAAGCCTTACCATCAGGCCTCGCTGCGCGGTGTGAAGCTGATCGGCGCAACCTGCCACTACGTCACCGAGGAACTGGACGCCGGTCCTATCATCGAGCAGGACGTGGTGCGGGTCAGCCACAGCGACAGCATCGAGGACATGGTGCGTTTCGGTCGTGACGTGGAGAAAATGGTCCTGGCCCGCGGCCTGCGCTATCACCTGGAAGACCGCGTGCTGGTGCACGGCAACAAGACTGTGGTGTTCTGATTGAAAAAAAACCAGGCGCGGGGGTTCAATACCCCGCTCCTGGTTTTGCACATCACGAGGTCAGCCCGATGACCGATCCACTGGATAAAGCCACGTCCAAGGCACCCGCCACCCTCGGCGAAGGTTGCCTGAGCCGTTATGACCCCGATGAGTTGAGCCCTGACGACGGCACCGATTTTCCCGATGCCGCGCAGTTGTGGGAGCAATTGCAGCAGGAACCCCAGGCGCCATCCCGGCCCAAGCCTGCTTGAGCCTGCCGCCGGCTAGCCGGCGACAGGGCGTTGGGCGCTTTCAGATCCTGAAACTGCCCACCAGTTGCTTCAAGCGTGCTGCCTGCTGCTCCAGATCGGAGCAGGCCCGCAAGGTAGCCTGGAGGTTTTCCACGCCTTCCTGATTCAGCGTATTGATCTCGGTAATGTCCATATTGATGGACTCCACCACCGAGGTCTGCTCTTCGGTCGCCGTGGCCACCGACTGGTTCATGCCGTCAATCTCGCCTATGCGCTGGGTCACGCTGTTGAGTCGTTCCCCGGCCTGGTTGGCGATTTCCACGCTGTCCTGGCTGTGGCGCTGGCTGTTGCTCATGGTGCTCACCGATTCGCGGGCGCCCACTTGCAGCTCCTCGATCATGCCCTGCACTTGCTGCGCCGACTCCTGGGTGCGGTGCGCCAGGTTGCGCACTTCATCGGCAACCACGGCAAAGCCGCGTCCTGCCTCGCCGGCCCGGGCCGCTTCGATGGCCGCGTTGAGGGCCAGCAGGTTGGTCTGCTGGGAAATGCTGGTGATCACTTCGAGGATCTGCCCGATGTTCACGGTCTTGCTGTTGAGGGTTTCGATGTTGCTGCTGGAGGCGCTGATCATGTCCGACAGTTGGTTCATCGCCTGAATGCTGCGATCCACCACTTGCTGGCCGTCTTCGGCGAGGTTGCGCGCATCGCTGGCCTGTTGCGAAGCCTGGGCGGCATTGCGGGCGATTTCCTGGGCGGCGGCCCCGAGCTGATTGATGGCGGCGGCCACGCTGTTGGTGCGGCTGGCCTGCTCGTCGGAGTTGAGCATCGACGAGTTGGAGGCGCTGACCACGCGCAGGGCGACTTCGTTGACGTGCTCGGTGGCCGAGGACACTTCGCGGATCGAGCCGTGGATGCGTTCGACGAAACGGTTGAAGGCGGTGCCGAGGATGCCGAACTCGTCCTGGTTATGGATGTTCAGGCGTCGAGTCAGGTCGCCTTCGCCATCGGCGATGTCCTGCATGGCCCGGGTCATCACGTGCAGCGGCTGCATCAGCAGGCGGATCAGCAGGCCCAGCAGGGCAATGGTCAGGGCCACGGCCGTCAGGGTGGCGATGATCGCCGAGGTGCGGAACTCGCTGAGCATGGCGAAAGCCTTGTCCTTGTCCACGGACAGGCCGATGTACCAGTTCACCGAGGACAGGCCCTTGATCTGGGTGAAGGTGACAATGCGCGGCTTGCCATCGACAGTGATCTCGCTGAGTTCACTGCTGATCTTGGGGGTGTCCTGGGGGTAGACGTCCTTGAGGGTCTTCATCACCAGGTTCTTGTCCGGGTGCACCAGGATCTTGCCGTCGGCGCTGATCAGGAAGGCGTAGCCCATGCCGTCGAAGTCCAGGGCATTGATGCTGTCGGTGATTACTTGCAGGCTCAGGTCGCCGCCGACCACACCGATCCTCTGGCCGGCCTTGATCACGCTGTCGACGATGGAGATCACCAACTGGCCGGACGCCAGGTCGATATAGGGTTCGGTCAGGGCCGAGCCGCTGCTGCTTTCGGCACTCTTGTACCAGGGGCGGGCGCGAGGATCGTAGCCATCCGGCATCTTGCTGTTGGGACGGATGATGAAGGTGCCGTCATTGTTGCCCAGGTAGGCCCCCATGAAGGTCGAGCTGACGGATTTCTGTTCCAGCAGGTTGCTGACATTCGCAGGGTCCGTGTTGAGGGCCACCGACTGGGAGATGTTCTCGATCAGCAGGGCGCGACCGGCGAGCCAGGTCTGAATATTTTTTGCCGTGACGTCGCCCATTTCCTGAAGATAGTTGTCCAGATCATCACGAATGGCGTTGCGTTGCAGGTAATCGTTGTAGAGCGTGAATAGTGCAAATGCAGCTATGACGATCAGCGAGGCGGCAAGCAGGATCTTGTGGCTGAAGCGCAGATTTTTGTTCATGGCTTGGGGTGTCCGCTAAGGTCTTTGAGTCCAGGGCATCGGGTTGGAAAAACGCACAGAAGGGCGGTGTTATAAGTAAGCTGATATCTCCATCTATCCCACGGGAATTACCTGACCTTTATTTCAGATACTTCTGATCCATCATTTATTCATATCGACCGTGTAAGGCCAAAGATTAACCAGGGGTGACAAAATGCCTGACTCATCGCAACTCGTAATCGGTGCCGGCCTCGATGGCCTGCCGATCGCCCAGGCCATGCGCCTGGCCAACCGCCACGGTCTGGTGGCGGGCGCCACGGGCACCGGCAAGACCGTCACCCTGCAGCGCCTTGCAGAAGCCTTCAGTGATGCCGGGGTGGCGGTATTTGCCGCAGACATCAAAGGCGACCTCTGTGGGCTGGGTGCTGCGGGCAACCCCCAGGGCAAGGTTGCCGAGCGGATCGCCGGCATGCCCTGGCTCAAGCATCAACCACAGGCCTATCCGGTGACCCTGTGGGATATCCATGGGCAAAGCGGTCATCCTCTGCGCACCACCCTGAGCGAAATGGGCCCGCTGCTGCTGGGCAGTTTGCTGGAACTCACCGACAGCCAGCAGTCGGCGCTCTATGCGGCGTTCAAGGTGGCTGATCGCGAAGGCCTGTTGCTGCTCGACCTGAAGGACCTCAAGGCGTTGCTCAACCACCTCAAGGACAACCCGCAGCTGCTCGGGGACGATGCTGCGTTGATGACCACCGGCTCCAGCCAGGCGCTGTTGCGGCGCCTGGCGACCCTGGAGCAGCAGGGCGCCGAAGCACTGTTCGGTGAGCCGGCGTTGCAGCTGGAGGACATTCTGCAGCCGGCCGCCGATGGTCGTGGGCGGATTCATCTGCTCGATGCCAGCCGCCTGGTGCATGAGGCGCCGAAAGTCTATGCGACCTTCCTTTTATGGCTGCTGGCCGAGCTGTTCGAGCAACTGCCGGAGCGGGGCGATGCGGACAAGCCGCTGCTTGCGCTGTTCTTCGACGAAGCGCACCTGCTGTTCGCCGGTACTCCCAAGGCCTTGCAGGACCGGCTGGAGCAGGTGGTGCGGCTGATTCGCTCCAAAGGTGTGGGGGTGTATTTCGTTACCCAGTCGCCCGGGGACCTGCCGGACAATGTCCTGGCTCAATTGGGATTGCGTATCCAGCATGGCTTGCGGGCCTTTACTGCCAAGGAACAGAAGTCCCTGCGCGCCGTGGCGGATGGTTTCCGTCCCAACCCCGCCTTCGATGCGCTGGCGGTACTGACCGAGCTGGGCATCGGCGAAGCGCTGGTGGGCACCTTGCAGGACAAGGGCACGCCAGAAATGGTCCAGCGGGTACTGGTGGCGCCGCCGCAGTCGCGGATCGGGCCGCTGACCGAGGCCGAGCGCCAGGCCCTGATCGCCAGTTCGCCGCTGCTGGGGCGCTATGACAAACCGATCGACCGCGAATCAGCCTATGAAGTGTTGCTGGGGCGCAAGGAGCTGGCACCGCAGGATCAGCAGCCTTCTGGCAAAGCAGCGGCTGAAGAGCCCAGCCTGGCCGACCGGGCGGGTGAGTTCCTTGGCACGGCTGCCGGGCAGGCATTGAAGTCGGCCATGCGCCAGGCGGCTAATCAATTGGGACGGCAACTGGTGCGGGGCTTGATGGGTTCCCTGCTCGGCGGCAGCAAGCGGCGCTGAAGTACAGGCTTGAGTCAGCCCCGCGGTTTGGCGTGGCTGGCCAGGCGCTCCAGGGCCGCGCGCAGGTTGGGGTCGGTGATGCCCTCTGCGGTGGCCTGGATGGTTTCAGCGGCGTTGTTCGACAGGTCCATGGTGTGTCCCGCGGCCCCTTGCTGGACCGTCGGCGGCTGGACCTTGAACAGGATGCGCGTCAGGTTGCTGAACTCGTTGAACTCCAGCAATTGACGTTGCAGACGCTTTTGCTGATAGCGCAGGCGCGTTGCCCAGTGGCCGTCGGTGACGATCAGCAGCAGGCTGCCTTCACGCCAGGAAGCAACGTGGCAATGTTCGCGAGCGGCCGGCTGCAGCTGGCTTTCCAGCAGGCGCTGCAGATGCGCCAGGCGCTGGGCGTGGCCGAGTATGGCTTTCAGAGGCTTGGCTTCGCGAAGAAGAACGGCGGGAGCGCGTGCCGTAAGGGGGCGAAATGCCATGATCAGAAACCTGAAGTTACAGAGGCGCCATGGTAGCAGAAAGCGCCCGCCACGCCGGCGCCATCGCTTGTTCGTACTTTGATCAATTTCTGGTTCTTTGCTGATCGTAATCATTAACTTCTGTGGTCAATGGGCTTGAAGTTCAGCGAAAAGCCCTTATTTTAGGTGAGCCCCGTCACAGCGCTGTGCCAGCATCGTGGAATAACGCCACTTTCCTCACCATCGTTTCCGGGTAGAATGCTCGTTCGCATGCGGCCATGAGGGCTGCTCGGGCGACTCACGGGGCCGCCCTCCAACCCTATGTGTGGAAGATCCTGCCGATATGTTTGCGCCTTTGTTAAAGAAACTTTTTGGAAGCAAGAACGAGCGTGAAGTCAAACGCATGCTCAAGACGGTACAGATCGTCAATGCCTTCGAAGAGCAAATGGTGGCCCTTTCGGACGATCAATTGCGTGCCAAGACTGCCGAGTTCAAGGCCCGTATCGCCAAGGGTGAAACCCTCGACAAACTGCTTCCCGAAGCCTTCGCGGTCGCCCGTGAAGCCGGTAAGCGGATCATGGGAATGCGCCACTTCGATGTGCAGCTGATCGGCGGCATGACCTTGCATGAAGGCAAGATCGCCGAGATGCGCACCGGTGAGGGCAAGACCCTGGTAGCGACCCTGGGTGTGTACCTCAACGCGCTGTCCGGCAAGGGCGTGCACGTGGTGACCGTGAACGACTACCTGGCTCGCCGCGACGCCAACTGGATGCGCCCGCTGTACGAATTCCTCGGCCTGAGCGTCGGCGTGGTCACGCCGTTCCAGCCGCCTGAAGAGAAACGTGCTGCCTACGCCGCCGACATCACCTACGGCACCAACAACGAATTCGGTTTCGACTACCTGCGCGACAACATGGCTTTCAGCATGGAAGACAAGTTCCAGCGCGAGCTCAATTTTGCCGTGATCGACGAAGTCGACTCGATCCTCATCGACGAAGCCCGTACTCCGTTGATCATTTCCGGCCAGGCTGAGGACAGCTCCCGCCTGTACACCGAGATCAACAAGCTGATCCCGCGCCTGGAGCAGCACATCGAGGAAGTGGAAGGCCAGGTCACCAAGGCCGGTCACTTCACCGTCGACGAGAAGACCCGCCAGGTCGAGCTCAACGAAGCCGGTCACCAGTTCATCGAAGAAATGCTGACCCAGGTCGGCCTGCTGGCTGAAGGCGAAAGCCTCTACTCGGCGCACAACCTGGGCCTGTTGACCCACGTTTACGCCGGCCTGCGTGCGCACAAGCTGTTCAACCGCAACGTTGAATACATCGTCCAGGATGGGCAGGTGGTCCTGGTCGACGAACACACCGGTCGTACCATGCCCGGTCGCCGCTTGTCCGAAGGCCTGCACCAGGCCATCGAAGCCAAGGAAAACCTCAATATCCAGGCCGAGAGCCAGACCCTGGCCTCGACCACCTTCCAGAACTACTTCCGTCTGTACACCAAGCTGTCCGGCATGACCGGCACCGCCGACACCGAAGCCTTCGAGTTCCATCAGATCTACGGTCTGCAGGTGATGGTGATTCCGCCGAACAAGCCGCTGGCCCGTAAGGACTACAACGACCTGGTGTTCCTGACTGCGGACGAGAAATACGCCGCGATCATCAACGACATCAAGGAATGCATGACCCAGGGCCGTCCGGTGCTGGTAGGCACCGCGACCATCGAAACGTCCGAGCACATGTCCAACCTGCTCAACAAGGAAGGCATCGAGCACAAGGTCCTGAACGCCAAGTTCCACGAAAGGGAAGCGGAAATCATTGCCCAGGCCGGTCGCCCGGGCGCCCTGACCATCGCCACCAACATGGCCGGTCGTGGTACCGACATCCTGTTGGGCGGCAACTGGGAAGTGGAAGTGGCTTCCCTGGAGAACCCGACTCCGGAGCAGATCGCCCAGATCAAGGCCGACTGGCAGAAGCGCCACCAGCAAGTGCTGGAGTCCGGTGGCCTGCAGGTGATCGCTTCCGAGCGCCATGAGTCCCGTCGTATCGACAACCAGCTGCGTGGCCGTGCCGGCCGCCAGGGCGACGCCGGTTCCAGCCGCTTCTACCTGTCCCTGGAAGACAGCCTGATGCGTATCTTCGCCTCTGACCGGGTGAAGAACTTCATGAAGGCCCTGGGCATGCAGTCCGGCGAGGCGATCGAGCACCGCATGGTGACCAACGCCATCGAGAAGGCCCAGCGCAAGGTCGAAGGCCGCAACTTCGACATCCGCAAGCAGTTGCTGGAGTTCGACGACGTCAACAACGAGCAGCGTAAAGTGATCTATCACATGCGCAACACCTTGTTGGCCGCGGACAACATTGGCGAAACCATCGCCGACTTCCGCCAGGACGTGCTCAACGCTACCGTCAGCGCCCACATCCCGCCGCAATCGCTGCCTGAGCAGTGGGACGTGGCAGGCCTGGAAGAAGCCATCCAGAGCGGCTTCGGTGTCAGCCTGCCGATCCAGCAATGGCTCGACGAAGACGATCACCTGTACGAGGAAACCCTGCGCGAGAAGCTGCTCAACGAGCTGATCGCCGCGTACAACGAGAAAGAAGACCAGGCCGGTGCCGAAGCCCTGCGCACTTTCGAGAAGCAGATTGTTCTGCGGGTACTGGACGACCTGTGGAAAGACCACCTGTCGACCATGGACCACCTGCGTCACGGTATTCACCTGCGTGGTTACGCGCAGAAGAACCCGAAGCAGGAGTACAAGCGCGAATCCTTCACCCTGTTCTCCGAGTTGCTCGACTCCATCAAGCGCGACTCGATCCGCGTGCTGTCCCACGTCCAGGTGCGTCGCGAAGACCCGGCCGAGGAAGAGGCTCGCCTGCGTCAGGAAGCCGAGGCTCTGGCCCAGCGCATGCAGTTCGAACACGCCGAGGCACCGGGGCTGGATCAGCCGGAAGCCCTGGAAGAGGGCGTCGAGGTCGATGTGGCCCTGGCCACCGCGCCAGTGCGCAACGAGCAGAAGCTTGGTCGCAATGAACTGTGCTACTGCGGTTCGGGCAAGAAGTACAAACACTGTCACGGCCAGATCAACTAAGATCCCCGCCAGACACTGAAACACCCGCGCCGTGACGGCATCAGCCGTCGCGGCGTTTTTCCATTTGCGGCACCGTCTTTTGAGACGACGGTGCAGACACCTGATAAGAGGAGCGCATTCATGGCTGTTGGTCTTGGTCCTTTGCCTACGTTGCACCCGGTTGCCGGCTTCGAGCTCGGCATCGCTTCGGCCGGCATCAAGCGCCCGGGGCGCAAGGATGTGGTGGTCATGCGTTGTGCCGAAGGCTCCACGGTGGCGGGGGTGTTCACCCTCAACGCGTTCTGCGCCGCACCGGTGATTCTGGCCAAGCAGCGGGTACAAGGCCCGGTGCGGTATCTGCTGACCAACACCGGTAACGCCAACGCCGGCACTGGTGAGCCGGGCCTGGCCGCGGCGTCCCGCACCTGCGCCAAGCTGGCGGAGCTGACCGGCGTCGATGCCAGCGCCGTACTGCCTTACTCCACCGGGGTGATCGGCGAGCCATTGCCGGTAGAGAAAATCGAAGGCGCTCTGCAAGCTGCGCTGGACGACCTGTCCGTGGACAACTGGGCTGCCGCCGCCACTGGCATCATGACCACCGATACCCTGCCCAAGGGCGCCAGCCGCCAGTTCCAACATGATGGCGTGACGATCACCGTGACCGGCATCAGCAAAGGCGCGGGGATGATCCGCCCGAACATGGCAACCATGCTCGGCTACATCGCCACTGACGCCAAAGTCTCCCGCGAAGTGCTGCAGAATCTGTTGCTGGACGGTGCCAACAAGTCCTTCAACCGCATCACCATCGACGGCGACACGTCGACCAACGACTGCTGCATGCTGATCGCCACGGGGCAGGCCAAGCTGCCGGAAATCACCAAGGCCGAGGGCCCGCTGTTCGCTGCCCTGAAGCAGGCTGTGTTCGAGGTGTGCATGGAAGTGGCCCAGGCCATCGTCCGTGACGGTGAGGGCGCGACCAAGTTCGTCACTGTGGAAGTCAACGGCGGGGCTACTTGCCAGGAGTGCCTGGACGTGGGCTACACCGTGGCTCACTCGCCACTGATCAAGACCGCGCTGTTCGCTTCGGACCCGAACTGGGGCCGCATCCTGGCGGCAGTAGGTCGTGCCGGGGTGCCGGACCTGGATGTCAGCAAGATCGACGTGTTCCTCGGCGAAGTCTGCATTGCCAGCCGTGGCGCCCGTGCCGCCAGCTACACCGAAGCCCAGGGCGCGGCGGTGATGCAGCAGGAAGAAATCACCATCCGCATCGAACTGGGCCGTGGCGCGTGCAGCGAAACCATCTGGACCACCGACCTGTCTCACGAATACGTGAAGATCAACGCGGAATACCGCACCTAAGAACCTCGCCGGCGTTGCCGCTCCTGCTGTAGGAGCCGGCTTGCCGGCGAAGCGCAGATCCAACGCCCGGCCCGCAAGGGCCTGGCCAACATGCCTGAGCAGAGGAAGTAGTGCGGTGAAACGAGTACATGTGGCTGCGGCCGTTATCCGGGATGCCAGCGGCAAGATCCTGATTGCCCGGCGTGCCGATACTCAACATCAAGGTGGCCTGTGGGAGTTCCCCGGCGGCAAGGTCGAGCCCGGGGAGGCGGTCGAAGCCGCGCTGGCCCGCGAGCTACAGGAAGAGCTGGGCATCGTCGTCACCGCAGCGCGCCCGCTGATCAAGGTGCAGCACGATTATCCGGACAAGCAGGTACTGCTGGATGTCTGGGAAGTCTCGGCGTTCAGCGGTGAGCCTCACGGCGCCGAAGGGCAACCTCTGGCCTGGGTCACTGCTCGTGAGCTGGCCGACTATGAGTTCCCCGCGGCCAATCAGCCGATTGTCGCTGCCGCGCGTCTGCCAGCCCAATACCTGATTACCCCGGAAGGGCTGGAAACCCCGACCCTGCTGCGAGGCATGCAAAAAGCCGTGGCCCAGGGCTGCAAGCTGATTCAACTGCGGGCTCCCGGCGGCTACGACCCGCAGTACCGCGACCTGGCGGTGGATGCGGTGGGCCTGTGCGCCGGCAAGGCGCAACTGATGCTCAAGGGGCCCTTCGAATGGCTGGGGGATTTCCCCTCGGCGGGCTGGCACATCACTGCGGCGCAACTGCGCAAGTACGCCAGCGCCGGGCGGCCGTTCGGCAAGGATCGCTGGTTGGCGGCTTCCTGCCATAACGCCGAGGAGCTGTCCCTGGCCCAGCAGATGGACGTGGACTTCGTGACCTTGTCTCCGGTACAGCCCACCCAGACCCATCCGGATGCACAGCCATTGGGCTGGCAACAGGCCGAGCAACTGATCGGCGGTTTCAACAAGCCGGTGTATCTGCTGGGTGGCGTGGGGCCCGCCGAATGCCAGCAGGCCTGGGCAGCGGGTGCTCAAGGTGTAGCGGGTATCCGCGCCTTCTGGCCGCAGGATTGAAGACATCCTCAATGGCAGCCTGGGCCCAGGTCTGCGGGAGCAGGCTTGCCTGAGAGGCATCGTCGGGCGCTTGCAGGCCCTTTCGCCCGCAAGCCGCGTGGTCAGGGCTTGGCGGCGGCCTGCCAGAGGATTTCGGCAATGCCCTGGCGCTTGGCGATCAGTCGCGCGGCGACAAACAGCAGGTCCGACAGGCGATTGATGTAGGCCAGCCCAACCCCTTGCAAAGGCTCAACGGCATTCAGGTGCTGACAGCGACGCTCGGCGCTGCGGGCCAGGCTGCGACAGACATGGGCCTGGGCGATCAGCACCGAGCCGCCGGGCAGGATGAAGTTCTCCAGCGGGCCCAACTCCTCGTTCCACAGATCGATGGCCGCCTCCAGGCGCTGTACTTCGGCCTCGTTGAGGGCCTGATAGACCGGCATCGCCAGCTCGCCACCCAGGTCGAACAACCGATGCTGACAGGGAGCCAGCACTGTGATCACTTCTTCGAGCCCGGGGCAGGCACCGCTCTGCTCACCGAGGCCTGCCAGTAGCAGGCCCAATTGGCTGTTCAGGGTATCAACCTCGCCAATGGCTTCGACCCGAGGGTGATCCTTGGGCACCCGACGGCCATCCCCCAGTCCGGTTTCGCCTTTGTCGCCAGTGCGGGTGTAGATCTTCGACAAGCGAAAGCCCATGTTCAGTTCTCCAGTGGTAACGGTTCTTGGACCAGCGGCTGGCTGCTGGCCAGGGGCAGGCGCAAGGTGAAGCAAGTGCCCTGCCCGCGAGTGGACTGCACCTCCATCTGCCCCTTGTGGTTATTGGTGATGATGAAGTACGACACCGACAGGCCGAGCCCGGTGCCCTGGCCGATTTCCTTGGTAGTGAAGAAGGGCTCGAAGGTACGCTTGCGCACGTTTTCGCTCATGCCGATTCCGTTGTCCTCCACCTGGATCTCTGCCCAGGGCGGATTCAAACGGGTACGCAGGATGATACGTCCGGGTTCGCTGTCATCTTCACGCTGATGGATGGCCTGGGCGGCATTTTTCAGCAGGTTGAGCAGCACCTGTTCCAGTTCGTTGGCAGTGCCGGGAACCGGGCCCAGGTTCGGGTCGAACTGGCGAATGATCGCCTGGCCCTTGAAGTCGAAGCCAATGGCTAGGTCGAAGTCGTTGCTGGCGATCTCCACCGCCTGGTCGATCAGCGCCGGCAGGTCGCAGGGGGCCATCTGCCGGTTGCTGCGCCGGCTGAAGCTGAGCATGTGGGTGACGATCTTCGCCGCCCGGGCTCCGGCCTGCTGAATGCCATCGAGCAGTTGCGGCACTTCGCGGCTTTCCAGGTAGCGATTGACGGTCTGCAGTTCAACACCGATCTGCTGCGCGTGCTCAAGGTTCTTTGGCAGATCGGCAGACAGTCGTCGGCGAATGTTCTGTACGTTGTGCAGGATCGCTCCCAGCGGGTTGTTGATCTCATGGGCCATGCCGGCCGCGAGGCCGCCCACCGAAAGCATTTTCTCCGATTGCACCATCATCTCTTCCAGGGACAGGCGCTGGGTGATGTCGTCGATACGGATCACCACCCCGCGTCCGGCGCCCCCCATCAGGGGATAGAAGGTCAGGGCGTAGTGCTTGGGTTCTTCGTCCTTGAACCAGGTGACCCGCTCGACCTTGGTCACCGTGTGCTGTTCGACGGTTTCCTTGAGTTGCGGCAGGAACGGCTTGAGCGGTTCGAAGGCGAGGAAGATTGGCTGGTTCAGGGCTTCGTCGAGCCGGGTGCCGGACAGGGCGCTGGCTTCCTGGTTCCACTGGGTGACGTAGAGCTGTTCATCCAGAGCGATCAGCGCCGAGGGCATGGAGTCGATGATGCTGTTGAGGTAGTTCTGAAAGCCGGTGAGCTTCTTCTCGATCTTGCTGCGCACCTGGACTTCCAGTTCCAGCTTGCGGTTGGTATGGCGGGTTTCCTCCGCCAGCCCCTGGGCCTGGTCGTAGGCGGCCTGGGAGTCGTCCCGGGCGCGCTTGAGCTGCTGCTCGCGAGCTTCGATGCGCGACAGCATGGTGTTGAAGGCTTCTGCCAGGCTGCCGATTTCATCGTGGTTGCCCCGGGCTGCGCGCAGGGCGTAGTTCTCCTCGCGGGTGACCTGGCGCGACAGTTCCTCGAGCTGATGGATCGGCTGGGTGATCAGGCGCTTGATCTGCCGGGCGATGACCAGCCACAGCAGCACACTGAAGATCAGGATTCCCAGGCTGGCGGTCAGGGTGCCGGTGTAGAAGGCCATCGGCAGTTCGCTGGTGGCCACCAGCAGCAGGTGGCCGGGGGCCTGGCCCGGGCGGGGCAGGGTGATGACCTGGTTGCTGCGAAACTCGGTCATTTGCCAGGCTTCGATGTGCCGGTAGCGTTCGGGCAGCTTGAGGCGTTCGCCGTGCTGCAACTGGGCCAGGCGCTGGCCCTTGCCGTCATAGAGTGCGGCAGCCCGCAGCGGGGTATAGCTGTCGAGTTCGTTGAGCAGCTTCTCGGCATCTTCGGGGGAGTTCAGCGCCTGGATCGCCAGGATCGGATTGGACACCAGGCGGCCAATGGTCTGCAGCGCCTGGGGCGCCATGCTTTCCTGGGAGATCCAGTAGGCCGCGCTGATAAAGGTCAGGTTGGCGACCAGCAGAACGGTGGTCAGCAGGACAAGCAGGGCGGCCAGGAGCTTTTGGCCCACTGGCAGGTTTTCGAGGCGCTGGCGCAATGGCATCGGCTATATCGCTGGAAATGAGCAAGTGGGGAGCGTAGCCGCTGCTCAGGCGCTGGGCAATCCGCGTTGCTGCAGCTGGTTCACCAGGCGCTGTTGCAACTGCTGCAGATGAGGCAGTTGCAGGCGATGCCGGGCAGCGGCTTCACAGGCGTAACCCAGCAGGTAGCTGATTTCGGTACGCCGCCCGTTGCTGACATCCTGGTGCATTGAGGAATAGTTGGCGGCGGTGGCCAGGATCACCCGTTCCACTTCCTGTTGCAGGTTTTGCGCGGCGGCGGGTTGCCCGCAGCATTGCAGCAGCTCGCTCAGCTCGGCGCACAGGGTGGCCACTTCGCACTGATGCTGCTGCAAGCCACCGTTACGGCAGTCATGCAGTACCGTCAGTGGGTTGATCGCGCAGTTGAGTGCCAGCTTGCGCCAGAGCCGGGTGAGGATCTGGGTGCTCCATTCATGGGGAATGCCGCTGGCCGCCAATTCGTCGAGCCAGATCGGCGGCGTGGGGTGCCCCGAGTCCCCCAGCCAGGTGTAGCCGTGGCCGGCAAAGACCACGCGCCAGTCGCCATCGCGGAAGGCGCCCTCGGTGCTGGAGGCGGCAATGCAGCGTGCCTGGGGTACTCGGGCGGCCACGGCATCCTGGCTGCCCAGGCCGTTCTGCAGCAGGATCAGTTCGGCTCCCGGCGCCAGGCGCGGGGCGATGCTGGCCACTGCCGCCTCGGCGTCGTAGGCCTTGCAGGCCAGCAACAGGCGCTGGATGGGGGCGCTGCTGGTGCTGGTTTCTCCAGGAATTGCCAGCAGGCTGCTCTGGCCCTGTTCTACCAGGGTCAGGCCGCCGGCCGCCTGATAGGCCTGCAAGCGGGCGGCGTCACGCAGAATCAGGCGTACCGGCAAGCCGGCGCGGGCCAGGCGGGAGGCCCACAGGGTGCCGAGGCTGCCGGCGCCGAGAACATGCCAGGTGGTGGACATCAGGTTTTCGCTCTGTTTGGCCGCCCGGGGGAGGGCGCGGGGTGAAGGAGGGGAAAGACCCGTTATAATGAGCGCGGATTTTAACCGCAAGCCGGGCGTGTTCGATGTTTTGAACAGCGCCCCTTTTTATTTGGAGAGATTACATGCCGTCGTTTGACGTGGTATCCGAACTGGACAAGCACGAAGTCACCAACGCGGTGGAAAACGCCGTCAAGGAACTGGATCGCCGCTACGACCTCAAGGGCAAGGGCAGCTTCGAGTTCAAGGACAAGGAACTGACCGTCAACCTGACCGCCGAGGCCGAGTTCCAGCTTGAAGCGATGATCGAGATTCTCAAGCTGGCCCTGGTCAAGCGCAAGATCGACGTGCAGTGCCTGGAGGTCAAGGACGCCTATGCCTCGGGCAAGGTGATGAAGCAGGAAGCGGTCCTCAAGGAAGGTATCGATAAAGAACTGGCGAAGAAAATCGTCGCCCATATCAAGGACGCCAAGTTGAAAGTGCAAGCCGCCATTCAGGGCGAGCAAGTACGGGTGACCGGCAAAAAGCGTGACGACCTGCAAGAGGCCATCGCCGCCCTGCGTGCCAAAGAGTTCGGCATGCCGCTGCAATTCAACAACTTCCGCGATTGATCGGCTTCTCCGGGAACCTCTAGAGCTTATTGGCGTCCGAGGCCGGAGGAATGGCAGAAACGATTGAGCTCCCGCGGGGCTGGTCGTTCTGCCTGTCAGTCATGTGCGCCGCAACCCCGGGAATCTGGAGAAATAGATGGATTTGAACGCTGAAGTAGACAATCTGGTCCGGGCCTCCCAGGCCTGGATTCCAATGATCATGGAATACGGCAGCCGGGTGCTGCTGGCTGTCATCACCCTGGCCATCGGCTGGTGGTTGATCAACAAACTGACTCACAAAGTGGGCAAGTTGCTGGCCCTGCGCAATGCCGACCTGGCGCTGCAAGGTTTTATCAGCAGCCTGGCCAACATCATTCTCAAGGTCCTGCTGATTGTCAGTGTGGCTTCGATGATCGGTGTCGAAACCACCTCCTTCGTGGCTGCGATCGGTGCTGCCGGCCTGGCCATCGGCCTGGCGCTGCAAGGCAGCCTGGCGAACTTCGCCGGTGGGGTATTGATCCTGCTGTTCCGCCCGTTTCGTATCGGTGACTGGATCGAAGCCCAGGGCATCAGCGGTACCGTCGACAGCATCCAGATCTTCCACACCGTGCTGCGTACCGGTGACAACAAGACAGTGATCGTGCCCAACGGCAACCTGTCCAACGGCATCATCACCAACTACAACCGTCAGCCGACCCGCAAGGTGGTGTTCGACGTGGGTGTGGACTATGACGCGGACCTGCAGAAGGCCCGCGAGGTGTTGCTGGAACTGGCCAAGGATGAGCGGGTACTGGCCGATCCGGCCCCGGTAGCTGTGGTTTCTACCCTGGGCGATAGCGCCATTACTTTGTCGCTGCGGGTATGGGTCAAGACTTCGGACTATTGGGACGTGCTGTTCCAGTTCAATGAGTTGTCCCGTGATCGCTTGAAGGCAGCGGGCATTGATATTCCTTTTCCACAACGGGTGATTCGAGTGGTTCAGGAAGCAGCAGCGCAATAAGTCAGTTTCATGACCTGGCCGTTCGGTCAGCTAATGTTGTTCAAGACAAGGGGCTATCAGCCCCTTGTTTGTTTTCGATACTAGCCAATAGCAACTAGTGAATCTGCTTTCGAGGCGGAACATGGACTATCCCAAGCACTCCTGTTAGTTAGCTTGCTATTTAATTGTGTATTTGATCTGGTACTTTTCCAGAGGCAAAAAAAACCGCCGCCCTGATTAGGAGCGGCGGTTCTTATTAGTGCTGCGCGTTAGCGCAATCAGCTGGGCATCGATATTACAAGATGCTCAGTGGGTACTCTACGATGATGCGAACGTCGTTGTTGTCTGCGGTGTAGTCTTTGTTGTAAGCACCGTTTGCACGGTACACAGCGCTACGCAGGCGGAACGACAGGTCCTTGGCTGGACCTTCTTGCATCACGTACTTGGTTTCGAAGTTGAACTCGTTTTCCTTGCCTTCGGTGTTCGACGAAGTGGTGATGTTGTCACCCTTCACGTAACGGGCCATGAAGCTCAGGCCTGGAACACCCAGGGTCGCCATGTTCAGGTCGTAGCGAGCCTGCCAGGAGCGCTCGTCTTCACCGATGAAGTCGGAGATCTGGATGGAGTTGGCGACGAAGACGGTACCGTTGCCGTCAACACCGTACAGGTAGTTGGTGTCGCCGGTGGAGCGCTGGTGGGCGATGGTGAACTTGTTCGGGCCGATGCTGTAGGCGGCCGCCAGGCTCCACAGTTTGTTGTCCAGCTTGCCGTACAGCTTCTTGCCGTCGTCTTCGGTGCGATAGCCGTTGAAGTCGAGGTTCAGCGACTGGTTATCGGCGATCGGGAAGGTGTAGTTCAGGTTGATGTACTGCTTCTTGAAGTAGTCATCGACCTTGGACGCGGCCACGCCACCGACGAAGTTATCGGTGAACTGGTAGGTAGCGCCCGCGAAGTCGGCAGCGGTCAGGCCCGGGTTTTTCAGGCCGGTGTCACCGTTGCGACCGTTGATGCTGTCGTTGTACTGGCCGGTTTGCGAGCGCAGTGCAGTGAAGTGACCAGCGTTCAGTTCCAGGCCTTTGATCTCTTTGCTGGTGATCAAGGTACCGGTGGCCACTTCAGGCAGCAGACGGCTGTCGTCGGTGGAGAACACAGGGCTTGCAACCATCTGGTCGCCGTACTTGAGCACGGTGTCGGAGATGCGGAATTTGACTGCGCCGCCTACGGCCGAAGAGTCTTTTTCGGGTTGGCCGAGGCTATTGTTGGCGGCCAGGCCGTTACCGGAGCGACCTGCGCCGCCGTCGAGTTTGATCACGCCCATGGCGAAAGCATCGACACCGACGCCTACGGTGCCCTGAGTGAAGCCGGAGTTGTACTGCAGCAGTTCACTCAGGCCGGTATCTTGGCGATAGCCGCTCTTGAAAGTACCGTCGTCACGCGCATGGTTGCCTGCACCGTTCTTGAAATCACGGTTCATGTACTCGAGACGGGTTTTGGCTGTCAGGGTGCTATCTTCGATAAAGCCTTTTGCATCGTCCTGGGAGGATGCAATTGCAAACTGCGAGGTGCCTGCTGATACAGCCAGGGCGATCATGCTCCACTTCATCACGCGCATCGTGATTTGCTCCTTTGGTTTTTAGAAGAGTACTGCCGTCCCACCTGTTTTTTTATCTGGGCGGCTCTTTCTTTTTGTGTCGGCGCAAACTTATATCACGCTGACAATGTTGGCGATACTTGCCTATCTATCCTTTCAGCTTCTTTACGGCCCTGTCGCAATTTGCTCGATAGGCGTCGTAATTCTGCAGTCAGTCTGTATCCAGGCCGACAACTTTCAGCAGTGTTTTTCGAAGCCGAGAATGAAGGAAACAAGTCCCCATGCACACACTCTAAAAAGCACCGCGGGGCAGCCCTGCCACTATTATTATGAGTCTGTAAGGCCTGACTTCCGTTAGACCGTTGCAGACGATGCGGGGTTGAATGCAACAAGCGTGCACAAACTGAATCTAGCCACCCATTTTTCTTCAAAGAGCCGTTCGGGCCTGTAAAAACCGCATAAAATCGCTGTTTCAAGGGGCGTTTTGTTTGGCTTGACTCTGTGGTTTTCCTGGTGCAGGGCTGTGCATTAAGTTGCACAGTGCGGCGAAACGTTACCGCTGCACACTGCAAAGTGAGTAAACGGCGGATGCTTGAGGAATTTAGCGTAGACCGCCTGTGCGATTCTGGTGCAAAACTTTTGCAACGCTGTGCACGATTCATACAGTCAGGCCCAGGCAAAATAAGGGGCGCAAGGGTTGGCTCGGGTCATTTTCCGAATGGTCTGCGGGTTGTGGGCGCAAATGGTGCGAGGCGCGAGAAAATGTCCTGCTGTGGGGCGTGGCCTTTGCATCGCGATCGGCTCCTTGCCGTGCCTGGGTGTGTGCTGTCCGGTCTCTGGCTCATTGGTCATGAAGCGCAGGGCATTCGCAGGTATGCTGCGCGTCTGTCGCCTGGCAGGAGTCCGTCTACTGGACGCCGGGCTGAAACAAGCTGAGCGGGAGTAAACGCGGTGTTCACTTTAGATTCACGGCTGCAACAAGACACATTGACCCTCGGGGATTTCCCCCTCTGCCGGTTGCTGCTGTCCAATGACGCCAACTATCCCTGGTTCATCCTGGTGCCGCGTCGCGAGGATATCAGCGAGTTGTTTCAACTGGATGTCACCGATCAGCAACAGCTATGGCAGGAAACCACCGCGCTGGCCGAGTTGCTCAAGGACTCGTTCGATGCCGACAAGTTGAATGTGGCGACGTTGGGCAATGTGGTGAGCCAACTGCATATGCACGTGATCGTGCGCAGGCGTGATGATGCGGCATGGCCGGCACCGGTATGGGGCAAGCATCCGGCCAAGCCTTACAGCACCGAGCAAGTGGCGGCGATCCGTGAACGCCTGCGGTTGGTGCTGACCGATGATTTTCAGTTTCTGGAGGGGTGAGGCATGAGTCTGCAAGAGCGTGTAACCGACCTGGAGAGCCGCCTGGCGTTTCAGGATGACACCATTCAGGCCTTGAACGATGTGCTGGTGGCCCAGCAGAGGGCAGTGGAGCGCCTGCAGTTGCAGATGGCGGCATTGCTCAAGCGCCAGGAAGAAATGGTCGGGCAGTTCGAGTCGTTCGAAGAGGAAGCGCCACCCCCTCATTATTGAGGGGATCGTTGGCCATAAAAAACCGCGCCTGGGCGCGGTTTTTTTATGGGCGGCCGATCAGCGGCGCGGCAGCGCGGCAATCACGTCTTCGGCTTGCAGGCCCTTGTCACGGTTCATTACCGAGAACTCCACGCGCTGGCCTTCCACCAGGACGCGATGGCCTTCTCCGCGAATGGCGCGAAAGTGCACGAAAATATCATCGCCGGAATCCCGGGAGATAAAACCGAAGCCCTTGGAGGTGTTGAACCACTTCACGGTACCGGTATCACGATTGCTCATATCGTAGCTTGGCGTGGCGGAAGCGGAAGGTGATGACTTGTAGAAGCTGATGGCCAGGTGCAGGACTACGGCGATCAGTGCAGTCAGCAAGCTGACCAGAACCGCCGGTTGGCCACCAATGACTGGCATGGGGGCCAGCAGGGTGAGGGTTTGCAGTACAACGACCAGCACCAGCAGGGCGCTGACCAGATTTTGCAGGTGATGACGAGAGCCTTTGTTCCAGTAGGGAATAACTGGAGCCAGGATCAGGTTGAGCAGGCCGAAAAGGGCCAGGTAAAGAGCATCGGGTTGTTGCAGGTAGGGAACCGCGTCAGATCTCAGACTCGGAATCAAGGACAGCAGCAAAGCTGCAATGCCTGTCAGCAGGTGGACGATTTTCAACATTTTGATTAACTCACGTTAAGAAGGAAGCACAAGGAGGAGCTGATCACGCACGGTTCGCTTCTGAACAAATAGGTGAGGCGGTGGTTACGTACGCGGTGTCAGCCTATGCGCGCTGGCCGAAGAAATAGGCAACAGCGACACGGGCTCTATTTAACAGCAAAGCCCAGGCCTTCTCAAATCAGCAGCGGGGCTTGGCCCGGGCGTACAAATGAGCGCTTCTGCAGGCCGAGCTCGGAGAATCGGGCAAAAGCCTGTTCTAGACAGATGGCGGTGATTTTTCCAAGGAACGTCGGATTTCTGCTGCTGTCTGACCTGACTCGAACTCAGTGAGGTTTATCCCGGGCCGGGCCACGGGACAATCCACCGCAGGCCGATTGACGATCCTGGGCGGCGCAGGGGCGGTACTCTTGCTAGAGTGGTCCGGCAGATGAATGGGTGAATCCATCCCGATAACGGAGAGAAACATGGCAATTGATATCGGTATCAGCGAAGAAGATCGTAAATCCATCGTCGACGGTCTTTCCCGTCTGCTTTCGGATACCTACGTGTTGTACCTGAAAACCCATAATTTCCATTGGAACGTCACCGGCCCGCAATTCCGTACCCTGCACTTGATGTTCGAAGAGCAGTACAACGAACTGGCCCTGGCAGTGGACCTGATCGCCGAACGCATTCGCGCCCTGGGCTTCCCGGCTCCGGGGGCCTATTCCATCTATGCCCGGCTGTCTTCGATCAAGGAAGAGGAAGGGGTGCCTGCCGCCGAGGAAATGATCAAGCAACTGGTCGCCGGCCAGGAAGCAGTGACCCGTACCGCCCGCGGCATCTTTCCGTTGCTGGACAAGGTCAGCGACGAGCCCACGGCGGATCTGCTGACCCAGCGCATGCAGGTGCATGAAAAAACCGCGTGGATGCTGCGCTCTCTGCTGGAAAACCGTTAAGCCCGCTCCTGCGAATGGCGTCCCGTACGCCGTTCGCACCCTCGCCCAGCAGGCAGCACCTGCGTTCTCCTGACCTTCCGGGGTTGCAGCCGGATAGATGCCTGACGGTCGGTGACGCCCGCGATGGGGTCATACGGCTGCACAGGGCCGATTTAATGGATATAATCCCGCTCTTTGCTACGTAGCCCGGGCTTTGGCGTGGGCTCTGGCTGTAGTTCAAGCAGTAATCTGGATTGCCGAGACGCCCCCCATGCCCATGTACGACTATCAATGCGCTTCCTGTGGTCATCAGCTGGAAGCCATTCAAAAGATCAGCGCCGCGCCGCTGGTCGACTGCCCAGCCTGCCAGGCGCCCGAGCTGAAAAAGATGCTGTCCATGCCTGGTTTCCGCCTGAGCGGCACCGGCTGGTACGAAACCGACTTCAAGACCGGCTCCAAGAAGAACCTGGCCGGTGGCGACAAAGCTGACTAAGTTGAACGACACGCGCGAGTTCTTGCACTATCCGGCACCTTGAGGTGCGCAAGGCCTCCATCGAATTTCGAATTACGAGAAGTGAAACCACTACCATGATGCGCAGCCATTATTGCGGCCAACTGAACGAAAGCCTGGAAGGTCAGGAAGTAACCCTTTGCGGATGGGTCCACCGTCGCCGTGACCACGGCGGGGTGATCTTCCTCGATATCCGTGATCGTGAAGGTCTGGCCCAGGTGGTGTTCGACCCGGACCGCGCTGAAACCTTCGCCGCCGCCGACCGCGTGCGCAGCGAATACGTGGTCAAGATCACCGGCAAGGTACGCCTGCGTCCGGCCGGTGCCGGCAACGCCAACATGGCTTCGGGCATGATCGAAGTCCTGGGCTACGAGCTGGAAGTGCTGAACGAAGCGGAAACCCCGCCGTTCCCACTCAACGAATACTCGGACGTGGGTGAAGAAACCCGTCTGCGCTATCGCTTCATCGACCTGCGCCGTCCGGAAATGGCCGAGAAGCTGCGCCTGCGTTCGCGCATGACCACCAGCATCCGTCGCTACCTGGACGAGAACGGTTTCCTCGACGTGGAAACCCCGATCCTGACCCGCGCCACCCCAGAGGGCGCCCGCGACTACCTGGTGCCGAGCCGCACCCACGCCGGCAGCTTCTTCGCCCTGCCGCAATCGCCACAGCTGTTCAAGCAACTGCTGATGGTGGCCGGCTTCGACCGCTACTACCAGATCGCCAAGTGCTTCCGCGACGAAGACCTGCGTGCCGACCGTCAGCCTGAGTTCACTCAGATCGACATCGAGACCAGCTTCCTCGACGAAAAAGACATCATGGGCCTGACCGAAGGCATGATCCGCAACCTGTTCAAGGAAGTGCTGGGTCTGGAATTCGGCGAATTCCCGCACATGACCTTTGAAGAAGCCATGCGTCGCTACGGTTCCGACAAGCCGGACCTGCGCAACCCGCTGGAACTGGTGGACGTTGCCGACCAGCTCAAGGAAGTGGAGTTCAAGGTGTTCAGCGGCCCGGCCAACGATCCGAAATGCCGCATCGCCGCCTTGCGCGTTCCAGGCGGGGCGAGCATGCCGCGCAAGCAGATCGACGACTACACCAAGTTTGTCGGCATCTACGGCGCCAAGGGCCTGGCCTACATCAAGGTCAACGAGCGCGCCAAAGGCGTTGAAGGCCTGCAATCGCCGATCGTCAAGAACATCCCGGAAGCCAACCTGAACGTGATCCTCGATCGCGTGGGCGCGGTCGACGGCGACATCGTGTTCTTCGGGGCCGACAAGGCCAAGATCGTCAGCGAAGCCCTGGGCGCGCTGCGTATCAAGCTCGGTCACGACCTGAACCTGCTGACGTGCGAATGGGCGCCGATGTGGGTTGTCGACTTCCCGATGTTCGAAGAGAACGACGACGGCAGCTTCACCGCCCTGCATCACCCGTTCACCGCGCCGAAGTGCTCGCCGGAAGAACTGGAAGCCAACCCGGCTACCGCTCTGTCGCGCGCCTACGACATGGTTTTGAACGGCACCGAATTGGGTGGCGGTTCGATCCGTATCCACCGCAAGGAAATGCAGCAAGCGGTATTCCGCCTGCTGGGCATCAGCGAAGCGGAACAGGAAGAGAAGTTCGGCTTCCTGCTGGACGCCCTCAAGTACGGCGCGCCGCCGCACGGTGGCCTGGCCTTCGGCCTGGACCGCCTGGTGATGCTGATGACCGGCGCCCAGTCGATCCGCGAAGTGATCGCGTTCCCGAAAACCCAGAGCGCGGCCTGCGTCATGACTCAGGCACCGGGTCTGGTGGATGCCAAGGCTCTGCGCGAGCTGCACATCCGCCTGCGCGAACAGCCCAAGGCTGAATAAGCCGGCCCGATAAGGCGCACCTTCGGGTGCGCTTTTTCTATGGGTCGAGTTTTGTTGCCCGCACCCGCCAGGCGGCGTGGGCAATGTTTCAAAGAGAATTTGGAGCAAGTTATGGCAGGTCATTCCAAGTGGGCGAACATCAAGCACCGCAAAGAGCGTCAGGATGCCAAGAGAGGCAAGATTTTCACCAAGTGGATTCGTGAGCTGACTGTCGCGGCCCGTCAGGGCGGCGGCGATCCCAACTCCAACCCACGCCTGCGCCTGGCCCTGGACAAGGCCCTGGGTGCCAACATGAGCCGCGACATCATCGACCGGGCCATCGCCCGTGGCACCGGCGCTGCCGGCAGCGACGATGTGGTCGAGCTGACCTATGAAGGCTATGGCCCCAACGGCGTGGCGGTGATGGTCGAGTGCATGACCGACAACCGCAACCGCACCGCGGCAGCTGTTCGTCATGCCTTCAGCAAGTGTGGCGGCAACCTGGGTACCGACGGTTCGGTGGCCTACCTGTTCGAGCGCAAGGGGCAGATCACCTTCGCCGAAGGTGTCGATGAAGACGCCTTGATGGAAGCGGCGATGGAAGCCGATGCCGACGATGTGGTCAGCAACGAAGACGGTTCGATCGACGTGTTCACCTCGTTCGCCGGTTTCTATGGCGTGCGCAATGCCTTGGAAGCGGCGGGTTTTACTGCTGCGGACGCGGAAATCGTCATGCTGCCGACCACCAGTGCCGAACTGGACCTGGAAGGCGCCGAGAAGGTCCTCAAGCTGATCGACATGCTGGAAGACCTGGATGATGTGCAGAACGTCTATTCCAACGCAGATATTCCCGAGTCGGTCGCCGAGCAACTCGGCTGATTCAACTGCACTAACCTTGAGGCCGGAGGTGCGACGCCGTGATCATTGCGCGGCAGGGCGCTTCCGGCTTCTGCCTTTTCGCTGTTCCGGTCCTGGCCGGCAAGCCTTTTTATTCAAGCAGCAGGCGTTATGACTCTTATTCTTGGCATCGACCCCGGTTCGCGCATTACCGGTTATGGCGTGGTTCGAGACACGGGGCGCGGCTGTGTGTACGTGGCCTCTGGCTGTATCCGTACCGGGGCTGGCGAGCTGCCCGACCGGCTGCAGATCGTCTATCGCGGGGTGCGTGAAGTGATCCAGACCTACGGTCCGGTGACCATGGGGATCGAGAAGGTGTTCATGGCGCGCAACGCCGACTCGGCGCTCAAGCTCGGCCAGGCGCGGGGGGCTGCGATCGTTGCCGGTGCCGAAGAGGGGCTGGAGATTGCCGAGTACACCGCCACCCAGGTCAAGCAGGCCGTGGCCGGCACTGGCGGGGCCAACAAGGAACAGGTGCAGATGATGGTCATGCACCTGCTCAAGCTGACCACCAAGCCGCAGATCGATGCCTCGGATGCCCTGGCCATTGCCATCTGTCACGCTCATACCCGTTCCAGCCTGCTGCCCCATGGTCTGGGGACAGCACGCAGTCGTGGCGGCCGCCTGCGTCTCTGATAGCATCAGCGCAGTCATTTTAGGGATTGAGCGTTTTGCGCCTGGGTAGCCGGCGCAGACGCTCGCCCAACGAGTCGCCAGCTGCGGGCTGGCCATCGCCTAAGGATCTGAAACGTGATTGGACGCTTGCGCGGCACCCTGGCTGAGAAACAGCCGCCGCACCTGATTCTTGATGTAAACGGGCTGGGATATGAAGTCGAAGTGCCGATGACCACCCTGTATCGCCTGCCGTCGGTCGGCGAGCCCCTGACCCTGCACACCCATTTGGTCGTCCGCGAGGATGCGCAGTTACTCTACGGTTTTGCCAGCAAGCGCGAGCGAGACTTTTTCCGCGAGTTGATCCGTCTCAATGGTGTGGGCCCGAAACTGGCCCTGGCGTTGATGTCCAGCCTTGAGGTGGATGAGCTGGTGCGTTGCGTGCAGGCCCAGGACACCTCGGCCCTGACCAAGGTGCCCGGAGTCGGCAAGAAGACCGCCGAGCGCCTGCTGGTAGAACTCAAGGACCGTTTCAAGGCCTGGGAAGCCGTGCCGAGCATGTTCGCCCTGGTGCCGAACCAGCCGGATGCGCCGGCGCCAGTGGCCAGCGCCGAGTCGGACGCGGTCAGCGCGCTGATCTCCCTGGGCTATAAGCCGCAGGAAGCCAGCAAGGCCGTATCCGCGATCAAAGACAAAGGCTTGAGCAGTGAAGACATGATCCGCCGAGCCCTGAAGGGAATGATTTAAGTGATTGAAGCCGACCGTCTGATCGCCGCCACGGGCCCCCGTGAGCGCGAGGAAATCCAGGACCGGGCGATTCGTCCGGTCAGCCTGGCCGACTACATCGGCCAGCCTAGCGTGCGCGAGCAGATGGAGCTGTTCATCCAGGCCGCCCGTGGGCGCAACGAATCCCTGGACCACACCCTGATCTTCGGTCCCCCGGGCCTGGGCAAGACCACCCTGGCCAACATCATCGCCGAGGAAATGGGGGTGTCGATCAAGAGTACGTCCGGCCCGGTGCTGGAGCGCCCTGGCGATCTGGCGGCCTTGCTGACCAATCTTGAGCCTCACGACGTACTGTTCATCGACGAGATTCACCGGCTTTCGCCGATTGTCGAAGAAGTGCTGTACCCGGCCATGGAAGATTTCCAGCTCGACATCATGATCGGCGAAGGCCCTGCGGCGCGCTCGATCAAGCTCGATCTGCCGCCGTTCACCCTGGTGGGGGCAACCACGCGTGCGGGGATGCTGACCAACCCGCTGCGGGACCGCTTCGGCATCGTCCAGCGCCTGGAGTTCTACAGCACTGCGGACCTGGCAACCATTGTCAGCCGTTCCGCCGGCATTCTTGGTTTGCCCCTGGATCCGGAAGGCGCCTTCGAGGTCGCGCGCCGTGCCCGGGGCACTCCGCGGATCGCCAACCGTCTGCTGCGTCGGGTGCGGGATTTCGCCGAGGTGCGGGCCAAGGGGCATATCACCAAACCGATCGCCGACCTGGCGTTGAACCTGCTGGACGTCGATGAGCGTGGCTTCGACCACCAGGACCGACGTCTATTGCTGACCATGATCGAGAAGTTCGACGGCGGACCGGTGGGGGTCGACAGCCTGGCCGCGGCCATCAGTGAAGAGCGCCATACCATCGAGGATGTGCTGGAGCCGTACCTGATCCAGCAGGGCTATATCATGCGCACCCCCCGTGGTCGTGTGGTGACCCGGCACGCCTACCTGCACTTCGGTCTTAACATTCCGTCACGAATGGGGGACATGCCCGTGGTAGACGAATTCCTCGATGCCGTGGACGATTAATAACCCGCTCTTTGTCGATTTATTCGGGGTTTGTGCTGTCCTAGGGACTGGCATGGTTAAAACATCACGAAAAGTCGTACAAGAATGAAAAAACAGTTGCCTGGCCGGATTGGCAACCTGAGGAGTAAGCACTAGAGTATGCGCGCGCAAAACGGGCTTGAGCCGTTCGCACATCGTTGTCGCGTTTATTACGAGGACACCGATGCCGGCGGCATCGTGTATTACGTTAATTACCTTAAGTTTATGGAGCGGGCTCGAACCGAGCGGCTACGACACCTGGGCTTTGCCCAGTCGCAGCTGGTGGGGGAGAACCTGTTATTTGTCGTGCACTCCAGCGAAGCGCGTTATCACGCGCCGGCGCGACTGGACGACGAACTTCTGGTCAGTGCCCAAGTTACCGAATTGAACCGGGTCAGCCTGCGCTTCACTCAGCAGGTCAGGCGAGCCAAAGACAATGCGCTGCTCTGTGAAGGGCAGTTCCTGGTGGCCTGTGTGCGCGCCGACAATTTCAAACCCCGCGCCATTCCAGACGCTCTGCGTACGGCCTTTGCCGACGAGAGCAGCGCGGGTACACACTCAGAGCAGGAGATAAAGCGTGGAAGCTAACGTCGTCGACCATTCCTCCATGTGGAGCCTGGTCAGCAATGCCAGCGTTGTAGTGCAGTTGGTAATGCTGACCCTGGTTGCCGCATCGGTGACTTCATGGATCATGATCTTTCAGCGCAGCAATCTGCTGCGTGCCGGTCGACGTGCCCTGGAGAGCTTCGAAGAGCGCTTCTGGTCCGGTATCGACCTGTCCAAGCTGTACCGCCAGGCGGGCAGCAACCCTGATCCGGATTCCGGCGTGGAGCAGATCTTCCGTGCCGGTTTCAAGGAGTTCTCCCGCCTGCGCCAGCAACCGGGTGTCGATCCTGAAGCGGTCATGGAAGGCGTGGCCCGTGCCATGCGCGTAGCGATTTCCCGCGAAGAAGAAAAGCTCGAGCAGAGCCTGCCGTTCCTCGCCACTGTCGGTTCCGTCAGCCCGTACATCGGTCTGTTCGGTACCGTCTGGGGGATCATGAACTCCTTCCGCGGCCTGGCTCAGGCCCAGCAAGCGACCCTGGCTACCGTAGCCCCGGGTATCGCCGAAGCACTGATCGCCACGGCCATCGGCCTGTTCGCGGCCATCCCGGCGGTGATCGCCTACAACCGCTTCGCCGCTCGTGGCGAGACGCTGATCAGCCGTTACTACACCTTCGCCGACGAGTTCCAGGCGATCCTGCACCGTAAAGTGCACACCAGCGAAGAGTGAGCAGGTAAAACCCATGGCCCGAGTTCGCCACAAACGCAAGCCGGTTGCCGAGATGAACGTGGTGCCTTACATCGACGTGATGTTGGTACTGCTGGTTATCTTCATGGTGACCGCGCCGATGCTCAACCAGGGCGTGAAAGTTGACCTGCCCAAGGTTTCCAGCGAAGCCTTGCCCCAGGACAACAACACCCAGGTGCTGACCATCTCGATCAAGGCTGACAAGACCTACTACTGGAACCTTGGCAGCGAAGTCGACACCGAAAAGCAACAGGACAAGGCGATGACCTTGCCGCAGATGACCGACGCGGTGACCAAGATCATCCGTGCCGGCAATGAAGGCGGCAAGCACACCCAGGTGTTCATTCGCGGTGATAAATCCGTCGACTACGGCGCCGTGATGGGTGCCATGGGCGGCCTGCAGAAAGCCGGAGTCGGTAACGTTGGCCTGATTACCGAGGCGCCCTGATGCACCAACAGCGAGAGCCGTCCGCCTCGGAAAGCTACTTCTGGCCTAGTGTCTGGGCAATTGCCCTGCACGTGCTGGTGTTTGGCATGCTGTTCGTCAGCTTTGCCATGACCCCGGAACTGCCCCCGGCCAAGCCGATCGTTCAAGCGACCCTGTACCAGCTCAAATCCAAGAGTCCGGCAACCACCCAGACCAATCACAAGATTGCGGGTGAGGCGAAGAAATCCGCCGCGCGCCAGACCGAAGCCGAACAGTTGGAGCAGAAGAAGGTCGAGCAGGAAGAGATCAAGGCCGCGGAACAAAAGAAAGAAGAGGCTGCTCAAAAAGCCGAGGAAGCGAAAAAGGCCGATGAGGCCAAGAAAGCCGATGAGGCGAAGAAGGCGGATGACGCCAAGAAAGCCGCAGAAGCGAAAAAGGCTGAAGAGAAACAATTGGCTGATATAGCCAAGAAGAAATCCGAAGAAGAAGCCAAGAAAGCTGCTGAAGAAGAGGCCAAGAAAAAGGCCGCTGAAGAAGCGAAGAAGAAAATCGTCGAAGACGCGAAGAAGAAAGCCGCGGAAGACGCGAAGAAAAAAGCTGAAGCAGACGAGGCGAAGAAAAAGATCGCCGAGGATGCCAAGAAGAAAGCTGCGGCCGACGCTGCGAAGAAGAAGGCCCAGGAAGCAGCGCGCAAATCTGCCGAAGAGAAAAAGGCCCAGGCCCTGGCGGACTTGCTGTCCGATAAGCCGGAGCGTGAAGCCACCAAGTCGGATGAGGTGGGTGACAGTGTCGCAGGCAGTTTCGATGACCTGATTCGCATTCGTGCGGCGGAAGGCTGGGCTCGTCCTCCTTCGGCGCGCAAGGGCATGACGGTGGAACTGCGGATCGGCATGTTGCCTGATGGCACGGTGACCACGGTCAGCGTGATCAAGTCCAGTGGTGATGGTCCGTTCGACGCTTCGGCGGTGGCGGCAGTCAAGAACATTGGGCGTTTGACAGAAATGCAGGGTTTGAGTCCGAAGGATTTCGCGCCCTATCGTTCATTCAAGATGACATTCACACCTGAGGATCTAGCCTTGTGAGAAACCTTCTTCGAGGAATGCTTGTCGTTATTTGCTGTATGGCAGGGATAGCGGCAGCGGATGAAAAAAACATTCTGGTCACCAGTGGCAGTGATCGGGCGACACCGATTGCGGTAGTGCCGTTTGGCTGGCAGGGCGGCAGCGTGCTGCCGGACGACATGGCACAGATCATCGGTGATGACCTGCGCAACTCGGGTTACTACGCACCGATTCCAAAGCAGAACATGATCAGCTTGCCGACTCAGGCCAGCGAAGTCATTTTCCGCGACTGGAAAGCCCTGGGCGCCCAGTACGTGATGGTCGGCAGCATTGTTCCAGCCGGCGGTCGCCTGCAGGTGCAGTACGCGCTGTTCAACGTCGCGACCGAGCAGCAAGTGCTGACCGGCAGCGTGTCGGGTAGCGTTGATCAGTTGCGGGACATGTCGCACTACATTTCCGACCAGTCCTTTGAAAAACTCACCGGCATCAAGGGGGCGTTCTCTACGCGCCTGCTGTATGTGACGGCTGAGCGTTTCTCGGTGAACAACACCCGTTACACCCTGCAGCGTTCGGACTACGACGGTGCTCGGGCGGTAACCCTGTTGCAGTCTCGCGAGCCGATCCTGTCGCCGCGCTTTGCTCCGGATGGCAAGCGCATTGCGTACGTGTCGTTCGAGCAGAAGCGCCCGCGCATCTTCGTTCAGCACATCGATACCGGGCGTCGTGAGCAGATCACCAACTTCGAAGGCCTGAACGGCGCTCCAGCCTGGTCGCCAGATGGCACCCGCCTGGCTTTCGTGCTGTCCAAGGACGGCAACCCGGATATCTATGTGATGAACATGGCGTCCCGGCAGATCAGCCGCGTCACCAGTGGCCCGGGCATCAACACCGAACCGTTCTGGGGCAAGGATGGTTCCACCATCTATTTCACCTCCGACCGTGGCGGCAAGCCGCAAGTCTATAAAAGCAATATCAATGGCGGTGGCGCCGAGCGTGTGACCTTTATTGGTAACTACAACGCCAACCCGAAACTTTCTGCTGACGAAAAGACCCTGGTAATGATTCACCGCCAGGATGGTTTCACCAACTTCCGGGTAGCGGCTCAGGATTTGCAGCGCGGTAGCGTAAAAATCCTTACAGACACTAACCTTGATGAGTCAGCTACTGTTGCGCCCAACGGCACCATGGTAATCTACGCCACCCGCCAGCAGGGCCGGGGAGTCTTGATGCTCGTGTCCATTAATGGACGTGTGAGGCTCCCGCTTCCTACCGCTCAAGGCGAAGTCAGAGAACCGTCCTGGTCCCCTTACCTGAACTGACGCGGCGCTACAATGTTTCACTTAACACACTGGGGTTCATTAGGAGTTTCACGATGGAAATGTTGAAGTTTGGTAAGTTTGCTGCGCTGGCTCTGGCCATGGCTGTGGCTGTAGGTTGCTCCTCCAAAGGCGGCGACAATGCCGGTGAAGGCGCTGTTGATCCAAACGCTGGTTACGGCGCTAACACCGGTGCTGTTGATGGCTCCCTGAGCGAAGAAGCTGCTCTGCGCGCAATCACCACCTTCTACTTCGAATACGACAGCTCGGACCTGAAGCCAGAAGCCATGCGCGCTCTGGACGTTCACGCCAAAGACCTGAAAGCAAACGGCGCTCGCGTTGTTCTGGAAGGCAACACCGACGAACGTGGTACTCGTGAGTACAACATGGCTCTGGGCGAGCGTCGTGCTAAAGCCGTTCAGCGCTACCTGGTTCTGCAGGGCGTTTCCCCTGCACAGCTGGAGCTGGTTTCCTACGGTAAAGAGCGTCCAGTTGCTACTGGCCACGACGAGCAGTCCTGGGCTCAAAACCGTCGCGTCGAACTGCGTAAGTAATTCGTCATGCGAACGTGCCGTCGTGCTGTAACTATTTTGGCTCTCAGTCTCACGCCGCTCGCGGCGTGGTCTGCGGTTCCTGTGGTCGATAACAACTCCGGCTATAACAATAGCGGGAGCAGTTATCCGCCAGCGGGTTATGGCACGAACGGCGCCTATGCCGGGGGAGGGGTTTCGACCCCTGTCTCGGCACAGGGCGAGCTGTTCCAGCAACTGCAGCAAATGCAGGAACAGATTGCACGCCAACAGGGTGTGATCGAAGTTCTGCAAAATGATGTAGCGCGGATGAAGCAAGAAAGCCTGGAGCGTTACCAGGATCTTGATCGACGCATAGGAAGCGGTGTCGCACCTGCCGCAACTCCTGAGAATTCTTCTGCCGGTGGCGATAACAGCGCTGCCGGTGCCGCTGCTCAGGCGCCAGCCGCCAGTAGCGAACCCGGTGATCCGGCCAAGGAAAAGCTCTACTACGATGCTGCCTTCGACCTGATCAAGGCCAAGGATTTCGACAAGGCCAGCCAGGCCTTCTCGGCATTCCTGCGCAAGTACCCCAACAGCCAGTACGCCGGCAATGCCCAGTACTGGTTGGGTGAAGTGAACCTGGCCAAAGGCGACCTGCAAGGCGCGGGCCAGGCATTTGCCAAGGTTTCCCAGCTGTATCCCAAGCACGCCAAGGTGCCGGATTCGCTGTACAAGCTGGCTGACGTAGAGCGTCGTCTCGGTCACACCGACCGGGTCAAGGGCATCCTGCAGCAGGTGGTGGCCCAGTATCCGGGCACTTCCGCCGCTCAGTTGGCCCAACGGGACCTGCAGCGCATGTAAGTGCGTTGGCCTCCGTTACAAGAAACCCGCGCTTGTCGCGGGTTTTTTCGTTAGAATCCATGCCCTTTTTCTGAAACACGCTTCCTGGGATCTGCGCGATGGCGGGGTTCCTTGAAGTGCCTGACGGAGGCGGACAGCCTGTTTAGCTGTTACGCCCGTGGCGACTATGCAAGACACATTGAGAATCACCGAAGTTTTCTACTCGTTGCAGGGGGAAACTCGGACTGCCGGGCTGCCCACGGTTTTTGTGCGCCTGACCGGTTGCCCGTTGCGTTGCCAATACTGCGACAGTGCCTACGCGTTCAGCGGCGGTAGCCAGCGGACCCTCGATAGCCTGCTGGAGCAGGTTGCCGGTTTCCGCCCTCGCTACGTCTGCGTCACTGGTGGCGAGCCTCTGGCCCAGCCCAATGCCATTCCCTTGCTCCAGCACTTGTGCGATGCCGGCTACGAGGTCTCGCTGGAAACCAGCGGTGCCCTGGATATCTCTGCGGTGGACCCGCGCGTCAGTCGGATCCTTGATCTCAAGACTCCCGGCTCCAAGGAAGCGCACCGCAACCGCTACGAGAATATCGAGTTGCTGACTGCCAACGACCAGGTCAAGTTTGTCATCTGCTCCCGCGAGGACTATGACTGGGCGGTGTCCAAGCTGATCCAGTACGGTCTTGAGCGACGCGCCGGCGAAGTGCTGTTTTCGCCCAGCCACCATGACTTGAATGCACGAGACCTGGCGGACTGGATCGTCGCCGACAACCTGCCAGTACGTCTGCAACTGCAGTTGCATAAATACCTGTGGAATGACGAGCCGGGGCGCTGACATGACTGAACAAGCACAGAACCCATCTTCGAGTGAAAAGCGTGCCGTGATCCTGCTGTCCGGTGGCCTGGACTCTGCCACCGTGGTGGCCATGGCTCGCGCCGAAGGCTACCGCTGCTACACCATGAGCTTCGATTACGGCCAGCGCCATCGGGCCGAGTTGCACGCCGCCGAGCGCGTGGCCCGGGACCTCGGTGTGGTGGAGCACAAGGTGATCGGCCTGAACCTCAACGGTATTGGCGGCTCGGCACTGACTGATAGCACCATCGAGGTGCCAGAGGCGCCGGGGGAGGGCATTCCTGTCACCTACGTGCCCGCACGCAACACCGTCTTCCTGTCCCTGGCCCTGGGCTGGGCGGAAGTCCTGCACGCGCGGGATATCTTCATCGGTGTCAATGCGGTGGATTATTCCGGTTATCCGGATTGCCGTCCCGAGTTCGTCGAGGCCTTCGAGCGCATGGCCAACCTGGCGACCAAGGCCGGTGTCGAAGGGCAGGGCTTTCGTATCCAGGCGCCGCTGCAGAACCTCAGCAAGGCCGAGATCATCCAGGCCGGTGTTCGCCTGGGGGTTGATTACGGGCTGACGGTTTCCTGCTATCAGGCAGACGATAGCGGCCACGCGTGCGGCAAATGTGACAGCTGCCGTTTGCGTGCTGAAGGCTTCAAGGCGGCCGGAATCAGTGATCCAACACCTTATTTTTGATTTTTTTCATATAGGGTGTTGAATTCCCGTTAGAAATCAGTATTATACGCGCCACCACACAGCGGGTCGTTAGCTCAGTTGGTAGAGCAGTTGGCTTTTAACCAATTGGTCGTAGGTTCGAATCCCACACGACCCACCATATTTGGCGGTTTAGAAAATCCGGAAGGCCCACGAAAGTGAGGATTTCCGGGTTTTTTTTTGCCTTGCAAAAAACCGTGATCCCGCCACTCAGCTGCTCAGCTTGCCTTCTTCTCACTGCTTGAATATCAACTCTTCTGCAGAGGCTGGCCTTTTGCCGGTAGCCGGGCTCATCTCTAAAAACCTTGATAAATTCAGGGGCTTTATCTGAATTCCCCCTTTTTTTCAGGGGTTATCGCTTTAAATTCAGAATAAGTGCGGGGCTCGTTGACAGCGCAAATGCCTCCCGCGTAAATCTTGCCGCCATTGCCGACAGGGGTTGCGTCCCTGGCAAGGAGAACACATACCAGGGTCGGTAACTTCGCAGTCAGCAGGGCTTTGCCCTGCCTGTACGAATCTGTCCCTGAGTCTGTGCGTGAGTCACAAGCCCGGCTTACTCAAGGTGACAGGATGTTCACAGAAGCAGTTGCAATATCCGTTAGGCGCAGTGCCCCCTCCAGCCCTTCCGTCATTCGTGGCAAGGGGTGCTTTCTCTACGATGAGCAGGGCAAATCCTTCCTCGACATGTCCGGTGGCAGCGGTGCCGCCAACCTGGGTTATCAGCGCGATGACCTGGTCGAAGTCCTCAAGCGTCAATCCGAACTGCTGATCCATACCGGTTGGAACATCGACAACCCGCAGCGCCATGAAGTGGTCGCCAAGCTGGAGGGGCTGGTGCCCTATGCGCAGGCTTCGGTGTTTGGCGCGGTCACCGGTGCCGAGGCAATCGAGGTGGCACTGAAAATCGCCCGCGCCGCTACCGGACGCCAGGGCGTGGTGTATTTCCACAATTCCTTCCATGGCAAGACCCAGGGCGCCCTGTCGGTGACCTCCAACCGCGGTTTTCGCAAGCACCTGGCCGGTGGCGACAGCCTGCAACTGACCGCCCTGGCCCTGGACTATGACGCCGACCAGGACCCGGCCCTGGCCGCCTTGTGGCGTGAGCAACTGGCCGAGGATCTGCGCCAGGCGCAGCAGGCCAATTGCTTGCCCGCGGCGCTGATCATCGAGCCGATCCAGGCAGCGGAGGGCATGTATCCGGTGCCTCTGGCGTTGCTCGAAGCGATTGTCGAACTGGGCAGGACCTTCGGCGTTATCACCATCTTCGATGAGATCTACACCGGTTTTGGCCGCACCGGGACGCCGTTTTTCAGCAACCCGCAACTGCTGCCGGACCTGTTGGTGCTGGGCAAGGCCCTGGGCAATGGCTTGCCGATTTCCGCGGTGGTAGGCCGCCCGGAACTGGTGGACTGCCTGGGCTATGCCGAGCATTCCTCCACCTTCACCCTGATGCCGCTGGCCTGTGCCGTGGCTTCCAAGGTGCTGGATATCTACCACCAGGAACAACCCTGGCAGTGGGCGGCGAGCAACGGCGCGTACCTGCGCCAGGCCCTGGAAGGCCTGGGGGCCCAGGACGCACGAGTGGTCAATGTGCGCGGCCGCGGCATGATGCTCGCCTTCGATTTCGAGGGCCAGGGCCAGGGCGCTGATGTACTGGCGCTGCGCAACCGGCTGCTGGAGCACGGGGTGATCGTGCGCACCGGCGGGCGCAATCCGGCGACGGTCAAGCTGACCCCGCCACTGAGCATCTCCCAGCAGGAAATCCAGGCATTCATGCAGACGCTGCAGGGCGTTTGTCGCTCCCTCTAATAACAACAAGGCAGGGATATCATGTTGCAGGCTTTTACCCGCATGGCGGGTACCGATGTTGCGGGTGTCATCGATGTCCAGGGCAGCCTTGGCTTTGCCGCGCTCGACCAGTTGCGCGAGGGGGTCAGCGCCGAGCTGCAAGGGCTGCCGGAGCCGGTGCTGGCGCTGTATGCCAGCCATGGCCGGGCCATGTATGCGGCGTTGATCGCGGCCTTGTCCGCCGCCCGGCGAGTGGTGTTCATCGACCCGGCGAGCAACCTCGACGAGTTGATGCCGGTGCTCCAGCACCTGGGCGTGAACCTGGTCCTCAATGGCACGACACGGCCTGGTTCACAACTGACCCGTTCCTTGCCGGTGCTCGACCTGCAGCACCTGCAACCCCGGCCCGTGCCCCCTGGCCGGGAATACCCGTTGCGTTGCCAGGACTACGTGATCTTCACCAGCGGCTCCACTGGCGAGCCCAAGGCCATAGTGCAGCGCATCGAGGCCCTGGGCCGGCACATCGACAACTACATCGGCTATGTCGGAATCGGCCCCGGGCAGCGTGTGCTGCAACTGGCTTCCGTGGGGTGGGACGCCGGCCTGATGGACATCTTCGCCAGCCTGAAGACTGGCGCCACCCTGTGCAGCCTCAACCCCCGGGAGCATGACTTCGCCGCAGTCGAGGCGCTGATCGCCGAACATGACATCGAAGTGTTGCATATGACGGTGCCCTATCTGCGTGCCTTCTACACCGATGCGAGCGCCATCTATGCCCGGCCCAAGCAACTGGTGATCGGCGGCGAGATCATCCACCCCTCGGACATCCAGCGCTTCAACCACGCCTTTGCCCCAGGCTCGCAGCTGTTCAACGCCTACGGGCCGACCGAATGCACCACCGCGCTCTACGCCCGCATCGACCAGGGGCAGACGCTGCAGGACCCGACCTGGGCCCTGGACCGGCCGGTGGAAGGCGTCACCCTGGACATTGCCAAGGAACCGGGGCAGCCCTACGGCGATGGGGTGGGTGAACTGCTGCTCTATTCTTCCCTGGTGGCCCGGCGCCTGGACCCGGCCAGCGGGCTGATCGTCGAGCTGACCCAGCCCAGCCCCCTGGACTCGCAGCGCCAGTGCTACGCCACCGGTGATCTGGCGTGCCACCAGCCCGATGGCGCCATACGCCTGCTGGGGCGCAAGGATTCCATCGTCAAGATCAACGGGCAGAAGGTCAGCCTGGTCCAGGTGGAATCGGAGCTCAAGGCTCTGGCCCAGGTACGGGAAGCCTGTGTGATCGCCCATCAGGCCGGGGACAACCTGGCCCTGGTGGCCTTTGTCATTGCCCGTGACGCCAGCCTTGGCGAAGACCTCCTGCGTCAGGCCGCCAGGGCCGCACTGCCGGCGCACCGGGTGCCGGCGCGCTTCCTGCTGGTGGAGCGTTTTGCCTTGAACCGCAACAACAAGATCGACCGGCAGGCGTTGGCGCAACTGGCTGCCCGCGCCATGGCGGCGCCGGAGCCGGCACAGGCCGCACCGGAGCCTTTCTGGCAAGCCATCGGCCAGGTACTTGGCGGGCAGAGCCCGGACCGGGCCAAGAGCTTTATCGACAATGGCGGCGATTCGCTGCGGGCCTTGCAGGTGGTTGCCACGCTGAAGAGAAAGGGCCTGGTGCTGGACCTGGAAGAGTTGCTGTCGGATCAGGCCCTGGGGCAATTGCCGGTGCATGCGGCGGCGGCCAAGGCCCGGCCCGGGGTTTCCCGGCCGCAGGTCGAGGGCCTGCCCAATCGCCGCTTCCTGCTGAGCCGCGGCATCAGCGACCTGGATCACTGGAACCAGGCCCTGGTGCTGGACATAGCCGCCGGCCAGGAGCCACAGCGAGTCAGCCAGGCGCTGCGGGCAATTTTCCGCCATCACTTTATCGAGGCGGGCGTTCAGGATCAGGGGCTGCAGCCTGCCGGGACGGATCTGCAGCAAGCGGTGCAGCGGACCTGCGCAGCCATCTCCCTGAGCCAGGGGCAACTCTTCTGCTTCAGCCAGCAACAGGACGCCGCTGGCCATCACCTGATCATTGCCGGGCACCAGTTCCAGGTCGATCGCTACTCCTGGATGCTGCTGGTTTCTGAGCTGGACGAATGCCTGGGGCAGGGCCTGGAGTGCATGCAAGGCTGGCCGCGGCCGACGGCCTTCGAGGAGTGGCAGCAGAGCTACCAGCGCGAGCATGCCTTGGCGACCCATGAAGCGTTCTGGGAAGCACTACCCTGGGATCGCTGCGCGCAGTTGACCGGGCAGCGCCCCGAGTTTCCCCGGCGCGAGGCCTTTCGGCGAGCCGAACTGTGCCTGGGGCCGGTCCGCGACCTGCCGCAGTGGGCCCGGGGTGTGGCCGAGACCAGCCAGTTGCTGCTGGCGGCCATCCTGCGCGCCATGAGCCAGAGCGAGGACAACCCGTTCCAGAAAGTCCATTTGCTCGACCATGGGCGGGCCCTGGACAAGAGCGGCGCCGAGCTCAACAGCGTGTTCGGCTGGCTGACGGTGATCTACCCGCTGGTGCTGCAGGTTGCCAGCCTGGACCTGGAGCAGATCGCCAGGGAAATCAAGGCCGGCCAGCAAGCCAGCCAGGGCATTGCCCACAGCTTCGGCAACCGTTATTTCGCCACGCCCGAGGCCGAGCGCCTCAAGGGCCTGTTCGATTGCGGCTACAGCTACAACTTCCTGGGCGCCGTGGAGAACCCGCCCGGGGCCCGGGTCGGCGTGCATCCCTTGAGCCTGCAACTGATGCAGGGCAGCCCCAGCCATCACCTGGAGTTCACCGGCTACCTGGCCGCGGGCGAATTGCTGCTGAAAATCGACTATGACCCGCAGGCCTTCGGCGAAGAACGCCTGGAGTCGCTGCTGACCGGGATCACCGCTGCCTTGAGCTAGAGAAACCTCCATGAACGCCTTACCCGATAACAACAAGAAACCCCGTTCACTGGTCGCCGTGCTGATTTTCCTCGGCTGCCTGCTGATCTGGTCCACCAACTGGATCGCCATTTCGCTGCAGGTGGAACACAGCGACGTCGGCTCTTCGCTGATGCTGCGCTTCCTCATTGCCTACGGGGTGCTGTGGCTGTGGCAACGGCTGTTCGCCGGCCCGCAGCAGCCGGTAACCCGCAAGGCCTACTTGCTGATGGCCGGGGTGGGGGCGGTGTACTTCTATGCCGGCATCGGCCTGGCCTACCTGGCCACCGCTTACCTGGGCAGTGCGCAGATGGCCTGCCTCAGCGCCTTTGTGATTTTCTACATCATCGGCATCAAGCGCCTGTTCCTGCATGTGCCGGTCGCCCTGCACAACCTGCTCGGCGCACTGGTGAGCATCGCCGGGCTGGGGCTGTTCATGCTTGGCGATCCGGGGCGGCCGCTGTCGCTGGCGGGAGTGGCCCTGGGGCTGACTTCCTTCCTGGCGGTGGCCATCGGATCGGTGCTTTCGGAGCACATCCAGAAGACCTGCCAGCTCGGCACCTTGCACATCAATAAGGTGGCGGCCGGCTGGGCCTGCGCTCTATACGCCGTCAGCCTGTTGCTGGGCGGCCATGGCTTGCAACTGCCGGGCACCCTGGCCGATCTGGGCATCCTGCTGTACCTGGGGGTGGTGTGCTCGGCGCTGGTGTTCGTGCTGTTCATCGACCTGATCAAGCGCATGGGCGCCGAGAACGCCGGCTATGTCGGCGTGCTGTACCCCATCGGCGCCAGCTATCTGTCGGTGTGGCTGGGGGAAACGCCCCTGAGCCTGCACCTGATGCTCGGCAGTGCCCTGGTGATGCTGGGCAGCCTGATCAATTTCAAGTTTCGCTACCACCCCGCCCCCAAGAAAGTGGAGTTCAGCTGAATGAGCAATGTACGGATACGCCAGGCCACCACGGACGATCTGATCGGTATTTTCGAGGCCCACCGCAACTCGGTAGAGCGCCTGTGCACCTCTGAATACAGCGATCAGCAGATCCGCATGTGGCTCGATGGGCGCTCCCCGGAAACCTACCGCGAAGCCGTGGAAAAGGGATCGCTGTGGCTGGCCGAGGGCGAGCAGATCGAAGGGTTCGTCGAACTCGACGGCAATGAGGTCAGCAAGCTGTTCATCCGTGGCGATGTGGCCAGGCGTGGCCTGGGCAGCCGTCTGCTGGAGGTGGCGCTGGCTCGGCTGCGGGCCAGCGGTGCCAGCTCGGCCTACCTGGAGGCGACCCTGACGGCCGAAGGCTTCTATGCCTACCACGGCTTCCAGAAGATCGGCGAGGGCACCTTCAGCCGCGGCAACAGCCCGGTGTCCATCGAGATCATCAAGATGGAACGCCCGCTTTGAGCTGACCGTCAGCGGCCACTTCAGCACAGCAGGTCTTGCCCGTCCCCGGTTCGCGGGGGCGCGGCCGGCTGCACCCGGAAAACGGCACACGAGGCTTATCCAAGATGACAGGGATGTTATTGAAATTGACGGTGCTCGATCAGAATCTGTGCGCCGGGTGCGGCGCCTGCGCCCTGGTGTGCCCACAGCAGGTAATCGTTTTCGACCCGGACCGGGTGGTGCCGCTGCTGGAGGGCATCGGCGACAGTTGTGAAAGCTGCACCGAGTGCCTGGCGGTGTGCCCGGGGCTGCAGCCGGATACCGATCGCTCCGAACTGGAACTGTTCGGCCGTACCCGCCGCGCCGAAGAGCGCTGGCTGGGGATCAGCCGCCAGGCCATCGGTGCGCGTTCCACCGACCCGCAGATAGTCCGGCGCTCGGCCAGTGGCGGCACCGCCACCACCTTGCTGCTGACCGCCCGGGAGCACTTTGACGTGAACCTGACCCTGACCATGGGCCGTCATCCGGGGCAGGGTTGGCGCAGCGCGCCGCAACTGGGCAGCGCCACACAGGCGATCATCAACAATGCCCAGTCCACCTACCAGCTGGCGCCTTACCTCAATGCCCTGCGCGAATGCTACGAACAGCAGCCGGACGCGCGCATTGCCGTGGTGGGGCTGGCCTGCCACGTCCAGGCGATCCGCAAGCTGCAGCGCCGGGACACCGCCATCGGCCACTGGGCCCGCAGCCGAATCATCTGCGTGATCGAGACCGCCTGCTCCTCCAACACCCTGCCGGCCGGCACCCATAGCATCATCAGCGAGGTGCTGGGGCAAGACCCGCAGCAGGTGCGCGATATCAAGTACCGCGAAGGCGATTACCCCGGCCGGCTGCAAGTCACCTTGCTGGACAGCCAGACCTTTGGCATCGATTTCTGGGAGATCCTCGGCAAGCTCAAGGACAACAAGACCTTTCGCTGCCTCAGTTGCGGTGACTGGATGAGCGGGCTGGCCGACGTCAGCGTGTGTGACGGCGACCCCAACATTTTCGAAGCCAGCCTCAACGGTTCCGAAGAACAGAAACACGGCCGCGCGCTGATCCGCACCGAGATGGGCCAGGCCCTGGTGGACAGCGCCATCACCCATGGCCGGCTGGAAAGCTGGGGAGTCGACCTTGGGGGCTTCAACCTCGGCCTTGAACGCAAGAAGAACCGTCGGCGCTTCTATGAAACCCAGCCGCTGGTGTTGCCCGCCGGCCCCGGGGTGGGCGACCACTTCGAGGACGAAGCGCTGGTGGACGACGCCGAACTGATCAACCCCGCCAAATACAGGAGTAGCCCATGATCGATTACCCGGACCGGCCCATCGATTTCACCCTCGGCCGCCAACAGCAAGTCTGGGCCAACATCGACGGCTACCTGCCATCGGACAAGTCCATCAGCCATCGGATGATCCTGTTTGCCGCCCTGGCCCGGCATCCGGTGCGCCTGCGGGACCTGAACCGCGGCAAGGCGGTGACCCTGTTGCTCGATGCCCTGCAGCAACTGGGCCTTGAGGTGACGCCAGGGCAGACGCCCCAGACCCTGGAGATCAGCGGTGAGTTCGCCCAGGCGACCCACGAGCGGCGGGTCGACCTGGGGCCCTCCAGCGCGGCCGCGCGGTTACTGATCGGGATGCTGGTGGGGCTCAATGTGCCGTGCATCGTCGATGGCGACGAAACCCTGCGCAACCGCCCCTTCGACTGGATCGTCGAGCCCCTGAACCAGATGGGCGCCCACCTGGAGTACCTGGGGCGTCCGGGCGCGCTGCCGATCCGTATCCACCAGGCTGCATTCCGCGGCGGCGCGGCGCAGATCCACATCGGCAGCGCCCAGGCCATCAGCACCTTGCTGTTTGCCGGGGTGGCGGCACGCAAGCCGATGTCGATCCGGTACCCGGTGGTGGCCCGGGATCACACCCAGCGCATCATCAACAGTTTTGGCGACCGGCTGCAGGACGAGCAGTTGCAGATCCACTACCAGCCACGGGACTGCGCGATTCCCGAGGAGATCAGCATCCCTCGCGACCCCTCGGCCATTGCCTATCCGGCGGCGTTGTTCCTGCTGTGCAACCGCCACCAGGAGCAGCAGCGCCTGAGCTTCGACAATGTGTGCCTGAACCCTACGCGCCTGGGCTTTTTCAACTGGCTGCTGGCCTGTGGTTTCAACCTGACCCTGGAGGTGGACAGCATTCGTCATGGCGAGCCGGTGGGCCGCCTGCTGCTGCGCGGGGGTGGCCAACCCAGGGCTCACGACTTGCGCGACAAGCACCAGTTCCACGCAATGATCGACGAAGTGCCGCTGGCCCTGGCCATCAGCTGCGTGCTGCCCGGCAGCGCGACCTTCAGTGACCTCTACGAGCTGACCTTCAAGGAATCGGACCGGATCGCCGCCACCCGCAGCATGCTCAATGCCCTGGGCCTGGACTACCAGGTCGACGGCTACGACGTGCGGGTGGAAGGCGGGCAGGTGCCCAGTGTGCAGGGAGCGATCCCGACTTTCGGTGACCATCGCCTGTCGATGACCGCCCACGTCCTGCTGCTGGCTCACGGGCTGCAGGCCACCATCCTCGAAGGGCATTGCTACCAGACTTCATTTCCAGGGTTTGCCCAGTGCCTGGATCGCCTGACCGGACGGGAGGCCTGATGAGCAGCAGCCGATACACACTCACCGCCTGTGGCGCCGATGGCGTGATCGCCGTGCATGAACCTCTGGCCGCCCTGGCGGCCACTGAAGTGCAGGTGGCGGTGGACTACTCCATGGTCAGCCCGGGCACCGAGCGTCATTACCTGCAGCAGGTACGCGAGACTGGCGAGCAACTGCCGCTGGGCTATTGCGCGGCCGGGGTGGTTAGCGCCGTGGGGCCCGAGGTGGAAGGCGTGCAGCCGGGGGACCGGGTGGTGGCCATGGGCTGGAAGATTGCCACCCATTCCAACTGGATCCAGGTGCCCCAGCGGCTGGTGTGCAAGGTACCGCCGCCACTGACCCAGGACCAGGCGATTCTCGCCACCCTGGGTGCCACTGCGGTGCATGCGGTGGACCGTGCGCAATTGCAGGCGGGGGAGCAGATCCTGGTGGTGGGCATGGGCCTGGTGGGCAAGATGCTGAGCCTGGTGGCGGCCTGTCATGGTGCGCGGATCTGGGTCGCGGACCTCAACCCCGCCGCCATCGACCCGGGCCTGCCGGTGCAGATGCTCGACCTGCTGGCCGAGCCGGGGGCGATGGCCGGGCAGTTCACCCGGATCTTCCTGTGCATCGATGCTGATATCAGCGCCTTGTTCCCGCGGTTGCTGGCCCTGCTCAATCCGCAGGGCAACGGGGCTGGCCGCTCGCGGCTGGTGAATGTCGGGCGGGTCAGCCTGACCCTGGAGCTCTCGCCGCAAATGGGCAACATCGACATCATCAACGTGTCCCGCTGCGGTAACGGTTACCGCGACGATGCCTACCATCACGGGCGCAAGAGCGTGCAGTGCCCGGCAGGGGAAGCCACGGTGGAGCGCAACATCGCTCGTTGCCTCGACTACCTGGTGGCCGGCAAGGATTGGCTGGAGCACCTGCAGCGGGTCGAGATGGACCTGGGGCAGGCGTTGGTGCACTACAACGGCGCGGCGTTCTTCGCCCCTGGAATCAACCTGATCAAACACAGGGAAGCGTGACGGCATGGCTCATCTATCTATTGCTTCGTGCCTGGACGACGTCTTCGCCCGGCATGCCACGGATACCGCGCTGAGCTGCAACGGCGCACGGCTCAGCTACCGGGAGCTGGAACAGCGTTCGGCACAGGTGGCGGCCCGCTTGCTGGGCTTGGGCCTGACGCCTGGCAGCACCCTGGGCCTGGAGGTGGAGCGCTCGATTGAACAATTGGTGCTGCTGGTGGGCATGGTGCGGGCCGGCCTGTCGTACTGCTATCTGGACCGCAACAACCCGCCCCAGTGGAACCAGTCGGTGTGTGAACGCAGTGGCGTGCGCTGGCGGGTCGCGCCGGAGGTTGCCGGTGGCCCGGGGTATCTGGCGCTGGATGAATTGCTCGCTCCCACCGACGAGGCTGCGTGCTGGCCGCCGCTATGCGGCGCCGAGCCGGTGTACGTGAACTTTTCCAGCGGCACCACCGGCGCGCCGAAGATCATTCCCTGTACCCATCGCGGGGTGTTGGGGTTCTGCTACCGGCCGCGACATTTTCCGCTGCAGCCGGGCTTTCGCATGCTGTACGCCTCGAACCTGACCTTCGACGCCTCGCAGTTCGAGATCTGGACCGCGCTGCTCAATGGCGGCGAATTGCATATCCATGTTCCCGGCGCCCTGACCCTGGAACACCTGCATCGTTACATCCACGAGGCCGGGGTCGACAGCCTGTGGCTGACCTCGACCCTGTTCAACACCTTCGTCGATATCGACCGCGGCTGGCTGCGGGGCGTCAAGCGGCTGATGGTCGGCGGTGAGGTCCTGTCCGCAGGGCATGTCCGCCAGGCCTATGCTGCCGCCGATGGGCTGGTTCTCTACAACGGTTATGGCCCCACGGAAAACACCATGGGTACCTGTGTCTATGCCATTCCCCGCAGCTTCGACAGCACCCGGGACATTCCCATCGGCCAGGCCGTGGACGATGCCACCCTGTTGCTGCTGCGCCCTGACGGGCAGCCGTGCGAGGAGGATGAACCCGGCGAGCTGCTGATCGCCGGGGGCGGCTTGTCCCCGGGGTATCTGGGGGATGCCGGGCTGACCCGGGAGCGCTTCATCGACCTGCCATGGCAGGGCCGGACGCTGCGTTGCTACCGCAGTGGCGACCTGGTTTCCCGGGATGGCCAGGGGCTCTATCACTTCCATGGCCGCAGCGATGACCAGATCAAGCTGCGTGGCCAGCGCCTGTCGCTGACCGAGGTCGCCGCCGCCTTCAAGCGTTATCCGGGAATGCTCGATTGTGTGGTGTTGCTGGATGACCAGGGAACCGAAGCGCAGTTGCTGCTGGTGTACCTCAAGGCGCCTGGGGTCGAGCCCCGGGTGCTGGCCGACTATGGCCGGCAAAGCCTGCCGCCGTTCATGGTGCCGTCGCGATTTGTCGAGGTTGAGCGCTTTGCCCTGCGCTCTTCCGGCAAGCTGGATATTGCTGAGCTCAAGCAGCGCCTGTGTCTCGGGCAGCCGGCCACTGAAACGGACGACTCGCCGGCAGGGCGTTTTCTCGCGCGTTTCGGCGTGTCGGCTCATGACCTGCAGCGCAGCTTCTTCGACAGCGGTGGCAACTCGCTGGCGGCGATCAAGCTGGTGGGCACGGTGAACCGTCACCTGGGCTGGGAAGGCCTGGGCCTGGAGCAGTTCTACCGCATGGCCACCCTGGGCCAGTTGCTGGACTGGCTACAGGCCCAACCCGGCCTGGCGTCCCTGCTGGAAAGCGGTGCGCAGGAGTACTACGTGATCGAGTCGGAGCAGGAGTCCTTGCCCGCCGCCCATGCAGGGTTTTCGATCAATACTCACCTGGGGCGTTTTGCCGTGGTCCGCGCCACCTCGGCCAGCCACGCCCGGGAGGCGCTGCGCAGCGGTTCCGGGCGGTTGCCGGCTGCCGGCGACAGCCGCTGGATCGGCTTGAACAAGAGCCAGTTGTCGATGGTGTATGCCGAACTGTTCAACAAGGATCTACGGGCCAACAACGTGCTCTACCTGTTCCGGCCCGAGCAGTTGCCGGCCGCCGGGCTGGACCTGCAGGCGTTGGCCCAGGGCTTGAAGCAGCGCTATCCACTGGCGGGCTGTCGGGTGGCGCGGGTCGAGGGCGAGTACTGTCTTGATCTGGCCCCCGAGCCGCCGGCGCGCCTGTGGCTGGAGCCTGTGGCGGAGTTTCCCAGCCAGCAGGCCTGTGTGGAGCATTTCCTTGAGCGGCCGCTGTCACTGTTCGAGCAGGACCTGTGCAGCCTGTTCAAGGTGCGCATCGACGGCACCTTGCACCTGGGGCTGTGGCTGCACCACATCCTTGGCAACCATGTCGGCCAGTTGAGCCTGCTGCGCAGCGTGGAACAGTTGGCGCTGGGCGTGCAGTCGCCGCCGGTGGCGGATTTTTCCTTTGTCGGCAATAACCTGATGCAGGCCGAGGAATATGAGCGTCTGGCAGATGCCGGCACCGAGGCCTGGGAGCAAGAGGCCGAGGAGTACGCGCCATTGGCCGATGTCCCGGCGCCGGCGGCCACTGCCCAGGCGCTGCAGTTGCGGGCGGCACTGGCCATGGATCCGATGAAGCTGGCCTCGCCGCAGCGTCTGTTCCACCTGTTGCAGGCGTTTCGCCAGGGCTGTGCCGAGGGCTTGGGGATAGAGGCGCCGATCGTCAATCTATTGTTCGCCTGGGCTGAGCGTTCGGTGATCAGCGGATTCTCCAGTTACACGGTGCCCGTGCCCCTGGCTCCCGGGCGCTTCGCCGAAGGCTGCGAGCCACAGGCCTGCATGGATTACCTGAATGCCAAGCTGGCCCGGGCGGCCTTGGGCTACGAGGAAATACTCGCGGCCCTGGGCCTGTACGGCTTTGCTCCGGCGTTCCTGTGCAATTTCGTCGAGCTGCCGGCCAGTGACGCCCGGTGGTTGCAAACGCGGATTGCCAACCCGGTTAGCGAGTGGCCCAAGACCCTGCTCGACCTGACGGTGGTCAAGTCGGCGCTGGGCTGCGAAGTGCTGCTCAACAGCTATCTGCCCGAGCCGCAGGCCCGGGCATTTCTCGAATCCTTTGTCGCGGCGGGGCAACGTCAATGAAACTGATCTGCTTTCCCGACTTCGTCGGCCATCCGATCTGTTTTTCCGCCCTGGGCCGGGCACTCAAGGGGCGGGTGTCGCTGGTGCAGGTCAACTACAGCGACTACTGGCCCTATTCCAGTGTCGAAGACCTGGCCCGGCAGATTGCCCAAGAGCATAAGCTGACGACCCTGGACGCGGTGCTCGGTTACTCCTTCGGCGCTTATGTGGCGGCCTGTTGCGTGGCCCGCAGCACGGCACCCGCCAGGCCGCTGCTGTTGGTGGACCCGCCGCTGCTGGCCGAGCTTCGAGGGTTGGCCCCTGACGCCATTGCCCGGCGTTTGGCGGCCGATCCGCAGTACGCCTACGTCGATGACCTGGTGGACGCGCAGTTGGTCAATCGCGAGTGCGTGCACGGCAATATCCTGCTGCTGTCCCAATGGCAGGCGGTGCCGCTGAAGGGGCGCGCGGTGGATGTGCTGTTGTCCGCCGGGCGCAGTGCCGAGGGGCTGGCCCCGGGCCTGGGGCTCGATCCGGCCCAGGACAATCGCTACTGGCGGGACGAGCAGCACCACCATGGCTCGGTGATCAATAGCCCCGATGTGCTCACCTGGCTGCTGGACCCTGGGGCCTTGCAGCGCATTGCTTGGTGATCGAAGCCGGCCCGTTCGGGGTGCCCTCAGTTCCAGCTAAGTTTTCCCTCGTAGCCTCTGCCTCGCGCCAATACACGCGCCGTTATGGAGAGGCACCCGATGAAGCCGCTGAGCAAGACCGATTGGCTGAACAAGGTTCCGGAGGTGACGCTGTCCTTCTGGATCATCAAGATCATGTCCACCACCGTGGGCGAAACCTGCGCCGACTACCTGGCCGTCGACGCCGGCCTGGGGCAGGGCGTGACCAGCATCGGCATGGCCCTGTTGCTGGGGCTGGCGCTGTTCGCGCAGTTCCGCAGCCGGACCTACACGCCATGGATCTATTGGCTGAGCGTGGTCCTGGTGAGCATCGTCGGGACCCAGATCACCGATGTGCTCACCGATCAGCTGGGCATCAGCCTGTACCTCAGCACCGCAGTGTTTGCAGGCTTGCTGGCGGTCAATTTCGCTGTCTGGTACGCCGTTGAGCGCAATCTGTCGATCCGCCAGATCGTTACCCCGCGACGCGAGCTGTTCTACTGGGCCACCGTGCTCTGCACCTTCGCCCTGGGAACTGCTGCCGGGGACCTGGCCACCGAGGCGCTGGGGCTCGGCTTTACCCTGGGAGCGCTGATCTTTGCCGCACTGATTGCCGTGACCCTGGTGGCCTGGCGCCTGGGGGGCAATGCGGTGCTGACCTTCTGGATCGCCTACATCCTCACCCGACCGTTTGGCGCCGCCCTCGGCGACCTGCTGACACAAGCCAAGACCTACGGTGGCCTGGGCCTGGGCGCCACCTGGACCAGCGCCATCTTCCTCTGCGTGATTCTTTTGCTGGTGACCGTCGCGCAGCTCAACGTCACCAACCGTCAGCGCCTTTCCCACTGATTATCCGACCCTCACTCAAGGACTCATCATGGCCTTTATCCGCTCTGCCATTCGCTACACCACGACTCTTTCCATGATTGCCCTGCTGGGGCTGGCCGCGGGGTGTTCCAAGCCTGCCGATGCGCCCAAGCCCGGCACTGCCGCTTCAGCCCAGGCTACCGCGGCCACGGCCTCCAGGCTGGGCGACCTGGCCGAGTTCCAGGCCATTGCCCGTGATGTGGCCGGCTTGGTGGACAAGCAGGACCTGGCGGGGGCGAAGCGCCGGATCAAGGATCTGGAAGTTGCCTGGGACTCCGCCGAAGCCGGCTTGAAGCCCCGTGCCGCCGGTGACTGGCATGTATTGGACAAGGGCATCGACCGAGCACTTGACGCCCTGCGCGCCGGCACCCCGCAACAGGCCGAGTGCAAGTCGGCGATGGACGATCTGCTGGCAACGTTCAGTCGCTTGCAAGGCAAGGCCTGACCCTCATCTTTTCCAGCAGACCGGCAGGCGAGTGATTACCCTTGGGGGGACTCGACCCGGGCCCGGCCTTGCTCAAGCGCAGGCCGGGCCTGTTTCACTACGGAGGCACTATGCGGATCTTGCTGGTGGAGGACGACGGGATGATCGCCGAGGCGATACAGGGCGCCCTCAAGGATGCAGGCTACGCCGCCGACTGGGTCAGCGATGGGGTGACCGCCCTGGCTGCCCTGGACAGCCAGCATTACGACCAGGTGCTGCTCGACCTCGGCCTGCCCGGCAAGGACGGGTTGCAGGTGCTCGACAGTATTCGCCGCCGTAACAACCCGGTGCCGCTGTTGATCATTACCGCTCGTGACAGCCTCGATGACCGGCTGCGAGGCCTGGACGGCGGCGCGGACGACTACCTGCTCAAGCCCTTCGCCATGGCCGAGCTGCTGGCGCGAATGCGTGCGGTCATGCGTCGCAAAGGTGGTAGCGCGGCACCGCTGCTGGGCAATGGTGTGGTTTTGCTGGACCCGGTATCGAAACAGGCAAGCTCGTTCGAGCAGCCTGCGGTGCAGCTGTCGAACCGCGAATTCGCCTTGTTGCAGGCGCTGTTGATCCGCCCGGGGGCGATTCTTTCCCGTAGTGAGCTGGAAGACCGCATCTACGGCTGGGGCGAGGAGGTGGAAAGCAATGCGGTGGAGTTCCTGATCCATGCCTTGCGCCGCAAGTTGGGAAGCCAGGTGATCAAGAACGTCAGGGGGATGGGATGGATGGTTTCAAAAGACGTCTGAGCGAGTCGGTCCAGCTCAGGCTGTCCATTGCCCTCTCAGTGGCGGTGCTGATCGTTGCGCTGCTGGCCGGAGTCTTTGCTTATGTCTCGGCCTTCGACGAGGCCCTGGAGATGCAGGACAACACCCTGCGCCAGGTGGCCGCGCTGTTCGAGCGCCAGCACATGACCCTGGCCTACCCGCCGCCGGGGCAGGTCGTCGCCGACGATAACGAGGAATCCAGGGTGGTCGTTCAATACCTGGCCGATGGCGCCAGGGCGGCGGCGGACAGTGATGCCGAAATCCCCCTGCCGCTGCCCACCACCCTGGCGGACGGTCTGTCGACCCTGACGGTGGGCGGCGAGCCGTTTCGGGTGCTGGTCAAGACCACCAGCGCCGGCCTGCGGATTGCCGTGGCCCAGGAAACCGGCGCTCGTGACAGGGATGCGCGGGAAAGCGCCTGGCGTGGACTGTTGCCCTTCCTGATCCTGTTTCCCGTGCTGTTGCTGGTGATTGCCGATCTGGTGCGCAAACTGTTTCGTCCCATCGAGCAGTTGGCGGCCGAGATCGATCTGCGTGACGAGCAGGAATTGCACCCGATCGACGAGCGCCATCTGCCGACCGAAGTGCGGCCTTTCGTGCGGGCCATCAATCGCCTGTTGCTGCGGGTGACTCAGTCCATGACGACGCAGCGGCGTTTCGTGGCGGATGCCGCCCATGAATTGCGCTCGCCGCTGACGGCCTTGTCCCTGCAGGCCGAGCGCCTGGCATCGGTGGAGATGCCCAGCCTGGCTCGGGAGCGCCTGCAACTGTTGCGCCGGGGGATCGAGCGCGGCAGGAAGCTGATCGATCAATTGCTCGGGCTGGCGTCTGCACAATCGGCCATCAATGGCCGGGTTGAGCCGGTCTCGGTGCACGGGGTGTACCGCCGGGTGCTGGAGGACCTGCTGCCCCTGGCGGAGGACAAGGCGATCGACATCGGCCTGGAAGGTGGGCCGGACAGGCAGGTGCTGATCAGCCAGGAGGACCTGCTGACCCTGGTGAAGAACCTGGTGGACAACGCCATCCGCTATACCCCGCAAGGTGGGCGGGTAGACCTGTCGGTGGCCCAGGTGCAGGACGAGATCCTGCTGCAGGTCAGCGACTCGGGGCCGGGTATTGCCGTGGCTGAGCGCGAGCGCGTGTTCGACCCTTTCCATCGCGGGCTGGGCAGCGATGAAGTGGGCTCCGGGCTGGGGCTCGCCATCGTCAAGGCCATTGCCGATCGGCATGCCGGCCGGGTCTGGCTGGATTACTCCGACCAACGGGCCAAACGCGGGTTGTGTGTGACGGTGGCTTTTGCCCGGGTGCAGGTGCCGCCGGCAGGGTAGGGAGCGGCTGTTGGGCAGAATAGGCTTTTGAATACCCTGGATATTCTGTAGCCTTGCGCGGCTCCAATGTTGTCCGTACCTGATGAACTCACTCTCCCGGCGGGGCCTTAAGCGGTCCGGAGCCGGTGGTATACTCGACTTTCGCGCCTCAAGCGCCTGCAGGTCTTGCGAACATGACGCAAATTTCTGAACGCCTTCTGGTTCAAGCCCACCTCGACGCCAAGCAGCCCAAACCCTTGAGCGCTGCGCAAGAGGCCCATCTGCGTGCCGCCATCGCTGCCGAGCTCAAGGCTCAGGATGCGGTGCTGGTTGCACACTTCTACTGTGATCCGGTGATTCAGGCCCTGGCCGAAGAAACCGGTGGCTGCGTGTCCGACTCCCTGGAAATGGCCCGCTTCGGCAATGCCCATCCGGCCAAGACCGTGCTGGTTGCCGGGGTCCGCTTCATGGGTGAGACGGCGAAGATTCTCAACCCTGAAAAACGGGTGTTGATGCCGACCCTGGAAGCCACCTGCTCCCTTGACCTTGGCTGCCCGGTGGAGGAGTTCTCGGCCTTCTGCGACCAGCATCCCGAGCGCACCGTGGTGGTTTATGCCAACACGTCGGCGGCGGTCAAAGCCCGTGCCGACTGGGTGGTGACGTCCAGCTGCGCCCTGGAAATCGTCGAAAGCCTGATGGATAACGGCGAGAAGATCATCTGGGGCCCCGACAAGCACCTGGGCACCTACATCCAGCGCCAGACCGGTGCCGACATGCTGCTCTGGGACGGTGCCTGCATCGTTCACGAGGAGTTCAAGTCCAAGCAGCTGGAAGACATGAAGGCGCTGTATCCGGATGCGGCCATTCTGGTGCACCCGGAGTCCCCCAGCTCGGTGATCGAACTGGCCGATGCGGTGGGCTCCACCAGTCAGCTGATTGCTGCCGCGCAGCGCCTGCCGAACAAGACCTTCATCGTCGCCACCGACCGCGGCATCTTCTACAAGATGCAGCAGCTGTGCCCGGACAAGGTGTTCATCGAGGCGCCGACGGCCGGCAATGGTGCGGCGTGCCGCAGTTGTGCCCATTGCCCGTGGATGGCCATGAATACCCTGGAGCGTACCCTGCAGTGCCTGAAGGATGGCAGCAACGAGATCAGCGTCGACCCGGCGCTGATCCCCAATGCGCTCCGCCCTCTGAAGCGCATGCTGGATTTCACCCAGGCCGCGCGGATGAAACTGGCGGGCAACGCCTGATCGGTTCTTCTGCTCGCTTAAAAAAACGCCCCGATCTGTCGGGGCGTTTTTGTTGGCGGCGGGCTTATTTCTTCTGCTTGGGAATGCGCACCAGCTGGCTGTTGGAGTAGATGTCGTGCCAACTGCGTTTCTGCTTGTCCACCAGCACCCAGAAGAAGCCCAGGCCGGCACACAGCCAGGACGCGATCGACACCATGAAGCGCAACAGCGCCTGCCACAGGCTGATACGGCTGCCGTCGGCGTTCTGCACCCGGATACCCCAGACCTGCATGCCCAGGGTCTGGCCGGAGTGGGTCCAGAACTTGGCGAAGAAACCGAACAGTACGAACAGCAGCACCGTGGAATACAACGGGTCACCGTCCAGGGCGCCGGATTCGGTCAGGGTACGCATCCGCGCCTCGCCGATGATCTGCATCTGGATCAGCTTGTAGACGCCGCCCGTGACAATCAGCAGGGCAACGCACAGCAGGAAATCATAGAACATCGCTGCCAGGCGACGACCCAGGCCGGCGGCGGGGAACTCGCCTTGGGGGCTTAGCAGATGTTTCGACATGACAGGCTCTCGACTGAAAAAAGAAGCCATTTTACGGAATTGCGCGCACAAAAAAGCCCCTGATGTCAGCATCAGGGGCTTTTTCGTTACAGACGATTAAGCTTCTGCTTGTACTTCGTCAGCCTGCATGCCTTTCTGGCCTTGCACAGCGATGAAGGTCACTTTTTGGCCTTCTTTCAGGCTCTTGAAGCCGTTGCCCTGAATGGCGCGGAAGTGTACGAACAGATCCGGACCGCTTTCTGGAGTGATAAAACCAAAACCTTTCTCGTCGTTAAACCACTTGACGGTACCGCTCTGACGTTGGGACATTTCTTATTTCCTTTGACGCTAAAAAATTAATGACAGTCTCTTTCTCATGAAAGAGTACTGGGCTGGGTTGCAGGAAAGTAAGAGACGTCGAACGGGTTGTAGCAAACTTGTTAGCTACTGCCCAGGTCACGATTCCAAGCGACCCATGCAAACACAGTGGGGAAACTCTACGCCAACTATGGGAGAAAAAACAAGCCCCGCGAAGCCCCGGTTTTACTCAGCTTGCCGAGGTTTGGCGGAACTAGCGTACGGGGCTTATTCGATAGAGTTGTTCAATTGTTTTCGGGCGTTATAAGTGAAGTTCAGTATCGAAAATATGCACTGTTTTATGGCGGTTGCGTTACAGATTAGTGCACTTTTAACGCAACCGCGTTACTTATAGAAACAGTCCCTCAGCCGCGGTAGTAGCGTTGTGGCACGAATGGCATTTTGCTTACAAGCATTGGCACCTTTTTCCCACGAACTATTGCTGCAACTGGCGTATCGAGTGCGCAGTGCTCTATGTCGAGGTAGCCCATGGCCAAGGGGCCGCCCAGGGTCGGGCCAAAACCGCCGCTGCACACGCTGCCGATAACCTTGCCTTCGGCGTCGACGATCTCTGCACCTTCACGTACCGGTGTGCGTTCCTGGGGCAGCAGGCCGACGCGTTTGCGGCTGACACCGCCTTGCTGTTGGGCAAAGATCACCTCGGCACCGGGGAAGCCGCCGGCGCGGGCGCCATCGGCACGACGTGCCTTGGAGATGGCCCACAGCAGGCTGGCCTGGATCGGCGTGGTGTCGCTGTTCATGTCATGGCCATAGAGGCACAGGCCGGCTTCCAGGCGCAGGGAGTCGCGGGCGCCGAGGCCGATGGCCGCTACTTCCGGCTCGGCCAGCAGGGCACGGGCGAGTTTTTCCGCCTGGGCCGCCGGCACCGAGATTTCGAAACCGTCTTCGCCGGTGTAGCCCGAACGGCTGACAAAGCAGTCTACGCCCAGCAGGGGCACCGGCTTGAACTGCATGAAGGTCATCTGCGCCACCTCCGGCGCCAGGCGCGCCAGCACCGTGACCGCAGCCGGGCCTTGCAGGGCCAGCAGGGCCCGTTCCTCGAACAGCGGTTGAATGTCGCATTGCTCGCCCAGGTGGCGGCGCAGGTGGGCCAGGTCCTGGTCCTTGCAGGCGGCGTTGACTACCAGGAACAGCTGTTCGTCCCCCAGGTTGGCCACCATCAGGTCATCGAGGATGCCGCCCTGTTCGTTGGTGAACATGGCGTAGCGCTGCATGCCCACCGGCAAGTCGATGATATCCACCGGCACCAGGGTCTCCAGGGCCTGGGCGGCATTGGCGCCGCGCAGCAGGATCTGCCCCATGTGGGACACATCGAACAGCCCGGCCTGTTCACGGGTGTGCTGGTGCTCCTTCATCACTCCCAGCGGGTACTGCACCGGCATGTCGTAGCCGGCGAACGGCACCATGCGGGCGCCGAGTTCCAGGTGCAGGCTGTGCAGCGGGGTTTTCAACAGTGTTTCGGTGGACATGGGCAACTCCTGAAAAAAACGTGCGGATACAGGTTGCGTATCAGCACTCGATAATGTTCACGGCCAGACCGCCACGGGCGGTTTCCTTGTATTTGCTTTTCATGTCGGCGCCGGTCTGGCGCATGGTGCGGATGACCTTGTCGAGGGAGACGAAGTGCTGCCCGTCGCCACGCAGGGCCATGCGCACCGCATTGATGGCCTTGACCGAGCCCATGGCGTTGCGCTCGATGCAGGGCACCTGCACCAACCCGCCAATGGGGTCACAGGTCAGCCCGAGGTTGTGTTCCATGCCGATTTCCGCGGCGTTCTCCACTTGCTGCACGCTGCCGCCGAGGACCTCGCACAAGGCCCCGGCCGCCATCGAGCAGGCCACGCCCACTTCACCCTGGCAGCCGACTTCGGCGCCGGAGATCGAGGCGTTTTCCTTGTAGAGGATGCCGATGGCTGCGGCGGTGAGGAGAAAACGCACCACCCCGTCTTCGTTGGCCCCGGGAATGAAGCGCATGTAGTAGTGCAGCACCGCCGGAATGATTCCGGCCGCGCCATTGGTGGGGGCGGTGACCACCCGTCCGCCGTTGGCGTTTTCTTCATTCACCGCCAGGGCATAGAGGTTGACCCAGTCCAGCACCGACAGGGCATCGCGCAGCGCCGCTTCCGGGTGCTTGCACAACTGGCGGTGCAGGGCCGCGGCACGGCGCTTGACCTTGAGCCCGCCGGGCAGGATGCCTTCGTTGCGGCAGCCGGCATCCACGCAGTCCTGCATCACCTGCCAGATCTTCAGCAGGCCGGCGCGGGTTTCAGCTTCCGGGCGCCAGGCACTTTCATTGGTCAGCATCACCTGGCTGATGGACAGGCCATAGGTAGCGCAATGTTGCAGCAGTTCCTTGGCATTGCGGAAAGGGAAGGTCAGGCGGGTGGTGTCTTCAACGATGCGATCGGCTCCGGCGGCATCTTCATCCACGACGAAACCACCGCCAACGGAGTAGTACTCGCGGCTGCGGATCTGCAAACCGGCGCTGTCGAAGGCACGAAAGATCATGCCATTGGGGTGATAGGCCAGGGGCTTGCGGATCATGGCCAGGTGTTCTTTCTCGTTGAACGCAATGCTGTGTTCGCCGAGCAGGTTGAGGCGCGCGCTGCTGCGTATTTCCTGCAGGCGCGCGGCGATGTTTTCGGTATTCACGGTGTCCGGGTGCTCGCCTTCCAGGCCTAGTAGCACCGCCTTGTCGCTGCCGTGGCCTTTGCCGGTGGCGCCCAGCGAGCCGTACAGCTCGACCTTGACGCAGGTGGTGCTGGCCAGCAGTTGATCGCGACGCAGGCCTTCGACAAAACGCGCGGCGGCGCGCATCGGGCCGACGGTATGGGAGCTGGAGGGGCCGATGCCAATCTTGAACAGGTCGAACACGCTCAGGGACATGTTGGTTCTCCGGTTTCTTATTGTATTGATCGGCAAGCAAGCACTTGCAGGAGCTAGCTTGCCCGCGATACAGGCAGCCGCTGCTCTACCCGATTGATGCGTTATCGCTCATCGCCGGCGAGCCGGCTCCTACAGGTATACGCGGTATCTGCAGGGGCACGGCTCTCCAGTGATGGACGGCTTACGCGTCCTGGTAGCTCTCGATCGAAGGGCAGGCGCACACCAGATTGCGGTCGCCGAACACGTTGTCGACCCGGCCAACCGGCGGCCAGTACTTGCCTTCCACCAGGGATGCCACTGGGTACACCGCCTGTTCACGGCTGTATGGATGGGACCACTCGCCCACCAGTTCGGCCGCGGTGTGCGGAGCGTTCTTCAGCGGGTTGTCGTCCTTGTCCAGGGCGCCGTTTTCCACTGCGCGGATTTCTTCGCGGATGCGGATCATGGCATCGCAGAAGCGGTCCAGTTCTTCCTTGGATTCGCTTTCGGTGGGCTCGATCATCAGGGTGCCGGCCACCGGGAAGGACATGGTCGGCGCGTGGAAGCCAAAATCGATCAGGCGCTTGGCCACGTCATCGACGCTGATGCCGCTGCTGTCTTTCAGCGGACGCAGGTCGAGGATGCATTCGTGGGCCACCAGGCCGTTGCTGCCGGTGTAGAGCACCGGGTAGTGCTCTTCCAGGCGGCGCGAGATGTAGTTGGCATTGAGGATCGCCAACTGCGAGGCGCGCTTGAGGCCGGCGCCGCCCATCATGCTGATGTACATCCAGGTGATCGGCAGGATGCTGGCGCTGCCGAACGGAGCGGCACAGACCGCGCCTTTCTTGTTTTCCAGCGCGGCATGGCCGGGCAGGAAGGGCGCCAGGTGCGACTTGACGCCGATCGGGCCGACGCCCGGGCCGCCACCGCCGTGGGGAATGCAGAAGGTCTTGTGCAGGTTCAGGTGGGACACGTCGCCACCGAACTTGCCCGGGGCGCAGAGGCCGACCATGGCGTTCATGTTGGCGCCGTCGATGTACACCTGGCCGCCGTTGTCGTGAATGATGCCGCAGATTTCGCGGATGCCTTCTTCGAACACGCCGTGGGTCGACGGGTAGGTGATCATCAGCGCGGCGAGGTGCTCGCGGTGCTCGATGGCCTTGGCCCGCAGGTCCTCGATGTCGACGTTGCCGCGGGCGTCGCAGGCGGTGACCACCACGCGCATGCCGGCCATGTTGGCGGTGGCCGGGTTGGTGCCGTGGGCCGAGGAGGGAATCAGGCAGATATCGCGGCGCTCGTCGCCACGGCTCTGGTGATAGGCACGAATGGCCAGCAGGCCGGCGTACTCGCCCTGGGAGCCGGCGTTGGGCTGCAGCGACACCGCGTCGTAGCCGGTGGCAGCGCAGAGCATCGCTTCAAGTTCGGTGGTCAGTTGCTGGTAGCCGGCGCTTTGCTCGGCGGGAGCGAAGGGGTGCAGTGCGCCGAACTCGGCCCAGGTGATGGGGATCATCTCGCTGGCGGCGTTGAGCTTCATGGTGCAGGAGCCCAGCGGGATCATGGTGCGATCCAGGGCCAGGTCCTTGTCCGCCAGCTTGCGCAGGTAGCGCATCAGCTCGGTTTCCGAGTGATAGCGGTTGAACACCGGGTGGCTGAGGATCGCCGACTGGCGTGCCAGGGCCGCGGGGATGGCGCTGGTGACCGCCGCCGCGAGTGCCGCGAAGTCCGGCGCGGGCTTGCCGTCGGCCAGCAGGCTCCACAGGGTTTCAACGTCGGCTTGAGTGGTGGTTTCATCCAGGGACAGGCCCAGGCGCTCGGCGTCTATCACCCGCAGGTTGATGCCCTGGGCGCGTGCCTTGTCGTGCAGCGCGGCGGTGTCGGCACCAGTGCGCAGGCTCAGGGTGTCGAAGAAGCTTTCCTGCTCCACGGTCAAGCCCAGCTGGACCAGGCCCTTGGCCAGGATCGCGGTCAGCTGGTGGATGCGCTGGGCGATCTGGGTCAGGCCCTTGGGGCCGTGGTACACGGCATACATGCTGGCGATGTTGGCCAACAGGACCTGGGCGGTGCAGATGTTGCTGGTGGCCTTCTCGCGGCGGATATGCTGCTCGCGGGTCTGCATGGCCAGGCGCAGGGCCGGCTTGCCGAAACGGTCCACCGAGACGCCCACCAGGCGGCCGGGCATGTCGCGCTTGAAGGCATCGCGGGTGGCGAAGTAGGCCGCATGCGGGCCACCAAAGCCCAGGGGCACGCCGAAGCGCTGGGCACTGCCGATGGCCACGTCGGCGCCGAATTCCCCGGGCGGGGTCAGCAGGGTCAGGGCCAGCAGGTCGGCGGCCACGGCTACCAGGGCGTTGGCAGCGTGGAAACGCTCGGTCAGCTCGCGGTAGTCGAACAGGTCACCGTTGCTTGCCGGGTATTGCAGCAGGGCGCCGAAGAACGGGCTGACGTCGGTCAGCTTGCGCTCATCGCCCACCACCACGTTGATCCCCAGGGGCTCGGCACGGGTGCGCAGTACATCGAGGGTCTGTGGGTGGCAATGCTGCGAGGCGAAGAAGGCGTGGCTGCCCTTGTTCTTGCTCAGGCGCTTGCAGAAGGTCATGGCTTCGGCGGCGGCGGTGCCTTCGTCCAGCAGCGAGGCGTTGGCGATCGGCAGGCCGCTCAGGTCGCTGATCAGGGTCTGGAAATTCAACAGGGCTTCCAGGCGACCCTGGGAGATTTCCGGCTGGTACGGGGTGTAGGCGGTGTACCAGGCGGGGTTTTCCAGGAGGTTGCGCAGGATCGGCGACGGCGTATGGCAGTTGTAGTAGCCCTGGCCGATATAGGTCTTGAACAGCTGGTTCCTGGCGGCGATGGCCTTGATCGAGGCCAGGGCCTGGGCTTCGCTCAGGCCCTGGCCCAGCTCCAGCACGCTGGTGCCCTTGATGCTCTCGGGAATCACGCTGGCGCTCAGGGCTTCCAGGGAGTCGAAGCCGAGGCTATTGAGCATGGCTTGCTCATCGCCCTGGCGCGGGCCGATGTGGCGCGCGATGAATTCGTTGGCGGTGCTCAGGTTGACGGTCATGGCGGCTCCTCAGGCTTCGGCGCTGGCTTTGATCAGGCGGTCGTAGGCGTCCTGGTCCAGCAATTGGCCAACGGCAGCGGCATCGGCAGGGATGAAGCGGAAGAACCAGCCTTCGCCCAGCGGGTCTTCGTTGACCAGTTCCGGGCTGTCTTCCAGGGCCGGGTTGGTGGCGACCACTTCACCGTCCAGGGGCATGTACACGCCGCTGGCGGCTTTCACCGATTCCACGGTGGCGGCTTCGGCGCCCTTGTCGTAGCCCTGCAGCTCCGGCAGTTGCACAAACACCACATCACCCAGGGCGTTCTGGGCGAAAGCCGTAATGCCGACGGTGACACTGCCATCCGCTTCGGTACGCAGCCATTCGTGATCTTCAGTAAAACGCAACTCGCTCATGGAAACTCCTCAGGGGCCAGACTCGTCTGGTGGACGCGATTGAATGCTCGGACAGCGCCGAGCCGAATGGCAATGTCCATAGCAAGAACACGGCCAATATTTATTTGGCCTTTGTAAATCAAGGGGTTGAGTGTTTTTTGTAGAGAATGGAATTTCACGGCCGTAGCGAAAACGCTACAGCACGGGGTGCGGAAAAAAGGCTTTGAGGATCAAAGCCTTGCACGGCTGCGATTGCAAGGCTTTGTAGCGAAATCGTTCCACTGTAGCGCTTTCAGTACAGATGGAGGTCGCTTTCAGAGCGGCAGGCGCAAGCTCAGGCCTTGCTGGGAATGCCGTATTTGCGCAGGCGGTGGGCAATCGCGGTATGGGAGGTCTGCAAGCGGTTGGCCAGTTGCCGGGTCGAGGGGTAACTGACGTAGAGGTTTTCCAGCAACTCCTTCTCGAAGGCTTCCACGGCCTGTTCCAGGCTGGCCACTTCGGCATCGTTCTGGCGGGCTACCGAGGTGCCGGCAATGTCCAGGTCACCGATGTCCACCAGGTTGCTCTCGCAGATCGCCGCCGCACGGAAGATCACGTTCTGCAATTGCCGCACGTTGCCCGGCCAGCGGTTGCCCAGCAGCGCCGGGTAGGTCCCCGGTGTCAGCCGGCACACCGGCCGCTGGATCTGCGCGCAGGCCTGCTGCATGAAGTAGCGGGCCAGCAGCAGGATGTCCTGGCCGCGTTCGCGCAGCGGTGGCACTTCCACGTTCAGCACGTTGAGGCGATAGAACAGGTCTTCGCGGAAGGTGCCTTCGTTGACCATTTTTTCCAGGTCACGATGGGTGGCGCTGAGGATGCGCACGTTGACCTTGATCTCGCGATCGCCACCGACCCGGCGAAAGCTGCCGTCATTGAGAAAGCGCAGGAGCTTGGCCTGCAGGTAGGGCGACATCTCGCCGATTTCATCGAGGAACACCGTGCCCTGGTTGGCCAGCTCCATCAGCCCCGGCTTGCCGCCGCGCTGGGCGCCGGTAAAGGCGCCGGGGGCATAGCCGAACAGCTCGCTCTCGGCCAGGTTTTCCGGCAGTGCCGCGCAGTTCAGGGCCAGGAACGGCGCGCCGTGGCGGGCGCTGATGGCGTGGCAGGCGCGGGCCACCAGTTCCTTGCCGGTGCCGGTTTCACCCTGGATCAATAGTGGTGCGTCCAGCGCTGCAACCCGCTGCGCCCGGGCCTTGAGGGTGCGGATCGCCGGTGATTCGCCGAGCAGGGCATCGAAGCCTTCGGCGTGGTCGTGATGCAGGGCCGAGAGCCGTTCACCGATGCGGTTGGGCGGGTACAGGGTCAGCAGGGCACCGGCGTCGGTAATGGGAGTGGCGTCCAGCAGCAGGGTCTGGCCATTGACGGTGATTTCCCGCAGCGGCAGGCGAAAGCCGTTTTCCAGCAGGGCCTCCAGCAGTGCGGGGTCGGCAAACAGCTCGGCGACGCTTTCCCCGGCCGGTTCGCGACCATACAGGGCGATCAGCGCCGGGTTGGCCAGCAGCACTTTGCCGGCACTGTCCAGGGCCAGCACCGGATCGGTCATGGCCGCCAACAGGGCGTCCAGTTGCAGGTGCCGGCGTTGCCCGGGAAGGATGTCCACCACCGTTACCGCCTGCACGCCACGTACGTTGAACAGCGCATCGCGCAGTTCTTCCAGCACCTGGGGGCTCAAGGTCGGGGCATCGATATAGACGTTGGGCGGCACCATTTCCACCGCATCCAGGTTGAGGTTGCGCCCGCCCAACAGGGCCAGGACTTCCTGGGTGATGCCGACGCGGTCGATGAAGCTGACGTGGATACGCATGGGGTGACTGACGGTTCTGCAAAGCGGAGGGTGGCCAGTATGCCTTGGGGCAGGGGCTTAGTCGAAATCGTCACGCATGCCGCAAGAGCCGGCTAGCCGGCGAAGGCGGGCCGGGCAGCGATGCAGGGCCGTGGTCAGTTCGCCGGCACGTCGGCCCCAGCAGGGGATCGGGGGTTATGCAAGGTGCTCGGGTTTCACCGGGTCGCCGGGCTTGACGTCCAGTTGCTTGCGTACGTCCTCGAACATTTCGTCGTAGTACTTGTGCATCGAGGCAATGCTGGCGCTCTTGGGCAGGCCGTGCTGCTGGGCGAGGCGGGTGGCGTGGCGGGCGAAGTCGAAAGCCAGGTCCTTGGCCAGGAAGAACTGCTCCTTCAGGGACTTGTCTTCGATGGTGCCATGCAGGGTGAACAGCATGCCCTTGCCCTCCTTGGGGTCGTGGGCCACTTCGTAGTCAATGCACAGGTTGTAGCTGAAGTCGTCCTTGTTCAGCGCATGGCGCTCGATATGCAGGTGACCGGGCTCAAACATGGCCATAGGCTTCTCTCCTCCAGGGCTTTGAAATGAGGGCAGGCGCCGGGCCTGCCCCGAGTTTTCACTGCAAGCGTCTTACAGGTAACTGATGCCAGGTTGCGCGGTGCTGATGCGGGTGCCGGCCTTGCCCTGGACGATCGCTTCGATGTCCGAGAGTGAACCGATCACTGCGGTTTTGCCAGTGTGCCGGGCAAATTCGCAGGCGGCCTGGACCTTCGGCCCCATGGAGCCGGCGGCAAAGCCCAGCTTCTCGATTTCGTCCGGGTGGGCCTGGCCGATGGCCTTCTGGGTCGGTTTGCCGAAGTCGATGAACGCCGCGTTGACGTCGGTGGCGATCACCAGCAGGTCGGCTTCCAGTTGCTCGGCCAGCAGCGCCGAGCACAGGTCCTTGTCGATCACGGCCTCGATGCCCTTGAGCTTGCCGTCCTCGCCGTACATGGTGGGGATGCCGCCACCGCCGGCGCAGATCACGATGCTGCTTTTTTCCAGCAGCCACTTGATCGGACGGATCTCGAAGATGCGCTTGGGTTTCGGGCTGGCCACTACCCGGCGGTACTTGTCGCCATCCGGGGCGATGGCCCAGCCTTTTTCCTTGGCCAGCTTCTCGGCTTCTTCCTTGCTGTAGACCGGGCCGATGGGCTTGGTCGGGTTCTTGAATGCCGGGTCCTTGGCGTCCACTTCCACCTGGGTCAGCAAGGTGGCGAACGGCACCTCGAAGTCCAGCAGGTTGCCCAGTTCCTGTTCGATGATGTAGCCGATCATGCCTTCGGTCTCGGCGCCTAGCACGTCCAGCGGGTAGGGCGAAACCTGGGTATAGGCCGCCGCTTGCAACGACAGCAGGCCGACCTGCGGGCCATTGCCGTGGGCAATCACCAGTTGGTTGCCGGGGTGGATCTTGGCGATCTGTTCGGTGGCGATGCGGATGTTGGCGCGTTGGTTGTCCGCGGTCATGGGTTCACCACGGCGGAGCAGGGCGTTACCGCCCAGTGCAACGACGATACGCATAATGCAGTCCTTCTAGAGTCCGGTGCCGGCGCCGCCTGGGCGGCCCCGGTGCTGGAGGGGGATTACAGGTCGGCCAGGGTCGAAACCAGGATCGCCTTGATGGTGTGCATGCGGTTTTCCGCTTGCTCGAAGGCGATGCAGGCGGGCGACTCGAACACGTCGTCGGTCACTTCAATGCCGTTGGCCAGGTGCGGATACTGCTCGGCGATCTGCTTGCCGACCTTGGTATCGCTGTTGTGGAAAGCCGGCAGGCAGTGCATGAACTTGGTCCGTGGGTTGCCGGTGGCTTTCATCAACTGGGCGTTGACCTGGTAGGGCAGCAGTTGCTCGATACGCTCGGCCCAGGCTTCCACCGGTTCGCCCATGGAGACCCAGACGTCGGTGTGAATGAAGTCCACGCCCTTGACCGCGGCTTTCGGATCCTCGGTGAGGGTGATGCGGGCACCGCTTTCCTCTGCGTATTTCTTGCAGCGCTGCACCAGGTCGTCATGGGGCCACAGGGCCTTGGGCGCGCAGATGCGCACGTCCATGCCGAGCTTGGCGCCCACCAGCAGCAGAGAGTTGCCCATGTTGTTGCGCGCATCGCCCAGGTAGGCGTAGCTGATCTCGTGGATCGGCTTGTCGGCGTGCTCACGCATGGTCAGCACGTCGGCGATCATCTGGGTCGGGTGGTATTCATCGGTCAGGCCGTTGAACACCGGAACCCCGGCGAATTTCGCCAGTTCTTCGACGATTTCCTGCTTGAAGCCGCGGTACTCGATGGCGTCGTACATGCGCCCCAGCACTCGGGCGGTGTCCTTCATGCTTTCCTTGTGGCCGATCTGCGAGGAGTTGGGGTCGATGTAGGTGACGTTGGCGCCCTGGTCATAGGCCGCCACTTCGAAGGCGCAACGGGTACGGGTCGAGGTCTTTTCGAAGATCAGGGCGATGTTGTTGCCCTTGAGGTGCTGCTGCTCGGTGCCGGTGTACTTGGCGCGCTTGAGGTCGCGGGACAGGTCCAGCAGGTAGCGCAGCTCACGTGGGGTGTGGTGTTCCAGGCTCAGCAGGTTACGGTTGTGGATGTTGAAAGCCATGATGGATCTCCTTTGATTTCGGTCGTCCACTTGCCGAGGCCCTTTGTAGGGGCAACGGCAAGCTGCTATGTCGGATAGGGCGCTTAGTAGTCGATCGGGTCGCGGATGATCGGGCAGGTCATGCAGTGGCCGCCGCCACGGCCCCGGCCCAGTTCGCCGGCGCTGATGGTGATGACCTCGACCCCGGCCTTGCGCAGCAGGGTGTTGGTGTAGGTGTTGCGGTCGTAGCCGATGACCACGCCGGGCTCCACGGCCACCACGTTGTTGCCGTCGTCCCATTGCTCGCGCTCGGCGGCGAAGGCGTTGCCACCGGTTTCCACCACGCGCAGGGCCTTGAGGTTGAGGGCCTTGGCCACGGTGTCGAGGAAGCTGGTCTCTTCGCGGCGCACATCGATGCCGCCGGGCTTGCTTTCGTCAGGGCGCAGGCTGAAGGCGACGATCTGGCTCACCACTTCCGGGAAGACCGTGACCAGGTCGCGGTCGCAGAAGCTGAACACGGTGTCCAGGTGCATCGCCGCGCGGGATTTCGGCAGGCCGGCGACGATCACGCGCTCCACGGCCTTGTGCTTGAACAGGTTCAGCGCCAGTTGGCCGATGGCCTGACGCGAGGAGCGCTCGCCCATGCCGATCAGGACCACGCCGTTGCCGATCGGCATCACGTCGCCGCCTTCCAGGGTGGCGTTGCCGTGTTCCTGGTCCGGGTCGCCGTACCAGATCTGGAAGTCGGCGTTGGTGAACTCGGGGTGGAACTTGTAGATGGCGGTGGTCAGCAGGGTTTCCTGACGTCGCGCCGGCCAGTACATCGGGTTCAGGGTCACGCCGCCGTAGATCCAGCAGGTGGTGTCGCGGGTGAACTGGGTGTTGGGCAGCGGCGGCAGGATGAAGCTGGAGTGGCCGAGGAAGTCGCGGAACATCTCGATGGTCTTGCCACCGAAGCTGGTGGGCAGGTCATCGGCCGATACACCGCCGATCAGGTACTCGGCGACCTTGCGCGGCTCCAGGCTGCGCAGCCACGAACCGACTTCGTTGACCAGGCCCAGGCCGACCTGGTTGGCGGTGATCTTGCGTTCCAGAATCCAGTCCAGGGCTTCGGGCATGGCGACAATGTCGGTCAGCAGGTTGTGCATTTCCAGTACATCGATATCCCGCTCACGCATCTTGGTGACGAAGTCGAAGTGGTCGCGTTTGGCCTGGGCCACCCACAGCACATCATCGAACAGCAGTTCATCGCAGTTGTTCGGGGTCAGCCGCTGATGGGCCAGGCCTGGGGAACAAACCATGACTTTGCGCAGTTTGCCGGCTTCGGAATGTACGCCGTACTTAACTTTTTCCGTGGTCATTACTGTGATCCTCCAGAGACAAAACAATCGGGGGTGTTGCTAGAGCTATAGGGTCAGGAAGCCGTCGTAGAGTCCGTAGGCCGCCACCAGGGCGCCTATGACCACTGCGGCAAAAATCAGCTTCTCGACGTTGGTGAAAATCGGTTTGTGCAGTTCCATCTTGGCCTTGGCGAACAGCACCACGCCGGGGGCGTAGAGCAGGGCCGAGAGCAGCAGGTACTTGACCCCGCCGGCATACAGCAGCCAGATCGCGTAGAGCAGGGCGATGCTGCCGATGATCAGGTCCTTCTTGCGTTCGGCCAGGGCCTGTTCATAGCTTTCGCCGCGCACCGCCAGCAGTACTGCGTAGGCCGCCGACCACAGGTAGGGCACCAGGATCATCGAGGTGGCGAGGTAGATCAGCGACAGGTAGGTGCTGGCCGAGAACAGGGTGATGACCAGGAAGATCTGCACCATGGCATTGGTCAGCCACAGGGCGTTGGCCGGTACGTGGTTGGCGTTCTCGCGGCGCAGGAACTCCGGCATGGTGTGGTCCTTGGCGGCGGCGAACATGATTTCCGCGCACAGCAGCACCCAGGACAGCAGCGCCCCCAGCAGCGAGATGATCAGGCCGACGCTGATCAGTACCGCGCCCCAGTGGCCCACCACATGCTCCAGCACTGCCGCCATGGACGGGTTCTGCAGCTTGGCCAGTTCCGGCTGGGTCATGATCCCCAGGGACAGCACGTTCACCAGCACCAGGAACAGCAGCACGGTGATGAAGCCGATGACGGTGGCCTTGCCCACATCCGAGCGTTTCTCCGCCCGGGACGAGAAGATGCTCGCGCCCTCGATGCCGATGAACACCCACACGGTGACCAGCATCATGTTGCGCACCTGGTTCATCACGCTGCCCAGGTCCGGATTCTTCACGCCCCAGATGTCGGCGGTGAAGATATCCAGCTTGAAGGCGAACAGGGCGATCAGCACGAACAGCAGCAGCGGCACCACCTTGGCAACCGTGGTCACCAGGTTGATGAAGGCCGCTTCCTTGATGCCGCGCAGCACCAGGAAGTGCACGGCCCAGAGCAAAACAGAGGCGCCGATCACGGCCGCGGGGGTGTTGCCCTCGCCGAAGATCGGGAAGAAATAGCCCAGGGTGCTGAACAGCAGGACGAAGTAGCCGACGTTGCCCAGCCAGGCGCTGATCCAGTAACCCCAGGCCGATGAAAAGCCCATGTAGTCACCGAACCCGGCCTTGGCGTAGGCGTAGACGCCGCCATCCAGGTCAGGTTTGCGATTGGCTAGAGTTTGGAAGACGAAGGCCAGGGTCAACATGCCGACAGCGGTAATTGCCCAACCAATAAGAACAGCACCAACATCGGCGCTGGCGGCCATGTTTTGCGGTAAGGAGAAGATCCCGCCGCCAATCATGGAACCCACTACCAGGGCGACTAAGGCGCCCAGTCTTAGTTTACCGGGGGATTCAGACATTGCATGACTCCAATGCAGGAGAAGAGAGACGTCAGAGTAAATCTGCTTGCAATCCGAACAGCTGACTCAGATCAGTTCATTACTGCATTCCGTTGTGAATGAATGACTTAAGATTTGTTGCGGGGGGTAGAATGCTGCCCGGAGAGGGCCATTCCAGACAGGTTTCGATCTCCTTATCAGTAGCGGTTCTCATTGCCGACGACGTTTGAAACTAGACCCTTTTGGGGAATGTGCAAATCTTTCAGCGGCATTGATTAATCACTTGGTAGTGATGGCACTTAGTGCATATACATAACAAAACAGTCGGTTATTCAGGGCTTTCTACGAGGTGTCCAGAGGTCCGTTGCATAAAGGATAAATAATTGACTGTTACTGTTAGACGCAAATTTGTAGAAGTTATTTAATAGCGTGTAGCTTTAATCGCCAGATCGACTCACTGAAGCAGAGGTAGGGATGTCACAACCGGCGCAGAAGCTGCAACTCGGTGCATTGATCGCCCTGGTGGTGGGTTCCATGATTGGCGGCGGGATCTTCTCGCTGCCGCAGAATATGGCGGCCCGGGCCGATGCCGGAGCGGTGCTGATCGGCTGGGCCATCACCGCGGTAGGGATGCTGACCCTGGCCTTCGTCTTCCAGACCCTGGCCAACCGCAAGCCGGAGCTCGATTCCGGGGTCTACGCCTATGCCAAGGCCGGGTTCGGCGACTACATGGGCTTTTCATCGGCCTGGGGTTACTGGATCAGTGCCTGGCTGGGCAATGTCGGCTACTTCGTCCTGCTGTTCAGCACCCTGGGCTATTTCTTTCCGGTGTTCGGCCAGGGCAATACCCCGGTGGCCATCGGCTGTGCCTCGGTCCTGCTGTGGGCCGTGCATTTCCTGGTGTTGCGGGGGATCAAGGAGGCGGCGTTCATCAACCAGCTGACCACGGTGGCGAAGATCGTGCCGCTGGTGATGTTCATCGTCATCGCTGCCGTGGCATTCAAGGCGGATATCTTCACCCGGGATATCTGGGGCCGCAGCAACCCGAACTTCGGCGGGGTGATGGACCAGGTGCGCAACATGATGCTGGTGACGGTGTTCGTGTTCATCGGTATCGAGGGCGCCAGCGTGTATTCGGCCCGGGCGCAGAAGCGCGCCGATGTCGGGCGGGCCACGGTGATCGGTTTTCTCGGGGTGCTGGCGCTGCTGGTACTGGTCAACGTGCTGTCGTTGGGGATCATGAGCCAGCCGGAGCTGGCGCAATTGCAGAACCCTTCCCTGGCGGCAGTGCTGGAGCATATCGTCGGCCCCTGGGGCGCCTTGCTGATCAGCATCGGCCTGGCGGTTTCCCTGCTGGGGGCCTTGCTGTCCTGGGCCTTGCTGTGCGCCGAGATCCTCTACGCCACCGCCCGGGATCGGACCATGCCGGCTTTCCTGAAGAAGGAAAACGCCAACCATGTGCCGGTCAATGCCTTGTGGCTGACCAACGTGATGATCCAGATCTTTCTGCTGATCACCCTGTTCTCCGCCGGCACCTACACCAGCCTGATCTACCTGGCGTCGTCGATGATCCTGGTGCCCTACCTGTGGTCGGCGGCCTATGCGGTGCTGCTCAGCGGTCGCGGGGAAACCTACGAGCAGGCCTCCCGGGAACGCAAGAAGGACCTGTTCATCGCCACCGTGGCCCTGAGCTACGCCATCTGGCTGCTGTACGCCGGCGGCTTGAAGTACCTGCTGCTGTCGGCCTTGTTGTATGCGCCGGGGGTGATCCTGTTCGCCAAGGCCAAGCATGAGCAGGGCGAGCCGTTGTTCACCCCGCTGGAAAAACTGATCTTCGCGGCTGTGGTCATCGGCGCCTCATTGGCGGCCTATGGCTTGTACAGCGGTCTGCTGGCGCTGTGATTCATCACCTGCCCTACCAGGGCGCCTACGACTGGCCGGCGATGCTGGGCTTTCTCAGGGCCCGCGCCATCGAGGGCCTTGAGGTGGTGCAGGGCGATACTTATGCCCGTACCTTCGCGCTGGCGGGCGGGCAAGGCATCTTGAGTGTCTGCCCGGGGCCTGCAGGCCATTTGCAGGTGCAGTTGCAGGGGGCCGAGCAGGCCCTGCTGCCCCAGGTGCTGGCGCGCTTGCGCCGGCAATTCGATCTGGACGCGGACCTGTCCCTGATCAACCGCCATCTGGCCCGTGATCCGCTGCTCGCACCGTTGCTGGCGGCACGCCCTGGCCTGCGAGTACCCGGGGCCTGGGACGGTTTCGAGCTGGCCATTCGCGCCGTGCTGGGCCAGCAGATCACCGTGCAGGGCGCGATCCGCCTGGCGGGCAAGCTGGTGGCGGTGCATGGCCGGTTGCTGGCCAGTCCCGACCCGCAGTGGCCTGGTTTGACCCACCTGTTTCCCACTCCCCAGGTGCTGTCCACTGCCAACCTGGCCGACCTGGGAATGCCCCGCAGCCGGGCACGCACGCTGTCTGCCGTGGCCCAGGCCTTGCTCGACGATCCACTCCTGTTCGAACCCAGGGCCAGCCTGCAACAGGGGGTGGAGCGCCTGTTGCAATTGCCGGGAATCGGCGATTGGACCGCGCAATATATCGCCCTGCGCCAGTTGCGCGAGAGCGATGCCTTTCCGGCGGCGGACGTAGGCCTGTTCAACGCTATGGCACGTCTGCAGGGGCTGCGGCCCAATGCCCGCCAACTGCTGGCCCGGGCCGAGGCCTGGCGGCCGTGGCGCGGTTATGCGGCGCAGCATTTGTGGGCGGCCATGGGCTGAAACGGTCCGCCGGTTCCTACGGGATCAACTGCCAGCCAAGGCCTTCACCACCATCTGGGGCGATGGGCGCCCAGGGCGGTGGCCGGGCAACTCCACTGCACCGGCGTTCCATTGATGTGCAACGGCACCCGCAGGCGCCGCGCCGGCCCCCAAGGGGTCTGTTCCAGCACCAGCCCCTGATCCTCGTGGTCTTCGGCGCGCAGTGGAATTTCGGCGGTTGCTGACGGGGAATGATCAACCAGCAACTGGGCGGTACGGGCCAGGGACAGGCGCGCCGATGCGCCCTGCTCGCCGCTCAGGGACCGGGTCAGTGCCCGCAGGGCGCTGGCTGCCATCAGGTAACCGGTGGCGTGATCCAGGGCCTGGACCGGCAGTGGTACAGGCCTGTCCGCGGCTTTCCAGGCCATGCCGGCTTCGGCGATGCCGCAGCTCATCTGCACCAGGCTGTCGAAGCCCCGGCGGTTGCGCCAGGGGTCGCTCCAGCCGTAGGCATTGAGGCTGACTTCGATCAGCCCTGGAGCGATTTTCTGGCGTGCCTGGGCGTCATAACCCAGGTGTTCCAGGGCATCGGCGCGGTAGCCATGCAGAAGCAGGTCGGCCTGCGCCAGCAGGCCTTCGAACAGGGCACGCTGCTCAAGGTCGTGCAGATCGAGGCGCGCGCAGCGTTTGCCCAGGGTCACCTCCGGCTCCAGGGCCGGCTCGTTCCAGTGTGGCGGATCGATGCGCAACACCTCGGCCCCGAGCCCCGCCAGCAGGCGGCTGGCCACCGGGCCCGCCAGGACCCGGGTCAGGTCCAGTACCTTGAGCCCGGCCAGGGGCCGGTCGACGCGACCGCTCCAGGCCTTGTGCCGCTGATCGGCCTGGGGCAGCCAGTGCACCAGGGGTTCGCTGTTTACCGCCCGGCCCTGGGGGTGGGCCTGCCACTGCGCCCAGCTGCGCATCTGCGCGGCACAACCGCCTTGGTCGACTATCGCCTGCTCCAGTTCCAGGGCGTTCCAGGTGGCCACCTGGGCGGCCATGGCCGAGCGTTCGGTCACCGCTCCCAGCACCCGTTCGGCGGCGGCACGGTGGTGAGGTGCGTTGGTGTGCAGGCGAATCCAGCCGTCGCGGCTGGCGTAGTCGCCGGCAATCGGGTCCCAGGGTGATGGCAGGCTCCAGCCCTGCGGGCGGATCGAGCTGGCGAACCAGAACGAGGCCAGGCGCCGGTCGACGCTGACCTCTGGCAGGCGTCCGGTCTGGCTGTACAGGAGTTCAGTGACTGCCTGCCCGGCAGCGGCAATGCTGGCGCTGGCCAGGTCGGTCACGGCGAAGGCCGAGGGCAGGGCGCCCAGGCCGGTTTGCCGGATGCTTGATGACGCCAGGCCCAGCGCGGCCTGGATGGATGCGAGTAACTCGGTCATGGCCCACTCCGCGGATCAGGGGAGGGCATTGCACCCTGAAACTGCCGCGGCTGTCGATCACCCCTGGTCATCGGCCGCGGCTGGCGCCGGAGCAGCGCTTACACGCGGAACTGATCCATGAGTTTCATTTGCTGGGTGGCCAGGGCATTGAGCTGGCTGCTGACCTGGGCCGACTCACTGGCCTGTTCGGTGAGGGTTTCGGTCACGGTGCGAATCGCCGAGACGTTGCGGTTGACCTCTTCGGCCACCGCGCTCTGCTGCTCGGCAGCGCTGGCGATCTGCAGGTTCATGTCGCTGATCACGGTGACCGCGTCGCTGATCTTGCCCAGGGCCTGGACTGCCTGCTGGATCTGCCCGGCATTGTTCTGCGCCTGGCTCTGGCTGGCGTGCATGGTGGTCACCACATCCCGGGTGCCGCTCTGGATGCGTTCGATCACCACGCGGATTTCCTCCACCGAGTCCTGGGTGCGCTTGGCCAGGTTGCGCACTTCATCGGCCACCACGGCGAAACCGCGGCCGCTTTCCCCGGCGCGAGCCGCTTCGATGGCGGCGTTGAGGGCCAGCAGGTTGGTCTGCTCGGCAATACTGCGGATCACTTCCAGCACCGACCCTATCTGTTCACTGCTCACCGCCAGGGCTTCGACTTCCCCCACCGCCTTGCTCACCTCGTCGGCCAGCAGGCTGATGTCCCGGGTGCTGCGCTCGATGATGGTCATGCCTTCCTTGGCCGACTGGTCTGCGCCACGGGCGGCCTGGGCGGCATTGGAGGCACTGTTGGCAACATCGTGGGCAGTGGCGCTCATTTCGTTGGAGGCGGTGGCCACTTGATCGATTTCGCGGAACTGCACTTGCATGCCTTCACTGGTCTGGCGGGCGATCTCCGAAGACTGGTCGGCGGTGCCCCGGGCTTCGGTGATGCTCTGCTTGATCTGGGCGATGGTCGGTTGCAGCTTGTCGAGGAAGCGGTTGAACCAGCCCACCAGTTCGCCGAGTTCGTCTTTCTTGCTGTAGTCCAGGCGCTGGGTCAGGTCGCCGTCGCCGCTGGCGATGGCCTTGAGCATCTGCGCCACGCTGTTGATCGGGCGGGTCACGCCCGAGGCACTGAGCCAGATCAGCAGCAGGCCCAGCAGGCCGGCGCCGACGGCCACCAGTACGGTTTTCACCGTGCCGCTGGTCTGGGCCTCATCCAGCAGGCCTTGCAGTTTTACCGAGTCTGCCAGCAGCACTTGTTGCGGCAGGTCGATGGTGACGCCCCAGGGCTTGGCATCGGCAATCGGGCTGAAGGGGTAGACCGCGCGGATCAGTTCACCCTGTTGCAGGACCTTGTTCTGGTTGCCGGCGAGCAGCGCGAGGATATCCTTGCCCTGGGCGCCGAGGGTTTCGTTGATGTTCTTGCCGACCTGGCTGGCATCGGCGCCCACGGCCGCCAGCAAGCCGCTGCCGGCGACGATCATCATGTGCCCGGCACCGTTGAACAGAAAACGCTGGGATTCGCCGGCCGCGGCCTGCAGGGAGTCCAGGGCGATGTCGACGCCAATCACCCCGATGACCTTGCCGTCCACCAGCAAGGGCTGGGAGATGGTGGTCATCAGCACCTGTTTCTTGTCCTCGCCGATGGTGTCGGCGTAGGGGTCCAGCAGGCAGGTACGGCGGCTGTCGCGGGGGCAGGTGTACCAGACGTTGTAGGGGGTGCCGCTGAGGTTGAGGGTGGTCTTGGTCAGGTCGTCTTCCACCATCACGGTGTTCAACTGCTGGCCCCCGGATCGGCTCCAGTAGGTGGCGAAGCGCCCGCGTTCGTTGGAAGCACGGGCTGCGTCATTGAGAAATTCGCTGTCCTTGCCATCCAGGGCGTTGGGTTCGTAGGCCAGCCAGATGCCGAGCACTTTGGGATTGCGCTCGAAGGCGGTCTTCAGGCTGTGGTTGAGCTCTTCGCGCAGTGCCGCAGCTTCCAGGCCGCGCTTGCTCGCCATGTCACGCAGGTCGCGTACCTGGTCCGCCAGGGCGGTGATCACCAGGTTGCTTTCACCGAAGGTCTTCTGCACCCGTACTGCCTGGTCGGCGGCCTTTGCCTGCAGCAACTCTTCGACCCCGGCGGTGAGCATCCGCGTGCTGGAGGTGTTGACCAGTTGGTTGTTCTGCTGGCTCTGGTACAGGTTCATGCCGACGATCAGCGCCACTACGCCCAACAGGCACAGTCCGGACAACAGCACTATTTTCAGGCGAATGGAGAGAGAGTCGAACATGGGGGCGATCTCGCGAAAGGACGGATGGAAAGCACGGAATCGGATGACTCCGGTCGCCAAGTCCATTCAGCGCTATGCCCGGAACATCGGCTCGGGCGGCCTTTGCGTGAGGGGCTGCCGACGAACGGTCATGTCCTTGACATATATGGCCTCGGGGGCAAGGGCATAGCTGCCAGCGGGCGCAGGTCAGGAGGCCTGCGGCAGGGCTTCTGGGCGTGACCAGATCCACAGGTTGCCCAGGGTCATGCCGGCAATGGCGGCATACATCGTCCAGTGATGGTTGAGCAGGGTCAGCATCAGCCCGGCACACAGCAGCATGCTGACCGTGGCGCTGACCTTGGCCTTGCGGCTGACGATCCGGCCGTTGCGCCAGTTGCAGAGGATAGGCCCGAACAGGCGATGGTTCTCCATCCAGGCGCTTAGCCGTGGCGAGCTCTTGGTGGCGGCCCAGGCAGCCAGCAGGATGAACTCGGTGGTCGGCAGGCCGGGTACGACGATGGCGATCAGGCCGATGGCCAGGCTGACATAGGCCAGCGCGCCAAACAGCAGGCGGGAAATCTTCGACGAGGAGGGGCGAGTGGGGGTCATGGTTTCGATGATGAGGTAACGCGTCGTACGGCTCAATCCGCGAATGCCGCCGGCCGACAAAATACCGCTGCGGGCAGGGGCACGCCTTGGCGCGCCACCTGCCCGCAACTACGCGGGTCAGGCCGGTTGTGCGGCGCCGGAGTAAGCCTGTTCCAGCAGCACGGTGAAGCGGTTGAAGGCATCCAGGGCACCTTTTTCCGCCGCGGCTTCTTCTTCGGCGGTGAACTCCAGGCCGTCGAGGATGCGGGTGAAGGTTTTCCAGCCTTCGGCGCGGCCACCGGCCGGTTCGCCCAGGTGACGGGCACCGAAGGTTTCGCTCAGGCCCAGGCCCACGGCACGCTTGATCAGGAACGCGGCACCCAGCTTGGAGCCCTCGGAGACGAAGATCCAGCCCAGGGCTTCGGCCTGGCTCGGGTTGCTGACGGCACCGGCCACTGGTGCAGGAACCTCGGTTTCCAGGTCGGCCAGGTCAGCCTTGGCAGCTTCGGCGCGGCAGCGCTCGGCCAGGTCCGGGACGATCTTGTTCAGTTCGGCATCGTTGTACAGGTCCACCAGTTCCGACTGGAACAGGTACTGGGCCACCACGAAACGGGCGAATGCACCCTGGGTTTCGAAGGGCGCATGGGCCTTGACCAGGGCGTCGAGCTTGGAATGCGGCTCGTGGGTGATCTGGTTCAGGCGTTGGGAGCGCAGGTGGTGACGCTGGGAGGAATCCTGGGAGGTCATGCAGATGTCCTTGAGAATGAGAGGCACTTAGTGACTAGACGAACAAGAAGACGCGACACAGTAAAAAATCCTCACTGCCCTGGATGAAAAAGGGCAGTGAGGTGTCCAGGCGTCAGATATCCCACACCAGGTTGACCGAGAAGTTGCGGCCGGGCTGGGTCAGGCGGTCGAGGTTGGCGGGTGCGGTCTGGCCGGCTTCGCCGACGCTGTCGTAGCCGCGCACGTCGTCCCAGTTCCAGTATTTCTTGTCGGTCAGGTTGTACAGGCCGGCGTTCACGGTCAGGTCATCGGTGACCTTGTAGAAACCGCTGAGGTCGAGAATGCCGAAGCCCGGGGATTTGAACTGGCTGCTGGTAACGCGCCCGTCCGGAGCCTTGAAGGTACTGTCGTCGACCCGGTCCTTGCGCTTGACCAGGGTCCAGCTCAGCAGGGCGCCGTAGTTGTCCTGGTCATAGCCCAGGCCGAACACGCCTTTGAGCGGGTTGACGCTGTTGATCGGTTCGCTGTTGTCGTTGTTGCGACCGTATGCGTAGGCCACCGAGCCGATGCTGTACAGCCCTTGTGGAGCACCGAAGGCGTCGAGGTTGAGGCGGCCCTTGGCTTCCGCGCCCTTGATGGTGGCGTGCTTGATGTTGTTGCTCTGGATGACCGACAACAGTGCCCCGGCAGTAATGGCGTCTTCGTTGATGAAGTCGCGGTACTGGTTGTAGAACACCGAGACGTCGAAGGAGCCCGCGTCGAAGTTGCCACGCAGGCCGGTTTCGTAGCTCTTGCTCGTTTCCGGCTTGAGGTTGGAGTTGGGCTCCACTACATAGCCGCCCGCGAGGTTTTCGAAGCGGCCGTAGAGCGCCTTGGCCGAGGGGGTACGGAAGCCTTCGGAGTATTGGCCGTAACCGGTGTAATGCTCGTCAAAGGCGTAGGTCAGGCCGAACTTGGGCGATACGCGGTGCCAGGTCTTTTCATCGTCGCTGACCGGGAAGGCGCCCGTTGAGTTGGCAACGTTGAGAAACTCCTGGGTCAGCTTGGGCTTGAGTTGGGTGTAGTCATAGCGCAGGCCCGGAGTGAAGGTCCAGGCGTTCCAGCTGATCTGGTCCTGGACGAACAGGCTGTAGGTGTTGATGGTCGGGTCCGGGAAGTCGCTGGACTTCTTCACGCTGTCACCGGCAGAAGGGCTCGGCGCGCCAACCGCGGTACAGCCGGCACCGACGGCCAGGCAACTGGCGGTACCATAGCGCGAGCCCGTGACCTTCTGCTGCTTGAGAGTGGTGCCGTAGGTCAACTGGTGATCGGTTTCACCCAGGGCGAAGGCCTTGTCCAGCTGAGCGTCGAACACCCATTGTTTTTCCTGGTACAGGGTTTTCCGCTCACGCTGCACGTCACGCGCCACCGGGCTGAAGATCGACACTGGGTTGTAGCGCTCGGAGGTGGTCTGGTCGGTCTTGGCGATCTGGTAGTTCAGGCTCCACTTGATCTGGTCGGCGATCGGCGACTCCAGGGCAAAGCTGTTTTCCAGGCCGAAGCGTTCGCGGGTGATGGTGTCGTTGCCGACGCGCGAGCGATACCAGTTCTGGCCAACGCCATTGAGGAACAGGCCGCCCACCGCACTTTTCTGATTGGTGTCGCGGTCGTCCTTGTACTTTTCGTAGGTCAGGCCCAGGCGTGCGTCGTCCGCATAGTTCCAGCCGAGCTTGGCCAGTACGTTGGTGGTCCGGGCGTCTTCCGGGTTGGCGGCAGTGCGGTTCAGGCCGGTGCCGTTGTTGCTGCCATAGGACTCGGTCTCGTGGCCGTCACGCTGGCTGAGGTGCAACAGACCGTCGAATTCGCCGACCCGCCCGGCGAAGGTGCCGGATTTCAGCCAGCTTTCGTCCGCCGAGCTGTAGCCGGTCTTCAGGCGCGCGCCAAAATCCTCGCCGGGCTTGATGATGTCGTCGGCGTCCAGAGTGTAGTAACTGACGGCGCCACCGATGGCGCTGCTGCCGTAGAGCACCGAGGCAGGACCGCGCAGGATTTCCACGCGCTTGACGATTTCCGGGTCGACGTAGTTACGGTTGGTCTTGGCATAAGGGCCGCTGAAGAAGTGATCCGGCACTTCCACGCCGTCCACCTGGGTGAGGATCCGGTCGCTGTCGATACCACGGATGTTGTAGCCGCTGATACCGGCACGCTGGCCTGCACCGCCGACTGAAACACCAGGCTCATAACGCACCAGTTCCTTGATCGTGTTGACGTTCTGGCGGTCGAGTTCTTCCCGGGTGTGCACGCTCACGGTGCTGGGCACCGAGTTGATGTCCTGCTCCTGACGGGTGGCGCTGATGGTCACCTGCTGCAGGTTCACCACATTGGCTGCGCTGCGCTTTTCCAGAACGATGTTGTTGTTGCCCAGCTTGCGGTAGCTCAGGTTGGTGCCGCTGAGCAGCCGATCCAGGGCCTTTTCCGGTGGCAGCGAACCGCGCACGCCCGGGGAGGACACCCCGCTGCCCAGCTCCGCCGGCAGGCCCACTTGCCAGCCGGTGACCGCAGTAAAGGCGTTGAGCGCCGATACCAGCGGCTGCTGGGCGATAGCGAAGTTGTAGTTGCCCATGTGCTGGCTGGAGGATGCCGGGGCATCGGCGGCCATCACGGGGGCAGCGTGGGCGCCGGCCAGCAGGATGGCTGCGGTCAGCAGCGACAGGGTGCAGTTTTGCAGGCGGGCACAGGGAACAGGGGATCGGCTGTTGAGGCGAGGGGACATCGAGAGCGCTCCGGGTCGCACGAAACTTTTATAGGTGCAGATACGCATTCAAAATGCGAATCAGTTGCATTGGCTATAACGAGACGTACGACCCGTAGAGATCGCGTAAAAATAATTGTTCTCAGTTGAGAATCACTAGTGCCGGGAACTCGGAAAGCCGTGCCGAAGTGATGTGGGCCAGGGAACGCACCACGTCCAGAGGCTGATCCAGGCGGTAGTTGCCGGTTACCGCGACCTTTGCCAGGTGTTCGTTGTTGTTGACGATCCAGCCCGGGTAATAGCGCCGCAGTTCGGCCAGGACCTGGCTCAGGGGGCAGTTCTCGAACACCAGGCGGCCCTGGACCCAGGCCAGTTCCTTGTCGGCGTCGAGCCTGGCCGGCTGGTCGAAGCCCTGGGGCCCGACCCGCACGCTTTCCCCGGCGCGCAGGCGCAGGCGCTGGTCGGCGTGGGTGGCGCGCAGGTCGATGTCACCGCGCTGCACCTGGACTTGTGCCACGCCGTCCAGGTAGCGCACGGCAAAGGTGGTGTCGCGCACGCTGGCCTTGACCGGGCCGGCGTCCAGTTCCAGGGGCAGGCCGCGATTGCCGGGGATCTCGAAGAAGGCTTCGCCCTGGTACAGCCGGGCCACGCGCTGGTGATCGTTGATGTCGCTGGAAAAGGCCGAGTTGGTGTTGAGCAGCACCCTGGAACCGTCTTCGAGCTGCAGGCGCTGGCGCTCGCCGACCTGGGTCAGGTGGTCGGCCTGCAGGCGCAGCGGCAGGTTGCTGAAGCTGAATAATCCGAGCAGCAGCACTGCGGCGGTGGCCAGGGGTTTCCAGTGGGGGCGCAGGCGCGCCAGGCGCGAGACTTTCGGTGGCGCTGCCAGGGTCAGGGCGCATTGCGCCACTTGCGGGCCATTCCAGATCGCCTGGGCCTTTTCGAAGGCCTGGGCGTTGAGCGGTGAAGCCGCCAGCCACTGATGAAACTGGCGCACTTGTTCCTCGTTCGGATGTTCCAGCTCGATCAGCCAATCCAGTGCCTGATCCATGGCCAGGGTGCTTGAGTGCGGGCCGGCAGGGGTGGGCGGCTCGGCGCTGTGAAAATCCGTCACGGGTGTTCCTCGGCTGCGTCTGTGCGCGGCTGTTTTTTCAAGAGAGAGCGAAAGCCGGCCAAGGTTAACAAAGGCTCGGGGCTGCCGCAGTCATTCTGCTCAGCGGTTGAGACTCACTGGCCGTCGAGACGTTCGGCGACGCCGATGCAGATGGCCATGATCAGTTTCAATTCCTTTTGCACCGTGCTCAGTGAAACCCCGAGCTCGTCGGCGATCTCCTGGTAACTGTGGCCGTGCAGGCGGCTGAGGATGAAGATCTGCTGCTGGCGCGGGCTGAGCTGGCCGAGGCTGAGGTTCAGGCGTTCCAGCATCTGCTCGGCGTGGGCTGCGTCTTCGGCACTGCTGACGGGCGCGGCGACATTCTCCACCACCTCCGGCGGTACGTCTTCGAGCAGGGTGCGGCCCTGGATGCGCCGGGCCCGCAGGTGATCCAGGGCGAGGTTGCGCGCGGTCTGGAAGACAAAGGGTTCAAGGTGCGTGATCGGCCGCTCGCTCAGGGCCCGGGTCACGCGCAGGTAGGTTTCCTGCAGCAGGTCTTCGGCGGTGCTGTGGTTGTTGACCATCCGCTCCAGCGTTCGCAGCAGAGAAATGCGTTGGGTGAGGAAGACGTGGTTGAAGTGCGATTGACTCACAGCAAGGCCTGATCCATTTTTTCAGCAGATGATAATGATTGTCATCTACGTCAATGGTCAAGCCTTGCGTGAATTATCCTCGGCCGGCCAGGTAGGCCTGATAGTCGGGAATCCGGTGCTCATGGGCCTGGTTCATCAGCGGGCTGCTGAGCAGGTAGTCGGCGCTGCACTCGTTGCAGGCCACCGGAATGTTCCATACCGCCGCTACCCGCAACAGGGCCTTGATGTCCGGATCATGGGGCTGGGGTTCGAAGGGGTCCCAGAAGAACACCAGCAGGTCGACCCGTTGCTCGGCAATCTGCGCCCCCAGTTGCTGATCGCCGCCCAGGGGGCCGCTGATCATGCTTTCCACCGGCAGCCCCAGGTGCTTGCTCAGCAACAGGCCGGTGGTACCGGTGGCAACCAGCTCGTGCTCGGCCAGGCGCGCCTTTTGCCGCCCGGCCCACTCCAGCAGGAACGCCTTGCAGTGGTCATGGGCGACCAGGGCGATGCGCTTGCGCGCGGCCATGGTCTTGTGGGTGAAACTGATACCGATCATCGACGAATATCCGTTTTATTCCGCGTTGCACAGGGCCAGGCAGTTATCCAGCATGCGGTTGGAGAAACCCCACTCGTTGTCGTACCAGGCCAGCACCTTGAGCAACCGGCCACCGCTGACCTTGGTGTGGTTGGCGTCGAAGATCGACGACAGCGGATTGTGGTTGAAGTCGCTGGAGACCAGCGGCAGGGTGTTGTAGCCGAGGATCGTCGAGTGCTGGCTGGCGCTCTTGAGCAAGGCATTGACCTCTTCGGCGGTGGTGTCGCGCTTGAGGGTCACCGTCAGGTCCACCAGGGACACGTTGATCACCGGTACTCGCACGGCCATGCCGGTCAGCTTGCCAGCCAGCTCCGGCAGCACCAGGCCCACCGCTTCGGCAGCGCCGGTCTTGCTCGGGATCATGTTCTGGGTGGCCGAACGGGCGCGATAGGGGTCGCTGTGGTAGACGTCGGTGAGGTTCTGGTCGTTGGTGTAGGCGTGGATGGTGGTCATCAGGCCGTTGTCGATGCCCAGCTCGCGGTGCAGTACCTGGGCCACCGGCGCCAGGCAGTTGGTGGTGCACGAGGCGTTGGAGATGATCTGGTGCGACTGGCGCAGGATGTCGTGGTTGACCCCGTAGACCACGGTGGCGTCGGCGCCCTTGGCCGGGGCCGAGATGATGACCTTGCGGGCACCGGCGGTCAGATGGGCGGCAGCCTTGGCGCGGTCGGTGAACAGGCCGGTGCATTCGAACACCACGTCGATCTTCTCCGCGGCCCAGGGCAGTTCGGCCGGGTTGCGGATGGCGCTGACGGCAATCCGGTCGCCATTCACGGTGAGGCTTTCCTGATCGTGTTCGACTTGGGCGTCGAAAGTGCCGTGCACGGTGTCGTATTTCAGCAGGTGGGCATTGATAGCGCTGTCTCCGAGATCGTTGATAGCGACGATCTGCAGATCCTGGCGATAGCCTTGGGTATAAAGTGCGCGCAGGACGTTACGGCCGATACGGCCAAAACCATTGATTGCGATTCGAAGAGTCATGTGCAAACGCCTGTCGTTGAATTTGTTGTTGGAATTACAAGATTATTCGCATAGAAATAGAAAACAAGCCTTTTTAGTGGCAATATTTTGTCTTATCTACAACGAGTGACCTGAATCAACTGGTCCAAATGGTCAGAAACATCCTCCGCTGTCCCTGAGCGGTGGCGCGTCTGATCAGCATAGACAAACAGGTCGCCACATCCGTTAGCCTGGAGTTCTACACATGCATCCCCGCGTTCTTGAGGTCACCGAACGGCTTATCGCCCGCAGTCGCGCCACTCGCCAGGCCTATCTCGCGCTGATCCGCGATGCCGCCAGCGATGGCCCGCAGCGGGGCAAGCTGCAATGTGCGAACTTCGCCCACGGCGTGGCCGGTTGCGGCACCGACGACAAGCACAACCTGCGGATGATGAATGCGGCCAACGTGGCAATTGTTTCGTCATATAACGACATGTTGTCGGCGCACCAGCCTTACGAGGTGTTCCCCGAGCAGATCAAGCGCGCCCTGCGCGAGATCGGCTCGGTGGGCCAGTTCGCCGGCGGCACCCCGGCCATGTGCGATGGCGTGACCCAGGGCGAGGCCGGCATGGAACTGAGCCTGCCGAGCCGTGAAGTGATCGCCCTGTCTACGGCGGTGGCCCTCTCTCACAACATGTTCGATGCCGCGCTGATGCTGGGGATCTGCGACAAGATTGTCCCGGGGTTGATGATGGGCGCCCTGCGCTTCGGTCACCTGCCGACCATCTTCGTTCCGGGCGGGCCCATGGTCTCGGGCATTTCCAACAAGCAGAAAGCCGACGTGCGCCAGCGTTACGCCGAAGGCAAGGCCAGCCGCGAGGAACTGCTGGAGTCGGAAATGAAGTCCTACCACAGCCCCGGCACCTGCACCTTCTACGGCACCGCCAACACCAACCAGTTGCTGATGGAAGTCATGGGCCTGCACCTGCCGGGCGCCTCTTTCGTCAACCCCAATACGCCGCTGCGCGACGCCCTGACCCATGAGGCGGCGCAGCAGGTCACGCGCCTGACCAAGCAGAGCGGGGCCTTCATGCCGATTGGCGAGATCGTCGACGAGCGCGTGCTGGTCAACTCCATCGTTGCCCTGCACGCCACGGGCGGCTCCACCAACCACACCCTGCACATGCCGGCCATCGCCCAGGCGGCGGGCATCCAGCTGACCTGGCAGGACATGGCCGACCTCTCCGAGGTGGTGCCGACCCTGTCCCACGTCTATCCAAACGGCAAGGCCGATATCAACCACTTCCAGGCGGCGGGCGGCATGTCGTTCCTGATCCGCGAGCTGCTGGAAGCCGGCCTGCTCCACGAAGACGTCAATACCGTGGCCGGCCGCGGCCTGAGCCGCTATACCCAGGAACCCTTCCTGGACAACGGCAAGCTGGTGTGGCGCGACGGCCCGATCGAAAGCCTGGACGAAAACATCCTGCGCCCGGTGGCCCGGGCGTTCTCTGCGGAGGGTGGCTTGCGGGTCATGGAAGGCAATCTCGGTCGCGGCGTGATGAAGGTTTCCGCCGTGGCCCCGGAGCACCAGATCGTCGAGGCCCCGGCCGTGGTGTTCCAGGACCAGCAGGACCTGGCCGATGCCTTCAAGGCCGGCCTGCTGGAGAAGGACTTCGTCGCGGTGATGCGCTTCCAGGGCCCGCGCTCCAACGGCATGCCCGAGCTGCACAAGATGACCCCCTTCCTCGGGGTGCTGCAGGACCGCGGCTTCAAGGTGGCGCTGGTCACCGACGGGCGCATGTCCGGCGCTTCGGGCAAGATTCCGGCAGCGATCCATGTCAGCCCCGAAGCCCAGGTGGGTGGCGCGCTGGCCCGGGTGCTGGACGGCGATATCATCCGCGTGGATGGCGTCAAGGGCACCCTGGAGCTTAAGGTAGACGCCGCAGAATTCGCCGCCCGGGAGCCGGCCAAGGGCCTGCTGGGCAACAACGTTGGCACCGGCCGCGAACTCTTCGCCTTCATGCGCATGGCCTTCAGCTCGGCAGAGCAGGGCGCCAGTGCCTTTACCTCTGCCCTGGAGACGCTCAAGTGAAACTGGCCCTGGTCGGTGATATCGGTGGCACCAACGCGCGCTTCGCGTTGTGGAAAGACCAACAACTGGAGGCGATCGAAGTCCACGCCACTGCGGACTACAGCTGCCCGGAAGACGCCATCAAGGCCTACCTGCGGGACCAGGGGCTGGCCCTGGGTGCCATAGGTTCGGTGTGCCTGTCGGTGGCCGGCCCGGTCAGCGGCGATGAGTTTCGCTTCACCAACAACCACTGGCGCCTGAGCCGCCAGGCTTTCTGCCAGGCGTTGCAGGTGGACCAACTGCTGTTGGTCAACGACTTCTCGGCCATGGCCCTGGGCATGACCCGCCTGCAGCCGGATGAATTTCGCGTGGTCTGCGAAGGCGTTGCCGAGCCCTTGCGCCCGGCCGTGGTGATCGGCCCGGGCACGGGCCTCGGGGTGGGCACCTTGCTGAACTTCGGCGACGGTCGTTACATGGCCTTGCCGGGGGAGGGCGGGCATGTCGACCTGCCCTTGAGCAGTGCGCGGGAAACCCAGCTCTGGCAGCACATTCACGACGAGATTGGCCATGTCAGCGCCGAGACCGCCCTCAGCGGTGGCGGCCTGCCCCGGGTGTATCGGGCGATCTGTGCGGTGGACGGCCATGAGCCGCGGCTCGAGACTCCGGAGGCCATCACCGCGGCCGGCCTGGCCGGCGACCCGATCGCCCGGGAAGTGCTGGAGCAGTTCAGCTGCTGGCTGGGCCGGGTGGCGGGCAACAACGTGCTGACCACCGGGGGGCGTGGCGGGGTGTACATCGTCGGTGGGGTGATTCCGCGCTTTGCCGATTTCTTCATCCACAGCGGCTTTGCCAAGAGCTTTGCCGACAAGGGTTGCATGAGCGATTACTTCAAGGGCATCCCGGTGTGGCTGGTGACCGCGCCCTATTCCGGGCTCACCGGTGCCGGCGTGGCCCTGGGGCAGGCCCAGGGCTGACGCCGCCCTGGCAGGCGACCCGGCATCAGGCATAATCGCGCACCCTGCCTAACAATAAGGACGGCCCCGGTGAGTTCAGTCAGTAAGTCGATTTTGTTGGTTGACGACGATCAGGAAATTCGCGAGCTGCTGGAAACCTATCTCAGCCGCTGCGGCTTCCAGGTGCGCAGCACCGCCGACGGGGCCGGCTTTCGCCTGGCCCTCAACGAGGCGCCCAGCGACCTGGTGATCCTCGATGTGATGCTGCCGGACGAAGACGGCTTCAGCCTGTGCCGCTGGATCCGCCAGCATCCCAAGCGCAGCCAGGTGCCGATCATCATGCTGACCGCCAGCTCCGACGAGGCCGACCGGGTCATCGGCCTGGAGCTGGGCGCCGACGACTACCTGGGCAAGCCTTTCAGCCCCCGGGAGCTGCAGGCGCGGATCAAGGCCCTGCTGCGGCGCGTGCAGTTCACCCAGGAGCGGGTTGTCGGCGAGGTGCTGTGCTTCGACGAATGGCGCCTGGATGTGATCAGCCACCGGCTGTTCCACAACGATGGCGAGGAGGTGATTCTCTCCGGCGCCGACTTCGCTCTGCTCAAGCTGTTTCTCGACCATCCCCAGGAAATCCTCGATCGCGACACCATCGGCAATGCCACCCGCGGGCGTGACCTGATGCCCCTGGATCGCATCGTCGACATGGCGGTGAGCCGCCTGCGCCAGCGTCTGCGTGACACCGAAAAGCCGCCGCGGCTGATTCGCACCGTGCGCGGCAGCGGCTATCAATTGGCAGCCAATGTGGTTGCCGGCAATGGCCACTGAGGCATTGCGCAGAATGCTGCGGCGCCTGCCGGTGCCCCGTTCCCTGCTGGGGCGGATGCTGCTTTTGACCTTGCTGGCGGTGCTGTTCGCCCAGGCGCTGTCCAGCGTGATCTGGGTTTCCCAGCTGCGCGCCACCCAACTCGAAGGGCTGGTGACCAGCGCCCGCAGCCTGGCCCACTCGATGACCGCCAGCGTCAGTTACCTGCGTTCGTTGCCGGTGGCGTACCGGCCCCTGGTGCTGGACCAGTTGCGCAGCATGGGCGGTACGCGGTTTGTCGTGACCCTCAATGACAAGCCCCTGGGCATGCAGGTGCTGCCCGCCACCCCGCGCAAAGAAGCGGTGTTGCAAGCCGTGGAGCAGGTGTTGCGCCAGTCCCTGGGCAATGACGCGGATATCTCCGTGACCTTCGTCAGCCCCGATGACCTGCGGATCTTCAATGGCGGCCTCAAGCTCGACGAATTGCCGCGCTCCTGGGCCCATTACGCCCTGACCCTGGAACCGGTGAACCCGCCGGTGCTGGTGACCCAGATCCAGATGGCGCCGGGAGAGTGGCTGTACATCGCCTCGCTGTTGCCCGAGCCCTATACCAGCCTGGAAGAACAGGGCCTGCCGGCGCAGCAGGTGTGGTTCATCCTGCTCACCAGCGGTTTTCTGCTGTTGTTCATCGGCCTGTTGGTGCATTGGCAGAGCCGGCCCCTCAAGCGCCTGGCCCGGGCGGCGCGGGACATGTCCCTGGGGGCCGACGTCGAGCCGGTAGCGGAGGGCGGCGGCAGTGAAGTGGTGGAGGTGGGCCGGGCCTTCAACAGCATGCGCGAGCGCATCAGCCGCTACCTGACCGAGCGCAGCCAGCTGTTCAGCGCCATCTCCCACGACCTGCGGACCCCCATCACCCGCTTGCGCCTGCGGGTGGAATTGCTGGAGGACGAGCAACTGCAGGCCAAGTTCGGGCGCGACCTGGATGAACTGGAGTTGCTGGTCAAGGGCGCGCTGCAGTGCGTCAAGGACACCGACATCCACGAGAACATCGAGCCGGTGGACCTCAATCAGGTACTCGACTGCCTGGTAGAGCCTTATCTGGCACCCAACGGCAATGGCCGCGTGACCCAACAGGGCCGGGCCCTGGCCAGCTACCCGGGCAAGCCCCTGGCGCTCAAGCGCTGCATGGGCAACCTGATCGACAATGCCCTGAAGTACGGACAGAACGCTCACCTGCACATCGAAGACGACGACAGCGGCTTTGTCCTGCATGTCGACGACGAAGGCCCCGGCGTACCGGAGCAGCGCCTGGAGCAAGTCTTCGAGCCGCACTTCCGTCTTGCTGGCCAGCAGCAGGGCTACGGCCTGGGCCTGGGGATTGCCCGCAACATCGCCCACAGCCATGGCGGCGAAGTCAGCCTGCAGAACCTGCGCGAAGGCGGCCTGCGCGTAACCCTGTACCTGCCCCGGACCTTCGACTGACCTGCCGGCCGTTGTAAGCGCTGGCTTGTGGAGGAACTGGCTTGCCAGCGAAGGCGTCCTCAAGGGCACCACAGGGCTCAAGGTGCAATGTCACGGTTTGGTGACATTGCGCTGGTCCTTTGTTACCTGCGGTCGCAGGCGGCTTGATTAGACTCAAGCCTTCGATAAAAACAACAACAGGTCACCCATGGACGCTCTCTCCCTGCCATTCAGCAGTTGGCTGAATGCCCCTGCACATCAGGCCTGGCTCGCCGCCGAAGGCCTGCGCCTGCTGGATTTTGCCAAGGCCTCACGGCTCCCCGCGGGCTTTGGCAACCTCGATGAACAGGGCCGCCTGCCCAGCGGCGCCCAGGCCGAAACCATGAACACCGCGCGCATGACCCACAGCTTCGCCATGGCCCATATCCAGGGCCTGCCGGGTTATGCCGCCCTGGTGGACCACGGCATCGCCGCCCTCGGCGGGCCCTTGCGTGATGCCGAGCACGGCGGCTGGTTCGCCGTGGCCGGGCAGGCCGACGGCAACAGCACCAAGGCCGCCTACCTGCATGCCTTTGTCGCTCTGGCGGCCAGCTCCGCGGTGGTGGCCCAACGTCCCGGCGCCGAGCGTTTGCTGGAGGAGGCCATCGCCATCATCGACCGGCATTTCTGGAGTGAGGAGGAGGGCGCGCTGCGCGAGTCTTTCAACTGCGACTGGAGTCAGCCGGAAGCCTATCGCGGTGCCAACAGCAACATGCACGCCACCGAGGCGTTCCTGGCCCTGGCCGATGTCACCCAGGACTCACGCTGGCTGACCCGCGCCCTGCGGATCGTCGAGCGGGTGATCCACACTCAGGCGGCGGCCAACGACTTCATGGTGATCGAGCATTTCGACCTCGCCTGGCAACCACTTCGTGACTACAACCGGGCCTTTCCCGCCGACGGTTTCCGGCCCTTTGGCACCACCCCGGGACACGGCTTCGAATGGGCGCGGCTGTTGCTGCACCTGGAGGCTTCGCGGGTGAAGGCCGGCATGCTGACCCCCGGCTGGCTGGTGCAGGACGCGCAGAAGCTGTTCGAAAGCAACTGCCGCCATGGCTGGAGCGTCGATGGCGCCCCGGGCATGGTCTACACCCTGGACTGGGACCACCAGCCAGTGGTGCGCGAGCGCCTGCACTGGACCCACGCCGAGGCCAGCGCCGCCGCCAGCGCCTTGCTCAAACGCACCGGCCAGGCCCAGTACGAGGCCTGGTACCGCTGTTTCTGGGAATTCTGCGAGGCCCATTTCATCGACCGCAGGCACGGTAGCTGGCACCACGAACTGGGCCCGGACAACCAGCCGTCAGCCCGGATCTGGGGCGGCAAGCCGGACCTCTATCACGCCTGGCAGGCGGTGCTGATCCCGCGCCTGCCGTTGGCCCCGAGCATGGCTTCGGCATTGGCCCAGGTGTCTGTTCCGGGCCTTGTGTAACCATGTGGTGACATTTCCCCATCGCTTCGTTACTCGAATGATCGACTAGGCTGTTTAGACTCGTTTGCAGCGCAAGCACCAGACTTGCATGCATAACAACAAGAAAGGTACTTCAAATGAATGCGATTTCTCGCCTCGCCACTGTCATTTCCCTTGCCTCTCTGTTTCCCCTGAGTGCCCTCGCCGCCGATTCCAAAGGTTCCGTGGAAGTCGTCCACTGGTGGACTTCGGGTGGTGAAAAAGCCGCCGTCGATGTGCTCAAGGCCCAAGTGGAAAAAGACGGTTTCACCTGGAAGGACGGCGCCGTGGCCGGCGGTGGCGGTTCCACTGCCATGACCGTGCTCAAAAGCCGCGCCGTGGCCGGCAACCCGCCGGGTGTGGCGCAGATCAAGGGCCCGGACATCCAGGAATGGGGCAGCACCGGCCTGCTCAGTACCGAAACCCTCAAGGACGTGGCCAAGGCCGAGAACTGGGACGGCCTGCTGTCGCCCAAGGTGGCCAATACCGTCAAGTACGAAGGTGACTACGTGGCGGTGCCGGTGAACATCCACCGGGTCAACTGGCTGTGGATCAACCCTGCCGTGTTCAAGAAAGCCGGGATCGACAAGGCCCCGACCACCCTCGAAGAATTCTATGCCGCCGGCGACAAGCTCAAGGCCGCCGGCTTCATCGCCCTGGCCCACGGTGGCCAGCCGTGGCAGGACAGCACCGTGTTCGAAGACGTGGTGCTCTCGGTCATGGGCCCGGAGGGCTACAAGAAAGCCCTGGTGGACCTGGACCAGAAAACCCTCTCCGGCCCGGAAATGGCCAAGGCCTTCACCGAGCTGAAGAAGATCACCGGCTACATGGACCCCAACCGTGCCGGGCGTGACTGGAACATTGCCGCAGCCGACGTGATCGGCGGCAAGGCCGGCATGCAGATGATGGGCGACTGGGCCAAGAGCGAGTGGACCGCGGCCAAGAAGGTCGCCGGCAAGGACTACCAGTGCGTACCGTTCCCGGGTACCGACAAGGCCTTCACCTACAACATCGACTCCCTGGCGGTGTTCAAGCTCAAGGCCGACCGCAAGGGCGATATCGCTGCCCAGCAGGACCTGGCCAAGGTCGCCCTGGGCAAGGACTTCCAGAAAGTCTTCAGCATCAACAAGGGTTCGATCCCGGTGCGTACCGACATGCTCAACGACATGAGCGCCGAGGGCTTCGACTCCTGCGCCCAGGCGTCGGCCAAGGACTTCCTGGCAGACGAGAAGACCGGCGGCCTGCAGCCGAGCATGGCGCACAACATGGCCACTTCCCTGGCGGTGCAGGGCGCGATCTTCGACGTGGTGACCAACTTCATGAACGACAAGGATGCGGACCCGGCCAAGGCCAGTGCGCAGCTGGCTTCGGCGGTCAAGGCCGCGCAGTAATCCTTGAACCCCGCCGCCGGTACGCCGGCGGCTCACCCGTGACTGTCGCCGCCCTGCCTGTGCCCCGGCCCATGCAGCGACGGTGTGCAGCCCGGATTCACTCCTGACTGGGTTATTCCGATGAGCTCTGTGGCGGTTTTCAGCAAAGCCTCACCGTTAGATGCATTGCAGCGCTGGCTACCCAAGCTGGTGCTGGCACCGAGCATGGTGATCGTGCTGGTGGGTTTCTACGGCTACATCATCTGGACGTTCATTCTGTCCTTTACCAATTCCAGCTTCATGCCGAGCTACAAGTGGGTCGGCCTGCAGCAATACCTGCGCTTGATGGACAACGACCGCTGGTGGGTGGCGAGCAAGAACCTCGCGGTCTTCGGCGGCATGTTCATCGCCATCAGCCTGGTGCTGGGAGTGTTCCTCGCGGTGCTGCTGGACCAGCGCATCCGCAAGGAAGGCTTTATCCGCACCGTGTACCTGTACCCCATGGCGCTGTCGATGATCGTCACCGGTACCGCCTGGAAGTGGTTGCTCAACCCCGGCCTGGGCCTGGACAAGATGCTTCGCGACTGGGGCTGGGAAGGCTTTCGCCTGGACTGGCTGGTGGATCAGGACCGGGTGGTGTACTGCCTGGTGATCGCCGCGGTGTGGCAGGCCTCGGGCTTTGTCATGGCGATGTTCCTCGCCGGCCTGCGGGGTGTCGACCAGTCGATCATCCGCGCCGCCCAGGTGGACGGCGCGAGCCTGCCGACCATCTACCTGAAGATTGTCCTGCCGAGCCTGCGGCCGGTGTTCTTCAGTGCCTTCATGATCCTCGCCCACATCGCCATCAAGAGCTTCGACCTGGTGGCGGCGATGACCGCGGGCGGGCCGGGCTATTCCTCCGACCTGCCGGCGATGTTCATGTATTCCTTCACCTTCAGCCGCGGCCAGATGGGCATAGGTTCGGCCAGCGCCATGCTGATGCTGGGCGCCGTGCTGACCATCCTTGTGCCGTACCTGTATTCCGAACTGCGGGGCAAGCGCCATGACTGACTCCCTTGGCAAACCGACCCTGAACTTCAGCCGGATCGCCATCTACGCCACCCTGCTGCTGGCGGCGGCGGTGTACCTGATACCGCTGGTGGTGATGCTGCTCACCAGCTTCAAGACCCCGGAGGATATCCGCACCGGCAACCTTTTGAGCTGGCCACAGGTGGTGGACGGCATCGGCTGGATCAAGGCCTGGGACACTGTCGGTGGCTACTTCTGGAACTCGGTGAAGATCACCGTGCCGGCGGTGCTGATCTCCACCTTCATCGGTGCAATGAACGGCTACGTGCTGTCGATGTGGCGCTTTCGCGGCTCCCAGCTGTTCTTCGGCCTGCTGCTGTTCGGCTGCTTCCTGCCGTTCCAGACGGTGCTGCTGCCGGCTTCGTTCACCCTGGGCAAGTTCGGCCTGGCCAACACCACCACCGGCCTGGTGCTGGTGCACGTGGTCTACGGGCTGGCCTTCACCACTTTGTTCTTTCGCAACTACTACGTGAGCGTGCCGGATGCGCTGGTCAAGGCTGCGCGCCTGGACGGTGCCGGGTTCTTCACCATCTTCGGCAAGATCCTGCTGCCGATGTCGGTGCCGATCATCATGGTCTGCCTGATCTGGCAGTTCACCCAGATCTGGAACGATTTCCTCTTCGGCGTGGTGTTCGCCAGTGGCGACGCGCAACCGATCACCGTGGCCCTGAACAACCTGGTCAACACCAGCACCGGGGCCAAGGAATACAACGTTGATATGGCAGCGGCGATGATCGCCGGGCTGCCGACACTGCTGGTCTACATCTTCGCCGGCAAGTATTTCCTGCGCGGGCTGACGTCCGGCGCGGTCAAGGGGTAAGGCATGGCAACTCTCGAATTACGCAACGTCAACAAGACCTACGGTGCCGGCTTGCCGGACACCCTGAAGAACATCGAGCTGAAGATCGATGACGGTGAATTCCTGATCCTCGTCGGCCCATCCGGCTGCGGCAAATCCACCCTGATGAACTGCATCGCGGGCCTTGAGAACATCAGTGGCGGGGCGATCCTGGTGGACGACGCCGACATCAGCGGCATGAGCCCCAAAGATCGTGACATCGCCATGGTGTTCCAGTCCTACGCGCTGTACCCGACCATGAGCGTGCGCGACAACATCGCCTTCGGCCTGAAGATCCGCAAGATGCCCGCCGCCGAGATCGACGCGGAAGTGGCACGGGTGGCCAAGCTGCTGCAGATCGAGCACCTGCTCACCCGCAAGCCGGGCCAGCTCTCCGGTGGCCAGCAGCAACGGGTGGCAATGGGCCGGGCCCTGGCCCGGCGGCCGAAGATCTACCTGTTCGACGAGCCGCTGTCCAACCTCGACGCCAAGCTGCGGGTGGAGATGCGCACAGAAATGAAGCTGATGCACCAGCGTCTGAAAACCACCACGGTCTATGTCACCCACGACCAGATCGAAGCCATGACCCTGGGTGACAAGGTGGCGGTGATGAAGGACGGGATCATCCAGCAGTTCGGCACCCCGAAGCAGATCTACAACGACCCGGCCAACCTGTTCGTGGCCAGCTTCATCGGTTCGCCACCGATGAACTTCATCCCCCTGCGCCTGCAGCGCAAGGATGGCCGCCTGCTGGCCCTGCTGGACAGTGGCCAGGCTCGCTGCGAGCTGCCCCTGGGGCCCCAGGATGCCGGGCTGGAAGACCGTGAGGTGATCCTCGGCATTCGCCCGGAACAGATCGCCCTGGCCGCGGGCGAGGCCAACGGCCTGCCGACCATTCGTGCCGAGGTCCAGGTGATCGAGCCCACCGGCCCCGACACCCTGGTGTTCGTCACGCTCAATGGCACCAAGGTCTGCTGCCGCCTGGCACCGGACCAGGCCCCCGAGGCCGGGGAAACCCTGACACTGCAGTTCGATCCGGCCCGGGTGCTGTTGTTCGACGCCCAGAGCGGCGAACGCCTGGGCGCCGCCGGGGCACCGGTGACAGAGGCCCGGGGCGGCAATGTGGCGCAGTTCAAGGGCCGCTGAATCCGTGACGGATGGCCTGTCATCCGTCGCCATTGCTGTAAACCGCGTTGGATAAATCGTTAATAACAATAAAGACGAGGATGTAGGGATGAAAAAGCAACACAGCAACACCCGATTGCTCTGCCAGTTGTCGGCGGTGGCGGCCCTGGTCCTGTCCGGCAATGCCATGGCCGATGAGGCGTTCAGCGCCGATTCGAAATGGATGACCGGCGACTGGGGCGGCGAGCGCACCAAGCTGATCGAGCAGGGGATCGACATCAAGGCCGACTACGTCGGTGAAATGGGCGCCAACCTGCATGGTGGTTACAACGACGACAAGACCGGGCGCTACAGCGACCAGTTCGGCCTGGGCGTGGCGTTCGACCTGCAGAAGCTTTTGGGCTGGGACAACACCCAGGCCAAGATCCAGCTGACCAACCGTAACGGCCAGAACATCTCCAACGACCGCATCGGCGACCCGCGTGCCGGCACCTTGAGCTCCTCCCAGGAGGTCTATGGCCGGGGGCACATGGTCCGCTTGACCCAGTTGTGGGTTCAGCACCAGTTCCTCGACGGCAAGCTGGACGTCAAGGCCGGCTACTTCGGCGAAGGCGAAGACTTCAACACCTTCCCCTGCGACTTCCAGAACCTGGCGTTCTGCGGCTCCCAGGTGGGCAACTGGGCCACCGGCATCTGGTACAACTGGCCGGTCAGCCAGGCGGCGCTGCGCATCAAGTACAACATCACCCCCGAGCTGTATGCGCAAATCGGCGCCTACAACCAGAACCCGTCGCAACTGGAGCACGGCAACGGCTTCAAGCTCAGCGGCAGCGGCACCAAGGGCACTGTGTTGCCGGTGGAACTGGTCTGGTCGCCCAAGCTCAACAGCCTGCCGGGCGAGTACCGCGTCGGTTACTACAAGAGCACGGCCGATGCCAATGATGTGCGCAAGGACGTCAATGGTCAGGATGCCGCGGACACCGGCGATGCCTATCGCGTGCACAACAGCAAGCACGGCTACTGGTTCGTCGGGCAGCAGCAACTCACCACCCACAACGGTGACGCTTCCCGGGGCCTGAACATCGCCGCCAACGCCACCTTCCACGACAAGGACACCAACGTCGTCGACAACTACCAGTCGCTGATGTTCGTGTACAAGGGGCCGTTCGATGCGCGTCCCAAAGATGACGTCGGCATCGGTTTTGCTCGGATCCACGTCAACGACGATGTGCGCAAGAACGCCCAGCTGATCAACGAGGACAACGGCATCAGCAACTACGACAACCCGCTGTACATGCCGCTGCGCGACACCGAATACAACTACGAGATCAACTATGGCTTCCACGTCACCAACTGGCTGACCGTGCGCCCCAACCTGCAATACATCACCCACCCGGGTGGTGTGGATGAAGTCGACAACGCGCTGGTGGCCGGCCTGAAAATTCAGTCGGTGTTCTAAGGCCGTTGCGATAAGCTCCTTCTCTCTGTGCGCATTTTGCGGATGGCCTGGGCCGTCCGCTTTTTTTTGTCGGGCCGGCGCCCCCCTCATGAGTAGCGAGACAGCATTGATTTTCAGGACTGCGGCCCATGCATGAGCATCCGCTACAACGCTTTTTCAGATCCTTGCGCGAGCGCCCGGTGTTTGCCTGGGAGCGTTATCAACTGCGTGACGTGCTGGTGATCGATCACCCGCTGTGCCAGGCCGTGTTCAGTCGTCAGGGTGCCCAGTTGCTGCACTTCCAGCCGGCCGGACAAAAACCCTGGCTGTGGTGTGCGGCGAAGTGGCCGCAGGTGGGGGCGATCCGTGGCGGAGTGCCGGTGTGCTGGCCCTGGTATGGGCGCCATCCCAGCGAAAATGCCTGGCCTTCCCATGGCTGGGCGCGGCTGCTGGACTGGAAGCTGCTGGACAGCAGCAGTGATGAAGAGGGCGTGCGCCTGCACTGGCAATTGCAGTTGTGCGACTGGAAGGTCGACCTGCATGCGCACCTGGGCCAGAGCATGGACCTACGCCTGAGCACCGAGCACCAGGACACCGAACCCTGCCAGTTGAGCCAGGCTCTGCACGCCTACTGGCGTATTGGTGATGTCGGCGAGATAGCGCTGTCTGGGCTCGATGGCGCCCAGGGTTATGACCAGTTGAACCGTCAGGTCTGCCAGCAGCAGGGCGAGTTGCGGGTCGAGGGCGGTTGCCAGCGGGTGTTCCAGCACGAGGGTGAGTTGCAGCTCAAGGATCACGCCTGGCAGCGCGAGTTGTGCATCGATACCGGTGACCATGCCGACACCGTGGTCTGGCACCCCGGCACCCGGCCGCTGCTGGGGGTGAGCTGGAATGAGGTGTCGCGGTTCGTCTGTGTCGAAGCGGCTGTGGGTGGCACCGACAGCCTGCGCCTGGCGCCCGGGGAGCAAGCGCACCTGAGCTTGCAGGCGCGCGCTGCGGGGTAGGGAGCCGGCTGGCCGGCGAACCGGCCCGGCTTCAGTTGAACTCGTCGCCCACCGGGTAGCGGCTGGCGTTGAGGCTTTCCTTGATCTTGCGCAGGTGTGGCTGGAAATCCACGCCGCGGCGCAGGGTCATGCCGGTGGCCAGCACGTCGAGCACGGTGAGCTGGATGATCCGCGAGGTCATCGGCATGTAGATGTCGGTGTCTTCCGGCAGCGGGATGTTCAGGCTCAAGGTGCTGGCCTTGGCCAGTGGCGAGTTTTCTGCGGTCAGCCCCAGCACCGAGGCGCCGTTTTCCCGTGCGATACGCGCCACTTCCACCAGTTCGCGGGTGCGGCCGGTGTAGGAAATGATCACGAACAATTCGCCGGTATGAGCCACCGACGCGATCATCCGTTGCATCAGCACATCGGCGTGGGCGGTGACGGCGAGGTTGAAGCGGAAGAACTTGTGCTGGGCGTCCAGGGCCACCGGGGCCGAGGCGCCGAGACCGAAGAAGTGGATCTGCCGGGCCTGGATCAACAAGTCCACGGCCTTGCTGATCAGGTTCGGGTCCAGGGCCTGGCAGGCGCTGTCCAGGGAGGCGATGGCGCTGCCGAAAATCTTTTGCGTGTAGGCTTCTGGGTTGTCGTCGGCCTCCACGGCACGGCTGACATAGGCCGCACCGCTGGCCAGGCTCTGGGCCAGTTGCAGCTTGAGTTCCGGGTAGCCGCTGACGCCAAAGGAGCGGCAGAAGCGATTGACCGTCGGTTCGCTGACCGAGGCAGCCTGGGCCAGGGCGGCGATGCTGAAGCGAGTCGCCTGCTGCGGGTTGAGCAGGATGACTTCGGCGACTTTACGTTCCGCCTTGTTCAGTTCTTCAAGACGGTTCTGGATCTGCTCCAGAAGGTTTCGCACTCGGTCCATTAAGGTTTCCTAGATCGGCTAGACAGGCGCTGCGGGCAGGGCCGGGAAGCGGTCAATCGAGCAAGGCGCGCCGACGGATTGTCGGTGCAGGCCTTTTGAGCTTGCTGCGATTGCGCTGCGCACCGGGTCGCTGGCGCGCCTGCAATGCGAAGTTGAGAGGTGGCCTATCCTACTGATGGCCCGGATCGACCACCACCTGGAATCTGTATTTTGTAAAAATGTTGTGTTTATTACTACATTTTTCCTTGAGTGATGCCTTGAAAAAAGGTATTTGTAGCTTAACTTGATAAAAGAACAAACATCATGCCTTCGATAACGGTTGAACCCTGCACCTTTGCCTTGTTTGGCGCGCTGGGCGATCTGGCGCTGCGTAAGCTGTTTCCTGCCCTGTACCAACTCGATGCCGCCGGTTTGCTGCATGACGACACGCGCATCCTGGCCCTGGCCCGCGAGCCTGGCAGCGAGCAGGAACACCTGGCGAATATCGAAACCGAGCTGCACAAGTATGTCGGCGACAAGGATATCGATAGCCAGGTCCTGCAGCGTTTTCTCGCCCGCCTGAGCTACCTGCATGTGGACTTCCTCAAGGCCGAGGACTACGTCGCCCTGGCCGAACGTGTCGGCAGCGAGCAGCGCCTGATTGCCTACTTCGCCACGCCGGCGGCGGTGTATGGCGCGATCTGCGAAAACCTCTCCCGGGTCGGGCTCAACCAGCACACCCGTGTGGTCCTGGAAAAACCCATCGGCTCGGACCTGGATTCATCACGCAAGGTCAACGACGCGGTGGCGCAGTTCTTCCCGGAAACCCGCATCTACCGGATCGACCACTACCTGGGCAAGGAAACGGTGCAGAACCTGATTGCCCTGCGTTTCGCCAACAGCCTGTTCGAAACCCAGTGGAACCAGAACTACATCTCCCATGTGGAAATCACCGTGGCCGAGAAGGTCGGCATCGAAGGTCGCTGGGGCTATTTCGACAAGGCCGGCCAGCTGCGGGACATGATCCAGAACCACTTGCTGCAACTGCTCTGCCTGATCGCCATGGACCCGCCGGCCGACCTTTCGGCCGACAGCATCCGCGACGAGAAGGTCAAGGTGCTCAAGGCCCTGGCGCCCATCAGCCCGGAAGGCCTGACCACCCAGGTGGTGCGCGGCCAGTACATCGCCGGCCACAGCGAAGGCCAGTCGGTGCCGGGCTACCTGGAGGAAGAAAACTCCAACACCCAGAGCGACACCGAGACCTTCGTCGCCCTGCGCGCCGATATCCGCAACTGGCGCTGGGCCGGTGTGCCGTTCTACCTGCGCACCGGCAAGCGCATGCCACAGAAGCTGTCGCAGATCGTCATCCACTTCAAGGAACCCTCGCACTATATCTTCGCCCCCGAGCAGCGCCTGCAGATCAGCAACAAGCTGATCATCCGCCTGCAGCCGGACGAAGGTATCTCGTTGCGGGTGATGACCAAGGAGCAGGGCCTGGACAAGGGCATGCAACTGCGCAGCGGTCCGTTGCAGCTGAATTTTTCCGATACCTATCGCAGTGCACGGATCCCCGATGCCTACGAGCGGTTGTTGCTGGAAGTGATGCGCGGCAATCAGAACCTGTTTGTGCGCAAAGATGAAATCGAAGCCGCGTGGAAGTGGTGTGACCAGTTGATTGCCGGGTGGAAGAAATCCGGCGATGCGCCCAAGCCGTACGCGGCCGGGTCCTGGGGGCCGATGAGCTCCATTGCACTGATCACGCGGGATGGGAGGTCTTGGTATGGCGATATCTGATTTGCAACTGCCGGCGGGCGTGCGCGCCCACGAATTCCGCAGCCCCACGCTGCTGGCTGAAGGCCAGGCGCTGAAGGTGGCCGAGCTGCTGCGCGAGGCCATTGCCGTGCGCGGCAACGCCACCCTGGTGGTGTCCGGTGGCCGTAGCCCGGTGGCGTTTTTCCAGGCCCTGGTGAAGCAGGAGCTGGATTGGTCCAAGGTGCTGATCACCCTGGCGGACGAGCGCTGGGTGCCTGTGGAGCATGCCGACAGCAATGCGGGCCTGCTCAAGCGCTACCTGCTCCAGGGGCCAGTGGCCAAGGCTCGCTTCCTCGGCCTCTACAGTGCGGCGGCCAATCTTGAAGAGGCTGCCCTGCAAGCGGACAGTCTGCTGGCCGAACTGCCAGGCATCGATGTGCTGGTGCTGGGCATGGGGGATGACGGCCACACCGCGTCGCTGTTTCCCAACAGCCCGAACCTGGCTGAAGCGCTCAAGGCCGATGGCACTCGTCGCTGCTGGCCGATGCTGGCGCCCAGCGTGCCCCATCAGCGCCTGAGCATGAGCCGGGCATTGCTGGCTTCGGCCCGCAACAGCCTGTTGTCGATTTCCGGTCAGTCCAAGCTGACCACCCTGAGCGCCGCACTGGCTGGTGACGCTGTCGCCGAAATGCCGATTCGCGCCTTCCTGCAAACCCCGTTAGAGATTTACTGGTGCCCATGAGCCAAGGATCAGCCGCTATGACAAACCTCGCCCCGACCGTTTCCATGGCGGACAAAGTTGCCCTGATCGACAGCCTCTGCGCCAAGGCGCGGATCCTGCCGGTGATCACCATTGCCCGCGAGCAGGATGTCCTGCCGCTGGCCGATGCCCTGGCGGCCGGCGGCCTGACCGCCCTGGAAGTGACCCTGCGTTCGCAGTTCGGCCTCAAGGCGATCCAGATCCTGCGCGAACAGCGCCCGGAGCTGGTGACCGGTGCCGGCACCGTGCTCGACCCGCAGATGCTGGTGGCGGCGGAGGCGGCAGGTTCGCAGTTCATCGTCACCCCGGGGATCACCCGCGACCTGCTGCAAGCCAGCGTGGCCAGCCCGATTCCCCTGCTGCCGGGGATCAGCAATGCTTCCGGGATCATGGAGGGTTATGCCCTGGGCTATCGCCGCTTCAAGCTGTTCCCGGCGGAAGTCAGTGGTGGCGTGGCGGCGATCAAGGCCCTGGGCGGGCCGTTCGGCGAGGTCAAGTTCTGCCCTACCGGCGGCGTCGGCCCGGCCAATATCAAGAGCTACATGGCGCTCAAGAATGTGATGTGTGTCGGCGGTAGCTGGATGCTCGATCCCGAGTGGATCAAGAACGGCGACTGGGCACGGATCCAGGAGTGCACGGCCGAGGCCCTGGCCCTTCTGGACTGAAGGTTCTACCCGATTCGTTGGTGTGTTCTACGGCTTTACGGTGCGCTTGGTCGGCGCACCGTTTTTTTTTGCCTGGAGAATAGCGCTGCCCGGCGCGCGACAGGTGGGCAGGGCTTACCGGCCGGCCAGGTCGGTGAGGGCTTCGATCAACTGCTGCATATGCGCAAGGGGAGTGGTCAGCCCCGGAGTGATGCGGATGCAGGTGCCGAACCCTGCGCCATTGCGGGCCACGGTAAACAGGTTGTAGTCCCGTAGCAGGCGATCCGCCAGGGCTTGCTGGTCCTGGTGGCGGGTGAAGCGCACAGCGCTGATGGCGCAGCACAGGCGCGGGTCCTGCGGGGTCATGACTTCCAGCCCGTCCATTTCGCGCACCGCTTCGCTCCAGCTATGGCGCAGGTAGTTCAGGCGCGCGCCCTTGGCCGCCGCACCACCCATCGCCCGGTGTTCCTCGAACACCCGGGGCAGGGTCATAAGCGCCGGAATGTTTGGCGTGCTGTAGGGCGTACGGGCGCGCACGTCGTCACGGGGAAAATGGAACTCGTCCATGTCCGGGTCGATGTCTTCCAGGCGTTCGGGGTGGATATACACAAAGCCCAGGCTCAGCGGTGCGCCGATCCACTTGTGCAGGTTGAAACCGGCGAAGGCGATGCCCAGGTCGCGAAGGTCGAAGTCGATCTGGCCCAGGGCGTGGGCGCCGTCGAGGATGATGTCGACCCCGTGTTCCCGAGCGGCGGCGGCAATTGCCCGGACCGGCATCACCAGCCCGCTGCGATGGGTGACATAGGTCAGGGGCATCAGCTTGAGCCGTGGGTAGCGCTCGAAAGCGCCTTTGTAGGTGCTTACAAGGCTGTCAAAACTGGCAGGATGCCGGTGGACGATCTCTATCACTTCGACGCCGCGCTGGCGGGCCAGCCAGCGCATGGCGCTCTTGACCGTGTCGTACTCCAGGTCGCTGAGCAGCACCTGGTCGCCCGGTTGCAGGCGGTTGTAGTTGCGGATCAGCGATTGCAGGGCGTCGGAGGCACAGCGGGTCAGGGCCACGGCGTTTTCCGGCGCCTGCAGCAGCGCCGCCAGTTGGCGGCGGATGTCCAGCGCGTCGATCTGCTCGAAGCGCTGGCGCACCAGCAGCGAGTTGCTGCGGTTCACCCACTGGATGTTGTGCTGGTACTCCTGGGCCACGCTGCGGGTCATGCGCCCGAAGTAGCCGTTTTCCAGGTTGATCGGCCCCGGCTCGATGTCGAACTGGCGAGCGATGCCCTGCCAATGATCTTCGTCGTGGGCAAGTGTGGCTGCAGTCCTTGGCATGGAGGGCTCTTTTTCAGTGACGGGGTTTGGGTTTGCCGTGTTTGGCCCGCAGGGGATCGAGCAGGTCGCTAAGGCCGTTGTGGTCGATTTCCTGCATCAGGGCCAGCAGGCCGCCGAGTTCGCCCTTGGGAAAACCTTCCCGGGCGAACCAGTTCAGGTAGGGGCCGGGCAGGTCGGCCAGGATTCGGCCCTTGTATTTGCCGAAGGGCATTTCCCGGGTGACCAGCAGTTCAAGAGTTTCAGGGGTCATGGCGGGGGCTGTCGTGTCATTCAAGAGCCTTGGAAAATACAGGCATTCTGCATGGAGGCCAAATGACAGATCATGCAAATAACTCGGATACAGATTTTTGTATATTTTCTAAGCCATTGAATAATAAGGAATAAAAATATAATCCAAGTCTGGCATGGCGGGTGCAACAGTTAACTCAACTAACTCAACTCTCGAGTTAACCCAATTCTCGCAACCCACAAGGAACCAGAAAATGACTGACTTGAACAAAGAAGCTATTTCGGTACTCAACAGCCTGATCGAGACCAGCAAGGACGGTCAGGAAGGGTTCAAGACCTGTGCCGAAGACATCAAGCACCCCGAGCTCAAGGCGCTGTTCATCAAGCGCTCCACCGATTGCGCCACGGCCGCGGCAGAACTGCAGTCGGTAGTGCGCTCCATGGGCGGTGATCCGGAAACCTCCACCAGTGTCAGCGGCGACCTGCACCGTCGCTGGGTCGACCTCAAGTCCCTGGTGACCGGCAAGGACGAGGAGGCGGTGCTCAACGAAGCCGAGCGTGGTGAAGACCATGCACTGAAGGCCTACAAGGAGGCTCTGGAGAAGATCAACAAGCACAACCTGGTGGGCATTCGTGATGTGGTAGAGCGCCAGTACCACGGCGTGCAACGCAATCACGACCAGGTCAAGGCCCTGCGCAATCAGGCACGCGCCCGTTCGTAAGGGTCAAAACCTGTCAAAAACGCCAGCCAGTCTGGCGTTTTTTTATGCCGGTAATTTAATGCTGGACGGTATTTAGTTAGCTAGCTAATAATTAGCCCAGCTTCGCTGATGCCTATCGCGACTATCGTTGTGTTTGTCCTGCCAAGAGTTGCCAGCCGTGCCCATTACCCTGCAAGCCCTGCTTGCTCCCAACCTTCCTGCATTGCAGTTCGCGATCAAGACCCTGCTCGGTGGTGGGGTAGCGCTGTGGCTGGCATTGCGCTGGGGGCTGGAGCAACCGGCCTGGGCCCTGATGACCGCATTCATCGTGGCTCAGCCGCTGTCCGGCATGGTCTTGCAAAAAGGTCTGGCGCGGCTGTTGGGGACCTTGGTGGGCACCCTTATGTCGGTGCTGTTCATGGGGCTGTTCGCCCAGACCCCCTGGCTGTTCCTCCTGGCCCTGGCGCTGTGGCTGGGGTTGTGTACGGCCAGTTCGACCCTGTTGCGCAGTGCCTGGTCCTACTCCTTCGTGCTGGCCGGCTACACCGTGGCCATCATTGCCTTGCCGGCCATCAGCCATCCCCTGGGGATCTTCGACCAGGCGGTGGCCCGCTGTACGGAGATTTCCCTGGGTATCATCTGCGCCACCGCCAGCAGCGCGCTGCTCTGGCCGCTGCGCGTCGAGCGACAGTTGGCCGATCAGGCCCGCAGCGCCTGGCACAGCGGGATGCAGGCGGCCCGTGCGACCCTGGCCGGGGATGCCCAGGCCCGCAAGGGCCTGCTGGAGATCCTCGGGCGCATCGTCGCCGTCGATGCCCAGCGCGAACATGCCTGGTTCGAAGGCCCGCTGGGCCGCCAGCGGGCCCGGGCGATCGGTGGCCTGAGCCAGAAACTGTTGATGCTGCTGCGCATCTCCCGTTCGGTGCGGCGCCAGTGGAAGCAGTTGGATAGCGTCGAAGCCGCGCGGTTGCAGCCGTGGATGGATCAGGTCCTGGCGGCCCTGGACAGCGCTGAGGGTGCCAGCCTGCAAGCCTTGTCGCCACGGGTGCTGGAGGCCTCCCGCGATGGGGCGATCAGCCCGGCGCAGAGTTACTGCCTGGCGCGTTTCAGCTTGTTGCTGGACACCGCCCTGGCTGCCACCCAGGCCTTGGAAGCGGTGCAGGAGGGGCGCGGGGCAATGGTGCAGCCGGCGACGCTGACACCTCACCGCGACTTGTCGCTGGCCCTGGTATTCGGCGCCCGCAGCGCCCTGGCTTTTCTGACGGTGGCCAGCTTCTGGCTGGCCACCGCCTGGCCCGCGGCCTCCGGGGCGATGCTCCTGACCTGTGTGGTCTGCAGCCTGTTCGCCAGCCGCGAGAACGGGGCGCAGATCGGCATGAGCTTCATGCGCGGGATCTTTCTGGCGGTTCCGGCAGCCTTCGTGGTGGGGCAGATCCTGCTGCCTCAGTGGAGCGGTTTCCCGATGCTGGCGATGGCCATGGGCGTGCCGCTGTTCTTCGGCGCCCTGGGCATGGCCAAGCCGCAGATCGGCGCCACGGCCACTTCGTTCTGCCTGCACTTCATCGTGCTGATCTCGCCGATGAACCGCATGAGTTTCGATGTTGCCAGTTTCTTCAATAACGCCCAGGCCATGGTGCTGGGGGTGGGCGCTGCGGTGCTGGCCTTCCATCTGCTGATCCTGCGCAACCCGGCGTGGCACGGCCGGCGCCTGCTGGCTGCGACCCTGCACGACCTGGTGCGCCTGACCCGGCGCAACCTGCGGGGTGCGGAAAGCTGGTTTGGCGGGCGCATGGCCGACCGCCTGTTGCAACTGGCGCGGCATTATCCGGAACTGCCGGAGCCGGCCCGCAGCCGCTGGGACGATGGCCTGCTGGGCCTGGATATCGGCGACGAACTGATGCACCTGCGCCTGAGCCTGGCGGTGGCCCAGGTACCGGTCGGCGCCGCGCAGCGAGCTTATTTCGAGCACCTGCAGCGCACTCTGGAACAAGGCCCGGCGGGCAGTCGTCAGGATGCCCTGGAGCAGCCCAGCGTGGCCCTGCTGGAGGCGCTGGGGCAGCAGCCGCCCAGTGATGCGTTGAAACTGGCGCAGGGCGCCGTCGTGCAATTGCAAAGCAGCTGGCGCAGTTGGTGCCGGCAGCAGGAGGAAAGTCATGGGGCTGCGTGAGTGGTCGCTGGGCGGGGTGCTGCTCAGCCCGTTCCTGAATTATGTGGTGCTGGCGCTGGTGCTGACCGGTGCCCTGCGGATGCTGGTGCGGGTAACCGGGCTGGGCCGCTGGATCTGGCACGAAGCACTGTTCGATTGTGCCCTGTACGTCTGTGTCTTGACGGTCATTACGCTGGTCCTGGGGCCCTTATAAGGAGTTGATCATGCGTACACCCGTACGTGTCGTGTTTACCCTCTGCCTGGTGGCGGTGGCGATCTTTGCCGGTTATCACCTGTGGCAGTACTACATGCTGACGCCCTGGACCCGCGATGCGCGGATCCGCGCCGACGTGGTGATAGTCGCCCCGGATGTGTCCGGCTGGGTGCGCGAGCTCAAGGTGGCGGACAACCAGCCAGTCAAGGCCGGCGAGTTGTTGCTGAGTATCGACCGCGACCGTTTCGAGGCCGCCCTGGAAAAAGCCCAGGCGGTGGTGCAGACCCGCCAGCAGCAGTTGAGCCTGCGCGAACATGAAGCCAGCCGCCGCGCTGCTCTTGGCCCCCAGGCCATCAGCGCCGAGCTGCGCGAGAACGCCCAGATCAACGCCGGCATCGCCCGTGGCGAGCTGCGCCAGGCCCAGGCCGAGGCCAAGGTCGCCGAATTGAACCTGGCCCGTAGCCAGGTGCATGCGCCCCGTGACGGGCATATCACCAACTTGCGCCTGGCCGAGGGCAACTACGTCAATGCCGGGCAGCCGGTGATGGCGCTGATCGATGACTCGACCTTCTATGTCCAGGCCTATTTCGAGGAAACCAAGTTGCCGCGGATCCAGGTCGGCGACCCGGTGAAGGTCTGGCTGATGAGCGCCGGTGATGCCCTGCAAGGCCATGTGGAAAGCATCAGCCGGGGGATCACCGACCGTAATGCCACGCCTGACGGGCAACTGCTGGCGGAAGTGGAGCCGACCTTCAACTGGGTACGCCTGGCCCAACGGATTCCGGTGCGGATCAAGCTCGACAAGGTGCCCGAAGGCATCAACCTGAGCGCCGGCATGACAGCCAGTGTGCAGGTGGAGGAGGGCGGCAAACAGTAGGAGCCGGCTTGCCGGCGAAAGCGCCGGCATAGCCTTCGCCGACAAGCCGGCTCCTGGGGAGCGAGACTCAGCCGATGGTGATGGCTGGCAGGGTCGGCAGGGTCACGGTCTGTTGCTTGCGTGGCGCGAGAATCTCGGCTTCGCCGTCCACCACCTGCTCATCGCGCTGGTTGAACACGCGGGTGGCGATGCGCACGCGGAACTTGGGCAGTTTTTCGAGGATCTCCAGGCGCACGGTCAGGGTGTCGCCAATCTTCACCGGCTTCTGGAAGCTCATCTGCTGGCCGATGTAGATGGTGCCCGGGCCTGGCAGCTCGCAGGCCACGGCGGCACTGATCAGCGCACCGCTGAACATGCCGTGGGCGATGCGCTCCTTGAACATGGTGGCGGCGGCGAACTCTGGGTCCAGGTGCACCGGGTTGTGGTCGCCGGACATGGCGGCGAACAGCTGGATGTCACGCTCCTCGACGGTCTTGCTGTACTGGGCGGTCTGGCCGACTTCCAGGGCTTCGTAAGGCGTGTTGGTTACCTGGGTCATGTTGCTGAAATCCTCTGACAGATAAATAAGCGCACTGGCTGCGCACCGGCTATTCCGACCGCGGTGGCCGGCGGTGCTGCAGGGCCTGGTCGAGCCAGGCCAGCACGTCGTGGGTCACTTGGTCACGGTTGCTTTCGTTGAACAGCTCATGACGTGCCTGGGGGTAGATATTGAGTTGCAGGCACTGGCTGCCGGCCTCGCGCAACGCGTTGGCCAGATCCTTGAGACGCTTGCCAGCGCTCACCGGATCACATTCACCACCCATTACCAGCAGCGGCAGGCCCGGATCGATCTGCTTGAGGTTGGCAATCTTGCTGATTTGCTGCAGCCCGCCCAGCAGATCGATCCACAACTGGTTGGTGCAACGAAAGCCGCACAATGGATCGGCCACGTACTTGTCGACTTCCGCCGGGTCGCGGCTGAGCCAGTCGAAGGCGGTGCGATTGGGTTTGAACGCCTTGTTGAACGAACCGAAGGACAGCCATTCGATCAGTGCGCTGCGCCCCTGGCCGCCCTGGCGCCAGCGTTCGATGCGGGCGATCAGGCTGGCGACGCGGTACAGCGCCACCGGCTGGAAATTCGAGCCGCTGAGAATCGCCCCGTGCAGGCTAGCGCTGTGATGTTGCAGATAGGCCTGGGCGATGTAGCTGCCCATGCTGTGGCCCAGAAGCACGATGGGCGTGCCGGGGTGCTGCTGGCCGATGTGCTGGTTGAGGCTGGCCAGGTCGCCGACCACCTTGCTCCAGCCGTTCTGGTCTGCGTAGTGGCCCAGCACCCCCTGTTCCGCCGTCTTGCCGTGGCCACGCTGGTCGGGGGCGTAGACGGCATAGCCTTCGGCGCACAAGGCCTGGGCCAGGCGCGCATAGCGCCCGCTGTGCTCGGCCATGCCGTGGGACAGCAGGACCACCGCCTTGAGTGGCGGTTCGGGCAGCCACTGGTTGACGAAGAGGCGGTGGTGGTCGCTCGTGGTCAACCAGAACGTGTCATGGGTCATGGCGATTCCTTTGCTCGAAGACGCTGCACTTTATAGCGCATCGGTGCCTGGGCGTCTGATTCGCGCGCCCGTTGGAAGCAAGATTCACAAAATTAATGACACACTTGCGCATATTTGCCTGAATCGCCATAGCTGCTAACGTCCGAGGAGCCCCGCCCCTGAGAGCGTTGCAGTGGCGGCCCGGACAGCTCAGGTACAAGAGAGGACAAGAATAATGCAACCTGATTTCTGGAATGATAAGCGCCCCGCTGGCGTCCCCAACGAGATCGACCTGGGGGCCTTCAAGTCGGTGATCGAGGTGTTTGAGCGTTCCTGCAAGAAATTCGCTGATCGCCCGGCCTTCAGCAACATGGGCGTGACCCTCACCTACGCCGAGCTGGAACGCTACAGCGCGGCCTTCGCCGGTTATCTGCAAAGCCATACCGATCTGGTTCCGGGAGACCGTATTGCGGTGCAGATGCCCAACGTTTTGCAGTACCCGATCGCGGTATTCGGAGCCTTGCGCGCAGGGTTGGTGGTGGTCAATACCAACCCGCTGTACACCGCGCGGGAGATGCGCCACCAGTTCAAGGATTGCGGGGCCCGGGCCCTGGTCTACCTGAACATCTTCGGCCAGAAGGTCCAGGAGGTGCTGGGGGATACCGATATCCAGTTCCTGATCGAGGCCCGGATGGGCGACATGATGCCCAGCGCCAAGGGCTGGCTGATCAATACCGTGGTGGACAAGGTCAAGAAGATGGTGCCGGCCTACCACCTGCCCCAGGCCATTTCCTTCAAGAGTGCCCTGCGCCTGGGGCGTGGCCAGAGCATCAAGCCGCTGCAGGTGGGCCACGACGATGTTGCGGTGCTGCAGTACACCGGGGGCACCACCGGCCTGGCCAAGGGCGCGATGCTGACCCACGGCAACCTGGTGGCCAACATGCAGCAGGCGCGGGCCTGCCTCGGCCAGCATGGGCCCGACGGCCACACCCAGTGGCGTGAAGGCCAGGAGGTGATGATCGCGCCGCTGCCGCTGTACCACATCTATGCCTTCACCGCGAACTGCATGTGCATGATGGTGACCGGCAACCACAACGTGCTGATCACCAACCCGCGGGACATCGGCGGTTTCATCAAGGAGCTGAAGAAGTGGCGTTTTTCTGCGCTACTGGGGCTCAACACGCTGTTTGTGGCACTGATGGATCACCCGGATTTCAAGAACCTGGATTTTTCCAATCTGAAGCTCACCAACTCTGGCGGCACGGCCCTGGTCAAGGCTACCGCCGAGCGCTGGCAGAAGCTGACCGGCTGCCGGATCACCGAAGGCTACGGGCTGACCGAAACCTCGCCGGTGGCCTGTACCAACCCCTATGGCGAGCGTTCGCGGCTGGGCACCGTCGGCCTGCCGGTACCGGGCACCACCTTGAAGATCATCGATGACCAGGGCGTCGAGCTGCCGCTGGGCGAGCGGGGCGAGCTGTGCATCAAGGGCCCGCAGATCATGAAGGGCTACTGGAACAAACCCGAGGCCACCGCCGAAGTGCTGGATGCCGAGGGCTGGTTCAAGTCCGGTGATATCGCGGTGATCGATCCGGACGGTTTCGTGCGCATTGTCGATCGCAAGAAGGACATGATCATCGTCTCGGGTTTCAACGTGTACCCGAACGAGATCGAGGATGTGGTCATGGCTCACCCGAAAGTCGCCAACTGTGCAGTCATCGGCATACCGGACGAGCGTTCCGGCGAGGCGGTGAAGCTGTTTGTGGTGCCGCGTGAGGCGGGGGTCAGCCTTGAAGAGCTCAAGGCCTACTGCAAAGAGAATTTCACCGGCTACAAGGTGCCCAAGCACATTGTGCTGCGTGACTCTTTGCCGATGACCCCGGTGGGCAAGATCCTGCGCCGCGAGTTGCGCGATATCGCTTGAGCCCAGGGCTTTTACCTGGCGGGCAAGCCGGTTGGCGCAACCGGCTTGCCCGCTCTGCATTCCGAGGGGCGCAAAGCCCCGGGCCAGAGCGGAATTCAGGTAGGTAGAATTTTTACTCTAAAAGTGACTATTTAAATGTCTTGAGTCATTTTTGTGACTATTCAGGCCTTCTTTGGCTCTAGTCGGCCTTTTCCAAAGCTGCTACTCTCGGCGCGCTTTGTGACTTCTCGGCCTAAGTAAAAGCCAGACTCACCAACAATAGACACCAATAAAAAACACAGACAAATAATAATCGCATCAAATGCGGTGATGAATTCGCGTTGCTGAGGAGTGGGCTTCCATGATCGAAGACTTTTGGAAGGATAAGTACCCAGCTGGGATTGCTGCCGATATCAATCCAGACGAGTATCCGAATATTCAGGCGGTGTTGAAGCAGTCCTGCCAACGTTTCGCTAACAAACCGGCCTTTAGCAACCTCGGCAAGACAATCACCTACGGTGAACTGTACGAACTGTCCGGGGCCTTTGCCGCGTACCTGCAGCAGCATACCGATTTGCAGCCCGGCGATCGAATCGCCTTGCAACTGCCCAACCTGCTGCAATACCCGATCGCGGTATTCGGTGCGATCCGCGCCGGCCTGATCGTGGTCAATACCAACCCGCTGTACACCGCGCGGGAAATGGAACACCAATTCAACGACTCCGGCGCCAAGGCCCTGGTCTGCCTGGCCAACATGGCCCACCTGGCAGAGGCCGTGGTACCCAAGACCGGGGTCAGGCACGTGATCGTCACCGAAGTGGCGGACCTGCTGCCGCCGCTCAAGCGCCTGCTGATCAACAGCGTGGTCAAGTACGTGAAGAAGATGGTGCCGGCCTATCACCTGCCCCAGGCCGTCAAGTTCAATGACGTTCTGCGCAAGGGCCATGGCCAGCCAGTGCAGGAAGCCAACCCTGCCAGCAGCGACGTGGCAGTGCTGCAATACACCGGTGGCACCACCGGGGTCGCCAAGGGCGCCATGCTGACCCACCGCAACCTGGTGGCCAACATGCTGCAGTGCAAGGCGCTGATGGGCTCCAACCTCAATGAAGGCTGCGAGATCCTCATCACCCCGCTGCCGCTGTACCACATCTATGCGTTCACCTTCCATTGCATGGCCATCATGCTCATGGGCAACCACAACATCCTGATCAGCAACCCGCGGGACTTGCCGGCGATGGTCAAGGAGCTGTCGAAGTGGAAGTTCAGCGGCTTTGTCGGCCTCAACACCCTGTTTGTCGCCCTGTGCAACAGTGAAGCGTTCCGCAAGCTGGATTTCTCGGCGCTGAAAGTCACCTTGTCCGGTGGCATGGCCCTGCAACTGGCGGCGGCCGAGCGTTGGAAGGAAGTGACCAACTGCCCGATCTGCGAAGGCTACGGCATGACCGAGACCAGCCCGGTGGCCACGGTCAACCCGATCCAGAACATCCAGATCGGCACCATCGGCATTCCGGTGCCTTCGACCCTGTGCCGGGTGGTGGACGACGCCGGGGAAGAGCTGCCCCTGGGCGAAGTCGGCGAACTGTGCGTGAAGGGCCCGCAGGTGATGAAGGGCTACTGGCAGCGCCAGGATGCCACCGATGAAGTCCTCAACAGCGAAGGCTGGCTGAAGACCGGTGATATCGCGCTGATCCAGCCCAATGGCTACATCCGCATCGTCGACCGCAAGAAGGACATGATTCTGGTCTCCGGTTTCAACGTCTATCCCAATGAGCTGGAAGACGTACTGGCCTCGCTGCCGGGCGTGCTGCAGTGCGCGGCGATCGGCGTGCCGGACGAGAAATCCGGTGAGACCATCAAGATCTTCATCGTGGTCAAGCCGGGCGTGACCCTGACCAAGGAGCAGGTGATGGCGCACATGCGTGCCAATGTCACCGGCTACAAGGTGCCCAAGGCTGTTGAGTTCCGCGATGCGTTGCCAACCACCAACGTCGGCAAGATCCTGCGCCGCGAGCTGCGTGACGAAGAGCTGAAGAAGCTCGGCGTGAAGAAGTAAGCCGCAGCGCCCACAAAAAAGCCCCGCCAGTGCGGGGCTTTTTTATTGGGCGGCGCCCGCCTTACTGCTGGAACTGGGCGAAGCTCACGCCGGTGCCGGCCGGGCGCACGTCCTTGAGGAAGGAGTCCTTGTCGGCGCTCAACTCCAGGCTCAGGGCGGCCTTGCGCTTGCCTTCGTTGCGGATCACCAGGCCTTCGAGTTTTTCCCGCAGGAACACCGTAGGCACTTTCAGGTGCAGCAGTTGATCGGTGTCCGGGGTGTGCAGCAGCAGGTGCACCCATTCGTACTGACCGATGGCCAGGCGGGTGACCAGGATATCGAACCACCAGATATTGCGGTTGCGGTTCAGCTCCGCGAAGTGGCAGTTGTTGACGCCCAGCACCGCACCGCCCAGTTCCTGGTTCCTGCGGGCGATAGCCTGCTTTTTATCGAGTTTCATAACGTTCCTACGGGGATTGGATCTTCAGTGCTTGGCCTGAACAGGGGGAGCATTCTCCCGGGTTGCCCGGCAAACATAAAGCGCTACCTGGGCGGCGCGATGAAATGCCCGGAAAAAATAATTGAAACTCTGCGCGAAAGCCGCGGGTCAACCTTGGGTAACGACGCAATCCCCTTTGTTCGATCAATGAATGTTCTACGGAGAAATACCATGGGCAGCACAGCGGATAAGGCAAAAGGTCTGGCTAACGAAGCCATCGGTAACGTCAAGCAAGGTGTCGGCAAAGCCACCGACAACACCAAGCTGCAGGCTGAAGGCAAGCTGCAGGAGAAGAAAGGCGAAGCCCAGCAAGCGGTGGGCAAAGCCAAGGATGCAGTGAAAAAGACCATCGACAAGGCCTGAAAACGGCCTGTTCGATGACCCACTGCAGCGGCCATCCACGGATGGCCGTTTTCATGTGAGGTGTGGGTGAGAGAGGGGAATCGGCCACTGGAAATGGTTGCGGTTCGCCAACTAGGCTAATTTGTTGTAGAAAACGCCCCCTGAGTCGCTATCGACTTCAACCTTTTTGCGGCGAAAGGAGACGCTATGATTTTTCCGGACCTCAAAGGTTTGCCCCTGCACCGGGTACTGATCCGCACGGTGAATGAGTTCATCGCGGACGAGATGTCCACCTACGCCTCGGCACTGGCCTACCAGATGCTGTTCTCGCTGTTCCCCTTCATTCTGTTCCTGATCGCCCTGATCGGTTTCCTCCATCTGCCGGACTTCTTCACCTGGCTGCGCCTGCAGTCGGAGCTGGTGCTGCCCCACGAGGCCCTGGAGCAGGTCAACCCGGTCATCGATCAATTGCAGCAGTCCAAGGGTGGCCTGCTGTCCATCGGTATCGTCATCGCCCTGTGGACCGCTTCGGCGGGTGTACGCCTGATGATGAGCGCGATGAACGCCGCCTACGACGTGGTCGAGGGGCGGCCGATCTGGAAGCGCTTCCCGCTGTCGGTGTTCTACACCGTGGGCATTGCCGGCATGCTTCTGGCCGCCGCGGCGCTGATGGTGCTGGGGCCGCAGGTGATGGCCTGGCTGGCGGGGCAGGTGGGCCTGGAGGACTTCATCGTCACCCTGTGGACCATCCTGCGCTGGCCGGTGATCGTGCTGCTGATGATGGTGGCCGTGGCCCTGATGTACTACGTGATGCCCGATGTGCAGCAGAAATTCCGTTTCATCACCCCGGGCTCGGTGCTGGCGGTGGTGGTATGGATCGTCGCTTCCCTGGGTTTTGCCTACTACGTGAAGACGTTCGCTAACTACAACGCCATGTATGGCAGTATCGGTGCGATCATCGTGCTGTTGCTGTACTTCTATATCTCCGCCGCGGTGCTGTTGCTGGGAGCGGAGATGAACGCGGTGATCGAACACATGTCGGCCGAAGGCAAGGACCCTGGCGAAAAGGACTTTGACCAGCACGACGAAAAACAACACGTTTCGGGACTGGGCCGGGACCACTCGCTCAAGCCGACCACTGACGAAGCCTGATCATGATCCGTGAAATCCTCAAGATGGGCGATGAGCGCCTGCTGCGCATCGCCCCGCCGGTACCGCCGGAAATGTTCGACAGCCCCGAGCTCTGGGAACTGATCGACGATATGTTCCAGACCATGGAAAGCGTGGGTGGCGTCGGCCTGGCGGCGCCGCAGATCGGTGTCGACCTGCAACTGGTGATCTTCGGCTTCGAGCACAGCGAACGTTATCCGGAAGCCGAAGCTGTGCCGCAAACCATCCTCATCAATCCGCTGATCACGCCCTTGAGCCCGGTGCTGGAAGAGGGCTGGGAAGGTTGTCTCTCGGTTCCCGGCCTGCGCGGCGCGGTGCAGCGCTACCAGCACATCCGCTACGAAGGCTTCGACCCCAGGGGCGAGCCCATTGTGCGCGTGGCCTCGGGTTTCCACGCCCGGGTGGTGCAGCATGAGTGCGATCACCTGATCGGCCGGCTGTATCCCTCGCGGATCAGCGATTTCAGCAAGTTCGGCTTCACCGAAGTGCTGTTTCCCGACCTCGACCCCAACGCCGACGAATAAGCCCCGGCCCGCCCGGTGTCAGGGCCTCGACCCAGGCCGGTCGATGGCCATGGCCAGCAACGGTTTGCTGCGCTGGTAGCGGGCCAGCCGTTCGTTCAAGGCGTGTGGCAGGCAGGTCGTGCTGCAGAAGCCCATCGACCGGTACAGGGCCTGCAGGTCCGGATGGCAGAACAGCCAGACCGGGCCTTCGACGCTTTGCACGGCCTGCCCCACCAGCTGGGTGGCCAGCCCCTGGCCGCGACTGGTCGGGGCGACGAACAGGCCTGTCAGCCAATAGCCTTCAGCTGCCGGGCTCAGGCTCATGCCAGCGATGATTTCACTGCTTCTGGCAACCCAGAGCTGCCCCTCGGAAGCGGCGCGCATGGATGACCGGTGCTGGCGATAGAACTTGTTCAGCAAGGGCCGTTCAACCTCGGCAAGCAGGTTGATCTGGAGGTCGGGCATGAGGTTTCCGGATTTGGCAACAGGGGCCGGCGGATTATAAAAGAACCCTGGCCGACTATAGGTGCTATACCTGAAGCCTTTCCCGCATCAGTGGAGTGAACGTCATGTCCAAAGGTATGAACGCCAAGAAAAATGCCAAGAAAAAGCCGGCAAAGAGCGCAGACGAGAAACGCGCCGAGAAAAAGGCCAAGAAGACCGAAGTGAATATCTTCGGCCACTGATCACTTTGACGAAGCCCGCCCCGCGGGCTTCGTGCTCTCTCCCCTCAGGCCAGTTCCAGCGCCAGGGCATCGCGTACCGCCGGTCGCTGTTCGACCCGAGCCTGGAACCGCGACAGCGCCGGCCAGTTCGCCAGGTCGATGGCGAACAATGCCGTCCAGCGCAGGACGGTGAACAGGTAGGCATCGGCGATCCCGAACTGCGCGCCTTGCAGGTAGTCCTGGTGTTCCAGCGTCTGCTCGAGCAAGGCCAGGCGCTTGAACAACTTCTGCTTGAACACCTCTTTCACCCCATCATCGAACCCCGGATTGAACAGCCAGCCCATGATCCCGTGCACTTCGCTGGTGATGAAGTTCAGGGTTTCCTGCAGGCGCACCCGTTCCCAGCTGCCATTGGCCGCGGCCAGGCCGGACTCGGGCTTGAGGTCGGCGAGGTATTGCAGGATGGCCGGGCCTTCAGTGAGGACCTGGCCATCGTCCAGTTGCAGCGCGGCTACGTAGCCCTTGGGGTTGATGGCGAGGAAGTCCCGGCCGTCGGCGGTGCGCTTGCTGCGGTTGTCGACGCGGATGGCCTCGAACGGCAATTGCAGCTCGCGCAGCACGATATGGGAGGCCAGGGAGCAGGCTTGGGGGGCGTAGTAGAGTTTCATCGGCAGGTCTCTGGTGAACGTGCGAGCCAGTGTCGTGCAAGGCGGCAACATGGGTAAAATTAATCTTTCAGAACACTGCCATAAGGACAGCTACTGCCATGATGAACCTGATGCACTGGCGCCTGCTGGTGGCGATTGCCGAGTGCGCCACCATCACCCGGGCCGCCGAGCAGGTGGGCATGACCCAGTCCGGGGCCAGCCAGGCCCTGGCCCAGATGGAGGACATGCTCGGGGTGCAGCTGTTTGTCCGCGAGAGCCGCCAGGCGCTGCCCACGGCGATCGGTTTGCAGGTGCTGGCCCAGGCGCGGGTGATGCTCGAGGCCCTGGCCGAGGTCCGCCGGCAGGTGGACGCGGCGCGGGGCATTCCTCAAGGCAGTGTGCGACTGGCGGGCTTTCCCATGGTCCTGGCGGCTTTCCTGCCGCCGTTGCTGCGGAGTTTCAAGCAGCTGTATCCGGGCATCGAGGTGGTGCAGCTGGAGGTCAGTGATGATGAAGTCGAAACGCTGCTAGAGGCGCAACTGGTGGACCTTGGGGTCGTGCTCAACCCGGCCCCCGAGCGCCGCTCTTGGTTGCTGGGGCGTGATTCGTGGGTCGCGGTGCTACCTGAAGATCACCCCTGGCAGGCCTCGACCATCGACCTTGAAACCTTGCTGGCGCAGCCCTTTGTCCTGGCCACCGGGGGCTGTTCGGTGAATGCCCGCAGCCTGGCCGCCGAGGCCGGGATTCCCCTGGCCGACGTCCGGGTGGAGGTGCGGGAATGGAACAGTGCCTTCAGCCTGGTGCGCGAGCGGCTGGGAGTGACTCTGGTGCCACAGAGTACGTTACCGGTGCAGCGCGAAGGGTTGCGGGTGCTGGAACTGAGCACAGGAGTGGAGCGGGAGTTCGCCCTGGTAGCGGCGCCGGGGCGGGAGTCGAGTGTGCTGGTCCAGGCGTTTCTGTCGACCCTCGAAGAGTTTTAGTGCGGGAGCTTCCCGGGCTTTGCCACAGGCTCTGTTTATGTCTTGTTTGTTACTTGTCGCGAATGCACTTCAATACCTCGAAAGTTGTGAAAACAGACTGACTAGTGGCCTTGCATAGAGACTGCGGCTGTCTATGCTCAATTGTGAAAATTCGTATCTGTTGGCCTATGAGTATCCGTCCCGCGCGGCCTGCGCCGTTGTAACCGGTATGCGTGCGACCTTCATCCAGGGCGCAGTATTGAATCCATGAATAAAGGCGAGAGTGCGCAGTTAGAGGCACCGCAGTATCAGGAGTGTCGATTTAGATGGAGTTTCTTAACTTTGTTAGGTCAGGCCCGGAAATGGGGCATCAAGTAAAGGATGGCTTGATAAGAGCGTTGCAACATGGACTCTCCGATTAAACATCATTTATCACCTGACACTTCCTCTCTCATATGGAGGGAGGCGCTTGCCCTGTTTTATAGATCGTTGTGGTGGATCAGTTGAAAGACTAGAAACTTCCGTCAATCAAAAGACAGCGTTGAAGGTGATACAACCATGTTTAACCTACATCACAAGGCTGACCTGCTGGAAATCGAACGATTCAACTGTGCGCTGAGCGAGGCCAACGCCAAGTTGGCGGCGATCAGTCGTTCCATGGCGATGATCGAGTTCTCGCCCGATGGCATCGTGCTGGATGCCAATGAAAACTTCTGCCAGGTCATGGGCTACTCCGCAGAAGACATACGTGGCAAGCATCACCGGATTTTCTGTGAGGAAGAGTTCTATCGCAGCGAGGAGTACAGCAAGCTGTGGCGCGACCTGGGGCGTGGCGAACCGGTCAGCGGGACTTTTCTGCGCCTGGACAAGCGTGGCCGGGAGATCTGGCTCGAAGCCAGCTACATGCCGGTGTTCGATGCCGATCGTCAGGTGCGCAGTGTGATCAAGGTGGCGTCGGACATCTCCGAACGCATCCATGTCGAACATGAGAACCAGAGCCTGCTGAACGCTATCGGCCGTTCCATGGCCATCATCGAGTTCAGCCCGGACGGCAGGATCATCACCGCCAACGACAACTTCCTGAAGACCATGCAGTACACCCTGAATGAAATCGTTGGCCAGCATCACAGCATGTTCTGCCACCGTTCCGAGGCTGAATCCCCGGAGTACAAGCAATTCTGGGCTTCGTTGAACCGGGGCGAGTTTCACTCCCATCGTTTCGAGCGGGAAAACAAGTATGGGCAGACGGTGTTTCTCGAAGCCTCCTACAACCCGCTGTTCGATACCAAGGGCCGCCTGTACAAGGTGGTGAAGATCGCCAGCGACATCACCGATCAGATGACCACCTTGCGCTCCGCCGCCGAGTCCGCCCACAGCACCTCGGTGCAGAACGACGCCTGTGCGCAGAAGGGCTCGGAGGTGGTGCAGCAAACCGTGGAAATCATTCAGCAGATTTCCCATGACCTCAATGAAGCGGCCCACAGCATCGATGCGGTGAGCAAGCAGTCGGACATCATCGGCAGCATCGTCCAGACCATCCGCGGTATCGCCGACCAGACCAACCTGCTGGCCCTCAACGCGGCCATCGAGGCCGCCCGTGCCGGTGAGCACGGGCGCGGTTTCGCCGTGGTCGCGGACGAGGTGCGCAGCCTGGCGGCGCGCACCAGCCAGGCGACGGTGGAAATCGTCGAGGTGGTGCGCAAGAACCACGACCTGTCGACGAGCGCGGTGACCAGCATGCAGTCGAGCCTGAGCCGCACCGGGCTCGGGGTCGAACTGGCGAATGAGGCGGGGGAGGTGATCCTGGAGATCCAGCAGGGCTCGCGGCACGTGGTGGATGCCATCAGCCAGTTCAACTCGACCCTGCAGTTGCAGTAGCCGGTTTTCGCCGGGCACAAAAAAGGGTTCCCATGGGGAACCCTTTTGCGCCCAGCGGGGTTACAGCGCGGCGAGGAACTTCTCGTCCACCGGTTTGGCGCTGTCCTTGGCGTCTTTCTCTTCCTTGGCCAGTTGCATCTTGTCCTGCAGGCGCTGGGCAATTTCCTGGTTGATCGCCAGCTGGCGCTCTGGCGGCAGGTTCTTCAGGTCTTCCTCGGTCAGCCCCATGTCCTTGAGGATGCTGTCGCGCAGGCGCTGTTCCGGGGTCTTGCTCATGTAGTCCTTGAACTCGCTCAGCGCGCCGGTTTCCGTCGCGCTGGTAGCCTGCGCGGCGCTGGCGGTCGGTGGCGTGGCCTGGAGCAGCACGCGGGTCTTGGCGAAGGCGGCGTTGACGTTGTCGTCCACGCTGTTGGCCTGCTGGCTGGAGGACTGGGACGCCGGGTAGGTCACGGAGTTCTGGGCCTGTTGCAGCATGCCGCTGTACAGCGCGCTGGCGGCTGCGGTAGTCGGGTCCATATCGGTGCGCGAGGTGGGCTGCACCGAAACGGATTTCTGGGCGTTGACCAACATGATCGGGAACCTGTGTAAGAGAACTAGGCTGAGGTTTTAGCAAGTTCCATGCCGATTGATACGGCCTTGTATATCAAGGGCTTGGCTCAAGACGCCGGTCGTGGCTGCCAGCAAGCGGACAAGTCTTGCCGCTTTCAGGCAACCGCTGCCGGCGCCGTCTTCATGCGTGGGCAATGTCTTCCAGGGCCAGGTTGCGGGTGCGCGGCCCGAAGCGGCCGATGGTCAGGATCACGATCAGCATGCTGCTGACGATAAAGGCCAGGACCCCGGGCGTGCCGAAATGCTCGAGGAAAAAGCCCACCAGCAAACTGCTGAACACCGTCGACAAACGGCTGAACGAGTAACAGAAGCCCACCGCCCGGGCGCGAATGTTGGTGGGGAACAATTCGCTCTGGTAGGAGTGGTAGCTGAAGCTCAGCCAGGCATTGCAGAAGGTGATCATCACCCCGCAGACAATCAGCCCCAGGGCGCTGCTCTGCAGGGCGAACAAGGTGCCGAAGGTCATGGCGCCCAGGGCCGAGCCGACGATCTGCCACTTGTTCTCGAAGCGGTTGGCGAAACGCACGAACAGCAGCGGCCCCAGGGGGTAGGCCAGGGTGATGATGAAGGCGTACAGCAGGCTGTGGGTGACGCTCACGCCCTGGCCCGACAGCAGCGCCGGCAGCCAGTTGCCGAAACCGAAGAAGCCGATGGCCTGGAACACGTGAAACACGATCAGCATCAGGGCCCGGCGGCGGTAGGGCGGTTGCCAGATATCGGCGAAGCGCCCACGGCCCTGGATATCCACGGCCTGGGGTTCGGGCTCATCCAGCGGCTTGGCGTAGTCCCGGGCGCAACGGGTCTCGAGGCCTTGCAGGATCCGGTCGGCTTCGTCGAAGCGCCCGTGCTGGGCGAGCCAGCGTGGCGACTCCGGCAAGCGTGAGCGCAACCACCAGATGAACAGGGCGAACACCGCGCTGGCCAGCACCACCCAGCGCCAGCCGGAGATCCCCCAGGGCGCCTGGGGCACCAGCCACCAGGACATCAGCGCCACTGCCGGCACCGACAGGAACTGCACGAAAAAGGCAAAGGCGAAGGCCGAGCTGCGCATGCGCTTGGGCACCAGTTCGCTGAGGTAGGCGTCGATGGTCACCAGTTCGATGCCCAGGCCGATGCCCACCAGGAATCGCATGCAGATGATCCCCGACGCCGTGCTCTGCAGCCCCATCAGCACCGTGGCCAGGGTGTACCAGATCAGGGCGAAGGTGAAGATCGCCCGGCGTCCGAAGCGGTCGGCTATCGGGCTCAGCAGGCTGGCGCCGAGGAACAGGCCGAGAAAGGTCGCCGAGGCGAAGGCCGCCTGGTCGGAAAAACCGAACACCCCCTGGTTGCCGCTGGCGAAGATCCCGTCGCGGATCAGCCCCGGGCTGATGTAGGCGGTCTGGAACAGGTCGTACAGCTCGAAAAAACCGCCAATGGACAGCAGCGCCACCAGGCGCCAGATCGTGGCCACGGCAGGCAGGCGGTCGATGCGCGCGCTGATGCCGGCGGCGCGTTGAGGGTCGAGGTCGCTGGTGAGCGGGGCAGAGGCGGGCATGCAGGGAATTCCACAGGACACAGAGCGGAAATCTTAGCCTGCTAACGGAAACCAAGGATTGTGAATCCACGTGCGTAAACCGGAGGATGCGCTGATTTATTGTCGTATTTCGTTACATCTGCCGGATTTATAGCGCAATGCCGGGCACCCGCGCGTGACGGCGGGTGCCCCGTGGTGGCTCAGTAGGTGATGGGAATGCCGAAATTTTCCTGGAAGGCATCGTCCACCGGTTCGTAGCCCAGCACCCGGGTGGTTTCGCTGAGGTCCAGGCGCTTGAAGCGATTGTTGGAAATGCCGTGGCCGATCAGCAGTTGCACCCCCGGGGTTTCCACTGCCCGTTGCAACAACTGCACTGCATCCCGTGGGCTGAGCCAGGCGCTCAGGTCGCGGGTGGTGGTCAGTTCGTGGTGTTTCGGGTCTTCGAACGCACCAATGCGCAGGGCAATGCAGGACAGCCCGCGCTTGGCGGCATAGAAGGCGCATAGCGCCTCGCCGTAGCACTTGCTCACGCCATACAGGTTGGCTGGCATCACCGGCATGCCCGGAGTGATCTGCCGGTCCACCGGGTAGCCCTCGATGGTCTGGGCGCTGCTGGCAAATACCAGGCGCCGGCAACCGGCCTGTACCGCGGCCTCGAACAGGTAGGTGGTGGCGAGGATGTTGTTCGGCAGCAACTCGTCGAAGCTGGCGCTGGCATGGGGAATGCCGGCCAGGTGCACGATGACGTCGATCCCCGGGAGCAGGCGGCCGATGGCTTGCGGGTCGTCGAAGTCCAGGCGCACGAAGCGGTGTGGCGCGGGGATTTCGAAGTCCGGCTCCACCCGGTCGGTGAGGGTGAAGCGGTGGCGCTCCTGGGAGCCCTGAAAAAACACCTTGCCGATCCTGCCGCAAGCGCCGGTCAGTAGTACGTTAAGTCCGTTCATTTCGAATCTCCGATGGGCCAGAGGAGGGATGGCCAGCTCAGGCGATGCCATTGCGCCCGTGCAGCATGAAGCCCGGGTGCAGGCTGAGGCGTTCGTAGTAGGCGGCCACGGCGGGGTAGGCCGGGTGCTCCATGGGGGTCATCTTCCAGCGATTCACCGAGAGACCAAGAACGATATCCGCAAGGCTGAAATCCTCGCCCAGAACATAGGCGCCCGAGCGCTCGAGCTGGCGTTCGAGGATTTGCATCTTGGCATTCCAGGCCAGCAGGCTGGCGCCGATGCGCTGGCTGTCCTGGTAATCCGCATGCTGGCGCACCAGGCCCATGAAGGCATAGCTCCAGGACGGGTTCAGCTCGGTGGCCTGCCAGTCCATCCACTGTTCAACCAGGGCCCGGGCGCGCGGGGCCGTGGGCAGCAGGCCGCTGCCGGGGTGCAGGTTGGCCAGGTAGCGGCAGATGCTGTTGGATTCCCACAGGACCCCGGCGTCGTCGATCAGCACCGGTACCTGGGCATTGGGGTTGAGGGCGAGAAACTCGGGGGTATGGGTGGACTGAAAGCCACTACCCCAGTCTTCCTGCTGGTAGGAAAGCCCAAGCTCCTCACAGGTCCACAAGACTTTCCTGACATTGATGGACGAGGCTTTACCGAGAATTCTGCAGCGGGTTCCCATGACGCTTCCTTGTTCGTGGTACTGGATGGCCATGGGAATCTAACAGCGTGGCGTCGTCTCGGCGACGATCAATTTGCCGATACGGGTATCTCAGGCCGGATCGGGGAGGGCCGAGGCCGGCAAGCCGAAAACCCGGTCGAACAGCCAGTTGAAGGCAAAGGTGTAGCAGGGGATGAACAGGATCAGCGCCAGGTCCAGGAGAAAGGCCTGCACCAGGCTGATCGCCATCCACCAGGCGATCAGCGGGATCAGGAACACGATCAGGGTCAACTGGAAACCCACGGCATGGGCAATGCGCCGCTTGACCGTACGGGTGCGCGATGGCTGGCGGCTTTCCCAGCGCTCGAACAGGGTGGTGTAGATGAAGTTCCAGGTCACCGCGATGCTGGTGATGACCACCGCCAGCGGCCCGGTGCTGCTGGGCGAGGTGCCGGACAGCAGGGCCAGGCCCAGGGCCGAGAAGGTCATGCCGAACACTTCGAATAAAGAGACATAGACCAGTTTGCGTTTCACGCCTTGCATGCGGGTTCCTCGATTTTGAATGGGAATGGCCAGCCTGAGGGTGGCGCAGGGCGCGGAAGATAGCTTCAATCAAGGTGACAGAAAAAGTCGGAAGCTTTCAGTTTTCCTGATAGGTTGTTTCTCATGAACTTCTCCAGCGACAGCATCCAGTTGTTTCTCGCCGTGCTCGATCGCGGCTCCTTTTCTGCGGCGGCGCGTTCTTTGGGCAAGGTGCCTTCGGCCGTGAGCATGGGCATCGCCAACCTCGAGGCGGAGTTGGGGTATGCGCTGTTCGATCGCAGCCACCGCGAGCCGCTGCCCACGCCGCTGGCCTTGTCCCTGGCGCCCCATGCGCGGCTGATTGCCGACCAGCTCAAGCAATTGCAGGTGCATGCCGTCGAGCTGTCCCTGGGCCTGGAGAGCAAGCTGTCGATCGCGGTGGTGGATGACATCGACAAGCAACGGGTACTGGCCGCCATCAAGCTGATTGCCGAGCGTTATCCGCTGCTGGAAGTCGAGCTGCTCAGTGCTCCCCAGGATGACGTGCTGCACCTTTTGCACAGTGGCCGGGTCAGCGTGGGCGTGGCCTTTGCCGGGTTGAGCGTGAATGCCCTGGAGTATTTCCAGTACCTGGGCTGCGAGCGGATGATTGCCTGCATTTGCGCCGGGCACCCTGTGTTCCAGGCCAGTGACGGTTCGCTGTACCTGGAAGAGCTGATCAAGGTCCGTCAGGTGGTGGTGGCCAGCCGCGACCTGCCCCTGAGTGATACCCGGCCCCTGGTGGGCGAGTCGCTGTGGCGCACCGACAGCCTGGCCATGGCCCTGCACATGGTGGAGGCGGGGATCGGTTGGGGCAATTTCCCGTTGTCGGTGATCCAGCCGTTGCTGGCGGTGGGGCGCTTGCAACGGCTGCATTTCAAGAACATCGACAACGGCCTGGTGTTGCCGGTGCACGCGGTGTGGTTGAAGAACCAGCCTTTGCAGAAGGGGGCCCTGGCCCTGGTGCAGTTGCTCAGCGGCGAGGACCCGGCGCTGGGGGCCGTGGCCCCGCCTGCCTGAGTGCCTACGCCAGGGCTTGCCGGCGCAACCAGTGCAGCAGTTTTCCGCTGGCCGAATCCGGGTCTATGGCCTGGGGGGAAAGCAGGTAATAAGCGCTGCCATCGGCGACAAAGCCGAAGGGCGCACACAGCAGCCCGCCCTCCAGGTCGTCACGCACCAGTTGCCAGGGGGCAATGGCCAGACCCAGCCCGGCCACGGCCGCTTGCAGGCTGAAGTAGAAGTGCTCGAAGACCTGCTCCGGTGGCGTCGGGGCAACCGGTTGTTGCTGCAATTGCAGCCACTGTTGCCAGGCGTGCGGCCGGGTGGCGCTGTGCAGGCGCGGTGCCTGCGCCGCCAGTTGCGCCAGCCCGGCCGTTGCCGGGGTCCAGTCGGCCTGGCGCTCGGGGCGGCATACCGGGCCTATGGCTTCGTCGAATAGCCAGTGGGCCTGGGTGTCGCGGCTCCAGGCAAAGTCGTTGCGGCGGATCGCCAGGTCGATACCGGCACCGAACGAGAAGGGCCCGCCGCCGGCCAGCAGCTGGATCGGCACTTGCGGGTGCTCGGCATAGAACCCCGGCATGCGCGGAATCAGCCAGCGCATCAGCAGCGTCGGCTCGCAGGACAGCACCAGCGGTGCTGCGGGAGCCGGGGCTCGCAGGCGGCTGGCGGTGCTCTCGATTAGGTCCAGGGCCTGGGTCACGCTGTGCAGCAGTTCGGCTCCGGCGGCGGTGAGAAAGACCCGCTGGCTGCGGCGCTCAAAGAGAGGGGTGCCGAGGTCCTCTTCCAGGGCGCGCACCGCACGGCTGATGGCGCCGTGGGTCAGGTGCAGGGTGGCGCCGGCCTGGGTGAAGCTTTCCAGGCGTGCAGCGGCTTCGAAGCAGCGCAAGGCGCTCAGCGGGGGCAGGCGCCGTCGCGAGAGTTGTGAGTTTTTATCACCAGGAATGTCAGTTTTCATCGTTATCGGCCTGGGTCATGGTCCCAATACAGTAGCGCCTGATTCTATAGCCTAGGCGTATTCAACGTGACCGAACTGTTACTCGTAATCACCATTACCATTCTTGCTGTACTCAGCCCCGGGGCCGACTTTGCCCTGGTAACCCGCAACAGCCTGCTGCTTTCGCGCCGCCACGGCGTGTTCACGGCCCTGGGCATCGGGCTCGGGGTCATGGTGCATATCGGCTACAGCTTGCTGGGGGTGGGGGTGCTGTTGCAGCAGTCGCTGCTGTGGTTTACCGGCTTGAAGATCGCGGGTGCGCTGTACCTGATCTACCTGGGCATCAAGCTGTTGCGCAGCCCTGAGCAACGTCCGGGGGAAGAACCGGCAGAGGGGGCTCGGATGTCGACCTGGGGCGCCTTGCGCAGTGGCTTTCTGACCAATGCCCTGAACCCCAAGACGATGATTTTCGTTCTCAGTCTGTTCATGCAGGTGATTCAGCCGGGCACGGCCTTGCCGGTACAGATCGGCTACGGCGCGATCATCGTCCTGGCCCACGTGCTGTGGTTCGTGCTGGTGGCGCTGTTTTTCTCGGCACCGGCGATTGCCGGCCGGCTACTGGCCTACAAACGCCGGATCGATCAGTTGTTCGGCGCGGTGCTGGTGGGCTTCGGCCTGTTGCTCAGTGTCCTGAGCGTCAGGCCCTGAGGCGTTTCAGGTGCTTTCCCGAACCCGCAGTTCAAACCCCATGTCCACCACCGGCTCGGCCACGCTGTTGCCGGCCAGCAGGGTCAGCATCTGTTCGGCGGCGCGGCGGCCAATGGCTTCGCGCGGAGTGCTGATGCTGCTCAGGCGCGGCACCATGTGTTCGGAGGAGGGCAGGTCGTTGAAGCCCAGCACCGCCACCTGCTCGGGCACCTTGATCCCGCAGCGCATGGCTTCCAGCAGCGCGCCCTGGGCCAGGTCGTCGTTGCCGAAGAAGATCGCGTCCACCTGGGGCTGGCTCTGCATCAGTTGCAGGAACAGCTCGGCCCCCAGGCCGACGGACGAGGGCCGTGGGGTCAACAGTTCCAGGTCGGGGTTGTACAGCCCGGCCTGCTGCAGGGCACGGCGGAAACCTTCGCCGCGCAGCAGGGTGCGCTGGTCCAGTTGCGCACCGACGTAGGCCAGGTGCTTGCGCCCGCGGGAAATCAGATGCTGGGCCGCCGTTTCGCCGGCGTTCAATTGCGAGAAGCCCACGCAGTTGAGCCCGGCGCCGGAGTCCAGGTCCATCATGTAGACGCAGGGAATGTTGTTCGCCTCGATCATCCGTCGGGCGCTTTCGGTGCGGTCGAAACCGGTCAGCAGCAGCCCCCGGGGCTGGTAGGTCATGTAGTTGCGCAGCAGGTTTTCTTCTTCGTCCCGAGAATAGTGGCAGTTGCCGATCAGCACTTCGAAGCCTTTGGGGCGCAGTACCTGGTGGATGGCTTCCAGGGTTTCGATGAACAGCAGGTTGGACAGCGACGGCACCAGCACCACCACCGACTGGCTCTGCGCCGAAGCCAGGGCGCGGGCGGCGGAGTTGACCACGTAGTTCAGTTCCTGCGCGGCCTTCTGCACCTTTTCCACCAGTTCGGTGGCCACGCTGCTGACGCCGCGCAGGGCCCGGGAGGCGGTAATCGGGCTGACTCCGGCCAGGCGGGCGACTTCATTGAGGGTGGGACGGCCCGTGGTACGGGTGTTTTTATCGTTTTTATGAGTGGTCATCAGACGGCTTGCCAAACAAAATTCAAGTCTCTAAGGTAGCGCTGTCCTGAAACAGCTGCAATGCGTGAGCGAGGTGTGCCTGACCCTCGCTCTTTGGTTTGGCGGACTATATACGCGGCAACCCACAAAAATGACAAGAAGGCGTCGGCAGACACTGTTTTTGTACTAGATTTTTTATTTGCGAAGGTAGCGCTGTCTGCGCGCTGAGGTGTTTCATGAGTCAACCCATCACCGCCCTGGTCATCATGGGTGTTGCCGGCTGCGGCAAGTCCAGTGTCAGTCAGGCCCTGTGCCAGCGCAGCGGCGCCATGGCCATTGAAGGCGATACCTTCCACCCGGCGGCGAACATCGCCAAGATGAGTGCCGGCATTCCCCTCGACGACGAAGACCGTGCCGGCTGGCTCGACAGCCTGTGCGATGAACTGCGTCGTGCCCTGGCCGCCGGCCAGCACCCGGTACTGACCTGCTCGGCGCTCAAGCGCAAGTACCGCGAGCGCCTGCGCGCCGCCACGCCCGGCCTGGGCTTTGTCTTTCTCGAACTGACTCCGGCAGTCGCCGCCGACCGTGTGGCGCACCGGCCAGGGCATTTCATGCCTTCGACCCTGATCGACAGTCAGTTCGCCACTCTCGAATCCCCGGTGGGGGAGCCGCTCACCCTGGCCCTGGATGCCAGCACCCTGAGCGTCCAGCGCCTGGCCGAACTGGCCAACCAATGGTGGCTGGAGCATGGCCTGGAACCTTCACATTAAGTGCTGGCTCGAAAAAGGTAGCGCTATCCCACTCGGCCCTTGTTTTTAACGCTTTAATAAAAACAACAAACCGGAGGCAATCCCATGTTTGGCATGTCCCAAGAGACCTATCTGCTGGTTGATGCAGTGGTCACTATCATCGGGCTGATCGTGTTGATCACCCGATTCAAGCTGCACCCCTTCATCGCTCTGATCATCGCCGCGGGTTTCCTCGGCCTGACGTCGGGCATGCCGGTGGACAAGATCATCAAGGCGTTCCAGGACGGCTTTGGTGGCGTGCTCGGTTTTGTCGGCATCATCCTGGCCCTGGGTACCATGCTCGGCAAGATGATGGCCGAGTCCGGTGGCGCCGATCAGATCGCCCAGACCCTGATCCGCTCGTTCGGCAAGGAGCGGGTGCAGTGGGCGATGATGTTTGCCGCCTTCCTGGTGGGCATCCCGCTGTTCTTCGAGATCGGCTTCGTGCTGCTGATTCCGCTGGTGTTCATCGTTGCGCGGCGTACCGGGGTATCGCTGATCAAGATCGGCATTCCGCTGCTGGCCGGCCTGTCGGCGGTGCACGGCCTGGTGCCGCCGCACCCGGGGCCGCTGCTGGCCATCGGCGTGTTCGGCGCCGACATCGGCAAGACCATCCTGTATGGGCTGATCGTGGCGCTGCCCACGGCGATCATCGCCGGGCCGATCTACGGCACTTTCATTGCCAAGTACATTCCCGGCAATCCGTCCCAGGAACTGGTGGACCAACTGGCCCGCGAGCCCCAGGCCGCCCAGTTGCCCAGCTTCAGCGTGACCCTGGTGACCGTGCTGCTGCCGGTGTTCCTGATGCTGCTCAAGACCTTCGCCGACGTGGCGCTGCCGGACGGACACTTCTTCCGCATCTGGATGGACATGATCGGCCACCCGATCACCGCCTTGCTGCTGGCGCTGCTGCTGTCGCTGTACACCTTCGGCTACAAGCAGGGCATCGGTTCCAAGCAGATTCTCAAACTGTTGGATGCCAGCCTGGCGCCGACCGCGGCGATCATCCTGATCATCGGTGCCGGTGGCGGCTTCAAGCAGATGCTGGTGACCAGCGGCGTGGGTGACGTGATCGGCCATATGGCGGTCAATGCGCAGATCTCGCCGATCCTCCTGGCGTGGCTGGTGGCGGCGGTGATCCGTATCGCCACCGGTTCGGCCACCGTGGCCACCATCACCGGTGCCGGCATCGTGGTGCCGGTGGTGGGGATGATCCCCGGGGTCAACCGCGAGCTGCTGGTGCTGGCCACCGGCGCCGGCTCGCTGATCCTGTCCCACGTCAACGACGCCGGGTTCTGGCTGGTCAAGCAGTACTTCAACATGACCGTGGCCGAGACGTTCAAGACCTGGACGGCGATGGAAACCATCCTTTCGGTGGTGGGCCTGATCTTTATCCTGCTGCTGTCGTTGGTGGTTTAAACGGCTTCGCCGGCAAGCCGGCTCCTACAGGGAGCAGGTTGTCGGTGAAACGCGAGTACAAAAAAACCGCATCGCTGCGGTTTTTTTGTGGCTGAAAGCATCTCAGCTTTTCTGCACCAGGCCGTCGGCGCGGAACATGCCGCGGATGCCGCGCACTGCCTGGCGAATCCGGTCCTGGTTTTCGATCAGGGCGAAGCGCACGTGATCGTCGCCGTATTCACCAAAACCCACCCCCGGCGAGACACAGACCTTGGCCTCGGCCAGCAGCTTCTTGGCGAACTCCAGGGAGCCCAGGTGCGCGTAGGCCTCGGGAATCTTGGCCCAGACGTACATCGAGGCCTTGGGGTTCTCCACCATCCAGCCCAGTTCGTGCAGGCCCTTGACCAGCACGTTGCGCCGCTGCCGGTACTGTTCGGCAATGTCGCGCACGCATTGCTGGTCGCCTTCCAGGGCGGCAATCGCCGCCACCTGCAACGGGGTGAAGGTGCCGTAGTCGTGGTAGCTCTTGATCCGCGCCAGGGCGCTGACCAGTTCCGGGTTGCCCACCATGAAGCCGATGCGCCAGCCGGCCATGTTGTAGCTCTTGGACAGGGTGAAGAACTCCACCGCGATGTCCTTGGCGCCCGGCACCTGCATGATCGACGGGGCTTTCCAGCCGTCGTAGACGATGTCGGCGTAGGCCAGGTCATGGATCACCAGCACGTCGTACTGCTTGGCCAGGGCGATCACCCGTTCGAAGAAATCCAGCTCCACGCACTGGGCGGTGGGGTTGGACGGGAAGCCGAGGATCATCATCTTCGGCTTGGGGATCGAACCGCGGATGGCCCGCTCCAGCTCGGCGAAGAAATCCACCCCGGGCACCAGCGGCACCGAGCGCACCTGGGCGCCGGCAATGACCGCGCCGTAGATGTGGATCGGGTAGCTGGGGTTGGGCACCAGCACCGTGTCGCCCTGGTCCAGGGTGGCCAGCATCAGGTGCGCCAGGCCTTCCTTGGATCCGATGGTGACGATGGCTTCGCTTTCCGGGTCGATATCGACCTCGTAGCGGTCCTTGTACCAGCGGGAAATCGCCCGGCGCAGCCGCGGAATGCCCTTGGAGGTGGAGTAGCCGTGGGTGTCTTCGCGCTGGGCGACGGTGACCAGTTTCTCGACGATATGCGGCGGGGTAGGGCCGTCGGGGTTACCCATGCTCAAGTCGATGATGTCTTCGCCGCGCCGACGCGCAGCCATCTTCAGCTCGGCAGTGATATTGAAAACATAGGGGGGAAGACGATCGATGCGCGCAAAGCGGCGCGGCGAACCTTGTTCGGCCATTGTTGCCTCGAAAAGACGTAAGCGCCCGGAACCGTCCGAGCGACGTTGGCCACTGCGGTGGCCTGCGGGGCAGACGATACGGGCGCCGCCGCCGGCTTGTCCAGAGGCGCGGAAAATTATTTTTGGTGCGCCGGGCGGATTTGCGAGGGGGCAGGATTTGCCGCTATAACGTGCACGCTTCTTGCCTGCAAGGGCTGTGAGCTGCCTCAGCCGGCCCGGCTTTCCCGGGTTCCTCGCACCTCGCCCCTCTTCGAACAACAGCAGCAAACGGGATGAATGATGGAGTTTACCAGCGGCTTCTTGTTGAGCCTTTCGCTGTGCCTGGACATCGGCGTGGCCAATATCGCGATGATTACCCTGGCCATGCAACGGGGTTATTTCCAGGGCTTCTGCCTGGGCCTGGGGACCTGTGTCGGCGACCTGATCTATGCGCTGTTGGCCCTGGCCGGGATGACCGTGCTGCTGCAATACCAAAGCGTGCGCTGGGTGCTGTGGATCGGCGGTTCGGCCCTGCTGGTGTACTTCGCGGCGAAGATGATCTACGCCGCCCTCCATCACAGCGCGGTGCTGGCCACCGCCGGGGAGGCGGACCAGGGCTCGCCGCGCCGGGAGTTTTTTCGCGGGATCTTCCTGGCCATGTCGTCCCCCAGTGCGATCCTCTGGTTCGCTGCCGTGGGCGGCACCCTGATTGCCCGATCCGGGGGCGGTGGGATTGCCGATTCGGGATTGTTCCTGGCCGGCTTTTTCTGTGCCGGGCTGGTCTGGACCCTGGGCCTGTGCCTGGCCGCGACCCAGGGCGGCAAGCTGCTGGGGGACAAGCTGTTGCGCTATTCCTACCTGGCATCTGCGGCGATCTTCTGCTATTTCGCGGTGTATGTGATTCTATCCGGCTACCAGGAGTTCATCCTTGGTACGGGCGCGGCAGACCTTCCGGCGCTCTGATCCTGGCCTTGGCTATTGGCTTCTATACTTCGTGCCGAACCCATCTTTTCTGCGGCAGGAGTGGCATTCATGGATGAGCAAGAACAGGGCAGAGGCCCAGAACCGCGCTTCGAAAGGGAGCGTTTTTTGCTGATCGCCGGCCTCGGCGAACGATTCACTCCTGCCACTCGCCAGGACATCGGCCTGCTGTGGCAGCGCTTTGTGCCGCACATTGGCAAGGTGCCGGGGCAGGTCGACCGCAAGACCTATGGCATCTGCTGCAACCCCGACGGCCAGGGCGGCTTCGAGTACATCGCCGGGGTCGAGATCAGCAAGCTCGACGATCTGCCCGAGCGCTATCGCTGGATCGAGGTGCAGCCGCAGCACTATGCGGTGTTCGAGCATGGCGGCGCCTTGCAGGACTTGCCCCGGACCTTCGACTACATCTGGAACACCTGGCTGCCCCAGTCGGGTCGAGAGGCCGCCGATGCCCCGGAATTCGAGCGCTACAGCGCCGACTTCAACCCCCAGGCCGGCACCGGGGTACTGGAAATCTGGCTGCCCCTGAAAAGTGAATGACCCCCTCGGGGGCGCTGGCCCGTCCCCGATTCTCCCGCCCCACACCGCCGCAATCTTTACGCCGTCTTAATGCCGCCCCCGGCAATCAGTGCCCGACCTTGATGCGCCCTCACCTAACCTGCGTGGCGCAGAGGAGAGCGGTGGACGAGGCGTTCCCGACTCCCTGCCGGCGCCCGTCGCGGGTGCCCTGACCGGCCGTGCCCGGGTTGTGCTTTGCGCTCCCGGCACCGCCTTTGAGCATTAAGGGGAGAGCTGCCTTGCTGACACTGCCATTCATCTACGGCGCCAGTGGTTTGTGCGCCGTGCTGCTGTTTGCCTACCTGGGTTATGCGCTGATCCGTGCCGAGAAATTCTGATGACCGCACGCAGCAACTGCCACCCACTTTCATTCGCCCGTCCGGGCATCTACCAGAAAGGAAACCAGCCATGTTCGACCTGATCTTCGTGGGCCTGACCCTGGGGTTCTTTGTGTTGACGGCCCTGGTCATCGTCGCCATGGGCAAGATTTGAACGGAGCATCGACATGTTGAGTACTGTGCTGGAATACGCGGTGATCCTCGGCCTGATGACCGGGCTGGCCGCGCTGATGGGCCAATGGCTGGCCCGGGTCTTCAGCGGCCGTGGCCACGCCTTGCCGGAGCGTGCCACCTACCGCCTGCTGGGGATCGACGCGGCTGAAACCATGGGCTGGGCCCGCTATGGCTCGGCCCTGCTGCTGTCCAATGCGGCGATGATGCTGCTGGGCTACCTGCTGCTGCGCCTGCAAGGCAGCACGCCGCTCAACCCCCTGGGGCTGGCGGCGCAGACCCCGGACCTGGCGTTCAACACCGCCGCGTCCTTTATCACCAACACCAACTGGCAGGCGTACTCAGGTGAAAGCAGCCTGTCGAACTTCAGCCAGATGGCAGTGATCACCTTCCTGATGTTCGTCGGCGCTACCGCAGGTATTGTCGCCGCAGCCGGCTTCATTCGCGGCCTGAGCCGTTCCAGCTCGGCGGATATCGGCAACTACTGGGTCGACTTCACCCGCACCCTGTACCGGGTGATGCTGCCGTTGTGCCTGGTCATGGCCCTGGTCTATGTCTGGCAGGGCATGCCCCAGACCCTCAACTCCCAGGCCCTGGCCACCACCCTGGAAGGCGCCCAGCAGCAACTGATCGTCGGCGCCGTGGCCAGTTTCGAGTCGATCAAGCACATCGGCACCAACGGTGGCGGCTTCTTCAGCATGAACGCGGCCCACCCGTTCGAGAATCCGACGCCGCTGACCAACGTCCTGCACATCCTCAGCATGTTGCTGATCCCTTCGGCCCTGACCTACGCCTTCGGCAGCATGCTGCTGCGTCGGCGTCAGGGCTGGGTGTTCTTCGGCACTTTCCTGGTGATGTTCGTCGGCTTCCTGGCGATTGTCTTCACCGCGGAGCAGGGCGGTAACCCGCTGCTGACCCAGGCCGGTGCCGACCAGCAGGTGTCGGAGACCCAGAGCGGCGGCAACATGGAAGGCAAGGAGCTGCGCTTCGGCATTGCCGACACCGCGCTGTTCGTCACCACCACCACCGGCGCCACCACCGGTTCGGTGAATGCCATGCACGACTCGCTGACCCCCATGGGCGGCTTCGTGCCCCTGGCGCAGATGATGCTCAACTGTGTGTTCGGCGGCGACGGCGTGGGCTTTATCAACCTGATCCAGTACGCCCTGCTGACGGTGTTCCTGGTGGGCATGATGATCGGCCGCAGCCCTGAGTTCCTCGGCAAGAAGATCGAGGCCCGGGAGATCAAGCTGGTGATGCTCTCGGTGCTCGCGCACCCGATCTGCATCCTCGGTTTCACCGCCCTGGCGGCACTGTGGCCGGGCACTCTCAATAGTCTCAACAATCTGGGCCCCCATGGCTTCAGCGAGGTGCTCTACGCCTACGCCTCGGGCACCGCCAACAACGGTTCGGCGTTTGCCGGCCTGAACGCCAATACACCGTTCTTCAACACCACCATTGGCCTGGCGATGCTCATGGGGCGCTTCTTCACCATGCTGCCGATGCTGGCCGTGGCCGGCTCCCTGGCGGCGAAAAAGAACATCCCGGCCGGTGCCGGCACCATTCCCACCGCCACCCCGCTGTTCATGTTGCTGGTGGTGTTCGTGGTGCTGGTGGTCGGTGGCCTGACTTTCCTGCCGGCCCTCGCGCTCGGCCCGCTGGTGGAGCAACTGCAGTTGCTCGCCGGCCAGACCTACAAGTAAGGGGTTGTGATGACTACGCAAATGCAAACCCAGGGCGCCACCGCGCTGCTGTTCAAGGGCCTGTTGCGCCCGGTGCTGGTGTCGGCGGTGTTCTTCATGCTGCTCACGGGGCTGGCCTATCCGCTGGTTACCACGGGGTTGGCCAACCTGCTGTTTCCGTTCCAGGCCCAGGGCAGCCTGGTGCAGCGTGATGGCCGGGTCGTGGGCTCGGCGCTGATCGGCCAGGCGTTCGACCGCCCGGAGTATTTCCAGGGCCGCCCGAGCATGACCCTGGGCAGCGATCCGCTGGACCCGAGCAAGAGTGTGCCCCAGCCCTACAACGCCGGGGCCAGTGGCGCCAGCAACCTGGGCCCCACCAGCCAGAAGCTGGTGGACAGCGTGGCCGCGCGGGTCAGCGCCTATCGCCAGCTCAATGGCCTGGCGGCAGACATGCCGGTGCCAGTGGACGCAGTGACCGCCTCGGCCTCCGGCCTGGACCCGCACATCTCCCTGGCCAACGCCCGGCTGCAACTGAACCGGGTGGCCCGCCAGCGGCAAATGGCCGCCGTGGACGTGCTGATGCTGCTGCAGGCGCACAGCGAAAGCCGCACCTTCGGCCTGCTGGGCGAGCCCCGGGTCAATGTGCTGCAACTCAACCTGGCGCTGGATGCCCAAGCGCCCCTGCATTCCTCGCCCGTTGCGGCCAGTGAGTAAGAGACGTCGATCATGAGTAGCAACCCTCGTATAGCGTTGTTCGACCGTGGGCTAGTGCTCACCGCGTGCCTGGATGCCGTGAAGAAACTGCTGCCCCAGGCGCAGTGGAAGAACCCGGTGATGTTCGTGGTCTACCTGGGCAGCCTTCTCACCACCCTGCTGTGGTTCCAGTCCCTGGGCGGCGAGGGTGAGGCCCCCAGCGGCTTTATCCTCAGCATCGCCCTGTGGCTGTGGTTCACCGTGCTGTTTGCCAACTTTGCCGAAGCTCTGGCCGAGGGCCGCAGCCGGGCCCAGGCGGCGAGCCTCAAGGGCATGAAGCGCCAGACCCTGGCCAAGCTGCTGCAACAGCCCCGGCATGGCGCCGCCTGGTTGCCCATGGCCGCCAGCGAACTGCGCAAGGACATGGTGGTGCTGATCGAGGCCGGCGACCTGGTGCCCCTGGACGGCGAGGTCATCGAAGGCGTGGCCACGGTGGACGAAAGCGCCATCACCGGTGAATCGGCGCCGGTGATCCGCGAGGCCGGGGGCGACTTTTCCTCGGTCACCGGCGGCACCCGGGTGCTGTCGGACTGGCTGGTGGTGCGCATCAGCGTCAACCCCGGCGAGTCGTTCCTGGACCGCATGATCTCCATGGTGGAGTCGGCCAAGCGCCAGAAGACTCCCAACGAGGTGGCCCTGACCATTCTCCTGGTGGGCCTGACCCTGCTGTTCCTGCTGGTGATCGTGACCCTGAGCCCGTACTCGATCTTTGCCGTGGCCATGAGCGGCACCGGCAGTGTGATCAGCGCCACGGTGATGGTGGCGCTGCTGGTGTGCCTGATCCCCACCACCATCGGTGGCCTGCTCTCGGCCATCGGTGTGGCGGGCATGAGCCGGATGATGTCGGCCAATGTCATTGCCACCTCCGGCCGCGCCGTGGAAGCGGCGGGGGACGTGGACGTGCTGCTGCTGGACAAGACCGGCACCATCACCCTGGGCAACCGCCAGGCCAGCGCCTTCCTGCCGGCGCCGGGGATCAAGGACAGCGAACTGGCGCAAGCCGCGCAACTGGCTTCCCTGGCGGACGAAACCCCGGAAGGCCGGAGCATCGTGGTGCTGGCCAAGCAACTGTTCGACATCCGTGGGCGTGACCTTCACGCCCTGGGCGCCAGCTTCGTGCAGTTCACCGCCCAGACCCGCATGAGCGGGGTCGACCTGCCCGAGGGCCGGAGCATCCGCAAGGGCGCGGCCGATGCCATCCGCCGGCATATCGAGGCCCAGGGCGGCAGCTTCCCGCCGGCCTTGCAGGCCAAGGTCGATGAAGTCTCGCGCCGTGGCAGCACCCCGCTGGTAGTCAGTGAAGGCGCCCAGGCCCTGGGCGTGGTGGAGCTCAAGGACGTGGTCAAGGGCGGGATCAAGGAGCGCTTCGCCGAGCTGCGGCGCATGGGCATCAAGACCGTGATGATCACCGGCGACAACCGCCTGACCGCGGCGGCCATCGCCGTGGAAGCCGGGGTCGACGATTTCCTCGCCGAAGCGCGGCCCGAGGACAAGCTGCAACTGATCCGCGACTACCAGGCCAAGGGCAAGCTGGTGGCCATGACCGGCGACGGTACCAACGACGCCCCGGCCCTGGCCCAGGCCGACGTGGCGGTGGCCATGAACAGCGGCACCCAGGCGGCCAAGGAAGCCGGCAACATGGTGGACCTGGACAGCAACCCGACCAAGCTGATCGAAGTGGTGGAAGTGGGCAAGCAGATGCTCATGACCCGCGGTGCCCTGACCACCTTCAGCGTGGCCAACGACGTGGCCAAGTATTTTGCTATCGTACCGGCCGCCTTCGTCGCCACTTACCCGCAACTGGCGGCGCTGAACGTGATGCACCTGAACAGCCCGAACTCGGCGATTCTCAGTGCGGTGATCTTCAACGCGCTGATCATCGTGTTCCTCATCCCCCTGGCGCTCAAGGGGGTGAAGTACCGGGCCATTGGCGCCGCGGCGCTGCTCAACCGCAACCTGCTGATCTACGGCCTGGGCGGGGTGCTGGTACCCTTCGCCGGGATCAAGCTGATCGACATGCTGCTGGCCGGCCTCGGCCTGGTCTGACAGGGACTTGCAAGGCGGCGCTCTTTCGAGTGCCGCCTTGTCCACTTAAGGATGCACATGGCTGTTCTCGATGCTGACATGCCGCCCCGCGACGGTCGCCCCGATCCCGATGCGCTGCTGGAAAAACTGCAGCAGGACGAGCAAGCGGCCCAACGGGGCAAACTGCGGATCTATTTCGGTTCCAACGCCGGAGTCGGCAAGACCTGCGCCATGCTCACCGCGGCGCGCAACGAAGTGGCCCAGGGCCGCGACGTGGTGGCCGGGGTGGTGGAAACCCATGGCCGGCGGGAAACCGCCGAGCTGCTGCAAGGGCTGCAAGTGCTGGAGCGCCACCGCCTGATGCACCGCGACTACGCGTTGCCGGAGTTCGACCTGGATGCCGCCCTGGCGCGCCACCCGGCGGTGCTGCTGGTGGACGAGCTGGCCCACAGCAACGTGCCCGGCTCGCGCCATCCCAAGCGCTGGCAGGACGTGGAGGAATTGCTGCGGGCCGGCATCGATGTCTGGACCACCCTCAACGTCCAGCACCTGGAAAGCCTCAACGACATCGTCAGCGGGATCATCGGCATCCGGGTGCGCGAGACGGTGCCCGACCACCTGTTCGACGAAGCCCACGAAGTGCTGGTGATCGACCTGCCGCCGGATGACCTGCTGCGCCGCCTCAAGGACGGCAAGGTCTACCTCGGGCCCCAGGCCGAACGCGCTTCACGGCATTTCTTTCGCAAGGGCAACCTGCTGGCCCTGCGTGAACTGACCCTGCGCCGTACCGCCGACCGGGTCGATGCACAGATGCGCGACTATCGCCGCGAGCGTTCGATCAATGCCTTGTGGCCAGCCCGCGAGCGCTTGCTGGTGGGGATCGCCGGCGACCCGGCGGACGAGCGCCTGGTGCGCGAAGCCGCGCGCCTGGCGCAAAAGCTCGAAGCCGACTGGATGGTGGTGCACGTGGCTTCGGCCCAGCGCCGTGGCGCCGGCGCCGCCCGTTATGCGGCGGCCATGAAGACCCTGGCCCTGGCCGCCGAGTTTGGCGCCGAGACCGCCACTTTGCCCGGCATGGATGTAGCCGAAGCCCTGGTGGCCTGCGCTCGCGAGCACAACGCCAATCGCCTGGTGCTGGGCCATTACCCGCGCAAGGTCTGGCAGTTCTGGCACCAGTCGGTGAGCGACCGCATCAGCCGCCAGCACCCGGAAATCGACCAGATCGTGATCGCCAACGGGCCCTTGAGCCGGCGCCCTGCGCCAGTGGACAAGCCCGAGGCCGGCCTGCCGCCCAGCCGCGCGCCGGCCTACCTGTGGGCGAGCCTGGCGTGCTTTGCCGCCACCGCGGTGGCGGCGCTGCTGCTCAAAGTGTTCGACCCGGCCAACGTGGTCATGCTGTTCCTGCTGACCGTGGTCCTGGTGGCGCTGCGCTACGGGCGGGGGCCCGGCGTCTGGGCGGCGATGCTGGCGGTGCTGTGCTTCGATTTCTTCTTCGTCCAGCCGGTGTGGTCGTTCACGGTCAACGACACCCAGTACTTCTTCACCTTCGCCCTGATGCTGGGGATTGCCCTGATCACCGGCCAGCTCACCGCGCGCCTGCGCCATGAAGCGCGTACCGCGGCCGCGGGCGAGCGTCGTGCCACCTCCCTGGCCGGGCTGGCCCGTGAGCTGTCGGCGGCGTTGACCGAGGAGCAGATCTGCGCCGTGGCCTTGCGTACCTTCAGCGGGGTGTTCGAGGCCCGGGTCGGGCTGGCGTTGCCGGATGCCGAGAACCGGGTGCGGGCGCTGAGCGCCAATACCCTGGCCATTGACGAGAGCATCGCCCAGTGGGCCTATGACCACGACCAACCGGCCGGGCGCGGCACCGATACCCTGGCGGCGGCCAAGGGCTGCTATCTGCCGCTCAAGGCGCCGATGCGGGTGCGTGGCGTGCTGGTGCTTGAAGCCGAGGATGCCGAGCGCCTCAAGGAGCCGGAAGAACAGCGCCTGCTGGAGGCCTGCATGAGCCAGCTGGCGATTGCCCTGGAGCGCGTGCATTACGTCGAGGTGGCCCAGAGCACTGTGCTGCAGATGGAGGGCGAGCGCATGCGCAACACCCTGCTGGCGGCCATTTCCCATGACCTGCGCACGCCGCTGACCACCATCATCGGCGCCGCCGACGCCGCCTTGCCCCACGCTGCGCAGGGCCCGCTCAAGCACCTGCTGGCAGGGATTCACGATCAGGCTTCGTCCATGCAGCGGCTGATCGAGAACCTGCTGGACATGGCGCGCATGCAGGAGCGCGGGGTACGCCTGAATCGCCAGTGGAACTCCCTGGAGGAGATTGTCGGCAGTGCCCTGCGCCAGCTGCGCGAGCCCCTGGCCGGGCATCAATTGCGAGTGGCCATGGCGCCGCAGCTGCCCTTGGTGGAAGTGGACGCGCTGTTGCTGGAGCGGGTGCTGGTGAACCTTCTGGACAACGCCGCCAAGTACACCCCGGCCGGGACCCTGGTGCAGATCAGCGCCCGCCAGGTCGACCAGCAGATCATCCTGCAGGTCAGCGACAGCGGCCCGGGCTGCCCAAAGGGCAGTTCCCCGGCCAGCCTGTTCGAAGCCTTCAGTCGCGGTCAGCAGGAATCCGCCGTGGCTGGCATCGGCCTGGGCCTGGCCCTGGCCAAACGTATCGTCGAGGCCCATGGCGGGCGCATCGAGGCCCAGCCTCATGCCGATGCCGGGCTGAGTTTTGTCATCACCTTGCCGGCGGGTCAGCCGCCTTCCATGGAAACCCTATGAGCAGTGCACGCATCCTGATCGTCGAGGACGAAGCCAATATCCGCCGTTTCGTCGGTATCGCCCTGGAGGACGAAGGTTTCCAGGTGTTCGAGGCCGACAGCGTCAAGCGCGCCCTGATCCATGCCGCCAGCCGCCAGCCGGACCTGGTGATCGTCGACCTGGGCCTGCCGGACGGCGACGGCAAGCAGTTGATCAGCGAGCTGCGCGGCTGGCTGGCGGTGCCGATCCTGGTGCTGTCGGCCCGGGATCGGGAGGACGAGAAAGTCGCCGCCCTGGATGCCGGCGCCGACGACTACCTGGTCAAGCCGTTCGGCGTGCCGGAACTGCTGGCGCGGATTCGCGCGCAACTGCGCCGTCATGGCCAGAGCGGTACGGCGGCCGCTACCAGCAAGGTGGCCTTTGGTGCCATCGAGGTCGACCTGGCCACCCATGAGGTGCGCCGCGAAGGGCTGCCTGTGCACCTCACGCCGATCGAGTACCGCCTGCTCTGCGCGCTGATCCGTGGCCAGAGCCGGGTGCTGACCCATCGCCAGTTGCTGCTGGAAGTCTGGGGCCTGGACTACGTCGACCGCGCCCATTACCTGCGGGTACACATGGCCCATCTGCGGCAGAAGCTGGAGGCCGATCCGGCCCAGCCCCAGCATCTGATCACCGAGTTGCAGGTGGGTTACCGCCTGGTGGGGCTGTGATCCCGGCCCAGGTTTTTTTCGCCGCGGCGCCGTTCGTGGACAAAGTCGATGTACAGGGTGATGCAGCCGAAGGCGGCAATGCCGAACAGCAGTAGAAGGCCGATCTGGATATTGCTCATGGGAAAGCTCCTGGGGGCAGGACGGGGCGGTTCCGGCCCGCTCGGGCCGGCCACCCTGACGTCGGGGAGCTGATAGATAAGCCCTTGGCGCAGGCGTTGCCAGGGCTTATATGAAAGCTTTACGGCGGCCCCTTCGATCCCTATGCAATGCATACGCAGGCTGCACTGTTGATAGAATCGGCGGCCCTTCTCCGACCCCAGGTTGCCGCCCATGACCGCTTCGACTCCGCTGATCCGCACCGTCCTGCCCACCGACCTGGACCGCTGCTTTGCCATCGAGACCCTGGCCTACGAAGGAGACGAGGCCGCGACCCGGGACAAGATCGCCACCCGCATCGCCACCTGGCCCGAAGGTTTCATCGTTGCCGAAGTGCAGGGTGTGGTGGCCGGCTTCATCAACTCCGGCGCTACCTTCGATGTGCAGATGGCCGACGAGGCCTTCAAGGAACTGATCGGCCACGACCCGGCTGGCCCGGAAGTGGTGATCATGTCGGTGGTGGTACACCCGGACTTCCAGGGCCTGGGCCTGTCCCGGCAACTGTTGCAAGCCTTCATCGCGCGCATGCGCGAACTGGGCAAGGCGCGCATCCACCTGATGTGCAAGGAACGCCATGTACCGCTGTACCAGCGCTTTGGTTTTGTCTACATCAAGGCGTCGGAGTCGGACCACGGCGGCATGGCCTGGCACGAGATGGTGCAGTCGCTGTAGAACGGATATCGGGTTTGCAGCAGCGGGCCCGGGGTCAGAACGCCAGCGCCATCCGCCGTTCATAGCCGATCCGGCCCTTGCAGGCTTCGCCGTTTTCCACCCAGCCCAGCTTGCGGTACAGCCTGAGGGCCGGCTGGTTGTCGCTGTCCACCGCCAGGGTCAGGCCCTTGAGTTCGGGCCAGGCCTGGCGGGCGGCCTCAGGCACCGCTTGCAGGCAGGCCTGGCCGAAGCCCCGGCCCTGGTGCCGCCGGTCCACTTGCAGGGCGTGCAGGCTGGCGCTGTCGGCATCGGCCCAGGCCGGCAGGCAGGGCGGGCGCTTGAGCAGCAGGAAGGCCACCGGCCACTCCTCGCTGAGCAGGGCAAAGCCCCTGATCGCTCCCCGCGGCGCGTTGTCGAGGGTGTACAGCGCGCCATGAATGTCCCCGCTAAACGCCTTCTGTCCGGGTAGCACCTCAAGCTCCAGCAAGCGGGCATGCTGGTGGCTGTCGAGCTGTTCGTAAGGCACCAGGCGAGTGGTCACGGGCACGTAGATCCGGTGGGGGGAGGGGGCGGATTCTAGCGATTTTGCCCCGCCGGTAAATTTTTTTATGCGCAGTGTCGATTGCGCGAATGGCCAGACGACTAAGGGTGAACTGAACATTCAACGGCGTGGGTGCAGGGGGTGTTCAGCAGCGGTTCATTCCATTCATGAGGAGTTTCGCCATGCACAATCCATCCAACGAAGCGCAGATCCGCAGCCTGATCGACAACTGGCAACAGGCTGTGATGGCCCGGGATATCCAGCGTATTGTCAGCTACTACGCCGACGACATCACTTCTTTCGACGCGGTCGGTGCCTTGCAATTCAAGGGCAAGGCCGCCTATCGCGAACACTGGGAAGCGTGCATGCAGGTCTGCCCCGGCCCGGGCATTTTCGAGTTCCATCAGTTGCAGGTGCTGGCCGACGAAGAGCTGGCCTTCGCCCACTGGCTGGCTCATTGCGGTGGCACCGATGCCGAGGGCGTGACCAAGGCCTGCTGGATGCGGGTGAGTGCCGCCTACCAGCGCCGTGCGGGCCAATGGCTGGTGGTGCACGAGCACTGGTCGGCGCCGTTCGACATGCTCACCGGGACCACCCAGTTCGACCTGCAACCCTGAGCAACCAGCGGTTCGCCAAAGCGGCGAACAGCGACCATAGTTGCTCAGCCCGAATCCGGAGGTGCCCATGAAATACCTATGCCTGGTCTACAGCGACGAACAGTTGCTGCACAGCCTGCCCGACAGCCCCGAGGATGCCGAGTGCCTGGCCTATGCCGAGTCGGTCCAGGGCAGCGGGCGGATGCTTGCCGCCGAGGCGCTGCAATCGGTGCACACCGCCACCACGGTGCGCATGCGCGGTGGCAAGCTGTCGATCACCGATGGCCCGTTCGCCGAAACCAAGGAACAGTTGGCCGGTTTCTACCTGATCCAGGCCAAGGACTTGAACGAAGCGATCCAGGTGGCCGGGCAGATACCGGCGGCCCGGGTCGGCAGTGTCGAAGTGCGTCCGGTACGTGAATTGAATCCCTGAAAACAACGATAAACAGGAGTTTCGCGATGACTTTCCAGACCACGGGCCGCAAGCCCGCCGAGCATGAACTGTCCATCAGCCGCCTGATCGACGCGCCGCGCAACAAGGTCTTTCGCGCCTGGACCGAGCCGGCCTTGCTGGCGCAATGGTGGGGGCCCCACGGCATGACCACTCCGGAGTGTGAAATGGACCTGTGGGTCGGTGGCCAGTTTCGTACCCTGATGCGCGCCCCGGACGGCAGCGAGTACCCGACCATGGGGGTGTTCCTGGAGATCGCCGCGCCGTCGCGGCTGGTGTTTACCGACGCCTACCTGCCGGGCTGGATCCCCTCGGGCAAGCCGTTCATGACCGCTGAAGTGACCTTCGAGGAGCAGGGCGGCCAGACCCTCTACACTGCCCGCGCCATGCACTGGACCGAGGCCGATCGCAAGGCCCATGAGGCCATGGGCTTTCACGAGGGCTGGGGGCAGAGCCTGGAGCGCCTGGTGGCCCTGGTCACCCGGGACCTGCCGGACTGATGAGCGACCAGCCTCGGGAAGTCATCGCGGCAACGGTGGCGCAGGTCTACCGCGAGCAGTCGCGGCGGATCCTCGCCACCCTGATCCGCCTGCTGGGGGATTTCGACCTGGCCGAGGAGGCGCTGCATGAAGCCTTCTTCGTGGCGGTGGAGCGCTGGCGCAGCGATGGCGTGCCGGACAACCCGCGGGCCTGGCTAGTGTCCGTCGGCCGCTTCAAGGCGATCGACGCCCTGCGTCGCCGGGCGCGCTTCGCGGCGTCACAGGCGGCGCTGCTCAGCCAGCTCGAGCAACTGGAACAGGACGACTGGAGCGCCGAGGACGTGCAAGACGATCGCCTGCGCCTGATCTTCACCTGCTGCCACCCGGCGCTGGCGGCGGATGCCCAGGTACCCCTGACCCTGCGGGAGATCTGCGACCTGAGCACCGAGGAAATCGCCCGGGCCTTTCTGGCCACGCCGGCCACCATCGCCCAGCGCATCGTGCGTGCCAAGGCGAAGATCCGCGATGCGCGGATTCCCTACCAGGTGCCGGCGTTGAGCGAGCTGCCCGAGCGCCTGGAGAGCGTGCTGCGGGTGATCTACCTGGTGTTCAACGAAGGGTATTCGGCCTCCATGGGCGCCGAGCTGACCCGGGAGGACCTGACCCGCGAAGCCATTCGCCTGGGCTACCTGCTGCTGGAACTGTTGCCGGAAGCGGAGGTGATGGGCCTGCTGGCGCTGATGCTGTTGCACGAGTCACGGCGTGGCGCGCGCCTTTCCAGCGACGGCGAGCTGGTCCTGCTGGACGAGCAGGATCGCGGGTTGTGGCAGCAGGATTTGATCGAGCAGGGCTGTGCCCTGGTAGAGCGCGGCTTGCGCAGCGGCCAGGCCGGGCCCTATTGCCTGCAGGCGGCGATTGCCGCGGTGCATGCCGAAGCGCCGAGTGCAGCACAGACCGACTGGCCGCAGATCGTCGGTTTGTATGACGTGCTGCTGCGCCTGCAGCCTTCGCCGGTGATCGAGCTCAACCGTGCCGTGGCCCTGGCCCAGCGTGACGGGCCCGGTGCCGGGCTGGCGCAAGTGGAAGCGATCCTGCTGCGCGGCGACTTGCAGGATTACCACCTGGCCCATGCCGCTCGTGCCGACTTCTGCCGGCAACTGGGGCATATCGCCGCGGCGCGCCAGTCCTACCAGCGGGCCCTGGCCCTGGTCCGGCAAGCCCCCGAGCGGCGCTTCCTCGAACAGCGCCTGGCCCAGCTCCCCCAGTAGCCGCTGCCGAAGGCTGCGACCGAACCCGCCGGGGCGCCAACCTCGCCCCGGCTCAAGCCTGCTGCCGGGTCGCCGCCAGGACGATCTCGCGGATACACACTTGCTGCGGCTGCTGGTAGGCAAAGGCAATGGCCCCGGCCACGTCGTCTGCACTCAGCACCGTACCGCCCATGTCCTGTTTCCAGGCCTGGTAACCGGCCTTGATGGCCTCGTCGGTGGTGTGGCTCAGCAGTTCGGTTTCTACCGCACCGGGGGCGATGGTGATGACCCGCACATTGTGCGGCGCCAGCTCTTCGCGCAGGTTTTCCGAGAGCCCGTGGACCGCGAACTTGGTGCCGACATAGGCCACGTGGTTGGCAAAGGTCTTGCGCCCGGCCACCGAACTGACGTTGATCAGGGTGCCCTGGCGGCGCTCGATCATCCCGGACACCACGGCGTGCACGCCATTGAGCAGCCCCTTGACGTTGACGTCGAGCATGCGCTCCCACTGCTGCGGGTCCTGCCGGCTGATTTCCCCCAGGAGCATGACCCCGGCGTTGTTGATCAGGGCGTCCGCCGGGCCGAACCGCGCTTCGGCCTCCGCCACGGCGGCCAGCAGTGCGGCGCGGTCGGTGATGTCCACCGCGCGGCTCAGGCTGTCGGGCAATTCCAGGGCGTGCAGGCGCTCGACGCGCCGGGCCAGCAGCAGGAGGGGATGGCCGGCCGCCGACAGCAGGCGGGCGGTGGCCTCGCCGATGCCCGAACTGGCGCCGGTGATGATGACGAGAGGCTTGCTCATGGGAGGACTCCAGGAATAAGAAAAATGCATGGCTTTACGGGGCGGGCAGTATATTTAGCCCTCTTGAGGCTGAAAAATGCCTTATTCCTCTGTCTGTCATCGGTATTATCTATGGATGTCCGCCATCTCAAAGCCTTCCTTGCGGTGTTCGAGGAGCGCAACATCACCGCTGCCGCCCAGCGCTTGTGCATCAGCCAGCCGACCTTGTCGGTGACCATCAAACAGCTTGAGGACGAGTTGGGGGCGCAGTTGTTCCTGCGCCAGCCACGGGGTGTTGAAGTCAGCGAGCAGGCGCGGGTGCTGTATCCCCAGGCCCGGCGCATGGTGGCCGAGGCCGAGAGCTTGAGCCGTCTGTTTCGCCAGGACGAAAGCCGTTTGGCGCTGGAGCTGGGAGTAGAAGGTGATATTGCCGACAGCCAGGTCTCCGCTTTCGTACGAATGGCCCAGCAGGCGTTGCCCAACCTGTTGCTGACCTTGCAGGAAGGCTGTGTCGGCGACGCGCGCCTGGCGGTGGAAGAGCTGTGCTGCGAGGACGAATTGTTCCTGCCGTTATGGGAGGAGCCTTATGTGCTGGCGGTGCCGGTGGGGCACAGGCTGCTGGAGCAAGAGCAGCCCCAGCCCCGGGTGGAGGACTGGGTCACTTGCCCGGAGCACGCCTCGCACCAGCGCCTGATGGCGCTCTATGGCGGTGCTGTGCAAGCCCAGGCCGGGCATGCCGGGAGCTTGAAGCAGGCGCTGAACATGGTGGCGGCGGGCCTGGGGGTGGCGATGCTGCCGCTGTCGCTGGTGCAGGGCCGCGAGGGAGTAGAAAGCCGGGCCTTGCACCTGCCGGCGCCCAGCCGGCGGATCGGCTTGTGCTACGCCGTGCAGGCGCTGGAGTCGGCGACCTTGCGCACACTGCATGACTACTTGCGCACCCTGCGGCCAATCGGCTAGCGGGCGGCGCTGACGAGCGCGGTCATTGCAGCATCTGCGCCAGCAACCAGCTGCCCGCCGGCCCTGGCGGGTGCAGGCGCGACCAGAGCGCGTCCACCGCCACGGTGCGCGGCCAGCCACGCACGTTCAGCTCCTGCAACTTGCCCGCGCCAAAACCTTCCACCAGCCAGCGCGGCAGGGGCGCCCAGCCAAAGCCGCCCTGGGCCATCTCCAGCAGCATCAGGTAGCTGGGGGCCGACCAGACCCGGCCCTGGCAGCGGCTGTCGTAGGGGTTGAGCACGGTGGCCAGACGTAATTCACGGTGCTGGCGCAGGCTTTCCTCATCGACCCGGGCCTGCTGCGCCAAGGGATGCTTGCAGGCCACGTAGAGGGAAATCTCACTGCGCTCTTGCATGGTCTTGTGCTCCAGGTCCGCCGGGTAGTCGGCCTGCATCTCGGCAAAGGCGATCTGCGCCCGGCCGCTCTGCACCAGGGCGATCAGGTCTTCGCACTCGGCAATCAGGCATTCCAGCTCGAGGTCCGGGTAACGCTGCTCGAAGGCGCTCAGGCTGCTTTCGAAGCGATCCGACTGGTAGGTGTCCGACAGCGCCACCGTGAGCTTCGCCTCAATGCCCTGGGACAGCTGGCTGGCGGCCATTTCCAGGCGGCTGGTGGCAGCCAGGATTGCTTCGGCACGCTGCAGCAGCACATGCCCGGCCGGGGTCAGGCCGGGCTTGCGGCTGGAACGGTCGAAAAGCTGCACGTCGAGGTCGATCTCCAGGCTGGCCACCGCCGCGCTGATGGTGGACTGGCTCTTGCCCAGCTTGCGCGCGGCAGCGGAAAAGGAACCTTGGGTGGCTGCCTGGACAAACGCCAGGAGCACTTCATGTGAGGCCATGAACTATCGCCCTGCTCGATGGTTATTGATTATGAAGTATCGGCCTTGTCCTGGAAGATCGGCAACACATTCATTCAAGGAGCCGACCATGAGCCTTCAGAAATCCCTTAACGAACGCATCTTCCAGGCGGTAGGTTTTGAACTGCTGGCGGTGCTGATCTGCACCCCGCTGCTGTCCTGGATCATGGACAAGCCCATGGCCGACATGGGCCTGGTGACCATCGGCATCGGCCTGTTGGCCCTGGCCTGGAACGTGGTGTTCAACGGCCTGTTCGACCGGTTGCTCAAGCGCTTGCAGTGGGTCCACAACGGCTGGACCCGGGTCCTGCATGCGTTGATGTTCGAAGGCGGGCTGGTGGCAGTGGGCGTACCGATGATTGCCTGGTGGCTGAACATCAGCCTGCTGCAGGCGTTCATCCTGGACATCGGCGTGCTGCTGTTCTTCCTGCCGTACACCTATGTCTATCACTGGGTCTACGACGTGCTGCGGGACAAGTGGCTGCAACAGCGCCTGGCTCACTGAGCCGGTTTCAGGGCGCCGGGTGCCGCCCTTCGATGGCAGCCAGATAGGCTTCCAGCGCCAGCGGCACTTCTTCGAGCAGCAGCTGGCTCTTGAACTCGGGGTGTTCCAGGGCCAGCTGGAACAGGCCAATGGGCAGGCCGAGCATGGCCATGGCGTAGGCCTCGCGCTCGGCGGCACTGGCCCGGGGAAGGCGCAGCGCCAGGACCTGGCGATAGACGCTCTTGATCTGCAGGCGCAGGTCCGGGGCCTGCAACTGGCCCATGGCAAACCCCGGGTTGATCATCAGCAGCAGGTCGGGGTGCTGCTCCAGGTATTCGAGGATCGGCAACACCATGCGCTCTATCACTTGCCGGCCACTGGACCCCGTCCAGACCTGCGGAGCAACCGCCAGCAGGTCGCTGGTGATGGTGCTCAGGGCTTCGATGTGGCGCTGGCCCAGGGCTTCGAGCACTTGCTGCTTGTCACTGAAAAAATGATAGAGCGAACCGATGGAGGTACCGGCCAGCCGGGCGATGCCGTGCATGGTCAGGTTCGCCGCCCCCTGGCTGGGCAGTAGACGGGCACAAGCGTCGAGGATCGCCATCACCCGTTCGTGGCCACGGGACTGTTTGGGGGCTCGGTGGGGAGCGGCGGGGGAGGGAATGGATTCGGTCATGGTCAGCGAAATGTCCGGGGGCGCCTATTATGGCGTAGAGCGTGGGGTGCAGTCCTAGAGAAAACTAGACACCATCCTCTACTTTTGCAGAAAATACCCGGCTTCGGGTTCCGTTCAGTGAACCTGCTGTCCTCCTGACTATCTGAAGGCCATGACTATTTCCCGCAACTGGATCATCTGCGAACACTGCGATTCGTTGTACGAGTCCGTGCCGCTCGGCAAAGGCCAGACGGCCCAGTGCTCGCGCTGTGGCGCGGTACTGGCCCGTGCCCGTTGGCTGAGTGTGCAGCAGCTGTTGGCCCTGTCGATCACCGCCGGGTTGTTGTTCGTCTTCGCCAATCTGTTTCCGGTGATCAAGATCAGCCTCGAAGGCCTGAGCAACGAGGCAACCCTCTGGCAATCGGTGGAGGCCCTGGCCCAGGGCCGCATCAGCCTGATTGCCGCGATCACCGGCCTGACCATCATTCTCGCGCCCTGCCTGCAGATCATCCTGCTGTGCTGGGTGCTGGGGTTTGCCAATGTGGGGCGCGCCGCGCCCGGCTTCAAGGCCAGCATGCGCGCTCTGGAGCACCTGCGGCCCTGGAGCATGCTGGAGGTGTGCCTGCTGGGGATCCTGGTGGCCATCGTCAAGCTGGCGGGGATGCTCGATGTGCACCCGGGGCTGGGGCTATGGGCCCTGGCGATGCTCACGGTGCTGATCATCCTGATTTCCGGCAAGGACATCCGCTACCTCTGGGATGACCTGGAGGGCCGCTACTGATGAGCGCTCCGCCCTACGCCCGGGACCACCAATTGATGCTGTGCCACACCTGCGGCCAGGTCTGCCAGGCGTCCGAGCATCAATGCCCGCGCTGCGATGCGCCGGTGCATGCGCGCAAGCCCAACAGCCTGGCGCGCACCTGGGCCTTTCTCCTGGCCAGCCTGATCTTCTACATTCCGGCCAACCTGCTGCCGGTGATGCACACCAGCATCTTTGGCAGCGCCAGTGAAAACACCATCATGAGTGGCGTGGTGGAGTTCTGGAAACACGGTTCCTGGGACATCGCCCTGCTGATCTTCATCGCCAGCGTGGTGGTGCCCTGCAGCAAGTTCTTTGTCCTCGGCACCCTGCTGGTGACCTGCCAGCGCCGCAGCCTCTGGGCCCAGCGCGAGCGGGCCAAGCTCTATCGTTTCATCGAGCTGATCGGCTACTGGTCGATGCTCGACGTGCTGGTGGTGGCCCTGGTGGCGGCCCTGGTGCAGTTTCGCGCCCTGAGTTCGATCGACCCGCGCATGGGTATTCTGTTTTTTGGTTTGGTGGTGGTGCTGACGATGTTGGCGGCCATGAGTTTCGATCCCCGGCTTATCTGGGACGCAGAGGTTGAAGATGTCTGATCATCCAGGTTCCAACGCAGCAAATCCCCCGCCCGTTCCTGGCGCTCCGGCGCTGCGCACGCGGCGTTTCAATGTCTCGCTGGTGTGGCTGGTGCCGATTGTCGCGGCCCTGGTGGGGCTGTCGATGGTGGTGCACAACTCACTCTCGGCGGGGCCGGAAATCAGCATCAGCTTCCAGACCGCCGAAGGCCTGGAAGCCAACAAGACCCAGGTCAAGTACAAGAACGTGGTGATCGGCAAGGTGACCTCCATCGCCCTGAGCGACGACCGCAAGAAGGTGGTGGCCAAGGTCGAGCTGGACCAGTCCGCCGAACCCTTCACCGCCGACGATTCGCTGTTCTGGGTGGTGCGCCCGCGAATCGGCGCCAATGGCATTTCCGGGGTCGACACCCTGCTTTCCGGGGCCTTTATCGGCGCCGACGCCGGCAAGTCGGAAAAACGCAAGGACAGCTTCAAGGGCCTGGAAACCCCGCCGCCCATCACCTATGGGCAGAAGGGCAAGCGCTTTACCCTGCACACCGACGACCTGGGCTCGCTGGACATCGGCTCGCCGGTCTATTACCGGCGCATCGAGGTGGGGCAGGTGGTGTCCTACCAGTTGGCCAACAGCGGCAAGGGCGTGGACGTGAAGATCTTCGTCAACTCGCCCAACGATAAGTACGTCACCACCGACACCCGTTTCTGGAACGCCAGCGGCGTCGACGTGACCCTCGGCGCCAACGGTTTGAAGGTCAACACCGAGTCGGTGTCGTCGATCCTCGCCGGCGGCATTGCCTTCGTCGAACCCAAGTACAGCCCCAACGCCAAGCCGGCTGACGAGAACGCCGAGTACACCCTGTTCGGCGACCAGGACACCGCCCTGGCGCCGCCCGACGGCGCGCCCTATTACATTCGCATGCGCTTCGACCAGGCCTTGCGCGGCCTGTCGGTGAATGCCCCGGTGGAGTTCCTCGGGGTGAACATCGGCAAGGTGGTGTCCATGGACCTGGACTACGACGAGCAGCGCAAGTATTTCCCGACCCTGGTAGGGGCGGTGATCTATCCCGAGCGTCTGGGCAAGGCCCATGAAAAACTGGTGAAGCAGACTGGCGGCGAAGACGACGCCCGCTCGGCGAAACTGATCGGCGCCTTCGTCAAGAATGGCCTGCGCGCCCAGCCCCGCAGCGGCAACCTGTTGACCGGCCAGCTGTACATCTCCCTGGACTTTGTCACCAACGCCAAGCCGGTGGCCTATGACGCTACCGCACGGCCCCTGGAGATTCCCACTGTGCCTGGCAGCATGGACAAGTTGCAGGAGCAGTTGCAGGCCGTGGTGGACAAGATCAGCAAGCTGCCGATCGACTCCATTGCCGCCAACCTCAATGGCAGCCTGGCGGAGATGCAGAAGACCCTCAAACAGGTCAACGGCGAAGTGCTGCCACAGATGCGCGACACCCTGGAGCAATCCAAGAAGACCCTGGCCAGCGCCAACGAGAGTTTCTCCGAAGACTCGCCGCAGCGGCAGAAACTCGGCCAGGCCATGGAGGAAGTGCAGCGCACCGCGCGTTCGGTGCGGGTGCTCAGCGATTTCCTCGGGCGTCATCCTGAAGCGCTGATCCGCGGGCGCCTCAAAGACAATCAACCGGATGCCTACCAGTCGCCATCCTCCTCTGTTCGCGAATCCGTACCGGAAGCCCAGCCATGAAAACCCGTGCCCTGTTGCTCTGCCTGACCCTGGGACTTGCCGCCTGCAGCTCCGCGCCCACCCATTACTACACCCTGCTGCCACCGGTGGCCGAAGGCAGCAGTGCGGCCCGCACCGGGGGCCCGCAGTTCGAAATGTCCACGGTGCGGATTCCGGTCCAGGTGGACCAGCCGCAACTGGTGGTGCGCCAGGACAGCGGCACCCTGGCGATCCTCGAAACCCAGCGCTGGAGCGCGCCGCTGGTGGATGAGTTCCACGACGCCCTGGCCAGCCAGATGGAGCAGAAGCTGGGTACCCGCAACCTTGAAGGCCTGCCCAAGCAGCCCGGGCGCCCGGTGCTGTCGTTGCAGACCGATGTGCGGCGCTTCGAGTCCCTGCCCGGGCGCTATGCACTGATCGATGTGGTCTGGAGCCTGCGCCAGCGGGGTGAGGGCGGCCCGGCCCGCAGCCTGACCTGCAGCAGCCAGATCCGCCAACCGGCGGGTGTGGAACTGAACAGCCTGGTCCAGGCCCATCAACAGGCCATCGCCCAGTTGGCCGGGCAGGTCGCCGCCGCCGCGCAACGCTGGACCTGCCCCTGACTAGGTTTGTGTAGCCGCTGCCGCAGGCTGCGAACGTCTCCGTAGGAGACGCGTGGATCTTGAGGCCGCTGGAGGTTCGGCAAGAGATCGCCAAGCAAGGTGTTCAGCGCCGGGCGCTGAGTTGCTGGGGCGCCAGGAAGGCGTCGTGGAAATAATCGCGCAGGGCCTGCATGGCCGGGGTGAAGGTACGCTCGCGGTGCCAGGCCAGCCCCACGCTCATGGGCGTGACCGCATCGCTCAGGCTCAGGGTCTCGATACGCTTGCCTTCCAGTGACCAGGGCCGGTGCACCAGATCCGAGAGGATCGCCACGCCGCTGCCGTTGGCCACCATGCTGCGCACCGCTTCCACCGAGCTGGTGCGCACGCGCACCCGGGGCTGCTGGCCGGCCTGTTCCCAATAACGCATGGCGCTTTGCTCGGCTTCGTCGACGGTGAGCAGGATGAACGGCTCCTCGGCCACGTCCGCCAGGCTGATGCTGCTGCGCTCGCACAGCGGATGATGGGCCGGCAGCCACAGCCGGCGCTCGGAGTTGAACAGGGTCTGCGAGACGATGTCCGGGTGCGTCAGGTTGGCGGTGAGTACCACTGCCATGTCGAAGCGGCCTTCCAGCAAGCCTTGCTCGATGGCCTGGCGTTCCTGTTCATGGAGCTCGATGGTGACGTCCGGGTGCCAGTGCTGCAGGCGCTGCAGGTGGTGCGGCAGGAAGTAGCCGATCACCGTGTAGCTGGCCGCCAGGTGCAATACGCCGCTGGCCCGATAGTCCGGCAACGGGCTGTTCAGGGCATCTTCGACGCTGCGCAGGATCACGTAGGCGCGGTTGAGAAAATGCCGCCCGGCATCGGTCAGGTTCATGCCCTGGGCCGAGCGCACGAACAGCTGCACGGCGAGCATCGCCTCCAGCTCCTTGATCGCCGTGGTCACCGCCGACTGGGAAATATTCAAGTGCAGCGCCGCCTGGGAAATCTGCCCGATCTCGGCGGTAGCAACGAAATAGCGCACCTGGCGCAAGGTCAACGACACGGCCCATTCCCCTCTAACGCTGCAGGAGCCGGCTTGCCGGCGAAAGCGATCGTGCAAGCGCCTGTGCCGTCACGCATCACGCTGCCTGCTAGCTTTATCTGTTTTTCAGAACAAGCTCTATCTGATAATAGATCTTCCCAAGGGGTCAAGGGCGCTCTAATTTTCGTCGCACGAAGTCACGAGAGTTGGAGCAACAGTGATGCAGGCAGTGGATTTCAATTCGGACATGGGCGAGAGCTTCGGCCCCTGGACCATCGGCGATGGCGTCGACAACGAGCTGATGGGCTTTATCAGCTCGGCCAATATCGCCACCGGCTTTCACGCCGGCGACCCCGGCACCATGCGCCGCACCATCGAACAGGCCAAGCGCCTGGGGGTAGCCATCGGCGCCCATCCGGGGTTTCGCGACCTGGTGGGTTTCGGTCGCCGGCACATCAATGCCCCGGCCCAGGAGCTGGTGGACGACATGCTCTATCAGCTTGGCGCCCTGCGGGAAATGGCCCGGGTACAAGGCGTGAAGCTGCAGCACATCAAGCCTCATGGTGCGCTCTACATGCACCTGGCCCGGGACGAGGAAGCGGCGCGGCTGCTGGTGCAAAACCTGCGCCGGCTGGAGCCCGAGTTGCTGCTGTATTGCATGCCCAATTCGGTGATCTGGCGCGTGGCCCAGGAGCTGGGGCAGCCGGTGATCCGCGAGTTCTACGCCGACCGCGACTACGACCTCAGCGGCTCCATCGTGTTTACCCGCAACGTCCGCGCCCTGGACCCGGCAGCCGTGGCGGCCAAGGTGCTGCGCGCCTGCCAGACCGGCCTGGTACGCACCGTCGAAGGCGAGGAGCTGTTCCTCGAGTTCGATTCCATCTGCCTGCACAGCGACACCCCGGGTGCCCTGGACCTGGTGCAGGCCACCCGAGCGGCGCTGGATCAGGCCGGCATCGAGGTCCGCGCACCGCGTTGAGGCGCATCGACACGAAGCACCGTGCACAGACGCGGGGCTCATCTGGTTTTGTTTTTTTTGCCTGCCTTTCTACAACTATTCCAAAAGGAACAGACATGGCCGAATACAGTGTTATCACCCCCTTGCCGGGCACCTTTTATCGCAAGGCCACCCCGGAGTCGGCGCCTTTCGTCGAGGTCGGCGACAGCGTCAGCGCCGATACCGTGATCGGCCTGATCGAAGTCATGAAGCAGTTTTCCGAACTGACCGCCGGGAGCGCGGGTCAAGTCAGCACCTTTCTGGTGGAAGACGGTGATCCGGTGGAACCGGGTCAGGTCGTCGCGACGCTCGAACAGTGAGGGCCGGGGCATGACTGGATCAATCAACAAATTGCTGGTGGCCAACCGTGGCGAGATTGCCGTGCGCATCATTCGCGCGGCCAAGGCCCTGGGGATTCCCACCGTTGCCGCCTGCAGTGAGGCGGATGCCGATTCCATGGCCGCACGTATGGCCGATGAAGTACAGATCATCGGCCCGGCGCGGGCCGACAAGAGCTACCTGAATGTCCAGGCCCTGCTCGGTGCCTTGCAGGCCAGCGGTGCCAACGCGGTACATCCGGGCTATGGCTTTCTTTCCGAGAATGCCGACTTCGCCGAGGCGGTGGTCGAGGCCGGGGCGATCTTCGTCGGTCCCAGTGCCGAAACCATCCGCCGCATGGGTGACAAGGCCGAAGCCCGGCGCACTGCGCAGGCGGCGGGAGTGCCGGTGGTACCGGGCTCCCCAGGAGAACTCTTCGACCTGGACAGTGCGCTGGCGGCCGCTGAAGTCGTGGGCTTTCCGCTGTTGATCAAGGCCAGTGCCGGCGGTGGCGGCCGCGGGATCCGCCTGGCCCGGGACGCGGCGCAATTGGCCGAGGAATTCCCTCGGGCGCAACGCGAAGCCCAGACGGCTTTCGGCAACGGCGCAGTGTACCTGGAGCGTTTCATTGGCCGTGCGCGGCACATCGAAGTCCAGGTGTTGGGCGATGGCAAACACGCGGTGCACCTGTTCGAACGCGAGTGTTCGCTGCAACGGCGGCGGCAGAAGATCTTCGAGGAAGCGCCGTCGCCGGTGCTCAGTGCCGAGCAGCGTGAGCAGTTGTGCAGCAGCGCCGTGCGCCTCACCCAAGCCTTGGGCTACCAGGGCGCGGGCACTCTGGAATACCTCTACGACGACAGCACCGGCGAGTTCTTCTTTATCGAGATGAACACGCGGATCCAGGTGGAGCACCCCATCAGCGAGCTGATCACCGGCATCGATCTGGTCCAGGCCATGCTGCGTATTGCCGGGGGCGAGCCCCTGGGTTTGCGCCAGAGTGATATCCGGCTTAACGGCGCGGCCTTGCAGATGCGCCTGAACGCCGAAGATCCGGCGCGGGATTTCTTCCCCAGCCCGGGCAAGGTCGAGCAACTGATCTGGCCGCAAGGCGCCGGGGTGCGAGTCGATAGCCACCTGTACCCGGGCTATGCTGTGCCGCCTTACTACGACTCGCTGCTGGCCAAGCTGATCGTCCATGGCCGTGACCGTGGCGAAGCCCTGGCCCGGGCGCGGCTGGCCGTGGAACACACCACCCTGACCGGCATGGCCAGCACCTTGTCGCTGCACCGTGAACTGCTGGCCGAACCCTGGCTGGAGCAGGCCGACTTTCACACCGGAACCCTGGAAACCTGGCTGGCCGAGCACCGCGCCGGAGGTGTCGCATGAACCTGCCTATCCGCTACAGCTTTGGTGCCGACGAGCACCTGTTCGCCGAAGTCAGCGACAGCATGTCCCTGGAAGCCTTCTTCAAGGGCATGGCGGTGACCCGCGCGGTGGAGCGCCTGGAATTGGATGGCGTGCTGGATGTGTGCCTGGCCAATGCTTCGTTCCAGATCCGCTTCGACCCGGACCGCATCGCCCCGCAGGATCTGCTGGAGGCGGTGCAACAGGCCGAGGCCTGCGCGGTGGCCGAGCGCAGCCTGCATACCCGGATCATCGAGATCCCGGTGCTCTACAACGACCCCTGGACCCATGAAACCCTGATGCGCTTTCGCGACCGGCACCAGGACCCCAGCGCCACCGATCTTGAGTACGCGGCGCGGATCAACGGCCTGGCGGATGTCGAAGCCTTTATCGCCGCCCACAGCGGCGCGCCCTGGTTCGTCTCCATGGTGGGCTTTGTGGCGGGCCTGCCGTTCATGTTCCAGATGGTCGAACGTGAACGGCAACTGCAGGTGCCCAAGTACCTGCGGCCGCGCACCGATACGCCCAAACTGACCCTGGGCCATGGCGGCTGTTTCGGCTGCATCTACTCGGTGCGCGGTGCCGGCGGCTACCAGATGTTCGGCGTCACCCCGGCGCCGATCTACGACCCGCAGCAACAGTTGGCCTACCTCAAGCAGCACATGGTGTTCTTCCGTCCGGGGGACATCGTGCAGTTCAAGCCCATTGACCGCCAGGCCTATGACCTTGCCGTGGCCGAGGTCGAGGCCGGGCGTTTCGACTTGCGCATCCGCGAGGTGGAGTTTTCCCTGGATGCCTTTCTCGCCGACCCGGTCGGCTATCCCACGTCGCTGCAGGAGGTGCTGGCATGATCAAGGTCATCAAACCGGGCCTGGCCACATCGGTACAGGACCTGGGTCGCGAAGGTTTCTATCACCTGGGGATTCCGCCGTCCGGGGCCCTGGACCAGTACGCCCTGAGCGCCGCCAACCAGCTGGTGGGCAACCCGGCGGGGGCAGCGGGGCTGGAGTGCACCTTGCTCGGCCCTGAGCTTGCATTCAGCACCGATGCCCTGGTGGCGGTCTGCGGTGCCCACATGACCCCCAAGCTCGATGGCGTGGACATGCACCTGGACACCGCCTTTGCGGTCAAGGCCGGGCAAGTGCTGCGCTTCGACTTTCCCAAGGCCGGGGCCCGGGCGTATCTGGCGGTGGCCGGTGGCATCGATGTGCCGCTGGTGCTGGGCAGCCGCTCGACTTACGCCTTGGGTACCCTGGGTGGTTTCCAGGGCCGGCGCCTGGTGGCGGGTGATGAGCTGCCGGTGGGCGTCGCCAGCGGCAAAAGCCGTCCCGGTGCCAGCTTGCCCATGGCGCTGCGCCAGTCCCTGGGGGGCGAAATCACCCTGCGGGTGGTGCCGGGCCTGTACTACGAGCGCTTGAGCGAGGCGGCCAAGGTCAGCTTCTTCGCCGAACCCTGGACCGTGGGCTCGGAGGCGGACCGCATCGGCTATCGCTTCAAGGGCGGCAGCGCCTTGAGTTTCCAGCCCCGGGAGCAGCCGTTCGGTGCCGGTTCCGATCCGTCGAACATCGTCGACAGCTGCTATCCCATCGGTTCGATCCAGGTGCCGGCGGGGCTCGAACCCATCGTCCTGCACCGGGACGCGGTGTCCGGTGGTGGCTACGCGATGATCGGCACGGTGATCAGCGCCGACCTCGACCTGATCGGCCAGATGCAGCCCAACCAGAAGGCCCGTTTTGTCGCGGTGACCCTGGAAGAAGCGCTGGAGGCCCGGCGTTCCTACAAGAAAAAGCTCAGTTGCCTGAGCAAGTTGTTCCCTTCCTGACCCTCTTGCTCGTGTAGCCGCTGGGAGCCTGAGGTTGCTGCAGGTTTGGCGAGGGATCGCCAGGCAAGGCCCCGCGGGCCTTTTCGCAGCCTCGCAGGCTCGGCAGCGGTTACAGAGGGGGAGGCACGCCCCTCAGAACAGCTGAGTGAACAACCAGTACAGGCTGCCGGACAGCAGGATCGCCGCCGGCAGGGTCAGCACCCAGGCCATGGCCAGGTTGCGGATGGTGCGCATCTGCAAGCCGCCGCCATTGGCCACCATGGTCCCGGCCACCCCCGAGGACAGCACATGGGTGGTGGACACCGGCAGGCCGAACATGTCCGCCGCGCCGATGGTCAGCATCGCCACGGTTTCCGCCGAGGCGCCCTGGGCGTAGGTCAGGTGGGTCTTGCCGATCTTTTCGCCAACGGTGACCACGATGCGCTTCCAGCCCACCATGGTGCCCAGGCCAAGGGCGATGGCCACGGCGATCTTCACCCACAGCGGAATGAAGCGCGTGGCGTTGTCGATCTGTTGCTTGAACAGTTGCAGTTTGTCCCGGGTGTCCTGGTCGAAGTGGCCTACCTGATTCTTGTCCATCAGGCGGATCGCCTCGCTGGTCAGGTACATGTCGTTGCGCACGTTGCCCATGGCTTCGGCGGGCACCTTGGCCAGCGAACCGTAGCCCTTCACTTCAGTGCCGATGGCGCCGGTCAGGGCGGCCAGCGCGGGGATCAGTTCCGGTGTCGCTTCCTTGCTGCGCATGTACTCCGAGAGCACCGCGCGGGAATCGGCCGGCGCCGGTTGCGGGGCACTCTTCACCAGGGCCTGCTGGGTGACTTCGGCCACCGCGGCGAATTGCAGCGACTGGTCGGCGGGCATGGTGCGGTTCAAGGCGTAGGCCATGGGCAGGGTGCCCACCAGGATCAGCATGATCAGGCCCATGCCTTTCTGGCCGTCGTTGGAACCGTGGGCGAAGGACACGCCGGTGCAGGTCAGGATCAGCAGCCCGCGAATCCACCAGGGCGGCGGTGCGTCGCCCTTGGGTGCCTTGTACAGGGCACGGTTCTTGACGAACAGGCGCAGGGCCAACAGCAGCAGGGCGGCGAACACGAAGCCGATCAGGGGCGAGAACAGCAGGGCGTAGCCGACCTTGGTGGCCTGGCCCCAGTCCACGCCGCTGGTGCCGTCGCGGCCATGCATCAGGGCATTGGCCACGCCGACACCGATGATCGAGCCGATCAGGGTGTGGGAAGACGAAGCCGGCAGGCCCAGCCACCAGGTGCCGAGGTTCCATAGGATGGCGGCGATCAGCAGGGCGAAGATCATCGCGAAACCGGCGGAGGAACCCACCTGCAGGATCAGTTCCACCGGCAGCAGGGCGATGATGCCGAAAGCCACCGCGCCGCTGGACAGCAGTACTCCGAGGAAGTTGAACAGGCCGGACCAGACCACCGCGAACTGCGGCGGCAGCGAGTGGGTGTAGATCACCGTGGCCACGGCGTTGGCGGTGTCATGGAAACCGTTGACGAACTCGAAGCCCAGGGCGATCAGCAACGCCACGCCCAGGAGCAGGAACGGGGTCCAGGTGGTGACCGTGGTGCCCAGCTCGTGCATGTCGTGCACCAGGCTGTAGGCGGTGAACAACAAGCCCATGGCCAGCACCGCGAAGAAGGCGACGAGGGTGAAGGGGCCGGGCTTTTTATCCAGTTGCGGTTTGCTGTCGAGGTTGGACGAAGCGGCAGTCAGGGACGGGGTGGCCATTGCTGGACAATCCTGTGGCGAGAAGGAGTGCTGCCCATGATCGTTGCTGAATGTTACAGGGAGGCTGCCTCAGGTCATGGTTTACGCAATTGAGCCGTTCCGTTGATCAGATCGATCACGCACGACCATCCCTCCATCCCGCTCATCCCGTAGGAGCCGGCTTGCCGGCGAAGAGGCCCTCAAGCCAAGCACCTGCCTTGGCGGACGCCTTCGCCGGCAAGCCGGCTCCTACAAGGTGGGGTCAGTAGTCCTGGCGTTTGCGAAAGGCCCAGCGCCCGGCGATCACGGTGAAAGTGGCCACCAGCGCTACCAGGATCCAGAAGCCCTCCGGGTCGCCGGAGAACGGAATGCCACCGACGTTCATGCCAAAGAAACCGGCGATGATGTTGATCGGCAACGCCAGCACCGTGACCACCGTCAGGGTGAACAGGGTGCGGTTGGTCTGTTCGTTGAGGTTGGCGGCGATCTCTTCCTGCAGCAGCTTGATCCGCTCCCCCAGGGCGGTGAGGTCGTTGATGATCAGGGCGAACTCTTCGGTGGACTTGCGCAGCTCCTTGACGTCTTCCTTTTGCAACCATTGCGGCGGGCGGTTGAGCAGGCGCAGCAGCGAGCCCGGCTCCAGGGCCAGCAGCCGTTGCAGGCGCACCAGCACCCGGCGCATGGCCCCCAGTTCGGCACGGTTGGTGGAGACCCGGGCTGCCAGCAACTGGTCCTCGATCTGATCCACGCTGAGGCTGGTCCGGCGCACGATCTGGGTCAGCACTTCGCCCTGGTCCCTTAGCAGGTGCACCAGCAGTTCCAGGGGCGAGCGAAAGCGTTCTCCGGCCTTGACCGAGGAGCGCAGCTTGTCCACCGAGTGCAGCGGCTGCAGGCGGGCGCTGACGATCAGGCGGCTGCGGGCGCAGACCCAGAGGGTGGAGATGTCCGAGGAAACCATGCTGCCGAAGTTGAACACCACGTCGTTGACCACCGCCAGCAGGGCCGAATCCACCTGTTCGATGCGGGTCGAGCGCGAGCCTTCGTGCAAGGCCTCGAAGAATTCGTCGGGCAATTGCAGGTGGGACTTCATCCAGCGCTCGCACGCGGCGTGAGCCAGGTTCAGGTGCAGCCAGAGGAACTCCTCGCTGTCCTCGGGGTGTTGCAGGGCTTGCAGGGCCTTGGCCGAGTCCAGTTCGCGGCCCCGTTCGCCGGGGCGAAAGCTGAAACCGTAGAGCAGGCCGAACAGATCGGAATCACGGTGACTCTGGTCGATGCTGTGGTTCATGGAGTCTCGCAGGAGGGACAGTGCCTGGCGCGGGTTTCTCAGGTTCACTTGAGCCCCATCATGGCAAGGCTTTTTGACATTTTTGTGACGTTTTGAAGTGCATGATGGAGCCCGTCATACCGATGGTCGGCGGCACTCAAGATTGTCTTGCGCAGGCCGATCACACTCCTACGCTGCACTCATTCGACCCCTCTCGAATGCGCCTTACAGGGATGTTCGGCACTACGCATGCCTTCATCGGGCCTGCTCTATCCCTGCCATGAGATCTCCTCGATGTTTTTGCAAAAATCCCTGAGAGCGCAAATCCTTGCCCTGCTGAGCGGTAGCCTGCTGGCGATGTTGTTGATCGCCCTGGCGAGTTTTCATTTGCTGTCCGGTGGCGTGCAGAGCTACCGCGAGCTGATTGAAGGTCCGCTGCGCAGTTCGCAGTTGATCGACGAGGCCAACCTGCAGTTCAAGAGCCAGGTACAGGAGTGGAAGAACGTATTGTTGCGGGGCAAGCAGCCCCAGGAGTTGAACAAGTACTGGCAGCAGTTCGAAGACCGCCAGCGCGATGTGCAGAGCATCCTCGGCCAGCTGGTGCAGACCCCCGGGCTGGACGCCTCCCTCAAGAGCCGGGTGCAGCGCCTGGCGGATGAGCACCGGCAGTTGGGTTCGGCCTACCAGAAGGGCCGCGATGCCTATGTGGCCGGCGGTGCCGATCCGAGTGCCGGCGATGCCGCGGTCAAGGGCGTGGACCGGGCCACCAGCGAGCAGATGAGCGAACTGGTGACCGAGCTGCGCCAGCACGGCGACCGGCAGTCCGCCGAGATCAGTGCGGCGGCCGACCGCACGGTGTGGCTGGGTATTCTGGTGATGCTGGCTTCCGGTTTGCTGATCGGCCTGCTCAGCCTGTGGCTGGTCAATCGCAGCCTGGTGCAGCCGATCCGTCAGTTGATCGACTATGTCGCCCAGCTCAGCCGCGGCCAACTGGCCCAGCGGGTGGCCAGCGAGCGTCAGGATGAACTGGGCAAGCTGGCGATGGCCGCCAACACCCTGCGGGATTTCCTGGCCCAGACCTTCGCCAGCTTGCAGCGCAGTGCCTCGGACCTGGACAGTTCCAGCGGCGAGCTCAACTCCATCGCCACCCTGATGTCCCAGGGCACCAACGAGCAGTTCAACCGCACGGACCAGGTGGCCACGGCGATGAACGAGATGTCCGCCACCGCCCAGGAAGTGGCGCGCCACGCCGCCGACGCCGCTCGTGCCGCAGACGATGCCGACCAGTCGGCGCAGCAGGGCGAACAGGTGATGCAGCAGACCATCCACAGCATCACCCAGATGCGTGGCGAGATTGCCAACACCGCCACCGTGATCCGCCGGCTGGAGGCCGACAGCGGGCGCATCGGCAAGGTCCTGGAAGTGATCCAGGGCATTGCCGAACAGACCAACCTGCTGGCCCTCAACGCGGCCATCGAAGCGGCCCGGGCCGGTGAGGCCGGGCGCGGTTTTGCCGTGGTCGCCGATGAAGTGCGCAGCCTGGCGCAGCGCACCGCGGCCTCGATCACCGAGATCAACCAGATCATCCAGAGCGTGCAGACCGGGGCCGTGGATGCGGCCCAGGCCATCGAGAGCGGCCAGTCCCGCAGCGAGCAGAGCGTGCAGCAGGTGACCGAGGCCGGGGCCATGCTCGAGCGCATCACCGAAGCGGTAGAAGCGATTCGCGACATGAACCGGCAGATCGCGACCGCCGCCGAGGAGCAGACGTCGGTGGCCGAGGACATTTCCCGCAACCTCACCGAGATCACGTCCATCGCCAGTACCAATCTGGACAACGTGCAGCGCACCGAGGCGGCGAGCCGCAATCTGCACGGCCTGTCGGGGCAGTTGAGCGAGGTCACGGCGCGCTTGAGCGCCTGAGGTCGGCCGGGGTGTATCGGCCTGCTTACCAGGCCGATACACGATCACTCTCAAGTGGCCGGGGCAGGTGTCGATGACCGGGTATCTTCACACCCGACAGGACTCACACCATGGCCAGCATCACTTCCATCGCGATCAACCAGACCCAGGTCAGCCCGAGCAAGACCCGCATCGCCGGCAGTTCGGACAGCGACACTTCAGCGACCTCCACCGCCAGTACCACTGCTGCCAGCGACGCGACCAAGGCGCCGGCCACGGGTGCTGGCGCGGCCGGCGGCAGTTCCAGCAGCGATGATTCCAGCAGCGACTCGGTCAAGCAGTTGCGCAAGCAGATCGCTGAACTGCAAAAGCAATTGCAGGAGCAACAGCAGCAGTTGCAGGCCGCGCAGAGCCAGCAGGAAAGTGCCGATGCCAAGGCCGCGCAAGTAGCGGCAGCCCAGGCTCAGGTGGCCAGCACCAGCGCTTCGTTGCAGACCGCCACCGCGGCCTTGTTCCAGGCCCTGCAGCAATCCCAGAGCAGTACTGCGGGCTCCCTGGTCAGCACCAGTGCCTGACTGATCCGCACGCCCCAACGCACAAGGCCGCGCTCCCGAAGCGGGGCGCGGCCTTGTAGGGGCGGGGGGTTACTTGTCTTGCTTGTTGCTCAGGACCTTGCCGGTCTTGGCATCCAGGTCCACGTCCCACTCGATGCCTTTGCTGTCGCGCAGTTCCACCTGGTAGACGTAGGCGCCAGTGGCGGTCTGCTCGAGCTCGGTGTCGGTGATGCTGGCGGCGGTGGTGCCCGGGTGCTGGGCGAGGGCGGCCTGGTTGAGTTTTTCCAGGTCCATGATGGCGCCGGACTTGAGCAGGCCGGGGATCAGGTCCGGGCGCACATCGGCTTGGGCCAGGCCAGCGGTCAGGGTCAGGGCGGCGGCTGCGAACAGGGCGGAGAACTTGGTCATGGGTTGATTCCTTGGGGTGATGGGTTTCGATGGGCACAGGTTAGCCAACGCAACTTAATTCACCCTTAATTCAGGTCACTCTTTGCGTCGTTTGTTCAAGCCGCGCCCCGGCATCGGGTCGCAAGCTGCGGTTTTCCCTACAGGAGCTGCAGCAAATGAAACGAATGCTTGCATGGTTGTACGCACCCTTGGTGTTTGCCGGGTTCATCGGCGCCGGGGTGTGGTGGATGAGTGCTGGGCCGGCGTCTGCCAGCGGGTTGTTGGGGGTGTTCGGGGCTGCGCTGGGGGTGTCGTTCCTGGCGGAATGGTGCTTGCCCTATGAGCCTGGCTGGAACCGTTCCCAAGGCGACCGGCTGCGCGACAGCCTGCATGCCCTGGTCAATGAAAGCCTCAATGCGCTGGGGCTGCTGGCGTTGCCCGGGCTGGTTGCGCTGCTGGCCCATGATGGGCTCTGGCCCCAGGGCTGGCCGCTCTGGGGGCAGTTGCTGCTGGCCATCGTGATCGCCGATTGCGGCATTACCCTGGCCCACTACGCCAGCCACCGCCTGGCCTGGCTCTGGCGTTTGCATGCGGTGCATCACAGTGTGCAGCGCATGTACGGTTTCAATGGCTTGCTCAAGCATCCCCTGCACCAGTTGATCGAAGCTTCGGCCGGGCTGCTGCCGCTGGTGTTGCTGGGCATCCCGCTGCCGGTGGCGCAGTTGCTGGCCCTGGCCATTGCCGTCCAGCTGCTGTTGCAGCATTCCAATGTCGACATGCGTCTGGGGCCTTTGCGCTGGATCTTCGCCTGGGCGCCGGTGCATCGCTTTCACCACATGAAGTACGGACGCGCCGGGGATGTGAACTTCGGGCTGTTCTTCAATCTCTGGGACTGGCTGCTGGGCACCGCGTTTTATCGCGATGACTATTGCATGCGCCAGGGCGACCTGGGGATTGGCAGCCGTGCCGACTACCCGGTGGATTACTGGCCGCAGTTGCTGGAGCCGTTCAAGGCACAGCGCTATGGGGCAGAACCCGTGGTGCCCGAGCAGTTGCGCCGGCGCGTCAGACCAGCAAGCGGGGCTTGAGGTGCTTGAGGGCCTGGCTGGCGGTGACGCCGAACAGGCTCTTCAGGGTGCGGGAGAAGTGCGCGCTGTCGGCGAACCCGGCGCCGTGTGCCGCGCCAGTGTGGGTCTGGCCCTCCAGCACCAGGGCCATGGCCAGGCGCAGGCGGCGCCAGAGCACCAGGCGCCTTACCGGCAGGCCGACGTCACGGGCGAACAGACGCTCCAGCTGGCTCAGGGATACATGGGCCCGGGCCGCCAGTTGCGCGGCGGCGACCTTGCCCTCCAGGGCGGCATCCACGGCGTGCAGTGCCCGCGCTACACGTGGGTCGGCAACGGGCTGGCGCGGGCAACGGCGCAGCGCCGCTTCCAGGCCGGGCAGTGAGGGGGCGGCGCCACTGACGCATGCTTGCAGGTCTTCGACGGCGATCAGCAGCGGCTCGGCGTACACCGTGAAGGCCTGCTCGGGAGCCTGAACGATGGCGTGGCGCTGCAAGGCCGGGATCAACAGGTAATGAGCGCTCTGCAGCCCGCCCGCGAGCGCCACCGTGACCGGTTGCCCGGGGGCGATGATCAGCTGATGGGCATAGTGGGCATGGGGCTCGGTTGGCCCCATCGCCCCGTGGATCAGGCCGAAATCCCGGCCCAGCCAGAGCTCGCCGTGCCAGTGCGAAACCGTCATTCAGTAACCGCTGGCGTCCAGCAATTGCGCCACGCTGGCACTGGCCGGCCGCTTGAAGTACTTGAGCAGTTCGGCACTGCGGTTGGTGAAGATGCCATCGACCCCGGCATCCATGACCTTCTTGAAGTCCACCGGCTCGTCGATGGTATAGACGTGCACCAGCAGGCCCTGGTCGTGGGTGTACTGGTTCATCCAGGGTTGCACCAGGTCCGAGTAGCTCTGCTCGCCACCGCCGGTCAGGGCCGCGGAAGGGCCGGTGCCGATGGCACCCTGGGCCTTGGCGAAATCCACCCAGCGCTTGAACTCGGCCTGGTCCTTGGGCTGCTGCCGGGCATAGAACGCGGCCTTGTCGGTTTCGCCGCTGCTGGCGAAGCTCTGGCCGGACGCGGGTTCGATACTACCGGGCGCGACCCAAAGCAACAGTACTTTCGGCACGTTGGGCATTGCCTGGTGCAGCAGTTCCAGGCTGTGCTTGTCGAAGGTCTGCAGTACCACCTTGCCCTTGCCCTGGCCCACCGCCAGTTCGCTTTTCGCCAGCTTGGAACCGGCCGGGCTCAGCCAGCCACGGTCCTGGAGTTTTTCCTTGAGGTCGTGCTCGATACCGGGGAACAGCTGGGGTTCCTTGGTCTCGATATACAGCCCGGGCTTGTGCTGCGCATTGCCCTGGGCGATGTCGATGATTTCATCCAGGGTGAGGATCTTCAGCCCGGCAAAGCCCGGCCGCGCCCGCTCCGGGTGGGCCTGGTTGAACCAGCTGCCGGCGTCGAGGGTTTTCAGTTCCGCCATGGTGAAGGCGTTGGCCGGGCTGTCCTTGCGTTCGGGGAATTTCTGCGCCACGTCGGTGGTGCGTTGCAGGTTGTTGTCGTGCAGGGCGAAGAGCACGCCATCCTTGCTGCGTTGCAGGTCCATTTCCAGGTAGTCGGCGCCCAGGTCCCGGGCCAGCGTGTAGGAAGCCGCGGTGGATTCGGGGGCATCGAAAGAGGCGCCGCGGTGGGCGATCACCGCTGGTTGTGGAATCCCCTGGCGAGCGGCCAGGGCGTCCGGGCCAGGCTGTTCAGAGGCCTGGGCCAGTCCGCAAGCGAGCATCAGGCCCAGCATCAGGGCACAAGGGGTGAAGGTCGCGGGCATGCTCGAAATCCTTTCGTGGGGGCGTGTTCAAGGGGATATCTTTTAACAACTCGATGACGCTTGTGCTATCTCCAGAGCGACATAAATCCCTCTCATTTGCATTTTTCAGCGCTTTTTTCCGGCGCTTTGCAGTACTCTTGGGCGCTGCAGTTTCCCCATCAGAGGGAGGCCCTGAAAACTCCGCTGTACCTTGCCTCGCGTGTAGACCATTGATCACCTGTCCTGCGGGACTCTAGTGAGGTTTACCATGAGCATCACCTCCGAACTCATCTGTCAGGCTGCCGACCAGCTCAAGGGCTTTGTCGGCTTCAATCGCAAGACCGGTCGCTATATCGTGCGCTTCAGCGAAGACTCCTTTGGCATGGACGTGGCCGACGACGCCATAGTGCCGGCCCACGAGTTTGTCTGGGCGCCGGTGTCGGACCAGGCCATGAGCCTCAAGCGCGAGCAGATCCAGCTGCTGCTGGATCAGAACATCGACGACCGGATCAATATCAGCGAGCCGCTGCGGGTATACATGCGCCGCAGCGACTTGCCGGAAATCCAGGCGGTGCGCAGCCTGCTGTCGACCACGCAGGGCTGATGCGTGCCCCCGAGCCGTCACCCGGGCGGCTCGGGAATCCGTGCCTGAAGCGGGCTCAGCCTGGAAAGCCGTAAGCCCGTTGGACCTTGCTCACCCGGGTGCTGAACTGGCGATACCACTGTGCCCGACCGCGCTCGCGGATCGCGCTGTGTTCGGGGTGCTGCTTCCAGGCCAGGATCGCCGCTTCGCTGCTCCAGTACGACACGGTGATGCCGAAGCCGTCCTCACCTCGTGCCGATTCGACCCCGAGAAACCCCGGCTGCTGGCGCGCCAGTTCGAGCATGCGTTCGGCTGCCTGTTCATAGGCGGGGTCGGCCTCACCGCGCTGGGAACTGAAAATCACGGCGTAGTAGGGCGGTGCGGGAGTCCGGTCAGTCATGCTTGGCACTCCCGGCAGGCCGTGAGCAAGGCCCTGACCAGAGGCGGTGTGCGGTCCTGGAGGGCCGCGCGCTCGGGTTGGAACAGGGTGGCGACGAAGAACGGATGCTCGTCCAGTTCCAGGCTGCGCAGGTCGCCGGCGCTGTCATGGCCAGTGGGGAGCAAGGTGCCGCTGAGCAGGGCGCCAGCGAAGTCCGGATTGACGCCATAGCGGCAGCGATAACCTTCCTCGATGCAGGTTGTGCCGTAGGCCCTGGCGATGCGGCTGTTGGCGCGCAACTGAATTGAGTCCCGGGCTTCCACCAGGGCGCAACTCAAGGGCGTGAGCAGCACGCGCTCGGCGTCGGGCGCGGTTTCGCCGTGTTCAGCATCGGCCCAGCCCAGCACATTGCGGGCGTATTCCAGGACCGCGTGCTGAAAGCCGCCACAGGTACCGAGAAATGGCCGCTGCTGTTCACGCGCCACGCGGATCGCCAGCAGGGCACCCTCGATGTTGCGGTAGGGGCTGCCGGGGACACACCAGATACCGTGGAAGCCCTCCAGGTCTTTCTCCTGGTGCAGATCGGCGGTTGCCAGCCACTGGTATTCCACTGGGCCGGCACCCTCCTGCGCTGCCCGTTCCAGGGCCAGGGGGATGGCCTGGTGCGCGGTGATCTGTGGGTCGTAATCCCCCACCAGGGCGATACGAATGGTCGGTGCTGGTACCTGTGGATGCATGGAACTCTCCGGTTGTGACCCTGACTTGTCGATGGCCTGGGCCCACTATAAATTGGCGCCTACGCAATCAATATTGGCGTTTACCCAAATGATCATTGCACCAGCGCACTATCAGTTGGACTATCCCGATCTCTCATTGATCCTGGCCCTGGTTCGCGGCGGCTCCCTGGCGCGTGCTGCGGCCCTGCTCAAGGTCGATGTCTCGACGGTGTTTCGCGCCGTGCGCCGGCTGGAGGCCGGGCTGGGCCAGCAGTTGTTCGACAAGAGCCGCGCCGGCTACTTGCCCACCAGCCTGGCCCAGGCCCTGGCGCAGCAGGCCGAACACGCGGAACAGGCCCTGGAAGCGGCGCGTATCGGCGTGGCCCGGGGCGGCGAAGTGGTCAGCGGCACGGTACGCCTGACTTGTACCGATTCGGTGTTGCAAGGCCTGTTGCTGCCGGCCCTGGCGCAGTTCATGGCGAACTACCCGGCACTGGTCATCGAGCTGTGCACGTCCAATGATTTCGCCAATCTCAACCGGCGTGATGCGGATATTGCCGTGCGCCTGACCGCCAGGCCTCCAGAGCACCTGGTGGGGCGCTGCCTGGGGGCGGTGTCCTACCGGGTATGCGCCAGCCCGGCCTATCGGCAACGGGTCGACTGCACTGATCTGTCGCGGCTGGCCTGGATCGCCCCGGACGATTTCCTGCCCGATCACCCCACCGTGGTCTGGCGTCGCCAGCAATGGCCCGGCGTACAGCCCAGTTACCGCTGCAACAGCATGCTTTCGGTTACCGAGCTGGTGCGCGCTGGCCTGGGCGTGGCCGCGCTGCCGGATTTCCTGGTGGGCAGCGCCGGGCTGGAGGCGTTGAGTGAACCCCTGGGCCAGGAAACCGCCCTGTGGCTGTTGACCCGCCCGGACTGTCGGGCCTTGCGTTCGGTGGTGACACTGTTCGACGAGTTGGCGCGACACCTGCGCTGGCCCTGAGGCCTTCAGGCCTTGGGTTGATCCTTGCGCACGAAATGCTCATGCATCTCACTGGTGAGATTCTCGATGCGCTCGGTCAGTTGCTTGGTCATTTCGGTCAGGCGGGTGTTCTGTTCCAGCAGCTCCATCAGTTGCGTGGTGGTCTGTGCGGCCTGGGCCTGGCGTTCGCTGTTGGCAACGGCCAGGGCTTCGCGGTGCTGCGCATCGGCATCCGCCTGGGCCTTGTCCCGCGCGGCCTGGCGGGTCTGTGCGAGGAGAATCAGCGGGGCGGCATAGGCCGATTGTAGGCTGAAGGCCAGGTTCAGCAGGATGAAGGGATAGACGTCGAAATGGGTGACGCCGGTCAGGTTCAGGGCCACCCAGACCAGCACCACCAGGGTTTGTGCGCCGAGGAAGGTCGGGGTGCCGAAGAACCGGGCGAAGGCTTCGGCCTTCAAGGCGAAGTTATCGGTGCCGAAGGTCGGCGCCAGGTGGGCATGGGCGCGATGAAAGCGCAGGTGGTCGATGACCGGAGTGGGTTTCTTCGGGGTGTCGCTGGAACTCATGATGGCCTCCGCCAGGCACTGGGACGTCAGGCCACTATAGCCTCCCGGGCCAGGCCCGACGTCGCTCTCGACGCCGGGAAAGCCTGCCCTCAGGGGGCGCCGCGTTCGTTGGCGAACATGCTCACGGCCTCTACCGCCTCGCTGGCACCGTCGCGAATCTGCAGGATCACCGTGCCCGCCTGATCCGCCAGTTGCACGCCCTTGGCCGCCCGCTCCCGGGTACCGTCCATGCTCTTGATGGCTTGCTGCGTTTCGTTCTGGATCATGTCGATCATGCTGGAGATTTCCGCCGTCGAGCCGCTGGTGCGCGCCGCCAATTGCCGGACTTCATCGGCCACCACGGCAAAACCACGGCCCTGGTCCCCGGCCCTGGCCGCTTCGATGGCGGCGTTCAGAGCCAGCAGGTTGGTCTGGTCGGCAATGGCGCGGATGGTGTTGACGATGGCGGTGATCTGCTCGGAGCGTTCGCCCAGGCGCGCGATCAGCGATGAAGATCCCTCGATGTTCTCGGCGATCTGGCGCATTTCGCTGGCGGCTTGCTGGATCACTCCGGTGCCTTGTTCGGCGACTTTTCGGGTCTGCACCGAGATGTGATAAGCCTGGCTCGCGCTCTGGGCATCCTGTTCGTGTTTTTCCACCTGCTGGGTGACGTCGGCGGCGTACTTGACCACTTTGCACAGGCGCCCGCTGGCGTCGTAGACCGGGTTGTAGTTGGCTTCCAGCCACAGCGTACGTCCGTGCCTGTCGATCCGCTCGAACTGACCGTTGAAGAACTCACCCCGGTTCAGGCGGTTCCAGAAGTCCTGGTAGGCGCTGCTGTTGATCAGCTCGGGTTTGCAGAACATGCGGTGATGCTTGCCCTTGATCTCGGCCAGGCTGTAGCCCATGCGGCTGAGGAAATTGCTGTTGGCACCGATGATGCTGCCGTCGAGGTTGAACTCGATCACCGCCATGGCCCGGTCGATGGCGTCCAGCTTGTTTCGCGCCTCCACCTCTTCCTGCACTCGGGCGGTGACATCCAGGGCGTACTTGACCACTTTGTACACTGCGCCGGATGCGTCGCGGATGGGGTTGTAGCTGGCTTCCAGCCACAGGCTCTGGCCGTTGCTGGCCACCCGTTCGAAGGTGCCGGATTCGAACTGGCCGCTTCTGAGGCGGTTCCACAATTGCTGGTAGTCGCTGCTGCGAACGTACTCCGGGGTGCAGAACAGGCGGTGCGGCTGGCCTGTCACCTGGTCTTCGCGATAGCCCAGGGTCTGGAGAAAGTTGGCATTGGCTCGCAGGACGTTGCCCTGCAGGTCGAATTCGATCACCGCCATGGAGCGATCGATGGCTTCCAGCAGTCGGGATTGTTCGGCAATGGTTTGCTGCAGGGAATCGATGGTCTTGTTGTGGCGGTTGAATAGCATGGTAGCTGGTGCTCTGTGGGAGAAACGTCGCGTCGATCCCTATTGAGTTCGCCGGTATGCCGAATGCTCCCCAGCGTTCGGCATTATCTGCTCAATGCCAGCGTTCCATGACTGACAGATAAATTCGCAGCGATGACGCGGGCGACGTTGCTGGCGTGCATCGTTGGCCGCATCAAGAGGAGACGTAGTGGCTGCGAATCGATTTAGTTGGATTGATGGGCTACGGCATTTGTCCCCGAATGGAGGTCCTGTGCGGTAGCGAAGTGGCGGCATTATGATGGCAATTGCCGGGATAAATCCAAATAAAGTTGTACAAAAATGTTTTTTACTTCCTTTTTGTATAAGTTTTTTGGGTTTTTATGCCATTTGTGTTTGCCGGGAATGAGCCTCGTCGTCATTGCTGGCAATTCGATTGCGGCCACTGTTTTTCGCCAGGTACAGGGCCTTGTCGGCGGCGTTGAGCCAACTTGAAGGGTCCTGGAATTCGCGGTCGAAGGCGGCCAGGCCGATGCTCAGGCTGACTTTCAGTTCAGCCACTTGCGGATGCCGGTACTGGCTGAAGACCTGGCGCAGGCGTTCCATGACCTCCAGTGCCTGCTGGCGGTCCATGCGCGGCAGGATCACGCAGAACTCGTCACCGCCGTAGCGGCCGGCGAGGTCGTCGTGACGCAGGTTGCGCCGCAGTTCGTTGCTCAGATGGCGCAGCACCGTATCGCCGATGATGTGTCCGTAGGTGTCGTTGATCGCCTTGAAGTGGTCGATGTCGATCAGGGCGATGCTGGCATCGATCTGTTGCTGCTGGCATTTGTGGAACTTGATATGCAGCAGGTCTTTCCAGGAGCCGTGGTTGAGCAGACCGGTGAGGCTGTCGGTGCGGCTCAGGGCGCTCAGGGCGCGCTTGTGCTCGGACAGCTTGATCGCCAGCCGGTAGCAGACCATGCCCACGGCCAGCGGATAGAGCGTGAGCATCGGCAGGCAGGTATAGATCTGCAGCGGGCTGATCCGGGTATTGAAGCTGGCGCCGAACAGCGACCAGGACAACAGGACCCCGATGCCCTGGGCCAGAGCGCCACGGATGAACAGACGCACCCCCCCGGCGGCCACATTGTTCATGGCCATCATCGACAGGATGGTGACGGCGGGCAGGGGATTGAACTGCATGGTGGCAGCCCAGAAACCGCCCAGCATCGAGTCGTACAGCAGGTTGCGACGTTCTGCCTGGTAGGGAAAGGCAGAGCGGGTGGAGAGTTGATAGGCCAGGTGAGGCCAGAGCAGGCCGTGGAACAGGAGCAGGGCCCAGATCCAACCGGGCAGTGCAAGGGGGTAGAGGGTGGTGAATACACTGATACCGCCGATACCCAGACCGATGATCCTTGGCCGATAGATGCGCCGGGCAAATGACAGCCCCTTGCCGCGTTGGTTTTCCATAAATTCCTGCACCAGGTTCTGTACTGAAACACCTTGTGGTGTTTTTTCGGCTTAGCCGTTTATCGGATCAGTCTGGTGAATATTGTCATTTATTCCAGTGAGAATAATCAGTGTCCTTCCAAGCCATTTCACAGTGGTGGCGACCGCCGGCTGCGGTTCGGCGCGCACAGGTGCCCCGGGAATTCAGGCCTGGTAGTGGCCCAGGAACATGTCCAGCGCCGATTCGACGACCTGATTTTGCATGCCTGTTGCCAGTGGCGCCTGGCCCATGGTGATCTGCGGCCAGAAGGCGAAGCTCTTGAGCAGGCCGTGCATCTGGGTCGCGGCGAATTCCGGGTCTACCGGCTTGAGGCGACCGTCGGCCAGGGCGCCGCGAATCCACAGGGTCAGGCCTTCTTCCCGTTCGCCAAGCCGCGCCACCATGTTCTGCGCCCGTTCCGGCGAGTGAATGGCTGCGGCGATGGCCACTCGGGCCAGATCGAGAAAGTTGTCGTCCGCCAGCAGTTGCAGCTTGGCCCGCACGACCTTTTCCAACTGCTCGCGCAGGGGCAGGTCGCTGCGGTAGATGATTTCCGATTGCGCGCTGATGCTGGCCCAGAGCTGGTGCAGGATCTCGGCGAACAGTTCCTCCTTGCTGGGGAAGTGGTTGTACACCGTGCGCTTGGACACCCCAGCCGTAGCGGCAATCTTGTCCATGCTGGTGATCTCGAAACCGCTGGTGCGAAATTCACTGATCGCCGCCTGGACGATGGCACTGCGTTTGAGGTCGGTGAGGCGCTTCGGGGCTGTCATAAGTTGGGTTCGGTCAGGGTGGTCGGTAAAAACACTCGGCAGTCTACTTCGTCTGTTTCCTGTTGCAATGTAGAAACTACACTGTGTAGTGTAGTTCATCTTTGAAACGATGATTGGCGGCTGATGCTTGCGTGCCTTGGCCAGTAGATCGTCCCGCAATACCACGTCGCAACCTTGCTGCGTTCCATGGAGTCATTTCAATCATGGCCACTGTCTCGTCAAGCATCACCCGTGCTCCCCGCGAGGAAACCTCGCGCCAGGAGCAGGGGGCTTTTCGCAACCATGCGCCGGTGCGTCGTGCCGGCTTTGGCAAGACCCTGCAGATCTTCTGGAACATGTTGTTCCACAAGCCGCGCAATACCCGCCCGGCCGGAGCCATTCCGGTGCAGCCGCTGACCCGCGAGCAGTTGCTGGCGGCGCCCGATCACAGCGTTTACCGCCTGGGGCATTCCACCGTGCTGCTGAAGATGCGCGGCAAGTTCTGGATCACCGATCCGGTGTTTGCCGAGCGCGCGTCACCCGTGCAATGGGCCGGGCCGAAGCGCTTTCACCAGCCGCCGATCAGCCTGGAGCAATTGCCCGATATCGAGGCGGTGATCCTGTCTCATGATCATTACGATCACCTTGATCACAAGACCGTGCTGGTCCTGGCGGACAAGACTCGGCATTTCCTCACCCCGCTGGGGGTGGGCGATACCCTGATCAAGTGGGGCGTGCCTGCGGCCAAGGTCCGGCAACTGGATTGGTGGCAGGGCTGTGAGGTCGCTGGCGTCCGTTTCGTTGCCACCCCATCGCAGCACTTTTCCGGGCGTGGTCTGTTCGATGGCAACCGGACCTTGTGGGCCTCCTGGGTGATGATCGATGGCCCCACGCGGATCTTCTTCAGCGGCGATACCGGTTATTTCGACGGTTTCAAGCGTATCGGCCAGCAGTACGGCCCATTCGACCTGACACTGATGGAAACAGGGGCCTACAACGTCGAATGGCCCCATGTGCACATGCAGCCCGAGCAGACTCTGCAGGCCCACATCGACCTGCAAGGTCGTTGGCTGCTACCGATCCACAACGGCACCTTCGACCTGGCGATGCACGCCTGGCACGAACCCTTCGACCGCATCCTGGCCCTGGCCTGGGAGCGCAGTACCAACATCACCACGCCGCAAATGGGCGAAGCCTTCAACCTGGCGCAGCCGCAGCGGGGAGCCGCCTGGTGGCTGGAGGTGGAAGGTGCACTGGAGCAGGCGGGCGTCGAATCCGCCTGACCCAGGCCTTCTTCGCCCGGGCGGCGGGTTATGAGGATGGTGACCATGGCATCCGCCGTTTGCGGCGCCATGAGGCCCGGATCAAAACCCTGGGCTGCCCGCCGGTTCGTCCGGGCTCGACCCCTCTGCCAGTACCGGCCTTGTGCGAGCACTTGCCCAGGCGGCTGGATCATTCGATCAGGGCGTAGTCGGGCCGCTCCATCGGGTTGGGAGTGGCTCCCTTGATGTTCATGCCGCGGCCCGGGGTGAAGCCCGGGAAGAACACCAGGCCCTGGGCCTCAAGGCAGAACGCCAGGGCCAGGCGGGTCACGTCACGGACCTCGTAGCCCGCTTCGAAGCGCTGGATGGCTTGCACCGAGACCGCGGACTCGCGGGACAGCTGATCCATGTCCCAGCCCAGCATGTCCCGGGCCTGGGCACAGTGTTGTGGGGTGAATTGATAGAGAGCGATACGTTCCAGGGTGATTTTCATCGCGAGAGAGGCCATGGTTTTCTCCGGGAGGTTAGGCAGTGCGTTGGCTTTGTACTGGATATTTGTACAGTTGTTTTGCGTCCGGATCAAACTCAATTTCTGCCACTGCGCCAGCCTTTGGTCACAAGGCTTTTCCAGGGGCTGGATGCTCTTGATTCAGGTAGGTGCTGGGGGATTGCCCCAGCACCCGACGGAACATGGTGGAGAACGCGCCAGGGCTGTCATAACCCAGGTCCAGGGCGATTCGGGTTACCGGCTCCGCGGCCGCCAGCCGGGCCAGGGCCTGGATCACGCAGGCCCGTTGCCGCCACTGCACGAAGCTCATATCGGTCTCCTGGCGAAACCAGCGATTGAAGGTACGCAGGCTGACATGCAGTCGGTCTGCCCAGTGCAGGGGGGATTGATGGACATCGGGCCGGGCGAGAAAAGCCCGGCACAGCTCCAGCAGTGGGCCGCCGGCCGGCAAGGGAATGTGCAGCGGCAGGCCAGGGCAACGCTGGATTTCGTGCAGCAGCAGGTTGATCAGCAGCCCGTCGCGCCCGTCCAGGTCGTATTCCAGGGGCATGTCCACTGCTTCCAGCAGTAGCTGGCGCAGCAGTGGCGAGATGCCGATGACCCGGCAGCCGCTGCTGTCCAGTGGCGCCGCGGCCGGCTCGATATACAGGCTGCGAGTGCTGACCCCAAGCATCAGCACCTCATGTTCCACCCCCGGTGGAATCCACACCGCCCGCTGCGGTGGCACCACCCAGTTGCCCTGATCGGTACTGACCTGCATCACTCCGGTGGCGCCATAGAGCAGTTGCGCCCGCCGATGCCGATGGCGCGGCAGGCGTTGCCCGTCTGGGTAGTCGGTGCCAATGGCGAGCACGGGACGTGGGGTCTGATCCAGTTGGTCGATGGAGATATTGCGCATGCCGACAGAGTCCTGTATTTGGCGTAAACGCAAACATTATTGGCCAGTTTACTGAAGCCGGCCAAGCGCTGGGGTTCTATCTTCCAGGGCGTCTACCTGAATGGAAACGCCTTGATGTTCTATCTACTGTTGGCACTTTTTGGTTGCATGACGGGCATCAGCGCCGTGCTGTTCGGCTTTGGTGGCGGGTTTGTGGTGGTACCGCTGCTGTACTGGATGTTGCTCGGCAGCCAGGGCGCCGATTCGGCGGTGGGGCAGGCGGCGATGCATGTCGCGGTAGCCACTTCGACCTGCGTGATGATCGTCAACGCCCTGGTTGCCACCGGCAGGCACCAGCGCGCAGGCAATCTTGTCCGCCGCTATCTGTGGCCCCTGGGTGGCTATATCGGGCTGGGGGCGATAGGTGGCGCGGCGGGGGCCATGTGGGTGAGTGGCGAAGTGATCCGCTATGCCTTTATTGCCTACCTGGGCCTGACCATTGCCGACTGCCTGCTGCGCCGGGGGTTTCTTGAACAGTCGGTAGGGCAGAAAACCCGTGACCTGGGATCAGGCGAAACGCTCTTTGGCGGTGTAGGAATAGGCGTCATTGCTACCTTCCTCGGAGTGGGCGGCAGTGTCATGACTGTTCCCCTGCTACGTCGCTGCGGCCTGAGCATGACCCAGGCCACCTCCATGGCCAATCCGCTGAGTGTCCCCGTGGCGCTGGCGGGTACTGCGACCTATATGGCGCTGGCAGGCTATAGCCGCTTCGATCTGGGCCCCTGGTTTGTCGGTTATGTCGACCTGCTGGCGTTTTTTGTCCTCACCCTGGGTTCGTTGCTGGGTATTCGTCTGGCCGCGCCCTGGATCGGCAGGATCCCTGACCGGGTACATGCGAGGGTTTACATCGGTCTGTTGTTTCTGGTGCTGCTGAGCATGTGCCTGAAGTGATAGAAGCGTCACGCTTGGCCGCTCGATTGTCCTGGGGCGCCGGTCCATAATTGCTCGTCGCTTACCACAGGCCCAGGCGCTGCTGACGACGCTGGCGGCCTTTTCATGCAAGGGAGTTTCCATGTTCAACGGATTGATGCGCCAGATCCTCGGTGCCCTGTTGCTGTGTATCTACCTTCAGGGTCTGCAGGCCTCGCCCTCTCGACAGGTTCTCAGCGGCACTCTGGGCAAGATGCCGATTGTGCTGGAAATCAATACCGGCGATCCCAAGGACGTCACAGGGCGATATTTCTATCAGAAGTATCACCATGATCTGGCACTCAACGGCACGCTTGTCGGGCAGGCGCTGGAGCTGCGGGAGGGAGGAGGCCGCCCTGACGATGAGCAGGCGGCCCTGCCCACCTTCAAGTTGCAACAAACTGCCGATGGCTGGCAGGGGCAGTGGCAGGACTCCAAGGGCAAGACTCTCGATGTGCAGTTGTCCACGGCCAAGGCTGAGGCGCCCAAGCCGGATGCGTTGCCCTATCTGGCGCAGCTTTATCCGAATGACCTGTACGAATACCTGCGCCTGCAGGGCCTGGCCCTCAAGCAGGGCAAGCAGCAGAGCTTCATGGGTTACACCCTGCAATGGTGGAGCGAGCCAGGGTCGAAGCTGTCGATGTTCAAGGTGGTCGGCGGTTACCCGGAAGCTCAGCAACAGCGTCTCAATCAGTTGTTGATGGAGCGTCTGTGGCGCGAGGTGAGCGCCTACCACGAGTGCCTGCTGGGAGCCGGCTCCCAGGGGGGCGAATTCATGCAGACGGTAAAACCACAGTTCTTCTCACCGGCGGTACTGAGCGTGAATATCTCCACCAGCTATTCCTGCGGCGGTGCTCACCCGGACTTTGGCGACTCCCCCATGAATATCGACGTGAACAGTGGCCACCCGTTGTCACTGTCCGATGTGCTCTGGGTGGGGCAAGGCAAACCGCTATTGCACAGCGACCGCAATGGCAAAGGGGACACTCGTCTCACCGAAGCTGAGCGCACAGGCCTCTACGAATACACCCAGGAAAAACTGGCACCCTGGCTGGTCCAGCAGTTTCGCGCCTTGTACCCCGGCAAGATGCGCGAGCCGACCGACCCCGACGAGGGCTGCAACTACAGCGACGAGAGCGTCTGGGGCGATAACAGTTGGTACTTCACTCCCAAGGGGCTGTTCCTCAAGGCCTACTTTCCTCGGGTAGCGCGGGCCTGTGACGGGCCTGAGTGGTCGGTGCTGCCGTATGCGGTGGTCAGGAAGCACCCCGGGGCCGTCGCTCTGGAGCTGCCCAAGCATTGAAACCGAAGGAGGTTATTTTGCCTCCAGCCCCGGCGCCTCGCGGATCACGAAGTGATCCAGGTTCTCGATATTGGCGCTGAAGACCCCGAAGGTCGACTCGGGGTCTTTCTTGCTCGGCACCTGCTTGAGTGCCGGCGTCACGCCATAGAAGAAACAGTACAGCTCCCGCTGGCTGTCGGCGGCGCCCTTGATCTCCTCGAGGAAGGCTTTGCGCTTGCGGTAGCTGTCGATCAGCTTCTTGCTCAGGTAGACATTGACCGAGTAGGGCTTCTTCTTGGTTTCGCCCTCGGCCTTGAACCAGACTTTCTGCTCGAAATCGATGCGAAAGCTTTGGGTGTAATCCTTGATCTCCTTGATCTTGCCCCAGTAGATCAGCCCCTTGTTGTCCAGCAGGTACTCGATCTTCTTGAAGAATGAGGCGTAGCTGGCCGTGTGTTCGCCGACCTTCAGCGGCATGCGCTTGAGCAGTTCCTTGTCGTCGATGTTCGACACAAAGCACTCCACTGGGTGGGCGAAGACGCTGGTCTTGTCCGGGGTAGTGTCGCGCCCGGCATGGGGCTTGTGCGAACTGGCCTTAGCGGCTGGCGGAGTGTCCTGTGGGGCATCCACTGCCGCTTGCGGGCTGGCCGGCTTGCGCACGTATTCACGGCGGCTTAAGAGCAGCTCCGAGGGGAAATGCTCCTCGCGTTCCTCTTCGGTCGCGGTGCCTTCCACGCTACCGGCGCTTTTGCTGACCCCATAAGGGCATCCTTCTATATGAAGCGTGGCGGGCAGGTTCTTGAAATGCGGCGTGCGGATGTAGTTGACGTTCTTGGCGTTGAAAGTGCCCAGTTGATTAGTGCTATCGAACGCTGCGCGGCATTCATCGTTGGGGCACTGGAAACTTTCCCTGGCCGAATCGAAGACCAGGGTTTCATCGAAATTCAGATCACGCACGTCATAGATCGACAACTTGTCGTCGAGGCTGATGCAGTACGCGGTATCGAATTTCATGGGCGCTTTGATCCTTAAGCGGAAGAGGGTTCTTTATAGCGGCAGGTCATGCAGCCTGCACGTACTTTGATGAACCAGTCCCTGTGTAGATTGGTGCGGCCAATAAAAAAGCCCTGACCAAGTCAGGGCTTCTTGTTTGTGTCATTGATCCGGAAATCAATCCCAGCTCAAGGCGCCGCCAGTCTGATACTCGATCACGCGGGTCTCGAAGAAGTTCTTCTCTTTCTTCAAGTCCATGATCTCGCTCATCCATGGGAACGGGTTGGTGGTACCTGGGTACTCTTCCTTCAGGCCGATCTGCGACAGGCGACGGTTGGCGATGAACTTGAGGTAGTCCTCCATCATCGCGGCGTTCATGCCCAGTACACCGCGCGGCATGGTGTCGCGAGCGTATTCGATCTCCAGTTGGGTGCCCTGGAGGATCATCTGGGTCGCTTCTTCCTTCATCTCGGCATCCCACAGGTGCGGGTTTTCGATCTTGATCTGGTTGATCACGTCGATGCCGAAGTTCAGGTGCATGGATTCGTCGCGCAGGATGTACTGGAACTGCTCGGCGACACCGGTCATTTTGTTGCGACGGCCCATGGACAGGATCTGGGTGAAGCCGCAATAGAAGAAGATGCCTTCCAGAACGCAGTAGTAGGCGATCAGGTTGCGCAGCAGTTCCTTGTCGGTGTCGACGGTGCCGGTTTCGAACTTCGGATCGGAGATCGAACGGGTGTACTTCAGGCCCCAGGCGGCTTTCTTCGCGACCGATGGAATCTCGTGGTACATGTTGAAGATCTCGCCTTCATCCATGGCCAGCGATTCGATGCAGTACTGGTAGGCGTGGGTGTGGATCGCCTCTTCGAACGCCTGGCGCAGGATGTACTGGCGGCATTCCGGGTTGGTGATCAGGCGGTACACGGCCAGTACCAGGTTGTTGGCAACCAGGGAGTCGGCGGTGGAGAAGAAGCCCAGGTTGCGCATGACGATGCGACGCTCGTCGTCGGTCAGGCCTTCCGGGTTTTTCCACAGGGCGATGTCGGCGGTCATGTTGACCTCTTGCGGCATCCAGTGGTTGGCGCAGCCGTCGAGGTACTTCTGCCAGGCCCAGTCATACTTGAACGGCACCAGTTGGTTGAGGTCGGCGCGGCAGTTGATCATGCGCTTCTCGTCAACCGCGACACGGGCGGAAGAGCCTTCCAGCTCGGCCAGGCCTTCGGCGATGTCGAGCTGATCCAGAGACGCCTTGGCGCGGGCTACGGCAGCGGAGTCGCTGGCAGTCACGGCACGGGCTTCGAGAGCGGCGGCGCCACCGGCGCTGTCGAGGCGGTCCATGTTGGCTTCAGTAGCGTGGCCGGCGTTGGCGCCTTTGACCGCAACTTCACCTTCTTCTTTGTCGAATTCGTCCCAGCTCAGCATGACGTGTCGTCTCCTGCTCGAGGGCCAGATGCCCGTGTGAAAACAAAAGGGGTGGTTTTTCACACGGCACGCTGGCCGCGTTAAATCATTGGAAATCGTTTGTTGCAGCAGTGAACGCAGGCAATAAACAGAAATACGTGTCCGGGTGCCTGGTGACCGCTGTCGGGCGGAGCTTGGCGTGCCAGCTCCTGCGCAGGATTCAGCAGGTCGTTTTCATCCGGTAAGGGAATGTTGCAGGCCCGTTTTGAGGACGCATTATAAGGATATTTTCGGGGGCGTGGGGCGACCGATGGGCGCAGGCGAGCCCGAGAAGGGGGGGGACTTGGAGCAGAGCGCGGGTTTACAAGGCTTTGGCGGTTGAAGATTTTTTTTCACGCTTGAAAAAAATAGCTGGAAATGGCCAAAAAATAGCCAATTTTACTAGATGTTGTGTTTTTGCAAGCCTTTTTGAGGTTTTGAACACAACTCGAATCGCTCGGTCTTGCCTTGGGAAATCTCCTGGAGCAGGTCTTCAGGGGGTGGCCGGATTTCCTCCGTCGAAGCCGTCGCTGGAGTTGCTCGCAAGGTCGTGGCGGTGCCATGAGGAGGCCATCAACCTCAGGAGGAAAGGTGCGTGCGATTGCCGGGCTCGCACGTCGTCAGGCTGAGGCCTTTTACTGCCCATGGGTGGGTAGTCACCAGGCATCTGTGCCGCAAGAGGGATTTCTTGCGGCCGGCAGTCATCAAGGTATGTGCAATGAACTTTGCTATTAGCCGTTAGAGCAACCGTTGCCCATTACGCGATATTGAAGAATATGCCGCTGGCCGTGGGAGTCTTCATATTCCATGCGGGCTGGTACAACTTCGCATACTTCTGGAACTTCGCTCATGGAGATAACTTTGGCGATATCCAGATCAGTCGAGTAAGTGTATTCCTCTACCGGTACTTGCTGGTTGGCGACATCAGTCGGGATCTCATCAGCCATCGCGGTTACGCACAGACTGCTGAGGGCCAGAACTAATAAAGCTTTCATTTGCGTTTTACCTTTCTAAGGTCGTGTGAGGTCACGCAGCCTTTATGGGGCTGCGTGTGGAACTTGAGTAGAAGTTTGATTAACTGCCTTCGTGGGGGCTGCAACTTGGTTAATCAGATTGCCTGTTGGGCGAGGCAGATTTTAGGCGCGGGGGCCGCAGTCATATAGGCGTACTTTTGATAAACACCTTTGACAGTTTTTGTAACAATCGCCGAAAAAGGGCTGTTTGGCAGCTGGCTGGAACTTTTTTGGGTAGGGTGGATATCGCTGTAAGGCGCATTCTTGAAGGGGTTTGGCAAATGAAGGGGTATTTCGCAGGGGGTTGTTACTACCATCGTCGAATGGTTCTATAGACGCCCCCCGGCTACAACGGGGTCATACAAAAACAACTATGTCACCGAGGTAAGAAAGATGAGTGCGGCTTCTCTGTATCCCGTTCGTCCCGAGGTTTTGGCCAATACGCTGACTGACGAGGCGACCTACAAGGCCATGTACCAGCAGTCGGTCGTGAACCCGGACGGTTTCTGGCGCGAACAGGCCAAGCGTCTCGACTGGATCAAGCCTTTTACCACGGTGAAGCAGACCTCCTTCGACGATCACCATGTCGATATCAAGTGGTTCGCCGACGGCACCCTGAACGTCTCCTACAACTGCCTGGATCGCCATCTCGCCGAGCGCGGTGATCAGATCGCGATCATCTGGGAAGGCGACGATCCTTCCGAAAGCCGCAACATCACCTACCGCGAACTGCATGAGGAAGTCTGCAAGTTCGCCAACGCCCTGCGTGGCCAGGACGTGCACCGCGGCGACGTGGTGACTATCTATATGCCGATGATTCCCGAGGCGGTGGTGGCCATGCTGGCCTGTACCCGCATTGGCGCGATCCACTCGGTGGTGTTCGGCGGCTTCTCCCCTGAAGCCTTGGCCGGACGCATCATCGACTGCCGCTCCAAGGTGGTGATCACTGCCGACGAAGGTATCCGTGCCGGCAAGAAAGTGCCGCTCAAGGCCAATGTCGACGATGCCCTGACCAATCCGGAAACCAGCAGCATTCAGAAGGTCATCGTGTGCAAGCGCACCGGTGGCAACATCAAGTGGAACCAGCACCGCGACATCTGGTACGAAGACTTGATGAAAGTCGCCGGCAGCGTCTGCGCGCCGAAAGAGATGGGCGCCGAAGAAGCGCTGTTCATCCTCTATACCTCCGGTTCCACCGGCAAGCCCAAGGGCGTGCAGCACACCACCGGCGGCTACCTGCTGTATGCGTCGCTGACCCATGAGCGGGTGTTCGACTACCGCCCGGGCGAAGTCTACTGGTGCACCGCCGACGTCGGCTGGGTCACCGGCCACACCTATATTGTCTACGGCCCGCTGGCCAACGGCGCCACCACCGTGCTGTTCGAGGGGGTGCCGAACTACCCGGATGTCACTCGGGTGGCGAAGATCGTCGACAAGCACAAGGTCAACATCCTCTACACCGCACCGACCGCAATCCGCGCCATGATGGCTTCGGGCACCGCTGCCTGCGAAGGCGCCGATGGCAGCAGCCTGCGCCTGCTGGGCTCGGTGGGCGAGCCGATCAACCCGGAAGCCTGGGACTGGTACTACAAGAACGTCGGTCAGTCCCGCTGCCCGATCGTCGACACCTGGTGGCAGACCGAAACCGGCGCCACCCTCATGAGCCCGCTGCCGGGGGCGCATGCCTTGAAGCCGGGTTCCGCAGCGCGTCCGTTCTTCGGCGTGGTGCCGGCCCTGGTGGATAACCTGGGCAACATCATCGAGGGCGCGGCCGAGGGCAACCTGGTGATTCTCGATTCGTGGCCAGGCCAGGCACGGACCCTGTACCGCGACCACGATCGTTTCGTCGATACCTACTTCAAGACGTTCCGTGGCATGTACTTCACCGGTGACGGCGCCCGTCGCGACGAAGATGGCTACTACTGGATCACCGGTCGGGTGGACGATGTGCTCAACGTCTCCGGGCACCGCATGGGTACCGCTGAAATCGAAAGTGCCATGGTTGCGCACCCGAAGGTCGCCGAAGCGGCGGTGGTGGGTGTGCCTCACGACATCAAGGGGCAGGGCATCTACGTCTATGTGACCCTCAATGGTGGCGAAGAGCCGAACGAAGCCCTGCGCCTGGAATTGAAGAACTGGGTGCGCAAGGAAATCGGGCCGATCGCCTCGCCGGACGTCATCCAATGGGCGCCGGGCCTGCCGAAAACTCGTTCCGGGAAGATCATGCGGCGGATTCTGCGCAAGATCGCCACGGCGGAGTACGACGGTCTGGGCGATATCTCGACCCTGGCTGACCCGAGTGTGGTGCAGCACCTGATCGATACCCACAAGACCATGAACGTCGCCTGAGGCGGTTTTCGAGTCACCCAGCCCCGCCCGGCCCTGTGCCGGGCGGGGCTTTTTTGTGCGGTGGCGATGGGCCGCAAAGCCCTCTGCGTGGCTGTTGCAGGTGCCGGCTTGCCCGCGAGGAAGGGGCGAATAAATATCGGATTTATCCCTTCGGTGTATCCGAATGTTACCGGTACGGCCGAAGATGTAACCTCGCGCCTACTTTCGGGGCAATGGGAAACGCCGGGCCCCATTTCAGGGCCTTTTATACCCTTATAAAAAATAAGTCATCACGCTGCGCTTGCCGGAATAGAAGGCTTTGCCAATAATAGGCCCGCAATTTGCAGCATAGATCGGTTCCTCGTCTTTCGCTCTTGCATAGAATTGAAGAGCTGTCAATGCGCTGGCCAGGCATTCTCGATGCTTCTGTAATTTGTTGTCGCATTGAGGAAATATCGGCTTCCAGCCTGTCGTTAGAATGCCGGTCACTCGCTCGTCGTTGCCTGTGTGTGAGCCCCTTGCGGGCTGCCCGGGCCGCAGCGCCGCTATTTGCTGTTTCACCCATTCGCATATTGGGCTGTCGCTCACTCTGCCGTTTTCGCCCTTTACCGATGGAGTTCTAAGATGAAGAAACTCGTGCTTCTTGGCGCCCTGGCACTGTCCGTGCTCTCCCTGCCGACTTTTGCCGATGAAAAGCCCCTGAAAATTGGTATCGAAGCGGCTTACCCTCCGTTTGCCTCCAAGGCGCCGGACGGCAGCATCGTCGGTTTCGACTACGACATCGGCAACGCCCTGTGCGAAGAGATGAAGGTCAAGTGTGTCTGGGTCGAGCAAGAGTTCGACGGCCTGATCCCGGCACTGAAGGTTCGCAAGATCGACGCCATCCTCTCATCCATGTCGATCACTGACGATCGCAAGAAATCCGTGGACTTCACCAACAAGTACTACAACACCCCGGCGCGTCTGGTGATGAAGGCCGGTACCCAGATCAGCGACGGCCTGGCCGAGCTCAAGGGCAAGAACATCGGCGTGCAGCGCGGTTCGATCCACGAGCGTTTCGCCCGTGAAGTGCTGGCTCCCCTGGGTGCGCAGATCAAGCCTTACGGCTCGCAGAACGAAATCTACCTGGATGTGGCCGCCGGTCGCCTCGACGGCACCGTGGCGGACGCTACCCTGTTGAATGACGGCTTCCTGAAGACCGACGCTGGCAAGGGCTTCGCCTTCGTCGGTCCGGCCTTCACCGACGTCAAATACTTCGGCGACGGCGTAGGCATCGCCGTGCGCAAGGGCGACAAGGCCGATCTGGACAAGATCAACGCCGCCATCGCTGCCATTCGTGAGAACGGCAAGTACAAGCAAATCCAGGACAAGTACTTCGACTTCGACATCTACGGCAAGTAAGACCGTCGAATCAGTCAGTCCGAGATGGCGCAAGCAGCAGAATCTCTGAAGTTTGCGCCATTTTTTCATCCCAATTTTCGAGGACCTGAATCATGTTGAAAGGCTACGGGGCTGTCATCCTCGATGGCGCTTGGCTGACGCTTCAGCTCGCCTTGTCGTCCATGGCCCTGGCCATTGTTCTGGGTCTGATCGGGGTTGCGCTGCGCCTCTCGCCGGTGCGCTGGCTGGCCTGGCTGGGCGACCTGTACTCCACGGTAATCCGCGGTATTCCCGACCTGGTGCTGATCCTGCTGATCTTCTACGGCGGCCAGGATCTGCTCAACCGGGTGGCGCCGCTGCTGGGTTATGACGATTACATCGACCTCAATCCGCTGGCGGCCGGTATCGGCACCCTGGGCTTCATCTTCGGTGCCTACCTCTCCGAAACCTTCCGTGGCGCCTTCATGGCGATCCCCAAGGGGCAGGCGGAAGCCGGCATGGCCTACGGCATGAGCAGCTTCCAGGTGTTCTTCCGGGTGATGGTGCCGCAGATGATTCGCCTGGCGATTCCCGGCTTCACCAACAACTGGCTGGTACTGACCAAGGCGACCGCGCTGATTTCCGTGGTGGGCCTGCAAGACATGATGTTCAAGGCCAAGCAGGCGGCGGATGCCACTCGCGAGCCATTCACCTTCTTCCTTGCAGTGGCGGCGATGTACCTGGTGATCACCAGTGTCTCGTTGCTGGCACTGCGTTACCTTGAGAAGCGCTACTCGGTAGGCGTAAGGGCGGCTGATCTATGATCTTCGACTACAACGTCATCTATGAGGCCCTGCCGCTGTACTTCGGCGGCCTGCTGACCACCCTGAAACTGCTGGCGCTGTCGCTGTTCTTCGGTTTGCTGGTGGCGCTGCCCCTGGGGCTGATGCGGGTGTCCAAGCAGCCGCTGGTGAACATGACAGCCTGGCTCTACACCTATGTGATCCGCGGCACGCCGATGCTGGTGCAGCTGTTCCTGATCTACTACGGCCTGGCTCAGTTCGAAGCGGTGCGCGAGAGTTTCCTCTGGCCCTGGCTGTCCAGCGCGACCTTCTGCGCCTGCCTGGCCTTTGCCATCAACACCAGCGCCTACACCGCGGAAATCATCGCCGGCAGCCTCAAGGCCACGCCCAATGGCGAGATCGAGGCGGCCAAGGCGATGGGCATGTCGCGCTACAAGATGTACCGCCGCATTCTCTTGCCGTCGGCTCTGCGCCGGGCGCTGCCGCAGTACAGCAACGAAGTGATCATGATGCTGCAGACCACCAGTCTGGCGTCCATCGTGACCCTGATCGACATCACCGGCGCGGCGCGGACGGTCAACGCGCAGTACTACCTGCCGTTCGAGGCCTACATCACCGCCGGCGTGTTCTACCTGTGCCTGACCTTTATCCTGGTGCGCCTGTTCAAGCTGGCCGAAGGCCGCTGGCTGCGCTACCTGGCGCCGCGGAAGCACTGATATGGAACGCATCGATCATCCATTGCCCTGGAATCACCTGGGTAGCGAGCGGCATATCTCGGTGTTCCGTTTCGGCAGCGGCGAGCGCAAGGCCTATATCCAGGCCAGCCTGCATGCTGACGAGTTGCCGGGCATGCGTACTGCCTGGGAGCTGAAGAAGCGCCTCGGCGAACTGGAAGCCCAGGGGGCTCTCAACGGCGTCATCGAGCTGGTGCCGGTGGCCAACCCGCTGGGCCTGGGCCAGTTGCTGCAAGGCAATCACCAGGGGCGTTTCGAGGCCGGCAGCGGCAAGAACTTCAACCGTGATTTCGTCGAGTTGAGCGAGCCGGTCGGCCAGCGCCTGCAAGGGCGCCTGGGGGATGATCCGCACGCCAATGTGCGCCTGATTCGCCAGGCCATGGCCGAGGTGCTGGCTGAGCTACCGCCGGCGTCCAGCCAGTTGCAGGGCATGCAGCGGGTGCTCCTGAGCCATGCCAGCTGCGCTGATGTGGTGCTGGACCTGCATTGCGATGCCGAGGCGGCGCTGCACATGTATGCATTGCCGCAGCATTGGCCGCAGTGGCGCTCCCTGGCCGCGCACCTGGATGTGAAGGTCGGCCTGCTGGCGGAAGATTCCGGTGGCAGTTCGTTCGACGAAGCCTGCTCGTTGCCCTGGTTGCGCCTGTCGCGGCAGTTCCCTGAAGCGCAGATCCCCTTGGCTTGCCTGGCAACCACCCTCGAGCTGGGCGGCCAGGCCGACACCGGGCGGCCTCAGGCCCAAGCGCACGCCGAAGGCATCCTGGCGTTTCTTGCCGAGCAGGGGTTGATTGCCGGTGATTGGCCGGCCCCCGGGCGCGAAGCCTGCGAGGCCATGCCTTTCGAAGGCACCCAGCTGCTGTATGCGCCGCACCCCGGCGTGGTGAGCTTTCTGCGTCCGGCCGGTAGCTGGGTGGAGGCGGGCGAGCCGGTTTTTGAAGTGATTGATCCCCTATCCGATCGGGTCAGCACGGTGTGTGCTGGCACCAGCGGCGTGCTGTTCGCCGTTGAGCGGCTGCGTTATGCCCAACCCGGTTTCTGGCTGGCCAAGGTGGCGGGGCGCGAAGCGCTGCGTCACGGGCGCTTGCTCAACGACTGACTGTTTTTGTGAGAACCGACCGCATGTACAAACTTGAAGTCCAAGACCTGCATAAGCGCTATGGCAGTCACGAAGTGCTCAAGGGCGTGTCCCTGAAGGCCGCAGCTGGCGATGTAATCAGCATCATCGGCTCCAGTGGCTCGGGCAAGAGTACATTCCTGCGCTGCATCAACCTGCTGGAGCAGCCCCATGCGGGCAAGATCCTGCTGAACAACGAAGAGCTGAAGCTGGTAGCCAACAAGGACGGCGCCTTGAAGGCCGCCGATCCCAAGCAGCTGCAGCGCATGCGCTCGCGCCTGTCGATGGTGTTCCAGCATTTCAACCTGTGGTCGCACATGACCGCGATTGAAAACATCATGGAAGCGCCGGTGCATGTGCTGGGTGTGTCCAAGGCCGAGGCTCGCGAGAAGGCCGAGCACTACCTGGCCAAGGTCGGTGTGGCGCACCGCAAGGATGCCTATCCGGGGCACATGTCCGGTGGCGAGCAGCAACGGGTGGCGATTGCCCGGGCCCTGGCGATGGAACCGGAAGTCATGCTGTTCGACGAGCCGACCTCGGCCCTGGACCCGGAACTGGTGGGCGACGTCCTGAAGGTCATGCAGGCCCTGGCCCAGGAAGGTCGGACCATGGTGGTGGTGACCCACGAAATGGGCTTTGCCCGTGAGGTGTCCAACCAGCTGGTGTTCCTGCACAAGGGTGTGGTGGAAGAGAGCGGCAACCCGCGTGAAGTGCTGGTGAACCCGCAATCAGAACGTTTGCAACAATTCCTCTCGGGCAGCCTCAAGTAATAGCTGCCGTTGTGCACCAAATTAGGTCATGCTGCGCACCGCGCGCCAGATGGTCTAACTTGGTGCTGCCGCCCTTGGCTTCTCACCTTGTTTTCGTTTCGGATTGCCCGCCATGACTGCCCATCGAATTGGTTTCCTGATTTGGCCCAGCACTAAAGCCTTGACGCTGGCGCTGGCTGAGGAGGCCTTGCGTGTTGCCCAGCGGGTGCACCCGGAAGTGGTCTATGAGCTGGCTTTCCTGCAGGCTGAGGCCCCGGCCGAAGGCGCCTGGCAACTGCCGGGCGAGCCTTGGGCGGGCAAGCTGGAAGGTTGTCAGAAACTGTTCCTGCTGGCGGACGAGCCGCCGGCGCCGATGAGTTCCGGCTTGAGCAGTGCCCTCAAGCAGCTGGTGCGTGCAGGCTGTGTGATTGGTGGGCTGTCAGCCGGGGTTTACCCCTTGGCACAACTGGGGTTGCTCGATGGTTATCGGGCAGCGGTGCACTGGCGCTGGCAGGATGATTTCGCCGAGCGTTTTCCCAAGGTCATCGCCACCAGCCATCTGTTCGACTGGGACCGTGATCGCCTGACCGCGTGCGGTGGCATGTCGGTGCTGGACCTGCTGCTGGCGGTGCTGGCCCGGGATCATGGCGCCGAGCTGGCCGGTGCGGTGTCCGAGGAACTGGTGGTGGAGCGCATTCGTGAAGGCGGCGAGCGCCAGCGTATCCCGCTGCAAAATCGCCTGGGCTCCAGCCATCCGAAGCTGACCCAGGCAGTGCTGCTGATGGAGGCCAATATCGAGGAGCCGCTGACCACCGACGAGATTGCCCAGCACGTCTGTGTTTCCCGTCGTCAGTTGGAGCGGATCTTCAAGCAGTACCTGAACCGCGTGCCCAGCCAGTATTACCTGGAGCTGCGCCTGAACAAGGCCCGGCAGATGCTGATGCAGACCAGCAAGTCGATCATTCAGATCGGCCTGTCCTGTGGTTTTTCTTCCGGCCCGCACTTCTCCAGCGCTTATCGCAACTTCTTTGGCGCCACCCCGCGTGAAGATCGCAATCAGCGGCGCAGCAGCAGCCCGTTCGAACTCTCCTCCGTGCCTTCCGAGCGCGGTTGACCCCGTATTGTAGGAGCCGGCTTGCCGGCGAATCCCACAGGCCACCCGCTCGCCCGCAAAATCCCGTTCGACGTCCTCTTGTCGTAACGTCGATAACCTTTTCGAGATTTGGGGCTGCCCGCCACATAACTACCTGGGTAATTACCTTGGGCAAATTGCCCGGCAAATCTGCCGCTGAGGCTGTGCGCAGTTTAAACTGCGCCTTTGCGACGCTATTTGTCGCATTGCCATAAACCCGCTTAAAACCTGGGTTGGCGCTATAAGAAGTTGTCGCTTGGCGACAAGGCCGGGCACAAAACTGTCCTTACAATCCCTCCATCGCTCGCCAGTTTCAGGCGGGTGTTCCTCTTCAGGAGACTCCGATGTCCGTTGAGCAAGCTCCGGTGCAACGCGCCGATTTCGACCAGGTGATGGTTCCCAACTACGCACCTGCGGCCTTCATTCCTGTGCGTGGCGCGGGGTCCCGAGTATGGGATCAGTCGGGTCGGGAACTGATCGACTTCGCCGGCGGCATCGCGGTCAACGTACTGGGCCACGCCCATCCGGCCCTGGTAGGCGCACTGACCGAGCAAGCGGGCAAGCTGTGGCATGTGTCCAACGTCTTCACCAACGAGCCGGCCCTGCGCCTGGCCCACAAGCTGATCGACGCCACCTTCGCCGAGCGCGTGTTCTTCTGCAACTCCGGCGCAGAAGCCAACGAGGCCGCCTTCAAGCTGGCCCGTCGCGTGGCTCACGATCGTTTCGGCGCAGAGAAGTACGAAATCATCGCCGCCCTGAACAGCTTCCACGGCCGTACCCTGTTCACCGTGAACGTGGGTGGCCAGTCCAAGTACTCCGATGGCTTCGGTCCGAAGATCACCGGCATCACCCATGTGCCGTACAACGATCTGGCCGCCCTGAAAGCCGCGGTTTCCGACAAGACCTGCGCCGTGGTGCTGGAGCCGATCCAGGGCGAGGGCGGCGTGCTGCCGGCCGAGCTGGCCTACCTGCAAGGCGCCCGCGAGCTGTGCGACCAGCACAACGCGCTGCTGGTGTTCGACGAAGTGCAGACCGGCATGGGCCGCAGCGGCGAGCTGTTCGCCTATCAGCATTACGGCGTGACCCCGGACATCCTCACCAGCGCCAAGAGCCTGGGCGGCGGTTTCCCGATCGCGGCGATGCTGACCACCGAAGCGCTGGCCAAGCACCTGGTAGTCGGCACCCACGGCACCACCTACGGCGGCAATCCGCTGGCGTGTGCGGTGGCCGAGGCGGTGATCGACGTGATCAACACCCCACAGGTGCTCAATGGTGTGAAAGCCAAGCACGACCGCTTCAAGACCCGTCTGTTGCAGATCGGCGAGAAGTACGGCCTGTTCACTGAAGTCCGCGGCCTGGGCCTGTTGCTCGGCTGCGTGCTCAGCGAGGCCTGGAAGGGCAAGGCCAAGGACGTGTTCAACGCGGCCGAGAAAGAAGGCTTGATGATCCTGCAAGCCGGCCCTGACGTGGTGCGCTTCGCGCCGAGCCTGGTGGTCGAGGATGCCGATATCGACCAGGGCCTGGACCGCTTCGAGCGCGCCGTGGCGAAATTGACTCAAGCCTGATCCAGGGCGGCGGTGCTTCTCGGCGCCGGCCTTTGCGGCCGGCGTCGAGCCTAATTCCTGTGCCGGGCTATCCCGGCATTTTTTTCCCTGAGTCGGACGGTTTCCGACCTGTTTTAGAGTAAGGAGTGACACCATGCTGGTGATGCGCCCCGCGCAAATGGCTGATCTGGGCGAGGTACAGCGTCTGGCTGCAGACAGCCCGATTGGTGTCACCTCCTTGCCGGATGATGTGGATCGCCTGAGCGACAAGATCGCCGCAAGCGAGGCTTCGTTCGCCGCTGAAGTGAGCTTCAACGGTGAAGAGAGCTACTTTTTCGTCCTGGAAGACACCGACAGCGGCAAGCTGGTGGGCTGCTCGGCGATTGTCGCCTCGGCCGGCTACTCCGAGCCGTTCTACAGCTTTCGCAACGAAACCTTCGTCCACGCCTCCCGCGAGCTGAAGATCCACAACAAGATCCACGTCCTGTCCCAGTGCCACGACCTCACCGGCAACAGCCTGCTGACCAGTTTCTACGTGGTCCCGGAGCTGGTGGGCTCGGCCTGGTCGGAGCTCAACTCCCGCGGCCGCCTGTTGTTCGTCGCCAGCCACCCGGAGCGCTTCGCCGATTCGGTGGTGACCGAGATCGTCGGCTACAGCGATGAGCATGGCGACTCGCCGTTCTGGGATGCCATCGGGCGCAACTTCTTCGACCTCAACTACGCCGAGGCCGAGCGCCTGTGCGGCCTGAAAAGCCGGACCTTCCTCGCCGAGCTGATGCCCCATTACCCGATCTACGTGCCGCTGCTGCCGGATGCGGCCCAGGAAGCCATGGGCCAGGTGCACCCGCGGGCACAGATCACCTTCGACATCCTGATGCGCGAAGGTTTTGAAACCGATCACTACATCGACATCTTCGACGGTGGCCCGACCTTGCATGCGCGGGTCTCGGGTATCCGCTCGATTGCCCAGAGCCGCGTGGTGCCGGTGAAGATCGGTGAAGCAGCCAAGGGCGGCGGCCGCCAGTACTTGGTCTCCAACGGCCAGTTGCAGGATTACCGCGCGGTGTTGCTGGAGCTGGATTACGCCCCGGGCAAACCGGTGACCCTGGACCTGCAAGCCGCCGAAGCCCTGGGCGTCGGCGAAGGCGCCAGCGTGCGCCTGGTGGCGGTTTAACGCCTGCTTTCACTACCTGGAAAGCAAGCCTAGAAGCAGCGAGTTTCGCGCAGGCCGCCAGCGGCCTGCGTCTGAGGAGATAGCATGATCGTTCGTCCCGTACGCAGCAGCGATTTACCCGCGCTGATCGACCTGGCCCGCAGCACCGGCACTGGCCTCACCACCTTGCCGGCCAACGAAGAGCGCCTGACCCACCGGGTCGGCTGGGCGGAAAAGACCTTTCGCGGTGAAGCCGAGCGCGGCGATGCGGACTACCTGTTCGTGCTGGAAGACGACAACGGCCGGGTGGTGGGCATTTCCGCCATCGCCGGCGCCGTCGGCCTGCGCGAGCCCTGGTACAACTTCCGGGTCGGCCTGACGGTCAGCGCCTCCCAGGAGCTGAACATCTACCGCGAGATCCCCACGCTGTTCCTGGCCAATGACCTGACCGGCAACTCCGAGCTGTGCTCGCTGTTCCTGCATGCCGACTACCGCACCGGCCTCAACGGCCGCATGCTGGCCAAGGCGCGGATGCTGTTCATCGCCGAGTTCCCGCAGCTGTTCGGCAACAAGATCATTGCCGAGATGAGGGGTATGTCCGACGAGAATGGCCGCTCGCCGTTCTGGGAAAGCCTGGGCCGGCACTTCTTCAAGATGGAGTTCAGCCAGGCCGACTACCTGACCGGTGTCGGCAACAAGGCCTTCATCGCCGAGCTGATGCCCAAGTTCCCGCTCTATACCTGTTTCCTGTCCGAAGATGCGCGCAACGTCATCGCCAAGGTCCACACCGACACCGAGCCGGCGCTGGCCATGCTCAAGAGCGAAGGCTTCAGCTACCAGGGCTATGTCGACATCTTCGACGCCGGCCCGGCGGTGGAGTGCGAGACCAGCAAGATCCGCGCAGTGCGTGACAGTCAGGCGCTGGTGCTGGCCATCGGCACCCCGGGCGACGACGCCACGCCGTTCCTGATCCACAACCGCAAGCGCGAGGACTGCCGCATCACCGCGGCACCGGCGCGCTTTGCCGCCGGCACCCTGGTGGTCGATCCCCTGACCGCCAAGCGCCTGCAACTCAACGCCGGCGACCAGGTCCGCGCGGTTCCGCTGTCTGCTTCTCGGGAGTCGAAACAATGAGCACGCTGTACATTGCCGGCCAATGGCTGGCCGGTCAGGGCGAGGCCTTCACCTCGGTCAATCCGGTGACCCAGGCGGTCATCTGGTCGGGTAATGGTGCCACTGCCGCACAAGTGGAGAGCGCCGTGCAGGCTGCCCGCCAGGCGTTTCCGGCCTGGGCAAAGCGTTCCCTGGAAGAGCGCATCAGCGTGCTCGAAGCCTTTGCCGCCAGCCTGAAGAGCCGTGCCGACGAACTGGCCCGCTGCATTGGCGAGGAAACCGGCAAGCCGCTGTGGGAAGCTGCCACCGAAGTCACCAGCATGGTCAACAAGATCGCCATCTCGGTGCAGAGCTACCGCGAGCGTACCGGCGAGAAGAGCGGCCCGCTGGGCGACGCCACCGCCGTGCTGCGGCACAAGCCCCACGGTGTGGTGGCGGTGTTCGGCCCCTACAACTTCCCTGGCCACCTGCCTAACGGGCACATCGTTCCCGCTTTGCTGGCCGGTAACAGCGTGCTGTTCAAACCCAGCGAGCTGACGCCGAAAGTCGCCGAGCTGACGGTGCAGTGCTGGATCGAAGCCGGCCTGCCGGCCGGTGTGCTGAACCTGCTGCAAGGCGCTCGGGAAACCGGCATCGCCCTGGCGGCCAATCCGGGTATCGATGGGTTGTTCTTCACCGGTTCCAGCCGTACCGGCAATCACCTGCACCAGCAGTTCGCCGGGCGCCCGGACAAGATCCTGGCCCTGGAAATGGGCGGCAACAACCCCCTGGTGGTGGAGCAGGTCGCCGACCTGGACGCTGCGGTGTACACCATCATCCAGTCGGCCTTTATCTCGGCTGGCCAGCGTTGCACCTGCGCGCGGCGCTTGCTGGTGCCGCAAGGCGCCTGGGGTGACACGTTGCTGGCGCGCCTGGTGGCGGTCAGCGCAACCATCGAGGTCGGCGCGTTTGACCAGCAGCCTGCGCCGTTCATGGGCTCGGTGATCTCCCTGGGCGCCGCCCGCGCACTGATGGATGCGCAGCAGCAGCTGTTGGCCAACGGCGCCGTAGCCTTGCTGGAAATGACCCAGCCCCAGGCCCAGGCTGCCTTGCTGACCCCGGGCATCCTGGACGTTAGCGCCGTGGCCGAGCGCCCTGATGAGGAGCTGTTCGGGCCGTTGCTGCAAGTGATCCGCTACGCTGATTTCGATGACGCGATCGCCGAGGCCAACAACACTCAGTACGGCCTGGCGGCCGGTCTGTTGTCGGACTCCGCCGAGCGCTACCAGCAGTTCTGGCTGGAAAGTCGAGCAGGTATCGTCAACTGGAACAAGCAGTTGACCGGCGCCGCCAGCAGCGCGCCATTCGGTGGCGTGGGGGCCTCGGGCAACCATCGGGCCAGTGCCTATTACGCGGCGGACTACTGCGCGTACCCGGTGGCTTCCCTGGAAACCCCGAGCCTGGTGCTGCCGAGCGCGTTGACGCCGGGTGTGCGCCTGTCCTGATTGGCGTGGCCTTTTCGCCGGCAAGCCGGCTCCTGCAGATCTGTGCAGGAGCCGACTTGCCGGCGAACGAGCGCACCGCGTTCGCCATGTGTAGATATCGATTGCCTATAACAAACAGATTCGTGGAGCCTCGCTGATGAAATCCTATGAAGTCAATTTTGACGGGCTAGTGGGGCCGACCCATAACTACGGCGGCCTGTCCTACGGCAACGTTGCCTCCCAGAGCAACAGCCAGCAGGGCTCCAATCCCAGGGAAGCGGCGCTGCAAGGCCTGGCGAAAATGAAAGCGCTGATGGAAATGGGCTTTCAGCAAGGCGTGCTCGCCCCGCAAGAGCGCCCGGACGTGGCCGCCCTGCGCAACCTGGGTTTTGCCGGAACAGACGCCCAAGTCATCCAGCAGGCCGCCAAGCAGGCGATGCCATTGCTGGTCGCCAGTTGCTCGGCATCGAGCATGTGGGTGGCCAACGCCGCCACGGTCAGCCCCAGTGCCGACACCGCCGATGGCCGTGTGCACTTCACTGCCGCCAACCTCAACTGCAAATACCACCGCAGCATCGAGCACCCCACCACCAGCCGCGTGCTGGGGGCCATGTTCGCCGACCAGAAGCATTTCGCTCATCACGCGGCCCTGCCGGCGGTAGCGCAGTTCGGCGACGAAGGCGCCGCCAACCACACGCGCTTCTGCCGTGACTATGGGCAGGCCGGCGTGGAGTTCTTCGTCTTCGGTCGCAGTGCTTTCGATACTCGCTACCCGGCACCGCAGAAGTACCCGGCGCGCCAGACCCTGGAAGCTTCCCAGGCCGTCGCCAGGTTGCATGGCCTGAGCGAGGAAGGGGTGGTCTATGCCCAGCAGAACCCTTCGGTGATCGACCAGGGCGTGTTCCACAACGACGTGATCGCGGTGGGCAATGGCGAGGTGTTGTTCTATCACGAGGACGCCTTCCTCGAGACCGATAAGATGCTCGCCGAGTTGCAGGGCAAGCTGGGCAAGCGCGGCGGCAACTTCCAGTCGATCTGCGTGCCGCGTTCGCAGGTGACGGTGGAAGATGCCGTGCGCTCCTACCTGTTCAACAGCCAGTTGCTGTCACGCGCCGACGGCTCGATGCTGCTGATCGTGCCCGAGGAATGCCGCGGCAACGAGCGAGTCTGGCAGTACCTGCAAAGCCTCACCAGCTCTGGCGGGCTGATTCGTGAAGTGAAGGTCTTCGACCTCAAGCAGAGCATGCAGAACGGCGGTGGCCCGGCGTGCCTGCGCTTGCGCGTAGCGCTCAAGGAAACCGAGCTGGCGGCGGTCAATCCTGGGGTTATCATGACCGCGCCGTTGTACGACACCCTGACCCAATGGGTCGGCAAGCACTATCGCGACCGCCTGAGCGAAAGCGACCTGGCGGACCCGCAACTGCTGCTTGAGTGCCGGACGGCACTGGATGAACTGACGCAAATCCTTAAACTGGGCGCGGTTTATCCCTTCCAGATCAATTGAAAGCCAGTACCCGGCGATCCCGGGCGCGCAGCTTTACCCCAGATGAGAACTGACCCATGAGCGATACCCTGCAGCTGATCCTTGAAGACACCGACGGCACTCAGCTGGAAACGTCCTGCACCCGTTTCGCCGTGCTGTGGCAGGGCAAGGAAGTGTGGATCCAGCAGGACGGCCGCGGCCAGCTGCTGATCGGCGTGGATGTGGAAGAAGGCGATGCGGAATACGCCAGCCTGCTGCTGCGCCCACTGGCGACCAACCTGGTCAGCCTGCAACTGGAAATGGAGCCGGCCGACGCCGGTGACGATGATCACGTGCACGGCCCTGACTGCGGCCACGCTCACTAAGGAAGTCCGCTCTATGCTCGCCCTCGGCAAACTGCTTGAACTGACCCTCGCCGGCCGTGAACCGGCGGAGAAGACTCAACTGACTGTCGACGGCGTGCGCATGCGCTGGCTGAGCGAGGGGGCTCTGGAAGTGCGGCCGCCCGAGGCTCGCGATAACGGCCTGGACCTGCTGCTGTCAGCGGGAATCCATGGCAACGAGACGGCTCCCATCGAGCTGCTCGACCGCCTGTTGCATGACATCGCCCGGGGCGATCTGAAGCCCCGCGCACGTATCCTGTTCCTGTTCGGCAACCCCGAGGCCATGCGCCGCGGCGAGCGTTTTGTCGAACAGGACGTCAACCGGCTGTTCAATGGCCGGCATGAATCGAGCAGTGGTTTCGAAGCCCTGCGCGCTTGTGAACTGGAGCGACTGGCGGCGAGCTTCTTCAGCCAGCCCGATCGCCAGCGCCTGCACTACGACCTGCACACGGCAATCCGCGGCTCGAAGATCGAGCAGTTTGCCCTGTACCCATGGAAGGACGGGCGTCAGCATTCACGCCGTGAGCTGGCACGCCTGCGGGCTGCCGGTATGGAAGCGGTGCTGTTGCAGAATAAGTCTTCCATCGTCTTCAGTGCCTACACCTACGATCAGCTGGGGGCCGAGTCCTTCACCCTGGAGTTGGGCAAGGCACGGCCATTCGGGCAGAACCAGGGGATCAATGTCGAACGCCTGGAAACCCGGCTCAAGCAGATCATCGACGGTAGCGAACCACCTGCGGAGCAGGACAGCCTCGACGGGTTGCAGTTGTTCAGCGTGGCTCGGGAAGTCATCAAGCACAGCGACAGCTTCCACCTGCATCTGCCGGCAGACATCGAGAACTTTTCCGAACTGGAAGTGGGTTACCTGCTGGCCGAGGATATCGCCCAGACCCGCTGGGTCATCGAGGAGACGGGGGCACGGATCATTTTTCCCAATCCCAAGGTGAAGAACGGCTTGCGCGCAGGGATTCTGATTGTGCCGGCCACGGCCGACGGCCTGGCCTGAGGTTCGCCGGCGAGCCGGGCCCCCGCAGGAGCCGGCTTGCCGGCGATACCGCTACCGCTTAAACCGCTACCGCACGCTGCTCGTTACGGCGCAGGGCGCGGACCTTCTGCAGGGTGTCGGCACAGGTTCTCGCCGCTTCCTGGCCTTTGTGCACGAAGTGCTCGAAGAAGAACTTCTGATGCTCTTCACCCGCATGGAAATGATGCGGGGTCAGCACCACCGAAAAGATAGGCACTTCGGTTTCCAGTTGCACTTGCATCAGGCCGCTGATGACCGACTGGGCGACGAACTCGTGACGGTAGATGCCACCGTCCACCACCAGGCCGGCAGCAACGATCCCGGTATAACGACCAGATTTGGCCAGCAGTTTGGCGTGCAGCGGGATTTCGAAGGCGCCGCCGACTTCGAAGAAGTCGATATCGGATTCCTGATAGCCCTGGGCGAGCATTTCAGTGACGAAGCCCTGACGGCTCTGATCGACGATTTCCTTGTGCCAGCAGGCCTGGATAAAGGCGACGCGCTCGTTGGGGTGGTGTTTGCTTTTGCTATCGATTGCAGTGGGTTGCATCTGTTCTGACTCCTGTTTGTGTGAAAAACAGGGCATATATGAATCGAATGGGATTTAAGGGTGCGCGCAGAACGGTCGTGGATTTCCCACGAACTGCCCGGCAACGGCCCTTTGGCGCCAATCCCGTTCTCTCTTCATCCGGACTATGACCGTCGGCCCCGGAATCACACCGGGTCTGCTGACCTTGTCGTCACCTGTGGCCAAGCCACCGGTCTCGCCAAGCGCTCGCGGGCTATGCGCATTGCACGCAATTACCGCCGGTGGGGAATTGCACCCCGCCCTGAGAACGTTTGCCCGCAATTTTTCGCGGGCGGTGAGTTTTTAACACAGATCCTCTCGAGACGCATCGCACCTTTTGGATAATTCTCATCGGATTTTTCAACGCCAGACTCAGGCTTTTCTACAGTTGTTGCTTGATTATTGCCGGCCATGGCCGCAGTTTCGTTTCGAAAGGGAGTTCCCCCTGTTCAAGAGCGGACCTTGCAGGTCCCACAGCCGAGGCCAGATGTGATGAGCGTGATCGATCTTCGTAGTGACACCGTGACCCAGCCGACCCCTGGCATGCTCGATGCCATGGCCAGTGCGCCCACCGGGGATGATGTGTACGGCGAAGATCCGACAGTCAATCGGTTGGAAGGTGAATTGGCGCGGCGCCTGGGTTTTGCTGCGGCGCTGTTCGTGCCCTCGGGCACCATGAGCAACCTGCTGGCCTTGATGGCTCACTGTGAGCGGGGCGACGAGTACATCGTCGGGCAACAGGCCCATACCTATAAATATGAAGGCGGGGGCGCGGCGGTACTCGGCTCTATCCAGCCCCAGCCACTGGAATTGCAGGCTGACGGTTCGCTGGACCTTGTCCAGGTGGCTGCGGCCATCAAGCCCGATGACTTTCATTTTGCCCGCACCCGCCTGCTGGCCCTGGAAAACACCATGCAGGGCAAGGTGCTGCCCTTGGCCTACCTGGCCCAGGCGCGGGCCTTTACCCGGGAACACGGGCTGGCCCTGCATCTGGATGGCGCGCGGCTGTACAACGCAGCGGTCAAGCTCGGGGTGGATGCACGGGTGATTGCCGAGCATTTCGATTCGGTGTCGGTGTGCCTGTCCAAAGGTCTAGGTGCGCCGGTGGGCTCGGTGCTGTGTGGCTCGGTGGAACTGATCGCCAAGGCCCGGCGCCTGCGCAAGATGGTCGGTGGCGGCATGCGCCAGGCAGGCGGTTTGGCGGCAGCGGGGCTGTATGCCCTGGACCATCAGGTACAGCGTCTGGCCGACGACCACGCCCATGCACAATTGCTGGCCGATGGCTTGCGGCGGGTGGGCTACAGTGTCGAGCCGGTGCAGACCAACATGGTGTATGTAGAGATGGGGGATCGGGCCGAGGCGCTCAAGGCGTTCGCCGCCGAGCGCGGGATCAAGCTCAGCGCCGCATCACGGTTGCGTCTGGTCACTCATCTGGACGTCAGCGCCGGGCAAATCGAGCACGTGCTGAGCACTTTTGCCGAGTTTTCCCGTAACTGACAGTGTTCTCCGTCCAATTGACTGTTTGTATCGTACAAACACGCTGTACCTAGTGATTAACGCCGATATAATGCGGCCCTTTGCCGTCGTTTCGTCTGTTGACGTTGCGCACAGGCCTTTGGCCGCAGTCTCCGTGGAAGAACCTAATGAAAAGCGCAGAAATCCGTGAAGCCTTCCTCCGCTTCTTCGAAGAGCAAGGCCACACCCGTGTAGCCTCCAGCTCCTTGATCCCAGGCAACGACCCCACCCTGCTGTTCACCAACGCGGGGATGAACCAGTTCAAGGATTGCTTCCTGGGGCAGGAAAAGCGCGCCTATACCCGCGCTGTCAGCAGCCAGAAGTGCGTCCGCGCCGGCGGCAAGCACAACGACCTGGAAAACGTCGGTTACACCGCTCGTCACCACACCTTCTTCGAAATGCTGGGCAACTTCAGCTTCGGTGACTACTTCAAGCGTGATGCGATCACCTTCGCCTGGACCTTCCTGACCTCCGACAAGTGGCTCAACCTGCCCAAGGAAAAGCTCTGGGTCACGGTGTATGCCACCGACGACGAGGCCTACGACATCTGGACCAAGGAAGTCGGCGTACCCGCCGAGCGCATGGTGCGTATCGGCGACAACAAGGGTGCGCCTTACGCGTCCGACAACTTCTGGACCATGGGCGATACCGGCCCGTGCGGCCCTTGCACCGAGATTTTCTACGATCACGGCGCCGATATCTGGGGCGGCCCGCCCGGCTCGCCGGAAGAGGACGGCGACCGTTACATCGAAATCTGGAACAACGTGTTCATGCAGTTCAACCGCACCGCCGATGGCGTGTTGCACCCGCTGCCCGCGCCGTCGGTGGACACCGGCATGGGCCTGGAGCGGATCAGCGCGGTGCTGCAGCACGTGCACTCGAACTATGAGATCGACCTGTTCCAGAGCTTGCTGGATGCGGCAGCCAAGGCCATCGGCTGCACCAACGATGCCCAGGCTTCGCTGAAAGTGGTGGCGGACCATATTCGTTCCTGCGGCTTCCTGATTGCCGACGGCGTACTGCCGTCCAACGAAGGCCGTGGCTATGTGCTGCGCCGTATCATTCGCCGCGCTTGCCGTCACGGCAACAAACTGGGCGCCAAGGGCAGTTTCTTCTATCAGATCGTTGCCGCCCTGGTTGCCGAGATGGGCGAAGCCTTCCCGGAGCTGAAGTCCCAGCAGGCGCACATCGAGCGTGTGCTCAAAGCCGAAGAAGAGCAGTTCGCCAAGACCCTGGAGCAGGGCTTGAAGATCCTCGAGCAGGACCTGGCCGAGCTCAAGGGCTCGGTGGTGCCGGGCGACGTGGTGTTCAAGCTGTACGACACCTACGGTTTCCCGATGGACCTGACTGGCGATATCGCCCGCGAGCGCAACCTGACTCTCGACGAGGAAGGCTTCGAGCGCGAAATGGAAGCCCAGCGTGTGCGTGCCCGCTCCGCCAGTTCTTTCGGCATGGACTACAACAGCCTGGTCAAGGTCGACGTGGCCACCGAGTTCACCGGTTACCACGCCACCAGCGGTTCGGCGAAAGTGGTTGCTCTTTATAAGGAAGGGCAATCGGTCGACGTGCTGAGCGAAGGCGAAGACGGTGTGGTGGTTCTTGACCAGACCCCGTTCTATGCCGAATCCGGCGGCCAGATCGGTGACTGCGGTTATCTTCAGGCTGGCAACGCGCGTTTCGACGTGCGCGACACCACCAAGACCGGCGGTGCCTTCCTGCACCATGGCGTGCTGGCCAAGGGTAGCCTGACTGTTGGTGCGCCGGTTGAAACCCAGGTCGACGCGCAAGTGCGCCACGCGACCTCGCTGAACCACTCGGCCACCCACTTGCTGCACGCTGCGCTGCGCCAGGTATTGGGCGAACACGTACAGCAGAAGGGCTCGCTGGTGGACAGCCAGCGCCTGCGTTTCGACTTCAGCCACTTCGAGGCGATCAAGCCCGAGCAGATCAAGGCGCTGGAAGACATCGTCAACGCCGAGATTCGCAAGAACACCCCGGTGGAAACCGAAGAAACTGATATCGATACCGCCAAGAAGAAGGGCGCCATGGCGCTGTTCGGCGAGAAGTACGGCGACAGCGTGCGCGTACTGAGCATGGGCGGCGACTTCTCGGTAGAGCTGTGTGGCGGTATCCACGCCAACCGTACCGGCGATATCGGCTTGCTGAAAATCACCAGCGAAGGCGGTGTGGCTTCCGGCGTGCGTCGTATCGAGGCAGTGACTGGTGCTGCGGCCCTGGCGTACCTGAATGCGGCGGAAGAACAACTCAAGGAAGCGGCGACCCTGGTCAAGGGCAGCCGCGACAACCTGATCGACAAGCTGTCGGCAGTGCTGGAACGCAACCGCTTGCTGGAGAAGCAACTCGAGCAGTTGCAGGCCAAGGCTGCAAGCGCCGCGGGCGATGATCTGTCCGCTCAGGCGGCAGACGTCAAGGGCGTGAAAGTGCTGGCTGCGCGTCTCGACGGCCAGGATGGCAAGGCGCTGCTGGCGCTGGTGGATCAGTTGAAAAACAAACTCGGCCGCGCAGTGATCCTGCTCGGCAGTGTCCATGAGGAAAAGGTCGTACTGGTTGCCGGTGTAACCAAGGACCTGACTGGCCAACTCAAAGCCGGTGATTTGATGAAGCAAGCCGCTGCGGCAGTGGGCGGGAAGGGCGGTGGTCGTCCAGACATGGCGCAGGGCGGCGGTGTTGATGCCGCTGCACTGGATGCCGCGCTGGCCCTGACCGTGCCATTTGTCGAGCAGGGTATTTAAGGCGCCGAGCCGGGCCCGTCGTCTAGTGGCGGGTCCTTGCGCTGTGCAGTTTGATTGTTTAACGGGCGCCCCTTTACGGGCTGAGGCGGCTTAGAAAATGGCTTTGATCGTACAGAAATTTGGAGGCACTTCGGTCGGCTCTGTCGAGCGGATCGAGCAGGTCGCCGACAAGGTGAAGAAGTTCCGCGAAGCCGGCGATGACCTGGTGATCGTGCTGTCGGCGATGAGTGGCGAAACCAACCGCCTGATCGATCTGGCCAAGCAGATCAGTGGCGAAGCCAAACCGGTTCCCCGTGAGCTGGATGTGATCGTCTCCACCGGCGAGCAAGTGACTATCGCGTTGCTGGCCATGGCGTTGATCAAGCGCGGTGTTCCGGCGGTGTCCTATACCGGTAACCAGGTGCGCATCCTCACCGACAGCGCTCACAATAAAGCGCGAATCCTGCAGATTGATGATCAGAAGATTCGTGGCGATCTGAAAGCCGGTCGTGTGGTAGTGGTTGCCGGTTTCCAGGGCGTTGACGAGCACGGCAACATCACCACCCTGGGTCGTGGTGGTTCCGACACCACCGGTGTGGCGCTGGCGGCAGCTCTGAAGGCCGATGAGTGCCAGATCTATACCGATGTGGACGGCGTCTACACCACCGATCCGCGGGTTGTGCCCAAGGCTCAGCGCCTGGACAAGATCACCTTCGAAGAGATGCTGGAAATGGCCAGTCTCGGTTCCAAGGTGCTGCAGATCCGTGCGGTCGAGTTTGCTGGCAAGTACAACGTTCCGCTGCGCGTTCTGCACAGCTTTCAGGAGGGTCCGGGCACCCTCATTACTATTGATGAAGAGGAATCCATGGAACAGCCGATCATTTCCGGCATCGCTTTCAACCGCGATGAAGCCAAGCTGACTATCCGTGGCGTGCCAGACAATCCTGGCGTGGCCTTCAAGATCCTTGGCCCGATCAGCGCGGCGAACATTGAAGTCGACATGATCGTGCAGAACGTTTCGCACGATAACACCACCGACTTCACCTTCACCGTGCACCGCAATGACTACCTGGCGGCCCAGACCGTGCTGGAAAACACCGCACGTGAAATCGGTGCCCGCGAAGTGGTAGGCGACACAGACATTGCCAAGGTATCGATCGTTGGTGTCGGCATGCGCTCCCACGCGGGCGTTGCCAGCCGCATGTTCGAGGCCCTGGCTAAAGAGAGCATCAACATCCAGATGATCTCCACTTCTGAAATCAAGGTTTCGGTGGTGATCGAGGAGAAGTACCTGGAGTTGGCGGTACGTGCGCTGCACACCGCTTTCGAGCTCGACGCTCCGGCCCGACAGGGCGAGTGATGCGTGTTTGAAAGGGCGCGGTCTGACCGCGCCCTTTGTGTTTTTGATCGGCACGGGAGAAAACTGTTCTTTTGCCCGTGCTAGTCAATACTTAGGCGTGTAGGACTGCAGCCGACCCGGTTGTAGGCCAACACCCTTTTTTTTGCAGACTGTAGTCCCTGAAAATGTAATGCGTGAGGAGAAAGGTATGCTGATTCTGACTCGTCGGTGCGCAGAAAGCCTGATCATTGGTGATGGCGAGATCACTGTGACCGTGCTCGGCGTCAAAGGTAATCAAGTGCGTATTGGTGTCAACGCCCCCAAAGAAGTGGCGGTTCACCGTGAGGAAATTTACCTGCGGATTAAGAAAGAGAAGGACGAAGAACCAAGCCATTAATTTTTATCGTTTTTTTTGTTTGCAAACGGGGAGAAAGCTGGTTAATATACGCCCCGTGTTGCGGAGAGCTGGCCGAGTGGCCGAAGGCGCTCCCCTGCTAAGGGAGTACACCTCAAAAGGGTGTCGGGGGTTCGAATCCCCCGTTCTCCGCCATTATTTGCTTAGTACGTTGTAATCTGGCTTCTTCTGTAAGTTGTTGAAATTACTAGAAAAAGTGCTTTACAAAAAGATTTAACGGCCTATAATGCGCGGCAACAAATGCACTCGTAGCTCAGCTGGATAGAGTACTCGGCTACGAACCGAGCGGTCACAGGTTCGAATCCTGTCGAGTGCACCATTTAAGAGTTAGTTACAGTTATGTAGTTAACTTGGCTTCAACCAGTTGTGGTCTGGTCTAAAAACACAAAATGCACTCGTAGCTCAGCTGGATAGAGTACTCGGCTACGAACCGAGCGGTCACAGGTTCGAATCCTGTCGAGTGC